>NZ_PIOK01000005.1:0-397863 GCF_002810515.1 Klebsiella sp. D-Nf1
AGTCGGCGTGGCCCGGGCAGTCTACGTGCGCGTAGTGGCGAGTCGGGGTGTCATATTCAACGTGGGAAGTGTTGATGGTGATACCACGAGCTTTTTCTTCCGGTGCGTTATCGATCTGGTCGAATGCACGAGCAGCACCGCCGTAGGTTTTAGCCAGTACGGTAGTGATTGCAGCGGTCAGGGTAGTTTTACCATGGTCGACGTGGCCGATAGTACCAACGTTGACGTGCGGTTTTGTACGTTCAAATTTTTCTTTAGACACGGCTATATTCCTTACTATAGTGCTCTCCCCTTCGGAGAGAGCACGGGACTTAGTTTAATCCAGTGGATTATTTACCACGGGCTTCAATAACGGCCTGAGCAACGTTGTTCGGCGCATCATCATACTTCAGGAATTCCATGGTGTATGATGCACGACCTTTGGTCAGAGAACGCAGCTGAGTTGCATAACCGAACATTTCGGACAGCGGAACTTCAGCGTGGATCTTAACGCCGGTTACTTCGGATTCCTGACCGCGCAGCATACCGCGACGACGGCTCAAGTCACCGATAACATCACCCGTGTTCTCTTCCGGAGTTTCTACTTCAACCTTCATGATCGGCTCAAGCAGAACTGGTTTTGCTTTCTTAAAGCCTTCTTTAAAGGCAATAGACGCAGCCAGTTTAAACGCCAGCTCAGAGGAGTCAACGTCGTGGTAAGAACCGAAGTGCAGACGGACACCCATATCAACTACCGGGTAACCTGCCAGCGGGCCAGCTTTCAGCTGTTCCTGGATGCCTTTATCAACGGCCGGGATGTATTCGCCAGGGATTACACCACCTTTGATGTCGTTGACGAACTCGTAACCTTTCGGGTTAGAGCCCGGCTCCAGCGGGTACATGTCGATCACAACGTGACCGTACTGACCACGACCACCAGACTGTTTGGCGTGTTTACCTTCAACATCGGTAACTTTCTGGCGAATCGCTTCGCGGTAAGCAACCTGAGGTTTACCAACGTTCGCTTCAACGTTGAATTCACGCTTCATACGGTCAACGATGATGTCGAGGTGCAGCTCACCCATACCAGCGATGATGGTCTGGTTAGACTCTTCGTCAGTCCATACACGGAATGACGGGTCTTCTTTAGCCAGACGACCCAGAGCCAGACCCATTTTTTCCTGGTCAGCTTTGGTTTTCGGCTCAACGGCGATGGAGATTACCGGCTCAGGGAATTCCATACGCTCCAGAATGATCGGCGCGTCCGGGTCACACAGAGTGTCACCGGTGGTCACGTCTTTCAGACCGATAGCAGCAGCGATATCGCCCGCGCGAACTTCTTTGATCTCTTCACGTTTGTTAGCGTGCATCTGAACGATACGACCGAAACGCTCACGTGCAGTTTTCACGGAGTTCAGTACGGTATCACCAGAGTTAACCACACCGGAGTACACACGGAAGAAGGTCAGGTTACCCACGAACGGGTCAGTAGCGATTTTGAACGCCAGTGCAGAGAACGGCTCTTCGTCGCTTGCGTGACGCTCAGCCGGAGTATCTTTACCGTCGTCCAGAATACCGTTGATTGCCGGAACATCGACCGGGGATGGCAGGTAATCAATTACCGCATCCAGCATCGCCTGAACACCTTTGTTCTTGAACGCAGAACCGCAGGTTACCAGGATGATTTCGTTGTTCAGAACGCGCTGACGCAGAGCTTTTTTGATCTCTTCTTCAGTCAGTTCTTCACCACCCAGGTATTTTTCCATCAGCTCTTCGGAAGCTTCCGCAGCGGACTCGATCAGGTTCTGGTGCCATTCGTCAGCCAGGTCCTGCATTTCAGCCGGGATATCTTCGTATTCGAAGGTAACGCCCTGGTCGGCATCGTTCCAGTTGATGGCTTTCATTTTCACCAGGTCAACAACACCGGTGAAACCTTCTTCAGCACCAATCGCCAGCTGCAGCGGAACCGGGTTCGCGCCCAGACGGGATTTGATCTGACCAACAACTTTCAGGAAGTTCGCACCCATGCGGTCCATTTTGTTAACGAACGCAATGCGCGGAACTTTATATTTGTTTGCCTGACGCCATACGGTTTCAGACTGCGGCTGAACACCACCAACTGCGCAGTAAACCATTACCGCACCATCAAGAACACGCATGGAACGTTCTACTTCGATAGTGAAGTCAACGTGCCCCGGGGTGTCGATGATGTTTACACGGTGCGGTTCATACTGCTTAGCCATACCAGACCAGAATGCAGTAGTCGCAGCGGAAGTGATGGTGATACCACGCTCCTGCTCCTGCTCCATCCAGTCCATGGTAGCGGCGCCGTCATGAACTTCACCGATTTTGTGGTTTACACCGGTGTAGAACAGAATACGTTCGGTAGTAGTGGTTTTACCGGCGTCGATGTGCGCACTGATACCGATGTTACGGTAGCGTGCGATGGGTGTTGTACGAGCCATTTGATTCCTCGTTTATTTCTTTAGGCGTTCAGTTAAGTTATCCAGAGCGGGCGACTCATCTGAAGCGCCCGCCTGGTGACTATGACTCCGAAGGGATTACCAACGGTAGTGTGCGAACGCCTTGTTGGCTTCGGCCATACGGTGAACGTCTTCACGTTTCTTAACTGCAGTACCTTTGTTGTCTGCAGCATCAGTGAGTTCGTTCGCCAGGCGCAGAGCCATGGATTTATCACCGCGTTTACGAGCAGCTTCAACGATCCAACGCATTGCCAGAGCATTACGACGAACCGGACGAACTTCAACTGGAACCTGATAAGTAGAACCACCAACGCGGCGAGACTTAACTTCTACAGTCGGGCGCACGTTGTCGAGAGCGACTTCGAAAGCTTCCAGTTCATTTTTACCAGAGCGCTGAGCCAGGGTCTCCAGCGCGCTGTATACGATTGCTTCTGCAGTAGATTTTTTACCATCTACCATCAGGATATTGACAAATTTAGCCAGCAGTTCTGATCCGAACTTCGGATCCGGCAGAATTTTACGCTGACCAATGACGCGACGACGTGGCATGGAAATACTCCGTTGTTAATTCAGGATTGTCCAAAACTCTAAGAGTTTAGTATGACATTAAGGTAAATCAGTTTGGCCTTACTTAACGGAGAACCATTAAGCCTTAGGACGCTTCACGCCGTACTTGGAGCGAGCCTGCTTACGGTCTTTAACGCCGGAGCAGTCAAGCGCACCACGAACGGTGTGGTAACGAACACCCGGAAGGTCTTTAACACGACCGCCACGGATCAGGATCACGGAGTGCTCCTGCAGGTTGTGACCTTCACCACCGATGTAGGAGGTGACTTCGAAACCGTTAGTCAGACGCACACGGCAAACTTTACGCAGTGCGGAGTTCGGTTTCTTAGGAGTGGTGGTATATACGCGAGTACATACGCCACGTTTCTGCGGGCAGGCTTCCAGCGCAGGCACGTTGCTCTTTGCAACTTTGCGTGCGCGTGGTTTGCGTACCAGCTGGTTAATTGTTGCCATTAAATAGCTCCTGGTTTTAGCTTTTGCTTCGTAAACACGTAATAAATCGCCTCATATAATATGAGGACGCAGAATTTTAGGGCGGTGCCGAAAAGGTGTCAAGAAATATACAACGATCCCGCCATCACCAGGCCAGCTGACCGGCATGTTTTACCGTGAGTCTGACGAAATCAGTATAGCTAACCCTACCGACACTGTCCGCAATTTGACCAGCCAGCCCGCGGGCGTCAACGTCGTCTTGCAGCACATAAAGGGTTATGGGGGCGGATTGCAGGATCTCAAGGAAACGGCCACCGGCGATGGCCGCCGTGACGCCATCAGACAGCAGTAACAGATCGTCACCGTGATCCATCAGGCGAAGTATTGCTGCGATATCGGCATGCCAGGGAGAAACACTGAGCGTATGGAGCATGGGGGCCTCAGAAACGCAAAATCACATCAAATTCATGCAGACGGGCGCGCAGGGCATCCGACGCCAGGCATTCGACATCCACCACCCACGCGGTAGCGGGGTCCAGACCGCGCTCCCGTGCGGAATCGGCACACAGCCAGCACTGATCGATATCATACAGTGACAGCAGTTTAAAGGTGGCAATGTAGTCGCGAGCCAGCACTACACCAGGCCGCTGATCGGGCAGCAGTTGAAAAACGCCGTCGCCGACAAAAAATACGCCAATCTCGTCGGTAAGCGCGGAGGTGGCGAGTAAGGCATCGAGGCCTTCCCTGCCGGCGGTGCTGCCGTGCGGCGCGGAGGAAAAAACAAAAGCCACACGTTTCATCAGAACTGTACCATCCGATCGCAAGTGAGCGCGGCTTCCGCCAGCGCACCGAGCCCGCTAAGCGTGAAACCCGGCTGCAAATTGTGGCTGGCTAGCGCGAGCTGTTGCGCTTCACGTTCGTCCGTTACGCCTCGACGTAAGGCAGCCGCCACGCAGATGTGCAATGCCACACCTTGTTCATCGTGCAGTGACTGCCATGCGCGCACCAGATCGAACTCATCGCTGGCGGGCGCCGTCAGCTGATTAGCGTTGAGTACGCCTTCGCGATAGAAAAAAACACATGCCAGTTCATGACCTTCCTGCAAAACGGCCTGGGCAAACTGCCAGGCGCTGCTTGCCTGCTGCGTCCCATAGGCAGGGCCAGTCACCGTAATGGCAAAACGCATTACTTATCCAGCCCCTGGAAATCGCCGCTCTTGAACTGGCGGATATAGAGGTAGACGGTGTGCTTGGAGATGTTCAGACGATCGGCCACCTGGTTAATGGCATCTTTGATATCGAAGATCCCTTTTTCGTAGAGATTCAGCACGATTTGACGGTTTTTCGCATTATTAGACACGCTGCGATCGGCATTCACCTCTTCAATGGTGAATTCCAGCGTCTGCGCGACCAGATCGTCAACCGAGGAAGCAAAGTTCACCGGCGAGTTAACCTCGGGCGTTTCTGGCGGAATAAAGGTGCTCATGATCTGGGAAAACGGCACATCCAGATTCATGTTGATGCACAGCAGACCAATCACCCGATGATCGCGGTTGCGAATGGCAATCGTCACCGACTTCATCAGTACGCCACTTTTGGCGCGGGTGAAGTAGCATTTGGAAACGCTGCTATCGGCGCCCGTCATATCGTGCAGCATGCGCAGCGCAAGATCGGTAATCGGTGAACCGATTTGGCGGCCGGTATGTTCACCATTGGCGATACGGATGGCAGAGCATTTAAGATCCTGCAAAGAATGCAGCACGATTTCACAGTGCGAACCGATGAGCATCGCCAACCCGTCCACCACCGCTTCATAAGATTTAAGAATATCGAAATCGGTCTGGTCAAAGGGACGTTGATCCAGCAGGTCAAGCTCGCTGGTTTCGTTGGTTAAAAGCGACCTGGACATGAAAAAAAGCACTCCTTTTCAGGAGCCTGTCGTTATTGTCAGGGCAGGCTCATCATCATTATTAAGCTATCTAAAGTAATACAGCGCCTGAGGATCTTTCCAGTTTTAATTATATCTGCGCTCAATAAAAAAGCCGCCGCCTCTGACGAGACGGCGGCCTGAACTCGATTACTTCTTAGCGTCAGCGTTCGCGTCTGCGGCTTTCGCTTCGCCAGCGGCTTCCGGCTGTGCATCCGCCTTCGGCGCCGGTTTGATATCCAGCAGTTCTACGTCAAAGACCAGCGTAGAGTTGGCCGGGATCCCCGGAACGCCGGTTTTGCCGTACGCCAGATCCGGTGGAATGACCAGCTTGATTTTACCGCCTTTCTTGATGTTCTTCAGGCCTTCCGTCCAGCCCGGGATCACGCCGTCCAGGCGGAAAGAGAGCGGCTCACCGCGGGTATAAGAGTTATCAAACTCTTTACCATCGATCAGGGTGCCTTTGTAGTTAACGACCACAGTGTCGCTGTCTTTCGGCGCATCACCAGTGCCTTCTTTCTCGACTTTATACAGCAGGCCAGTTTTCGAGGTTTTCACGCCCTTCTCTTTAGCAAAGCTATCGCGGAAGGTTTTGCCTTTGGCTTCGTTCTCAGTTGCGTCTTTTTCCATTTTCTGCTGAGCCGCGGTCTTCACGCGCGTTTCAAAGGCCTGCAGAGTCTGTTCGATCTCCTGGTCGGACAGCTTGCTCTTGTCGGCAAACGCGTCCTGTACGCCGGCGATCAGCTGGGCTTTGTCCAGCTTAATGCCCAGCTTTTCTTGTTCTTTCAGGGAGTTTTCCATGTAACGCCCCAGGGACGCGCCCAGCGCATAGGCGGATTTCTGATCGTCATTTTTAAATGCCGATTTACTCTCAGCCGCTGGGGCTGCCTTCGCCGCCGTATCTGCAGCAAAGGTCAGCGGTGCGTTCAGGGCGACGGCCATTGTGGTCGCCAGCAGCGTTACTTTAAACAGTGATTTCATCCATTTCTCCAGGGCCGGGGCCTCTCACCCCAGGGTTATCGTAAAAAGCAAAAAACGTACTATAGAACGTTGCCGTTAAAATCTACATACGGACGTTCCTGAATCTCGCCTCTTTTAGGACTATTTTTGTATGAATAAGTTTCCTGTCAGACGCAGCGATGCTGCGCGAAAAGAGAAACTTAAGTAGAATCCGCTCGCAGGATCAGACTAAAGAGGTTACCCATGCACGATAGCACATTAGAAACGCGCCTTGCAGAGCTGGAAAGCCGGCTGGCGTTTCAGGAAATCACCATCGAAGACCTCAATAAAACCGTGACCGCCCACGAGATAGAGATGGCGAAGATGCGGGAGCATATGCGTCTGATGATCGAGAAACTGAAGGCGACTCAACCGTCCCATATCGCCTCTCAGGCAGAAGAGACGCCGCCGCCACATTATTGAGACGTAAAAAAAGCGGGTTTCCCCGCTTTTTTTGGCTATCCGCGCGAACGCGACGCCATTAGTGGCAACCGCAACCGCCGTTACCGCAACCACCTTTGCCGTGTTCATGGTCGTGACCATGATCGTGGCCGTGGCCGCCGCAGCAACCGTCATGACCGTGGTCATGATCGTGATCGTGGCCATGAGCGCCATGCACGTGACCATGCTCCAGCTCTTCAGCCGTTGCTTCACGAATAGCGACAACTTCCACATTGAACTTCAGGTTCTGGCCAGCCAGCATGTGGTTGCCATCAACCACAACGTGGTCGTCTTCAACTTCAGTGATTTCTACCGGTACTGGACCCTGATCGGTTTCCGCCAGGAAGCGCATGCCAACCTGCAGTTCATCAACGCCCATAAAGACGTCTTTCGGTACACGCTGCACCAGATTTTCGTCATACTGGCCGTAAGCGTCGTTAGCGACGACAGCTACGTCAAATTTGTCGCCCACTTCGTGGCCATCCAGCGCGTTTTCCAGGCCGGAAATCAGGGAGCCGTGACCGTGCAGGTAATCCAGCGGCGCGCTTACCGGAGACTCATCAACCAACACACCGTCTTCTGTACGTACCTGATAGGCCAGGCTGACCACCAGGTCTTTTGCTACTTTCATGATATCTCCTGAGATGGGAAGAATAGTGGCGCAGATTGTAGCGGAATTCTGCTGCCGTGTACCCTCTAGCTTAAAAAAAGCCGACGGATAACGCTAGTCGGGATGAAAAATGCCAATCACCTGCTCCTCTTTGCGTACATGCTCGCGGGCCTCTTTATCCGCCTCACGCATTTGGTGACCGCACTTAACGCATTCAACGACATCGACATTATTCTCACGCCACATCGCCAGCGAATCCTGCGCCTGGCACGCCGGACATTTCGCCCCGGCAATAAAACGTTTACGTACTGCCATATGATTTACCTTTATTCAAACTCGTCCCAGCCGTCCAGCTGCCGGCTTTCTTTCTGCATTTCACGCTGAAAAATCTCTTCCAGTTCGCGTCGGGCTTCCCGCACGCGAGATATCTGTACCGTATCAGTATGCACCGGCATTAACTCACGCAGCATTCGCATATCGAGCCGTCGGAAGTGCAGCTGCGCGCGCTGCGCCTGGTGAGGATGCATGCCCAGGGTGATAAGCGCTTTCCGCCCCAGCTCCAGCGCACTGGAGAAGGTTTCACGAGAAAACTGCGTCACGCCGGCCTGCAGCAGCTCATGCGCCTCAACGCGACCACGTGCGCGGGCCAGAATATGCAGATGTGGAAAGTGTTGTTGACACATTTCCACCAGCCGCATGGTGTCTTCCGGCTCATTACAGGTGATGACGATCGACTGCGCCTCTTCCGCACCTGCCGAGCGCAGCAGCTCCAGCTGGGTAGCGTCGCCAAAATAGACTTTATAGCCATAGTTGCGCATCAGATTCACCGCGCTGATGTCCCGCTCCAGCACCGTAATACGCATCTTATTGGCCATCAGCAGGCGGCCGATGACCTGACCAAAGCGACCAAACCCGACAATAATCACCTGCGGCTTGTCATCCTCCACCCACGGCGCCTCATCGGTATCGTCCGCTGGATTCAGCCGTCGCGACAATAGCTTATCTATCCCCTTCATCAGCAGCGGCGTCGTCATCATCGACAACGTCACGGCCACCAGAAGCAGCGCCATCTGGTCATGCTGAAACAACCGCTGAGACGCGGGCAACGAAAAGAGGACAAAGGCGAACTCGCCGCCCTGGCTTAATACGCCCGCGAACTGCATCCGCTCTGAACTTCGCAGGCCATAGAGGCGGGCCAGGAGATAGAGCACCAGCATTTTTACCGCCACCAGCACCGCCACGCTCACCGCCACCCACAGCAGATGGGTATACAGCACGCCAAGGTTCAGCGCCATGCCGACGGAGATAAAGAACAGCCCAAGCAGCAGCCCCTTGAACGGATCGATAGCGATTTCCAGTTCGTGGCGATACTCGCTTTCCGCCAGCAGCACGCCGGCGATAAAGGTACCAAGCGCCATCGACAACCCCAGCGCCTCCATAAACAGCGCCGACCCAAGGACCAGCAGTAGCGTGGCGGCAGTAAACACTTCCCTGACCCCTGAGCTGGCGATGAAACGGAACACCGGCCGCAGCAGATAGCGTCCGCCAATCAGCATCCCGGCAAAGGCCAGGACCTTCATACCGACCGTCAGCCAGTTAACATGCTCATCCGCGGAACCGGCCAGCAGGGGAACCAGCGCCAGCGCCGGGATCACCGCCAGATCCTGAAACAGCAGCACCGAAAAGCCTAATTGCCCCGACTCACTGCGGCTCATTCCCTTCTCACGCATCAGCTGCAGCGCCATGGCGGTGGAAGACATCGCCAGGCCGATCCCGCCGACCACCGCCGCCTGCCATGAAAACCCGGTCGTCATCAGCAGACCGCCGAGGATCGCCGCGCTGAGCATCACCTGCGCCGCGCCAACGCCGAAGATGGAGCTCCGCAGCCGCCATAACTTGGCCGGATTAAGCTCCAGGCCGATGATAAACATCAGAAACACTACGCCGAGCTCAGAGAAATGGAGAATCTCATCCACATCGCTGATAAACCCAAGTCCCCACGGACCAATCGCAATCCCGGCCAGCAGATAGCCCAGCACCGCGCCAATACCCAGTCTTGAGGCCAGAGGGACGGCAATAACGGCGGCGAACAAAAACAGAACGCCCGCCAGCAGCAAATCAGATCCCGCCATGTATACCTCCGGCGGCGATGGGGTTAGCCAGCCAGTCCCGGTAGGCCCGGGCGCGGCTACGCAACTCCTCTGGCTGTTGCCGCCGGGCCCAGTAGACAATAATGGGACTCATCCAGTGCATACGGCACATGCCGGCGGTCAGTTCAAAAGGACGTAAAATATCGTTCATCGGATAGCGATTGGCATCGCGACGGTAGGCGCTCTCAGGTTCGCCGGTGGTGATCACACTACGCCAGTACTTTCCCGCCAGTTCGTTCCCCCCGGCACCGCTGGCGAAGCCGCGGCTTAACACACGATCCAGCCACTCCTTGAGCAGCGCCGGACAGCTCCAGGTATATAAAGGATGCTGGAAAACAATCACCTCATGCTGGCGCAGCAGGTCCTGTTCATGAGCGATATCGATAAAAAAATCCGGATAGTGCGCGTAAAGATCGTGCACGGTGACGTTCGGCAACTGTAAGGCCGGCTCTAATAAAACCCGGTTGGCCACGGAATCATGAGATTCTGGGTGGGCATACAGCAGCAACACTTTCGCTGTCTGAGACATCATTCCCCTCCCGTAGGTCTTCTGGCGGCCTGCGCAGCCCCGGCGTTTTAACACCGCCAGAATGACTTTGTGTATCGTCTTCGTTTTGGGCTACCATGGCGGCCCGGTGAAGCGATTCGCTTCCACACTACATTATCATAATGACAAATTAACATAGTCTGAACATACGGCGCCTTATGATTGTTTTCTCCTCGTTACAAATTCGTCGCGGCGTACGCGTCCTGCTGGACAACGCCACCGCTACCATCAACCCAGGTCAGAAGGTCGGACTGGTGGGGAAAAACGGCTGCGGGAAATCGACGCTGCTATCGCTTTTGAAAAACGAGATAAGCGCTGACGGCGGCAGTATGACCTTTCCAGGCAGCTGGCAGCTGGCATGGGTGAATCAGGAAACCCCGGCGCTTCCTCAGCCGGCTATCGATTATGTTATTGATGGCGATCGTGAATACCGCCAGCTGGAAGCCGCACTCCAGCAGGCTAACGAGCGCAACGACGGCCATGCCATCGCCACGGTCCACGGCAAGCTGGACGCCATCGACGCCTGGACTATCCGTTCGCGCGCTGCCAGCCTGCTGCACGGTCTGGGATTCAGCAACGAACAGCTGGAGCGGCCGGTCAGCGATTTTTCCGGCGGCTGGCGTATGCGCCTTAACCTTGCCCAGGCGCTGATTTGCCGTTCTGATCTGCTGCTGCTCGATGAACCGACTAACCACCTCGACCTCGATGCCGTCATCTGGCTCGAGAAATGGCTTAAGGGTTACACGGGCACGCTGATCCTGATCTCACACGATCGCGATTTTCTCGATCCTATCGTCGACAAAATTATCCATATCGAACAGCAGACGATGTTTGAGTACACGGGTAACTACAGCTCGTTCGAAGTGCAGCGCGCTACCCGACTTTCTCAGCAGCAGGCGATGTACGAAAGCCAACAGCAGCGCGTTGCGCATCTGCAAAGCTATATCGATCGCTTCCGCGCCAAAGCCACCAAGGCCAAGCAGGCGCAAAGCCGTATCAAAATGCTCGAACGGATGGAGCTTATCGCCCCGGCGCACGTGGATAACCCGTTCCACTTCAGCTTCCGCCAGCCGGAGAGTCTGCCTAACCCGTTACTGAAAATGGAGAAAGTCAGCGCCGGTTACGGCGAGCGTATTATCCTCGACTCCATCAAGCTCAATCTGGTGCCGGGCTCGCGCATCGGCCTGCTGGGCCGCAACGGCGCCGGGAAGTCGACGCTGATTAAGCTGCTGGCAGGTGAACTCCAGCCGGTGAGCGGCGAGATCGGCCTCGCAAAAGGTATCAAGCTCGGCTACTTCGCCCAGCATCAGCTTGAGTTCCTGCGTGCCGATGAATCACCGATACAGCACCTGGCGCGCCTGGCGCCGCAGGAGCTGGAACAAAAGCTGCGTGATTATCTGGGCGGCTTTGGTTTCCAGGGCGATAAAGTCAGCGAAGAGACCCGCCGCTTCTCCGGTGGAGAAAAAGCGCGCCTGGTACTGGCCCTGATCGTCTGGCAGCGCCCTAACCTGCTGCTGCTCGATGAACCGACCAACCACCTTGACCTCGATATGCGTCAGGCCTTAACCGAAGCGCTGATTGACTTTGAGGGAGCGCTGGTTGTCGTGTCGCACGATCGTCACCTGATCCGCTCCACCACCGACGATCTGTACCTCGTCCATGACGGTAAAGTTGAGCCGTTCGACGGCGATCTGGAAGATTATCAGCAGTGGCTCAGCGACTCGCAAAAACAGGAATCCCAGAGCGGCGAGGCGCCAAAAGAGAGCGGCAACAGCGCACAGGCACGCAAGGACCAGAAGCGTCGGGAAGCGGAACTGCGCAGCCAGACCCAACCGCTGCGCAAAGAGATCGCCCGCCTGGAAAAAGAGATGGACAAGCTCAACGCGCAGTTGGCCAGTGCGGAAGAAAAACTTGGCGACAGTGAGCTTTATGACGCCTCACGCAAAGCCGAGCTGACCGAATGCCTGCAGCAGCAGGCCAGTGCGAAGTCCGGGCTGGAGGAGTGCGAAATGGCCTGGCTGGAGGCCCAGGAGCAGCTGGAGCAGATGCTTCAGGAAGGCTAATATTGACTTCCTCATCCTGCCTGCGCGTACGATGCCGCTGGCAGGGTGGGTTTCTGCCCTCTCCATGGCCTGCCATCAGTGACATCAATGATTTGTTTTTGCTGTAACCTGGCGTCACTGGCCACAAGACCACATATTGGCTAACCCCTGTGCGCCCTGCGCGGTATAGTCATCATCACGTTTATTAATTGTTCTGGTGCTATGGTTGAAATCATCCCCACAGACATGACGCCCCCCGAAAACGATTCGCGTGAGTTCCATCCGATGCGCGGCGTGGGCAATCGTCATCTGCAAACCATGCTGCCGCGGCTGATCCGCCGTAAATTGCGCTTTACCCCGCACTGGCAGCGCCTTGAGCTGCCGGACGGCGATTTTGTCGATCTGGCCTGGAGCGAAGACCCGCATCAGGCGCGCCATAAGCCGCGCCTCGTCGTCTTTCATGGTCTGGAAGGAAGCCTGCACAGCCCGTACGCCCATGGTCTGATCCATGCGGCGATGCAGCGCGGCTGGCTGGGCGTGGTTATGCATTTCCGCGGCTGCAGCGGCGAACCTAACCGCAATAACCGCATCTATCACTCCGGCGAAACAGAAGATGGCACCTGGTTTCTGCACTGGCTACAGCGCGAGTTTGGCCCCGCGCCGACCGCGGCCGTCGGCTATTCACTGGGCGGCAATATGCTGGGCTGCCTGCTGGCAGAAGAAGGCGACCGCTGCCCGCTGGATGCGGCGGTGATCGTCTCCGCGCCTTTCATGCTCGAAGCCTGCAGCTATCATATGGATAAGGGCTTCTCGCGGGTTTATCAGCGCTATCTGCTCAATCTGTTAAAAGCCAATGCCTCACGCAAGCTGAAAGCGTATCCGGGCTCACTGCCTGTCGATTTACGCCAGCTTAAAGGGATGCGCCGCATCCGGGAATTTGACGATATGATCACCGCCAAAATCCATGGCTTCGCCGATGCGCTGGATTATTACCGGCAATGCAGCGCCATGCCGCGGCTCAGCGATATCACTAAGCCGACGCTCATCATTCACGCGAAAGACGACCCATTTATGGATCACCACTCCATACCACCGCAGGAGCAACTGCCCGCGAACGTTGAGTATCAATTAACCGAGCAAGGCGGTCACGTTGGCTTCGTCGGCGGCACCCTGCGTAAACCGGAGATGTGGCTGGAACGACGCATCCCGGACTGGTTAAACCGTTGGCTGGAGGTCCCCGTATGATTATTCCCTGGCAGGATCTGGATCCCGAAACGCTGGATAACCTGATTGAAAGCTTTGTGTTACGTGAAGGCACCGATTATGGTGAACATGAACGTTCACTTGCCGATAAAGTCGCCGATGTTAAACAGCAGCTGAAACGCGGAGAGGCGGTCCTCGTGTGGTCTGAACTGCATGAGACGGTCAATATTATGCCGCGCGGCCTGTTTAACGGCTAAGGCGACGCCACTACATCGTTTAACCAGGGAGTTGTTATGTCTGCCAAACATCCGGTGATCGCCGTCACGGGCTCCAGCGGCGCGGGCACTACCACCACCAGCCTTGCCTTTCGCAAAATCTTCGCGCAGCTAAACCTGCACGCCGCGGAGGTGGAAGGCGATAGCTTTCATCGCTACACCCGCCCGGAAATGGACATGGCGATCCGCAAGGCGCGGGATCAGGGCAAACATATCAGCTACTTTGGCCCGGAGGCGAACGATTTTGGCCTGCTGGAGCAGACCTTTGTCGACTATGGCCGCCACGGAACAGGCCAGTCGCGGAAATACCTGCACACCTATGACGAAGCCGTACCGTGGAATCAGGTGCCAGGGACTTTCACCCCCTGGCAGCCGCTGCCGGAGCCGACAGACGTACTGTTCTATGAGGGGCTGCACGGCGGGGTTGTCACGCCGCATCATGATGTCGCCAGCCATGTCGACCTGCTGGTCGGCGTAGTGCCTATCGTTAACCTCGAGTGGATCCAAAAGCTTATTCGCGACACCAGCGAGCGCGGCCACTCCCGGGAGGCGGTGATGGACTCAGTCGTCCGCTCGATGGAAGACTACATCAACTTCATTACCCCGCAATTTTCCCGCACCCATATCAACTTTCAGCGCGTGCCGACGGTAGACACTTCCAACCCGTTTGCCGCGAAAACTATTCCCTCGCTGGACGAGAGCTTTGTGGTGATCCATTTCCGTAACCTGCAGAATATCGACTTTCCCTGGCTGCTGGCGATGCTGCAGGGGTCGTTTATCTCGCACATGAACACGCTGGTGGTGCCGGGCGGTAAAATGGGGCTGGCGATGGAGCTTATCATGGCGCCGCTGGTCGAGCGCCTGATGGAAGGCCGCAAGATCGGCTAACAGAAAAAACCCCGGCCAGGCCGGGGTTGAGATGCTTCACAACGGCAGGCGAAGACTACGCCTCGATCACTTCATAGGAGTGGGTGATCTTCACTGCTTTTTCCAGCATCAGCGCCACCGAGCAGTATTTCTCTGCCGACAGATCCACCGCCCGGGAGACCGCGGCATCTTTCAGCGCCTTACCGGTGACGATAAAGTGCAGATTAATATGCGTAAACAGACGCGGCGCCTCTTCGCGGCGCTCCGACGTCAGCTTCACTTCGCAGTTGGTCACCTCATGGCGACCTTTTTGCAGAATAGAAACCACATCGATCGCACTGCAACCGCCCGCCGCCATCAGCACCATCTCCATCGGGCTGGGTGCCTTATCCCCGGAGTTGCCATCCATCAGAATCTGGTGTCCTGACGCGGACTCCCCGATAAAGGTTAACCCTTCAACCCATTTCACACGCGCTTGCATAAAATTTAACTCCAGTATCGCAATTTTCCTGTCAGATTACGCGCACATAACAATTCTCGCAACGGAAGGCGACCTGCGTCATGCTGAAGCGAGACACCAGGAGACATGCGGCGAAAGCTATGCTAAAACAGTCTGGATGCTACAGTATTACATTGATGTACTGCATGTATGCAGAGGAGTTCACATTACGGGCTGTCGAAAAATCATCAGCCAGCTTCCCAGGTATAGGGAAACAATACGATTGCATGCCCGGACGCCGTGTAGTGTCGGCGCCCGGAGATAGCTTATAACAGAGGATAACCGCGCATGGTGCTTGGCAAACCGCAAACAGACCCTACCCTTGAATGGTTCTTGTCTCATTGCCACATTCATAAGTACCCATCAAAGAGCACGCTGATCCACCAGGGTGAAAAAGCAGAAACGCTGTACTACATCGTTAAAGGCTCCGTGGCTGTACTCATCAAGGATGAAGAAGGTAAAGAGATGATCCTCTCCTACCTCAACCAGGGCGATTTCATCGGTGAATTAGGCCTGTTTGAAGAGGGTCAGGAGCGTAGCGCCTGGGTACGGGCGAAAACCGCATGTGAAGTGGCCGAAATCTCTTATAAGAAATTCCGTCAGTTGATCCAGGTTAACCCGGACATTCTGATGCGTCTCTCTTCGCAAATGGCTCGCCGTCTGCAGGTCACGTCTGAGAAAGTGGGCAACCTCGCCTTCCTCGACGTGACGGGCCGTATCGCCCAGACGCTGCTGAACCTGGCGAAGCAACCTGATGCCATGACCCACCCGGACGGTATGCAAATTAAAATTACCCGTCAGGAAATTGGTCAGATCGTCGGCTGCTCTCGTGAAACAGTTGGCCGTATTTTGAAAATGCTGGAAGATCAGAACCTGATTTCCGCACACGGTAAAACTATCGTCGTCTACGGCACCCGTTAAGTTGCTAAGCGGCGTATTGCTCCTGCAGTACGCCGTTCTTGTTTTTCCCTCATGTGGCGCAGGCTGATTTACCACCCGGAAGTCAACTATGCACTGCGGCAAACGCTGGTGCTGTGTCTGCCTGTGGCCATCGGTCTTCTGCTCGGCCATCTCCAGCAGGGGCTGTTGTTTTCCTTAGTGCCCGCCTGCTGCAACATTGCCGGTCTTGATACCCCGCATAAGCGCTTTTTCAAACGCCTGATTATCGGCGGCTGTTTGTTTGCCGGATGCAGTCTGGTCGTGCAGTTGCTGCTCGCCCAGGCCATTCCTTTGCCGCTTATTCTCAGCGGTCTGGCGCTATTGCTCGGCGTCACCGCGGAGATCAGTTCGCTGCACGCTCGCCTGCTGCCCGCGTCGCTGATCGCCGCTATCTTTACCCTGAGCCTGGCGGGCAATATGCCCATCTGGGAGCCACTGCTGATCTACGCTTTCGGTACGCTGTGGTACGGCGTGTTTAACTGGCTCTGGTTCTGGCTGTGGCGCGAACAGCCGCTGCGGGAGTCGCTCAGCCTGCTTTACCGGGAACTGGCTGACTATTGTGAAGCCAAATACAGTCTGTTGACGCAGCATACCGATCCGTCGACCGCCCTGCCGCCGCTGCTCACCCGCCAGCAGAAGGTAGTCGACCTGATTACCCAGTGCTATCAACAGATGCATATGCTGGCCTCCAACCAACGCAACGACCACAAGCGTCTGCTGCGGGCGTTCCAGGTTGGGCTGGATCTACAGGAACATATTTCGGTTAGCCTGCATCAGCCAGAAGAGGTGCAAAAGCTGGTGGAACGCAGCCATGCCGAAGCGGTGATCCGCTGGAATGCGCAAACCGTCGCTGCCCGCCTGCGCGTGCTGGCGGATGATATTCTCTATCATCGCTTTCCGCAGCGCTTTCAGATGGATAAACAGATCGAGGCTCTGGAAAAGATCGCTCGCCAGCATCCGGATAACCCGGTCGGTCAGTTCTGCGCCTGGCACTTCAGCCGTATCGCCCGGGTGCTGCATACCCAGCGCCCCCTGTATGCCCGGGATCTGATGGCCGACAAAGAGCGTCGTTTACCGCTGTTTCCCGCGCTAAAGAACTATCTCTCGCTGAAATCACCCGCGCTGCGCAATGCCGCGCGCATCAGCGTGATGCTGAGCTTCGCCAGCCTGATGGGTAACGCCCTGCATTTGCCGAAGCCCTACTGGATCCTGATGACGGTGCTCTTCGTCACGCAAAACGGCTACGGCGCCACGCGGGTGCGAATTGTTCACCGGGCGGCGGGAACGCTCGCCGGCCTGGTCATCGCCGGGCTAACCTTGCACTTTCACGTTCCGGAGAGCTATACCCTGAGTGGAATGCTGCTGATCACCCTGCTCAGCTATCTGATCATTCGCAAACACTATGGCTGGGCGATGGTAGGCTTTACGGTGACGGCGGTGTATACCCTGCAGTTGCTGACGCTCAACGGGGAACAGTTTATTGTCGCCCGGCTTATCGACACGCTTATCGGCTGCCTGATCGCCTTCGGCGGGATGGTCTGGCTCTGGCCGCAGTGGCAGAGCGGCCTGCTGAAAAAAAACGCCCACGATGCGCTGGAGGCCGACCAGCAGGCGATTCGCCTGATCCTCAGCGCCGACCCAAAAGCCCCCGCGCTGGCCTACCAACGCATGCGCGTCAACCAGGCGCACAACGCGCTCTACAACTCCCTGAATCAGGCAATGCAGGAGCCCGGGTTTAATACCCACTATCTGGAAGATATGAAGCTGTGGGTGACGCACAGCCAGTTTATCGTCGAACATATCAACGCTATGACCACCCTCGCCCGGGAGCACACGATGCTGACCCCGGATCTTGCCCAGCGCTATCTCGAATCCTGTGAGATTGCCCTGCAGCGCTGCCAGCAGCGGCTGGACAGCGATGGTCCCGGCAGCGCAGGGGATGCCAATATTCTGGAGTCGCCGGAAACAGAGGTGCCGAACGGTCCGTTAAGCACCCTGGAGCAACACCTGCAACGCATTCTGGGCCATCTGAACACCATGCATACCATATCGTCCGTAGCATGGCGTCAGCGGCCGCATCATGGCATCTGGCTGCGGAAAATCAGCCGTTAATCACCTTTGCCACTGCCTGGGCAAAGCGCGCCATCCCCTCGGCAATATCCTGCTCTTCGATGATCAGCGAGGGAACAAAACGCATCACGTCCGGCCCGGCGTTGAGCACCATGACGCCGGCTTGCGCAGCGGCATAGAGGAAATCGCGCGCGCGGCCCTTGTGCTGCGGCTTGAGTTCGGCGCCAATCAGCAGGCCCATCCCGCGAATATCACTGAACAGATCAAATTCAGCATCCAGCTGCTGCAAGTGTTTGACGAACAGTTCACGCTTCGCGTTCACGCCATCCAGCACCTCCGGGGTATTGATCAGGTCGAAGGCGGCGTTGGCGACCGCGCAGGCCAGCGGGTTGCCGCCGTAGGTTGAGCCATGGGATCCCGCATGGAAGGCACTGGCGATCTCATGGGTGGTCAGCATGGCGCTGACCGGGAAGCCGCCGCCGAGCGCCTTGGCGCTGGTCAGAATATCCGGAGTCACACCGTAGTGCATATAGGCGAACAGCGATCCGGTACGCCCCATGCCGCACTGCACTTCATCAAAGACTAACAGCGCCTGGTGCTGATCGCACAGCTCACGCAGCCCCTGCAGGAAGGCCGGCGTCGCTGCCGTCACGCCGCCTTCGCCCTGAATCGGCTCCACCACCACCGCGCAGGTGTGGTCATCCATCACCGCTTTTACCGCCTGCAGGTCGTTGAAGGGAACATGGACAATATCCGCCGGTTTCGGGCCGAAACCATCGGAGTACTTCGGTTGCCCGCCGACGGAAACGGTAAACAGGGAGCGGCCATGGAAGGCATTATGGAAGGCAATGATTTTGGTTTTATACGGGCTATGGCGGGTCACCGCATAGTGACGCGCCAGCTTGAAGGCCGTTTCATTGGCTTCAGTCCCGGAGTTCATAAACACCACGCGCTCGGCGAAGGTGGCATCGACAAGTTTACGTCCCAGACGCAGCGCTGGCTCATTGGTAAAGACGTTGCTGGTGTGCCACAGCGTTTCGCCCTGCTCGTGGAGCGCCGCCACCAGCGCCGGATGGCAATGGCCGAGCGCCGTCACCGCGATACCGCCAGCGAAATCGACATACTCTTTGCCCTGCTGATCCCAGACGCGGCTGCCTTTCCCTTTCACAGGGATGAATTCTGCTGGTGCATAAATCGGCAAAATAACTTCATCGAATGTGGCGCGGGTGATTGCCGGTTGTTCAGTTGCCATGTCTTGCCCATCCCTCTTCGTTATGCAGATGTAATCATGAAAATATAATCACAAAATATGCATAAAAAATCAGTCAATGGCAACTGAAAATCACCGCTTCAGAAAGTTTTCCAGCAATTGATGGCCCTGCTCGCTGAGGATGCTTTCCGGATGAAACTGCACGCCCTCAAGATCCCAGTCGCGGTGGCGGATCCCCATAATCTCAGCGCTGGCGCTGCGGGCGGTGACGATAAACTCGGGCGGGAGCGTCGGCGGGTCAATCACCAGCGAGTGATAACGGGTCACCGTCAGAGGATTATTCAGCCCCTGAAACACCCCTTCGCCGTTATGCTCGATAAGCGAGGTTTTACCATGCATCACCTGTGCCGCCCGTACGATGGTCGCGCCAAACGCCTGGGCTATCGCCTGGTGCCCGAGACAGACGCCCAGTAGCGGCGTTTTCCCCGCATAGTGGCGGATAATCGCGAGGGAAATCCCCGCCTCATTCGGCGTACAGGGGCCAGGCGAGATCACGATCTTCTCCGGCGCCAGCGCCGCTATCTCCTCCAGCGTCAACGCATCGTTGCGCCTGACCAGTACTTCCGCACCCAATTCACAGAAGTACTGATACAGATTCCAGGTGAAAGAGTCATAGTTATCGATAAGCAGGATCATAGTGGCTCCGGAACAATCAAAACCGGGCTATTCTACTCAGATTCCCGCGCTTCGCTTACCACTTTGCGAAAGATCGCCACCAGCGGAGCCGGATCGCCCATCGCGCTCTGCTGGCAGGCCGCGTTCCAGCCGGCAGGGTCGACGTCACGCCAGTCAAGAAGGTAGCCGGCATGTATCGCCAGCTGTTCAAAGAAAATGCGCTGGGTCAGGCCATTGCCAAGACGAAAAGGGTGCAGCACATTAATTTCACCATAGAACCAGCTCAGGCGTTCGATAAAGGTATCGCGCGGCAGGCCGCTAAGGTAATCCTCCTGCTCAAGGGCCTGCATCAGGGCGTTCCCCTCCTCCTCGATCCGGGCAAAATGGCAGAACGGCGTATCGCCCAGGTAGAGGTTCACTTCGCGCAACCGCCCCGCCCAGTCAAACAGGTCCTGGTACAGCTGATGATGAATCGCGCACAGATAGGGTAAGCCGCGCACGCGCGGGCCCAGCGGCAAGGTTGCCGCCCGCAGCGCCGTCATCTCAAAGGCGGCCTGTTGCAGATTTTTAGCCTGCCGGATGCCGAGGCGGTTGCGCAGGACATTCAGCGTCGGGTAGAGGTAAGGATCGCGTTCATCACCAAATTTATCGCTCATACTCCCTCCGCAGCGTCGCCAGACGCGCCAGCGCCTCCTCGGCAGTCAGCGTAACCAGCTGCACCGTCACACCTTCAAGGCGACGACTGGCCTGAAAATTGGTATTGCGTGTCTGTTCCCAGAGTCGGGATTTTTGCTTTTCGGTGAGTGGACGCATCGTCGCCCCCCTTATCGTCCCCTATGTGCCACAAGTATAAGCAGCAATTTCAGGTTATGCCGGGAGGCGACCGGACGCGGCGATAGCACACCGCGCCGTGGAAGGATTAGGGCAGCACTTTCGCAGAGAGGATAACGACTGGTTTGGTCGGCACATTCTGGTACGGGCCGACGTTATGGGTCTGGACCTGGGAGATCTTATCCGCAACGTCCATACCTTTCACTACCTTGCCAAACACCGCATAGCCAAAGTCGCGCTGACCATGGTCAAGGAAGGCGTTATCCGCCACATTGATGAAGAACTGGCTGGTGGCGCTATCCTGATCGGCGGTACGCGCCATCGCGATGGTCCCGCGGGTGTTGCGCAGGCCGTTGTCTGCTTCATTCTTGATCGGCGGGTTAGGCTGTTTCTGCTGCATCTGCTCGTTAAAGCCGCCGCCCTGCACCATGAATCCCGGGATCACGCGGTGGAAGGTGGTGTTGTTGTAGAAGCCACTGTTGACGTACTTCAGGAAGTTATCCACGGAAATCGGGGCTTTCTGGCTGTTTAACTCAAGCTCAATATTACCTGCCGAGGTGGTCAGCAGCACATGCGGATCGCCCTTTGCCGCCATGGCCGGGGAGAACGCTGAAATGGCGAAAACGGCAGCCATCGCCGCCAGTGTTGATTTGAGCATGGAAATTCCTTAACGGAGCAGAATAAAAGCGAGTGCCTTGATTCTAAAGAGCCTTTGCATCCTGGGCCAGCCTTTTACCAAATTTTACTTAGCTGTAATAATTGTAACCGCGCAAACGTTATCCTGTACGACGGATAAAGTGTGATGAAAGTCACATTAACCTATGCAAAAGATAACCACTTTCACAATAAACATTTGATTACATCACCTGAACGAATAAAATCTGTCCGCCCGGCGCAGCGTCAACGCGCTTTACCTTTCTATTCACAGGCCAGTCATGACTAACAGCAACCGTATTAAGCTCACATGGATCAGCTTCTTCTCCTACGCCCTGACCGGCGCGTTGGTGATCGTCACCGGGATGGTGATGGGTAACATTGCGGATTATTTCCATCTGCCCGTTTCCAGTATGAGCAACACCTTTACCTTTCTGAACGCCGGTATTCTGATCTCCATCTTCCTCAATGCCTGGCTGATGGAAATCGTGCCGCTGAAAACTCAGCTGCGCTTTGGCTTTATTTTGATGGTGCTGGCGGTGGCCGGCCTGATGCTCAGCCACAGCCTGGCGCTGTTCTCCGCATCGATGTTTGTTCTCGGCCTGGTGAGCGGGATCACCATGTCGATCGGGACCTTCCTGATCACCCATATGTATGAAGGCCGTCAGCGCGGGGCGCGTCTGCTGTTTACCGACTCCTTCTTTAGTATGGCGGGAATGATTTTCCCGATGGTCGCCGCCGTCCTGCTGGCGCGCAGCATCGAGTGGTACTGGGTTTACGCCAGTATCGGTCTGGTGTATGTCGCCATTTTCGTCCTGACTTTTGGCTGTGATTTCCCGGTGCTGGGCAAAAAAGCGCAGAGCGAAAACAGCCAGCCGGTAGTGAAAGAGAAGTGGGGCATCGGCGTGCTGTTCCTCTCCGTTGCGGCGCTGTGCTACATCCTCGGTCAGTTGGGCTTTATCTCCTGGGTACCGGAATATGCGAAAAGCCTGGGCATGAGCCTCGGGGACGCCGGTAAACTGGTGAGCGATTTCTGGATGTCCTACATGATCGGCATGTGGTCATTCAGCTTTATCCTGCGCTTCTTCGACCTGCAGCGTATCTTAACCGTCCTCGCCGGGCTCGCGACGGTGCTGATGTACCTGTTTATCAATGGTTCGCCAGAGCACATGCCGTGGTTTATTCTGACCCTGGGCTTCTTCTCCAGCGCCATCTACACCTCGATCATTACGCTCGGCTCGCAGCAGACGCGGGTCGCTTCGCCGAAGCTGGTGAACTTTATCCTCACCTGCGGCACCATCGGCACCATGCTCACTTTCGTCGTCACCGGCCCGATTGTGGCTGCCAGCGGTCCACTGGCAGCGCTGCACACCGCTAACGGCCTCTATGCCGTGGTGTTCGTGATGTGCTTTATCCTCGGCTTCGTCTCCCGTCACCGCCAGAACAACGCTCAGGCGGCGTCTCACTAAGCCTTCGGCCCCTTTGCGTCCGCAAGGGGGCTGTTCCTCATAAAAGAGAGCTCCTCGCCACCGCGGTCGGTCTGGATCCAGGTTTGCGCCAGCTGGGTGGTCGCGATCACCCTTCCCTGGCGAATTGACCAGCGCACAGGCACCTGGCAGCGGACGGCCTCAAAGCCATTCTCCGCCGGGAGAATGATCAGGTTAGCCGGGTTGCCGCTGACAATGCCGTAATCCTCCAGGCCAAACGTGCGGGCGCTGTTGTCGGTGATAAGCTTCAGGCCATCGTTGATCTGCTGGTAGCCCATCAGCTGGCAGACGTGCAGCCCCATATGCAGGACCTGCAGCATATTGCCGGTCCCCAGCGGGTACCATGGGTCAAAGACGTCATCATGACCAAAGCACACGTTGATCCCCGCCGCCATCAACTCCTTCACTCGGGTAATCCCCCGTCGCTTCGGGTAGTCATCAAACCGGCCCTGCAGATGAATATTCACCAGCGGATTGGCGACAAAGTTGATACCAGAGAGCTTAAGCAGGCGGAACAGGCGCGAGGTATAAGCGCCATTATAGGAGTGCATGGCGGTGGTATGGCTGGCCGTCACCCGCGCCCCTATTCCCGCCTTTAACGCCAGCGCGGCAACGGTTTCAACAAAGCGCGACTGTTCATCGTCAATTTCATCGCAGTGAATATCCAGCGGGCGGTCATATTTCTGCGCCAGCCGGAAGGCGATATGCAGCGACTCCACACCATATTCACGGGTGAACTCAAAATGCGGGATGGCCCCAACGACGTCCGCCCCCAGCTTGAGGGCCTCCTCCAGCAGCGCCTCGCCGTTGGGGTAAGAGAGGATCCCCTCCTGCGGAAAAGCGACAATCTGCAACTCGACCCATGGCGCTACCTCCCGTTTGACCTCCAGCATCGCTTTCAGCGCTGTTAACGTGGGATCGGAGACGTCGACATGAGTGCGGACAAACTGCACGCCATTGGCGATCTGCCACTTCAGGGTTTTCCACGCCCGGGCTTTGACGTCCTCATGGCTGAGCAGCGCTTTTCGCTCCGCCCAGCGCTCAATCCCCTCGAACAGGGTGCCGGACTGGTTCCAGTGCGGCTCGCCGGCCGTCTGGGTGGTATCCAGGTGGATATGCGGCTCAATAAAAGGCGGGATCGCCAGCCCACCGCGAGCGTTCAACACTTCGTAACTTTCGTCGCTCGCCTCGCCCATCGGCGTGATCTCGCCAAAGCGGCCCTTATCAATCGCTATCTGCCACAGGCCGTCGCGGTCTGCCAGGCGTACGTTCTGAATTAACCAAAGCGGCGCTGCTGTCATATCACCTTCTCCATTCAATATGGCTAGTTTTCTGCCCAACCCCAATCGCGGCCCATCCAATTCTTGTACACAAAATCAGCAAAAAGGAAAAGCCAGCGTTTTCCATAACTTATAAAAATACTGACAAATCAATCATATACCCATTAAGTGGTAGGTGAAGTTGTCATTGATTTGCATCAATAAGCCTGATGGCTGAATCGTTAAGGTAGGCGGTAATAGAAAAGAAATCGAGGCAAAAATGAGCAAAGTCAGAATCGCTATCATCGGTAACGGCATGGTTGGCCATCGCTTTATCGAAGAGCTTCTCGATAAGGCGCCTGCCGGACAGTTCGACATTACCGTGTTCTGTGAAGAACCGCGTATCGCCTACGACCGTGTCCACCTGTCGTCTTATTTCTCCCACCATACCGCAGAAGAGCTGTCGCTGGTGCGCGAAGGTTTCTATGAGAAACACGGCGTCAAGGTGTTGGTCGGCGAACGGGCGATCACCATCAACCGCCAGGAGAAGGTGATCCACTCCAGCGCCGGGCGCACCGTGTTCTACGACAAGCTGATTATGGCGACCGGCTCATACCCCTGGATCCCGCCGATTAAAGGCGCGGAAACTCAGGATTGCTTCGTCTATCGCACCATTGAAGATCTTAACGCGATTGAATCCTGCGCCCGTCGCAGCAAACGCGGCGCGGTGGTCGGTGGCGGCCTCCTTGGCCTGGAAGCCGCAGGCGCCCTGAAAAACCTCGGCGTGGAAACCCACGTGATCGAGTTCGCGCCGATGCTGATGGCCGAGCAGCTCGACCAGATGGGTGGCGAGCAACTGCGGCGCAAAATTGAAAGCATGGGCGTGAAAGTTCACACCAGTAAAAATACCAAAGAGATCGTCCAGCAGGGCACCGAGGCGCGTAAAACCATGCACTTCGCCGACGGTAGCGAGCTGCAGGTCGATTTCATCGTCTTCTCAACCGGGATCCGCCCGCGCGATAAGCTGGCCACCCAGTGCGGGCTGGCAGTCGCCCAGCGCGGCGGCATCATGGTCAACGATAGCTGCCAGACCTCCGACCCGGACATCTACGCGATCGGGGAATGCGCCAGCTGGAACAACCGCGTGTATGGCCTCGTCGCGCCGGGTTATAAAATGGCCCAGGTGGCCGTCGACCATCTCCTCGGCAGTGAAAACAGCTTCACCGGCGCCGACCTCAGCGCCAAGCTGAAGCTGCTGGGTGTGGACGTGGGCGGGATCGGCGATGCCCACGGCCGTACGCCGGGCGCCCGCAGCTACGTTTATCTCGACGAAAGCAAAGAAGTCTACAAACGTCTTATCGTCAGCGAAGACAACAAGACCCTGCTCGGCGCGGTACTGGTCGGCGACACCAGCGATTACGGCAACCTGCTGCAGCTGGTGCTCAACGCTATTGAGTTGCCGGAAAATCCGGATTCGCTGATCCTCCCGGCCCACGCCGGCAGCGGCAAGCCGTCGATCGGCGTCGATAAACTGCCGGACAGCGCGCAGATTTGTTCCTGCTTTGACGTCAGCAAAGGCGACCTGATCGCCGCCATCAACAAAGGCTGCCACACCGTAGCGGCGCTGAAAGCGGAAACCAAAGCCGGTACCGGCTGCGGGGGTTGTATCCCGCTGGTCACCCAGGTGCTCAACGCCGAACTGGCGAAACAGGGCATCGAAGTGAACAATAACCTGTGTGAACACTTCGCTTACTCCCGCCAGGAGCTGTTCCACCTGATCCGCGTCGAAGGTATTAAAACCTTCGACGAACTGCTGGCCAAACACGGCCAGGGCTACGGCTGCGAAGTCTGTAAACCGACCGTTGGTTCCCTGCTGGCCTCCTGCTGGAATGAGTACATCCTCAAACCTCAGCACACGCCGCTGCAGGACACCAACGACAACTTCCTTGCCAACATTCAGAAAGATGGCACCTATTCGGTGATCCCGCGCTCCGCTGGCGGCGAAATCACGCCGGAAGGGCTGGTCGCCGTGGGCCGTATCGCGCGTGAATTCAATCTGTACACCAAAATCACCGGCTCCCAGCGCATCGGCCTGTTTGGCGCGCAGAAAGACGACCTGCCGGAGATCTGGCGGCAGCTGATTGAAGCAGGCTTCGAAACCGGCCACGCCTACGCCAAAGCGCTGCGAATGGCGAAAACCTGCGTCGGTAGCACCTGGTGCCGCTACGGGGTCGGCGACAGCGTCGGCTTCGGCGTGGAACTGGAAAACCGCTACAAAGGCATCCGCACCCCGCACAAAATGAAGTTCGGCGTCTCCGGCTGCACCCGCGAATGTGCGGAGGCCCAGGGCAAAGACGTGGGGATCATCGCCACCGAGAAAGGCTGGAACCTGTACGTGTGCGGTAATGGCGGGATGAAGCCGCGCCACGCCGATCTGCTGGCCGCGGACCTTGATCGCGAGACGCTGATTAAGTATCTCGACCGCTTTATGATGTTCTACATCCGCACCGCCGATAAGCTGACCCGCACCGCGCCGTGGCTGGACAACATGGAAGGCGGCATCGACTATCTGCGCAGCGTCATCATCGATGACAAGCTGGGCCTGAACGACCATCTGGAAGAGGAGCTGGCTCGCCTGCGCGCCGCCTTCGCCTGCGAGTGGACCGAAACCGTCAACAACCCGGCGGCGCAGACCCGCTTCAAACACTTTATCAACAGCGACCAGCGCGACCCGAACGTACAGGTGGTGCCGGAACGTGACCAGCACCGCCCGGCCACGCCCTATGAGCGCATCCCGGTCACGCTGGTGGAGGAAAACGTATGAGCCAGTGGGTAAACATCTGCAAAATTGACGACATCCTGCCGGCCACCGGCGTCTGCGCGCTGCTCGGCCAGCAGCAGGTGGCAGTCTTCCGTCCCTACCAGGACGACAGGGTATTCGCCATCAGCAACATTGACCCGTTCTTCAACGCCAGCGTGCTGTCTCGCGGGATTATCGCCGAACATGACGGCGCGCTATGGGTTGCCAGCCCGCTGAAAAAGCAGCGCTTCCGCCTGAGCGACGGCCTGTGCATGGAAGATGCCAGCCACTCCATCGCCCGCTTCGACGCCCGGGTGAAAGACGGCCAGGTGCAGCTTAAAGCGTAAGTCCTCTTCCTCCCCCCGGCTACGGGGGGAGACATAAGCAACACTTCTGACCGACAACGCATGAGTGCGGGATAAGTCGCATGTTTTGTATTACCTTTGCTGCTATTCTACGACCACGCATTTTCTACCCCTTATTTTCATGAGGTTATTCTGTGGATCACTTACCCATATTCTGCCAGTTGCGCCAGCGGGATTGTTTACTGGTTGGCGGCGGGGATGTCGCCGAACGCAAGGCCCGTCTGCTACTGGATGCTGGCGCAAACGTCACGGTCAATGCGCTCGACTTCACCCCGCAGTTTCAGGTGTGGGCCGATTCACAGATGCTAACCCTGGTGCAGGGGGAGTTTATCCCCTCGCTGCTGGACACCTGCTGGCTGGCCATTGCCGCTACCGATAATGAGATGGTGAACCAGCAGGTCAGCGATGCGGCCGAAGCGCGGCGTATCTTCTGTAACGTGGTGGATGCCCCGCGTCAGGCTAGCTTTATTATGCCATCCATCATTGACCGCTCGCCGCTGATGGTCGCCGTCTCTTCGGGCGGGACATCGCCGGTACTGGCGCGCCTGCTGCGCGAGAAGCTGGAGTCAGTCTTACCCCTGCATCTCGGCCAGCTGGCCCGCTATGCCGGCCATCTGCGCGCGCGCGTTAAGCAGCAGTTTGCCAGCGTGGGCGAACGTCGCCGCTTCTGGGAGAAGCTGTTTGTGAACGACCGGCTGGCGCAGTCGCTGGCCAATAACGATCGGCAGGCGGTGGCGGATACCACCGAGCAGCTACTGACGGAGCCGTTGGAGCATCGCGGCGAGGTGGTGCTGGTTGGCGCCGGTCCCGGTGACGCCGGGCTGCTTACGCTCAAAGGCCTGCAGCAGATCCAGCAGGCCGACGTGGTGGTTTATGACCGGCTGGTTTCCGACGACATCATGAATCTGGTGCGTCGCGACGCTGACCGGGTATTCGTCGGCAAACGTTCTGGCTACCACTGCGTCCCGCAGGAGGAGATCAACCAGATCCTGCTGCGTGAAGCGCAAAAAGGAAAACGCGTGGTCCGGCTGAAAGGCGGCGATCCCTTTATCTTTGGCCGCGGAGGGGAAGAGCTGGAAACCCTCTGTGAGGCGGGCATCCCCTTCTCCGTTGTTCCAGGCATCACCGCCGCCTCCGGCTGCTCCGCCTACTCGGGGATCCCGTTAACACACCGCGATTTCGCCCAGGGCGTCCGCCTGGTCACCGGCCACCTGAAAACCGGCGGCGAGCTGGACTGGGCGAACCTGGCGGTGGAGAAGCAAACCCTGGTGTTCTATATGGGTCTGAACCAGGCGCCGGCGATCCGCGAGAAGCTCATTGCTCACGGCATGGCTGAAGATATGCCCGCCGCCATCGTCGAGAACGGCACCGCCGTGTCGCAAAAAGTGGTCAGCGGCACCTTAGGGCAACTGGATATCCTGGCGCAGCAGATGGCCAGCCCGGCGCTGATCATCGTCGGTCGCGTGGTTGGCCTGCGGGATAAACTGAACTGGTTCTCGAACCACTAACCTTCGCCTCCCCACGTGGACGACAGACATAAAAAAGGCGGGATAATATCCCGCCTTTTTAGCTGTTGCGTCGCTTACGGCCTGGCGACAAAACCAATCGCTTCGTATACCGCTTTCAGGGTCTGAGAAGCGCGCGCGCTGGCTTTCTCTGCGCCGTCTTTCATTACCTGGTTGAGAAACGCTTCGTCGTTACGGAAACGGTGATAGCGCTCCTGCAGCTCAGTCAGCATGCCCGACACCGCTTCAGCGACTTCGCCTTTCAGGTGGCCATACATTTTGCCTTCAAAATGCTGCTCCAGCTCAGGAATGGTTTTCCCGGTGACCGCGGAGAGGATATCCAGCAGGTTGGAGACACCCGCTTTTTCTTTCAGGTCGTAGCGTACCACCGGCGGCTCGTCGGAGTCGGTGACCGCGCGTTTGATCTTCTTGACCACCGATTTCGGATCTTCCAGCAGGCCGATGACGTTGTTGCGGTTGTCGTCGGACTTGGACATCTTCCTGGTCGGCTCCAGCAGCGACATCACGCGTGCGCCGGACTTCGGAATAAACGGCTCAGGCACTTTAAAGACATCGCCATAGATGGCGTTAAAACGCTGAGCGATATCGCGGCTCAGTTCCAGGTGCTGTTTCTGATCTTCCCCTACCGGAACCTGGTTGGTCTGATACAGCAGAATGTCAGCGGCCATCAGTACCGGGTAATCAAACAGACCGGCGTTGATGTTTTCCGCGTAGCGTGCGGACTTGTCTTTAAACTGGGTCATGCGGCTCAGTTCGCCGAAATAGGTGTAGCAGTTCAGCGCCCAGCCTAACTGGGCGTGTTCCGGCACGTGCGACTGAACGAAGATGGTGCTTTTTTGCGGATCGATGCCGCAGGCCAGATACAGCGCCAGGGTATCCAGGGTCGCCTTGCGCAGCTGCTGCGGATCCTGACGCACGGTAATGGCGTGCTGGTCCACGATGCAATAGATGCAGTGGTAATCGTCCTGCATGTTTACCCACTGACGCAGCGCACCCATGTAGTTGCCAATGGTCAGTTCACCTGAGGGCTGTGCGCCACTAAAAACGATGGGCTTAGTCATGTTTCAATTCCTGAGTTTCACTGTGCGGTAACCCGAGAGCGGGTAAGAGTTCATTAAACTGGTCGAAGAGATAGTCCGGCTCGCTCAGCGCAAGCGGTTCGCCATAGTTATAACCGTAGGTCAGGCCGACAGAGCAGCAGCCTGCCGCTTTGGCCGCCTGAATATCATTGCGCGAATCGCCGACGAACAGCAGCTCGGCAGGAGCCAGAGAGAGCTTTTCCGCCACCAGCAGCAGCGGTTCCGGATGCGGCTTTTTGTTCTGCACGTCATCGCCGCCAATCACCACGGTAAAATATTTCGCGATATCGAGCGCGTCCAGCAGCGGGGCGACAAACGGCGTCGGCTTATTGGTGACCAGCGCCAGCGGCAGGCCTTTGGCATGCAGCGCGCCCAACGTATCGGCCACCGCCGGGAACAGGAAGCTACCCTCTTCCGCCGTTTCGGCGTAATAGCGGTCAAACAGTTTACGCAAAATGCGCAGCTGTTCGTCTTGCGGAATATCATGATCGTCGACGGAAGGCTTACCCATCGCCGCCCGTAACGTCGCACGCTCCTGACGAGCCCAGGTCAGCGCCCGCTCCATCAGGACATCGGCGCCGTTGCCGATCCAGGTGACAACGCGTTCTTCTCCCGCCACCGGCAACTCCAGGGCGTAGAGGGCGTTATCAACCGCCGAGGTTAGACCCGGCGCGCTGTCCACCAGCGTGCCGTCGAGATCAAACGCGATGCCGCGGATCGCCTGTAATTTATCCATGACTCACCTTCGCTAATTCACTACGCATTTGATCAATCACTTTCTTGTAGTCCGGCTGACCGAAGATCGCCGAACCGGCAACAAACATATCCGCACCCGCCGCGGCGATTTCGCCAATGTTGCTGGCTTTCACGCCGCCATCCACTTCCAGGCGAATATCGTAGCCAGAAGCATCGATGCGCTGGCGTACTTCACGCAGTTTATCCAGCGTCTGGGGAATAAAAGACTGGCCGCCAAAACCCGGGTTAACCGACATCAGCAGGATCACGTCCAGCTTATCCATCACATAATCGAGATAACTCAGCGGCGTTGCCGGGTTAAACACCAGGCCCGCTTTACAGCCGTGCTCTTTAATCAGCTGCAGGCTACGATCGACGTGTTCGGAGGCTTCAGGATGGAAGGTGATGATGCTGGCGCCGGCTTCAGCAAAATCAGGAATGATGCGGTCGACCGGCTTCACCATCAGGTGGACGTCGATCGGCGCGGTAATACCGTAGTTACGCAGCGACTTCAGCACCATCGGGCCAATCGTCAGATTCGGCACGTAGTGGTTGTCCATGACGTCGAAGTGCACGACATCCGCACCTGCCGCCAGCGCCTTCGCGGTATCCTCACCCAGACGGGCAAAATCAGCTGACAGAATCGAAGGGGCAATCAAATACTGCTTCATCCGCATCTCCTTGAAATTTATTTGGTCTTAGGCGGACGGTAGAGCGCTAATAGCTCATCCACCTTTTTACGCGTACCACCGTTGCTGCTGATGCTGCGCCGAACCTTCACAATATGTGTTTCTGCCGCGTTTTTATACCATTCCTGCGTCAACGGTGTGCGGTGGTTGGAAATCAACACCGGGATCCGCTTTTTCATCAGCGATTCCGCCTTTTGCGCCAGCAGTACCTGTTGTTCCAGATTGAAGCTGTTGGTGTGGTAGGCGGTAAAGTTCGCCGTCGCCGTCAGCGGCGCATAGGGTGGATCGCAATAAACCACCGCGCGGCTATCGGCACGTTGCATGCACTCTTCATAAGATTCGCAGTAAAACTCGGCGTTTTGCGCTTTCTCGGCGAAATGATAGAGCTCTGCCTCGGGGAAATAGGGCTTTTTATAGCGGCCAAACGGCACATTAAACTCGCCGCGCAGATTGTAGCGACACAGGCCGTTGTAGCCGTGGCGATTCAGATACAGGAACAGCACCGCGCGACGCAGCGGATCCTGGCTTTGGTTGAATTCATCACGATACTGGTAGTAGCGCTCAGCGATGTTGTTTTCCGGGACAAACATCTCACGCGCAGCGGCGACGTATTCGTCGGTACGCAATTTAACGATGTTGTACAGGCCAATTAAGTCACTGTTGATATCCGCGAGGATATAACGAGAAAAGTCGGTATTGAGAAATACCGACCCGGCGCCCACAAAGGGCTCGATTAAGCACTCGCCTTCCGGCAAATGCTTTTTAATATCGTCAAGCAGGGGGTACTTCCCCCCTGCCCACTTCAGAAAAGCGCGATTCTTTTTCATGCTGCCTAACTAATTACACATTCTCCGGCTGTGGAGAAAGCTCCGACAGCATCCTGCGCTTAAGACTACCCCACGGCATTATTTCAGGTCAGCCTGAACCTGATGCAGTGGTTTTGCCCATGGATTTTTCGCCTGCACGTCCGCCGGCAGTGAGGTGACAGCGCGTTTCGCTTCTTCTTTCGAAGCATAGATACCGCTCACCAGCACGTACCACGGTTGGCCGTTACGCGACGTTTCATAGACAACATATCGATCCAGCTTCTCTTTCTTCGCCCAGTTGTTCAGGTTGTCGTAGTTAGAGGAGCTGCTGAGCTGCAGGGTATAGTTACCCGACGGCGCAGATTTCATTGAACTCACGTCACCTGCCGTTTTACCGCTCTTCGCGGCTGGCGCTGCCGTGGCTGCCGTTGCGGCTGGCGCGGCAGTGGTGGTGGTTGCTGTTGCTGCCGGTTTGCTCTGCGCTGTTGCCACCGGTTTGCTTTCGGTTACGGTGGTTTTCGCCGGGGCGGTAGTCGCCGCGCTTTCAACATGCTTCGGCTGAACCGGCTTCGTTTCTACCGGCGCTTTTGCCACGGCCTGAGGCTTCGTCTGTGGCTTCGCTTCGATAACGGTGTGCTTACGCTCAGCCGGACGCGGCGTTGCAGCCGTCTGACGCTCGGTCGCCTGGCGCGGAGCCGCAGTGCCATTGGCACCATTACGGATCTGCGCGACGGTTGCCGGTTCAGTTGGCAGCGTCGAGTTAGCCACAGCGCCGTCCAGCTGGCCCTGCTGCTGGGTCAGCGCATTGTTCAGATCGCCCTGAACTTCAACACGCTGCTGGCCCTGCGGTTCTGCCGCGGCCTGGCCCTGCGTCGGGTTCGCGGCAATAGGCGGAACCGTTACGTCCTGCTGTGGGGCGGTATTGGCGGAGGTCTGTTCCTGGCCGGCAGCAGGCGTAGGCGTGCTGGTGGACTGGTCGTCAGACAGATTAATGCTCTTCTCGCCGGAAGCGGTCTGCTGGCTGGACGATGATGGCGATTTCAGCGCAGAACCGATACCCACGATTAACAGCAGCAGCACCAGAATCCCCACGCCCATCATGATGTACTGACGGGAAGCAGGTTTGGCTGGCGCTTTTTTACGCTTGCGCGGACGACGCTCTACAGGCTGCTCTTCGAGCAGTTCCTCGTCTTCCGCATCCAGTTCTTCTTCGAACTCTTCCTCTTCACGCTCGCGACGGGCCTTACCGGCGCGCGTCGGACGGCCTTCATCGGCATCAAGATCGACGTCGTCAAAATTGATCTGCGGATCGGCATCACGCTCGGAAGACTGACGGGAACGACCAGCACGACGATCGTTGCGATCGGCTTTCATATCGTCTTCTGGTTTGAAATCATCCATTTAACACCCCACTAAAAGGCTTATGCTCACGATTATTGCACATCACCCGAAATGATAACGCCGCGCGAACGCGGCCAGACCTTCTTATTGTTGCGCCTGCTGAGTATCAGCAATCGCGCCAAGAACCACATCGTGCGGCACTCCGCCGCGCAGCTCGCTGCTTCCTATTGCGAGCGGGAGCACCAGCCGCATGTCGCCCGCCAGTACTTTTTTATCGCGCATCATATGGGGCAAATACGCCTGCGCACTCATCTCCTGCGGGCCGCGTACCGGTAAGCCTGCACGCTTGAGCAGAGCGATAATGCGCTGAGTATCCTGCGTGCGGAACTGCCCCAGCCGTTCGGACGTATGCGCCGCCATCACCATTCCTGCCGCCACCGCTTCGCCGTGCAGCCAGTTACCGTAGCCCATTTCCGCCTCGATAGCATGGCCGAAGGTATGTCCAAGATTGAGTAAAGCACGTAACCCAGTTTCACGCTCGTCGGCAGCGACAACTTCCGCTTTCAGCTCACAGCAACGGCGAATACAGTACGCCATCGCTTTTTCATCCAGCGCCAGCAGCGCATCAATGTTGTTTTCCAGCCAGCTGAAGAATTCGCCGTCGAGGATCACCCCGTACTTGATAACTTCAGCCAGTCCGGAAGCGAGCTCGCGCGTCGGCAGGGTCTTCAGACAGTTAAGATCAACCACCACGGAAACCGGCTGCCAGAAGGCGCCAATCATGTTTTTGCCGAGAGGATGGTTCACTGCGGTTTTGCCGCCGACCGACGAATCGACCTGCGACAACAGAGTGGTGGGGACCTGGATAAAACGCACGCCGCGCTGATAGCTTGCCGCGGCGAAACCGGTTAAATCACCAATTACGCCGCCGCCAAGCGCCACCAGTGTGGTGTCGCGACCATGCGGTTTTTGCAACAGAGCGGTAAAAACGGTATCCATCACCGCCAGGCTTTTATACTGCTCGCCATCGGGCAGGATCACGCTGTCAACGTTGACCCCTGCCTGCTCCAGCACAGAGCGGACGGTATCCAGATAAAGCGGCGCCAGCGTTTCGTTGGTGACCAGCATAGCCTGGTCGCCCGACTTGAGTGGCAGGAAGGAAGCTGGATCGTTAAACAAACCAGCCGCGATGGTAATCGGGTAACTACGTTCCCCGAGGGTAACAGTAAGCCTCTCCATAACGCGACGTCCACCTCAGTGACTTTTACTCTGACGCACTTTTATTAAGCCAGAATCAATTGCTTTCCAGCATATGAATAATCTGGTTCGCGACGACTTTCGCACTCTGATCGTCTGTGCGGATAGTCACATCGGCGATCTCTTCATACAGCGGGTTACGCTCGTCAGCCAGCGCTTCCAGCACTTCACGAGGCGGCGCATCGACTTGTAGCAAAGGACGCTTTTTATCGCGCTGCGTACGGGCCAACTGCTTCTCGATTGTCGTTTCCAGGTAGACCACCACGCCGCGGGCGGAGAGACGGTTACGCGTTTCACGGGATTTTACAGAGCCGCCGCCAGTCGCCAGCACAATCCCCTGTTTTTCCGTCAACTCATTGATAATTTTTTCTTCACGGTCGCGGAAGCCGTCTTCGCCTTCAACATCGAAGACCCAGCCCACATCAGCGCCAGTGCGTTTCTCAATTTCTTGATCGGAATCGTAAAATTCCATGTTGAGCTGTTGGGCTAACTGGCGCCCAATAGTGCTTTTGCCGGCACCCATAGGCCCAACCAGAAAGATATTGCGTTTCTCTGCCATTTTTTCGGTACTACTAAGACTATTCGTTAATGATAAACCCGCTTCGCAGACACCCAGCGCCGCAGGGCATGAACTGAAACCTCATATGCAATAGAGCGAGAGTCAGACTAAAAATTATCTCAATACTCCGGCTGGTTTGGCAACTGAATAAAATCGCCGGACAATAAAGGGAGGATTGATGTCGTACCCGACTCTCAAATCGGTACCCCTTGTATGCTAAATCCGTCCTCACGTCAAACACCTGAAACGTGTTTAGCATGAAAAACCTGCTTAACGTACTGCCAGAATCCGTGGCGTAATAAAGACAACCAGTTCACGGCGTTCATTATCTTTCCCGTCGCGCCGAAACAGACGCCCCAGCACCGGGATATCGCCAAGCAGCGGGACGCTGTCGCGGGCGGTTTTGTTTTTCTGCGAAAAGATGCCGCCCAACGCTAAGGTCTCGCCGCTGCGAACTTCCACCAGAGTCTCTATCTCCTGTTTATCGATGGCCAGCGCCTCGCCATTATCCTGCTTCAGCACCTGGCCCGGCGTATTTTCGCTGATCCGCAGCTTCAGTCGCACTCTCCCCTGCTGCAGCACCGTCGGCGTCACCTCCATCCCCAGCACGGCTTCTTTAAACTCCACCGACGTGGCGCCGCTTTCACCGCTGGAAACCTGATAGGGGATCTCGCTCCCCTGCTTGATGCTGGCGGGCTGCATATGCGAGGCCAGCAAACGAGGGCTGGCGATAATATCGACCTGCTGCTTGCGCTCCAGCGCGGAAAGCTCGAGTTCAAGCAAGCGACCGTTGATCTTGCCGATGTTAAAGCCCGCACGGGTGCTGGCATCGTTCACCGACAAATCGCTGCTCAGGGTGGTGATTTTACCGGAGCCCGGCGTGCCGCCGACCTCCGCCAGCCGCCACTTCACCCCCAGCTCGCGAAGGCTGGTTTCGCTCATCGACACGATATGGGCAGCCAGCTCAACCTGCCCGACGGGCAAATCCATCTCCTGCGCCCAGGCTTTCAACGCCGGCAGGTGCCGGGCATCATCGCGGATCAGCAACCGGTTGGTCCGCTTGTCCGCCATCAGGTGCCCCCTGGCGCTGAGCAACTTACCGCCTGTTTTAGCCAGCTCCTCGGCATCGGCATAGTGCAGGGTCACGTTCTCGGCCTGCAAGGGCAGGTTCTGCAGGCGTTTCTCCTGTTCGGCTTCACGCTGCGCCTGATTTGCCTTTTGCCAGGCCTGGGTATGCGCGTAGATGACCGTCCCCTGCTGTTGCAAAGAGAGGCCTGCGCTATCCGCCACCGCCCGCAACGCCTGGGTCCAGGGTACCTTTTGCAGACGCAGGGAGAGCGTACCGCTAACGTCCGGTGCCACAACAAGGTTCTTGTGGTTCATTTCGGCCAGCGCTTGCAGCACATGGGCCACCGGCGCGTCATCGACCACCAGCGAAATTGTCTTTTCATTTCGGGCGGCGCCCGCCGCCAGCGGCAGCAGCAGAAGCAGCAGGCTTATCCATCGCATCATATTGTTTCCCTTCACGTTGCCAGCGCCACGCTGGCGGTTCACACCCAGGAGGCGTAGCGATCACCAGCTCACCGGCCGTCAGCCGGCTCACCCGCCAGCCCGTGGGCAATTGATCATCCATGCGCACCCGCCGCCACTTGCCGCTCCCGTCCTGCAGAAACCCCATCCAGCCAGCGTCATCCCCGGCCGCGCCGCCATAGCGCCATTGCGATAGCTGCGCTGTGCGACAGGGATCCTCAACCGGCTGGAAAGGGTCACGCTCTGCTGCCAACAGCGACAGCGGCAACCACAGTAATGCCCAGCATTTACGCCCCATCTTCCGCCTCCAGTTGCAAACGCAGACGGAGTGCCTGCGCCTCGAGCTCCAGTGAGAACGATCGCGGGGTCATTCCACAACGCGCCAACCAGGAAAAAAGCGCGGGCAGCGTCTGCCAGGGTATGGTCAGCTCCATCTCGCCCCCGTTCCCCTGGGGTCGCCAGGCGATAAGCTTCACCCCGGCAAGCGGAATGGCTATCGGCGAAAACGGCTGTTTATCGATGCCCTCCACTGGGATTTCACCGGCGGGTATGCGCAATGCCATCACCCGACGCCATTGCATCTGCAGGACGGTGTCGCGGGACACTGCCGCCAGCGGCGGTCCGGCAGCGCGCCAGAGCGTAACGCCGAAGCCCAGCAGCCCCATCATGAGCAGGATCAGCAGCACCGTCTGGCTGCGCCGGGTGCTAATCCGCATCGGCGCGCTCTCCTGTGAGGGTAAAGCTGAACTGCCAGCGCCCCTCGGCGTCGCGCTGCGTTCCGCCCGCTTTTGCCGGCGCGAATCCCGCCACGTTAGTCAGAACGCGCTCCAGTCCGGCCAGCGCCCGCAGATTCAGGGCCAGGCCGTTCACGGTCAGAACTGCGCCCTGGTAATCCAGCCGCGTCAGCCACGCCTGCGCGGGCAGATCTGCCGCCAGCGCCAGCAGCCTGGGTTGCCAGGCGGCGATCGCCGCTCTACGCCGTTGCTGCTGACGATGACGCTGGTGCTGCTGCCACGCCTCGCGCATTGGAAGCTCGCGCTGTTTTAGCGAGGCGAGCAACTGCGCGTCGGCCGTCGCGTGGAGTGTCGTCAGGGTGAGATGCTGCAGTCGGACCGTGCGCCATACCTGCAGGATCATCAACCCCAGCAGCATAATGCCGGTAGCAATCAGCAGGAGGAAGCGCAGGCGCTGGCGCCGCCGCAGGTCACGCCAGGGGAGAAGATTAACGGCATGCGTCATGGTGTTCACTCCCCAGCGCCAGCCCAAGGGCGATAGCGTAGCGATCGCCATCGGCCGGCAGAGGAGGCTGCCGGCGGTGAATGACCTGCCAGACATCTAAGCTGTTGGCTTCATCGCCAGCGTCAGCGCACAGACGCAAAGGAACCTGAAGCTGCTCCGCCAGCTGGCTTAACGACTTCACCTCATCGCAGGTGACACAACCCCAGGCCTCCTGCGTTGCCCATAGCCAGTGATTTTCATCCCGCCACGCGAGGCCCTGCGACTGCGCGTTCAGCCAGGGGACAAACGCGCCGAGCGCGCTGGCATCCGGCACGATGGCCGCTACCCGCAGTCGCAGCCGTCCTGCCAGCTCCCGCAGGACATTGATGTCCAGCCGCTGCGCCGCCGTGACCTGCCAGCCGTCATCCCGCGAAGTGGGCGCATAATCAATACTTAAGGAGGCGGCGGGCATCGCCAGCTGCTGGGCCATCGCGCTGGCTATCCACGTCGCCTGTTCACGATCCCGCAGGGCAAACTGGGGATACGGCAGGCGCTTTTGCAGCGTGCGAACGGCGGGGAAAGCGATACTGACCTGATGCTGCACCGGTAGCTCCCGCCGCCAGGCGGCAAGCCGTGCGCCAAGGGCGCTGACGTCCACCACCATCCCCTGCCGTACCAGGCCTGACGGCAGCGGAATACGCCACCAGCGACGCAGCGCCCAGTGCGAGCGTTCATGCAGTAGTGCGACAATAGCAATGCTATCCTGTTGGATATGCATCCCGATCCGCCAGTTTCTGAAAGCCATGCTTACGATCTCCTTATCCGGCAAAACTGTCCGGCTATATCAATGCTCCTGGCTTGCCTTTATACTACCGCGCGTTTGTTTATAAACTGCCCAAATAAAACTAAATGGGAAAACACCGGTGAAGTTCGTAAAGTATCTATTGATCCTTGCAGTCTGTTGCGTACTGCTGGGAGCAGGCTCGATTTTTGGCCTCTACAAATACATAGAGCCGCAACTCCCTGATGTCGCAACCCTGAAGGATGTGCGTTTGCAGATCCCGATGCAGGTCTATAGCGCCGACGGTGAGCTTATTGCGCAATATGGCGAAAAACGCCGTATCCCTGTGACGTTGCAGCAAATTCCCCCCGAGCTGGTAAAAGCGTTTATCGCTACCGAAGACAGCCGTTTCTATGAGCATCACGGCGTCGATCCGGTGGGTATTTTCCGCGCTGCCAGCGTGGCGATGTTTTCAGGCCACGCCTCCCAGGGCGCCAGCACTATCACCCAGCAGTTAGCACGTAACTTCTTCCTCAGCCCCGAGAAGACGTTGATGCGTAAGATTAAAGAGGCCTTTCTGGCCATCCGCATCGAGCAGTTGCTGAACAAAGATGAAATCCTTGAGCTGTATCTGAACAAGATCTACCTCGGCTACCGCGCCTATGGCGTCGGCGCCGCGGCGCAGGTCTATTTTGGCAAGCCTATCGACCAGTTGACCCTGAGTGAGATGGCGGTGATTGCCGGCCTGCCGAAAGCCCCTTCCACCTTTAACCCGCTCTACTCGATGGATCGCGCGACAGCCCGCCGCAACGTGGTGCTGTCACGTATGCTAAGCGAGGGGTATATCACCCAGGCACAATACGATCAGGCGCGCAGCGAAGCGATCGACGCCAGCTATCATGCCCCGAAAATCGCCTTTTCCGCCCCTTACCTGAGCGAAATGGTGCGCCAGGAGATGGTGAATCGCTACGGCGAACAAGCCTATGAAGATGGCTACCGGGTTTACACCACCATTACCCGCAAGAACCAGCAGGCAGCCCAGCAGGCGGTACGCAATAACGTGCTGGATTACGATATGCGTCACGGCTACCGCGGCCCGGCCAGCGTGCTGTGGAAAGTCGGTGAAACGCCGTGGGAGACGAAGAAGATCGTCGACTCGCTGAAGCGCCAGCCTGGCCTCGGCCCGCTTTCGCCCGCAGTGGTCACTGCCGCGAATGCCCAGGAGGCCGTCGCGCTATTGGCTAACGGCGACTCGGTTTCTCTGACGATGGATGGCGTACGCTGGGCCCGTCGCTTTATCTCTGACACACAGCAGGGAGCGACGCCGCGTAAGGTCAACGACGTCCTGCAGGCCGGGCAGCAGATCTGGGTTCGTAAAGTGGGTGACAGCTGGTGGCTGTCGCAGGTCCCGGACGTCAACTCAGCGCTGGTCTCCATTAATCCGCAAAACGGCGCGATTATTGCTCTCGTCGGCGGGTTTGACTTTAACCAGAGCAAGTTCAACCGTGCCACTCAGGCACTGCGTCAGGTCGGCTCCAACATTAAGCCGTTCCTCTATACCGCCGCGATGGATAAAGGCTTAACGCTGGCAAGCATGCTTAACGATGTGCCGATCTCGCGCTGGGATGCGGGCGCAGGCTCCGACTGGCGACCGAAGAACTCGCCGCCGCAGTATGCCGGTCCGATTCGTTTACGTCAGGGGCTTGGACAGTCGAAAAACGTGGTGATGGTGCGCGCTATGCGTGCCATGGGCGTCGACTATGCCGCCGAGTATCTGCAGCGCTTTGGCTTCCCGGCGCAAAACATTGTCCATACCGAGTCGCTGGCCCTGGGTTCTGCCTCCTTTACCCCCATGCAGGTTGCCCGCGGATATTCGGTGATGGCCAATGGCGGCTTCCTGGTCAATCCGTTCTTTATCAGTAAGATTGAGAATGATCAGGGCGGCGTTCTCTTCGAGGAGCGTCCGAAGATCGCCTGCCCGCAGTGCGACTTACCGGTGATTTACGGCGATACGCCAAAATCCAACGTGCTGGAAAACAAAGATGTGGAAGATGTTGCCACCTCGACGGAACCGCAGAATGGCAACGTGCCGCCGCAGCCGCAGCTGGAGCAGGCCAACCAGTCGCTGATCGCGCAGAGCGGCGCCCAGGAATACGCGCCGCATGTGATTAATACGCCCCTGTCGTTCCTGATCAAAAGCGCGCTGAACAGCAACATCTTTGGCGAGCCGGGCTGGATGGGAACCGGCTGGCGCGCCGGACGCGATCTGCAGCGGCATGACATCGGCGGGAAGACCGGGACCACCAACAGCTCGAAGGATGCCTGGTTCTCAGGCTACGGGCCGGGTGTGGTGACCTCGGTATGGATCGGCTTTGACGATCATCGTCGCGATCTTGGCCGCACCACCGCCTCCGGGGCGATTAAAGATCAGATCTCCGGCTATGAGGGCGGTGCTAAAAGTGCCCAGCCAGCCTGGGACAGCTTTATGAAAAGCGTGCTGGAGGGGGTGCCGGAAGAACCATTAACCCCGCCGCCAGGTATCGTCACGGTGAATATTGACCGCAGCACCGGTCAGCTGGCGAACGGAGGCAACAGTCGTGCGGAATACTTCATTGAAGGAACCCAACCCACGCAGCAGGCGGTCCATGAGGTGGGCACTACCCTGACTGACGGCGGTGGTGAAACCCACGAACTGTTCTGACAAAAAAAGCGCCTGCGGGCGCTTTTTTATTGCTGCTATCGGCGCGCTTTCTCTCAGAGTCGGCCCTGAGCCAGCAGCCATTCGCGCACTAAAAACAGCGCGCTGACGTTACGAGCCTCGTTAAAATCTTCTTCATCCAGCAGCGACATCAGCTGCGCCAGCGGCCAGCGCACCTGCGGCAGCGGTTCGGGCTCATCGCCCGGCAGCGATTCAGGATAAAGGTCTTCCGCCACCAGGATATTCATTTTGCTGGAGAAGTAGGAGGGGGCCATACTGAGCTTCTTCAGAAACGTCAGCTTATTGGCGCCAAAGCCAACCTCTTCTTTCAACTCGCGGTTGGCTGCTTCATCCACCGTTTCACCCGGGTCAATCAGCCCTTTGGAGAAACCCAGCTCGTAGGATTCCGTGCCGACGGCATACTCGCGAATCAAAATAATGTGATCATCAACAATCGGTACAATCATCACCGCTTCACGGGTAGACGGCCGCATACGTTCATAAACGCGACGCACACCGTTGCTGAATTCCAGATCGACGCTTTCGACATTAAAGAGGCGCGAACGGGCGACGGTTTCAACATTGAGAATGGTGGGTTTTTGTAATGATTTGCTCATTGTCATCGGTCTATGCTGTGATTAAGCAGTCATTGTGCGATACGCAACACGCTTTCGGCAATCCAAATCGCTACTTATTTACAGAGTTGTAACCTTTTACCGGCAAAGGAGAAAGTAATAAAGATAAAAAAGTCAATAGCTTGAATTCTGTTTGAGAATTTACCGATTTCTGCGCATTAACGTTTTTGGTAAGCTTATACGTTGCTGCATGACATATTCACTACCCTGTAACCAGGTGCGCCGCTAACACTGCAGCTTGACGTTAGTATTGACGTTCACCGACGATATCGTAAGAAAAAAATAACTATGATGGGATGGGCATGGGCACCTTTCTGATTTTCCTTACAGCTCTGCTAATCTGCGTATTGCTCATCGGATGGTGGTATCGCTCTCACGCCAGACGTCGACGCCTTCCTCTACTGCACGCCTTTAGCGACGCGACCACACGGCCGCTTCCTGCCGATGAGCGTCAGGCTATCGAAAAGTATCTTGCGGAGCTCAGCCGCGCCCTGCAGGTCCCGGCGTCCGGCGCAACGACGGCGCCCATTGTTCTGGCGCTGAACGAACAGAGTGATACTGTCTACGCCGTGACGCGAGCCATTACTCGCTACGGGATCACCACCGACGCGCCGAACAAATGGCGCTACTTCCTCGATTCGGTGGAAGTTCATCTGCCGCCATTCTGGGAACAGCATATTAACGACGAAAACAGCGTCGAGCTGATCCCCACCGACAGCCTGCCGCTGGTTATCACCCTTAACGGACATAGCCTGAGCGACTATCGTCAGGAGGCGCAAAGCTACGCCCTGGAACGCGCATCGGCCACCCAGGCCTCCATTCGCGGCGAAGAAAGTGAGCAGGTAGAGCTGCGGCAAATCCGTCGGGAAAGCCCGGAAGAACACGCGCTGAACCGGCCGGATGGGCTGCGCGAAGCGATCCTGATCGTCGCCTCCTTCCTGTTCTTTTATTTCAGCCTGATTGGGCCAGCCGTCTTTACCCCCTGGCTGGTGGCCGCGGGTGTATTGCTTCTCGCCGCCGGCATCTGGGGGATCTATGCCCCACCGCGCCGCGCCGCGCTGCGCGAAATTCACTGCCTGCGCGGCGTCCCCAAGCGCTGGGGACTGTTTGGCGAAAACGATCAAGAGCATATCAATAACATCTCACTGGGCATTATCGATCTCATCTATCCGCGCCACTGGCAGCCATGGATCGCGCAGGACCTGGGGCAGCAGACCGATATTGATATCTATCTCAACCGCCACGTGGCCCGCCAGGGACGCTACCTGTCGCTCCATGATGAAGTGAAAAACTTCCCGCTCCAGTACTGGCTGCGCAGCGCGATTATCGCCGCCGGCGCGCTGGTGGTGGTGGTCATGCTGTGGGCCAGCGTACCGCTGAATATGCCGTTTAAGTTCACCCTGTCGTGGTTGAAGGGCGCCCAGACGATTGAAGCGACTACCGTCGACCAGCTGGCGAAAGCCCATGTGCGCATTGGTGATACGCTGCGTCTGACAGGCACCGGGATGTGTAATATCCGCACGCCGGGTAGCTGGTCGGCCAAAGAGGATTCGCCGTTCCTGCCTTTCGATTGTTCACAGATTGTATGGAACGATGCCCCGCCTCTGCCGCTGCCGGAGTCTGATATTGTCAGCAAAGCGACCGCCCTGATGCAATCCGTCCAGCGGCAGCTGCATCCGGAAACCGACGATGACTCCCGCGTGAGCCCGGCGTTGCGTTCCGCTATACAGAAATCAGGCATGGTGCTGCTGGATGATTTCGGCGATATCGTCCTGAAAACCAACGATCTCTGCTCGGCAAAGGATGACTGCCTGCGCCTGAAGAATGCGCTGGTCAACCTCGGAAATACCCGTAACTGGGAGGCGCTGACCAAGCGCGCCACCGCCGGGAAACTGGATGGCGTGAACGTGCTGCTGCGCCCGGTCAGCGCGGAGTCGCTGGAGAATCTGGTGACCACCTCCACCGCCCCCTTTGTGATGCGTGAAACCTCGCGAGCCGCGCAGGCGCTAAACAGCCCGGCGCCCGGTGGTTTCTTAATCGCCAGCGATGAGGGCAACGTGCTGGTCAATCAGCCGTGGCCGGCGGTGAGCCTGTATGATTATCCGGCACACGAGCAGTGGAGCGAGCTGCGGCGGCTGGCCGGTATGCTCATGCATACCCCTTTCCACGCCGAAGGGATCGTCACCAACCTGTTCACCGACGCCAACGGCACCCAGCATATCAACCTGCATCGCATCCCTGATCGCAGCGGGCTGTGGCGCTATCTGGGCATTACGCTGCTGCTGTTGTCGATGCTGGGATGCATGGCTTACCACGGCGTACAGGCGCTGCGTCGTTATCAACGCCATCGCCAGCGTATGGAAGAGATTCAGAAATATTACGAAAGCTGCCTGAACCCGGTGCTACTCCCCGCGTCTGACCCGCAAGATTAATTTCCCCGGCGACGGGGTATGATACCCTGTCGCCCATTTTCTGCTCGCTGGAGAGTCATCATGCATTTTGATATCGCCTGGCAGGAGGTTGATACCGTTCTGCTGGATATGGACGGCACGCTCCTAGACCTCGCTTTCGACAACTATTTCTGGCAAACGCTGGTGCCTGAAACCTGGGGAGCCGCCCGCGGCCTCAATCTGCAGGAGGCGAAAGACGCCATGCGCCAGGAGTATCACGCCGTGCAGCATACGCTAAACTGGTATTGTCTGGATTACTGGAGCGAGCGCCTGGGTTTGGATATTTGTGCGATGACCAGTGAACAGGGTCCGCGCGCCACGCTGCGCGAGGATACGGTGCCGTTCCTTGATGCGCTCAAGGCCTGCGGTAAGCGACGCATTCTGTTGACCAATGCCCATCCCCACAATCTGGCGGTGAAGCTCAAACATACCGGCCTGGATGCGCACCTTGATTTATTACTTTCCACCCACACATTTGGTTATCCGAAAGAGGATCAGCGCCTGTGGCGCGCCGTAGCGGAGGAGACCGGTCTTGAGGCGCGTAAAACGCTGTTTGTCGACGACAGCGAGGCGATTCTGGATGCCGCGAGGGAATTTGGCATTCGTTACTGCCTGGGCATTACCAATCCCGACTCCGGGCTGGCGGAAAAGCAGTATCTGCGCCATCCGGGGCTGAATGATTACCGGCGACTGATCCCTTCGCTTACCCCGAAGGAGAGGCGATGAAAGAGAAGCCCAGTGAAACCGTCAGACTGGACAAATGGCTTTGGGCCGCTCGCTTTTACAAAACCCGCGCGCTGGCGCGGGAGATGATTGAAGGCGGCAAGGTGCATTACAACGGACAACGCAGCAAGCCCGGGAAAATTGTCGAACTGGACGCCATGCTGACGCTGCGACAGGGCAACGACGAGCGTACGGTACGAATCGTCGGTATCACCGAGCAGCGCCGCCCGGCAAGTGAAGCTGTCGCCCTGTATGAAGAGACGGCGGAAAGTATCGAAAAGCGTGAAAAAGTGGCCCTGGCGCGCAAAATGAACGCCCTGACCATGCCGCACCCTGACAGACGTCCGGACAAGAAAGAACGCCGCGACCTGATGAGATTTAAACACGGCGAGAGTGAGTAACTCGCGCCAGAAAGAGAGATGATTATGACTCAACACGATCAATTACATCGTTATCTGTTTGAAAACTATGCCGTACGCGGCGAGCTGGTGACGGTGTCGGAAACCCTGGAACAGATTCTGGCGAATCACACCTATCCGCAGCCGGTGAAAACGGTGCTGGCGGAACTGCTGGTCGCCACCAGCCTGCTGACCGCAACGCTGAAGTTTGCTGGCGATATTACCGTTCAGCTACAGGGCGATGGTCCTTTACAGCTGGCGGTGATCAACGGCAATAACCAGCAGCAGCTGCGCGGCGTCGCGCGCGTGCAGGGTGATATTGCGGACGATGCAGATCTGAAAACGATGGTTGGCAACGGCTATCTGGTCATTACCATCTCCCCGAAAGAGGGTGAGCGTTATCAGGGTGTGGTCGGTCTCGAAGGCGATACGCTGGCCGCCTGCCTGGAAGATTACTTCCAGCGTTCAGAGCAGCTGCCGACACGCCTAATCATTCGCACCGGGGAACATGAAGGCCAGCCGATGGCCGGCGGGATGCTGCTGCAGGTGATGCCGGCGCAGGATGCCCAGACTGCCGACTTCGAACACCTGGCGACGCTCACCGAGACCATCAAGGCGGAAGAGCTGTTCACCCTGCCGGCGAACGATGTGCTGTGGCGTCTGTACCATGAGGAAGAGGTCACGGTCTACGAGCCTCAGAGCGTCGAATTCAAGTGCACCTGCTCTCGTGAACGCTGCGCTGGCGCGCTGAAGACTCTGCCGGATGAAGAGATAGATAGCATCCTCGCTGATGAGGGCGAGATTGATATGCACTGCGACTACTGCGGTAGCCACTATATCTTCAATGCCATGGATATTGCCGAGATCCGTAATAACGCCTCTCCGGCCGACCCGCAGGTCCATTAATCCCCGCGTCTTCCACAGGCACAGGGCGGCGATGTTGTTCATCGCGCTGTGCCTGACTTCCATTTATTCACGAGTTGAATCGATTTTCGCTGAAAGAGTTACGTAATTTTATTCCAGGAAAGCGATTACATTCACATTTCAGCAGTTTTTTTAATTACTTTTTAACCATTAATAAACATCTACCCCCAATATCCGCCCATTTCCTGAGATAATCCACTTCACTTCGTGACAGGAGTCACCGTTTTTTTCGTCATTCTGAGGAATGTCGAGATACGTAAATCTATGAGCCTGGTCGCGGTCAATACCCGGTAATAAACCCTACAATTTACAGCAGTACATCTTGGCTAAGGAGCAGTGACATGCGCGTTAATCATGGTTTAACCCCGCAGGATCTCAAGGCTTATGGTATCAATGACGTTCAGGATATCGTCCACAACCCCAGCTACGATATATTGTTTCAGGAAGAGCTCGACCCCAGCCTGGAAGGTTACGAACGTGGCGTATTAACCAGTCTGGGTGCTATCGCCGTCGACACGGGCATTTTTACCGGTCGTTCTCCGAAAGATAAGTACCTCGTTCGCGACGACACCACCCGCGATACCGTCTGGTGGTCTGATAAAGGCAAAGGGAAAAACGACAACAAGCCGCTTTCACAGGAAACATGGCAACATCTGAAAGGACTGGTCACTCAGCAGTTGTCTGGTAAACGCCTGTTTATCGTCGACGCCTTCTGTGGCGCCAACGCCGATACCCGTCTCAGCGTGCGCTTTATTACCGAAGTGGCCTGGCAGGCGCACTTCGTTAAAAACATGTTCATCCGCCCGAGCGACGAAGAGCTGGCAGCCTTCAAACCCGACTTCATCGTGATGAACGGTGCGAAGTGCACCAACCCGCAGTGGAAAGAGCAAGGTCTGAACTCGGAAAACTTCATTGCCTTCAACCTCACCGAGCGCATCCAGCTGATCGGCGGCACATGGTACGGCGGCGAAATGAAGAAAGGGATGTTCTCGATCATGAACTACCTGCTGCCGCTGAAGGGCATCGCCTCTATGCATTGTTCTGCTAACGTCGGCGAGAAAGGCGATGTCGCCATTTTCTTCGGCCTCTCAGGCACCGGCAAAACCACCCTCTCCACCGATCCAAAACGCCGCCTGATTGGCGATGACGAACATGGCTGGGATGACGACGGCGTGTTTAACTTCGAAGGGGGCTGCTACGCCAAGACCATCAAGCTCTCTGAAGCGGCCGAGCCGGATATCTATCACGCCATCCGCCGCAATGCCCTGCTGGAAAACGTGGTGGTGCGCGCCGATGGCACGATCGATTTCGATGACGGTTCGAAGACCGAAAACACCCGCGTCTCCTACCCCATCGACCATATCGACAACATTGTTAAACCGGTTTCCAAAGCCGGCCATGCCACCAAAGTGATCTTCCTGACGGCCGATGCGTTCGGCGTCCTGCCGCCGGTCTCCCGCCTGACCGCCGATCAGACGCAGTACCATTTCCTGTCCGGATTTACCGCCAAGCTAGCCGGTACCGAGCGCGGTGTGACCGAGCCCACGCCAACCTTCTCCGCCTGCTTTGGCGCAGCCTTCCTGTCGCTGCACCCGACGCAATACGCCGAAGTGCTGGTCAAACGCATGCAGGCGGCTGGCGCGCAGGCTTATCTGGTCAATACCGGCTGGAACGGCACCGGCAAGCGCATCTCGATTAAAGATACCCGCGCCATCATCGACGCCATCCTCAATGGCTCGCTGGACAACGCGGAGACCTTTACCCTGCCGATGTTTAACCTGCAGATCCCAACGGCGCTCCCGGGCGTGGATACCCAGATCCTCGATCCGCGCAGCACCTATGGTTCCCCGGAACAGTGGCAGGAAAAAGCCGACCAGCTGGCGAAGCTGTTCATTGAGAACTTTGAGAAATATACCGATACGCCAGCGGGCGCCGCGCTGGTAGCGGCAGGACCGCAGCGCTAACAGGCGCAGAGGTGAAAAAGCCGGGCTTGCCCGGCTTTTTGTTGTGCAACGTCCTGATTGGCCAACCTCGGCCGCGCTCAGCTCTCTTTGGTGGGTTTCATCGGCGCCAGCATCCGGTGCACCGGCAGCCAGGCGCGGATCAGTAATCCGCCGCGTTCGCTGGAGCCAATCTCCAGCCGGCCATTGTGATTGTCGATAATACGCTGAACAATCGCCAGTCCCAGCCCGGTGCCGCTGGTACTGCGGGCGCTATCGCCGCGCACAAACGGCTGGAACAGATGTTCGCGCTGCTCAGGTTTGATCCCCGGCCCGTCATCTTCCACCTGGAACCAGGCACGGCTCGCTTCGCTGCCGCTACTGACCTTGATCCAGCCATTGCCATAGCGAGCCGCATTCACCACCATATTCGCCAGCGCGCGCTTGATAGAAAGCGGATGCATGCGTACCGGGATTTCACCGGCCTGCAGGGCGGTGGCGATCTCACGTTCATAGCCGCTCTCTGCAGCGATAACTTCACCCAGCACGGCATTGAGGTCCGCCAGCTCCATCGGCATCTCCTGCCCGGTGCGCAGATAGTCGATAAACTGCTCGATGATGGCGTTGCACTCTTCGATATCTTTATTAATCGACTCCGCGAGATAGCCGTCCTGCTCGCCCATCATCTCGGTGGCCAGACGAATGCGCGTCAGCGGAGTACGTAAATCGTGGCTGACCCCGGCCATCAGCAGCGTACGGTCGTCAGCCAGTTGCTTCACACCCGCGGCCATATGGTTAAAGGCGCGGGTCACAGAGCGCACCTCAGAGGCGCCGTACTCACGCAGCGGCGGCGGGATAATGCCGCGCCCAACCTGCAGCGCCGCGTGTTCGAGATCCACCAGCGGGCGGTTCTGAATGCGGATAAACAGCCAGGCGCCGCCTATCGCCAGCAGCATGATCGCCAGGGTATAGCGGAACAGCGGCGAGAAGTCGCCCTGATGGATCTCGGTCAGCGGTACCCGCACCCAGATATTGGGCGACAGCCAGGTCTTCAGCCACACCACGGGGGAGCTTTTATTGACCTCCACCCGCACCTCAGTGGGGCCGCCAAGCTGATGAGCCATCTGTTGGCTTAAGAATTCATAATGCTGCGCCCAGCGCAGGCCTGCGTCTTCCGCCGCTTCATTGGAATAGAGCGAAATTCCCAGCTCACGATAAATTTCACGACGAAACGCCGGGGGTACCACCAGCTGGGTGCCATCCTCCAGTTGCAGTTTGTCGGTCATCAGCATACGCACTTCGTAGGCCAACACTTTATTAAACTGCTGGAGACTCGGCAGGATCGCGAAATTCAGTACCACCAGATAGGTCGTCACCAGGCTGACGAACAGCAAGGTGACGATCAGGAGCAGCGTGCGAGCAAAGGAGCTGCGCGGCGAAAAGCGCACGCGTTTCATGCCTTAGAGCCGTCCGGGACGAAGACGTAGCCCAGACCCCAGACGGTCTGGATATAGCGCGGATGCGCCGGGTCCTCTTCCACCATGCGGCGCAGGCGGGAGATCTGTACGTCGATGGAGCGCTCCATCGCTGAATATTCACGCCCACGGGCGAGGTTCATCAGCTTATCGCGCGACAGCGGTTCGCGAGGATGGCTGACCAATGCTTTCAGGACCGCGAATTCGCCACTGGTCAATGGCATCGGCTCGTCTTCACGGAACATCTCGCGGGTGCCCAGGTTCAGCTTGAATTTACCAAAGGCGATAACCGCCTCTTCCTGCGATGGCGCGCCCGGCAGTTCGTTCGCCTGACGGCGCAGTACCGCCCGGATGCGGGCCAACAGTTCACGCGGGTTGAACGGCTTTGGAATGTAGTCGTCGGCACCGATCTCCAGGCCAACGATCCGATCGACCTCTTCACCTTTCGCCGTCACCATAATGATCGGCATCGGGTTGCTCTGACTGCGCAGACGGCGGCAAATCGAGAGACCATCTTCCCCAGGCAGCATCAGATCCAGCACCATCAGGTGGAAGGATTCACGGGTTAACAGACGATCCATTTGTTCGGCGTTAGCCACGCTACGAACCTGGAAGCCCTGCTCGGTCAGATAACGTTCGAGCAGCGCACGCAGGCGCATGTCGTCATCCACAACCAGAATCTTATAATTCTCTTGCATTGTTTGTACTCCCAAAGGTTCACTGCAATAGTCAGTGCGTATTCTCAAAAAAGCCCGGCGCGCTCACCAGCTAAATCTGGTATACATTCCAGGCTAAATTGTTACAAAGCATATTTAACAGCAGGTTAAGTATACATTTAATCATAAGACACAGTATTTATCCTGTCGGTATTATTACGCGCTACAAATTGTGCGCAACGACAGACTGTCAGAAGGTTGAACTCACGATGAAAACGCCGCTGATCACCCGCGAGGGATATGAAAAACTGAAGCAGGAAATGGACTATCTGTGGCGCCAGGAGCGCCCGGAAGTGACCAAAAAGGTGACCTGGGCCGCCAGCCTTGGCGACCGCAGCGAGAACGCGGACTACCAGTACAACAAAAAGCGCCTGCGGGAGATCGATCGCCGGGTCCGCTATCTGACCAAATGTCTGGAGCAGTTAAAGATAGTCGATTATTCCCCGCAGCAGGAAGGCAAAGTCTTCTTCGGCGCCTGGGTAGAGATCGAAAACGACGAGGGTGACACCAAACGCTTTCGCATCGTCGGCTACGATGAGATTTTTGGCCGCAAAGACTACATCTCCATCGACTCGCCAATGGCGCGCGCCTTATTGAAAAAAGAGGTCGGCGATCTGGCTATCGTTAACACGCCGGCGGGCGAAGCCAGCTGGTATGTCAACGAGATCGAATACGTAAAATAGACAAGAACTTTCCGAGAGGCACCGGGCGCAGCTGGCATTTTCAGCCGTCAGTCCGTATAACTAGTCCCTGATTTTTGACCCTAAAGATGAATTAAAAGCCATGATGAATGATTCGCTCTGCCGCATTATTGCGGGTGAACTTCAGGCCAGAGCCGAACAGGTAGAAGCTGCCGTTCGCCTGCTTGATGAAGGGAACACCGTGCCGTTTATTGCACGTTATCGTAAAGAAGTCACCGGCGGTCTGGATGACACGCAGCTGCGTAATCTGGAAACCCGCCTCGGCTATCTGCGCGAACTCGAAGACCGTCGTCAGGCGATCCTCAAATCCATCGGTGAACAGGGCAAACTGACCGACGCGCTGGAAAAAGCCATCACCACCACGCTCAGCAAAACTGAACTGGAAGACCTCTACCTGCCGTACAAGCCGAAGCGTCGTACCCGCGGACAGATTGCCATCGAAGCCGGGCTGGAGCCGCTGGCTGAGCTGCTGTGGAACGAACCGGCTCACGAGCCGGAAGCCGAGGCGGCAAAATACATCAACGCTGACAACGGCATCGCCGACAGCAAAGCGGCGCTGGACGGCGCGCGCTATATTCTGATGGAGCGGTTTGCCGAAGACGCCGCGCTGCTGGCTAAGGTCCGTGACTATCTGTGGAAAAACGCGCACCTGGTTTCCACCGTCGTCAGCGGCAAAGAAGAGGAAGGCGCCAAATTCCGCGACTACTTCGATCACCATGAACCGATCGCCACCGTGCCATCGCACCGCGCGCTGGCGATGTTCCGCGGTCGCAACGAAGGCGTGCTGCAGCTCTCTTTAAACGCCGATCCGCAGTTTGACGAGCCGCCGAAAGAGAGCCACGGCGAGCAAATTATTATCGACCACCTTGGCCTGCGCCTGAATAACGCCCCGGCGGACAGCTGGCGTAAAGGCGTCGTCAGCTGGACCTGGCGCATCAAAGTCCTGATGCATCTCGAAACCGAGCTGATGGGCACCGTGCGCGAACGCGCGGAGGATGAAGCCATCAATGTCTTCGCCCGTAACCTGCACGACCTGCTGATGGCGGCGCCCGCCGGGCTACGCGCCACCATGGGACTCGATCCAGGCCTGCGCACCGGCGTTAAAGTCGCCGTCGTTGACGGTACCGGCAAGCTGGTGGCTACCGATACCATCTACCCGCATACCGGGCAGGCCGCTAAAGCGGCGGTGGCGGTTGCCGCGCTGTGTGAAAAGTACAACGTTCAGCTGGTGGCTATCGGCAACGGTACCGCTTCGCGTGAAACCGAGCGTTTCTTCCTCGACGTGCAGAAACGGTTCCCGAAAGTCACCGCCCAGAAGGTGATTGTCAGCGAAGCGGGCGCTTCCGTTTACTCCGCCTCCGAACTGGCGGCGCTGGAGTTCCCGGACCTCGACGTGTCGCTGCGTGGCGCGGTCTCCATCGCCCGTCGTCTGCAGGATCCTCTGGCCGAGCTGGTGAAAATCGACCCGAAATCGATTGGCGTCGGCCAGTATCAGCACGATGTTAGCCAGACCCAGCTGGCGCGTAAGCTGGACGCGGTGGTAGAAGACTGCGTGAACGCCGTCGGCGTTGACCTGAATACCGCCTCCGTTCCGCTGCTGACTCGCGTCGCCGGCCTGACCCGCATGATGGCGCAGAATATCGTCGCCTGGCGCGACGAGAACGGCCAGTTCCAGAATCGCCAGCAGTTGCTGAAAGTCAGCCGTCTGGGGCCGAAAGCCTTTGAACAGTGTGCGGGCTTCCTGCGTATCAACCATGGCGATAACCCGCTGGACGCCTCCACCGTGCACCCGGAAGCCTATCCGGTGGTCGAACGCATTCTGGCCGCCACCCAGCAGGCGCTGAAAGATCTGATGGGCAACAGCAGCGAACTGCGTCATCTGAAGGCCGTGGATTTCACCGATGAGAAGTTCGGTGTTCCGACCGTCACCGACATTATCAAAGAGCTGGAAAAACCGGGCCGCGATCCGCGTCCGGAGTTTAAGACGGCGAAATTCGCTGATGGCGTAGAGACCATGAACGATCTGCTGCCGGGGATGATCCTGGAAGGCGCCGTCACCAACGTCACCAACTTCGGCGCATTTGTCGATATCGGTGTCCATCAGGACGGACTGGTTCACATTTCGTCGCTTTCTGACCGGTTTGTTGAAGATCCACACACCGTGGTGAAAGCGGGCGACATCGTGAAGGTGAAGGTCATGGAAGTCGATCTGCCACGTAAACGTATCGCCCTGACCATGCGTCTCGACGAGCAGCCAGGCGACAGCAACGTCCGCCGCGGCGGCGGTCAGGATCGCCCGCAGGGTAACCGCCCGGCCGCGAAAGCCGCCAAACCCCGCGGTCGCGAGGCACAGCCTACGGGTAACAGCGCGATGATGGATGCCCTGGCCGCGGCAATGGGTAAAAAACGCTAATCTCTCCCTGCCCCTGTTCAGGGGCAGTTTTCATTTTTCATACCCTGGCGATACAGCCGCCATTACGCGCAAAACGGGTTCAGTCATTTCTGATAGCCTGCATTAATTCCGTTCAGGAAAGACAGCGAAATTAATATTTTCATTTCGTTAACTTAAGAAACCTTAATTAAACATTAAACCGACGAAATAATATTTCGCGCATTTTTGATTACAGCCGGACTTTGCGGCATATCAAAAAAAAGGTGATTTTCGCTATAAAAATAGCGTTTAGCGCATCATATGTATTGATGATAAAAACCATTCTCATTATCATCATTTTCAGTACGCTTTTTCCTTTTTCGTTGGCTACGGTCCCCGGCGCGGCTGTCCCAGACGCCCGGTCAATTCTTCTTCGGTTAGCGATACACAAGTAGGCCCTATGCAATTCACACCTGATAGTGCGTGGAAAATTACCGGATTCTCCCGCGATATTAGCCCAGCATACCGTCAGAAATTGCTTTCCCTCGGCATGCTGCCCGGTTCCTCTTTTCATGTGGTTCGCGTAGCGCCGCTCGGCGATCCTGTTCATATTGAAACCCGACGCGTCAGTCTGGTATTACGCAAAAAAGATCTCGCCTTAATCGAACTGGAAGCGGTTGCACAATAACGGCTGGCCGGCACAAGAGTGTGAAATATGAAAAAATTAACCGTTGGTTTAATTGGTAATCCTAATTCCGGCAAGACCACCTTATTTAATCAGCTGACCGGCGCCCGCCAGCGCGTAGGCAACTGGGCCGGGGTCACCGTTGAGCGTAAAGAGGGGGTTTTCGCCACCACTGACCACCAGGTCACGCTGGTCGACCTCCCGGGGACCTACTCCCTGACCACTATCTCCTCGCAGACCTCGCTGGACGAGCAGATTGCCTGCCACTACATCCTGAGCGGCGACGCCGACATGCTGATTAACGTGGTTGATGCCTCCAACCTCGAGCGAAACCTCTATCTGACGCTGCAGCTGCTTGAGCTGGGGATCCCCTGCGTGGTCGCGCTGAACATGCTGGATATCGCCGAAAAGCAGCAGGTGCGAATTGATATCGACGCCCTCGCCGCCCGTCTCGGCTGCCCGGTAATTCCGCTGGTCTCAACCCGCGGACGCGGGATCGAAGCGCTGAAGATTGCCCTCGACCGTCATCAGGCGAACAGCAATATTGAGCTGGTTCACTATCCGCAGCCGCTGCTGCGCGAAGCTGACCTGCTGGCGCAGCAGATGTCAGCGCAGATCCCGACCCGGCAGCGGCGCTGGCTGGGTCTGCAGATGCTGGAGGGCGATATCTACAGCCGGGCCTATGCCGGCGACGCCGCCGATAAACTGGATATTGCTCTGGCGAATCTCAGCGACGAGATCGACGACCCGGCATTGCATATCGCAGACGCGCGCTATCAGACCATCGCCGCCGTTTGCGACGCCGTCAGCAACACCCTGACCGCCGAGCCAAGCCGCTTCACCGCGGCAATGGACAAAGTGATCCTCAACCGCTTCCTCGGGTTGCCGATTTTTCTCTTTGTCATGTACCTGATGTTCCTGCTGGCGATCAACATCGGCGGCGCGCTGCAGCCGATTTTCGATGCCGGCTCAGTCGCGGTCTTTATTCACGGTATTCAATGGCTGGGCTACACCCTGCACTTCCCGGACTGGCTGACCGTCTTCCTCGCCCAGGGGATCGGCGGTGGTATCAACACCGTGCTGCCGCTGGTGCCGCAGATCGGCATGATGTATCTGTTCCTCTCCTTCCTTGAGGACTCCGGCTATATGGCGCGCGCCGCCTTTGTGATGGACCGCCTGATGCAAGCCCTCGGCCTGCCGGGGAAATCCTTTGTCCCGTTGATTGTCGGTTTCGGCTGCAACGTGCCGTCGGTGATGGGCGCCCGCACCCTTGACGCGCCGCGCGAGCGTCTGATGACCATTATGATGGCGCCGTTTATGTCCTGCGGCGCGCGGCTGGCGATCTTCGCTGTCTTCGCGGCCGCGTTCTTTGGTCAGAACGGTGCGCTGGCGGTCTTCTCGCTCTACGTACTGGGCATTGTGATGGCCATTCTCACCGGCCTGATGCTGAAGCACACCATTATGCGCGGTGAAGCCTCGCCGTTCGTGATGGAGCTGCCGGTGTACCACGTCCCGCACATCAAGAGCCTGATTATCCAGACCTGGCAGCGGCTGAAAGGCTTTGTGCTGCGCGCCGGGAAGGTGATCGTCATTGTCAGCATTTTCCTCAGCGCGCTGAACAGCTTCTCGCTGAGCGGTAAGGTCGTCGACAACATCAACGACTCCGCGCTGGCCTCGGTGAGCCGGGTCATTACGCCGGTGTTTAAACCGATCGGCGTGCATGAAGATAACTGGCAGGCCACCGTCGGCCTGTTTACCGGCGCGATGGCGAAGGAGGTGGTGGTCGGTACGCTGAACACGCTCTATACCGCCGAAGATATCCAGAATGAGGAATTCAATCCGCAGACCTTCAGCCTCGGCGAAGAACTGCTCGCCGCCGTCGACGAGACATGGCAGGGACTGAAAGACACCTTCAGCCTCAGCGTCCTGGCCAACCCCATCGAAGCCAGCAAAGGCGATGGCGAAATGGCCACCGGCGCCATGGGCGTGATGGGCAGTAAATTTGGCAGCGCGGCGGCGGCATACAGCTACCTGATCTTCGTCCTGCTCTATATCCCCTGCATCTCGGTGATGGGCGCCATCGCCCGCGAATCGAGCCGTGGCTGGATGACCTTCTCCATCCTGTGGGGGCTGAATATAGCCTATTCGCTCTCGACGCTCTACTACCAGACCGTCAGCTTTAGCGACCACCCGCGCTACAGCCTGGTGTGTATCCTGGCGGTGGTGTTGTTCAACGTGGTGCTCTTCGGCCTGCTGCGCCGGGCGCGCAGCCGGGTGGATGTCTCGCTGCTGGCCACCCGAAAAACGCCGGCCTCCTGCTGTTCCAGCCCGGCTGGCGATTGCCACTAAGGAGGGTCTGTGGCGTCGTTAATGGAAGTCCGCGATATGCTGGCCCTGCAGGGCCGCATGGAGGCGAAACAGCTCAGCACCCGCCTGCGGACGCCTCAGCCGCTGATTGACGCGATGCTGGAACGGATGGAAGCCATGGGTAAGGTGGTACGGATCAGCGAAACGAGCGAGGGCTGTCTCTCAGGCAGCTGTAAAAGCTGTCCTGAAGGGAAAGCGGCGTGCCAGCAGGAGTGGTGGGCGCTGCGATGAAAGGAGTCAGGTCAGGTCGTGCAACGAGGTAAATGAGTGAGACATCAGTGAAAAACGGGCCAGCAGGCCCGTTTTTTATGACTGGATTATTTATAAACGTCAGCGTTAGCGTGAACGGTTTTTTCGTTTTTCTGCCCGGCAATCACCACAAAGTATTTCCCACCCAGCTCATCCGCTTTTTTAGACAGATCGCGTCGAGCGTCCATCGGTGACGTCGTCCTGGAGGTCGTGATGCTGCCGACCTTGGTCAAATTCATCTTCGCCACATCTTCTTTTTGGATCTCTTTCGCAGCGAATGCGCCAAACGACAGGGTGCCAATCACCAGAGATGCAACCATTCCTGTAACAAGTTTCATAGCCTCTACTCTCCATAAGGTTGTTATTGTAGGTCACGGTGGCGGAATGAAATAATCAACCACCGTAACAACCTAAGTATTGCTAGGAATGGCCCTTTTACCATCGCGCGGCAAAAAAAATTACCCTAGCCGCTTTTTCAACGCCAGCAGCGGCTCGCAGAACGCCTCGGGATGAGAAACAAACGGCGCATGCGCTGCCTTATCAAAAAGGATCGACTCGCTTTCCGGCCACAGCTTATCCAGCAGCGGAACAATCTTGCGCGGCACCAGTCCGTCCAGCCGGCCATACAACCGCAGCAACGGCATCGGCAGCCCGACCAGCGCCTGGCGCAGATCGACCGTTCTGAGGATCTCCAGTCCGCCGTTCAACGCCTCGGCGGAAGGCATCGGCAGCGAGAGCACCGCCTGCTTTAACGCCCGCGCATCCTGACGCGCGCTCTCTGTGCCCATGGTTTGCAGAGCGAGGAATCGCTCGACGGTGCGCTGGAAATCTTCGCTCAACTGCTGCTGAAACCCGGCCAGCACCTCGGGCTTGATGCCGGGCCAGTCTTCACGGGCCGCGAAACAGGGGGAAGACGCGACCGTCACCAGCGCCTGCACGCGTTCCGGATACATAATCGCGACCTGGCTTGCCACCAGCCCGCCCAGGCTCCAGCCCAGCCACACCGCCTGAGGAGGAGCCTGCTCCAGCACCCGCTGCGCCATCGCCTCGAGCGACATCGCCCCATATCCGCCGCTGCGGCCATAGCCCGGCAGGTCCACCAGGTGGAGGGTAAAATGCGAAGCCAGCTGCGGCGTGATGCAATCCCATACCTGGGCGTTCAGCCCCCAGCCGTGCAGCAGCACAAGATGACAATCACCTTCGCCGATTGTTTGCCACCAGATGTCGTTCATCCGTTACCGTTCTCTTTTTTACTGGACAGAAGGCCAAATATGCTAACAGCACACAGCTTATGCTGGCTATGCCAAATGCCGCTGGCGCTCGCCCACTGGGGGTTCTGCTCTCGTTGCAGCCGCGCCCTGCTCGCCTGCCCCCCGCTCTGCCCGCAGTGTGGCCTGCCGGCGGCGACATCCCATCACCCCTGCGGCCGCTGCCTGCAAAAGCCGCCTCCCTGGCATCGGCTGGTGGCGGTCAACGACTATCGCCCACCGCTGAGCGGTCTGGTCCAGCAGTTGAAGTTTCACCATCGTCCGGAGCTGGGGCCCGCCCTGGCGCGTCTGCTGCAGCTGCGCCTTAAGCAGCGGCACGATTTGCCGCCGGTGGACGGTATGGTCGGCGTACCGCTGTGGCGCCGTCGTCGCTGGCATCGAGGTTATAATCAGTGCGACGAGCTGTGCCGGCCGCTAGCCCGCTGGCGAGGATGTCTTTGGCATCGCAATGGTCTGACGCGCCAGCGAGCCGGCGCCGTTCAGCATTCGCTTAATGCCCGTTTGCGCAGGCAGAACCTGAAAAATGCCTTTCAGCTTGAATTTGCCGTGCAGGGACTCCATATCGCTATCGTGGATGATGTCGTCACGACCGGCAGCACCGTCGCCGAGATATCCCGCCTGCTTTTGCGAAACGGCGCCGCGACGGTTCAGGTATGGTGTTTGTGCCGTACCTTGTAGACCCCCGCTGATGGGCGTATTATAACCCAGTAAAATAGTCAACTATTAGGCCAACGCTATGATCCGTATTTCCGATGCTGCACAAGCGCACTTTGCCAAACTGCTGGCAAATCAGGAAGAAGGGACGCAAATTCGCGTATTTGTGATTAATCCCGGCACCCCAAACGCTGAGTGCGGCGTATCTTACTGCCCACCGGATGCGGTGGAAGACACCGACACGGCGCTGAAATTTGAACAGCTGACCGCCTATGTCGATGAACTCAGCGCGCCGTATCTGGATGACGCTGAAATCGATTTCGTCACTGACCAGCTTGGCTCTCAGCTGACGCTGAAAGCGCCGAACGCTAAAATGCGTAAAGTCTCTGACGATGCCCCGCTGATGGAGCGCGTCGAATACCTGCTGCAGTCGCAGATTAACCCGCAGCTGGCGGGCCACGGCGGCCGCGTGTCGCTGATGGAAATCACCGACGACGGTCTGGCTATTCTGCAGTTCGGCGGCGGATGCAACGGCTGCTCGATGGTCGACGTGACCCTGAAAGAAGGCATTGAAAAACAGCTGCTGAATGAGTTTCCGGAGCTGAAAGGGGTTCGCGATTTGACCGAGCATCAGCGTGGCGAGCACTCCTACTACTAAGTTTTCTCGCCGGCGGCAACCTGCCGCCGGCTCTCCCTGGTCCTTTCTGTGTTACCGCGCAACATCTCCCGCTAAATGCCCGGCAAAAACCGGGGAAAGAGTATGACTTAAGTCTCATATTTAACATTTTCCCCCGTCAGGTGATTCTCAACCCTCACATGTTACCCGTATCATCCACTTCAGGCACCACCGGCAAAAAAATAGCCAGCTATCCTTTCTCTGGGTAAGGATAATGCAAGTGTTTACGGTGCCAGACTATTTTGCTCCCTGATGGAGCAGATGTCTTACAGGTTGAAACTTTGACGTTACCCATAACAAATTAAGGCCAGGTAAATCATGCCATTAATCATCGTTGCTATCGGGGTTGCCCTGTTATTGCTGTTAATGATCCGTTTCAAAATGAACGGCTTCATTGCGCTGGTTCTGGTGGCGCTCGCCGTCGGATTAATGCAGGGTATGCCGCTGGATAAAGTGATCGTCTCCATCAAGAACGGCGTTGGCGGCACCCTCGGCAGCCTCGCGCTGATCATGGGCTTCGGCGCTATGCTCGGTAAACTGCTGGCAGACTGCGGCGGCGCCCAGCGTATCGCCACCACCCTTATCAATAAGTTCGGTAAGAAGCATATTCAGTGGGCGGTTGTGCTGACCGGCTTCACCGTCGGCTTCGCGCTGTTCTATGAAGTGGGCTTCGTGCTGATGCTGCCGCTGGTGTTTACCATCGCCGCCTCGGCCCGCATCCCGCTGCTGTACGTCGGTGTCCCGATGGCTGCTGCGCTCTCCGTCACCCACGGCTTCCTGCCGCCGCACCCGGGTCCGACCGCGATTGCCACCATCTTCCATGCCGATATGGGCAAAACGCTGCTCTACGGTACCATTCTGGCTATCCCGACGGTTATCCTGGCAGGGCCGGTGTTTGCGCGCTTCCTGAAAGGCATTGATAAGCCGATCCCGGAAGGCCTGCATAACCCGAAAGTGTTCACTGAAGAAGAGATGCCTGGCTTTGGCGTCAGCGTCTGGACCTCGCTGGTACCGGTGATCCTGATGGCGATGCGCGCCGTGGCCGAGATGATCCTGCCGAAGGGCCACGCCTTCCTGCCGATTGCTGAGTTCTTCGGCGACCCGGTGATGGCCACCCTGATTGCGGTACTGATCGCCCTGTTCACCTTCGGTTTGAACCGCGGCCGCTCCATGGAGCAGATCAACGATACCCTGACTTCTTCTATTAAAATCATCGCGATGATGCTGTTGATCATCGGCGGCGGCGGCGCCTTCAAACAGGTGCTGGTGGATAGCGGCATGGATAAATACATCGCCTCTATCATGCACGAATCGAACATGTCTCCGCTGTTTATGGCGTGGTCTATCGCCGCAGTACTGCGTATCGCGCTGGGTTCAGCGACCGTTGCCGCCATCACCGCGGGCGGGATTGCCGCGCCGCTGATCGCCACCACCGGCGTCAGCCCGGAACTGATGGTTATCGCCGTTGGCTCCGGCAGCGTTATCTTCTCTCACGTCAACGATCCGGGCTTCTGGCTGTTCAAAGAGTACTTTAACCTGACCATCGGCGAGACCATCAGGTCCTGGTCGGTGCTGGAAACCATTATCTCAGTGTGCGGCCTGGTAGGCTGTCTGCTGCTGGGGATGGTGGTGTAAGGTAACTCCCGCCATAGAAAAAGGCCGGTCCGCATTATGCGGGCCGGCCTTTTTTTTCAGACATGCTCTTCGCCGCGCAGCGAACGACGCGGCGAGAAGTCATCAGGAGGCGGCTTTCTTGCTCGCCGCCTTACGCCGTTTATCCAGATCCTTAATCAGCTTATTGACCTGTTCATCGGCAAACATCTGCTCCAGGGTGACGGACAGCTTCCGGCGCCAGTTCGGGTATTCGGTGCTGGTACCCGGAATGTTAACCGGCGACGCCATCTCCAGCCAGTCTTCCGGCTGCAGGCCTAACAGGGCACTATTGCTGTCGGCAATGTAACGCTGCATCCCCCGATTGAGGATCCCCGTCATGCTCATCAGCGAGGCCTTATGTCCGGCACGCTTGGGCAGACAACCGTACTTATGCAGCGCATCCAGTAGCCCTTGCTTCGCCAGCTCACGGTCCTGGTACAGTCCGCGCAGCACCACCTCGTCGGGATAGAGCCCCAGCGCTTTACCTAACGTCAGATCGCCGCTTTCCCAGTAGCCGCGGAGGGTGGGCAGGTCGTGCGTCGTCGCCACAGCCATTGATTGCTCCGGGTACAGCGCCGGCGCGCGGAACGTTTTCTCTGCATCACTCTCAAAATAGAGCACCTTATAAGAATAGACGCCGCTATTGCGTAACTTGCTGACAATCTCCACCGGTACCGTGCCCAGATCTTCACCGATCACCATGCAGCGATGACGCTGGCTTTCCAGGGCCAGGAGCGACAGCAGATCGTCGACGGGATACTGAACGTAAGCGCCATGGTCGGCGGTCTCACCATAAGGGATCCACCACAGACGCAGCACCGACATCACGTGATCGATGCGCAGCGCACCGCAGTTTTGCATATTGGCGCGCAGCAGTTCGATAAACGGCTCATAGGCGCGGGCGGCAATAATATGCGGATCCATCGGCGGCAAGCCCCAGTTCTGGCCCAGCGGGCCCAGAATATCCGGCGGCGCGCCCACGGACGCTTTCAGGCAGTACAGCTCACGGTCGCACCAGGTCTCCGACCCGCCTTCGGCGACGCCCACCGCCAGATCGCGGTAAAGACCGATCGGCATGCTATCGCGCTGGCTGGTTTCCCAGCAGGCGGCAAACTGGCTCCAGGCCAGCCACTGCAGCCAGAGATAGAAACTGACGTCGTCCTCATGCTCAATGCAGAAGGCTTTCACCTCCGGGCTGTCGATATCCTGAAAGGCCTTCGGCCAGGCCGGCCAGCCCCAGCGCAGCGGGTCCTGTTGTACCTGCCAGGCGTGAAGCGCATCGAAAGCGGCCTGCCAGTAGAGGCTTTCCCCTTCGCGCAGAACAAACTCGCGGAACGCCGTCATCTGCTCATCTTCACGACGAGAGAATCGTTTCCACGCCATACGCAGCGCGGTCATTTTCAGCGTGGTGACCGCGGTATAGTCGACATCATCCGTTTGCCGCGCCGCCTGCAAGGCCTGCTGGGTCGCTGCGGACTGCCACCACGCCTGCGCCTCTTCGCTACGCTGGAAATCTTCAACCGCGTTGACGTCGATATAGATGACGTTCAGCCAGCGACGTGAAGACGGGCTATACGGACTGGCGCTCTCCGGGTTCGCCGGATAGAGAGCATGTATCGGGTTAAGGCCAATAAACGACCCGCCGCGGCGGGCGATTTCCGGCAACATGGCCCGCAGATCGCCAAAATCGCCGATCCCCCAGTTTTTCTCCGAGCGCAGGGTATAAAGCTGCACGCAGGTGCCCCACAGCTTTTTCCCCTCTTTTAGCGGCTGCGGCTCGTAGCAGCGGGCTGGCGCGACGATGGTCCGGCAATGCCAACGCTCCCCCTCCTGAGTGAGGGTCAGGGAGTGGTACCCCTCCGGCAATTTGGCCGGCAGCGGCAGTGCTTCGCCGCCGCGGGTTTTCCCTTGATACTGCTTACCGTCCTCAGTGGTCAGGATCCACTGATACTCACCGCGTCCTGCCACCGGCAGCGACATTTTTTTGCCGTGGGTGAAAATTTTCACGTTCGGCAGCGGGTTAACCGCCACTTTCGTGGCGGCGGTAGAGCGATGCATCGCATCCAGCAGGCGCTGTTTGGTGACAGCCGCGATAGACTGCGGCTTGCCGTGCGCGTTGATATAGCTGGGGCTGATGCCCGCCGCCAGCGCGGCATTATCGAGGCGTTTACTCTCCATAGGCCTTCCTTTAGCGTTTCGCCTGCCAGATACGTTGCTGATAATCGCGGATCGAGCGGTCAGAGCTGAACATGCCGCAGCGCGCGGTGTTGAGGATAGTCGCGCGAGTCCAGGCCTCCTGGTCGCGATACAGCTCATCTACCCGTTTTTGCGCCGCCACGTAGGCTGCGAAATCGGCCAGCACCAGGTACGGGTCGCCGCCCTGCAGCAGGCTGTGCAGCATCTCGTCGAAGGCATGCTTGTCGCCGTTGCTGTAGGTACCGTTCTCCAGTTCCTTAAGCACCGCATCGAGCAGTTTGTCTTTTTTACGCCATTTCAGCGGATCGTAGCCTTTCGCTTTCAGCGCTTTTACTTCTTCTACCGTGTGGCCGAAGATAAAGATGTTCTCCTCGCCCACCTGCTCGGCGATTTCCACGTTAGCGCCATCCAGCGTCCCGACGGTCAGCGCGCCGTTCAGCGCCAGCTTCATGTTGCCGGTGCCAGAGGCTTCTTTACCCGCGGTGGAGATCTGCTCGGAGATATCCGCCGCCGGGATCAGTTTTTCCGCTGCCGATACACAATAGTCCGGCAGGAAGACCACTTTCAGCTTATCGCCGACTTTCGGGTCGTTGTTGATCGCTTCCGCTACCTTATTGATGGCAAAAATAATGTTTTTCGCCAGATAGTAGCCCGGCGCCGCTTTCGCGCCGAACAGGAAGACGCGCGGTACGCGATCGGCCTGCGGATTTTCGCGGATCTCTTTGTACAGCGCGAGGATATGCAGCAGGTTGAGATGCTGACGCTTGTACTCGTGCAGACGTTTGATCTGGATATCGAAAATCGCCTGCGGGTTAATCTCAATCCCGGTGCGCTGCTTCACAAACTCGGCCAGATGGACTTTGTTGGCCTGTTTAATATCACGATAGGTCTGACGGAACGCCGCATCGTCAGCGTATTTTTCCAGGTTGATCAGCTGATCGAGGTCATTGGCCCACTCTTTTTTCAGCGTCTCATCCAGCAGCGAGGCCAGCGCCGGGTTGCACTGCTTGATCCAGCGGCGCGGCGTGATGCCGTTGGTCACGTTATGGAATTTGTTCGGCCACAGCTGGTTATATTCCGGGAACAGATCTTTCACCACCAGGTCAGAGTGCAGCGCTGCCACGCCGTTGACGGCAAAACCGCTCACCACGCACATGTTGGCCATCCGAACCTGCTTGTCATGCACCACCGCCAGCTTCGCCCAGACCTGCTTATCGCCAGGCCAGGTTTTATCCACCAGCAGTTTAAAGCGGTCGTTAATCTCTTTAATGATCTGCATATGGCGCGGCAGCAGCGCTTTCACCAGCTTCTCATCCCAGCACTCCAGCGCTTCCGGCATCAGGGTGTGGTTGGTGTAAGCAAAGGTTTTGCTGGTGATCGCCCAGGCGTCGTCCCAGCTTAGCTGGTGCTCATCAATCAGCACGCGCAGCAGTTCCGGGATAGCAATGGTCGGGTGCGTATCGTTCAATTGGATCACTTCGTAGTCCGCCAGTTCGGACAGCTTGCGACCTGCCAGATGATGGCGGCGCAGGATATCGGCCACCGAGCAGGCGCACTGGAAGTACTGCTGCATCAGGCGCAGTTTTTTACCGGCCTGATGGTTGTCGTTCGGGTACAGCACCTTAGTCAGTTTTTCCGCGTCGATACCCTGCTGCTCGGCACGCAGGAAATCGCCGTCGTTGAATTTGGTCAGGTTGAACGGATGGGCGTGTTTGGCCTGCCACAGACGCAGCGGCTGGGCGACATTGTTGCGATAGCCGAGCACCGGCAGATCCCAGGCTTCGCCGGTAATGACGAACGCCGGCTGCCATTCACCGTTTTTGCTGACTTTACCGCCGATGCCAACCTGGACATCCAGTGCGTCGTTATGGCGGAACCAGGGGTAGTTGTTACGACCCCAGTCATCCGGGGCTTCCATCTGCTGGCCATCGTCAAAAGACTGGCGGAACAGACCATACTGGTAGTTGAGGCCGTAACCGGTGGCCGACTGGCCTACGGTCGCCATGGAGTCGAGGAAGCAGGCAGCCAGACGTCCCAGGCCACCGTTACCCAGCGCCGGGTCGGTTTCTTCTTCCAGCAGATCGGTGAGGTTGACGTCATAACCTTTCAGCGCATCGCTCACGCCCTCGTACCAGCCCAGGTTGAGCAGGTTGTTGCCAGTCAGACGACCAATCAGAAACTCCATCGAGATGTAGTTAACGTGACGCTGTCCTTGCGCTGGTTTTGCCACCGGCTGCGCCGACAGAAGTTCCGCCAGCGCTCCGCTGACCGCGCGCCACCATTGACGCTGCGTCATCTCGGAAGCGGACTGTAAACCAAAATGCTGCCACTGACGCGTCAGTGCAGCTTGAAACTGAGCTTTGTTAAATGAAGTCTGTGACATAATGAGATCCGGGTCCTTTACTAAAACGATGGCGCTAGTGTGCCGACCTCCCGATTCATCGTCCTCATCCCGACGGGGATTAGACAGGGAGGAGTGGCGGGGATGAGCGAAAAGTGTGATCCTGGACACTATAGTGTGGGTGAGAAGGCAAAAATATGCTGTAAAAATCACCGCCGTATGACAATCAAGAAGTGACGTCCGCAGGGTAAAAATTTGTTACAGGCCAATACGCGCTAAAAATCTTCCCGCCTCTCGCCAGGTTATTAAAAAAATAAATAGATCGCTCTGGAGAAATAAGCACATTTCATCACATTGCCCCGCAAAAAAGATTACTTCTAAGAAATCACTGACAATAATTTAATAAAAACAAACGACTACTCTTCACATAAAATAAATCTCTCCCCGCTCCGCCAGCCGCCGTCTAAAAACCGCTGACGGCGAGTCCTGTCTGCGATTTTTCCCCATTCTCAACCAATGTCAAAATTTGTGACATAGAGCAAATTCAAGAGCATAAAGTTCGGACATAACTTGCAATAAATTTCATAATCACCGACCTTATTAGATATTAATTACGAAGCGCAAAAAAAATCGCAACCTCTCTCTTGCACAGCGAAATGTAGAACTATGTTGATTCCGTCCAAATTAAGTCGTCCGGTCCGCCTTGAACACACTGTGGTTCGTGAGCGTTTACTGGCGAAACTTTCCGGCGCGAACAATTATCGTCTCGTGCTGATCACCAGCCCTGCCGGGTACGGTAAAACAACGCTCATTTCTCAGTGGGCCGCGGGTAAAAACGATCTCGGGTGGTTTTCGCTGGACGAAGGCGACAATCAGCAGGAGCGTTTTGCCAGCTATCTGATCGCGGCGATCCAGCAGGCCACCGGCAACCACTGCGCGGCCAGTGAAGCGATGGTGCAAAAGCGCCAGTACGCCAGTCTCTCCTCTCTTTTTGCGCAGCTGTTTATTGAACTCGCCGACTGGCAGCGCCCGCTGTACCTCGTCATTGATGATTATCATCTGATCAATAATCCGGTGATCCATGACGCGATGCGCTTTTTCCTGCGCCATCAGCCGGAGAATATGACCCTGGTGGTGCTGTCGCGTAACCTGCCGCAGCTGGGCATTGCCAACCTGCGCGTCCGCGATCAACTGCTGGAGATTGGCAGCCAGCAGCTGGCCTTTACCCACCAGGAAGCGAAACAATTTTTCGACTGCCGTCTGACATCGCCAATCGAAGCCGACGACAGCAGCCGGCTGTGCGACGACGTCGCCGGGTGGGCCACCGCGCTGCAGCTCATCGCCCTCTCCGCCCGCCAGAATAACTCTTCCGCCCAACACTCCGCCCGCCGCCTCGCCGGGATTAACGCCAGCCATCTGTCAGATTATCTGGTGGATGAAGTACTGGATAACGTCGACGCCCGCACGCGTAGCTTTTTGCTGAAGAGTTCTCTGCTGCGCTCAATGAACGACGCGTTAATCGTGCGCGTCACCGGCGAAGAGAATGGCCAGATGCAGCTGGAGGAGATCGAACGTCAGGGGCTGTTCCTGCAGCGGATGGATGATTCCGGCGAATGGTTCCGCTATCACCCGCTGTTTGGCAGCTTCCTGCGCCAGCGCTGTCAGTGGGAGCTGGCGGTTGAACTGCCGGAGATCCACCGCGCTGCGGCGGAAAGCTGGATGGCGCAAGGGTTCCCCAGCGAGGCCATTCATCATGCGCTGGCGGCTGGCGATGCCAAAATGCTGCGCGATATCTTACTCAACCACGCCTGGGGCATGTTTAACCATAGCGAACTGGGGCTGCTGGAGCAGTCGCTGTCGGCACTGCCCTGGTCAAATCTGCTGGAAAATCCGCGCCTGATCCTGCTGCAGGCCTGGCTGATGCAGAGCCAGCATCGTTACAGCGAAGTCAACACCCTGCTGGCGCGCGCCGAGCAGGAGATGAGTGTGGAAATGGACACCGCGATGCATGGCGATTTCAACGCTCTGCGCGCACAGGTAGCGATTAACGACGGCGACCAGGACGAAGCGGAACGTCTGTCGATGGTGGCCCTGGAAGAGCTGCCGCTGGCCAACTATTACAGCCGCATCGTCGCCACCTCGGTGCATGGTGAAGTCCTCCATTGTAAGGGGAAACTGACCAAATCCCTCGCGGTGATGCAGCAGACCGAACAGATGGCCCGCCGCCACGACGTGTGGCATTACGCGCTGTGGAGCATCATTCAGCAAAGTGAAATTCTCTTTGCCCAGGGCTTCCTGCAGGCTGCCTGGGAGAGCCAGGAGAAAGCCTTCCAGCTGGTGCGTGAACAGCACCTTGAGCAGTTGCCGATGCATGAGTTCCTGCTGCGCATCCGTTCTCAGCTGCTGTGGGCATGGGCGCGCCTCGACGAGGCAGAAGCTTGCGCCCGCCAGGGAATGGACGTTCTCTCTACTTATCAGCCGCAGCAGCAGCTGCAGTGTCTGGCGCTGATGGTCCAGTGCTCGCTGGCGCGCGGCGATCTGGATAATGCCCGCAGCCACCTGAACCGGCTGGAAAACCTGCTCGGTAACGGTCACTATCACAGCGACTGGGTCTCCAACGCCGATAAGGTGCGGGTGATCTACTGGCAGATGACCGGCGATAAAACCGCGGCGGCCAACTGGCTGCGCCAGACGCCGAAGCCGGAATTCGCCAACAACCACTTCCTGCAGAGCCAGTGGCGCAACATTGCCCGGGCGCAGATCCTGCTGGGCGATTTCGAACCGGCGGAAATGGTGCTGGAAGAGCTGAACGAAAATGCGCGTTCGCTGCGTTTGATGAGCGATCTCAACCGCAACCTGCTGCTGCTCAATCAACTGTACTGGCAGGCGGGACGCAAGAGCGAAGCGCAGAAAGCCTTGCTCGAAGCCCTGACGCTCGCCAACCGCACCGGCTTTATCAATCACTTTGTGATTGAAGGCGAGGCGATGGCTCAGCAGCTGCGCCAGCTGATCCAGCTGAACACTCTGCCGGAGCTGGAGCAACACCGCGCCCAGCGTATTCTGCGCGACATCAACCAGCATCATCGCCACAAATTCGCCCACTTTGACGAAGGGTTCGTCGAGCGGCTGCTGAATCACCCGGAGGTGCCGGAGCTTATCCGCACCAGCCCGCTGACCCAGCGCGAATGGCAGGTGCTTGGCTTAATCTATTCCGGTTACAGCAACGAGCAGATTGCCGGCGAGCTTGACGTGGCGGCTACCACCATCAAGACCCACATTCGCAACCTGTATCAGAAACTGGGCGTCGCCCACCGGCAGGACGCGGTGCAGCATGCTCAGCAGTTACTCAAGATGATGGGATACGGCGTCTGACGACGCCGTTGCCGTTTAGCACAGCTCCAGTTGGAGGTTGTTATCGGTGATGACCTTCAGCACGCCCGCCGGCGGCAGCACGTCGGTATAGACCGCATCGACCATACTGATACTACCCATATTGACCATCGCATTGCGGCCAAACTTGGTATGATCCACCACCAGCATCACGTGGCGTGAATTCTCAATGATCGCGCGCTTGGTGCGCACTTCATGATAATCAAACTCCAGCAGCGAGCCATCGCTGTCGACGCCGCTGATGCCAAGAATGCCGAAGTCGAGACGGAACTGCGAGATAAAATCCAGGGTCGCTTCCCCAATGATCCCGCCGTCGCGACTACGCAGTTCACCGCCGGCGAGAATAATGCGGAAGTCCTCTTTGACCATCAGCGTATTGGCCACGTTCAGGTTGTTGGTCACAATGCGCAGATCGTTGTGATCGAGCAGGGCATGCGCCACCGCTTCCGGTGTGGTGCCGATATCAATAAACAGCGTCGCGCCGTCCGGGATCTCGCTGGCCACCCGCCGGGCGATACGCTCTTTTTCCGCCGTCTGGGTCGCTTTGCGATCGTGCCAGGAGGTGTTCACCGAGCTGGAGGGCAGCGCCGCGCCGCCGTGATGGCGGAGGATCATTTTCTGTTCGGCTAAATCGTTCAGGTCACGGCGGATGGTCTGCGGGCTGACCGCGAACTGCTCAACCAGCTCTTCCGTGCTGACGTAACCCTGTTTTTTTACCAGCTCGATAATCGCGTCATGACGTTGTGTTTGTTTCATGAAATATCCCTGGAAAAATGTCGCCTACCCGACCCCTGTCGGTAAGTCTTTATGCGCGTTTTCGCCCATGCAAGGTATCAACAAACGCCATCGCCAGGCCGGTCGCCAGACCAGCCACGTGCGCGCCGTTAGCGATCGCCATGCCGAAAACGTCAAACCAGCCAGCAATTAACCATACTAAAGAGAAGAGTATCAACCCGCGCTGCAGATAAATACCGCTCTGCGGATCGCGCTCGCCCCGCAGCCAGACGTAGCCCATCAGCGCGTATACCACGCCCGATAAGCCGCCAAACCACGGGCCGCTAAACTGATGCTGCACGAAGCCGCTCAACAGGGCGCTGATAACGGTGATCACCACCAGTTTGCCACTGCCGATGCGCTTTTCCACCGCGCCGCCGAGATACCACCACCATAGCAGGTTGAAGAGAATATGCATCAGCGAGAAATGCATGAAAGCATGGCTGAAATAGCGCCAGGCTTCGAACTGCAGCGAAGGATCGTAGGGCCAGGCCAGCCAAATCATCACCGGCTGATCGCCAAGCAGATTTTGCAGGATAAACACCGCGATGCAGATGAGCAGAATCGCCCAGGTGAACGGGCCGGCGTTATGCCGCAGCGTGGCAAAGAAAGGAAAGCGCTGATAACGCAACCCGCTATTGGTCTGTCCGGACTGCCAGCTCGCGGCCAGATAACGCGGGTCCGCAGGATTCTCAAGGAAGCGGGCCAGCTCAGCCCTGACGCGACCGGCCTGACTCTCATCAGCCAGCCAGACGTCGCTCTGGGCGTGCTGCTGAATGGTCAGGATAATCCCCTGCGTCGCCATATAATCGACAAACGCCTGGGCCACCCGCGGATTGGCAAAAGAGGTAATCATTAACATGCAGCGAATCGCTTATTCCACACAAAGGGGGATAGTATACCTGCCAGCCGTTAAAACGTCCCGTGCGCCACTTCCGCCGGGAAATGGCGATGCCAGGCGTCGAACCCGCCATCAACGCTGTAGACCTTATCGAATCCCTGCTGCAGCAGATATTGCGCGGCGCCCTTACTGCTGTTGCCGTGATAGCACATCACCATCACCGCCGTGTCAAAGTCGTTATCACGCATAAACGCGCCCAGCGTATCGTTGGTCAGGTGAAACGCGCCCGGCGTATGGCCCATCGCATAGCTTTGCGGATCGCGGATATCGACCAGCACTGCCTTCTGCTGATGCAGTTTCTGGTGCGCTTCTTCAACATTGATACATTCAAACTGTTCCATGGTTCTCTTCTCTTTCTCGTCATGACGGGCGATGGCGGCCCAATTTTACCCTGTAGTGTACCGTCAGGCGGTAAAGAAACGCCAATATGTTACACCCATCACTCCAAAATGTTTTTTTGATGTTACCAAAAGCGCGTTTGTTTGCTATAGTGAGCGATATCGAGCATTTGTGAGCTTAAACGAAAGTGTGAGAGGGTAAGAACGTGGAAACCAAAGATCTGATTGTGATAGGCGGAGGCATCAACGGTGCCGGTATCGCGGCAGATGCCGCCGGGCGGGGTTTATCCGTACTGATGCTGGAAGCGCGCGATCTCGCCTGCGCTACCTCCAGCGCCAGTTCCAAACTGATCCACGGCGGGCTACGCTACCTCGAACACTATGAGTTCCGCCTGGTCAGCGAAGCGCTGGCCGAGCGTGAAGTGCTGTTAAAAATGGCTCCGCATATCGCCTTCCCGATGCGCTTTCGCCTACCGCATCGTCCACATCTGCGTCCGGCATGGATGATCCGTATCGGCTTGTTTATGTACGATCATCTGGGCAAACGCACCAGCCTGCCGGGCTCCACCGGGTTGCGTTTTGGCGCAGAGTCGGTGCTGAAGCCGGAAATTGTGCGCGGTTTCGAATATTCCGACTGCTGGGTCGACGATGCCCGCCTGGTGCTGGCCAACGCGCAGATGGTCGTCCGCAAAGGCGGCGAAGTGCGCACTCGCACTCGCGCCATCTCGGCAAAACGTGAAAACGGCCTGTGGGTGGTGGAAGCGGAAGATATCGATAGCGGCGAGAAGTTTACCTGGAAGGCGCGCGGTCTGGTCAATGCTACCGGCCCGTGGGTCAAACAGTTCTTCGACGACGGCATGCATCTGCGTTCCCCTTACGGTATCCGTCTGATCAAGGGCAGCCACATCGTGGTGCCGCGAGTGCATACTCAGAAGCAGGCCTATATTCTGCAGAACGAAGATAAACGCATTGTATTTGTTATCCCGTGGATGGATGAGTTCTCCATCATCGGCACGACGGACGTGGAATATAAGGGCGATCCGAAAGCGGTAGCCATTGATGATAAAGAGATTAATTACCTGCTGAACGTCTATAACGCGCACTTTAAAAAGACCCTCAGCCGGGACGATATCGTCTGGACCTATTCCGGCGTCCGTCCGCTGTGCGATGACGAGTCGGATTCGCCGCAGGCGATCACCCGCGACTACACGCTGGATATTCACGATGAGAACGGCCAGGCGCCGCTGCTCTCCGTCTTCGGCGGGAAGCTGACCACCTATCGCAAACTGGCCGAGCATGCGCTGGAAAAACTGACCCCCTATTACAAAGGGATCGGTCCGGCATGGACCAAAACCGCGGTGCTGCCGGGCGGCGATATCGGCGGCGACCGGGATGACTACGCGGCAAAACTGCGTCGTCGCTTCCCGTTCATCAGCGAATCACTGGCCCGCCATTATGCCCGCACCTACGGGAGCAACAGCGAGTGGATCCTGAAGGAAACCAGTGCTCTGAGCGACCTGGGAGAAGATTTCGGTCACGAGTTTTATGAAGCCGAACTGAAATATCTGGTTGAGCACGAATGGGTGCGCAGCCTGGATGACGCCATCTGGCGTCGTACCAAACAGGGCATGTGGCTGAATGCCGAGCAGCAAGCGCGCATCAGCGAATGGCTGGCGCAACATACGGGAAAGTCTGAGCTGTCGTTAGCGTCCTGACATCGCGTGGCGCCAGGAGAGAAATACCCGGGCTATGGCTTGCGCTTGGCCCGGATACCTGTTCACAAATTAAACGAGACTTTTTTTCCAGTCGGCAATGTGACATTTATACTGAGTTCTCCACCCAATGCCGCAATGTAGCGTTTTAGGGTCGAAAGCCGAGGGTCGTTATCAGTCTGTTCCATTTTAGCGATCGTTGGCTGCTTTACCCCCATAGCCGCAGCCATCTCTGTTTGCGACATTTGCAACTCTTCTCGAAGCAAGTTTAAAGCGACAGACTGGCGTATCTCTGCCGCTTTCGCTGCAATACGCTGCTGGCTTTCAGGACTCTGTTTCGCCATGAGTTCTTTTAGCGTGGCCATTATCGCTCCTTAGTCAGGTGTTGGCTGAATTCTCTATCAGCCAGAGTAATCATCTCTTTGTAAAAACGTTTCTCATTCATGCCATCCTTATTGCCCGCACATAAAACGATAGCTTTCCGCAGAGGATCAAAAGCAAAAAAGGTGCAAATGGGGAGCCCATGATGCTGAACCCGCAGTTCTTTCATATTCTGAAACGTTGAATCTTTCACCGTATCAACATACGGGCGCCCAAGCTGCGGACCAAACTCAGACAAGATGAGCATCGTGGCCAACATATCCTCTTTTAAAGCTCTACTTTGTAATTCGAACCAGGCATCAAACGTATCCGTCGTTTCTACATCCCACATAGGCGATCCCTCATAGCCTAAAGGCTATTATCCATATTATAGCCATTAGGCTATGAACGTAAACTTATTGAGCCTTTATCGTACTGCTGGCGAATTCACGTCAATAGTATATTCCCGCAATAGCCTGAATCCTCCCCGGCACTTTTCCGAATAAAACGTTCTCCGCACAGACAGAAACGGGGCCAAATGGCCCCGTTGTGTTGCATTGACTGGCTTACAGCCTTACCGGATCGATATGCCAGATATATTTCGCGTACTCCTGGATCGTCCGGTCGGAAGAGAAGTAACCCATATTGGCAATATTCAGCATCGCCTTATAGGCCCACTCTTCCGGATGTTGATACAGGTCGTCGACGCGATCCTGGCAGTCCACATAGCTCCGATAGTCCGCCAGCACCTGATAATGGTCGCCAAAGTTAATCAGGGAATCCAGCAGGTCGCGGTAGCGTCCCGGTTCCGTCGGGCTGAATACACCGGTACCGATCTGCGTCAGCACCTGGTGTAGCTCTTCATCCTGCTCGTAGTATTCGCGCGGTTTATAGCCGCTGCGACGCAGCTCCTCCACCTCTTCCGCGGTGTTACCGAAGATAAAGATATTCTCTTCGCCCACGTGCTCCTGCATCTCGACGTTTGCCCCATCGAGGGTGCCGATAGTCAACGCCCCGTTAAGGCCAAATTTCATATTGCTGGTGCCGGAGGCTTCGGTGCCGGCCAGAGAAATCTGTTCCGACAGGTCTGCCGCCGGAATGATCAGCTGCGCCAGGCTTACACTGTAGTTGGGGATAAAGACGACCTTCAGCTTGTCGCCAATCTGCGGATCGTTATTGATCACCGCCGCCACATCATTGATCAGGTGGATAATATGCTTGGCCATATAGTAGGCCGAGGCCGCTTTACCGGCGAAAATATTCACCCGCGGCACCCACTCCGCCTGCGGATCGGCTTTGATCCGGTTATAGCGGGTAATGACGTGCAGCACATTCATCAGCTGGCGTTTGTACTCGTGGATACGTTTGATCTGCACATCAAACAGCGCCTTCGGATTCACCACCACATTGAGCTGCTGAGCAATATAGCTGGCGAGCCGCTGTTTGTTCTCCAGCTTGGCCTGACGCACCGCCTGATTGACCGTCGGATAGTCGATATGCTGCTTCAGTTCTTCAAGCTGGCTCAGATCGGTCCGCCAGGTGCGGCCGATATGCTCATCCAGCACTTTCGACAACGGCGGGTTGGCCAGCGCCAGCCAGCGGCGCGGCGTGACGCCGTTGGTGACGTTGGTAAAGCGCATCGGGAAGATTTTGGCGAATTCGGCAAACAGCGACTCCACCATCAGCCGCGAATGCAGCTCAGACACCCCGTTGACCTTGTGGCTGACTACCACCGCCAGCCAGGCCATCCGCACGCGACGTCCGTTGGACTCGTCGATAATCGAGGTACGGCTAAGCAGCGCGGTATCGTTGGGATACTGCTCCTGAAGCGTCTTGAGGAAGTAGTCGTTAATCTCAAAGATAATCTGCAGATGACGCGGCAGAATTTTGCCCAGCATATCCACCGGCCAGGTCTCGAGCGCCTCGCTCATCAGCGTATGGTTGGTATAGGAGAAGACCTGACAGGTCACCTCGAACGCCTCGTCCCAACTGAATTTATGTTCATCGATCAGCAGGTGCATCAGCTCCGGTATCGACAGCACCGGGTGGGTGTCATTCAGGTGAATGGCAATCTTGTCCGCCAGGTTGTCAAAGGTCTTATGCAACATGTAATGACGGCTCAAGATATCCTGTACCGTGGCCGACACGAGGAAATACTCCTGGCGCAGACGCAGCTCGCGTCCGGAGTAGGTCGAGTCGTCCGGATACAGCACGCGAGAGACGTTCTCGGAGTGGTTTTTATCCTCTACCGCAGCGAAGTAGTCGCCCTGGTTGAATTTACCAAGGTTAATCTCGCTACTGGCCTGCGCGCTCCACAGACGCAGCGTGTTGGTGGCGTCGGTGTCAAAGCCGGGGATGATCTGATCGTAGGCTTCCGCAATAATCTCTTCCGTCTCAATCCAGCGGGTTTTCTTCCCTTCCTGCTGAATGCGGCCGCCGAAGCGTACTTTATAGCGGGTGTTGTGGCGCTCAAACTCCCACGGGTTACCGTATTCCAGCCAGTAGTCAGGGGACTCTTTTTGCCGGCCATCGACGATATTCTGTTTAAACATCCCGTAGTCGTAGCGGATCCCGTAGCCGCGTCCCGGCAGGCCCAGCGCCGCCAGGGAATCAAGGAAGCAGGCCGCCAAACGGCCCAGACCGCCGTTGCCCAGTCCGGGGTCATTCTCTTCATCGATCAACTCTTCCAGATCGAGCCCCATCTCCGCCAGCGCGCTGCTCACATCGTCATAAATGCCCAGCGACAACAGCGCGTTAGAGAGGGTACGGCCGATCAGGAACTCCATCGACAGATAGTAAACCTGGCGCACTTCCTGCGAAAGCTGCGCGCGGTTGGAGCGCAGCCAGCGCTCTACCATGCGATCGCGAACGGCAAACAGCGTGGCGTTAAGCCATTCATGCTTGTTGGCGATGGCCGGATCTTTACCGATGATAAACATCAGCTTATAGGCAATAGAGTGCTTTAACGCCTCAACGCTCAGCGTCGGTGATGCATAGCTAAAGGGTACATTCATAACAATGACTCCAGTGGTTACATCAAGCGTTGATAAAGTTCGCGATAGGAGTTCGCGGCAACATGCCAGCTAAAATCCATATTCATCGCCTGACGCTGCACATAGCGCCAGAGCGACGGGCGCGACCAGAGAACAAAGGCGCGACGAATAGCGCGCAGCAATGACAGCGCATTGCTGTCCTCAAAGACAAACCCTGTCGCCAGACCATCGGCAAGGTTCTCCAGCGAACTGTCAGACACCGTATCCGCCAGCCCCCCGGTGCGGCGCACCAGCGGCAACGTGCCGTACTTCAGACCATACAGCTGAGTTAAGCCGCACGGTTCAAAGCGGCTCGGCACCAGAATGACGTCGGCGCCGCCCATAATGCGGTGGGAGAAGGCCTCATGGTAGCCAATCTGCACCCCCACCTTGCCCGGATGTTCGGCGGCAGCGGCGAGGAAACCTTCCTGCAGCACCGGGTCGCCGGCGCCCAACAGGGCCAGCTGGCCGCCCTGCTCAAGCAAACCCGGCAGCGCTTCGAGCACCAGATCCAGCCCTTTCTGACTGGTCAGGCGGCTAACCACGGCAAACAGCGGCGCTTTATCATCGACCTTCAGGCCCATGGCGATCTGCAGCTGACGCTTGTTCTCCGCCTTCTCCTCCAGCGTGTCGCGATCGTAGCGCATCGGCAGCAGCAGATCGTTTTGCGGACTCCAGATACCGTCGTCAACGCCGTTGAGGATCCCCGACAGCCGCCCCTCATGATGGCGCTGACGCAGCAGCCCTTCCATGCCGTAGGCGTATTGCGGTTCGGTGATCTCGCGCGCGTAGGTCGGGCTCACTGCCGTAATATGGTCGGCGTAGTAAATTCCGGCCTTCAGAAACGAGATCTGACCGTTAAATTCGAGGCCATGCATGTTGTAAAACGACCAGGGCAGCTCGATATCATTCATATGCCAGGAGTAAAACATCCCCTGGTACGCCAGATTGTGCACGGTAAAGACCGATTTAGCCGGATGCCCACGCGCTGCCAGATAGGCTGGCGTCAGGCCAGCGTGCCAGTCATGGGCATGCACGACATCCGGGCGCCAGAATGGATCCAGTCCGCTGGCCATTTCGCTTCCCACCCAGCCCAGCAGCGCAAAGCGCAGGACGTTGTCGGTATAAGCGTGCTGGTTGGTATCGTGGTATGGGCTCCCCGGCCGGTCATAGAGATGTGGGGCATCTATCAGGTAGATCCCCACGCCGTTAAAGTGGCCGTACAGCAGCGTGATCCGCCCGGCGAAGGTATCGCGGCGGGTCACCACCTGGGCATCCACCACGCCGCGGCGGATATCGGGAAACGCCGGCAACAGCACGCGGGTATCGATACCCTCCGCAATTTGCGCCGCCGGCAGTGCGCCGATGACGTCCGCCAGACCGCCCGTCTTTAACAGCGGGAACATCTCAGAACATACATGTAAGACCTGCATTAGCGCTCCTGTTTGTGCCCCAATTTCCGCAGCATGTCGCGGGTCACCAGCACGATACCTTCCTCTGAGCGATAGAAGCGGCGTGCATCCTCTTCCGCGTTCTCACCAATCACCATACCTTCCGGGATGACGCAGGCGCGGTCAATCACGCAGCGACGCAGGCGGCATGAGCGCCCTACCCAGACATCTGGCAACAAGACTGCCGAATCAATGTTACAGAAGGAGTTCACCCGCACGCGCGGGAACAGCACCGACTGCACCACCACCGACCCGGAGATAATACAGCCGCCGGAAACCAGCGAGTTCAGGGTCATGCCGTGGCTACCGGAGCGGTCCTGCACGAACTTCGCCGGCGGCAGCGATTCCATATGGGTGCGGATCGGCCAGTTCTGGTCGTACATATCCAGCTCCGGCGTGACTGACGCCAGATCGAGGTTGGCCTTCCAGTAAGCCTCCAGCGTCCCCACATCGCGCCAGTACGGCTCAGCGTTCGGGTCAGACTGCACGCAGGAGAGCGGGAAAGGATGTGCATAAGCCATGCCAGCTTCGGTGATCTTCGGAATGATATCTTTGCCGAAATCGTGGCTGGAGTTTTCGTTGCGATCGTCTTCTTCCAGCAGCTCATAAAGATAGGCGGCGTCAAAGATATAAATGCCCATACTGGCCAGTGATTTGGTCGGATCGGTTGGCATCGCCGGCGGGTTAGCGGGTTTCTCGACGAACTCAATGATTTTTTCGTTTTCATCGACCGCCATAACGCCGAAGGCGGATGCCTCTTCAATGGGCACAGGCATGCAGGCCACGGTGCAACGCGCCCCTTTTTCGACATGGTCGATCAGCATGCGCGAGTAATCCTGCTTATAAATATGATCGCCCGCGAGGATCACCACGTACTCCGCTTTGTAGCGGCGGATGATATCCAGGTTCTGCGTCACGGCGTCCGCCGTGCCGCGATACCAGTTTTCGCCGTGCACGCGCTGCTGGGCTGGCAGCAGATCGACAAACTCATTCATCTCTTCGCTGAAGAACGACCAGCCGCGCTGGATGTGCTGCACCAGCGTGTGCGACTGATACTGGGTAATGACGCCGATACGGCGGATCCCTGAGTTAATGCAGTTAGATAATGCGAAATCGATAATACGGAACTTGCCGCCGAAGTGAACGGCAGGTTTCGCACGCTTAATGGTGAGATCCTTGAGCCGGGTGCCACGCCCGCCCGCGAGGATCAACGCCACGGATTTGATGGGTAATTGACGCGCCAGCATCAGCGGATCGTTTTTTTCAAGCCTAACCATGATTAACTCCTTTTTACACCCCAGCTTTCCTTCTCATCCCGCCGCGCCGCCGCCACGAGTTCAACCGGAAGCTTCAGGGATTACGACCTTTGAAATACGCACACTCCGTGCGCGGGCCCATGCCAGACAGCCATGATGACCGGATTATCCTCTCCGGCGAAGGGAGGAACGGCGCGCCATTCCCCCTCAGGTAAAACCATATCGACCACCTCTGCGGTGGCGTTCAGCGTAAGCAGCCAGCGATCAGACAACTGGATCTGCATACACGCTGCGCCCTGCTGCCACTCCCCGGCAGTCAGCGGCTGGGCGTTTTGATTAAGCCAGCGGACGTTGCCATCCCCCTCCTGCCACCAGCGGTTGCCGGTCAGCGCCGGAATGCGGCGGCGCAGGTGGATCAGCGCCGCGGTAAACGCGGTTAATCCCAGGTTCGCCTGGCGCCAGTCCAGCCAGGTCAACGCGTTATCCTGGCAGTAGGCATTATTGTTGCCGTGCTGGCTGTGGCCCTGCTCATCGCCCGCCAGCAGCATCGGCGTCCCCTGAGCCAACAGCAGCGTCGTCAGCAGCGCATGCACGCTGGCGCGCCGCCGTTCAATCACCGCAAGATTGGCGTCTAATCCCTCTATACCATGATTGTTGCTGTAGTTATTGTTAGTCCCATCGCGATTCTCCTCCCCGTTTGCCTCATTGTGTTTCTGATTGAAACAGACGCAGTCGCGGAGCGTGAAGCCATCATGGGCCGTCACCAGGTTGACCGTCGCCGATGGCAGCTTGCCATCGCGAGCAAAAATATCGCTGGAAGCAGCGAAGCGTTGCGCAAAGTCACCGAGGGAGACGTTTTGCTGCAGCCAGAAACGACGGGCAATATCACGAAAATGGTCGTTCCACTCGGTAAACAGCGGCGGAAAATTGCCCACCTGATACCCCCCCGGGCCGATATCCCAGGGTTCTGCAATCAGTTTCACCTGCGACAGCACGCTGTCGCGGCGGATAGCCTCGAACAGCGGCGCATCCTGGCGGAATTCCGGCGTCCGCCCCATCACCGAGGCAAGGTCGAAGCGAAAGCCGTCGACATGGCACTCGTCCACCCAGAAGCGCAAACACTGGCGCGCCCATTCCACCACCCCGGGGTGGCTGAGATTGAGCGTATTACCGCAGCCGGTCCAGTTGTGATAATCGCCATCCTCCCTTACCCAATAATAGCTACGGTTGTCGATTCCGCGCAGGGAGACGGTGGGTCCTTCAAGATCGATTTCCGCGCTATGGTTGAGCACAACATCCAGAATCACCTCGATGCCGGCGGCATGAAGCGCCTTAACCGCATCACGAAACTCATCGAGGGCACGCGCGGGGTCGCTGGCATAGCGCGGATCCAGCGCAAACCATGCCAGCGGGTTGTAGCCCCAGTAGTTACTTAACCCCATTCGCTGCAGACGCGGCTCACTGGCAAACTGCGCCACCGGCATCAACTCGAGGGCGCTGATGCCTAGCGATTTGAAGTAAGCGATCATCACCGGGTGGCCCAGCGCTTTATAGGTCCCGCGAATGGCTTCCGGCAGCTGCGGGTGCAGCAGGGTGAGTCCTTTCACGTGCGCTTCATAAATCACCGTTTCCCCCCACGGGGTACGCGGCGGCTTATCGCCAAGCCAGTCGTAATGCAGATCCACCACTTGCGATTTTGGCGCGATTGCGGCGCTGTCGCGATGATCCGGCTCCCACATTCCACCATGCAGGCGTTCGTCATCCGGCAGATCGCCCTCGACCCGATGCGCGCAGGGATCGAGCAGCAGCTTTGCCGGGTTAAAGCGGTGCCCCTGCGCCGGATCCCAGGGGCCATGCACCCGGTAGCCGTAGCGCAGGCCCGGCCCGGCAGCGGCCAGCCAGCCGTGCCAGATGTCGCCGCTGCGCGCCGGAAGATCGAGGCGTTGCTCATTGCCTTGCTCGTCGAACACGCACAGCTCCACCCGCTCCGCATGGGCGGAGAAGAGCGCGAAGTTCACTCCCTTACCGTCATAGCTGGCGCCCAACGGCGCAGGTTTGCCTGCCGCGATGGTGGTCATTGCGCCTCCCGAACCAGCCAGATCGTCGCCAGCGGAGGCAGGGTCAGCGACAGCGAATGCTCGCGGCCATGGCTGGCGATCGCGTCGCTCTCCACCACACCGCCGTTACCCTGGTTGCTGCCGTGATAGTGCATTGAGTCAGTATTCAACGCCTCGCGCCAGCGTCCCGGCTGGTTAATGCCGAAGCGGTAGTCGTGGCGCGGCACCGGTGTAAAGTTGCTGGCGACGATAATCTCATTACCCGCCCGGTCACGGCGCACAAAGACAAACACCGAACGCTCATGGTCGTCGACCACCAGCCATTCGAAACCGTAGGGGTCAAAATCCAGCTCGTGCAGCGCTTTATGGTGACGATATGTGTGGTTCAGGTCGCGCACCAGCCGCTGAACGCCGTGGTGCCAGTTGTCGCCGCCTTCCAGCAGATGCCAGTCGAGGCTGCCATCGTGGTTCCACTCGCGGCCCTGAGCGAACTCATTGCCCATAAACAGCAGTTTTTTACCCGGGAAGGCGAACAACCAGCCGTAGTAGGCGCGCAGGTTGGCGAACTTCTGCCAGGCATCTCCCGGCATGCGGTCGAGAATCGATTTTTTACCGTGTACGACCTCATCATGGGAGAGCGGCAGCACGAAGTTCTCGGTGTAGTTGTAGAGCATGCCGAAGGTCATTTTGTCGTGATGGTAGCGGCGATGCACCGGATCGAGCTTCATGTAATCCAGGGTGTCGTGCATCCAGCCGAGGTTCCATTTGAACCAGAAGCCCAGCCCACCGCCGGCTGGCGGACGGGTGACGCCGGCAAAATCGGTGGACTCTTCCGCCATCGTCACCGCGCCCGGCGTCTGTTCGCCGAGGATGCGGTTGGTGCTGCGCAGAAACTCAATGGCTTCCAGATTTTCCCGGCCGCCGTATTCGTTGGGGATCCACTCACCTGCCTTGCGGCTGTAATCGCGATAGATCATCGAGGCCACCGCGTCGACCCGCAGGGCATCAATCCCGAAGCGCTCGATCCAGTACAACGCGTTACCGACGAGGAAGTTGCTGACTTCGCGGCGACCGTAGTTGTAGATCAGGGTATTCCAGTCCTGGTGATACCCCTCGCGCGGATCGCTGTGCTCATACAGCGAAGTGCCATCAAACGAGGCCAGCGCAAAATCATCCTCCGGGAAGTGTCCCGGCACCCAGTCAAGAATGACGTTCAGCCCGGCGGCATGCGCGGCGTTAATAAAATAACGGAAATCGTCGCGGGTGCCGAAACGGCGGGTCGGTGCATAAAGCCCGGTGGGTTGATAGCCCCAGCTGCCGTCGAACGGGTGCTCGTTAACCGGCAACAGTTCGAGATGGGTGAAGCCCATCCATTTCGCATAGGGCACCAGCTGGTCGGCCAGCTCGCGGTAGCTCAGCCAGAAATTATTGTCAGTATGACGGCGCCAGGAGCCGAGATGCACTTCATAGATAGAGATCGGCGCATCGAACTGGTTCGCCACCTTGCGATCCGCGGGCTGTTCTACTTTTGGCGGCAGGTCGCAGATAAGCGAAGCGGTGTCAGGACGCATTTGCGATTCAAAGGCGTAAGGGTCGGCTTTGACCCGCAGATGGCCGTGGGCATCAATCAGTTCGAATTTGTACAGTTGGCCGTTATGCGCACCGGGGACGAACAGCTCCCAGATCCCCGACTCTTTGCGGAATCGCATCGGGTGGCGTCGGCCATCCCAGTAGTTAAACTGCCCCACCACCGAGACGCGGCGGGCGTTCGGCGCCCACACCGAGAAACGGGTACCGGTGACGCCGTCCATGGTGGCAGCGTGTGCGCCCAGCGTTTCGTAAGGGCGCAGGTGGGTCCCTTCCGACAGCAGCCAGACGTCAAGATCCTGCAATAGCGGACCAAAGCGATAAGGGTCATCAATCAGGTTCTGCTGCCCGTGCCAGGTGACGGCCAGCTGATAGCGAAAGGCGTTTTTGCGACGTGGCAGAACGCCGCTGAAGAAACCACGCGAGTCGAGGCATTCGAGCTTGCCGACTTTGCGTCCGGTTTTCGGTTCAATAACCCACACTTCGGTGGCATCGGGTAATAATGCGCGCACTTCCAGCCCGGCGTCAGTACGGTGCATGCCGAGCACGGAAAAAGGGTCCGCGAAATGACCGGCGATTAGCGCATTAATCACGTCTCTATCGATATGATTAGACATGCTTTCATCCTGTTGTAAGTGTCGCTCATTCCTGTAACTGGCGACTTTTTTGACCTGAACGGCGCAGTGCTCTCAGCATCCTCCTGCTCCGTCCCACCTTCAGGTAAGGAATTCCTTACTTAAAGCATAGCCAAGGCTGGGTTACCTCCGTGGGGAAAAATCTAACATCCGCGTTTACTCCTTGTATTACGCAAAAAAAAGGGGGCTTGAAGACCCCCTTTATGTTCATCCTGCGCTTACGCCAGCTGCCGAAGCATCCGGCGCAGCGGCTCCGCGGCGCCCCACAACAGCTGGTCGCCAACGGTAAAGGCCGACAGATACTCCGGCCCCATATTCAGTTTACGCAGGCGCCCTACCGGGGTGGTCAGGGTGCCAGTCACCGCGGCTGGGGTCAGCTCGCGCATGGTAATCTCGCGATCGTTCGGGACCACTTTGGCCCACGGGTTGTGCGCGGCCAGCAGTTCCTCAACGGTCGGGATAGACACATCTTTTTTCAGCTTGATGGTGAACGCCTGGCTGTGGCAGCGCAGTGCGCCAACGCGTACGCACAGGCCGTCTACCGGGATAACGGACGAGGTGGCGAGGATCTTGTTGGTCTCCGCCTGGCCTTTCCACTCTTCGCGGCTCTGGCCGTTATCCAGCTGTTTGTCGATCCACGGGATCAGGCTGCCCGCCAGCGGCACGCCGAAGTTATCGACCGGCAGTTCGCCGCTGCGGGTCAGCGACGTCACTTTGCGCTCGATATCCAGAATGGCGGAAGCCGGGTTCGCCAGCTCTGCCGCAACATGGTTGTGCAGCTGACCCATCTGGCTCAGCAGCTCGCGCATATGACGCGCACCGCCGCCGGAAGCCGCCTGGTACGTCGCCACGCTGACCCACTCCACCAGATCCTGGGCAAACAGGCCGCCGAGGGACATCAGCATCAGGCTGACGGTACAGTTGCCGCCGACAAAGGTTTTGACGCCGTTGTTCAGGCCGGCGGTAATCACGTCCTGGTTAACCGGGTCGAGGATAATGATCGCATCGTCCTTCATGCGCAGCGACGACGCGGCGTCAATCCAGTAACCCTGCCAGCCGCTTTCGCGCAGCTTCGGATAAATATCGTTGGTGTAATCGCCGCCCTGGCACGTGACAATAATGTCCAGAGCCTTCAGCGCGTCCAGATCGAACGCATCCTGAAGCGTGCCACCGGTGCTACCGCCGAATGACGGCGCTGGCTGTCCCAGCTGGGAGGTAGAGAAGAACACCGGGCGAATGGCGTCGAAATCGCGCTCTTCAACCATGCGTTGCATGAGAACAGAGCCGACCATTCCGCGCCAGCCGATAAAACCAACATTTTTCATAACGTATTCCTGCGAGGTGTGTGCTGTTTGTGCCTGGCCAGTTTCCAACTGGATTATCCCTCACCTTACAAAATGCAGCTAAAGTCGCAAGTGAAATTAATCAATGATTGCTGAACAATCAGAAATGCAACTTATCCTGCACATTGTCCACCGTCGCTGGTCGTCGTCAAAAACGCAACGATTATCGGGGAAATCCCCCGGGGAATGGAATATTTTCCGTCGCTATTTTATTGATCCTGATTATGGATTAAGCGCGAAATCGGGTGATTTGCCGCTTGCCAAAAAAAAGCGACAAACCCAGACACAGCAGGGCCTGGTGAGGGATACGAGTCTTGTCGTAGTGCTCATCGTCGTGGGTAGCGGAAGGGGAAAAGAGGGAAAAAGGGCGGCTTATGACAAAGAAGCCAGGGTAAGCAGCGTTACCCTGGCTTTTTATCCCCGCGAGCGGGAGGTGAGCGGGCTTAGCTCAGCAGCTGGAAGGCGATCATACCGACAATCGCCCCGGTAGTACCCAGGATGGTTTCCATCATGGTCCAGGTTTTCAGCGTCTGGGCTTCCGTCGCACCGGTAAATTTACCGAACAGCCAGAAGCCGGCATCGTTCACGTGGCTCACCACAATCGAGCCGCCGGCGATACAGATAGACAACGCTGCCATCTGCGCGCCGCTGTAGTTCAGTTGCTCAATGACCGGCATCACCAGGCCGACCGCCGTCAGACAAGCAACGGTCGCGGACCCCTGAATGATACGGACGGCAGCCGCCAACACGAAGCAGGTAATCGCAATCGGCAGACCCAGGCCTGTCAGCGCTTCGCCGAGCGCCGGGCCGACGCCGGAGTCAACCAGCACCTGCTTGAAGACGCCGCCGGCGCCGATCACCAGCAGGATAATCCCCGCCGGCTGCAACGCGTGGCCACAGATCTCCATCACGCGGTCTTTCGCCATCCCCTGGCGCATCGCCAGGCCGTAGATCGCAACCAGGCAGGCAACCAGGATCGCGGTGAACGGATGGCCGATAAACTCGAACCATTCGTAGGCGGTAGATCCCACCGGCACAAAGCGCGCGGCGATGGTTTTGAGGCCCACCAGCACCAGCGGCAGCAGGATCAACGACAGGCTAAAGCCGAAGGACGGCATTTTGCCTTCGCCGAGATGCGGTTCGCTGATATCGTCAGGAATGTGCAGCTCAACGTAGCGGCTAATGAAGTTCCCCCATAACGGACCGGCGATAATCATCCCCGGGATCGCCGCACACAGGCCAATCAGGATCATCCAGCCAAAGTCGGCGTGCATCTGCGACGCCAGCAGCATCGGCGCCGGCCCCGGCAGCAGGAATGCCGCGGCGGCGGCAACGCCTGCAAACAACGGGATCACCAGCTTCACAAGGTTAGTGCCGGTATGGCGCGCCATCGAGAAGGCGACGCTAATCAGCAGCACGATCGCCACTTCGAAGAACAACGGCAGCGCACAGATAAGACCAGCAAGGCCAATCGCATAGTGCGCGCGGCTGTGGCCGAAGGATTTGAGCATCTTGACGGCAATCTGATCGACCGCCCCCGTTTCATGCAGGATCTTACCGAACATCGCGCCGAGCGCGACGACGATCGCCAGGAAGCCCAGCGTACCGCCCATCCCTTTCTCCATCGTCGCCGCGATTTTATCCAGCGGCATGCCGGAGAAGAGACCTGCACCAATAGAAACCACCATCAAAGCCACGAAGGCGTGCATCCGCGCTTTCATGACTAAAAACAGCAGCAGCAATACCGAGCCGACTGCTGTTAAAACAAGCGTTAAAGTACTCACTAGTGACTGCCTTTGTTGATCACCTCGATGGTGCTGGCCACCACGCCTTCCAGCGGCTGGTCGATATCGACGATAAGCACATCGCTCTCGTCGGCGCCTGGTTCCTGCAGCGTTTCAAACTGCGTCACCAACATTTGGGTTTTGAAGAAGTGTCCTTTGCGTGCCTTCAGACGGTTTTCGATCACGTCGAAGTCGCCTTTCAGATAGATGAAGGAGAGGTTCGGGTTACCCTTGCGCAGAATGTCGCGATAGCTCTTCTTCAGCGCCGAGCAAACAATCAGCGACACCTTGTTGGTACGCTGCATGGCAAACGCGGCGTCATTCAGCGCCTGCAGCCACGGCGTGCGGTCATCATCGTTCAGCGGCTCACCGGAGGCCATCTTGGTGATGTTGCTGCGCGGATGCAGAAAGTCGCCGTCAAGAAACGCGGCATGCAGTTGATGCGCCACTTCGCTGGCGACAGCGGATTTCCCGCTGCCGGAAACGCCCATCAGAACATAGACGTGGTGATCATGATTAGTCGTGCTCAAAGCATCCTCCCACCGGACAGGTACGCCGCGCCATAGCTGACTCATCCAGCGCGAAGGCGGCGTATCGGTTGATTGTTACGGGTAACTGTTATCGGTAACATTGTCATGCCGGACCTGTGGAGAAGCAATATCCATTCGTGCCAGATGTGAATATGTGTGATCTACTTCAAATTTGTCAGTTTAAATTGATCCGCCCGGTGACAATGTGAAACCTAAATCTAACATCTTAGGGGTAATCGCTTCACCACGAATACGCGCCAGCAGCCGTTCGGCGCCGATGCGCCCCATCCGCTCGCGCGGGGTCAGGACGCTGGCCAGCCGCGGCTCCATCACCTGGCCGATATCGTGGCCGTGGAACCCGGCAATCGCCATATCATCGGGGATCTTCAGCCCCAGGCGCTGGCATTCAAACGCCGCACCGACCGCAAGGTCATCGTTGGTACAGAAGATACCGTCAAGCTGCGGATATTCGCGGCGCGCCTGACGCATCAGCTCGATCCCCGACGAGTAGGACGAAGATTGCTCCACCATCACGCTATAGGGCGTCATCCCGGCGTCGAGCATCGCCTGCTCGTACCCCTTCTGTTTGATGATAGTACGTTCATCGAGACGCGCCCCCAGATAGGCGACGTGGCGATGGCCGCGGGCGATAATCGCCGCGGTCATCTGCCGGGCGGCTTCAAAGTTATCAAACCCGACGGCGATATCGAGGCACGGCGACCGGCTGTCCATCAGCTCCACCACCGGAATGCCGGCGACTTCAATCATCTTCAGGGTGCGAGGCGTATGGGTGCGTTCGGTAAGGATCAGACCGTCAATGTTCCAGGAGAGCATCGATTCGAGGCGTTTCTCTTCCATTTCCGGCTTATAGCCGTAGTGCGCCAGCATGGTTTGATAGCCGAAGGCGTCGGTGACGCTTTCGATACCGCGCAGCACTTCCGAGAAGACCTGGTTGGTTAACGACGGCAGCAGCACGCCGATGGCGCGACTGGTCGCGTTGGAGAGAATGTCAGGGGCGCGATTGGGAATATAACCCAGTTCATCGAGGGCAACGGCAATCTTGCCACGCAGCGCTTCGGAGACCTGCTCCGGGTTGCGTAAATAGCGACTGACCGTCATTTTGGTCACGCCGACAAGATCGGCTACATCCTGAAGTACGGGTCTTTTCTTTTTCATCGTCCTGACTGTGATCAACGGGGAAACATTTTCTCAGTTTATCACGGACAAAGCGCAACCTTCGCCGATGTTGGAGAAGGTTGCGCAATTTATTTAACCTGGCCCAGATAACTATCAAACCGGCGGCAGATCGAACAGCAGGATCTCGCTATCGCTGTCGGCGTGAACCGAAATCGCCTGCTCGTCCCAGATGGCCAAACCGTCGCTGGTGGTGGCTTTGGTACCGTTGATGGTCACTTCACCTTTGACGACCTGGATCCACACGCGGCGTTCCGCGGCAATCTGATGAACCGACTGCTCATCTTTCAGCAGCGCCCAGCGATACAGCTCCATATCCTGGTACACTTTCAGCGAGCCATCTCGCGCATCTGGCGACAACACCAGCTGTTTACCCTGCGTGGCGTCGAAGCGGCGTTGCTCGTAGCGCGGGGTAATGCCGGTTTCTTCCGGAATAATCCAGATCTGATACAGACGCAGACGATCGGTTTTACTCGGGTTGTACTCAGAGTGGCGCACCCCGGTACCCGCACTCATGATCTGGAACTCACCCGCCGGCACCTGCTCTTTGTTGCCCATGCTGTCCTGGTGCTCCACCGCCCCTTCCAGCACATAAGTCAGGATTTCCATGTCTTTGTGCGGATGGGTACCGAAGCCCTGACCAGCGTCGATGACGTCGTCGTTAATCACCCGCAGGGCAGAGAAGCCCATAAAATTCGGGTCATAATAGTTGGCGAAAGAGAAAGTATGCCAGGAATCCAGCCAACCATGGTTAGCGTGGCCACGTTCGTTCGCTTTGCGTAAGTAGATCATGTTGCACCCCCGTATGTTTTCGATGGAGTCAGTGTGGACCCATTCCGCCGGCGATCATAGAGGGTGAAAATTGACTCCTCTGTTCAAAAAATATGAACAAGTGCCGAGGAGCCCGTTTTGCTTATTTTGCCAGGGTGATGGTGGCCGGAGAAGGCTGCTCAAAGCCGCGCTGCAGGATCTCCATATTGGTGAGAACGTCAGATTCCTTGACGTAATTCGGCTGGCCGTTGACGAGGGTGTCATACAGCGCGTCGTACACCCGACCGTAGTCGCCGGTCTCCAGCGGCACTGCTTCACGCACCGTCTCCCCCGCCTCGTTGACGTACACCAGCTCGCCGACGCTGTCGTCCGCACCAAAACCCGGCTCGCCCGGCATGATATTGGCCTTCAGGCTGGTCTCCTGCTGGTCAATGCCGTATTTCACAAACGAACCTTTATGGCCGTGAACGATAAATTTCGGGTAGTCGATCTGCACCAGATGGCTGGTCTTAACGATGGCCTTCAGATCGCCGAAGAACAGCTGGGCCTCAAAGGTGTCATCCGGGTTGGCTTTATTGCGCAGCGAACGCAGATCGTAAGAGACATGGTCCGGGCGGCCGAACAGCGAAATGATCTGATCCAGGGTATGCACGCCGAGACCATAGAACTCGCCGTTTTGCGGGCCGCCGGGGTTGGTCTCCGCTACCGGGCGGTAGTTATCGAAATGGCTTTCGATCTCCACCAGTTCGCCGAGCTTCCCGCTCTCAATCACCTTTTTGGTGGTCAGGAAGCAGGAGTCGAAGCGACGATTCTGGTAGGGCGTCACCGTGAGGCCCTTGCTGTTTGCCAGGGCAAACAGGGTTTTGGCCTCCTCCAGCGTCGGGGTGAACGGCTTTTCCACCAGCACGTTTTTCCCCGCCTCCAGCGCCTTTTTCGCATATTCAAAATGGCTGTCGGCGTGAGTGCAAACCACCACCAGATTGACCTGTGGGTCGTTTAACACGTCATCAAGATCGCTGGTGAAATGGATATGGGAATACTGCGGCGCCTGCTCCTCAGGCTTCGCCCGGCGGCGGTAGATATGCGCCACATGCCAACGGTCTTTGCGGTGCAAAACGTAAGGAAGATGGTAGCGGGTGGTACTTTTGCCGAAGCCAATAAATGCGCAGTGCAGAGTCATAACGCTGTCCTTAGTTGATGAGCTACCTTCAACCATAGCGCAAGCCGGGGCAAGACTTCATCCTCTCTGTCCGCTTTCCGCGAAGATTCGCCAGCAAAATAGTTCGAGTACTACCTATACGAAAATATTAATAACCAATTGATTAACCAGTGATTAATTCATCATTTTGCGGCTAAAAAACTTGATCGCAACGGCGAAACTACGGATAAGTGGAGGGCAAACCAGGACGTTGCTGATGACTAACGGAGTAGCCAGCCGCTGCTGATGGACAAACAATATCTCGCCATAAACGGCGCCCTTTTTTTCTGGCTTCTCGCGCTGATCGCCTGGTCTGTCGATGCGATCGCGCTGGTGCGCCTGACGGCCGCCTGCGCGCTTGTCGCCTTCCTCCTCCATAGCCAACGGAACAAGATTAACGCGATGTTTATTAAGAAAAATAAAACTGAACCTCAGATGGCCGAAGTGGCCACTCCTGCCGCAATGACCCCAGAACCCGAAGCGGCCACCAGCAAAAAACAAGAGACCACGGTTATCGCCAACGGGGTGCATTTTGTCGGCAATATTGTCGCCAGCGGCCATGTCTATATTCACGGCCAGTTGACCGGTAACATTGAGGCCAAAGAACATCTGATTAAGGTGATGCGTGAAGGAAAGGTGGAGGGCAACGTCAGCTGCCGGGAGCTGATAATCGACGGCAAGGTGCAGGGCCAGTGTCATGGCGGCAGCATCACCATCGAGGAGCATGGCCATCTGGATGGTACCCTCGCCTATCGCGCGCTGGCGATCAAGAAAGGCGGGGTTTTTACCGGTCGCGCTGAAATGCTGGCTGCAGCGGAGAACAAAAGTCATATTGTCGGTTTGGTAGCAGACACGCCATCCAAAGCCGACGCGGAGCCCGCCAGGCCGCAGAGCGCCTGAGGTTGTCGCAAAAAAAAAGCCAGCACCCGGCTGGCTAAAGTAATACTGGAAGCAATGTGAGCAATGTCGTGCTTTCAGGCTTTCCGCAGGGGTCTTCCTGAATGCAGAGCAATAATAATCATTCTCATTCGCAGTTGTCTACTTTTTTTTGCAAATAATGCGTGTTGACTCGAACGCCGTAGTCAGTGATGTTTAAAGGGACTTTTCACCTGAATGAGGAACAAGGAATGAGTGACATCGTGATACGCCATGCTGAACCGAAAGATATTGACGCGATTCGTCAAATTCACGCCCAGCCGGAGGTGTATCACAACACGCTACAGGTCCCTCATCCATCCGAACATATGTGGCGGGAGCGGCTAACCGATACGCCAGGCGTGAAGCAGCTGGTGGCCTGTATCGATGAGCAAGTCGTCGGCCATTTGAGCATTGCCGTCGTCCAACGTCCCCGCCGTAGCCACGTCGCCGATTTTGGTGTCAGCGTGGATTCGCGCTGGCACAACCGCGGCGTCGCCAGCGCGCTGATGCGTACCATGATTGATATGTGCGACAACTGGCTGCGCGTCGAGCGTATTGAGCTGACGGTGTTCGCCGATAACGCCCCGGCAATTGCGGTGTATAAGAAGTACGGCTTTGAGATCGAAGGCACCGGCAGGCGTTACGCGCTGCGCAACGGTGAGTATGTGGATGCGTATTATATGGCGAGAATGAAGTAGTGTGTTGCCGGGTGGCGGCTTCGCCTTACCCGGCCTACCGTTCGTGCGGCCTGCCTTTAATTTATTCACCATGCTGGCTGAAACTGCCGGTGTTGATGGGCCTCAAAATCGCTGAGACGTTCCCAGAAGGCCGGGGCAGCCCGCATGGATGCGGGCTGAGGGCCGTGTTTTGCACGGACGCTGCCTCGGCCCGACCCGAAGCCTGCCGGGATAAGTCGAAGGTACCACGAAGTGGCGATTTTGGCGGCCAGAGCCCGGGAGTACAGAGGGCGGCGGCGACTGGCCGCCCTCTGTGCGCTCCCTGCGCCATGAGAGTCATAACGCAGAAGAAATATCGGGAGCGCAATGTGCTCTGAATTAACACAAAGCACATATTTTTCCCGGACCAAAAGTTGCAAACCGATAACAGTATCTACGTTCGTGCAGTTGTAGGCCCGGTAAGCGCAGCGCCACCGGGCAACACATCAATACCCCGCCGTTAAATCATCCGGCGAACGCGGATCGGAGGCGCCATACAGCATGCCGTCCGGCCCTACCATGATGCTCTGGGTACTGCCCATCGCCTCTTTCAGCGCCACTTTCTGCCCCTTCGCCTCCAGTAGCTTCAAGGTATCCGGGCTAAAGCCTTTCTCCACCCGCAGCTCATCCGGCAGCCATTGATGGTGGAAGCGCGGCGCGTTGGTGGCTTCCGCGACGTTCATTCCGAAATCGATGGTATTGACCACCATCTGCAGCACGGTCGTGATGATCCGGCTGCCGCCCGGGCTGCCGGTCACCAGCCAGGTTTTACCGTCTTTCACCACAATGGTCGGCGACATCGACGACAGCGGGCGTTTTTTCGGCTCCACCGCATTGGCGTCGCCGCCCACCAGACCATAGACGTTAGGCACACCGGGCTTCGCCGAGAAGTCATCCATCTGGTTATTCAGCAGAATGCCGGAGTCCCCCGCCACGATGCCGGTGCCAAAGGTGGTATTCAGCGTATAGGTCACCGCCACCGCATTACCCTCTTTATCGACCACCGAGAAGTGGGTGGTCTGGTTACTTTCATAGGGCGCCAGCTTGCCCGGGCGGATCTGACTGGAAGGTTTGGCCTTGTTGACATCAATCTCGGCGGCAATTGCTTTGGCGTAAGCTTTGCTGGTCAGCGCCTGCCACGGCACTTTGACGAAGTCAGGGTCGCCGAGATATTCAGAACGGTCGGCATAGGCGTGTTTCTCCGCCTCCGCCATTACCTGCATGGCGTCGGCGCTGCCAAAGCCATATTTCTGCATATCAAAATTTTCGAGGATATTGAGGATCTGCACGATGTGGATCCCGCCGGAAGACGGCGGCGGCATGGAGTAAACTTCATACCCGCGATAGTCGCCGCTAATCGGCGTACGCTCGACGGCCTTATAGCTGGCGAGATCGGCTTTGGTGATAAGCCCGCCGTGCTTTTTCATCTCGTCAGCGATCTGGTCGGCGATAGCCCCTTTATAGAAGGCGTCCGGGCCGTGCTCAGCAATCAGCTCCAGGCTCTTACCGAGATTCTTTTGCACCAACCGGTCGCCCTTTTTCAGCGGCTCGCCGTTCTTCCAGAAGATCGCTTTACTGTTTTCATGCTGGGGGATCACTTCGCTGCCGTAGGTCTTCAGATCGTCCGCCAGCGCATCGTTAACAATAAAGCCCTCTTCCGCCAGCTTAATCGCCGGGCGGATCACTTTGTTCAGCGGCATGGTGCCGTACTTTTCCAGGGCGAGGGAGAAGCCCGCGACGCTGCCTGGCGTGCCGGAGGCCAGATGCGAAGTCAGCGATTTTTTACTGTCCGGGTTGCCCTGGTCGTCAAGGAACATGTCGCGGGTGGCCTGTTCCGGCGCCATTTCGCGGAAATCGATCGCCGTGGTCTTGCCGTCTTTAGTCCGCAGCAGCATAAAACCGCCGCCGCCGATATTCCCGGCCTGCGGATGGGTGACCGCCAGCGCGTAGCCAACCGCAACTGCCGCATCGACAGCGTTGCCGCCCTGGCGCAGAATATCCACGCCGACGCGGGTCGCCAGCGCGTCCACCGACGCCACCATCCCCTGCCGGGCGCGTACCGGGTGGAACACATCTTCCTCTACGCCATAAGAGACCGGTGGCGGCGGTGGCGGATTGGCGGCGACGGTGAAACTACCGCCCACCAGCAATGCAGCGATGACCACCTGGCGCCATATTGTTGTTTTTATCATTGTCTTACTCCTGAAAGGTAGGTTTCATTCCCCGCTTAAGCCTGGTTGATAACGCCTAAAAAATCATTGTTATGGCGGATTCGAGGTACACTTAAGTGATCCCACGCACGGGAGGAGAAAACCATGAAAGCGATTCTGTTTCTGGCGGCGCTGATGCCGCTTGGCGTATTAGCCCAGCCGATCAATGTTAATAACAACCCTAACCAGCCGGGTTACGTGGTCCCCAGCCAGCAGCGCATGCAAAATGAGATGAAGGTGCAGCAACAGCAGCAGCAGAGCATGCTGAAGCAGGATCTGAACAATCAGACCCGCTCACAGCAGCAGCATTTGCAAAACCAGTTGCAGACTAATCAGCAGCGCGCGGCCCAGGGCGGCAATCTCAATCCGCCGCAGCAGGTGCTACCGAACAACAACGGTGGAATGCTGCGGCAGACCAACCCGTAAAGGTCAGCCGCAGCAAGTCCGTCTCAAGGCTGGAAATTCGGCCCAATGACGTCAATGGCATCGGTGCAGATGCAGTCTACGCCCCAGCGCAGCAGCTCGGCGGCGCGCTGGGGTTTATTGACCGTATACACCAGAATGTGCAGGCCGGCCTGTTTCAGGCTCGCCACCCGCGCCGCATCCAGCAGTTTGTGGTTGAGATGAATCGACACGCAGCCCAGCCGGGTGGTCAATTCGCGCCAGTCATCGCGCCACTCATCCAGCAGCAACCCGCACGGCAGCTCGGGTGCGGCTTTCTGCGCCGCTTCCAGGGCATCAATTTCAAAAGAGGAGAGCAGCGGCGCGGTCATGCCTTGCCACAGATCGCGCGCGGCCAGGGCCACCACGTTGCCGGTCTGCGGCCCTAGCCCGGTGGTCGGCTTAATTTCGATATTCGCCATCATGCCGTGACGGCGGCAGCGCTCCGCCACCTGAGAGAGCAACGGCAGCGGCTCGCCCTTAAATTCACGGCTGTACCAGCTGCCGGCATCGACCTTCAGCAGATCGTCCCACGCCAGCTCGCCCGCCACGCCCCAGCCATTGCTGGTGCGTTCGAGATTATCGTCATGCAGCAGAAAGATCTGCCCGTCCTTCGACAGCTTGGCGTCAAATTCAATCATCGTGTGCCCGTAGCGGGCGCCGACGTCGATAGCCGCCAGGGTGTTCTCCGGCGCCAGTTTACCGCCGCCGCGATGGGCGACGATGCGGGGATAAGGCCAGTTACTCATGCGCGTTGTCCTGTTTCACCATCAAAGAGGTGCAGATGTTCCAGGGGCAGATGCAGCCATAGCGTGCTGCCGCCCGCCGGGCGCTGCTGATGCGGCAGTCTGACCACCAGCTTCTGCTCGCCCCAGCGCCCGTGGGCGAGGTTATCGGCACCTAAGATTTCCAGGGTATCCATCAGCAGCGGAATGCCACCTTGCGCCTGCGAACTTAAAATAAAGTGCTCCGGGCGGATACCGAGCGTCATTTTACGCCCGGCGTAGCGCCGATGCTCGTGATTCATCGGCAACGCCATGCCTCCGGCCAGCTCGAAGCGGCCGCCGTCATCGCTGACCCGCCCTTCCAGCAGGTTCATGGCCGGGCTGCCGATAAAGCTCGCCACAAAGCGGCTGGCAGGCTTTTCATACACTTCCACCGGGGTGCCGATCTGCTCGGCAATACCTTTATTCATCACCATCACCCGCTGGGCGAGGGTCATCGCCTCCACCTGATCGTGGGTGACATACAGCGAGGTCGTTTTCAGGCGGCGATGCAACTGCTGCAGCTCAAGACGCATCTGCACGCGCAGTTTGGCATCGAGGTTTGACAGCGGTTCGTCGAACAGGAATACCGCCGGGTCACGCACGATGGCGCGGCCCATCGCCACGCGCTGGCGCTGGCCGCCGGAGAGCTCACGCGGGCGGCGCTTAAGCAGGCCGTCCAGCTCCAGAATACGCGCCGCTTCCTGCACGCGCTCGGCGATCAGTCCCTTCCCCATGCCGCGGATCTTCAGACCCCACGCCATGTTCTCTTCCACGCTCATATGCGGATATAGCGCATAGTTCTGGAACACCATCGCGATGCCGCGATCCTTCGGTTCCATCTCAGTCACCCGTTTGCGATCGATCCAGATATCGCCGCTGGTCACTCGCTCCAGTCCGGCGACCATCCGCAGCAGCGTTGATTTCCCGCAGCCCGACGGGCCGACCATGACGATAAATTCCCCGTCCGCCACGTCCAGCGTCAACGGTTGAATCACCTGGGTTTTGCCATCCCAGCTTTTGCTTACTGCCTGTAGTTTTAAACCAGCCATTTTATTTCTCACTATCGACCAGGCCACGCACAAACGCGCGCTGCATGGCTAAAACGATGACAACCGGCGGGATCAGAGTGAGCAGCATCGCCGCCATCACCTGATTCCACTGGGTGGTGCCTTCGCCGGTGGCGATCATGCCTTTGATACCGGCGACGGCGGTGCCAAGATTCACATCCTGAATAATCAGCAGCGGCCACAGATACTGGTTCCAGCCGTAGATAAAGGTGATAACGAACAGCGCCGCAAGATTGGTTTTCGACAGCGGCAGCACGATGTCGCGAAAGAAGCGCATCGGCGAAGCACCATCGATACGCGCCGCTTCAATCAGTTCGTCCGGCAGGGTCATAAAGAACTGGCGGAACAGGAAGGTGGCGGTGGCCGAAGCCATCAACGGCAGCGTTAACCCGGCGTAGCTGTCGAGCATTTTGAGGTTGGCGATGACCTCCACCGTCGGGAAAATTCGCACCTCGACCGGCAGCATCAGGGTGATAAAAATCATCCAGAAGAACAGGTTACGCAGCGGAAAGCGAAACCAGACGATGGCGAAAGCCGAAAGCATCGACACCACGATTTTGCCCAGCGTAATGCCAAACGCCATGATGAAACTGTTGAGCATCATCAACCAGAACGGCGCGCTGTTGACGCCGACGCCGTTCACCCAGATGGTCTTCATGTTCTCCAGCAGATGGCCGCCGGGGATCAGGGTCATCGGCGTTTCGAACACCGATTGGTTATCCAGCGTCGCCGCCACGAAGGCGACGTACAGCGGGAATAAAATGACGGCAATACCCAGAATGAGCATGGTGTGGCTGAAAATCGTCAGCCCGCGACGGTTCTCAATCATTGGTAACGCACCTTACTTTCAACGTAACGGAACTGCACCACCGTCAGGATAATGACGAGGAACATCAGCACCACTGACTGTGCAGCGGAAGCGGAAAGATCGAGTCCGGCAAAACCTTCGCGATAGATTTTGTAGATCAAGGTGGTGGTGGCCTGCACCGGGCCGCCGGCGGTGGCGGCATCGATCACCGGGAAGGTGTCGAAGAAGGCGTAAACCAGGTTGACCACCAGCAGGAAGAAGCTCACCGGCGCAATCAGCGGCAGCGCCAGCTTGAAGAAACGACGAATGGGCCCGGCGCCGTCGATGGCGGCGGCCTCAACCAGCGAACGCGGGATCGACTGCAGCGCGGCGAAGAAGAACAGGAAGTTGTAGCTTATCTGCTTCCATACCGAGGCGAAAACCACCAGGAACATCGCCTGGCCGCTGTTCTGCGCGTGGTTCCAGTCGTAGCCCAGCTCGCCGAGGAAATGGGTGATCAGCCCGCGCCCGGGGTTGAAGAGGAAGATCCACAGCACTGCCGCGACGGCGGGGGCCACAGCATACGGCAGCAGCATCAACGTCTGATAGAAGCGGCTACCGCGCACCACGTAGTCGACCAGCGCGGCAAAAAATAGCGAAATGAGCAGGCCGCTGGCGGTTACCAGGGTGCTGAATTTTATGGTCGTCCAGAACGAGTCCAGATAGTACGGGTCGTGGAACAGCGTGACGAAGTTATCCAGGCCGACAAACTGGCTGGAAAGGCCAAACGGATCGACGCTCTGCAGCGAGTACCACAGCGCTTCGCCCGCGGGCCAGATAAAGAAAATCAGCGTAATAATCAGCTGCGGCGCGACCAGCACATAGGGCAGCCAACGCGAGCGGAATACCGGACGGGTTGATGACATTGAGATTGGGTTCCTGAACAATGCCGGGTGGCGGCTACGCCTTACCCGGCCTACATAGGGCACATCGTAGGCCCGGTAAGCGCAGCGCCACCGGGCAAGTTACAGATTACGATTTGGTCGCTTGTTCGAAGCGACGCAGCAGCTGATTCCCACGCTGAACAGCGGAATCCAGCGCCTGTTGCGGGGTTTTCTTGCCGGTCCACACGCTCTCCAGCTCTTCATCGACGATAGTGCGGATTTGCGGCATGTTGCCCAGACGCAGGCCTTTGGTGAACGGCAACGGCGGCTTGTTCAGCATCTGGCGGGTGGCGATATCGGCGCCCGGGTTCTTATCATAGAAGCCCTGCTGGCGCGTCAGATCGTAGGCCGCAGTGGTGATCGGCAGATAGCCGGTTTTCTGGTGCCATTCGGCGGCGATTTCCGGTTTGGTCAGGAAGTCGAGGAACTTCGCCACGCCGGTGTAAGTCTCTTTGTCTTTACCCTGCATCACCCACAGGCTGGCCCCGCCGATGATGGCGTTCTGCGGCGCGCCTTTCACGTCGGCATCGTATGGCATCATGCCGACGCCGTAGTTGAATTTGGCATACTGACGAATATCCGCCAGCGAGCCGGATGACGCGGTAGTAATCCCGCAGTCACCGTTATAGAACTTCTCGGTGGACTCGTCTTTGCGCCCGAAGTAGCTGAAATCGCCCTTCTTGTTCATCTCTTCGAGCAGAGCGATATGCTTCACCTGCTCCGGCTTGTTGAACTCCAGTACCGCGTCGGTACCGTCGAAGCCGTTATTCTTCGTGGCCACCGGCAGACCGTGCCAGGCGCTGAAGTTCTCAATCTGGATCCAGCCCTGCCAGCCGCTGGCGTAACCGCACTTCATCCCGGCGGCTTTCAGCTTCGCGGTGTAGGCCGCCAGATCCTGCCAGGTCTTCGGCGGCTGCTCCGGATCTAAACCGGCTTTTTTGAAGGCGTCTTTGTTGTAGTACAGCACCGGGGTAGAACTGTTAAACGGCTGGGAGAGCAGATGGCCGGTTTTTGAATCGGTGTAATACCCGGCCACCGTCGGCACGAACTGCGATTCATCAAACTTGATGCCCGCCTCGCTAAACACCTGGTACACCGGCTTAATGGCTTTTGACGCCATCATGGTCGCGGTGCCGACTTCATACACCTGCAGGATCGCCGGGGCGTTGCCGGTACGGAAAGCGGCGATACCGGCACTCAGGCTCTGTTCATAGTTGCCTTTGTATACCGGAACGATTTTGTAATCAGGATTGGCCGCGTTAAAGCGTTGCGCCAGAGAATCCACTTCTTTACCCAGCTCGCCTTCCATTGAGTGCCAGAATGGGATGGTGGTAACCGCCAGGGCCTGACCGGCAAAAGCCAGGCTCAGCGCCAGTCCTAAAGCTGTATGTCGTAACGATATCATCGGTTATCTCTCTTGTTGTGCCGGATGCGCGATTTCACGCGTTTTATGCTCGCGGGGTAACATGACATGTTCGAATTACAGAAAAATAACTTTTTTATTACAAAAAAAAGATAGTAACGGGTCAGAGAGATGACAAGCCGATGAAAGGACGGGGGAGGTAAAGTGGGAGCTGAGACACGGATAATATTCGTGCGATTGGCTCCCGGGGTCGGCGCAAGCGCCTCGCCCGGGCTACAACGGCTTGGGTAGCCCGGCCAAGCGAAGCGCCGCCGGGTTACGATGAACTAACCGCCGAGATAGGCGCTGCGCACCGCCTCGTTGGCCAACAGCGCGTCGCCGGTATCCTCCAGCACCACGTGGCCGTTCTCCAGCACGTAGCCGCGGTCGGCCAGCTTCAGCGCCTGATTGGCGTTCTGCTCAACCAGGAAGATAGTCATTCCCTGCTCGCGCAGCTGCTCGATGGTGTCGAAAATCTGCTGAATGATGATCGGCGCCAGTCCCAGCGACGGTTCATCCAGCAGCAGCAGGCGCGGTTGGCTCATCAGGGCGCGACCGATCGCCAGCATCTGCTGCTCGCCGCCGGACATGGTCCCGGCGCGCTGGATGCGGCGTTCGAGCAGACGCGGGAACAGTTCATACACCCATTTGATACGGGTCTGGAACTGATCGCGGTCGGCAAAGAAACCGCCCATAGCCAGGTTCTCTTCCACCGTCATGCGTGAAAAGACGCGCCGCCCTTCCGGGACGATCGCCACCGCTTCACGCATGATTTTCGCCGTCTGCCAGTCGGTAATATCCTTACCGTCAAAGACAATGCGCCCGCTTGACGCACGCGGGTCGCCGCACAGCGTACCAAGCAGCGTGGTTTTCCCCGCGCCGTTGGCGCCGATAAGCGTCACGATCTCGCCCTGCTTGATTTGCAGGCTGACGTTGTGCAGCGCCTGAATCTTGCCGTAGTGGGCGCTGACGTTGTCAAAAGTTAACATCGCGTTTTCCATCTTATGCCTCACCAAGGTATGCGCGGATCACGTCCGGGTTATTACGAATCTCTTCCGGCGTCCCGTTGGCCAGCGGTGTCCCCTGGTTCACGACGTAGATGCGATCGGAAATGCCCATCACCAGCTTCATATCGTGTTCGATAAGCAGGATGGTGGTGTTGTGATGGTTACGCAGCTCGGCGATAAGCTCGTCCAGCTCTTTGGTCTCTTTCGGGTTCAGCCCCGCCGCCGGTTCATCGAGCATCAGAATTTCCGGCTGGGTCACCATGCAGCGGGCAATCTCCAGCCGGCGCTGGTCGCCGTAGGCCAGGTTGCTGGCCTGACGGTTGGCGTGCTCCAGCAGGCCGATACGCTCCAGCCAGGTGGCGGCCCGGTCCAGCGCTTCGCTCTGCGCCCGGCGGAAGGCCGGCGTTTTCAGCAGGCCGGAGAAGAGCCCGGTTTTCAGCTGCTGATGCTGCGCCACCAGCAGGTTTTCAATCACCGTCATTTCGCGGAACAGACGCACGTGCTGGAAGGTCCTCACCACGCCCATCCGCGCAATCTGCTGACCCGGCAGCCCTTCCAGGTGCTGGTCGCGCAGCATAATGGTGCCGCCAGTGGGCTTGTAGAAACCGGTCAGGCAGTTAAAGACAGTGGTCTTCCCGGCGCCGTTAGGGCCGATCAGCGAGACAATCTCGCGCTCTCTGAGCTCCAGCGACACATTGTTGACAGCCAGCAGACCGCCGAAACGCATCATCAGGCCGCTGACGGATAATAATGGCTGACTCATGCCTGCTCTCCTTTCGCCTGACCGTTTTTCAGCTTCAACTGCACGCGCGTCATTGGCAGCAGCCCCTGCGGGCGCCAGATCATCATCAGCACCATCAGGCCGCCGAGCATTAACATGCTGTATTCGTTGAAGTCACGCATCAGCTCGCGCGAGACCACCAGCAGAATAGCCGCGAGGATCACCGCGAACTGCGAGCCCATCCCGCCCAGCACAACGATCGCCAACACGAAGGCCGACTCGGCGAAGGTGAAGGATTCCGGGCTGACAAAGCCCTGGCGCGCAGCGAACAGCGTCCCGGCGAAGCCAGCAAACGCGGCGCTGATGGTAAAGGCGGTCAGCTTGATGCGCGTCGGGCTCAGGCCCAGCGAACGACAGGCGATCTCATCTTCACGCAGCGCTTCCCACGCCCGCCCCAGCGGCATTCGCAGCAGGCGGTTGATGACGAACAGGCTGAGCACGACCAGCAGCAGCGCCACCAGGTAGAGGAAAATCACCCGGTCGGAGGGATCGTATTTGACGCCGAAGAAATTGCTGAAGGTATCCCAGCCGCCTTCGCGGGCGGTACGGCTAAATTCAAGGCCGAAGAAAGTCGGTTTCGGGATCTGGCTGATGCCGTTCGGCCCGCCGGTGATCTCGGTATTGTTGAGCAGCAGAATACGCACAATTTCACCGAAGCCTAAGGTCACAATCGCCAGGTAGTCGCCGCGCAGACGCAGCACCGGGAAGCCCAGCAGGAAGCCGGCCGCCGCGGAGACCAGGCCAGCCAGCGGCAGACAGGTCCAGAAGCCGAGACCGTAATAGTGGTTCAGCAGCGCGAAGGTATACGCGCCGATGGCGTAGAACCCACCGTAGCCCAGCACCAGCAAGCCGGAAAGGCCGACCACCACGTTCAGCCCGAGGCCGAGGATGATATAGATCATCGTCAGCGTGGCGATATCCACCGTGCCGCGCGACACCATAAACGGCCATGCCACGGCAATCACCAGCAGGGCTATCAGGAACAGCTTCTGCTTCACCGTCGAGCCGTCAATCGCCGGCATAATAAACTTCGGCCCGGAGACGTTCTTAACCGCTTTCTGGAACAGCGGCCGCAGCAACTGGAAGAAAAAGACCACCGCGGTGCCAATAAAGATCCACTGCCAGCGAATATCGGCGGCGGTATCGACCACCAGTTTGGTGCCGTCCAGCTCCAGCTGCACGCCCATAAAGACGCCCGCCAGAATGAAGAACATCACGGCAGACAGCAGCGCCATTGCAATTTGCATCGGTTTCATACTTTTTCTACCTCCGGGCGGCCCAGAATGCCGGTCGGCATCACTAACAGCACCAGAATCAGCAGCGCGAAGGAAACGACGTCCTTATATTCGGTGCTGAGATAGGCAGAAGAGAGCGCCTCGGCAATACCCAGGATCAGGCCGCCGATCATCGCGCCAGGGATACTGCCGATACCGCCAAGCACGGCGGCGGTGAAGGCCTTCATCCCGGCCATAAAGCCGATGTAGGGATTAATTACGCCGTAGAACTGGCCGAGCAGCACGCCCGCCACCGCCGCCATCGCTGCACCAATGACAAAAGTCAGGGCAATGACGCGGTCGGTGTTAATGCCGAGCAGGCTCGCCATTTTCAGGTCTTCGGCGCAGGCGCGGCAGGCGCGCCCCATCCGCGAGTAGCGAATAAACAGCGTCAGGGCCAGCATGGCGATAAAGGTCACCACCCAGATCACCAGTTGCATGGTGGTGATCGTCGCGGAGAAACTGTCGCTGTGGCCAACGACCCACTGGCCGTTAAACAGGCTCGGCAGCGCCACGTCGCGCGACCCCTGAGTCAGGCTGACGTAGTTCTGCAGGAAGATAGACATCCCGATAGCGGAGATCAGCGCAATCAGACGCTTAGAGTTACGCACCGGCCGATAGGCCACGCGCTCGATACTCCAGCCGTAGGCGCTGGCAATCACAATGGCGCCCACGAATCCGGCGGCGACCAGCAGCCAGCTGGTATCGATGCCCATCATCATCAGCGCGGCGATGATCATGAAGGAGACATAGCTGCCAATCATGTAGACCTCGCCGTGGGCGAAGTTGATCATGCCGATAATGCCGTACACCATCGTATAGCCGATGGCGATCAGCGCGTAGGTACTGCCCAGCGTGACGCCGTTAAACATCTGCTGCAGAAAATAGAGAAACTGCTCGGACATAAGGTAACCTTTTTCAAACCGCCCGCGGATCGCGGGCGGAGGGATAACTCGTCTTCAGCGCTTATTTCGCCGCGCTCGAAGAGCCGTCGGCGTGCCACTGGAAGACACCAAACTCAAATCCCTTCAGATCGCCTTTTTCATCCCAGGTCAGCGGCCCAATCACGGTTTTCGCCCCGTGCGCTTTCAAATCTTTGATTAAATCCAGCGGCTGCTGGCTGCCGGTTCTGTCCATCGCCTGCGCCAGCGACTGAACGGCGGCATAGGTGATCCAGACGTACGGCCCACTCGGATCTTTCTTCTCCGCTTTCAGCGCGTTGACGATGGCGCTGTTGGCAGGATCCTGATCGTAGCGTTTTGGCATCGTCACCAGCATCCCTTCCGCCGCGGCGCCCGCGATATTGGACAGCGAGGCGTTGCCTACCCCTTCCGGCCCCATAAACACGGTTTTCAGCCCAACGGAGCGCGCCTGGCGCAGCATCTGGCCCATTTCCGGGTAGTAGCCGCCGTAGTAGACGAAGTCGATGTTCTCTTTCTTCAGGCGCGCCAGCAGGGCGGAGAAATCTTTCTCACCCGCGGTGATGCCGTCGAAGAAGACGATGTTGGCCCCGGCTTTTTTCAGGTTGTCCTGCACCGAACGTGCCAGCCCTTCGCCGTACTGCTGCTTGTCATGAATGATGGCAATTCGCTGCGGTTTCACTTTCTCGACGATATATTTCGCCGCGGTCGGCCCTTGCGAGGAGTCGAGGCCGGCGGTACGCATGATGTACTGATAGCCGCGCTGGGTCAGCTCCGGGTTGGTCGCTCCCGGGGAGATCATCAGGATGCCTTCATCCTCATAGATGTCGGAAGCCGGCTGAGTGGAAGAGGAGCACAGGTGGCCGATAACGTACTGAATGCCGTCGTTGACGATTTTGTTGGCCACCGCGACCGCTTGCTTCGGATCGCAGGCGTCGTCATATTCCACGGCCACCAGCTTGTCACCCTTAATGCCGCCGCTGGCGTTGATGTCTTTAATCGCCTGACGCGCGCCATTGAACTCCATGTCGCCCCACTGGGCCACCGGACCCGACATCGCGCCGACGACGGCGACCTTAATATCCTTGGCCATCGCCGCGTGCGACATCGCTAATGCGACAATGCCCGCGACGATGGTTTTCGCGTTCCTTTTCATGCTGCAGAACCCCGTTCGTGATGTGGTGTAAATGTTTTGTATTTTTATGGTTAAAAAGCATTCTGTGCTTTTATTAAACAACGCCATTTTTACCATTGAGTTTAATGGTTTAGCGCAGCTTTTCACTAAAAAACAGATTAAAATCTCTATTTTTCAGTCGATTAAGCAAAGATAATATTCTGTATTTTGGTGAAGATAAACAAAAAAAAGTCCATCCTGCAGCATAAAATAACGATACATAAGGCGGAATAAAACGCTGCACATTAGGTTAAAATTCTGCTTATTTTTCGATCCATGACGGATTGCGCTACCCTGACTACATCCGGAAAACGAATCCCCTGATGTACGCGCAAAAAACAGCGCTCCGCCAGACAGCAATTTTGGGTACACTGGCGCCTCTGTTTTGCACTGGATTTGCCGCCCATGAAACTGACCATTATCCGTTTACAGTACTTCAGCGATCAGGATCGCATCGACCTGGGGAAAATCTGGCCGTCGCAGGATCTGTCGACGTTAACCCTGGACGAGAATCATCGTCTCTACGCCGCCCGCTTTAACGAGCGCCTGCTGGGCGCCGTGCGCGTCACCCTGCGCGGCGTCGAAGCTGAGCTCAGCGATCTGTGCGTGCGTGAAGTGACCCGCCGCCGCGGCGTCGGGCAATACTTAGTGGAAGAGACGTTACGTGATAACCCGGCCATCAATAGCTGGCGCGTCGCCGACCACGGGGTGGAAGACCGTGGCGTGATGGCCGCATTTATGCAGGCGCTCGGCTTTAGCGCCCAGCAGACCGGTTGGGAAAAGCATTAAGAAAAGCGTTCGTCGGGTAACACAGCGCTTGTTTGTTGCCTCCCGGCAACGGAATAAAGCCCAGCCGCGGCTAAACGGCTGGGCTTGTTTATTTCATGCTGCGACGATAATGCCATGGTTCCCCGAACGTGAAGCTGAGGATTGCCCTGTCCGATATCCGCCAGGGTAAAGGCGCGTGTGACATTTCAGAATTTAACGCGCAAGTGCACGTTTCCCCTGCGCTTCACGTGAGGTAAGATTCGCTGACGCGTAAAATTGCGCAGAAAGTATTCAGCGTAACGCGATCATCAGCAGTCAACATGGAACAAACATATGGAAATGTCTATCGGGCTGGCTATTGTCGCCGTGATCCTTATCTGGGCGATCTTCACTTATAACCGTTTTATCTCTCTACGCCGTTTCAAAGATGAAGCATGGAGCGGTATTGCCGTCCAGCTCAAGCGCCGTCACGATCTGGCGCCCAACCTGTTCAGTCTGGTCAAACGCTATGCGCAGCACGAAAAAGATCTGCTGGAAGAGATCGGCCGCCAGCGCAGCGTCCTGACCGGTAATCCCCGGCAGGTGGCCGACAGCGAGCAGCAATATGCCGGAACGTTGAGCCGTATATTCGCCCTGGCGGAAGCCTATCCGGAACTCAAAGCCAGCGAAAACTTCCTCTCGCTGCAGCAATCCCTTAGCGAAATAGAAGAACAGCTGCAGATGGCCCGCCGTTACTTCAACGCCACGGTCCGCGAGTTTAATATTCTGGTGGAGTCTTTTCCCAGCCTGCTGCTGGCCCGCCTGTTTAGCTTCAGGGCGGAACTTTTCTTTGAACTGGAGTCCCCTGAAGAAGCCAAATTGCCACGGATGGAGTGACCCATGTCCACCTGGTCCATGCAGATACTGCGCAGTATTGGCCTGTTGCTGCTGCTGTTGAGCAGCCCTGGTTCAGCCGTCAGCGACGATAAAGCTATCACCGATGCCTCGCCCCCCCCGGCTAATGCCCGCCGGGTCCCCGCGTATGAACATATTCTCTTTTTCGATTCCCTGGCGCGTTTTCAGCCAAATGGCAGCATGGAGATGCGGGAAAATATCACCGTGCTGGCCCTGGGAAAGGAGATCCGTCGGGGGATTTTCCGCACGCTGCCTCTCAACTGGCACCGTCAGGACGGCAAAATTTTTAGCGTTGATTACGCCATCAAATCGGTCTCGCGCAATGGACTCCCGGAACCCTACAGCCTCGATCGCACGACAAAAACGCTGACCGTGCGCATTGGCAGCGCCGATCGCACCCTGAAGCCAGGTATTTATAACTATGAAATTCGCTATCAGGTTAGCCACCATTTCAGCCGCTTCCCCGACTGGGATGAGCTTTACTGGAACGTGACAGGCAACGACTGGAGCTGGCCAATCGGGAAAGCCCGTTTCCAGCTTGCACTGCCTGACGCCGCCGGGCAGTTGAATGCGGATGGCAGAGATGCAAGGTTGCGCACCATTGATGTTTACACCGGTCGTCAGGGGGCGAAAGATCACCATGCGATCATCCTGCCTGATGGCAGCATACAAACGTCGCGCCCCCTTGCCGCCGGCGAAGGGCTGACCGTGGTCTATACCTGGCCCCGCGCCATTCTGGCAAATGCCGCCGCCCCCGAAGCGGTTTGGCCGTTGGTCCATTTACTGGTGCCGACGCTGGCCACCAGCGTTATCTGGCTTCCCCTGCTACTGCTTGTTGGCTACTACTGGCTGTGGTGGCGCAAAAACGTCACGGCGACGGGTTTAAAAATGCCGCCGGTGACGCCGCAATTTTCGCTGCCCGCCGCGATGTCGCCAGGCTATCTGCGCTTTATTACGCAACGTAAGTATGACGATGTGGCATTCAGTAGCGATTTGCTGGGGCTGGTTGCCAAACGAGCCATCACATTGACGAGGAAAAAAAGCCAAACCAAAGGCGCATGGTCTTCATCTCCTGTTGATGAGCAGTGGCTTTCCCGCCAGCCAGACGAAAAGCATAAACCGCTGAATCCCATAGAGAAGCAGCTGATGAGCCTGCTTTTCAGCGCTAAACGTAAGAACATCAATCTCAGTACGCCCCATCAAACGTTGATGCAAAACGCGCGCCGGTGGCTGGAAAAATGTTGTGAAGAGCAGAAACCGCAGCTATTCCGGACATGGGGTAAACCGCTGCGTCATTGTATTTATATTGCTCTGCTGGTTCCGATCGTTTGCGGCATCGGATTTAGCCCGGCGGCAGCGGCGCTCACCGTTCCCAGCCTGCTGTTTGTATCGGTCGGCGGGGTGATGACGTACTTGTGCCTGAAGTTTTTACGCAACCCGATGAAAACATTGCGTAGTTTGGGACCAGTTATGATCCTGATGGCGCTGGTATTTAGCCCTTTCGCCACCGTGGCGGGAGGCGTTTTCCTGCTCGGCATGTTACCCATCACCCAACTTCCTGCCGGGTACCTGGGCGCCTTGTTAACCGCCATCGTGCTGTGTGCGCTCGTCGCCTGGAAAACGCCACGCTATACGCAGAAGGGGTTAAACGATCTGGCCGTCGCCAAAGGGTTGAAACGGTATATTAAAACGGCCGAAGAGAAGCGTTATCAGACACTTTATCCACCTGACCAGATGGTCGCGCACTTTGAAAGCCTGCTGCCGGTCGCTCTGGCGCTCGGCGTAGGAAAGACCCTGGCGAACACTTTTGCCCGATACTTAAGCAGCACCGGCGCGATGTCGGAAGTGTTACAGCAGACGGACTGGCAGGACATGCATCATTTCTACCAGCGCTGTCATTCCGCCGCCAGCGACAAGCCGGTGCAGCGTTCAGAAGGTGGCTCTTCAGGGTCGGGCTATAGCGGTTCCGGCTCTTCCGGCGGCGGATCGTCAGGCGGCGGTTCCGGTGGCGGCGGCGGCGGTGGCTGGTAAGAGAAGGCCGGATAGCATTTATCCGGCCAACACATCTGGGGCGTGAAAGGCGTCAAGACCCGAAATCCCCGGGAGCTTACATCAGTCAGTGACCGGGGTTGAGGGCCGCAGACAACGCATTTGCAGCGTGAAAGGCGCCCCACCCATTTAACCCAGCATTTCGCGTTGCAAAAAGGCGTCAAGACCCGACATCCCCGGGAGCTTACATCAGTAAGTGACCGGGGTTGAGGGCCGCAGACAACGCATTTGCAGCGTGAAAGGCGCCGGTTAAATTATTTGGCGTCGGTCGCCGTACCGTTCGCATGCCAGGTAAAAATACCGAATTCAAACCCTTTCAGGTCGCCTTTCTGATCCCACGACAGCGGCCCCATCACGGTATCAACGGTCGCGCCTTTCAGGTATTTAGCGATTTCCGCCGGATCGTCAGACTGGTTCAGGCCCGCCTGCAGCGACTGCAGCGCCGCGTAGGTGGTCCACACGAAAGCGCCGCTCGGATCCTGTTTCTTCGCCTTGATCGCATCCACGATCGGTTTGTTCGCCGGCACCTGGTCGTAGTTCTTCGGCTTGGTCACCAGCAGACCTTCCGCCGACTCGCCGGCGATGTTAGACAGGGAGACGTTCGCTACCCCTTCCGGGCCCATAAACTGGGTTTTCAAACCGGCGGCACGGGCCTGACGCAGGATCTGGCCCATTTCCGGGTGGTAGCCGCCGTAGTAAACGAAATCGATATTCTCTTTCTTCAGGCGCGCCACCAGGGTGGAGAAATCTTTCTCACCGGCGGTGATGCCGTCGAAGAAGACCACGTTCGCCCCGCCTTTTTTCAGGCCATCCTGCACCGCACGGGCCAAACCTTCACCGTACTGCTGTTTGTCATGTACCACAGCGATACGCTGCGGCTTCACTTTGTCGAGAATGTATTTCGCTGCGGTGGGTCCCTGGTCGGAGTCCAGACCGGTGGTGCGCAGGATCAGCTTATAGCCGCGCGCGGTCAGCTCCGGGGCGGTCGCTGCCGGCGTGATCATCAGAATGCCTTCGTCTTCATAGATGTCAGACGCCGGCTGAGTGGAAGAGGAGCACAGGTGGCCGATAACGTATTTGATGCCGTCGTTGACCACTTTGTTGGCGACCGCTACCGCCTGTTTCGGGTCGCAAGCGTCATCATATTTGACGATCTGCAGCTTATTGCCCTTGATGCCACCCTTGGCGTTGATATCTGCTACCGCCTGCTCAGCGCCGGTAAATTCCTGGTCGCCGTACTGGGCCACCGGGCCGGACATCGCCCCGACGACCGCGATTTTGATATCTTCGGCCAGCGCCGCGCTGCTCATAACTAAGGCAATACATCCTGCCAGTAACGCTTTACCCTTCATATTCATCCTGAGGCTCCCCATTATTATGGTTTTTGCATTTGTTGTGATGTTGTTTGTTAGCGCATTATTTTGTTTATATCGATAGGAAAAGCATATGATAGCTAATCCACCGGGGGCTGCTCGCGCTTTTGCAGCACACTATGCTAAACATACCGTCATTCTGAGGAATTTGAAACGACTAAATTGCGGGCTATGTAACAGATAAGTGACAAATAAAAAAACCGCGCCAGCATGAACCAGACGCGGTGCAAAACAGGCCCTGATTACCAGCCAGCGGGCAGATAGCCTACCGCGGACGCTATCGCATAGACGGCGCTGCAAAGATACAACAACACAATGAAGCATTGGATAAGCGGATGGGTCATCCAGGTCGGACAGGTCCAGCCAGGGGTCAGGTCGCCACGCTGGCGCGCACCCTTCAGCATCAGGATCGGCATAATCGATAAAATAACGCCGCTGAACACCCCGGCAAAATAGAGCGCGTTGACGAAAGAAACCATGCCGCTATAGGCCAGCACGAACGGCGGGATCGCCACCACCAGCAGCACCATCAAGCGCCGGGCGGGTTGCTCATCATTCCCCAGGCGGAACTGATCGAAAATGTTGGTCAGGAAGCTACCACCCAGCCCCCAGTAAGAGGTCAGCATGGCGCACAGCGCAAACAGGTTGGCTGAGAAGAACGCCCATTCGCCAAGCGCCCGGCCCCAGGAGATGGTGGCCACATCCGAGATATTGTCCAGGCCATTAAGCGAGATAACTGACAGCGGCACCAGTGCCAGCAGGGCAAAGGTCAAAGCCATACCGACCATAATGGCCCTGGGCAATTTTTCCGGTTTGTCGGCGAAGCCCCGCGCCATCTCCGGCACGATATACTGTGCCGAGAAGCAGAATGCCACAACGTTGAAGACCGGAACCATATACAGCCAGTTGCCGTCGAGCAGATAGCCGACGCGGGTGGTCTCTTTCAATAGCGTGGCAATCACCAGCACCGAGATCATCACCACCATGCCGATGCTGATAAATTTCTCGCCGCGGCCGATCGCCTTCAGGCCCAGGTAGAGCACCCCTGCCGCCGGGACGAAAAACATCACGCTCCCCAGCGCCGGCGAGATGCCAAACAACGAGTGCAGCAGCTTGCCGCTGCCGGTCATATAAGCCGTCAATGCGCCGACGCTGTTGACGCAAACGGAGAGGAACATCATCAGCGCGCCAAAGCCGCCGACGTAGCGCTTCGATAAACCGCTGAGCTGCAGATGTTTCCGGGTGCGGAGCGTGGATTCCGCGACATAGAGCATGGTCACCGTCGTCAGGCTGCCCACCAGCACCAGCCAGAACAGCAGCGGTAAGAAGCCCGCTTTGCTCGACGCATAGGCGATAGAGAGGACACCCGCACCGATATTGGTACCGACAATCATCGATACGCCTTCGACGAAGCTCAGAGATTTTGTAGGGACAGCCGTACGTTCCCGGCCGGTGAGGACGGGAGAAAAGGTGGAGTTTTCAGACATAATACTTTCCGTTTTACTCCGACGGTTGTTACCGCCGGAAAAAAGGTGATATCAGGGTGATAAACCACTCACGCTGAGCATGAACAGCCGGCTGCGGCGTCCTGTTTCTGTTCGGCTTCCGTGCCGCCGCAGCCCGCCGGGGAGACGTTAGCTCTTCAGGATGCGCGCCAGAATATCCAGCGCTTTCGAGAACTGGGCGTCGGGGATAGTCAACGGATACAGGAAGCGGATCACGTTGCCGTAGACGCCACAGCTCAGCAGCAGCAGGCCGTTTTCCTGCGCTTTCTGTTGCACCTGACGGGTAAACTCCGGCGACGGCTCGCCAGTTTGCGGATCGTTAAATTCCACCGCCACCATCGACCCCCGGCCACGGACATCAACAATCGCCGGGCAGGTGGCGCGCGCCTGGTTGAGCACCTCCTGCAGATGGCTACCCAGCTGTTCAGCCCGCTGACACAGCTGCTCTTCGGCAATGACATCCAGCACCGCGTGCGCCGCGGCCACCGCCAGCGGGTTACCGGCATAGGTTCCGCCCAGCCCGCCAGGCGCTGGCGCATCCATCACCTCAGCGCGACCGACAACGCCCGACAGCGGGAAGCCGCCAGCGAGGCTTTTCGCCATCGTCATCAGATCCGGTTTCACCTCATAGTGCTGCATAGCGAACAGCTTGCCGGTGCGGGCGAAACCGGTCTGCACTTCATCAGCGATCAGCAGAATACCGTGGGTATCGCACAGGTCGCGCAGCGCCTGCATAAAATCGGCCGGCGCGACGTTAAAGCCGCCTTCCCCCTGGATCGGCTCGAGGATGATGGCCGCTACCTGGTCCGGCGCAATATCCGCTTTGAAAATATGCTCCAGGCTTTTCAGCGCATCCGCGGTGGTCACGCCGTGCGCCTCATTGGGATAAACGCCGTGATAGACCGATCCCGGGAACGGCCCGAAGCCGATTTTGTAAGGAGCAACCTTACCGGTGAGGGCCATGGTCATAAAAGTACGGCCGTGGAAGCCGCCGCCGAAAGTAATCAGCCCCGGGCGGCCGGTGTAAGCGCGGGCAATTTTCACCGCGTTCTCGACCGCTTCCGCGCCGGTAGTGAAGAAGGCCGTTTTTGCCGGCCCGTCAATTGGCGCCAGATCGTTGATACGTTCCGCCAGCGAAACATAACTTTCGTACGGCACAATCTGATAGGCGGTGTGGGTGAACGCCTGCAGCTGATCGGCGACCGCGGCGACCACTTTCGGATGGCGGTGACCGGTATTTAACACGGCGATCCCGGCGGCGAAATCGATCACCTCATTGCCTTCGATATCCCACAGCGTGGCGTTTTCCGCCTTCTCGACAAAGTAATTACACATTACGCCTACGCCGCGCGGCGTCGCCTGCTGGCGACGTTGATTCAGTTCTGAGCTTTTCACCTGCGAATCTCCTGTCGTGTATGTCACGTTATCGCAACAAATTAGAAACGATGTCGTTTATTTACACAGGAGTTGGCCCTATAATCGAGTACCAATTTAGAATATCTGAGGGATCCAATTGCGTTCGCTGGTGGGTGACCTGGTGCTGGTCCGTCTGCAGGAAGAGCGGGATCCTCTTCTGCACAAACGCTTATATAACGCGCTGCGCCGCGCGATCCTCGACGGTTCGCTGGCGCCGCAAAGCCGCCTGCCGCCGTCGCGCGATCTGGCGGGTGAACTCGGCGTATCTAGAAACACCATATTAACAACTTATGAACAATTACTGGCGGAAGGATATGTGGTTTCCCGCCGGGGAAGTGGAACATTCGTTGCCCAAACCGCCCCTGAGAGCTCATTGACGGCTAAAGGTCAGCAAGAAAGCAGCAGTATCGCGGCACCGACGGCGCATCTTTCACGCCGAGGCCAACATCTGCTCGGCCAGGTCAGCGCCAGCCCGCGCCAGTGGGGGGCGTTTATACCCGGCGTGCCGGACGTTAACGCCTTTCCCCACCCGCTGTTCAGTAAGATCCAGGCCCGTATCAGCCGTCGGCCCAAACCGGAGCGGCTTAGCTATAGCTGCAACGGTGGCACCCCGGAACTGCAGCAGGCGCTGGTGGATTATCTGCGCGTGTCGCGCGGCGTCCACTGTCAGGCAGATCAAATTCTTATTACCGAGGGGATCCACCAGGCTATCGATCTGGTCACCCGCATGCTGTGTGACAACGGCGATCTGGCATGGGTGGAGGAGCCTTCCTATTGGGGGATCCGCCACGTGCTGGCGATGAACGACGTTCGGGTGGAACCCCTGACCGTCGATGCCAACGGCCTGTGCCCGCCGGAAACGGTTGACGACGCGCCGAGGCTCATCTTCGTTACGCCTTCCCACCAGTACCCGCTGGGCGCGGTAATGAGCCTTGAGCGCCGCCAGCGACTGCTGGCGCTCGCCCGTCAGCAGGGGAGCTGGATCGTCGAAGATGATTATGACAGTGAGTTTCGCTTTTCCGGCCAGCCGATCCCCGCCCTGCAGGGTCTGGTCCCCGATGCCCCGGTGGTCTATATCGGCACCTTCAGCAAAACGCTCTATCCCGGCCTGCGCCTGGGCTACGTGGTGATCCCCCGTCCGCTGGTCAGCGATCTGAAGCACGCCCATGCCGAGCTTTACCGCGGCGGCCATTCGCTGATCCAGATGGCGCTGGCGGAGTTTATTACCGCCGGCCACTATTCGGCCCATATCCGCCGTATGCGGTTGCTCTACAGCCGTCGCCGCGCCTTTTTAACTGAGCTTATCCAGCGGCACTGTATGCCGTACGCCCTGTCTGACTTCAGCGATAATGCCGGGCTGCATTTGATCCTCAATTTGCCCGCAGAGGCTGACGATGTGGCGATCGCCAAAGAGGCTAATGCGCGCCACATTCTGGTGCGGCCGCTGTCGCGTTACTACCTGACGACGGCGCGGAAGAAAGGATTACTGATGGGATTCGCCAGCCAGCCCGAAGAGCAGATGGCGTCGGCGTTCAGCGTCTTACTCGGCTGCCTGCAGACGCACTGCCCGCAGATGCTCCTGCCCAGGGAGGACGCAGAAAAACAAAACGCCCCAACCTGAGGCGGGGCGTTATCGGGGAGCCTGATATCAGGTATCAGGCAGGCGTGGCGTATCAGGCTTCGATAGCGGCACGCAGTTTTTTCATAGCGTTCTTTTCCAGCTGACGCACGCGCTCTGCGGAGACGCCGTAGCGGTCGGCCAGTTCCTGCAGCGTGGACTTGTTGTCTTCGTCCAGCCAGCGGGCGCGGATGATGTCCTGGCTACGCTCGTCCAGGCCCTGCATCGCGTCAGTCAGCTTATTCGCCGCCTGCTCTTCCCAGTTGTCGTCTTCGATGCCGTCGGCAAAGTTAGACGTTTTGTCCTGCAGATACAGGACCGGCGCCATCGGCTGGCTGTCGGACTCATCGTCGGAAGACATGTCGAAGGTCATGTCCTGGGCCGCCATGCGGGATTCCATCTCGCGGACGTCTTTGCTCGACACGCCCAGCTCACGGGCCACCATTTCCACTTCATCCTGGTTGAACCAACCCAGACGCTGTTTGGTTTTACGCAGGTTAAAGAACAGTTTACGCTGTGCTTTGGTGGTAGCGACCTTCACAATACGCCAGTTACGCAGCACGTATTCGTGAATTTCGGCTTTAATCCAGTGCACGGCGAAGGAGACCAGGCGCACACCCACTTCCGGGTTGAAGCGACGCACGGCTTTCATCAGGCCGATATTGCCTTCCTGGATCAGATCCGCCTGCGGCAGGCCATAGCCCGAGTAGTTACGAGCAATGTGAACAACAAAGCGCAGGTGAGACAGAATCAGCTTTTTCGCTGCTTCCAGATCGCCCTGGTAATGCAGCTTTTCAGCAAGCTCCCGCTCTTCATCAGCCGACAGCATCGGCCAAGTGTTAGCGGCCCGGATGTACGATTCCAGGTTACCAACGGGGGCTAAAGCTAAAGTTTGCATTTCTTTGGTCATTCAAATCCTCTCAATTGATATCTTCTGACGCGTTCTTGTCCCCATCAGGCAACAAGCATGCCAGCATTCATGAGCAACGAGAATATCACTCACATTAGTATCAGACAGTGATTTTATCCACAAGTTCCATGCAACGGTGTGAATAAATTACGCACAAAATGTGACACCACGATGAACAAGTGAGGGCAGGAAAAGGAGAACAAGCTTGCGGTATCTTTCCCTGCGAACAGGAACTCATTGCAGCAGGGAAAGATTATATCACGCTTTTTTTAATCGGGAGTAAAGTGACGTAAATGTTGCACTGTCGCCAGCCAGGCGGCGACCCAACCGATCATCGAGCAGACAATCAGCATCAACAGGCACTCGTCGAAGCCCAGGCCGCTCAGCTCAAACTGGGTACCGAACACTTTCGCCACTTCGGTCACCGCCGACGAGAGGCGCATCACCAGAATCTCCGACAGGATCAGCGATAAAAACGCGCCGGAGAAGCCCAGCATCGCCCCACCATAGAGGAACGGACGCAGGATAAAGCCGTCGGTGGCGCCGATTAGCTTCTGCACGTTAATGGTATCGCGGCGGGCGAAGATGCTCAGACGCACGCTGTTGCCGATCACCAGGAACACCGCCGCCACCATCAGCACGCCGATCATCGCCGACACGCGGCCCACCAGCCCGGTAAGCGAGGAGAGACGGGCAAACCAGCTGTCGTCCATCCTCACCTCATCCACCCCCTGGATCCGCGAAACCCGTTCGCGCAGGGTATTCAGCGCTTCCGTACTCTGGAAATCCAGCTTCGGCACTACGATGGCGACCGCCGGCAGCGGGTTCTCTTCCAGCATATCCAGTGCGCCGCCAAAGCCTGACCAGTTACGGAATTCACCCAGCGCCTCGTCACGGGACAAATAGTTTACCTTGTCAACGCCCTGCTCCGCCTGCAGTTGGCCCACCACCCGCGCCGCGGCGTCGTCATCCAGCGTTTTTTCCAGATAAACGGTGATCTGCGGCGATGGATAGTACTGTGACGCCGCGCTGCTGACGTTTTTGTAGACCATGTAGCAGACGCTTGGCAGGGTCAACGAAATGGCGATGACCATCACCGTCAGGAAGGTCGCCAGCGGCGTGCTTTTTAGATCCTGCAACGCGCCGTGCCAGGCATAGCGCACCTGTTCGTTGAACACGTTACTCTTACGCGAGGCCGGGTTAGGCGCCGCTTTCGGCCGTTTTGGCGCATTGCGCCCGCCGCCACTGCCGCCCGCCGCGTTGCGCAGGCGATCGAACTTACTGCCGAACTGGCGAATCTGGTTCATTGCGTCGCGCTTATTCACCCCGAATGCCTCCATGCAGATGGCCGTCGCTGAGCGACAGCACGCGGTACGGACGACTGGAGATAAGTCCCAGATCGTGTGTCGCCATCAGTACCGTCACCCCAACGCGGTTAAACTCTTCAAACAGACGTAAAATCCCCTCCGAGAGCGCCTCGTCGAGGTTACCGGTCGGTTCATCCGCCAGCAGCACCGCCGGCTTGTTGACCACCGCGCGGGCAATACCCACGCGCTGCTGCTCACCGCCGGAGAGCTGAATCGGAAAGTTCTTCGCTTTGTCCAGCAGGCCGACCTTGTCCAGCGCCGCCGAGACGCGACGACGAATGTCATCGCCGCTGGCACCGGCGATAATCAGCGGGATCGCCACGTTGTCATACACGGTTCGATCCATCAGCAAATGGTGGTCCTGGAAAATCATGCCGATCTGGCGGCGCAGGAACGGCACCTCACGGCTCTTCAGACGGCTGATTTCATGACCGCTGAAGAAGATTTTCCCGGCGCTGGGCCGTTCGATACCACAGATAAGCTTCAGCAGGGTACTCTTCCCTGCGCCGGAATGGCCGGTCAGAAACGCCATCTCGCCCGGCTGCAGGTGGAAGGTCACCCCCTGCAGCGCTTGTCTCCCACCGAGATAGGCTTTGCTGACTTGTTCAAAGCGAATCATTCTTAATCCTCTCGGGCAAAAAGTGCCTCAATAAAGTCGCCCGCATTAAACGGACGCAGATCCTCAATACGCTCGCCGACGCCAATATAGCGAATCGGAATGCCGAACTGATCGGCCACCGAGAAGATCACGCCGCCTTTGGCGGTGCCGTCCAGCTTGGTCAGGGTGATCCCGGTCAATCCTACCGCTTCATGGAACAGTTTGGCCTGGCTAATGGCATTCTGCCCGGTGCTGGCGTCAATAGTTAACATCACCTCATGCGGCGCGTCGACGTCCAGTTTTTTCATCACCCGGACAATCTTCTTCAGCTCTTCCATCAGGTGCGATTTATTCTGCAGACGCCCGGCGGTGTCGGCAATCAGTACGTCAACATGGCGCGCCTTCGCCGCCTGAATGGCGTCGAAAATCACCGAGGCGGAGTCCGCGCCGGTATGCTGGGCGATCACCGGGATATTGTTACGCTGACCCCAGACCTGCAACTGTTCCACCGCCGCCGCGCGGAAGGTATCCCCCGCCGCCAGCATCACCGATTTACCCTGCTGCTCAAACTGACGCGCCAGCTTGCCGATGGTGGTGGTTTTCCCCACCCCGTTTACGCCGACCATCAGAATAACAAACGGCGTTTTGCCTTCAACGTTCAGCGGCTCATCCACTTTGGCGAGAATCTCGCCCATCTCTTCTTTCAGCAGGCCGTACAGCGCTTCCGCATCGCGCAGTTGCTTACGGCTGGCACCTTCTGTCAGGTTGGTAATGATCTTGCGGGTCGTTTCCACCCCGACGTCGGCGATCAGCAGTTGCTCTTCCAGCTCTTCAAACAGATCATCGTCGATCTTCTTACCGCGGAACAGGCTGATAAATCCGGAACCGAGGTTCTCTTTGGTTTTCAGCAGGCTACGCTTGAGGCGGGCGAAAAAGCCTTCTTTCGTCGGCTTTTCCTGCTCCTGGGCCAGCGCTTCCACCGGCGCCTCGTCCTCGGGCTCCGGCACCACGACCGCCGCCTCTTCTGCCGCCTCGGCCGCCAGCGCCAGTGCTTCCAGCTCTTCATCGCTTAACGGGGCGTCCTCTTCAGGGACATCCGTCTCCTGCGGCTCGGCGATAACGTCTGCCACAGGCTGCTCTGCTACGGCTTCCGCCACCACCGCTTCGGCGATCACCTCTTCCGCCAGCGGCTCAACCACCGCAGGCTGTTCAAGCGGTTCGCTGACCGCGGGCTCCGGTTCAACAACAGGCGCGTCTTCGGCCAGAGCAGGCGTTTCCACCCCCTCTTCTTCCTGCACGCTGGCAGGCTCCGCGAGGTGCGCTTTTTCGCTTTCGACTACCGTCTCGGTCACTTCGACGACGTCTTCGGCAAACGCTTCCGGGTCTGCTTTCGGCGCGCTCGGCTCAGCAGGGGTTTCCGCTACCGGCGTCTCATCGGCAACCGCTTGTTGTTCTTCTACTTTTTGTTCAGTCTCGGTTTCCTGTGCCTGTTCTTTCTGTCCAAAGCCCAGCCAGGAAAAGAAGCCACGTTTTTTCTCTTTTGCCATTTGCGACCACACTCCTCGCTGTTTTATTCATGGCGCAGCTTCATCAGAAGCTGAAAAAATGATGAAATTAGTCGGATAGTCTATCACTTAACTTAACTCGCAGCACCGCCCCCGGATTAAGGTTTCGTCAACCGCCGTCGATCGCTAGAATAGCAGGCCGGAAGTTGAGACTTGAGCAGAGAGATGAAAAAACCAAACCACGCGGGCAGCGGCCAGATCCGCATTATCGGTGGGCAATGGCGCGGCCGTAAATTACCGGTGCCGGAGAGCCCGGGCCTGCGGCCGACCACCGACCGGGTTCGCGAAACCCTTTTTAACTGGCTGGCGCCGTCCATCGTTGACGCGCACTGCCTCGACTGCTTTGCCGGCAGCGGCGCGCTGGGGCTGGAGGCGCTGTCCCGCTATGCGGCCAGCACCACGCTACTGGAGATGGAGCGCGGCGTAGCCCAGCAGTTGCAAAAAAATCTCGCCACCCTGAAAGCGGATCGCGGCAAGGTGATCACCACCAACACCCTCAGCTTCCTGAGTCAGCCGGGGACACCGCACCAGATCGTGTTCGTCGACCCGCCGTTCCGTCAGGGGTTGCTGGAAGAGACGCTACGTCTGCTGGAGACACAAGGCTGGCTGGCCGATGAGGCCCTGGTGTATGTCGAAAGCGAAGTCGAAAACGGCTTACCGCCGGTGCCAGCTAACTGGCAGCTGTATCGTGAAAAAGTGGCCGGACAGGTCGCCTACCGTCTTTACCAACGTGAGGCCCAAGGAGAGCACCATGCTGATTAATTTAGGCCGCCTGCTGATGCTGTGCGTCTGGGCCTTTCTGTTATTGAATCTGTTTCAGCCCTTCCCGAAGCCGCTGAATATCTTCGTCAACGTCGCGCTGATTTTCATGATCCTGATGCACGGGCTGCAGTTGACGCTGCTGAAGGCGACGCAGCCGAAAGAGGCGCCGCCGCTGAGCCGCTTTGAGCAAATCCGCATTTTTATCTTCGGCGTGTTTGAGCTCGTCGCCTGGCAGAAAAAACTGAAGGCGACGCTGAAAAAGTAGTCCTGAAAAGGGCTCAGTGATCAGGCGTAAACGCCACGAACGCTGTGCCCTTATAACTCAACATCCCGCGATCGCCCACGCTCAGCGCATGATATTGCGGCGCTTCAAGGCGAAACACCACCTCCAGCCCACCGTTTTCGGGGCGAAAGCTCGCTTCATAGCGCATTTCACTGCCTGCAGGCGTCACCGTCTGCTGCCGCGAGCGCCGATCGTTAATCACTTTTTCCCGTTTATTGCTGACGATAACCCGCTTTTGCAGCAACGGCGCGGCGTCATTCGCCTGTTTCTCACGGCGCTGCTGTACATAGCGAAACGAAGCCGCCACCACAATCACCGCGACAACCAAAACAAAAAAGAGGGGCACTTTACTCATTAAGGTTACCCATAAAAAATATCAGGAATCAGCATACTGCGTCGGGAATAACATTGTCATCTGCTACGCCAAACCACTACACTGAGTTGTAGCATCACGCATCCGTAACTTTCTTTATGATAACAGATACAGGGACTTACTATGCTTTGGTCATTTATTGCTGTCTGTTTCTCCGCATGGCTTTATGTCGATGCATCTTATCGTGGGCCGGCCTGGCGACGCTGGGTATTTAAACCAGTCACCCTGATTCTGTTGCTGTTACTGGCCTGGCAGGCGCCGATGTTCAATGCCATCAGCTATCTGGTGCTGGCTGGCCTGTGCGCCTCGCTGCTCGGCGACGCCCTGACCCTGCTGCCGCGCCAGCGGGTGATGTACGCGGTGGGCGCTTTCTTCCTGTCACATCTGCTGTATACCATCTGGTTCGCCAGCCAGCTGACGCTGTCGTTCTTCTGGCCCCTGCCGCTGGTGCTGCTGGTATTCGGCGCCCTGCTAATGGCGGTGATCTGGAGTCGGCTGGAAGAGATGAAAATGCCGGTGCTGACCTTTATTGGAATGACGCTGGTGATGGTCTGGCTGGCCGGTGAGCTGTGGTTTGCCCGCCCCACCAACACCGCGCTGTCCGGTTTCGCTGGCGCGGCCCTGCTGCTGCTGAGCAATGCCGTATGGCTGGTGAGCCACTATCGTCGCCGCTTCCGCGCCGATAACGCCATTGCCGCCGCGTTCTACTTTGCCGGCCACTTCCTGATCGTGCGCGCGTTATACCTGTAATTTAGTCCTTGACTCTGGAGTCGACTCCAGAGTGTATCCTACGGCTAATGAGAAAATTATCATTTCCCGGAGGGTGCCATGTCGACTCCAGACGCGCAGGATAAAAAAGTCCCACAATTCTCGTCATTCACCATGCGGCCAGCGACCGCGCCGGCGGAGAGCTGCTGTACAGATCACGCCTGCGCCACAGAATCCGCCCCTGCCGCCGAAGCGCTCGACGACGCCCGCTATAGCTGGCAGGTTGATGGCATGGACTGCGCCGCCTGCGCCCGCAAGGTGGAAACCGCGGTTCGCCAGGTACCCGGCGTCAGTCAGGTCCAGGTGCTGTTCGCCACAGAAAAGTTGCTGGTTAACGCCGAGGGCGATATCCGCGCTCAGGTTGAGAACGCGGTCCGCCAGGCGGGCTATACGCTGCGCGATGCCGATGCTCCCGCAGCAGAGAAAACCCGAGGGTCGCTGCTGCGCGACAATCTGCCGTTACTGACGCTGTTTATCATGATGGCCCTGAGCTGGGGGCTGGAGCAGGCCAACCACCCTGCCGGTCAGTTGGCCTTTATTGCCACCACCCTGGTTGGCCTGTGGCCGGTTGCTCGCCAGGCGCTGCGCCTGATCAAGAGCGGGAGCTGGTTTGCCATTGAAACGCTGATGAGCGTCGCCGCCATCGGGGCGCTGTTTATCGGCGCCACTGCGGAAGCGGCGATGGTCCTGCTGCTGTTCCTGATCGGCGAGCGTCTCGAAGGCTGGGCCGCCAGCCGCGCACGGCAGGGGGTGAGCGCGCTGATGGCGCTGAAGCCCGACACCGCCATCCGTCTGCGCAACGGTGTGCGGGAAACCGTCGCCCAGCGCGACCTGCGTCCCGGAGATGTGATTGAAGTGGCCGCCGGCGGGCGTCTGCCGGCGGATGGCCAGCTGCTGTCGCCGTTTGCCAGCTTTGATGAAAGCGCCCTGACCGGCGAGTCGGTGCCGGTGGAGCGTCAGGCCGGGGAACGGGTAGCGGCGGGCGCCACCAGCGTCGATCGCCTGGTGCAGCTTACCGTGATATCCGAACCGGGCGACAGCGCCATCGACCGCATCCTGAAGCTGATTGAAGAGGCAGAGGAGCGTCGGGCGCCGATCGAGCGCTTCATCGACCGCTTCAGCCGGATCTACACCCCGGCCATTATGGTCGTAGCCTTGTTGGTCGCCATTGTCCCGCCGCTGTTCTTTGCCAGCGCCTGGCTGCCGTGGATTTATAAAGGACTGACGCTGCTGCTGATCGGCTGTCCGTGCGCGCTGGTCATCTCCACACCGGCGGCCATCACCTCCGGCCTGGCGGTCGCCGCCCGACGCGGAGCGCTAATCAAAGGCGGTGCGGCGCTGGAACAGCTGGGCCAGGTGCGGCAGGTGGCGTTCGATAAAACCGGCACCCTGACCGTCGGCCAGCCGCAGGTGACTTCGGTTATCGCCACAGCTGAGGTTGACGCCAACGCGCTGCTGGCGCTGGCGGCGGCGGTGGAGCAAGGCTCCAGCCACCCACTGGCGCAGGCCATCGTCCGTGAAGCACAGCGGCGTCAGCTGAGTATTCCGCTTGCCAGCGGCCAGCGGGCGCTGGCGGGCTCCGGTATCGAAGCCGAGGTGAACGGCAGCCACATCTTGATCTGCGCCGCCAGCAAAGCCTCCCCGGCAGAGCATGAGGCACAGATCCAGCAGCTGGAGAGCGCCGGGCAAACGGTGGTGCTGGTGATGCGCGGCGAGACGCTGCTCGGCATCCTGGCGCTGCGCGACACCCTGCGCGATGACGCGCGTCAGGCGGTGGATGCCTTACACCAGTTGGGGGTGCAGGGGGTGATCCTCACCGGAGATAACCCGCGCGCCGCGGCGGCCATCGCCAGCGAACTGGGGCTGGAATTCCGCGCAGGTCTGCTGCCGGAGGACAAAGTGAAAGCCGTCATGACGCTGAATGCCGATGCGCCGCTGGCGATGGTTGGGGACGGCATCAACGATGCTCCGGCGATGAAAGCGGCCACCATCGGCATCGCCATGGGCAGCGGCACCGACGTGGCACTGGAAACCGCCGACGCCGCGCTGACCCATAATCGTCTGACCGGCCTGGCGCAGATGATTTCCCTGGCGCGCGCCACCCATGCCAATATTCGCCAGAACATCGCGATTGCCTTAGGGCTGAAGGGGATTTTCCTCGTCACCACCTTGCTCGGCCTGACTGGCCTGTGGCTGGCGGTGCTGGCGGATACCGGCGCCACCGTGCTGGTAACGGCTAACGCGCTGCGGTTATTGCGTAAGAAGTTGTAGCATAGATACCGACTTCCCTGCTCGCGCTACGCTTAGCAGGGCTACAGTTCCAGACCGTCGGGTAGCCCGGATAAGACGCAACGCGCCGCCATCCGGGATATTCCCTGCTCGCGCTACGCTTAGCAGGGCTACGGTTCCGGACCGTCGGGTAGCCCGGATAAGACGCAACGCGCCGCCATCCGGGGTATTCCCTGCTCGCGCTGCGCTTAGCAGGGCTACGATTCCGGACCGTCGGGTAGCCCGGATAAGGCGCTACGCGCCGCCATCCGGGAAAAACTCAGTGGCTTTTGCGGATCAGATAGCGGTACGGCAGGGCTTCGGTTTCCTGGGCCACCAGCTCATGCTCCATAAAGCGGCAGAATCCCGGGATATCGCGGGTGGTGGCCGGATCGTCAGCAATAATCAGCAGTGTCTCGCCGACCGGCATCGTCCGCACGGTTTTACGCACCATCATGACCGGCTCCGGGCAGCGGAGCCCCAGGGCATCCAGGGTGTGGTCAGGAGTGGAGAAAAGTTCGCTCATTTTAGTCTCACGTCAACAAAACGGCCCTAGTTTACCCCCAGTTCGCCAGTACGCAAGCCAGGTTAACGTTTGCGCGAAAAACAACCATTGCATTACGCCGGTAACGCAGTATCATGCAGCCGTTTTTTATTGGGTTCCCTCACCCCAACGTTTCGCTGCCGATTGCTCCTTAACCTGAAGCATGACGGGCATAAAAAGGTCACAATATGAATCCCTTTACTACCGTACAGCGCAAAAAAGCGCTCGTCTGGCTTTCGCTATTTCATCTGCTGGTGATCACCTCCAGCAACTATCTGGTTCAGCTGCCGATCTCCATTTTTGGTTTCCATACCACCTGGGGCGCGTTTAGTTTTCCGTTTATCTTCCTCGCCACCGATCTGACGGTACGCATTTTTGGCGCACCGCTGGCGCGACGCATCATTTTCGCGGTGATGGTCCCGGCGCTGGTCATTTCGTACGGTGTCTCCGCCCTGTTTTACATGGGCGAGTGGCAGGGCTTTGCCGCGCTGGGCACTTTTAATCTCTTCGTCGCGCGTATCGCCATCGCCAGCTTTATGGCCTATGCGCTGGGGCAGATCCTCGACGTCCACGTCTTTAACCGCCTGCGGCAGAGCCGCCACTGGTGGCTGGCCCCCACCGCCTCAACGCTATTCGGCAACATTAGCGATACCGTCGCATTCTTCTTTATCGCTTTCTGGCGCAGCCCGGACCCATTTATGGCCGCCCACTGGGGGGAAATCGCCCTCGTCGACTACAGCTTTAAAGTGCTTATCAGCATCATTTTCTTCCTGCCGATGTATGGCGTGTTGTTAAATATGCTGTTGAAAAGACTGGCGGATAAATCTGATTTGTCGGCATTGCAGCCGAGTTAAAGGTACTCGCGGGCTGATGTGTTAAGATAGCCGGATGAGCCATTAGTGGCCGTTTATCGAAAGGAAGATGTCAATGCGCAATTTGGTTAAATATGTCGGTATTGGCCTGCTGGTGATGGGGCTTGCCGCCTGCGATAACAGCGATTCAAAAGCGCCAACCGTTGGCGCAGCAGCGGAGAGCAATGCCAGCGGCCAGGCAATCAGCCTGCTGGATGGCAAGCTGAGCTTCACCCTGCCTGCGGGCATGGCCGACCAGAGCGGCAAACTGGGTACCCAGGCGAACAACATGCACGTCTACTCTGACGCTACCGGCCAGAAAGCGGTCATCGTCATCGTCGGCGACAGCACCAATGAAGATCTGGCGGTGCTGGCGAAACGTCTGGAAGATCAGCAGCGTAGCCGCGACCCGCAGCTGCAGGTGGTGAGCAATAAATCGCTGGAGATCAAAGGCCATACCCTGCAGCAGCTGGACAGCATCATCTCCGCCAAGGGGCAGACCGCGTGGTCTTCCGTACTGCTTGGCAAAGTGGATGACAAACTGCTGACCCTGCAGGTGACCCTGCCGGCGGACAACCAGCAGCAGGCACAGACCGAAGCAGAAAGCATCATCAATACCCTCACCATTCAGTAATTACTGACCTGGTGCGATGGCCTCCGGTTCGCTAACCGGGGGCCGTTTTTTTAGCCGCCAGCCCAACAGCAGCGCCGCCATCACCAGCCCCGCCGCGGCGAGATAAATCATCGAGATCCCGGTCCACGCCATCAGCAATCCGGCCAGCGGCCCGGTGACGCCCAACGACAAATCCATAAACACAGTATAGGTCGCCAGTGCCGACCCCTGATTGTGCTGCGGCACCGCTTTGACCGCCACCACCCCCAGCGCCGGGAAGACCAGCGAGAACCCCGCCCCGGTAAGGAAGGTACCGATTTTCGCCAACAGCGGCGTATCGGCAATGCCAACCAGCAGCAGTCCGATAATCTCCACGCTAAAGCAGAGCATCGCCACGTTCAGTCCACCGAGGCGATGAATGCCGTTAGGAAACAGCAGCCGCGTGCCAACGAACGCGCAGCTGAATAACGTCAGAGCGAAAGCCGCTCCGTCCCAGCCTTTGGCGTCATAAAACAGCGTGATAAAGGTGGCGATCACCCCGAAGCCGGCGGAGGCCAGCGCCAGCGCCATGCCGTAGGGCCAGACCCGGCCAAGCACCGCGCGAAACGACATCGCTTTACCTTTGGCTGCCTTCACCGCCGCGCGGGGCAGCGCACAGAGGATCGCCACCAGCGCCACCGCCATAATGACCACCGCCAGGCCGCTGAGGCCAATATGCGAATAGCACAGCACGCCGAGCGGCGCGCCCATCGCCATCGCCCCGTAGGTCACAATCCCGTTCCACGAAATCACCCGCCCGATATGCAGCGAACCGACCACGCCGACGCCCCACAGCGTCGACCCGGTGCCGGCAAAGCTCTGGCCGATACCAAGGATCACCCGCCCGAGGCATAACAGCAGCAGGCTAACCAGTGGCCAGCCGCTGCTGCAGGCCGCCAGCAGATAGCTCAGACCGCTCAAAAAACAGCCGCAGAGACCGAAGACAACAATCTTTTTGGGCCCCAGCAGGTCGGCGTAGCGCCCGGCGTGCGGGCGGCTGAGCAGCGTGGCGAAATATTGCAGACTAATCACCAGCCCGGCCCAGAAAGTGCTAAAGCCCATGACATCATGAACATAGCCGGGCAACACCGCCAGCGGCAGGCCGATGGTGAGATAGCTGGCAAAGTTAAAGATTACGACAGAGACAATCCGCAGATTGAGGCGCAGTCCATTGAGCGCCGGTTCGGCGACGGGTTCGGGCATCAGGTTCCACCAGATTTCGACAACCAGCTTTCACTATTACCACGCTGTCGGCGGAAAAGCAGCCCTCCTTTCGGAATATTGGCAGTCGGCGAACCGCTACACTTATCTGGCGCGACTCATAAAAGGAATCCCTATGTCCTCTCCGCAGGCTGATAAAGCCGGGCTCCATATTCTACTTAAGCTGGCAGCGCTGGTGATTATCCTCGCCGGGATCCACGCCGCCGCCGATATCCTGGTGCAGCTCCTGCTGGCGCTGTTTTTCGCTATTGTCCTCAACCCGTTGGTTACCTGGTTCATTCGCCGCGGGGTGCGGCGTCCGTTCGCCATTACCCTGGTGGTAACGGCGATGCTGGTGATGCTCACCGCGCTGCTTGGCGTACTGGCGGCGTCGCTCAATGACTTCGTCGCCATGCTGCCCGATTTCAACCGCGCCCTGACGCGCAAGATCCTCCAGCTCCAGGAGTATCTCCCCTTCCTTAACCTGCATATCAATCCGGAGCGCATGCTGCGGCGCATGGATTCAGAACGGCTGATGACCTGGGCCACGACGCTAATGACCCAGCTTTCCGGGGCGATGGCCAGCATCGTGCTGCTGGTGATGACGGTGATCTTTATGCTGTTTGAGGTTCGCCACCTGCCCTACAAACTGCGTTTTGCCCTCAATAACCCTCGCCTGCATATCGCCGGATTGCACCGGGCGCTGAAAGGCGTCACCCATTATCTGGCGCTGAAGACGCTGATTAGCCTGTGGACCGGGCTGATTGTCTGGCTGGGGCTGCTGGCGATGGGGGTACAGTTCGCCCTGATGTGGGGGGTGCTGGCGTTTCTGCTGAACTATGTGCCGAACATTGGCTCCGCCATCTCCGCTATCCCCCCCATGCTGCAGGCGCTGCTGTTTAGCGGCATTTATGAGTGCCTGTTGGTCGGGGCGCTGTTTCTGGTGGTGCATATGGTGCTGGGCAACATGGTGGAGCCGCGCATGATGGGCCACCGGCTGGGGATGTCGACCCTGGTGGTGTTCCTGTCGTTGCTGGTCTGGGGCTGGCTGCTGGGGCCGGTGGGGATGCTGCTCTCGGTGCCGTTAACCAGCGTCTGTAAAATCTGGATGGAGACCACCGTCGGGGGCAGCAAGCTGGCGCTCCTGCTCGGCCCGGGGCGTCCCAAAAGCCGGCTCCCCGGCTAGCGGCGTTTGACCGGCCAGAAGATCGTTAATACGCCGGCGACGATGATTGCCACGCCCAGCAGCGATTGCCAGTAGAACGGCTCATGCCAGCCGGGCAGCCAGATGGCGGCGGCCCACACGAGGATATAGCTCAGGCTCAGCAGCGCATACGCTTTCGACAGCGGCAGGCGATGCAGGGCAAAGTACCAGCAGACCATCGACAGCAGGTAGCCCAGCAGGCCGAAAAACAGGCCGAAGGTACCTGGCTGGAAATGCAGCAGATGTTGGATAAATACCAGAATATCGGTCAGCGGCGGCAGGGCCACCATGGCGCTGCGCAGCAGGAGCTGCGCGGCGCTGACGAGGCCGACACTGAATAATGCCCAGAGAAAGCCCATCAGACGCTGGTCCCCAGAATGACGATGCCCACGACGATCAACCCGACGCCAAACCAGTGACGACGGGCGACCGGCTCATGCCAGATACCCCAGCCCGCCAGGGTAACCCAAACGAAGTTCAGGCTCAGCATTGGGTAGGCGATGCTGACCGGAATAGACTGCAGGACGCTCAGCCACAGCAGCATGCCGCAGCCCAGGCATAACAGCGCCATCCCCAGCCAGAAGAGTATATGGCGACTCCGCCGTCCGCGACGGGACGGGCGGGTCGCCTGTTTCTGGCAGAGTTGTCCGGCGCAGCTCAGCAGGCTGGCGAACACCAGACAGATCCAGACACTCATTTCGGCAGGTACTGAAGGAAGACCACCCGACCCAGCTCGTAGGCGTTATCCGGTTTCGGTAACGGTAAGTCGACCATACTCTCTCCTTTATCCATCAACAGCACCAGCGAGACCGGCCCCTGCTGACGATGCGTGGCCAACCAGTCGGTAAACCCGGCCTGGCTGACAAAGCTTCCCTGAGCGTCCGGCCAGTCGAGACCGTACTTCAGCTCACCCTGTTTGTCGAACATAATAATATCGCTGCGCTTCAGCTCCCAGGCCAGGCCACCGGCGATCCCAACGTTGTTGGTCAGGACGTAACGGCTGGGCTGCAGGGACTCGCTCACAATATCCACGAGGAACTGCGGCTGTTTGCTGTCGATAACCCGGTCCGGGATAGCGAAGCCCACCAGCAGCGCCAGGCCGAGCGGACAGAGCGCGGCGAGAGTCCAGCGACGGCCATTGTTTTTCATCGCCAGCCAACCCATCAGCGCCCAGACGGCGAAGGCGATCGCCGCCAGCAGACATTTATACAGCTCAATCTTGGTCCACACCGGCTTGTGCATCACGCCCCAGGGTGAGACCACCAGCACGGCGACCAGCCCCAGCAGGCCAAATCCCAGGTTGATCATGCCGTTGATGCGCAGCGCTTTCGCGCCGTTCTTTGCGGCCTCCAGCGCGTAGCGGGCCATCAGAATCGACAGCGGCGCAAAGCACGGCAAGATATAGGTCGGCAGTTTGCCTTTGGCGATACTGAAGAACAGGAACGGCATTGCCACCCAGCCCAGCAGGTATAGCGCCCCTCGCGCCTCATCGCGCTCGCGCCAGCCGCGCTTCAGTGCCCCCGGCAGCAGGGCCAGCCACGGCAGGCTGCCGGCAATCAGGAACGGGATGTAGTACCAGAACGGCGCTTTGTGCTGGGCATCTTTTTCGGCAAAACGCTGAATATGCTCGACCCAGAAGAAGTAGCGCCAGAAGTCCGGCTCACGCTGGGCGATAGCCAGCCCCCAGGGCAGCACCACCAGCGTACAAACGACCACCGCCAGCCAACCGTAGGTCAGCACTTCACGCCAGCGTTTACGGGCGATCACCCACGGCAACACGCCCACCACCGGCACCGCCAGCGCAAGGAAGCCCTTGGTCATCACCCCCATACCGCAGGCGACGCCCAGCAGCACGTAGCCCAGTATTTTGCCGCTGCGGGTCTGCGCCTGCGCCGCGCCCCAGAAGCTGCACATCGCCAGCGCCAGCCACAGGGTGATCATCGGGTCCAACACCGCATAGGTGCCAATCGCATACACCAGCATCGCAGTGAGGAAAATAACCGGCGACAGGACGGCTACCCGCTTGTCGCGAAAGATCCGCCACGCCAGCCAGGCCACCAGCACAGCGGTCATGGTGATGGCGAAGACCGACCCAAAGCGTACGCCGAAGTTATTATGACCAAACAGCCACTGACCGATACTGTTGATCCAGTAACCGGCAATCGGCTTTTCGAAGTAGCGCAGTCCGAGAAAATGCGGCACCACCCAGTCGCCGGTGGCCAGCATTTCACGACTGATCTCCGCGTAGCGGGTTTCATCGGGTTGCCAGAGCAAACGGAAATTGAGCGGCAGCAGGTAATACAGCGCAAACAGCGCAATCAGAGAGACGCCATAGCGAATGCTTTTCATCAAACACCCGAAGTCAGTAATTGTTCACGTCCGAGCCAGCCTTCCCGGCCAGCCAGTTCACCCCGAACCACTTTGCCAGACGGCAGCTCGCTAAAGTCAGCGGGCAGCAGCTGGCTCAGTGGGCAAAACTGAATTTCTTCTTCCGCCGCCATGGTCAGCAGTTCATCGAACTGATCGGCGTAGGCAATACCTTCCACTTCGGCGTGAATGGTATAGACCGGCACGCCCGGGTCGCGATGGATGCAATCCAGCAGGTAGCGGTTAAAGCCAGCGATATCGACCGCCGTGCCCACCGCCTCGTCCCAGGTCGGCAGCGTGACCGGGATCTGCACCGTACCGGACGTGCCGCTACCGAGCTGGGGCAGAAACGGCCGCGTGCCGCGACAGTCGCTGTTGTAGAGAAAATCGAAGGATTCTTTGGCTTTGACTACCCGCTGATCGGCGCGCCAGCCCGCGACAGCCGAGCAGGTGACCGGACGGCCGATAATGCGCTCGAGCTCCAGCAGACCGCGCTCAACCTCCAGCGTTAACCGCTCGGGCGGCCAGACGCCGCTCCATGCCTGCCAGCTGTAATGATCCCAGGCATGCAGCCCGACTTCATGAGACTCGGCGGTCGCGCGGATCACCGCTTCGTTACCCGCGCCGATGCGGCGTCCCGGCCAGGCGGTGCCGGCCAGCAGAATATCCCAGCCGTACAGCGAAGCCGCTCTGGAACGCAGCATCTTCCACAGAAACTTCGGTTTTATCAGGCGCCACAGATGGCGCCCCATATTGTCCGGCCCGACGCTGAAGAAGAAGCTTGCCTGAATCCCGTGCTGGCCCAGCAGGTCCAGCAGCCGCGGAACGCCGTCCCGCGTTCCGCGAAAGGTATCGACATCTATGCGTAAGCCGACCTGTTTCATGGATTTTTATCGTCCACCAGTTCAACCGTGCGCAGGAAGAAGTCCAGCGTATGCTCAACGGTCTCTTCCATCTCGACGGTCGGTTCCCAGTTCAGGCAGCGTTTGGCGTTGCGAATGCTCGGCTTACGATGCTCAACGTCCTGGTAGCCCTTCCCGTAGTAATCGCTGCTTTCCACTTCACGGAAGCCGGCAAACGGCGGGAAGCGATCGCGCAGCGGATGGCGTTCGAAGCAGGCGAGCAGCATTTCGGCCAGCTCTTTGATGCTCGCTTCGTTTTCCGGGTTGCCGATGTTGATGATCTGCCCGTCGCAGCGGCCGTCTTTGTTCTCGATGATGCGGAACAACGCTTCGATACCATCGCTGATATCGGTAAAGCAGCGCTTCTGCTTGCCGCCTTCGATGAGCTTGATCGGCGACCCTTCCACCAGGTTGAGGATCAGCTGGGTGATGGCGCGGGAACTACCGATACGCGCGGCGTTGAGGTTATCCAGGCGCGGACCCATCCAGTTGAACGGACGGAACAGGGTGAACTTGAGATCGTACTTATCGCCGTAGGCCCAGATCACGCGATCCAGCAGCTGCTTGGAAACCGAGTAGATCCAGCGCTGTTTGTTGATCGGCCCGACCACCAGGTTGGAGGTGTCTTCGTCGAAGTTTTTGTCGGTGCACATGCCGTACACTTCAGAGGTCGACGGGAAGATGATGCGCTTATTGTATTTCACGCAATCGCGGATGATCTTCAGGTTCTCTTCGAAATCCAGCTCGAACACGCGCAGCGGGTTACGGGTGTATTCGATCGGGGTCGCGATGGCCACCAGCGGCAGCACCACGTCGCATTTCTTAATGTGATATTCGATCCACTCGGAGTGAATGCTGATATCACCTTCCACGAAGTGGAAACGTGGGCTCTCAAGGAAACGGCTGATGGCGTCGGAGCCGATATCCAGGCCGTAAATTTCATAGTTGTCGTCCTGCAGCAGGCGCTCGGTCAAATGGTTACCGATAAAGCCATTGACGCCGAGGATCAGCACGCGGGTGCGACGCTTAATCGCCACCACCGGTTTGCTGCTGATCACTGCCCCGGACACCAGGCCAAGCGCCTGCGCCAGCTGAGTGCCCTGCATGTACACACCGCGTTCGGTCTGGCCGGTGACAATTTCCAGCGCCCCGTCCTGACACGCCACGATCAGCGGCGCAACGGAGATAACGGTGCCCGGTTTGGCTGCCGGCAGATCGCGGCGTACACGGGATTTCCAGACAATAAATTTGTTTGCGCCGGCGTAGCCGAACGCGCCCGGCCACGGGTCAGAGACGGCACGCACCAGATTGTGCAGCGTCTGCGCCGGCTGCTCCCAGTCGAGGCGGCCATCTTCAGGGGTACGACGCCCCACGTAGGTCGCCTGGCTGTGATCCTGCGGGCGCTCTGTGGTTTTTCCTTCAAGGATAGCCGGCAGCGCCTGGCCCAGCAGCTCAGTGGCAGCGGTGCACAGCTTACGATGCAGCGCCAGGGCGGCGTCATCCGGGCCAATCGCCACGGTTTGCTGGGCGACGATATCGCCGGCATCCGCGCGGTTCACCATGCGGTGCAGGGTCACGCCGGTTTCGCTTTCGCCATTGACCAGCACCCAGTTCAGCGGCGCACGGCCACGATATTTCGGCAGCAGCGAACCGTGCAGGTTAAATGCCCCTTTCGGCGCCAGATTGAGGATCTCATCGCCCAACAGGTTGCGGTAGTAGAACGAGAACAGCACGTCCGGCTTCATCTCGCGGATACGCTCAATCCACAGCGGATGGTTCACGTCTTCCGGCGCCCACACCGGAATGCCCTGCTCGGCAGCAAGGCGCGCCACGGAGCCAAAGAAATGGTTTTCGCCAGGGTTATCCGGGTGGGTGAAAATAGCAACGATATCATACCCAGCGTCCAGCAGGGACTGGATACCTGTGCAACCCATATCGTGATAAGCGAAGACTACGGCTTTCATGAACGATCTTCCTCTTTAGATGCCGTTTCCGGCTGGCGAACAACACGTTGAATAAAGTAGCGGGGACGAGCGCGAACGTCGTTATAGATGCGTCCGATATACTCCCCGAGCAGGCCCATACCGATAAACTGGGCGCCGATGAACATAAACAGCACGGCGAAGAGCATGAACACCCCTTCCGCCGCCCACTGCGGGCCAAAGGCCAGACGCAGCACCACCAGCAGCAGGCCGAAGGCGAAGCCCAGCAGGGCAATGACGCTGCCGAAAATGCTGAGCAGACGCAGCGGCGTGGTGGTCAGACAGGTCACCAGGTCGTACATCAGGTTGATCAGGCGCATGAAGCTGTATTTGGAGTCGCCAAATTCGCGCTCGGCATGCATCACCGGGATCTCGACCGCGCGCCGGGCGAAGGTATTCGCCAGGATCGGGATAAAGGTGCTGCGCTCGTGGCAGTTGAGCATCGCGTCGATAATATGGCGACGGTAAGCGCGCAGCATGCAGCCGTAGTCGCCCATCGCTTTGCCGGTGGTGCGCTGGATCAGGCGGTTAATCATCTTCGAGGCGCTTTTGCGGAAGATGCTGTCCTGACGGTTCTGGCGGACGGTGCCCACCACGTCGTAGCCTTCATCAGCCTTCTCTACCAACCGCGGAATTTCCTCCGGCGGGTTTTGCAGATCGGCATCAAGGGTAATAATCAGATCGCCCGTCACATGGCTGAAGCCGGCCATGATCGCCGAGTGCTGGCCGTAGTTACGGTTTAACAGTACAGCGACGACGTGACTGCCTTCCGCCTCAGCGGCTTCGGTCAGCATGCGCGCGGAATCGTCGCTGCTGCCATCGTCGATCAGCAGAATTTCATATTGCCGCCCCAGCGTGGCGCAAGCAGTATCCGTACGACGAAGCAGTTCCGGCAGGCTATCCTGTTCGTTATAAACCGGGATAACCACCGAAACCTTCTTCACGGGAGGGTATGTAAGCATATCAACGTCCTGACAGCTGGCGCAGTGCGGAAATAACGCGAGTGACATCGTCATCGGTCATGTCCGGGAACAACGGGAGAGAACAGATGCGGGCGCTGTTCCATTCGGTATTCGGCAGGGAAACCTCAGGGAAGCGCTCGCGGTAATATTTTTGCGTATGAGCCGCACGGAAATGCAGACCCGTACCGATACCCATCGCCTTCAGTTTTTCCATCAGCGCGTCGCGGCTGATGCCGCATGCGGCCTCATCGACGCGGATGATAAACAAGTGCCAGGCGTGCTGGTGATCCCATGCCGGGACGGTCAGCGGTTTAAACGGCGTGTCCGCCAGCTCGCGCAGGTAGCGCTGGGCAATCTCCGTCCGGCGCTGATTGGCGTGGCTCAGTTTTTCCAGCTGTACCAGCGCCAGAGCGGCGTTGATATCGGCAAGGTTGTACTTAAAGCCCGGGGTGATCACCTCCGCCTGCGGCGCGCGGCCGTGGGTCTGGCGGTCATAAGCGTCCACGCCCAGGCCATGAAATTTCAGGCTGCGGATGCGGGAGGCCAGCTCGTCGTCGTCGGTGACAATCAGCCCGCCTTCGGCGCAGGTCATGTTTTTGATCGCGTGGAACGAGAAAATGGCGGTCCCCTGCCAGCCAATGTGGCGGCCTTTATAATGGGTACCCGCCGCATGGGCGGCATCTTCGATCACCGGAATGCCGTGGCGCTCACCCACCGCGCGAATGGCGTCGATGTCGGCTGGCGCGCCCGCGTAGTGCACAGGAATTATCGCTTTGGTACGCGAGGTGATCGCCGCTTCCACCGCCTGCGGGGTAATCATCAGATTGTCGTTATCGACATCGATCATCACCGGCGTGGCGCCCAGCAGGCAGATCATATTGAGAGTAGAGACCCAGGTCTGGGAAGGGGTAATGACTTCAGCGCCGGGGCCAATACCCAGCGCCATCAGGGTCACATGCATCCCGCCGGTCGCTGAACTGACGGCAATCGCGTGGCGGTTGCCGGTCAGCTGGCAGAATGCCGCTTCGAGTGCCTGATTCTTCGGTCCGGTAGTGATCCAGCCCGACGCTAAAACTTCACGCAGCGCAGCCAGCTCTGCGTCGCCCATCGACGGGCGCGAAAACGGCAAAAAATCGCTCATCATCATCCTGTTCTGTAGATGACCCACGCACAAATCAGGGTCGTTAGAATAAAATATCCTGCGCCTGCGGACTTAAACGAAATTAAAATGAAGTGAGTTCAGCGCGGCATTCCATTTCAGGGTATTTCGACCACTATTAATGTAGTCGACCTTGCTTAGGATAATATTAAGAAATTAATATTTTCCCAACACAAGTAATAACTCATTATTAAACAGTATGATAGGATTTTTTTATGGCAGGGGTATGACAGAAAAGCGTTCCTGTTAGCGGGGATAAACAGGAACGCAATAGCAGAAAGTAAACGGAGATTAAACCAATACACAATACTTTAATTAGCGATCGTCACGCTTAATGACAAAAAGTTAGCGCAGATCACAAATTTATTTCTGCTGTATTACAAATTTGCAGGGAAATCAGCTGGCAATTCGCTCGCCGGGCAATTAATAACCTCGTCATTATCGGCACCACAGTCGCGAATGAAGGTGATGGTGGCGAACTCGTCAATCACTTCCGTCGGGTAGGCCGGGCCGGCATCACGGTACGAATTCATCAGCGGAATATGGTCGTTCTGGAAACAGACGGTTTTTTCCGGGTTATTCATGATCCAGCGCGGGAAGAAAATGGTGCCGTGGAACAGTTTGTCGCCCAGGTTGACGATCAGGCTGACGTCGGTGCCGGTCGGTTCGGTCCAGGAGATTTTGTAGATACTTTCCCCCACCCGCACAATGTACGCTTCCTGATCTTTCACCCAACGATTGCCGACGATGCCGCTGTGAATACGGTAGTCGAGGGTGTGGCCATTTTTGACGTAAATCTCGTAGTTCCAGCCGTTGTCGTAGGTGTAGACCAGATGTTTACCGATAAAGCCGCTGAGGTCATGTTTGTCGAAAGTGCTCATCATTTATTCTCCTCTGTTTCGTTGAGGACAGCATACGTCTTTAAAAAATGAATGAATAACGCTATGTTTGGATTAAATACATCCAAATTTTAGATTGATTATGCACAAGACAACCCTGGAGCAGTGGGCGTTACTCGAAAAGGTAGTGGAATTGGGGAGCTTTGCCAGAGCGGCGGAGGAGACCAACCGCAGTCAGTCTTCGGTGAGCTATAATCTCGCGCTGCTGCAGGAGCGCTTAGGCGTGGCGCTACTGGCGCCATCCGGCCGGCGGGCGGTACTCACCCCCGCGGGTGAACTACTGCTGAATCAGGTCAAACCGCTCCTGCAGGCCTTTGCCTACGTCGAGACGCACGCCGCCACTCTGCGCAACGGGGCGCGCACCCGCCTGGATCTGGTGGTCGACAGCATTTTCCCTCGTCAGCGACTATTCGCCATTCTGCGCCAGTTTCAGCAGCGCTATCCGCAGACCCAGGTCAGACTCACCGAAGTGCTGGAAAACCTTGATGACGAGCGCGCGGCGCGGACGGAAGCCGATGTGATGGTGCTGACCCGCCGCCAGGATATTACCGGCCGCGGAGAGTGGCTGATGAATATTGATTTCATTGCCGTCGCCCACCGCGACCACCCTCTTGCCGCGCTCGATGGGCCGCTGGAGGATAGCGCGCTGGCGCCGTGGCCGCTGGTGCGCATTGCCGATCAGACCGGCGATGGCCAGGCGACGCGTGACGCCTGGACCTTCTCCACCATTGACGCCGCCATTGATGCGGTGATGTATCAGGTCGGGTTCGGCTGGCTGCCGGAGGAGCGCATTCGTTCCCATCTCGATCAGGGCGTGCTGAAGCGGCTGCCCCTCAGCCACGGCGCGCGCCGCGCGACGCCGCTGCATCTGATCGTCAAGCGGGACCTGGCGCCGATTGACGAACAGGTGGCCACGCTGCTGGGCTTATTCCGGGCGCCCTGAGAGGCGCAGGCGGCGTTTACCGCCTGCGCGTAATGATACGATTTTCTTATACTTTCCAGCGCAATATTGATCCAGGTTACTCCCAAAGTATGATGAATCACTAAAATCGTCATACTTTCCTGTCGCTGAGATCGCTGTCTTGTCTATTATCCGCCTCACCCTGCTGGCGCTGGTCGCCTGCGTCCCTCTGCTGGCTCAGGCCACGCCGCACCAGCTCACCACCGCCTGGCCGGTTAACGTCGGTCCGCTGAATCCGCATCTCTATACGCCCAACCAGATGTTTGCCCAAAGCATGGTCTATGAACCGCTGGTGAAGTATCAGGCTGACGGCAGCGTACAGCCCTGGCTGGCGACCCGTTGGCGTCACGCCGCCGATGGCAAAACCTGGTGGTTCACCCTGCGCGACGATGTGACGTTCTCCAATGGCGAACCGTTTAACGCCCAGGCCGCGGCGGCCAATTTCCAGGCGGTGCTGGCCAACCGCCAACGCCATGCCTGGCTTGAGCTCGCCAACCAGATCACCGACGTACGAGCGCTCAGCGCCACTGAGTTGCAGATCACCCTGAAAAGCGCCTACGCGCCCTTACTACAAGAGCTGGCCCTGCCCCGTCCGTTCCGCTTTATCGCCCCCTCGCAGTTTATCGATGGCGGCACAGCCAGGGGCATAAAAGCCCCGGTCGGCACCGGCCCGTGGCGGCTGGCAAGCTCGCAGCTCAATCAGCGCGATGTGCTGGTACGCAATGAGCGCTACTGGGGTAGCAAACCGGCACTGCAGCAAATCACCATCAAGGTGATCCCCGATGCCACCAGCCGGGCGGTGGCGTTCGAAACCGGGGAAATCGATATGCTCTACGGTGACGAAGGGCTGCTGCCGCTGGATACCTTCGAACGCTTTCGTCATCACCCCGGCTACGTGGCTCGTCTGTCCGCCCCGGTGGAAACGGTGATGCTGGCGCTGAACGCCAGCCAGGGCCCGACCCGCGAGCAGGCGGTTCGCGAGGCACTCAACTACGCTGTCGATAAACAGACCCTTGTCGATAGCGTGTTGTATGGCACCCAGCAGGTTGCCGACACTCTGTTTGCCCCCTCGGTCCCCTACGCGCCGCAGGATCTGACGCCGCGCCGTTACGACCCGGCAAAAGCCCGCGCCCTGCTGGAGCAGGCTGGCTGGCAGCAGCCGGATGGCCAGCCCTGGCGACAAAAAGCCGGGCAACCGCTGGCGATTGAGCTGGCGTTTATCGGCACCGATGCGCTGGCCAAATCGATGGCCGAAATTATTCAGGCCAATCTGCGGCAGGTTGGCGTCCAGGTTACCCTGGTGGGTGAGGAGGAGAGCAGCATCTACGCGCGCCAGCGCGAAGGCCGCTTCGGCATGATCTTCAATCGCACCTGGGGCGCGCCCTACGATCCGCATGCCTTTTTAAGCTCGATGCGCGTGCCGTCGCATGCGGATTACCAGGCCCAGCGAGGGCTGCCGGACAAGGTGCTGATTGATAAAGAGATTAGCGAGGTGCTGACCACAGGGGACGAAGCACAGCGGAGAAAACTGTACCACGACGTGCTGACCCGCCTGCATCAGGACGCGGTGTATCTGCCCATCAGCTATGTCTCGCTGATGTCGGTTGCGCACCAGGAGGTCGGGGAGATCCCGTTCGCCCCGGTGACCACCGAGATCCCTTTCGATCAGATTAACCCGGTAACGCCATAATGGTACGCTATATTTTACGCCGCCTGCTGCTGCTGATCCCGCTGCTGCTCGCCGCCTCCGCCATCATCTTTCTGCTGCTGCGGCTCGGCACTGGCGACCCGGCGCTGGATTATTTACGCCTGTCGAACCTGCCGCCCACTGAAGAGATGGTTGCCTCTACCCGCGAGCTGCTGGGGCTCAACCAGCCGCTCGCTATGCAGTATCTGCACTGGCTGTGGCGGGCGCTGCACTTGGATTTCGGTCTCTCCTATGCCACCCAGCGCCCGGTCCTGGATGACCTGCTGCACTTCCTGCCCGCCACCCTGCTGCTCACCGGCGCGGCGCTGGCGCTGATCCTCGTCACCTCCCTGCCGCTGGGCATCTGGGCGGCGCGCCATCGCGATCGCCTGCCGGATTATGTCGTACGGCTGATTGCCTTTCTCGGCGTCTCAATGCCGAACTTCTGGCTGGCCTTTCTGCTGGTGATGCTCTTTTCCGTGCATCTGCAGTGGCTCCCGGCGATGGGGTATGGCGACTGGCAGCACCTGATATTGCCCGCCGTCTCCATCGCCTTTATGTCGCTGGCGATCAACGCCCGCCTGCTGCGCGCCAGCATGCTGGACGCTTCCAGCCAGCGTCACGTGATGTGGGCGCGCCTGCGCGGATTAAGCGATCGCCAGGTGGAACGGCGGCATATCCTGCGCAACGCCACCTTGCCGGTGGTGACCGCCATGGGCATGCACATTGGCGAGCTGATCGGCGGCACCATGATTATCGAAAATATCTTTGCCTGGCCCGGTGTTGGCCGCTACGCGGTTTCCGCCATTTTCAATCGCGATTACCCGGTGATCCAGTGCTTTACCCTGATGATGGTGACGGTGTTCGTGCTGGCCAATCTGGCGGTGGATGTGCTTAACGCGGCGCTCGACCCGCGCCTGCGCCGCCACGAGGAGGTGAGCGCATGAGATGGCTACGAAGTTTTCGCTGGCCGGTAAAACTGGCCATGCTGGTTATCGCGCTGTTGGCAGTCATCGCTATCGGCAGCGGCTGGTGGCTGCCCTGGGATCCAGCGGCGATTGACCTTCAGCAGCGGCTGCTGCCGCCGGGTGAAGCGCACTGGCTTGGCACCGATCATCTCGGCCGGGATATTTTCTCACGCCTGCTGGCCGCCACCCGCGTTTCGCTGGGGGCGGTGATGGCTTGTCTGCTGCTGGTGCTGCTGATCGGTCTGGCGGTCGGCGGCGGCGCCGGGCTGCTGGGCGGCCGTGCCGACCGCGGCCTGATGCGCCTCGCCGAACTGTTTATGACCTTTCCGACCTCGATCCTGTCTTTCTTTATGGTGGGGGTGCTGGGTACCGGGTTGACCAACGTGATCCTCGCCATTGCGCTGTCGCACTGGGCCTGGTATGCCAGAATGGTGCGTAACCTGGTGGTTTCCCTGCGCCAGCGCGAATTTATCCTCGCCGCCCGTCTGAGCGGCGCCAGCCAGTGGCGGTTATTCAGCGACCATCTGGCCGGGGCGGTGATCCCCTCGCTGCTGGTGCTCGCCTCGCTGGATATCGGTCATATGATGCTTCACGTGGCCGGCATGTCGTTCCTCGGTCTCGGCGTCAGCGCGCCGACGGCGGAATGGGGGGTGATGATCAACGATGCCCGGCAGTATATCTGGACGCAGCCGCTGCAAATGGTCTGGCCGGGACTGGCGCTGTTCATCAGCGTGATGGCTTTTAACCTGCTGGGCGACGCGCTGCGCGATCGTCTCGATCCCCACCTGATCGCGGAGCATAGCCACTGATGCCGCAGAAGATCCAACTGGAACAGATCTCGCTTGCCGCCGACCGACCGCTGGTCAGCGACGTTTCCTTCACCCTACGCCGCGGGCAGGTGCTGGCGCTGCTCGGCAGCAGTGGCTGCGGAAAATCGCTGACCTGCGCCGCCGCGCTGGGCATGTTGCCGCCCGGCGTCAGGCAAACCGCCGGCCGGGTGCTGCTCGACGGCATTCCGGTGCACGGCGAACAGCTGCGCGGCGCGACTATTGCCACCATCATGCAAAACCCACGCAGCGCCTTTAATCCACTGCAGACCATGGCCGCGCACGCCCGGGAAACCTGCCGGGCAGTTGGCCGTGAAGTGAATGACGCCGTGCTGCTGGCAGCGATGGAGGAAGTGGGTCTGGACAATCCTCGGGCGTTGCTGAAGCGCTACCCCTTTGAGATGAGCGGCGGCATGCTGCAGCGGATGATGGTCGCTCTCGCCCTGCTCAGCCGCGCGCCCTTTATCATCGCCGACGAGCCGACGACCGATCTCGATGCCATCGCCCAGGCGCGCATCCTCGATCTGCTGGCGGATATCGTCGCCAGGCGCGGTCTGGGGCTGCTGCTGGTGACGCATGACATGGGCGTCGTAGCGCGGCTGGCGCATCACGTGACGGTCATGGAGAACGGTCGCCTCGTTGAACACTGCGATGTGAATACGCTATTCAGCGCCCCGCGGCACCCGCTCAGCCAGCGCCTGCTGGCCGCGCATCTGGCGTTATATGGCCTGGAGAAAACACCATGAATTTACTCAGCGTCACCGGGGTGAGTCACGATTATCCTCACCACGGCAGAGTCCTGCACGAGATACAACTCGCCATCGCCCCCGGCGAAACGGTGGCCCTGCTCGGACGCAGCGGCTGTGGGAAAAGCACCCTGGCGCGGATGCTGGTGGGTCTGGAAACGCCGCAGCACGGCGATATTGCCTGGCGCGGCACGCCGCTGCCCGCCCTGAAGGGCGAGGCCATCGGTGCCTTCCGTCGTGACATTCAGCTGGTGTTTCAGGATGCCTTCAGCGCGGTGAATCCGCGCAAAACGGTGCGCGAGATCGTCAGCGAGCCGCTACGCCATCTGTTACGCTTGTCGCGTGAGGCGCGTGCGCGGCGGGTGGAAGAGATGCTGCTGGCCGTCGACCTCGCGCCGTCGCTGCTCGATAAGCGCCCGGCGCAGCTCAGCGGCGGGCAGCTGCAGCGCGTCTGCCTGGCACGCGCCCTGGCGGTGCGGCCGCAGCTGTTGATCCTGGATGAAGCGGTTTCGAATCTTGATCTGCTGCTGCAGGCGGAGATTATCGCCCTGCTGAAGCGCCTGCAGGCGCAGTTTGACACCGCCTGCCTGTTTATCACCCACGACCTGCGGCTGGTCGAGCGCTTTTGCCAGCGAGTGCTGGTGATGGAGCACGGGCGCATCGTCGAAACCGCGACGGTCAGCTTACCGCTGCGCCTGCACTCCCCTGCAGGTCAGGCGCTGCAGCGCGCGGTGCTCCCCCCTTTTCCTGCCACTCTGCTAAACGAGGCCATGCCATGCAGCGCGTAACCCTGACCCTTGATGATGATCTGCTGGCCGCCCTCGATGCGCTCAGCGCCCGCCGTGGCTACCACAATCGTTCGGAGGCGGTACGCGATATTCTGCGCGACGCCCTCAACCAGGATCCTGCGTCGCCGGAATCACGGCGCGGGTATGCCGTCCTGTCGTACGTGTATGAACATGAGAAACGCGAACTGGCGAGCCGGCTGGTGGCCACCCAGCATCATCATCACGATCTCTCCGTCGCCACGCTGCATGTGCATATCAGTCATGACGACTGCCTGGAGATTGCGGTGCTGAAGGGAGACATGGCCGAGGTACAGCATTTTGCCGACGACGTGATTGCCCAGCGCGGCGTGCGCCATGGGCATTTGCAGTGTTTAGCGGATGAAAATTAAAACGATGGCGATCTGCTGCAGACTGTTTTAAGCCTGTTTGAGACGTTCATTGAGCGTCTCGAGGATCCAGGTATTTACGGAAACCTGTTCCTCCGCAGCGGCGGAGCTAAGACGCTCACCAAATGACTCAGGATAGCGCAGCGTGAAGGTTTTCAGCTTTTCCGGGTGAGCATAAGGCTCAATCCCCGCTTCATGACAATCTGCGAGGTATTCCTGTAATGATATCTCACCCTCCTGTTGTAACCCTTGAATGCTATCGGAAACAAAATCGCAATATCCTGATAATCCAAGGAACTTACCGCGGAATGCATTGAGCTCAGGCACGTAATTGATAACGGCGGGTTGCCCGGCAATCTCCATTGAGTTTGGCGTTTTAGGTTTGATCATGGTTTTACCCCTATAGTGATTAACCAATCGCGCACGCTCTCCACGGCGCCTTTGTCGGTATCCGGCGAAGGATGAGGTCTGTGAAAGCTGGCAATGCTGTGGTTCAACAAAAATTTACAGCGCGAGCCGCGTCCTTCTTTAATCTCCCCGCCTAACGCTTTCATTAGCGATTCAATGTCGGCCCATTTAATGCCCTGCGGGACAGGGATTTTAAACAGTTGCTCCAGCGTGTGGCGCTGTTTATTACGTAAAGATAAAACCTGCTGGTCCATCGCCCTGCCCCATGACTTCATCCATTGAAGTCAACCTAATGATAGCACAAGATGAAGTCAAGCCAAATCCTGATGAAGTTTGTTTATCAACAGTTGATAAACCACATAAATTATACGCTTTGTAAATTATCCCGCTTCGCCAATAATGGCGCCTCATTTAACGATCTCGTTATGGCGAGGCTCCTGCATAAATACAAGTTACCGCCCTGTTGGTATCGAGAGAGACCACTCAGGGAAATACAGGCTTCCATCGAATCAAGGTGTTGCCAAGGTAACTTCTGGCGGTATTAACCGTTCAGATACGTTATGCAGTGCTAAAACCAGGACGTAGGGATCTGCCTGCGCTAACCCTGTCTTGTTCGCCCCTATGAGTGATTTTTATAGGGATTTTAATCATGTCTTCCATTCAACTCTGCGCCGCCCATCAGGCAACCTCTGGCTTCGACGGCGATGCGATCGCCCAGTACATGCGTACCGATTTTATTACGCTGCAGGAACATCTCAGCATCCATGAGGCGCGCGAACACTTTATCTCCCAGCTGGACAGCGATGATATTCCCGGCCAGGTGTTTGTCGTCGCCGGCAGGAAACTGCGCGGCAGCCTGTCGGTCAAAAAGCTCCTGCAGGAAGGGGATGTCGGGCAGTCTATCCGCTACCTGATGGACAGCTGCCTGTTTCGCGTCAAACCTGACGACGAGCGCCCGCAGGTGATTGCCGAGCTCAGCGAGCGCGGCCTCGACCTGGTACCGGTTGTCGATAAAGGCGAGCTGGTCGGCTGCCTGATGGAAAAGGAGATCGCCCATCTGCTGGAGGATGACGTCACCGAAGACGCCCAGCTGCAGGGGGCGACGCTGCCGCTGGAAAAACCGTACCTCGAGATCAGCCCCTGGACGCTGTGGAAGAAGCGCTCGGTGTGGCTGCTGCTGCTGTTCGTGGCCGAAGCCTACACCAGCAGCGTGCTGCAGCATTTCGAAGAGGCGCTGGAATCGGCCATCGCGCTGGCCTTCTTTATACCACTCTTGATCGGCACCGGCGGCAACAGCGGAACGCAAATCACCTCGACGCTGGTACGCTCGATGGCGCTGGGGGAAGTGCGGCTGCGCGATATGGGGCGGGTGATCCGCAAAGAGGTGTCGACCTCATTTCTGATTGCCGTGACCCTGGGTCTGGCGGGCTGCCTGCGCGCCTGGATGATGGGGATTGGCATGGAAATCACGCTGATCGTCAGCCTGACGCTGGTATGTATTACCCTGTGGAGCGCGATTGTCTCGTCGATCATTCCGATGGTGCTTAAGCGGATCGGCATCGACCCGGCGGTGGTTTCCGCGCCGTTTATCGCTACGCTGATTGATGGCACCGGGCTGATTATCTATTTCAAAATCGCCCAGTATTTTCTTGGGTTGAACTAACATCACGTAACAGCCCGGCCGATTTGCGCCGGGCTTATTCAACCAGGTTCTGGGCGCAACGAATCGTGGCGATAGCATTCAGTATACAAAGGATCTCCGGCGTGAGTTTGTAAAAAGCCCTTCCCTTTTCCGTTAATATCACCTTCCTGATATTTTTCCCTCGCACGATGAGATTAAAACCAATCTCGTTTTCCAGCGCACAAATACTGGTGGTAATGGAAGCGGCATCGATACCAAAATGTTGAGCTGTATGATGAATATTCCCCGTTTGTACCATAGCACTGAACATTTCAATCTGGGCATTATTCATAGTCAATACCCCCTTTTTATTTATTCATTCCGCCATCGTTTTATTTAACCGCAAACAAAATGTCAATCACTCACTGCCAATGCCCTGTCGCGCAACAATGTGAAATGCATAACACCGTTATTTAATTTTGCAATCCAGCCATTTCATAATGAAAAAATAAGACGATAACCCCTAATATAAATTTGTGATACCCATCAACATAAAAACAATTTACCAATAATTAACAAAATAAAAATCACTTTAATTTCAATGAATTATAAAATTCACCACACTATAAATAATTTGTGGCATAGGGCATGCACTTATCTCCACGTAAACAACACTGGAGAAATTGACATGACGTATAAAATTCTACTCCCGCAAGAGATCATGGCCGAAGGGAGAGAGTATCTGGAAAGCCGGGGTTATCAGCTAATTAATGGTTCCGGGATGGAAGAGGAAGATATCATCCGCGATATCGGCGACTGCGACGGTATCATCGTGCGCCTTTCAAAAATGTCCGACCGCGTTTTTGAAGCGGCTAAAAAGCTCAAAGTGGTGGCCCGCCATGGCGCAGGTTACGATACCGTAGATCTGGAGTCCGCCAAACGTCATGGCGTTGTGGTATTAAATGCCCCGATAGCCAACAGCATGTCAGTTGCGGAACTGACCATATTTTATATGCTGCACTGCTCACGTAATTTCAAGCTGGTCGAAGAAAAAATGCTTGAAGATTATTACTGGGCAAAACTGCGCACCCCGAAAGTTGAACTTGATGGTAAAACCCTGGGTTTAATTGGCGTAGGAAATATCGGCTCGCGCGTCGCGTTAAAAGCATTGCACGGCTTTAATATGAAAGTCATTGCCTATGATCCCTATAAAACGCAGCAGCAGATCCCCGAGGGTGTCGAACTGACTGACGATTTCGACCGAATTTTCAAAGAGAGTGATTTCGTTTCGCTGCACTGCCCAACAACAGCGGAAACCACCGACTTCGTCGGCGAAAAACAGTTCTCGATGATGAAGCCCAGCGCCTATTTCATTAATACCGCCCGCGGCAAACTCGTCGATGAGCGCGCACTTTATCACGCCTTAAGCCAGCAAATTATCGCCGGCGCCGGTGTTGATGTTTTGAAGAAAGAACCCTTCGATGCCAACGATCCTATTTTCGCGCTGAGCAATATCGTCATCGGCCCCCATATCGGCGCCGCCACTATCGAAGCAACCGACAGGGCGTCTCTACATTCCGCCATCGGCATTGACGAAGTGTTATCGGGTAAAAAACCGTCCTGGCCGGTCCCAGGTTTTTAAGGAGCAAGAGATGACTATTGGTAACCGTGTATTTTTAAAACGTCCGGCAGGAAATATTGCCCTGCTGAAAGAATATGAGCACCTGCCGGCGGCAAATATTGCTGACACCATGAACCGTATCGCGGTATTAGGCAACGGCATCAAGCGTATTTCCTCACCCAAAAAACCGATTATGGCCGGCTTTGCCATTACGGTAAAAGTTCGCGCCGGCGATAATTTGATGCTCCATGCCGCCCTGGATATGGCGGGGGAAAATGACGTCATCGTGGTCTCCAACGAAGGGGATCGCTCGCGGGCATTGATGGGCGAAATCATGGTGGCGTATGCCCACCACATGAAGAAAATTGCCGGTATCGTGCTGGACGGGCCGATTCGCGATATCGATGCCCTATCGGTGCTTGATTTTCCGCTCTATGCCACAGGCTCGAATCCGGCAGGCCCTTTCAAAATGGGACCCGGGGAAGTGAATACCCCCATTGCCGTCGGCGGCGTCGCGGTCTGTCCCGGCGATCTGATTGTCGGCGATGCGGATGGCGTCATTGTCATCCCACTGAGCGATGCAGAAACGGTGCTGGATAAAGCAAAAGAGTACGCCAAATTCGATGCCAGCAAAGTGGACGCCGCCAAAAACGGCACCGCCAACCGCCAATGGGTTAGAAAATCGCTGGATGCAACCGGCGTCGAATTTATCGACGACACGTATCGTTAATTCGATTAAATAATATAAGCCACGGTGGTTTATCTGCCGTGGCCTTAAAGCAAAGGTAACAAAAATGCTTTATTTAAAACTCTTGCCGATTATCTTTTTCCCTGTTTTATTTTGGATAATACCGCATCCGGAAGGCGTTGCCGCCCCGACCTGGCATATGGTTGGTATTTATCTGGCCATGCTCTGTGGCCTGGTTTTACGCCCGTTTACCGACGCGGTGATTATGCTGATTATTCTGGGATTCGCCTCTCTGGTACTCGACCCCGGTCCGCTATTCGCTGGATTTGGTAGCCCGATGGTATGGTTTATTATCAGCGCCTTTATTATTTGCAAAGCGTTTGTCATTACCGGGTTAGGTAAACGCATTGCTTATCTGTTACTCAAACGCTACGGCAAAAATACCCTGACGCTCGGCTATCTGATGATGGTCACCGACACGGTGCTGGCCCCGGCGACCGGTTCAAACATGTCGCGTTCGGGAGGCATTACCTACCCTATTTTCAGGAATATCGCTGAAGCGTTGGGTTCGAAACCCGACGAGGGGAGTCGCAAAATCGGTGCCTATCTGACTATCCTGATGTACGTCGTCTCGATGGGGACCTCCAGCCTGTTCCTGACCGGGATGGCCACCAACTCGATCACCGTTTCATTAGCCAATGAAATTATGAAGGTCAATCTTGAGTGGATGACCTGGTTTAAAGCCGCCGTTGTCCCGGCGGGACTGGTGCTCATTCTGGCGCCCTGGATCCTGTATAAAATCTATGCCCCGGAACTCAAAGTTATTGAGAACGTGAACGAAATTGCGGAAAAAGGCCTCAATGAATTAGGCCCGGTAAAACGCGAAGAGAAGCTGTTAATCGTGTTCTTTATTCTCGGCGTGTTAGGCTGGATGACCGGGTCTATCACCGGTATTGCCTTTATTCCGGTAGGGCTTGCCTTCCTCGCCTGTCTGCTGCTTTTCGGCGTTCTGAGCTGGAATGACGTGGTCAGCGAAAAATCAGCCTGGCAGACCTTTGTCTGGTACGGCGCCTTCTACGGTTGCGCGGTGGCGCTGTCAAAAGGGGGCTTCTATGTTTACCTGGTCGACGTGATTAAAAATTATCTCGATCTCTCGCATTTGAGTGAAATCAGCGCGATTGCCGTGCTGGTGTTTATCAGCCTGGCGGTCCGCTATTTCTTCGTCTCAAACAGCGCCTTTGTCGTCTCTTTCTATCCGGTACTTTTTACCCTGGGTATGACCACGCAGGCACATCCGATGTACGTAGCGCTCTCCCTGGCCTTCTCCGCAGGCTATGGCGCGTTATTGACCCACTATGGCAATGGGGCTGGCGTATTTACATTCTCCAGCGGCTACGTGCCACAGAAAACCTTCTGGATGCTCGGCACCATTATGGTTGTGGTTAACGTGTTAATCTTCTTCTTAATAGGTATTCCTTACTGGAAGCTTATCGGCATCTGACAGGAGCATAAAATGAAACTGGATATAGTGATTAAAAACGGCCAGATCGCCGATAGTGAAAACCGTACGTATCTTAACGGCGATATTGGTATTAAGGGTAACCGCATCGTTGATATTTCTCATCATAGCGACCTGCAGGCAGAAACCGTTATTGATGCCGCGGGCTGTATTGTTCTTCCCGGCCTCATCGACTTTCATGGCCATGTTTTCCATGGCGGAACGGCGATTAGCGTTAACCCTGATATCGTCTGTTTACCAAATGGCGTCACCAGCATGGTCGATGCCGGGAGCAGTGGATGGGTAAACTATCCGCTCTTTCGCAATAGCGTTATTCATCCAGCGATGGTGAAAATTAAGAGCTATTTAAACGTGGTCAACGTTGGTCTCTCCACCCTCGGCGGCGGGCCCACCGGCTACCTTGAAAATACCAATCCGGCAAATTACAACGAGGAAAAAATTGCCCAAACGCTGAGTGACAATAGAGACAACATATTGGGTTTGAAATTACGCTATAGCCAGGATATCGCCCGAGGCAAACAGTATGCCAGCGATCCGCTGTTAGCCACGGTCGCCCTCGCACGCAAACTGGAAACCTCGATTTGCGTGCATGTCACCGACTCCCTGTTGTGCGCCGATGAACTGATCCGCTATTTTGAAGAGGGCGACATCTATGCGCACTGTTTCCACGGTACCGGTCATTCCATTCTCAACGAACAAGGGCAGGTGTATGCCGCCATCAAAGAAGCACAGTCCCGGGGGGTGATCTTCGATTGTTCAAACGGTGTCGCCCACTTTGATTTCAAGGTGGCGCAATCGGCGATGGAGCAGGGATTCTACCCTGATATCATCAGTACCGATTTAACCCTGCGCAATAGCTTGCGTACTGATAAGGTCTATAGCCTGCTGCATGTGATGTCGAAATATCTCAATATGGGCATGCCGTTCTTTGACGTTATCCGCGCCGTGACCGCCACGCCGGCTCGCCTGATGAGAATGCAGGGGCAGATTGGTACCCTGGCGGCAAACGCGATTGCCGATATTTCCATTGTGAAATTACGCAAAGATAAGATCACCTTTGAAGATACCCGGGGAAAAACCCTGGAGGGTGATTGCTACCTCGATAACTGCGCCACTATCTGTAACGGACAGATTGTTTATCGCCGTCTGCGTTTCTAATTCGCAAGCCACCAGCCATACGCCTTTCCAGGCGTATGGCTGGTATGATAAAACCCCTCTTCTATGACCTTCGTCATTATTTATCTGCGCCTTAAAATTATAATGATTTTAGCCAATCCTGAGCCGATAAGTGAATAATGTATGAAGAATAATGAAATTGTCATCTTCTCAGTTTCCAGCACCATTACCCAACGGATAATGAATGTTCTTATTGAGCGTAAACTGGAAATCCCCGTCTATGAATTTCGTTATTCTGACGTTCTCAATAAAGCTAATGAAATGATCCAGTCCGGCACCAGAATCATTATTAGCCGGGGCGGCACCGCGGCCCTGCTTCGCAATAACATCCCTATTCCGGTTATCGAAATTGCCCATGATTTTCATGGCGTATACCGCATCCTGCAGGAAGCCAAGAATAAATCACAGAAAATTGCTGCCATTGGTTTCCCTCAGTTTTGCCGGGCGCTGCGGCATTACCAAAGCATGACCAACGACGAGTTTAAAATCTGCCAGGTCTACAATCACCATGACATTGAAAATGTTATAAAAAATCTGTCAGAAAATGGTTATCATATGGTCATTGGTGGTTTGACTGTCGCCGAAATGGCCAAGAAATACAATCTCAACGTCATTGAAGGCGACGCCGACAACAATTCCATTGAACAAGCTATTAATGAAGCTCATGGCTTACTAAAGTATATTAATCGGGAAAATTTAAAGTTAGTCATGAGCCATGCGGCATTGAATCAATCACGCGAAGGCATTATGTGTGTTGATCAACTGGGTGAAATCATTAATATCAATGCTATCGGCATGACCTTATTTCAATGTCAGGTGGGTGACAAAATCTTTAAAAAAGAAGCTTTTAAAGATATCTATGCCAGCATGATTAATGAGTCCAACATCAAAGAGCAAACTATCGAAATTAATGGCACACTTGTTTGTATCTCAGTCCGTCATTTTTCCAATCGCCAAAACACCTATGCCATTATCACTGGCTTAAGCCAGGAAAGTACGCTCTGGCAGCAGACTAACAGTAAAAAAAGTAAATTACGCGGCTATGCCACCAGCTATTCTTTTGACAATATTATTGCTCAATCGCCGATCATGCATCAGGTGATACAAAAAGCCAGGCTGTGCGCTCAGCATGATCTTCCGGTCCATCTCTTAGGGGATACCGGCACGGGGAAAGAACTGTTTGCTCAGAGTATTCATCACGTCAGCGCCCGCAGCCATGGTCCTTTTATCGCCCTCAACTGCGCGGCTATTCCGGAGAGCCTGCTGGAAAGTGAACTTTTCGGTTATGCCGAAGGCGCATTTACCAACGCGCGGAAGGGAGGCAAACCAGGGGTCTTTGAAATGGCCACTAACGGAACGGTATTTATTGATGAAATCAGCGAAGCCCCGCTGTCGGTTCAGGTCAAACTGCTGCGCGTATTGCAGGAGAAGCAGTTTTCCCGTCTTGGTGGCGACGCCCTGCTTTCAGCCGATTTCCGCCTGATCACCGCCAGCAATAAAGATCTGGGTCAGCTCGTCGCCAGCGGGGAGTTCCGCCAGGATCTCTATTACCGAATCAATATCCTTGAACTGCAGCTCCCGCCATTACGCGAAAGACCCGAAGATATTATGGTGCTGATTCACCATCTTCTGCAGCAACAGAACAAGCACCTCACCTTTACCCCGGATGCCGTGAACTGCTTACAGAACTATGACTGGCCAGGCAATATCCGTGAGCTGCAGGCGGTCATTTATCGCCTCATCGTCTTGCTGGAGGGTGATACGGTGGATAAAGCGGTATTGCAGCAGATCAGTCACCTCTCACCGCCCTGTCACCAGGGCGTGTCTCTTGTTACTGACCTCGCGGTGGTCGCGGATGAGAGCGATCTGCTAAAAAAACAGGAGAAAAAGCTGATCGCGAGCGTGATTGAAAAAACGGATGGCGACAGAACCAAAGCCTCGGCCATCCTCGGCATCAGTCCTACCACCCTGTGGCGTAAACTGAAGCAACATAACATCAGCGGATAAACCGACGCCTGTCCGCCGGAATAAAACCGCCGTTACCCTTCCACCAGCGCCTGCGCGCAGGCCCAGGCGCTTGACCAAGCCCACTGGAAGTTATAGCCGCCGAGCCAGCCGGTGACGTCCATCACTTCGCCGATAAAGTAGAGACCCGACGCCTTACGCGCCTCCATGGTACGTGACGAGAGTTCGTTAGTGTCGACGCCGCCGAGCGTCACTTCCGCCGTCCGATAGCCTTCGGTGCCGTTCGGCTGCACGCGCCAGGCGGTTAACGTCTCCACCAGCGACTGCTGATCGCGAACGTTCAGTTGCTTCAGTGTCACATCAGGTATCTGCCCAAGCTGTTGTAAACATTCGACCAGCCGCTTCGGCAGCTGCATCGCCAGGGTATTTTTCAGGCTTTGGTTAGGATGCGCGCTGCGCTGCTCGTTCAGGAATTCGTCAAGATGACAGTCCGGCAGCAGATTGACGGTGACGAACTCGCCGGGCTGCCAGTAGCTGGAAATCTGCAGCACCGCCGGCCCGGAAAGGCCGCGATGGGTAAACAGCAGATTTTCGCGGAACAGGGTGCCATCCTCGGCGGTAATGGTAGAAGGCACTGAGACGCCGGAGAGCACCTGCAGCTGCTCGAGCAGCGGCTTATGCAGGGTAAACGGCACCAGCCCGGCGCGGGTCGGCAGCACCTTCAGGCCAAACTGCTCGGCCACCTTGTAGCCAAACGGCGAGGCGCCGAGCCCCGGCATCGACAGGCCGCCGGAGGCGATCACTAGTTTCTTCGCCGCCAGCGTTTCGCCGTTCACCTGTAGCCGGTAACCTTGTTCGTCCCGCTCCACGCTGAGGATTTCGCTGCGCAGGCGGATCTGCACGCCGCCCTTTTCGCATTCCGCAAGCAGTAGATTGACGATCTGCTCCGCCGAATCATCGCAAAACAGCTGGCCGAGGGTCTTCTCATGCCAGGCGATGCCATATTTGCCGACCAGCTCGATAAAATCCCACTGGGTATAGCGCGCCAGCGCAGATTTGCAAAAATGCGGGTTTTGGCTCAAATAGGCCGCCGGCTCAACATACATGTTGGTAAAGTTGCAGCGGCCGCCGCCGGACATCAGGATTTTGCGCCCCGGCTTTTTGCCATTATCGAGCAGCAGGACGCGGCAGCCCAACTGCCCTGCCTGCGCTGCACAAAACATTCCCGCCGCACCGGCGCCGATCACAATGGCATCAAACCTTTCCACTCAACTTTCCTCATTCCCCAATTGTCGGGAATTGTAAATATTTCACTCTGGTCGCACCAGCACGATAAAAACAGCATTCAGTTACGTCTTTGAAAGATATAGGATTACTCTCAACAGGGTAGAAACCAGACAGGAAGAAAATCAAAAAAAGTCTATATTTCACTTTGCCCGCGCCGCTAAAGTCACTGATAATGCGCCGCGTTCATGTCCTCAAAATGGCGTAACGTCCTATGCTACATTTATTTGCCGGTCTGGATTTACATACCGGACTATTATTATTGCTTGCTTTAGCTTTTGTACTGTTTTACGAAGCGATTAACGGTTTCCATGATACCGCAAACGCGGTGGCTACGGTTATCTACACTCGCGCAATGCGGTCGCAGCTCGCTGTGGCGATGGCGGCGCTCTTCAACTTTTTCGGCGTTCTGCTGGGCGGTCTCAGCGTAGCCTATGCCATTGTGCATATGCTGCCGACCGATCTGCTGCTTAACATGGGTTCCGCGCATGGCCTCGCCATGGTGTTCTCAATGCTGCTGGCGGCGATCATCTGGAACCTCGGCACCTGGTATTTCGGCCTCCCGGCCTCCAGTTCTCACACCCTGATTGGCGCCATCATCGGTATTGGTTTAACCAATGCGCTGATGACCGGTACTTCAGTGGTTGATGCGCTGAATATCCCGAAAGTGATTGGTATTTTTGCTTCGCTTATCATCTCGCCGATCGTCGGTCTGGTGATTGCGGGCGGCCTGATTTTCATTCTCCGTCGCTACTGGAGCGGTACCAAGAAACGCGCGCGTATTCACCTGACCCCCGCAGAGCGTGAAAAGAAAGACGGTAAGAAAAAACCGCCGTTCTGGACCCGTATCGCCCTGATCCTGTCCGCTATCGGCGTGTCGTTCTCCCATGGCGCCAACGATGGGCAGAAAGGCATTGGTCTGGTGATGCTGGTGCTGATTGGCGTCGCCCCGGCGGGCTTCGTGGTGAATATGAACGCCTCCGGTTACGAAATCACCCGTACCCGCGATGCGGTCAACAACGTGGAAACCTTCTTCCAGCAGCGCCCTGACCTGCTGAAGAAAGCCACCGGTGTTGACCAGTTGGTTCCGTCTCCGGATACCAATACCGCGGCCAACGGTGAGTTTCATTGCCATCCAGCAAATACCATCAACGCGCTTGACCGCGTGAAGACTATGCTGACCGGCGTTGAAACCTACGATTCACTGTCACCGGATCAGCGCGGTCAGCTGCGTCGCATTATGCTCTGCATCTCCGACACCACCGATAAAGTGGCGAAGCTGCCGGACGTCAGCAATGACGACCAGCGTCTGCTGAAGAAACTGAAAACCGATATGCTGAGCACCATCGAGTACGCGCCAATCTGGATTATTATGGCGGTCGCGCTGGCGTTAGGTATCGGCACCATGATCGGCTGGCGCCGCGTGGCGACCACCATCGGTGAGAAAATTGGTAAGAAGGGCATGACCTACGCACAAGGTATGTCGGCTCAGATGACCGCGGCGGTTTCTATCGGCCTGGCGAGCTACACCGGGATGCCGGTTTCCACCACCCACGTGCTCTCCTCCTCAGTGGCGGGGACAATGCTGGTGGATGGCGGTGGTCTGCAGAAAAAGACCGTAACCAGCATCCTGATGGCCTGGGTGTTGACCCTTCCGGCAGCCATTATCCTTTCAGGTGTCCTTTACTGGCTCTCCCTGAAACTGATTTAAACGGCATTCGATCAAAACGGGTCAGCTTGCTGGCCCGTTTTTTTTATCCCGAAGATGTCGTTAGTGCCAGATTATCAGCGCAATCATACTCACCAGCACCAGACCACACAGCGCGCTGGTCAGGATGAACTGCCGGCGAACACGTTCACAGCGACGAATAAATTCATCATCGTGATGGTCACGGTAACGCTGGGCATAGATATACCAGACCAGCCGCATTTGTTTACTGGGCTGCCCATGCGAGGTAAAAAAACCACCGCCATCAACATACTGATAGAGCAAGGGATCGCAACCACGTAGCACCACCAATAATGCACGCAACGATGAGAAGTAGCGTGCCATATTCACCACACAAACGACACACAGGGCCCAAAACAGCGCAATAGTGCTGATCATACCTCCTCCCCGGCGACCCGCCCACGGAGAAATCCTCCGCGGCTACCGCTCCCCAAATAACCCACGACGATACCGTAAAGAGTGCGATTCCGATCACATTTATTTTTCCGACCGGCTCATTAAATAGTGTAGGAGATCCATTAATTTTTTTACCACAAGGTTATTCGTTATCAATACGTAAGACGGATAAATTTGTTTAACTTTTAGGTGAACCCAGTGCATTGACGGAGTGCGGGGGGCGCTATAAGGTAGGAAATATCTTCTACAATGAAGTCCTTAAAGGCTACCCTCCCGCGAATGTAGCACGCAGGACGCGGGCGAAACGGCAGCGCCAGCTGCCAGGTCCAATGGTCATCGACAAACTTATGGAAGGAGTAACACTATGGCTTACAAACATATTCTTATTGCAGTAGACCTGTCCCCGGAGAGTAAAGTACTGGTTGAAAAAGCCGTTTCTATGGCCCGCCCGTATAACGCGAAAGTGTCCCTGATCCACGTGGATGTGAATTACTCCGACCTCTACACCGGGCTGATTGACGTTAACCTCGGCGACATGCAAAAACGCATCTCCGAAGAGACCCATCACGCGCTGACCGAGCTCTCGACCAACGCGGGCTACCCGATCACCGAGACCCTGAGCGGCAGCGGCGACCTGGGTCAGGTGCTGGTCGATGCGATCAAAAAATATGATATGGATCTGGTGGTCTGCGGCCACCATCAGGACTTCTGGAGCAAGCTGATGTCCTCCGCGCGTCAGCTGATCAACACCGTTCACGTTGATATGCTGATCGTACCGCTGCGCGACGAAGAAGACGAATAACCTTCGCTTTTTCCACACCCAAGACGCCCGCCGATGCGGGCGTTTTTTATTTCAGTCCTCCGCCGCCCACAACAGAGCTTCAATCCATAAACAAGCCATTCAATTAGTGTGATCAACCAGTTATTCGCCAAAACATCTATATAATAATCTATTCATTAAGCCAATAACCGCAGCATGGCGAGTTATCAGACATTTTCAGCGCGTTCTGGCATACGCGTTCATACTTTTTGGGAAAGTAAAACAAGGCGAAGGAATATGAATACAACTGCACCTACGGGCTTGCTGCAGCAACCTCGTCCGTTCTTCATGATCTTCTTTGTGGAGCTCTGGGAACGTTTTGGCTATTACGGCGTTCAGGGGATCCTGGCGGTCTTCTTTGTCAAACAGCTGGGCTTCTCTCAGGAACAGGCCTTTATCACCTTCGGCGCCTTCGCGGCGCTGGTTTACGGGCTGATCTCCATCGGCGGCTACGTGGGCGACCATCTGCTGGGGACCAAACGCACGCTGGTGCTCGGCGCGATTGTGCTGGCGATCGGCTACTTTATGACTGGGATGTCGCTGCTGAAACCGCAGCTGATCTTTATCGCCCTCGGCACCATCGCCGTCGGTAACGGCTTGTTTAAAGCCAACCCGGCGAGCCTGTTGTCAAAATGCTATCCACCGAAGGACGCCCGTCTCGACGGGGCATTCACCCTGTTTTATATGTCGATAAACATCGGTTCACTGCTGTCGCTCTCACTGGCGCCAGTGATCGCGGAAAAGTTTGGCTATGCCGTGACCTATAACCTGTGCGGCGCGGGACTGATTATCGCGCTGCTGGTCTACGTCGCCTGCCGCGGGATGGTGAAAGATATCGGCTCTGAGCCGGATCACCGTCCCCTCAGCCTGCGCAATCTGGCGCTGGTGCTGGCCGGTACCGTAGTGATGATTTTTCTCTGCGCCTGGCTGATGCATAACGTGATGGTCGCCAACCTGGTGCTGATTGTCCTGTCGATCGTGGTCATAGTGTTCTTTTTCCGCGAAGCGTTTCGCCTCGATAAAACCGGACGCAACAAAATGTTCGTCGCCTTTATCCTGATGATCGAGGCGGTACTGTTCTACATTCTGTATGCCCAGATGCCGACCTCGCTGAACTTCTTCGCCATCAACAACGTCCATCATGAGATCCTGGGCTTTACCATCAACCCGGTCAGCTTCCAGGCGCTCAATCCCTTCTGGGTGGTGGTTGCCAGTCCGGTGCTGGCGGCGATCTACACCCATCTCGGTCACAAAGGGAAAGACCTGACCATGCCGGTGAAGTTTACCCTCGGGATGTTGCTCTGCGCGCTGGGCTTCCTGACCGCCGCGGCCGCCGGGATGTGGTTCGCCGACGCCCAGGGATTAACCTCGCCGTGGTTTATTGTGCTGGTCTATCTGTTCCAGAGCCTGGGCGAACTGCTGATCAGCGCCCTGGGGCTGGCGATGGTTGCCGCGCTGGTGCCGCAGCATCTGATGGGCTTTATTCTGGGGATGTGGTTCCTGACCCAGGCCGCCGCGTTCCTGCTGGGCGGCTATGTGGCGACCTTTACCGCGGTGCCGGAAAACATCACCGACCCGCTGCAGACGCTGCCGGTCTATACCGATGTGTTCAGTAAAATTGGCCTCGTGACGCTGGGCGTCACGGTGGTGATGGCGTTGATGGTGCCGTGGCTGAACCGGATGATTAATACCCCGGCTGGCGCCGAGTAACCGCTTAGGATGGCCGGTCCGCACTGGCGCCGTTTGTTCAGATATTGCGGTTCCCGGCTTGCGCTACGCTGAGCCGGGCTACGATTCGGTAGCCCGGATAAGGCGCATTGCGCCGCTATCCGGGAGATACCACCACGGCGTAATATTACTCCGGCGTACCGGTGTAAATATCAAACCGATGCCCTTTGGTCACTACCGCGTTCGGCGTGACGACCTCCGCCAGCGGCGGCGCATAATCCGGGCGCTTTACCACCACCCGTTTGGTCGCCAGCTGGCGCGCCGGGGCCAGCAGGCCATCGGCGTCTAAATCGGGCCCCACCAGCGACTGAAAGACGCGCATCTCTTTCTTCACCAGCGCGCTTTTCTGCTTATGCGGGAACATCGGATCGAGGTACACCACCTGCGGACGCGGCATGATATCGGTCAGTGCATTGAGGCTGGAGGCGTGGATCAGCTGCAAGCGCTCCTGCAGCCAGCCGCCAATTTCCGCATCGGCATAGCCGCGCGTCAGGCCATCGTCGAGCAGTGCGGCGACCACCGGATTACGCTCAAGCATCCGCACGCGGCAACCGACCGACGCCAGCACGAAGGCATCGCGTCCCAGCCCGGCGGTGGCGTCGACGACATCCGGCAGGTAATCGCCTTTAATGCCCACCGCTTTGGCGACCGCTTCACCGCGGCCGCCGCCAAACTTGCGCCGGTGGGCCATCGCCCCGCCGACAAAGTCGACGAAGATGCCGCCAAGTTTGGGCTCATCGCGCTTACGCAGCTCCAGATGCTCCGTCGTCAGCACCAGCGCCATCAGGTTATCGTCATCCTGCTCCAGCCCCCAGCGGGCGGCTAAAACAGATAAGGCGCCGTCTCCGGCGCCTGTTTCATCAATTAAGCAGATCTTCACCGCAGACTTAACCCTTGATCCCGTAGTGCTCCAGCATCGCGTCCAGCTGCGGCTCACGCCCGCGGAAGCGTTTGAACAGCACCATCGGCTCTTCGGAACCGCCACGGCTCAGGATATTGTCGAGGAACGACTGACCGGTTTCGCGGTTGAAAATCCCCTCTTCTTCGAAGCGTGAGAAGGCGTCCGCCGCCAGCACGTCGGCCCACAGGTAGCTGTAGTAGCCCGCCGCGTAGCCGCCCGCGAAGATGTGGCTGAAGGCGTGCGGGAAGCGGCCCCAGGTCGGGCCCGGCACCACAGCGACCTGCTTTTTAATCTCGGCCAGGGTCTCAAGGATTTTCGCCCCCTGCTCCGGCTTGTATTCCGCGTGCAGGCGGAAATCGAACAGACCGAACTCCAGCTGGCGCAGAATAAACATCGCCGCCTGGTAGTTTTTCGCCGCCAGCATTTTCTCCAGCAGCTCCTGCGGCAGCGGTTCACCGGTTTCATAATGGCCGGAGATAAACGCCAGCGCTTCCGGCTCCCAGCACCAGTTTTCCATAAACTGGCTTGGCAGCTCGACTGCATCCCATGGCACCCCGCTGATGCCGGAGACCCCGGCGGTATCAATGCGGGTCAGCATGTGGTGCAGACCATGGCCAAACTCGTGGAACAGGGTGATCACTTCATCGTGGGTGAACAGCGCCGGTTTGCCGTTGACCGGGCGGTTGAAGTTACAGGTCAGGTAAGCGACCGGTTTCTGCAGGGAACCATCCAGTTTACGCATCTGGCCGACGCAATCGTCCATCCACGCCCCGCCGCGTTTATGTTCACGGGCATACAGGTCAAGATAGAAGCTGCCGCGCAGCTCGTTATTTTCGTCATACAGCTCGAAGAAACGCACTTCCGGATGCCACACATCGACATCGGTACGCTCTTTGGCAGTAATGCCATAAATACGCTTCACCACTTCAAACAGACCGTTAACGGCTTTGTTTTCCGGGAAATAGGGGCGCAGCTGCTCATCGCTGATGCTGTAAAGGTGCTGCTTCTGTTTTTCGCTGTAGTAGGCGATGTCCCACGGCTGCAGCTCATCGACGCCGAACTCAGCTTTGGCGAAGGCGCGCAGCTGGGCCAGCTCTTTTTCGCCCTGCGGACGGGCGCGTTTGGCCAGGTCGGTGAGGAAGTCGAGCACCTGCTGGGGATCCTCCGCCATTTTGGTGGCGAGGGATTTAAACGCATAGCTGTCAAAGCCCAGCAGCTGCGCCAGCTCGTGGCGCAGGGCGAGGATCTCCGCCATCACCGGGCTGTTATCCCATTTACCGGCGTTCGGGCCCTGATCGGAGGCACGCGTGGAGTAAGCACGGTACATCTCTTCGCGCAGCGCCTGGTTGTCGCAGTAGGTCATCACCGGCAGGTAGCTCGGGATATCCAGGGTCAGCAGATACCCTTCCTGCTCTTTCGCCTGGGCCTGAGCCTGAGCGGCGGCCAGCGCGCTTTCCGGCATACCGGCCAGATCGGCGACGTCGGTCACCAGCTTGTTCCAGCCCATGGTGGCGTCGAGGACGTTGTTACTGTACTGGTTGCCCAGCTCAGAGAGGCGCGCGGCGATTTCACCGTAGCGTTTCTGCGCCTCAGGCGGCAGGCCAATACCGGATAATTCAAAATCGCGCAGCGCGTTGTCGACCGCTTTTTTCTGCGCGGTATTCAGCGTGGCGTAGTTATCGCCATCGCGCAGGTCGCGGTAGGCTTTATACAGGCCTTCGTGCTGGCCGACCCAGGTGCTGTACTCGGAGAGCAGCGGCAGGGTCTGTTCGTAAGCTTCACGCAGTTCCGGGCTGTTTTTTACCGAATTCAGATGGCTGACTGGCGAGAAGATGCGTCCCAGCACATCGTCCACTTCCGCCAGCGGCTGGCAAAGATTTTCCCAGCTATACGGCGCGCCGTGCGCCACCGCGCTTTCCACCGCGGCCCGGCAATCATCCAGCGCTTTGGTGACCGCAGGGACCACGTGCTCCGGTTTAATCGCAGAAAAAGGCGGCAGGGAAAAAGGCGTCAGTAATGGATTGGTCATATGCGCTGTCCTGTTGAAAAGGGTGAATGAAGCGCGCGTCCGGCGCTTATGCATGAGATCTAGAATGGGGGATAGTTGGGGGAATTTCAATGACGGGCGGTGCGTCATCCTGGGTATTGCTGCGATAAGTCCGCCCGTTGCAGGAAAAGGCCGACACGCGGTGCAGCGTGCCGGAAACCGCATTAATGCCTTTTTTGCGCCATCTCCCAGGCCGCCGACAGATTCAGCCGCTGCCAGAACTGCTGTTCGGGGGTAGCGCCAGAAAGGGGGTAACCCGCCGGCAGCGCGGTGTTGACCATCAACGCCCGACGCTGGGCCGCTGACAGCTGCGGCAGGGCATCTTCCAGCAGTACTTCCGCCCCCTCAGGCACCTGCAGACGCGGCTGCGGCCCCTTCTGCTGCGGCAGATCGTAGGTCATGGTGAAACGAGAGAAATCACGCATCGCCGGATCGCGCCAGGGATCGTCTTTCACACTGCTCTTCGCGCACTCGGCAAGCGACGTGCCGCAGGCTTTCGCCAGCGCAGCGCGCAGCTGATCGCGGGCTTCGTTAAATAACACCCGGTAGTGCGGATCGTTAAGATAATGGGCCACGTTGCGCTCGGCCACCATCCGCGAGCCGATCACGTCCAGCGGATAGTGGACGCCCAGCACGATGCGCGAGTAGCCATAGCGGGCGCCGCGGGTTACCAGCGCGTCGTAGCGCTCCGGGATCATCGCCGCCAGCAGCAGCGCATCGGTATAGCCGGTGTTGGTGTGGCCGCTGGGGAACGAGCCGCCGTCAGCGGTGTAGGGCTGGTTATCCTTCACCACTACATCGTCAGGCACCAGGTGAATGGTGTTGCCCTGAACCAGAAACGGCCGCGGATTGTTGAAGTGCTTTTTCGCTTCGCCGGTGCTGACTTCCGAGGCTTTGATCAATGCTGCCGCTTTCCCCAGCGCACCCTGGTCATAGGCGGCCAGAAACGCTTTGCCAAGCCGTGGCCCCAGCGCATCGCTGAGGAAGTAGAGGTAGCTAATCCCTTCCGCATCGGCCAGTGCCTGACGGCGTGTCGTCTGCACGGCATCGCGATTGATGGCGGTCACCGTCGCCAGATTCTGCTTCACGACGGTCTCCGGCAGGGTGCTAAACGCCGACAACAGCGCAATACCCGCCTGCTGGTTGGCCCGGGTCTGGAAGTCATAGCCGCTGGCCTTCAGCCAGGCGGTATCGGCCTGGGTTTTATTTTGTTTCGTGTGCGCTAACCGATCGCGGGTCAGCGTGGCGGCATCCCCCTGCAGAGCGTGACGTAGCTGCGTCAGCGCCTGTTGCTCAAGATCGTCATACGCCTGGCTGGAGGCAGCCGGCGTCACGCTATTGGCGAGGGCCGCCGCCCTGTCCAGCGGGATGTCTTTGGCCAGAACCGGTTGCGCCAGCAGCAGCGCGACGGCCAGCAGTGAGAGTTGCCTTTTCATTATTTTTCCTTTTATTCAAATAATTACCTTGCCTGCACCCGACGCTAGCGCGGCCGTTTGACGTTTTTATGACAGCGTTATGTTTTGCAACGCTTTTGGCACAAATGAAACAGCACGGCGGCGCAGCGGTAATCTCGGCCGATCTGCGGTAAACTATCGGTTAACTTGTTTACTTCCCGGAATCTCTGTATCCATGCTCAGTTATCGCCACAGCTTTCACGCAGGCAACCACGCCGACGTCCTCAAACACACCGTTCAGAGCCTGATCATCGAAGCGCTGAAAGAGAAAGAAAAACCGTTTCTCTACCTGGACACCCACGCTGGCGCGGGCCGCTATCAGCTGAGCGGCGAGCACGCCGAGCGTACCGGCGAGTATCTCGAAGGCATCGCCCGCATCTGGCAACAGGACGACCTGCCGGCAGAGCTGGAGCCGTATATTTCCGTGGTCGAACACTTCAACCGTAACGGCCAGCTGCGCTACTACCCGGGCTCCCCGCTGATCGCCCGCCAGCTGCTGCGCGAGCAGGACAGCCTGCAGATGACCGAGCTGCACCCGAGCGACTTCCCGCTGCTGCGCGCCGAGTTCCAGAAAGACAGCCGCGCGCGCGTTGATAAAGCCGATGGCTACCAGCAGCTGAAAGCCAAGCTGCCGCCGGTATCACGCCGTGGTCTGATTCTGATCGACCCGCCGTATGAAATTAAAACCGACTATCAGGCGGTGGTGACCGGGATCCACGAAGGCTACAAACGCTTCGCCACCGGCACCTACGCCCTGTGGTATCCGGTGGTGCTGCGCGCACAGATCAAGCGCATGATCAAAGAGTTAGAAGCCACCGGCATTCGCAAAATTCTGCAGATTGAGCTGGCGGTGCGTCCGGACAGCGACCAGCGCGGTATGACCGCCTCCGGGATGATCGTCATCAACCCGCCGTGGAAGCTGGAGCAGCAGATGAACAATGTGCTGCCGTGGCTGCACAGCAAGCTGGTTCCGGCCGGCACCGGCCACGCCACGGTCAGCTGGATCGTACCGGAGTAATCGCAACCATCGGTGGAACCTTTTAAGCCTCGCGCTACAATCGCGGCAATCAACGATTAAGGACATATGGGCATGAGCAAACATTATGATTACCTCGCCATCGGCGGCGGTAGCGGCGGTATCGCCTCGATTAACCGCGCGGCTATGTACGGCCAGAAGTGCGCGCTGATTGAAGCCAAAGCGCTGGGCGGCACCTGCGTCAACGTCGGCTGCGTGCCGAAAAAAGTGATGTGGCATGCGGCGCAGATCCGCGAAGCGATTCATCTTTACGGCCCGGACTACGGTTTCGATACCACCATCAACCATTTCGACTGGGACAAGCTGGTCGCCAGCCGTAGCGCCTACATCGACCGCATCCATACCTCCTACGACAACGTACTGGGTAAGAACAACGTCGACGTCATCAAAGGCTTCGCGCGCTTTGTCGATGCCCACACCGTGGAAGTGAACGGCGAGACGATCACCGCTGACCATATCCTGATCGCCACCGGCGGCCGTCCAAGCCACCCGAATATTCCGGGCGTCGAATACGGTATTGATTCCGACGGTTTCTTTGAACTGCCGGCGCTGCCGAAGCGCGTGGCGGTAGTGGGCGCTGGCTATATCGCCGTTGAGCTGGCGGGGGTGATTAACGGCCTCGGCGCCGAAACCCACCTGTTCGTGCGTAAACACGCGCCGCTGCGCAGCTTCGATCCGCTGATCGTGGAGACGCTGGTGGAAGTGATGAACGCCGAAGGCCCGCAACTGCATACCAACGCCATCCCGAAAGCGGTGGTGAAGCATGCCGACGGCAGCCTGACGCTGGAGCTGGAAGATGGCCGCAGCCAGACTGTAGATTGCCTGATTTGGGCGATTGGCCGCGAACCGGCGACCGATAACTTCAATCTGGCGGCTACCGGCGTGAAAACCAACGATAAAGGCTACATCATCGTTGATAAATTCCAGAACACCAACGTGCCGGGCATCTACGCGGTGGGCGATAATACCGGCGCCGTCGAGCTGACCCCGGTAGCGGTTGCCGCAGGCCGTCGTCTGTCCGAACGGCTGTTTAACAACAAGCCGGAAGAGCACCTGGACTACAGCAACATTCCGACCGTGGTCTTCAGCCACCCGCCTATCGGCACCGTCGGTTTAACCGAGCCGCAGGCGCGCGAGCAGTACGGCGACGACGCCGTGAAGGTCTACAAATCTTCTTTCACCGCGATGTACACCGCCGTCACCTCTCACCGCCAGCCGTGCCGCATGAAGCTGGTGTGCGTCGGCCCGGAAGAGAAGATTGTCGGGATCCACGGCATCGGCTTCGGGATGGATGAGATGCTGCAGGGCTTTGCGGTGGCCCTGAAGATGGGCGCCACCAAAAAAGACTTCGACAACACCGTCGCCATTCACCCGACAGCGGCAGAAGAGTTCGTCACCATGCGCTAAGACGCGATCGCCGGATGATAAAAAGAAGCCCCAGGGGCTTCTTTTTTTATGCTCAGGCCACGCCGTTATTGCCGTGGCGCATAAACGCCGGGCGCTGATTGAGCGCCATATACCAGCGCTCCACGGCCGGCATCTCCGGATGGGCAAAAGGGGTCATCTTCCAGCGATGTACCGACAGCCCCAGCACGATATCGGCGAGGGTGAAGCGCTCGCCGGCTATCCACGCCCCGGTACGCTGCAGTTGTGCTTCGACAATGCGCACGCACTGGGTCCAGGTGGCAATACTCTCTTTAATTGCCGCCGGATCCTGAAAGCGCGGATCTTTGCGCACCAGCCCCATAAAGGCATGGCGCCAGGCAGTGTTGAACTCGGTCGCCTGCCAGTCCATCCAGTGCTCCACCTCGGCGGCGGGCTGTGGCTCGGCGGGCAGCAGATCCCAGCGCTCCGCTTTCCGCGCCAGATAGCGGCAGATACTGTTCGACTCCCAGAGCACAAAGTCGCCGTCCAGCAGCACCGGCACCAGGCTGTTAGGATTCAGGCGCTGAAACTCAGGCGTATCCAGAGGCTTAAATCCGCTGCCGTAATCCTCCTGCTGGTACGCCAGCCCGGCTTCCTCGCAGGTCCACAACACTTTCCGTACATTGATTGAAGAGCGTTTGCCCAGAATTGTTAGCATTGTCAGCGATTCCTCAGCCATAAAAGAGAGATCTTTCACTCTACTCTATTGTCAGCCTTGCCAGCCAGCAACAAGGCAGAGTAGTGGATAATGTGTATAGTTGATTCCAGCCTGTTTGCCGAAAAGGAACCCGACATGTTGACCCCTTTTACCGTTTTGATGCCCGCAAATATTCGTTTTGGCCGTGGTCAGGCCCTGAGCGCTGCCCCCTGGCTGGCGCAGCAGGGCGGCCCCATTCTGCTGGTGCATGGCGCCAGCCCGCAGCGGGCGGCGTTTCTGCGCCATCAGCTGGAGGCGCTGCAGCTGGAGGTCACGACGCTGGCGATAAGCCGCGAACCCTGGCTTATCGATATCGAGCAGGGTGTCCAGCTGGCGCGCGAGAAAGGCGTCCGGGCAGTGGTCAGCCTCGGCGGCGGCGCGGTGATTGACGCCGGTAAGGCGATTGCGGCGCTGGTGCCCGCCGCCGGCCCGCTGGTCGACTATCTGGAGGTGGTGGGAACGGGTCGTCAGCTGGAAGCCAGTCCGCTGCCGTTCGTGGCGATCCCGACCACCGCCGGGACGGGCGCGGAAGTCACCAAAAATGCGGTGATCAACGTCCCGGAACAACAGCGAAAAGTGAGCCTGCGCGACGACCGAATGCTGCCTGGCCTGGCGATTGTCGACCCGGCGCTGACCGACAACGCGCCGCGGAGCATCACCCTGAGCTCCGGCCTCGATGCCCTGACCCAGGTGATCGAGCCCTGGCTCTGCAGCCGGGCCACTCCCTTTACCGATGCCCTCTGCCAGCAGGCGATCCCGCGGGGCATCCGCGCGCTGAAAATCCTGATGGAAAAAGAGTGTCCGGCCAGCCGCGACGAGATGGCATGGGTCAGCCTGTGCGGTGGACTGGCGCTGGCGAACGCCGGGCTGGGGGTGATCCACGGCCTCGCTGGCCCGCTGGGCGGCCTGAGCCGCGCCTCGCACGGCGCCTTATGCGGCAGCCTGCTGCCGTTTGGCCTGGCGCTCAATGAGTCGCAGATAAGCGACCCTGCCCTGCGCCAGCGCTTCAACGACGTTCGCCGCTGGCTGGCAGACGGGCTGGACGTCCCTGTGGAACAGGTCTGGGACAGTCTGCGGGAATGGAGCCATCGCGCCGGTCTTGGCACCCTGCGCGACCTCGGCGTGGCGCGTGATGCGCTGGAACCGGCGGCGCTGGCGGCTAGCACCTCCTCGTCGATGAAGGCCAACCCGGTCAGCCTGAGCGGCGAACAGCTGCTGGAGATGCTGGAGGCGGCGTGGGAGTGAGCGCGGCGGGATAAAATTTTGTTGCATAATGAATGCTCCGAATTTCATCTGTGCCAGGATGTACAATTTTTAATTACTTATCAACAGCATACTTTAAAATGACAGCTTTTCTTCTCGGCGGAAAAGCGTGATCTCACGCACAGTTTGCTTCACACTCACCGAAGCGACTGTCTACGCTTAATAGACAAGGCCGGGTATGCCCGGCCCCGAACTCACGCTATCCGGAGGTCCGTATCGCTATGTTCAGCCAGAAATTACGCCACGTTGAAGACGACGAGTTACGGATCGACATCGATCCCTGCTACGAAGCCGATCCGTACGAATTAAAGCTGGATGAAATGATTGACGCTGAACCGGAGCCTGAGGTGATCGAGGGGCTTCCGGCGTCCGATGCCCTTACCCCGGCGGATCGCTATCTTGAGCTGTTTACCAACGTGCAGAAATCACGCATCTTTGCCGACAGCAAAACCTTCCCCGACTGCGCGCCGAAACACGATCCGCTGGACATCCTGCGGCACTACCGGAAGGCCAAGCGTCAACCCGACTTCGACCTGCGCCAGTTCGTTGAAGACAACTTCTGGCTGCCGGAGAACCAGACCGACGTCTACACCTCGGACCCCAGCCTGACGCTGAAAGAGCATATCGATAAGCTGTGGCCGGTGCTGACCCGCGAGCCTCAGGATCATATCCCCTGGTCTTCACTGCTGGCGCTGCCGCAGGCCTATATTGTGCCCGGCGGTCGGTTTAGCGAAACCTATTACTGGGACTCTTATTTCACCATGCTGGGGCTGGCGGAGAGCGGCCGGGAAGATCTGCTGAAATGCATGGCCGATAACTTTGCCTGGCTGATTGAAACCTACGGCCACATTCCGAACGGCAATCGCACCTACTACCTCAGCCGTTCGCAGCCGCCGGTGTTTGCCCTGATGGTCGAACTCTTTGAAGAGGACGGCGTGCGCGGCGCGAAGCGCTATCTGGACCATCTGAAGATGGAGCACGCCTTCTGGATGGACGGCGCCGAGTCGTTGATCCCTCACCAGGCGTATCGCCACGTGGTGCGCATGCCGGATGGCTCCCTGCTCAATCGCTACTGGGACGACCGGGACACGCCGCGGGATGAGTCCTGGCGCGAGGACGTGGAGACCGCCCGACACTCCGGGCGGCCCGCCAATGAAGTGTACCGCGACCTGCGGGCGGGCGCCGCGTCCGGCTGGGACTACTCCAGCCGCTGGCTGCGGGATATCACGCGGCTGGCCAGTATCCGCACGACGCAGTTTATCCCCATCGACCTGAACGCCTTCCTGTTCAAGCTGGAGACGACCATCGCCAACCTCTCCGGCCTGAAGGGCGATCGCGAGACGGAGGCGGCCTTCCGCCAGAAGGCCCAGGATCGGCGGGCGGCGGTCAACCGCTATCTGTGGGACGATGAGAACGGCTGTTTCCGCGATTATGACTGGCGCCGCGAACAGCTGGCGCTGTTTTCCGCGGCCAGCATCGTCACCCTTTACGTCGGCCTGGCGACTCACGAGCAGGCAGAACGCCTTGCCGATGCGGTGCGGGCCCGCCTGCTCACCCCCGGGGGGATCATGGCCACCGAATATGAAAGCGGTGAGCAGTGGGATAAACCCAACGGCTGGGCGCCGCTGCAGTGGATGGCGATCCAGGGATTTAAACGTTACGGCCAGGATCCGCTGGGGGATGAGATTGCCTGGAGCTGGCTGCAGACGGTCAATCACTTTTACAAGCAGCATCACAAGCTGATTGAGAAATACCATATTGCCACCGGCGTCCCCCATGAGGGTGGCGGTGGTGAGTATCCCCTGCAGGATGGCTTTGGCTGGACCAACGGCGTGGTGCGCCGACTGATTGGCCTGTACGGTGAGCCAACCTAGTCGGGCTGTTCCCGGCGGCGTTCTCCTGCTATGTTCAGAGGATTCGCCCTGCCCGGAATGACGCTTATGCCTGAACTCCTGACGCCGCGCCTGCGCTGCTCACCGCTGCAGCTGGATGACTGGTCGTTTTTTCTCGCCCTGCTGCAGGATCCGCAGGTCATGCTTTACGTCGCCGATCCCCGGCCGCAGGCGGCCATCCGCGAGGCGTTTGATTCGCGCCTGCCGCCGTGGGCGCCGGGGGACGAACACTGGCTGTGTCTGGTGGTGCGCGACAGGCTCACCCATGCCCCGCTCGGCCTGACCGGTTACCAACATCATCACCGCGACATTGCCGAGGTTGGCTTTCTCTTCGCTCCGTCGGCGCAGGGTCGGGGCTACGGCTACGAATCGCTGCGCGCGCTGTGCGACTACGCCTTTACCACCGGCGGCGTCCGCCGCCTGACCGCCAGCGTCACCGCCGGCAACGAGGCGTCTAAGCAGTTACTGCTCAAAGCCAGGTTCAGGCTGGAAGGGGAGCTGCGGGAGAACTACTGGCTGAACGGGCGCTGGCACAACGACTGGCTGTTCGGTCGGCTACGTGGGGAGGGCGATGCGCCGTAGCGCACCGCCGGTCACACGCTGGGGGCTGTCAGGATCAGAGGAACATCCCGCCCGAGACTTCCACGCGCTGCGCGTTCATCCACGCCAGCTCATCGCTGAGCAGGGCGGCGATGGCATCGCCTATATCATCCGGTAGCCCAACCCGCCCCAGCGCGGTCTGGGCGGCAATATGCTGATTCACCTCGGCGTTATCGCGCACCACGCCGCCGCCAAAGTCGGTCTCGATGGCCCCCGGCGCGATGATATTCACCGAAATACCGCGCCCACCCAGCTCTTTCGCCTGATAGCGGGTCAGGACCTCCATCGCTCCCTTCATCGCAGCGTAGGCCGCATAACCCGGCAGGGCAAAGCGCGCCAGGCCGCTGGAAACATTGAGGATCCGCCCCCCGTCCTGCAGGAGAGGCAGCAGCCGCTGGGTCAGGAAAAACGGTCCTTTGAACTGGATGTTCATCAGCTCGTCAAACTGCGCTTCGCTGGTCTCGGCGAAGGGCACGTTGAGGCCAATCCCGGCGTTGTTCAGTAAATAATCAAAGGTGGTGCGCCCCCACTTCTGCGCCAGCACCTGCACCACCTCGCTGGCGAAAGCGTCAAAACTTGAGGTATCCCCGACGTTCAGCGCTAATGCTGCCGCTTTGACCCCTTTTTGCTCTATTTCTGCTACCACATCGAGGGCCGCCTGGCGGTTGCTGTGGTAAGTCAGAAGAATATCGGTTCCCTTCGCCGCCAGCTTCAACGCGGCGTTTTTACCCAGACCGCGGCTGCCGCCGGTCACTAAAGCGATACGTTGTGTCATCAGAAGACCCCTTTCAGGTTGCGTTGTGATTGTGTTCTAGCTTATTAACTGCCAGTGAAACAATAAATACGCTACATTACGTTTTACTGTTTCATCCATAACAACAATAGGCGATCGGCATGGATAAAATTCATGCAATGCAGTTATTCATTCGCGTAGCGGATCTGGAGAGTTTTTCCCGCGCCGCCGAGACCCTTGCGCTACCTAAAGGCAGCGTCTCGCGGCAGATTCAGGCCCTGGAAAGTCATCTTGGCGTGCGGCTCCTGCACCGCACTACCCGCCGGGTTCAGCTCACCCAGGATGGGATGGTCTACTATGAACGGGCAAAGGATCTGCTGAGCAACCTCGATGAACTGGACGGTATGTTCCAGCACGATCCGGCGAGCATCAGCGGCCGGCTGCGGGTGGATATGCCGGTCGGTTTTGCTAAAAAACTGGTGATCCCTCATCTGCCGACTTTTTTACAGCAGTATCCGGGCATCGAACTGGAGCTGAGCAGCAGCGATCGGCTGGTGGACGTGATCCGCGAGGGGTTTGACTGCGTGGTGCGCGTCGGCGCGCTCAAAGACTCGGGGCTTATCGCCCGCCCACTGGGCAAGCTGACGCAAATTAACTGCGCCAGCCCGGACTACCTTGCGCGATTTGGCTACCCGCAATCCCTGGAGGATCTGGCGGATCATGCCCTGATCCATTACGCCAGCACCCTCGGGGTCCGGCCTTCCGGCTTTGAGGTCATGCTGGATGGCGCCGTCCGCTGGGTAAAAACCGGCGGCATATTGACGGTCAACAGTACGGAAACCTATCAGGCAGCCTGTATCGCCGGGCTGGGGATCATTCAGGTTCCGCGCACCGGCGTGCGCGAGGCGTTACGCGCTGGCGACCTGATTGAGATCCTGCCCCAGTACCGCGCCGAGCCGCTGCCGGTCTCGCTTATCTACCCTCATCGGCGCAATCTCTCCCGCCGCGTGCACTTGTTTATGGAGTGGCTGGGCGGGTTGATGAAAGATTATGTCGATTGATCCCCGCGGATGGTGAACGGGTGGCGGGCAGATGGGTTCCTGCAAGATACGGCATTTAAGGTATACTTTTTGCTGAATCTCGCTGTAAAAAAGGAAGAAATCACGTATGACGCCGGAAAACGACGATCGACGCCCACCACAGGAACCGGACACACAGCCGGAGAAAAACAAAAGTACGCTCGAGGCCCTCAATGACACGGCCGTCGGGCAAAAAGCCAGCCAGGCGTTGAAGACCGTCACCGGAACGGCGGCCAAGGTACAACGCAACCCGGTGATTGCCCATCTGTTACGCGCCGCAGAACGTTTCAATGACCGACTGGGCAATCAGTTCGGCGCGGCCATCACCTACTTCTCGTTCCTGTCGATGATCCCGATCCTGATGGTCTCCTTTGCCGCCGCCGGCTTCGTGCTGGCCTGGCACCCGACCCTGCTGCAGGACATTTTCGACAAAATTCTGCAAAACGTCAGCGACCCAACGCTGGCGGCGACCTTGAAAAACACCATCAACACCGCGGTGCAACAGCGTACCGCCGTCGGTCTGGTCGGCCTGCTGGTCGCGCTCTATTCCGGTATTAACTGGATGGGCAATCTGCGTGAAGCGATCCGCGCCCAGTCGCGCGACGTCTGGGAACGCCGACCGCAGGACGAGGAGAAAATCTGGATAAAATACTTCCGCGATCTTATCTCGTTAATCGGTCTGCTGGTGGCGCTGATCATTACGCTGTCGATCACCTCTGTCGCCGGTTCCGCCCAGCAGTTGATTATCTCCGCGCTGTATCTCGACAACATTGAATGGCTGAAACCCGCCTGGCGGCTGATCGGCCTCGCCATCTCGATTTTTGCCAACTATCTGCTCTTTTTCTGGATCTTCTGGCGTCTGCCGCGCCATCGTCCGCGGCGCAAAGCCCTGTTTCGCGGCACGCTTATCGCAGCGATTGGCTTTGAAATCATCAAAATCGTCATGACCTGGACGCTGCCGGCGCTGGTGAAATCCCCCTCCGGGGCGGCATTCGGTTCGGTGCTGGGGCTGATGGCCTTTTTCTATTTCTTTGCCCGTCTGACGCTATTCTGCGCCGCGTGGATCGCCACCGCGGAGTATAAAGACGACCGGCGGATGCCGGGCAAAACCCACCGTTAACGCATTGCGAGGATGAATTGAAGAGACAAAATTCATCCTCGCGCTTTATTTCAGTAGATAAATCCACCCATTAACTTTTATTTAACTCAAAACTGGTTTTATCCTCTATCTTTTTAATTGTGTGAAGCATTTCATAGAACTATTTTTACTGGTGTAAAAATTATCCGCTTTTTGCCTGTTTTTTGGCCATTCCCGGCGTTTGTTACAGATTGAAATGTCCCTGTGGCTGTGGCTATATGGCTTTTCGTTCGCGCAAAAATAAGAAAGATCTATGCAAGCCACAGCCACCACACTCGAAAACTCGCAGGAAACCGCCCCGGTCAACTCACGCAACAAAGTCGTTGTCGCCTCGCTCATTGGCACCGCCATTGAGTTTTTCGACTTCTACATCTATGCCACTGCCGCGGTCATCGTCTTCCCGCATATCTTTTTCCCGCAGGGTGATCCCGCCGCGGCCACCCTGCAGTCGCTGGCCACCTTCGCCATCGCCTTCGTCGCCCGGCCGATCGGCTCCGCGCTGTTTGGCCACTTCGGCGATCGCGTCGGCCGCAAGGTCACCCTCGTGGCTTCACTGTTAACCATGGGGATCTCCACCGTGGTGATCGGCCTGTTGCCCGGCTATGAAAGCATTGGCATTGTCGCGCCGATGCTGCTGGCGCTGGCGCGTTTCGGTCAAGGCCTTGGCCTCGGAGGGGAATGGGGCGGCGCAGCGCTGCTGGCTACGGAAAACGCCCCGCCGCGCAAGCGGGCCCTGTACGGCTCCTTCCCGCAGTTGGGCGCGCCGATCGGCTTCTTCTTCGCCAACGGCACCTTCCTGCTGCTCTCCTGGCTGCTGACCGACCAGCAGTTTATGGCGTGGGGCTGGCGCGTGCCGTTTATCTTCTCCGCCGTGCTGGTGATCATCGGTCTGTACGTTCGCGTCTCGCTGCACGAAACGCCGGTCTTCGCCAAAGTGGCGGCGGCGAAAAAACAGGTCAAAATCCCGCTGGGTACCCTGTTGACCAAACACGTCCGCGTGACGGTGCTGGGCACCTTCATCATGCTGGCAACCTATACCCTGTTCTACATCATGACCGTCTACTCGATGACCTTCAGCACCGGCGCCGCACCGAATGGCCTGGGCCTGCCGCGTAACGAAGTGCTGTGGATGTTGATGATGGCGGTGATTGGCTTTGGCGTGATGGTACCTGTCGCCGGCCTGCTGGCGGACGCCTTTGGCCGTCGTAAGAGCATGATTGTCATCACCACGATGATTATTTTGTTCGCCCTGTTCGCTTTTAAACCGCTGCTGGGCTCCGGTAACCCGCTGCTGGTGTTCGCCTTCCTGCTGCTGGGTTTAAGCCTGATGGGACTGACTTTTGGCCCGATGGGCGCGCTGCTCCCGGAGCTGTTCCCGACGGAAGTGCGCTACACTGGCGCGTCATTCTCCTATAACGTGTCGTCGATCCTCGGCGCCTCGGTCGCACCGTACATTGCCGCCTGGCTGCAGGGCAACTACGGCCTGGCGGCGGTCGGCACCTATCTGGCGGCGATGGCGGCGCTGACGCTGATCGCCCTGCTGCTGACCCACGAGACCCGCCACCAGTCGTTGTGATCCTTCGCCCTGACGCCAGCGGCGTCAGGGCTCTCCCCTACTTTTTCATCTGCGACAAAATGGTCCGGCACTGGTTGCTATCGCCCTCCGCCGGGGAGACCAGCGCCAACAGCGCGGCGGCCGGCGTCACCAGGGTTGCCAGCGCGGCCGCAACCGCACCGCGGACAATCAGCGGCCCGGCCTTCACCCCCGCCTGCGGCGATTTAAAAGTGCCCCGAACATACAGCGGTGAACGCAGCGTGATCACCCGGAAGCCTTTACTTTCCGGATCGATGGTCAGGTCCAGCTGCTCGGAGGCGAAGCTGGCGGTCCCGGTCACATTGATCAGCGCGTTTTCCGTATCAAAGGCAAAAATCTGCGGCCGGGCGACACCGTTGGTCACGTCGATATTGGCCGCCGCACAGTTCACCCGGACCTCCTCATCGCCAAAAATCTGGCCTATCAGGTAGTTGCCGACGTTAAGACCGAGAATTTCCATCAGGTTGCGACTGATCAGGCCGTCGTTCATCAGTAGCTTCAGATTGCCATTACTGTTGCCGAGCAGGGCTGCCACCGAGTTACCGCTGCCGCGCAGCTGGACATCGCCATTCATCTCGCCGAGGGTTTTCTGCATCATCTCGACGTTCGGCATCAGCGCCTTCAGCTTCAGGCGTCGCGCCTGCAGATTGGCCTCACCCTGCAGCGGCTTTTTATCGCCCTGCAGGTGTACGCTGCCGGCAATCGAACCATTGGCCAGGCCAAAGCGCACCGGCTGCAGGCGCAGGTCGCCATCTTCCAGGATCACGTGGGTCGACAGATCGCTGATCGGCAGGGTGCCACCGTGCTCAATTCTCCGGCCCTTAAAACGAACATCGGCATCCATCACCTGCCATTTATCGGTTTCAAAGCGGTCTGCCGGCAGCACTTTACCCGCCGGCTGCGGCCGGTCGCTCGCCTGGCGCGAAGCGCTTTTCTTCGTCCCTTTGCCAGAGTCGACACCGATTAACGGCCCGAGGTCCGCCAGCCGCAGCTGCTTCGACTCCATATCGCCGCTGAGTTTCGGCCGCGGTTTGCCGGTGGTGTAGGTCAGGGAGCCATGAATGTCGCTATCGCCGATCCGACCATTAAAATCCTGATAGTCAAAGCGCATGCTGTTTTTCTGCTTAAAGTCGGCGCGCAAGCGGCCGTCGGTAGAGAACGATGGCGTCTCCGGCAGCAGCACGCCGGTCAGGTCGTAGAGATCGCGCAGCGAGTCGCCGGCGAATTTCAGCCGCAGGTCGATGCCGCCGACGTTGAGCGGGTCGCTGACCGTACCGCTGAACGCCACCCGCGTGTTGCCGGAGTGGAAGTCGCCCTGCAATGGAAAAGGGGTGCTTGCGCTGCGCAGGGCCAGCATACCGCCGATTTTACCGTTGCCGGTGACCGGCTGATCCTTGTAGCGGCCCTTCAGCGACAGGCCAAAGACATAGTCACCCACTTTCGTCGCGGTATGGCGATCGTCGGCTCCGGTCACTTCGCTGAACGGCAGCGGTTTGCCGAGGGGATCGACGAGGATGGTGATATCGCTGCGAGTGATCTTGTCATCAATGGCGATAGTCCCGCGATCAAAGAGAATGTTATCAAGGCGAAAGGACCAGCTGGAGGGGGCGCTATCGCCCGACGTACGCTGATCGCCTGCCAGCTGAAAGGTCCAGTTATTGTTGTCTTCCGCCAGGCGGATCAGCCGCACGTCGGGCTGTTCCAGCTTGATCCACGGCAGGTACACCGTTTTGCTCAGCAGCGCCAGCGGGGCGAGGGTCGCCTCCACCCGCGGCAGGTGGATCATGGTCACCTGGGGGATGGCCGGCGGGTTGCCCAGCACGATATCCTCCGCGTGCACGTGCGGCCACGGGATCCAGCTGCGCCAGCCGCGCTCGTCCGGCTGCCGCTCCCAGACCACACCGAGATCGCCACGGATGGCGAACGGGCGGTTAAGCTCAGCGGACACTTTCTGATTGATCGTCGGCTTCAGCCGGTTCCAGTCAAAGGTGGCCAGCACGATAAAGAAAAGAACGATCAGCAACAGTATCGTTCCTGTGATGATAACCAACGTTTTACGGGTTCTGCTCATCCCTACTCCGCTCCTTTTGCATCACGTCAGTCCTGAATATAGTCAAAAAGCGGCGTTTCTCCTGGAAATGCGCTTTTCGTCACATTACGCGCGTCAGGTCAAAAAAATAATGGAACGATGTTTTAATATGATTGACCAGTAAAACAGCGCAGCGCACACTAGCGCTCATATCGATTCCATTGCAGGTTCTGGCTATGTCTAAAAAAATTGCCGTCATTGGCGAATGCATGATTGAGCTGTCAGAGAAGAACGGGGCCGTTAACCGCGGCTTTGGCGGCGATACCTTAAACACCTCGGTCTATATCGCAAGGCAGACCGATGCCAGTGCGCTGAACGTCCACTATGTCACCGCGCTGGGAACCGATGCCTTCAGCCAGCAGATGCTCGACAGCTGGCAGCAGGAAAACGTCAACACCGATCTTATCCAGCGGATGGCCGACCGCCTGCCGGGGCTGTATTACATTGAAACTGATGATACCGGCGAGCGCACCTTCTACTACTGGCGCAACGAGGCGGCGGCAAAGTTCTGGCTGGAGAGCGATCGCGCGGCGGCGATTTGTGAAGAGCTGGCCACTTTCGACTATCTCTATCTGAGCGGCATCAGCCTCGCCATTCTCAGCCCGGCCAGCCGCGACAAGCTGTTCACGCTGCTGCGTGAGTGCCGCGCCAACGGCGGCAAGGTGATCTTCGACAACAACTATCGTCCACGCCTGTGGGCCAGCCAGGCGGAGACGCAGCAGGTCTATCAGGAGATGCTCGCCTGCACCGATATCGCGTTTCTGACCCTCGATGATGAAGACGCGCTGTGGGGGGAAAAACCGGTTGCTGAGGTGATCGCCCGCACGCATGCCGCCGGAGTGGAAGAGGTGGTGGTGAAGCGCGGGGCGGATGCCTGCCTGGTCTCGGTTAGCGGGCAACCGCTACAGGAAGTGCCGGCTGTCAGGCTGGCCAAAGAGAAGGTGGTGGATACCACCGCCGCCGGAGACTCCTTCAGCGCCGGTTATCTGGCTGTTCGCCTGACCGGTGGTGATGCTGAATCCGCCGCCAAACGCGGACACCTGACCGCCAGCACGGTGATCCAGTATCGTGGGGCGATCATCCCACGGGAAGCGATGCCGCAGTAATTCTCCACAGGAAGCGCTCTCCGGCCGCCGCTGGCGCGCCGGAGAGGCGTTAGGTTACTGCCCTGGCGGGATATCGCTGGCCTCGCTGTGAGCGTCAACCGTATCAGCGCTACCGCTGACCGCCGCGGCCGCCGGATTCGGCGCCATCAGTTTTTCCCACGTAGCCTGCAGTTCCTTCATGTTATATTCCGGTTCGCCTTTCGGCTGCTGCAGCACCAGCGCCATATCCTGAGACAGCTGCTGACGCAGGTACTGGTTCAGCATGTCGACCGTCAGGGAGTTGAGGAACTCCTGGCGCAGCTTCTGGTACTGCTCCGGCGCGATATCCACTACCTGATTCTGCAGAGAGCGCATGCGCTGGCTCATCAGAATGTCGGTGTCCGTGCGCGCATAGGTGGCAAACAGCTTCTGCAGCTCAAGGCTTTTCTGGGCGATAAGCGCGTCAAACTCCTCCTGCGGCAGGCCGTTGTCCCGCACTTTCGCCAGCTCGCGCGAGACCACGCTCAGGTTGTTGTTCAGACGCTCGCCCGGCGATTCGATGTTGATGGCGCACTGCGCGCGCTGATAGAGCACCCGGCAGTCAAAGCCAAGACCAATATCCTTCACGTTATTTTTGCTCAGGCTCTGCTGCACATGCCAGAACAGCGCTTCGCGGGCGAGGTCGTCGCGCCAGTAGCGCTGCAGCGCCGCGGAATCACGGATTGGCTGCCAGGGCGCATCCCACATGATGGACAGTTTGTCCTGCCGCACCGCGCTGGTCATGATGCTGACCGGCACGGTAGGCAGTGGTGATAAGGTCGGCACCGCCGCGGGTGTTTCCCGCTTGCCCTTCAGATCGCCGAAGGTTTTACTGATTTGCTCGGCGACGCTGCGGCTGTCGACGTTACCGACCACAATCAGCGTCATGGCGTCGGGGGTGTACCATTTATGATAAAAGTCTTTCAGGTGCGCCACGTCAATCGGCTGCTTCAGCGGCGCTGCGGGATCATGGCCCAGCATAGTGGACCCTTTCAGGCGGTAGCGCCACCAGCCCTCTTTGGTATCCAGCGGCCAGGTCGCCACCATGTCGCTGCCCTGCAGCGCATGATTGATCGATTCAGGCGTAATGGTCAGCTTACCGCTGGCGTCCGCCAGCCAGCTCAGCGCCTCTTTCAGCAAATCGTTGCGGTTATTGGGCAGACTGAGATTAAACATCGTGTAATCGTAAGAGACGATGGCCGGCGGCAGAGGACGCTTCGGGTCAATACTCTGCTGCCATAAAGAGCGCGCCTGCATCGTTGGCAGGCTACCGCTTTGCGTCAACGCCAGGCGGGGAATAAAGCGGCTGAAACCGCTCTGCTGAGTGCTTTCGCTCAGCGAGCCAATATTCACGGACAGACGGACTTCAATACGGTCGCTGGGACGCTGCGGCGTGGCCAGCACCTGCCACGTCAAACCATTCGCTAAGGTCCCTTGTTGCCAGGCCGGATCAGGCTGGAGCGCTTCTGCCTGCACATAACCGGCCGCCGCTACCATCAGCAAACCGCCCGTTAAGAGTTTAATTGTTGTGCCCTGCATGTGAACCCCTGATGAACATTCCTGGTTACAACAGCACCCCACTGACGGGCTGCCGAAAAAAGTGAGAGTGAAATACGTCGGTTAGACCACACGGAGACGAAAATGTCGCATGACAACGCAAAATAATCATTTCGTGTCATTTCCGCCGGGCGGAAATGACCTCTAATTATGCGCAGGAGCCCGTACTCCAGCAAGGGAGTACGGGCCTAAGAGGAGGATTTAAGAGGATAATTCGTGCGATTTGTTCGCTGGAACACGGTTATTCAGAACATCATCCATCTGTTTGGCATCCAGTTCTTTGACCCATTTGGCCACCACCACCGTAGCGACGCCGTTACCCACCAGGTTGGTCAGCGCACGGGCTTCGGACATAAAGCGGTCGATACCGAGGATCAGCGCCAGGCCGGCCACCGGTAAATGCCCGACGGCGGAGATGGTCGCCGCCAGCACGATGAAGCCGCTGCCGGTCACCCCTGCCGCCCCTTTCGAGGAGAGCAGCAGCACCACCAGCAAGGTGATCTGGTGGAAAATATCCATATGGCTGTTGGTCGCCTGGGCAATAAAGACCGCGGCCATCGTCAGATAGATAGAGGTGCCATCGAGGTTGAATGAATAGCCGGTCGGGATCACCAGGCCCACCACCGATTTGCGGCAGCCCAGCTTCTCCATTTTGTCGAGCATTCTCGGCAGCGCCGATTCTGACGAGGAGGTCCCCAGCACAATCAGCAGCTCCTCACGGATATAGCGGATAAATTTGAAGATGCTAAAGCCGGTGGCCCGGGCGATGCTGCCCAGCACGACGACCACAAACAGGATACAGGTGATATAGAAGCAGATAATCAGCTGCCCCAGCTGCACCAGGGTGCCGACGCCATATTTACCAATGGTAAAGGCCATGGCCCCGAAGGCACCGATCGGCGCCAGGCGCATGATCATATTGATGATGCCGAAGATGACCTGCGAGAAGCTTTCAATGACGTTGAAAATCAGCTGACCTTTGCTGCCCAGACGGTGCAGGGCAAAACCAAACAGGACAGCGAACAGCAGAACCTGCAGAATGTTGCCGCTGGCGAAGGCGCCGATGACGCTGCCCGGGATCACATCCAGTAAAAAGGCCACCACCCCCTGGTCTTTCGCCTGCTCAGCGTACATCGCCACCGCTTTCGCATCGAGCGTCGACGGGTCAACGTTCATGCCGGCGCCCGGCTGCACCACGTTGACAATAATCAGACCGATAATCAGCGCGATAGTGCTGACCACTTCGAAATAGAGCAGCGCCACCGCACCGGTACGGCCGACGGCTTTCATACTCTCCATCCCGGCGATCCCCGTCACGACGGTACAGAAGATAACCGGAGCAATCACCATTTTAATCAGCTTAACGAAGGCGTCGCCGAGGGGTTTCATTTGCGCGCCCAGTTCCGGGTAAAAATGGCCCAGCAGAATACCGATCGCTATGGCCGTCAGAACCTGGACATAGAGGCTTTTAAAGATAGAGGTTTTCATAGGGTGTCCTTTGGGAATAACCACAGAGCAAGAAGGGATATTTGACGTCTGTGGCTTAAAAATAACACCCTGGAAACATTTCAGAAATAACTAACGCCGAAAGTGCAACGCAATTGTTAAAATCTTTGAGCTGACTCGCACAAGTCAACAAAATATTTACAAATTTGCATCCTCCTGGACCGGAGATAAATAGCGCGCGCTGAATGCCTCCTGCGGCAAAGCGCAACCGAACAGATGGCCCTGGAGCACCTCGACGCCAGCGGTTTGCAACCAGCGGTACTGGGCGTCGCTCTCCACTCCTTCCGCCACGATACGCAGCGACAGGCCGCGCGCAAGCTGGATCATCGCCGGCACCATGCTGACATCCTCCGGCAGCATATCGATGAATACCTTATCGATTTTCAGAATATCCACCGGCAGGGCCTTCATCTGCTGCAGCTGGTGCAACCCGGCATAACCCATGCCAAAGTCATCCAGCGCAATCTGCACCCCGGCCTCGCGCAGCGGTCGCAACCGCGCCATCACATCCTGCGGATCGTCCATCCGACAGCTCTCCGTCACCTCGAGGATGAGGGTGCCCGGGGCAATGCGGTAGCGGGCGATCAGCTTCAGCATCTCCTCACCACGATCGTGTTCCAGCAGCTGGAGCAGGGAAACATTGACCGACAGCGGCAGCATAATCCCCTGGCTTTGCCAGGCCGCCAGCTGGCGGCAGGCCTCTTCCATCACCCAGTAGCCGACCGGGATAATCAGCCCGCAGGACTCAATACGCTCAATCAGCGACGGCGGTAGCGACCAGCTGCCATCCGCCTGCCGCTGGCGCAGCAGCACCTCGGCGCCGCAGATCTCGCCGCTGGCGCAGGCCACCTGCGGTTGCAGCCAGATAGCGAACTGCTGGTTGTCGAGGGCGGTCATAATGTCGTGCTCTTCCATCAGACGGCGCTGAGCCTTTTCCATCTGCTCGGGATCGAAGAACTCAATCTGGTTTTTGCCTTTACGTCGTGCGGTGACGGCAGCCGACACCGCGCGCCGGTAAAACTGTTCGGCACTGAGCCCGGCGTGGAACATGGCGATCCCGACGCTGGCGTAGGGGCGCAGCTGCAGCCCATGCAGCGGCAAACGCTCATTAATAATAGTGAGCACTTGCTTACTTAACGTCACCGCCTGCCACGGTTCAGCAAGGCCATCGGCGAGAATCGCGAAGTCATACCCGCTCACCTGAGCCAGCACCATTTGCGGCGGAATGGCGGCTCGCAGCTTCTCCACCAGCGTCAGGAGCAGCATTTCGCGCTGGCTCTCCTTGAGGACGCCGGCGGCGTCCTGCAGGGTTTCGCAGGCGACGACGATCAGCGCGGCGCTCTGCGGGCGGGCCACCGTCTGCTCCAGCATCGCCAGCAGAAAGGCTTTATTCGGCAGCTCGGAGACCGGGAAGCGGGTCGACTGGATGGACAGCTCATCATGCTGGCGCACCAGGCTCTGCTGGTTGCGGTTATAGCTGCGCACCAGCATGCCGATCTCGTCGTCGTGATGCAGGCGCGGGAGCGTTAGCTGATGGCCGAGACGCTCCTGCTGAGAGAGATCGTTCAGCTCACGGGCGATACGCCGCAACGGGCGCACCATCAGCCGGTTGATACACCAGGTCAGCGCCACCGTCAGCATTAGCACCAAAAGTAAGTAAGCCGTCACTAACGTAGCAAGGGCGCTCATGACAAACTTATACATGCGATAGGAGTCGGCCTGCAGCACCAGATAGGCCAGCGGCTGCGGGTTGGCTGGCCGCTCCAGTGAATAAATAGGTAACGAAATCTGCACCGGCAGCTCAAACAGCCGGGTGACGGTCACCGGCACCGGCCGCTCGGGGATAAATCGCATCCGCAGCGCCTGGAACTGGTTCGGCAATACCACATCCGCCCGGCTGACGATGCCAGCAGGCTGGATACGGCTCAAAATGGCTTCCGCTTCCGGAATATCGGCTTTCAGAATAGCCGCAGATAACGGTTCGCGAACGGATCGCGCGATACTTTCTAACTGCGTGGCCGTGGTAAAGCGACTCTGTTGCACAAAGTGAAACAGCAAAATAGTGCAAAAAACCAATACAAATGCCATGGACACGCTCGCGACCATCGCCATCTGTTTGATTGTAAGTGAACGGCTGACGCGCAACGGTGTTCTCCACTGATACTGAATGCATACCCGGCATCAATCCTTCAATCCCGGTCGTTTCAGGCTGATTATATACTTAAATCCTTCGCCCACGCCCGCGAGGGATGAAGTGGCGGGATATTTCCGCGCGCTAGCGCAGACGCCGGGAAAGCCTCCCCGGCGGCCGGCGGTGGGCAATGACACACGAGTATACGCGAAGCGCGCCGTGGAGTGGCGCTCTGTGACGTAATTCAGCCTATTCTGCTACCAGTCGGCGTAGGGCACCAGCGGCTGGGGCGGCATATCCAGATCCCCCTGCCAACCGGCCGCCGAGTAGCGGACGTAAAGCAGCGCATGGCTCGGGGTGTAATCCTTCGCCTGCTGAATATCGACCGCGGCGCCGACGAACCAGTTGCTGGTCACCCGCCGCTCCACCAGCGCTCTGGCGGTGTAACCAAATCCCTGGCTGCTGCTTCCCTGCTCCGTCAGCTCGCTGGCGCGCTGGCGGTAGTCGGACGGGATCAGGTTCAGCAGCGGATAACGGGCTTGCGTCTGGGTGCGCGAATGGGACCATGACACCGACCCGCCGAGCTCCCAGGACCAGTTCTCGGTACGCTGACGCCAGGTCACCGGCACGGCGAATGAGAGATATTCCTGCGGGCTGTAGTAGCCGCCCTGGCCGAGGGTGTAGCCGCTGAGATCTTTGTCGTAGTGCCAGATCATATTGTTGAGGCCGACGGTGACGCGACGATTATTCTCGTTGATGACCTTGTAGTAGTACCCGGTCATCCAGCGCACGCGCCAGTTATCCGCCACGTTTTTACCGGTCAGCGAGTCGGCCCCCAGTGAGGACCAGATACCGTGCGCTTCGCCCCGGTCATAGCTGAGGCTCAGGCCGCCGCCGTCGGCGCGGACGCCGCCCCAGGTGGTGCCGGTATGGCTGCTGCTGTCTTTCTGCCCGCCAAAGGAGAGCAGCGAGCTGGAGATGGGGCGCCGGTGGACGTTGACCGTGTACCCCACCGGCCCGACATCGCTGCTGTAGCTCAGCCCCCCCACCACATCGACGACATTGAAGCCCATCGGCGTGGTGCCGATATCGCCGCTCCAGGTGTCATTCTTCCAGCCGACCGCCACGCTGGCCCCGCTGTCGGTCTGGTTTTTACTGCCGCTGGTACAGGCGATCTCCCCGCAGGTACCCCAGCTGGGCGAGTAGCTCCCGTCGCTGTGGGTGGAAAAGCTGCCGGCATCCATATTGACCAGATCGGTGCGGAAGAACATCCGGCCATCCGCCAGCGGAGCATCCACCTGCAGCATGGTGGTATGCGCCTTCAGGTCGGAATAGCCGCCGGTGCCGCTGGAACCCCAGAAGTCGTGTTCCAGGGTGACGTTCAAATCCTGCTGGCGATAAAGGTCGGCGGCATCGCTGCGGATCCCGCGCTTCAGCCAGTCATCCCGGCTGTCGTTGCGCGTCAGCCGCGTAAAGGTATCGTTGTCCTGCGGCTGCGCGGGGGTGATCCCGGAGGCCACCATCGCCTCCCGGTAGTGCGTCAGCGCCTGCTGCGGCGCCCCGGTCTGGGTGGCAAAGCGCGCGGCATCGCGCAGCACCAGCGCACTCTCCATAGAGGGCGGCTGCGCCTTCGCCTGCGGCACAATCTGGTTAAAAATCTGTTGGGCATCAGCGGTATCGCCAAGGCCGGCTCGCGCCAGGGCGACCCGACGCTGCATATTCATGGATTCGGTCTCTGCGCCTTTCAGCTGCATGACCTGCGCCCGGGCGGCCTGTTTATCGCCCTCGGCCAGGTAGACTTCCGCAAGGCCAAGGCGCGCATCGCCGTTATCGGCCTCCTGGCGCAGCACCCGCTGATAGTCGGCAATCGCCGTCTGGCTATCGCCGCGCTGCTGCGCCCAGTCGGCCAGCGTCAGGTCATAGCGCACCGAGGCGGGCTGCTGTTGGATAAGGGCGATCGCCTGCGCTTCGTCACCGCTGTCGCGCAGCTGGTTGGCCTGGCGCAGCACCCGGTCGCTTTGCAGACGCGCCTCAAGTTCACGAATGTTATCCGTCCACGCGCTGCGCGGCAGAGCGGCGATTTGCGCCAGGGCCAGATCGTCCTGGTCGTTCCCCGACAGGTAGAGCCCCGAGGCGTAGACCCGTTCAGCATCCTGCGGCTGGCGGTTGACCATCGCCCGCATCAGTGCGTCGGCCTCCTGGCGCTCACCGGCGCTAACCAGATCGCGCGCCAGACGGTAGGTTATCCACACGCTGTCCGGATCCAGCGCCAGGCGCCGACGCTGAACTTCCGCCGCCTGCGCCCAGTTGCCCTGGCTTTCCAGGGCCTGCGCCTGTTTCTCCAGCCGGTCGTTGGTCAGGCTGCGCTCAATATCATCGATGCTCCGCCGCTGAGCGGGAGGGAGGCCGGCGATCCAGGCGCTGGCTTTCTCCGGCGATTCGGCGCGATAGAGGTTGGCCAGGCCGCGCACCGCCAGGTTATTGCCGCGATCCAGGCGCAACGCCTGCTGGTAATAGCGCTCCGCCGCCGCCGCCTCTTTGCGCGCCGCCGCAACGTCCCCCAGCCCCAGCACGGCATAGCTGTCGGTCCGATCGACCCGCTGCGCCTGGGCATAATAGTTCTGCGCCTGCGAAAGCTGGCCGGCCTTCAGGGCGTTATCCCCCTGCTTGATCAGTAGCCAGTAACGGTTGGTTTGCAGCAGGCTGTCCCATTTGCCGCGGTTCGGGCTGTCGGGGTCCATGGCAATCGCTTTATTGAGCTGCGACACAGCTCGCGCGCGGTCACCGCGCTGAGAATAGGCCTGGCCGAGGGCACCCACCGCATCGCTGTCGCGGCTGTCGGCCTGAACGGCTTTCTGCAGATCCGCGACCGCCTGCGAGGCATTCCCGGACTTGACCGCCGCCAGCCCTTCCGAGCGGGCGCGGAAGGTCGGATCCTGCAGCTGCGCCTGCTGCTGGTCGAGCAGAACGCGGGCGTTGGCCGCCACCGAGCCGGTGGGGAACTGCAGGAGAAATTGCTGCAACGCCTGCACGCTGGCCTTGCTCACCGGCATGCTTTTCACCTCACTGAACCACATATCGGCGGCGATACCACGCCCTGAGGCCGAGCGGGCCATCTCCGCCAGATAGGCGAACCCTTCCTGCGGTTTGTTATCGGCAAACATCTGCTTCGCCAGCGAAGTCAGCAGGCTGACGTTGCCCGGCGTGCTGGCGTTCAGTTTTTTCAACTGGCTGACGCCTTCGCTATGGCGGGCCGGCAGGCGCGCCACCAGCGTCCAGTATTCAATGGCGACGTCAACGTCATCCGGCACGCCGCCGTACAGTTTTTCATAGGCGGCGATGGCTTCATCGACCTTCCCGGCCACGCCCAGCAGTCGCGCCTGCTGCAGCGCCTGCCGGCCCTCGCCGGTGTTGCTTTTCATCTCATTGCGCGATGCTTTCAGTTCCGGAGAGTCCGGCGCCAGCTTCGTTAGTCGTTCCAGCTCTTTTTGCGCCCCGGCGGCATCCCCCTGACGCAGCAGGTAGCGCATCCGCGCGGCAATCAGGTCCGGGTTGTTGGGGTCAATCAGCTCCAGGCGGTACAGCGACTGGCGCACCAGGTCTTCACGGTGGCTGGCCTCGCCGAGGCGCACCTGCTCCAGCAGATGTTCCTGGGCAGGCGTCGTCGCCGCCTGCGCTAACGGCAGCAGCGCAACGCCGAGGGACAGCGTGAGTAAACTTAGTGAGAGCTTGCGCATTCCTGGTTCCAGTCAGGTTGTAATTCGCCACCCGCAGTGAAACGAAAACGGTGTTGATCCCACCCCTGGCCGAACAGCGTCAGGACCGCGCTATAGTAGGCATCCGCGCCGGGATAGTTATCGGCGACGCGCTGGCGTTGCACCGACCGGGCCTCGTCGTCCTGTAAAAATGGTAGCATCACCGCGGAGAAGCCCACGGGTCCCTGGCCGCTGGTCTTGCCGGTGGCAATATTCACTTTCTCCGGGGGCACCCCCTGCTCCGTGGTCTGCGCCGCCATCGGCGCAAAGCGTTGCAGCAGGCGCGCTTTCTGCTTATCGCCTTCATGGAGCATGCCCACCCACAGGTAGACGCGAATCGCGTCATAGCTACCGATCAGCGGTTTCTCGGTTTTCAGCTGCCAGCCTTTCCCTTTCTCATAGCGCACCCAGTCCGGGGTAAAGCCTTTCGGCGCGGTTTCCAGCAGCAGGCGCAGGTTACTGTCGCGCAGGGCAGGCCACGGCGCGCCAAAACGCACAAAGTAGGTGGCCAGCTGCGGCGGAAGATAGCTGGGGTTAAACCGCCAGCCGCTGTCATCGGCAAAACCGACTTTTCCCGGCAGCAGCATCGTGCCAAGGCCCGGCACCGCCACTGTCTCTTCATCGACAATCCGCGCCAGCAGCGCTTTTCCGGTCTCGGTATACTGCGGCTGCTGCCACAGGCGGCCCGCCTCCAGCAGCGCCCAGGCTATCCACAGATCCGAGTCGGATGCCGAGTTGCTGTCCAGCAGGGTCCACTGCTTGTCGTCCTTTTTCCCCCACAGCCAGCCCGGCAGATGTTGTCGCAAGTCACCTTCCGCCAGGTTGTTCTGCGTCCAGGTCAGCAGTTTGTCGAACCCTGCGCGATCGTTGGCTGCCAGGGCGAAGAACAGGCCATAGCTCTGTCCTTCTGAGGTGGAGATTTTGCGCGCATCGCTGGGGTCAATCACCCGACCCTCAGGGCTGACGTACGCTTTTTTAAACTGCTCCCAGGCGGGCCACTGGCAGGCGGCGCCCACCGGGGCCGCCGCCAGCAGCAGCGCGGAGAGCACCGCGCCACAAAGTACTTTCATCATGATTTATTCATCATCCAGGCTAAGACGGCGGCGGCTGATGATGCGCAGCATGCGCCACAGCACCCACGCCAGCAGCACGATACTGATGGCAGCGAAGATCGCCAGCAGGATCGGGTGGTTAGAGAGCGCGAACCAGATACGCTCGAACCAGGGCAGATGGCCGACATAGTAAACGTCGCCCACTCGCAGGCTGTTGACGCCGGACTCACGGATCACTGCCACCGACCCAAACATTGCTGCCCGCTTACCGCTGTCGTTGAGGGCGTTGGTCAGCAGTTCATTACCGCGCGGGCTGTCGGCCAGCAAGGCCACCACGCTGCGCTGATCGTTATACGGCGACTGGAAGCCAATCACCGCCGCCATCGGTCCGGTGGAGGTAATGTCGGTACGCGTGTTGGGCGTGCGGGCCTCATCGTCGGGATAAATGCTCGCCAGGTCATAGTGGCGCATCGGCATTTTCACCCAGCTTTTGGTCGCCTCAACCAGCAGGTTGATTTTGGTGTCGTCCTTGAGGGCCGATGGGATCGCGCCGATCAGCAGCAGATCTGCGTCTTTATCCTTGATCTGGGTGCCATCGTCGGTCATCTGCAGATTAATCGCCGCCAGACCGGTCTGCGAACCAATGCCGCCCAGCGCCTGCAGCAGCGTCGCCACCTGACCCTGGGTCGGCGCCTTCGGCACCACCACCAGCGTGTCGGCGAGATCCGCCATACGGCTATATGGGAAGCCCGCGTTGGCGAAGACGCGCAGGTCCGGCAGGGCGATAAAGTGATAATACTTTGAGAAGTCGATGGTCGAATCGTCACCGATCACCACATGGTTCTGCACCGGCTGGAAGGTAATACAGTTGTCGATGGAGCCGCCCGGCATCGGGTTCATGTACTGGAAGTCAAAGCGCAGCTGGTTGACCGCCCCGAGACGCAGCGCGGGGATGGTGACCTCTGATTTGCCGTCCAGCAGCCCCTGCAGCACCGGCAGACGCAGGATCAGTTTATTCACGTCCTGAGCACTGTTGAGGCTGAATGACTGCAGGAACTGGTCGTTGAGGCTGATATCCATCCGCGAGCTGTCCTTCACCGGTGGCATGGTGTAGCGATATTTCAGATCCATATCGATGCCGTTGGCCCGCAGCAAATAGAGATCCGGCGGCAGGTGAAGCGCCACGGTGATGGCATCCGGCACCAGACCGCTGGACTGCAGCTGTTGCTCATAGGTTTTCAGCTCAGCAAAGGTGACCGAACGGTCGGTGCGCACCCAGTTCGGCGCGTCGTAAGGCTGACGCGGCTGCAGGGTTTTGATGCCGTCCACGGTGACGCTGCTGCCGCGGAATAAAATATTGCCCTGGGCAATCCCCTTCGCCGCCAGCAGCAGGTCGTTATCATCGCGGCCGAAAATCACCAGCAGCTTGACGTAAGGATCGTTCGGGTTGTCGATCATTTCGATGGTCGGCGCCTTGACCGGCGGATGATCGCGCAGGAAGTCCGGGCGCTTGTCGTTAGTGGCGAACACAATGGCGTTACGATCCGGCAGTTCGTTGAAATAGACCGGGAACTGCTGGCCGCGCCAGCCGGCCTTGCTGCCGAACCAGGAGGCGACAATCGCCGCCGCCTGCTGCTGAGCGACCGCCGGCGAGGCCGGGAAAATCATCGGTAGCGTCAGCGGGCGGTTATCGCGCGGATCGTAGAACGGCACCGGGAAGTGCGACAGATCGTTACGCACCTTCAGCGACTGATAGGTGAGATCCAGATAGCTTTCGCGCCCGACGTCCAGCCACAGCGTACTGCTGGCCGGGTTTTCACAGACATCGCGGTAGTGGCCGACAAACTCCAGCCGTACGCGGTTGAAGTCGGTGATGTATAGCGGGTCAATCGGCAACTGCGCGCGGATCTTTTTCCCCAGTTGCTCTTTAGTCACGGGCAGGACGCCCATCAGCTCATCGTTGAGATAGACTTTCAGCTGCGACTGCACGGGCAGCAGCGAGGGCGATGGGGTGTATTCCAGATTGAGCAGCGCGTTGGCGACCAGCTCATCGCTGCGCATGCCGAATTCGACCGATGCGTCAGGCCGTGAGCCGCGCAGCACGATGCTGCCGGGCGGCGGCGCGATGGTGGCAAAGGTTAGCTTCACCTCCCGCTGCGGGACGTTCTCGGCCACTACCGCCGGAGCGGTCGGTTCGGCGAGGGTCGCCGTCGGCTCGCCCACCACGATCGGCGCACCCGGGGTCGCTACCTGCGGCTGAACGCCAGGGGCGGCGTTCGCCACGGCGGCCGGCGCCGCATAAGAGGCCAGCGGATACCAGCTGCACATGCCCACCGCTACTGCACACATCCAGGAAAGTTTTCTTTTCATCGCATTATCATCATTGTTGAGCCATTGCCGGGTCTGCGGAGAGCGTCGGCGCGGCGCGTTCAGGGCGTCGGGGTACAAACGACACTATCCAGGCCACCAGCGAAGTGAGCGCGCGGAAAACCACCTTCACCGACGGCGGTGAAAACTCCGCCAGGTGACGATAGCCACGGAAGCCCAGCTTGAGGATATCCAGCAGGCTTTCCATCGGCTTGTCTTCCGGGAAGCTATCCTGCCAAAGCGCCCACGTATCAGCGCGGGCAAACGTACACTGCACAAAATCGATATGCTGTTGGTTGGTCAACGGCAACAGCTGGAGTCCCACTTCGCTGCCGTTGACCCGCGCGACTCTTACCGGGAAGGCATACTCCTGCTGTCCCCGTTTGAGCAGCAGCCTGGCGTTCTGGCCTTCCAGCACCTGCGCGTCGCCGTGAATTTTGATCCCCAGCCCGCCGTCGGAATAGTCGTGCACCGTGCAGGAGAACAGATGGCCATCTTCGCGGGCAATGGCCGCCGGCATGCTCATTTCGACACGATGCGAACGGCGGACCTGTTTGCTTTCGACCGAGACCGCCACCGCACCGCCAAGAATAATCAGGTTGTAGAACACCCAGACAATACTCACCCAGACGGTGAGGATTTCGTTTTCCGGGCCGTACATAAATCGCCAGATCCCCACCGCGACGCCGACCAGATTGAGCAGTACGAGGTAGATATAGGGCCGGGAGATCACCCAGTCGACATACTCTTCTTCCACCAGCCCGCCCTTCGCGGTGACGTTGAATTTGCCTTTATGCGGGTTAATGAGCGCGACAAAGGTGGGTGGCGCGATATACCAGGCCAGCACCGTCTCGTAGATTTCACTCCAGAACGAATGGCGGTATTTGCCCTGAATCTTCGAGTTGGTCAGGCTGGCGTGGATCATGTGCGGCAACACGAACAGCGCGATCATCAGCGCGGGCGCATAAATGATATAGGCATGGAGCAGCAAAAAGGCCAGCGGCGCCGTGAGGAAAATGAGGCGCGGAATACCGGAGAGGAAGTGGAGCATGGCGTTGGCGTAGCAGACGCGCTGCGCCAGCTTCAGGCCTTTGCCAAACAGCGGGTTATCGAGCCGGAAAATCTGCACCATTCCGCGCGCCCAGCGGATGCGCTGGCCGATATGCGCGGATAAACTCTCCGTCGCCAGCCCCGCCGCCTGCGGGATCCGCATATAGGCTGAGGTGTGTCCCCGCCGGTGCAGACGCAGGGAGGTATGGGCATCTTCGGTTACCGTTTCGACGGCTATCCCGCCAATCTCATCCAGCGGGCCGCGACGGATAACGGCGCAGGAGCCGCAGAAGAAGGTGGCGTCCCACATGTCGTTCCCGTCCTGCACCAGGCCGTAGAACAGCGTCCCTTCGTTCGGCGTTTTGCGAAAGCGGCCAAGGTTGCGCTCAAAGGGATCGGGCGAGAAGAAGTGGTGCGGGGTCTGCATCATCGCCAGCTCTTTCTCTTTCAGGAACCAGCCCATGGTCATCTGCAGAAACGAGCGCGTCGGCACGTGGTCGCAGTCAAAGATCGAGACGAACTCCCCTTTGGCGTATTTCAGCGCATTGTTGATGTTGCCGGCCTTGGCGTGCTCGTGGCTGGTACGGGCGATATAGTGCACCCCGACATCTTTGGCAAACTGGCGAAACGCTTCCCGTCCGCCATCGTCGAGGATCCAGATGTTCAGCTTATCCTTCGGCCAGTCGATGCCCTGCGAGGCGTAAATGGTGTTTTTCACCACGTTGAGATCTTCGTTGTAGGTAGGGACGAAGATGTCCACGGTTGGCCACAGATCCATATCCTCCGGCAGCGGCACCGGCTGGCGGTTCAGCGGCCAGACCACCTGGAAGTAGCCCAGCACCAGCACCACCCAGGCGTAGGTCTCTGCGAACAGCAGAATGATCCCGCACACCAGGCTTACCGGGTCGTTCCAGTTCAGCGTCGAGGTATAGCGCCACCAGATATAGCGGCACGACACCGTCAGCGACAGCACGATAAGCATCAGCGCCGAGAAACGCCCCGGGATGCGGCGCACCAGCAGCGCCACGCCCCACAGCAGCATCAGGAAGATAAACTGCGACAGCGGGTTAAAGGGCTGCGTAATACACATTAGCGCCAGCACCAGCGAGCAGAAGGTCACCCCCCCAAGGATCGCCCGGCGCAGCTTCGGATTAAGGTGCGCCAGCTCTTTCTGTTTATCCAGATGGCCGGTGCGGGCGTTCACCTGTTCAGGCAGTTTCTCCAGCCATTGCGTATAGCGACCGTGCACCCCTTCCAGGGCCGCCAGCGAGCGCCAGTTGACCTTTTTTTCCGGCTCCGGCACGCGCGTCGCCAGCAGCCACAGGGATTGCAATAGATAGCGCAGCGGGTCCAGCGGACGCGGGCGATGCGGATTAATATGGGGAAAATAGGTTTCATGGTGGGCCAGAATCGCCTGCCAGCGCGGCGTCTCCAGCGGCATCAGCGCCCAGACCAGCGACGCCCACAGACAGCCAAGCGACGCCGACAGCCAGGAGGCCCCGTGCTGCCGATAGTCATCATAGCGCGCGCGCAGCCGTTCCCCTACCGGCGGAGCCAGCAGCAGCGTGCTAAGGCGGATCATCCCGCCCTCCCGCCGGTATAGTGGATCAGGCACCAGTTCGCCAGGGTCAGCACCTCTTCCGCCGCCAGAGAGTCCTGGCGATACTCGCCGAGAGGTTGTTTCGCCGCCAGGCACTCAGCCATCGCCTCGTCGCGGTGAATCGTCACCGGCAGGATGCGCGGCTGGCTCTCGAGCCACAGTTGATAGAGATCTTCCTGCAGTTGGCTGCCGACCCGCAGGTCGTTAATCAGAATGTCGCTGTTGGCCGGAAGGGGCTGCTGGTGTAGACGGATATGGCTATTGGCGTCGGGATGGACCACCACCAGCGTGCGATCGCACAGCGTCAGCAGCTCGCGGGTCAACGGCGAATAGCCGCTCGGCAGATCCAGCAGTAGCCAGCGGTACTGGCTCTGCAGCTGCTGCACAGCCTCCGCCATCGCCCCCAGCGCGGGCTGCAGCTGGTCAGCATTTTCTCTTTCGCCGGCGCTGAGCTGGCCAAACGGCAGCAGATCGATATGTTGCGTATAGCGCAGACCCGCGTCGCGCCAGTCCCGACCGTCGAGCAGCGCCCGCGCCCAGCCGTCCTGATGATGGACGTCGGTATTGAAAAAAAAGCGCAGCATATTATCCGGGCTGGCGTCGATCGCCAGCACCGTTTCACCGAGCAATTGCAGCGCCCAGGCGAGTGCAGCCGTAATGGACGTGACGCCAGTCCCCCCGCGCACGCCCTGTAATCCCAGAATAGCCATCTCCGGCTTCCTTATTTTTTCTCTGCAAACTCTGCCAGTAGCGGCCAGCGCTTCAGCGCCGCATTCAGCTGCTCGCGCCGGGAAATATCATGATAATCAATATCCGGCAGGGAAAATGCCCGGCTTAGCGCCAGAAAATCATTTTGAAAGGTGTACCCCAGCGTGGCGTCCGTGGGTACTGCAGGATCTTTTGCTGGCATATCTCTGTCCGTTCGAAATTTATTATTAAACCAGAGGACGAATACAGCGCATCCTTAAAAGCAGGTGTACATGCTAAAACTGATGACCTTTAATTTCAATGTTAGGTTTACTCTGCCGGTTTCGCTAGTAAACTTATCCAGTGTCAATCAGGGCGCACGAGGGATGCCGTGGATAGTGTATTTACTTTGGGTATTTCATCATTATGGGATGAAGTGTGCCATATGCCGGTCGGTGGGGTATGGTGGCTCAATGTTGACCGTTATGCCGATGCCGTCAGTCTGTTTAATCAGACGCTGGCCGCGCAGGCGAAAAACAGCAAGATCGCCGCGCTGGTAATGGGAGACAAACCTAATAATATCATTTCATTAGATAATGAAGGTGGCCCGGATAATATCGCGCTATTCACCCTGCCGAATCGTCCGGAAGCACTGGAAGAAATACATCGTGATTTAGTCTGCTCCCTCGAACCTGGCAATTACTTGTTTATTCTGCTATGCGCTGAAAATACCTGGCAAAATATAAATAAGGATAAGCTATGCGCCTGGGTGGAAAAGACCAGCCGCTGGGCGCAATATCACCATTGCGCTTTCTTAGCGATCAATTCCGCCCAGGATATCGATCGGCAGCTCACCCCATTATTACGCGAGTACCGTTCCCTTTCCGGCCTGGCAAGTATTCGTTACCAGGGTGACCGACATCTCTTTGATATTGCCTGGTGGGGAAGCGAGAAAGGCATCAGCGCCCAGCAGCAGCTGATGGTGCAACGCGATGATGCCGGCTGGCGGCTGGCGCAGGAGGCTGAAACCAGCGTTCAGCCACGTAGCGATGAGAAGGTGATCCTCAGCAATATGCGCGTGCTGGAAGGCGCCCCGCCGCTGTCGGAATACTGGAGACTGTTTGATACTAACGACGATGTCTTCAACGCCGGGCGCACCGCACAAGCGGCCACGTTACTCTTTTCCATTACCCAGAATACGCAAATTGAACAGCTGGGACGCTATATTCATACCCTGCGTCGTCAGCGCGGTACGGCGCTGAAAATTATTGTCCGTGAACAAACGCCCAGCCTGCGCGCGACCGATGAACGCCTGCTGCTCAGCAGCGGCGCCAGTCTGGTGATCCCCAGCAGCGCGTCGCTCTCCCGCTGCCTGACGCTGATCGAAAGCGTGCAGAACCAAAAATTCTCCCGCCATATTCCGGAGGATTTCGCCACGCTGTTGACCTGGAGCCAGCCGTTAAAGCTGCGCGGCTACCAGAAGTGGGATGCCTTCTGCGAAGCAGTACAGAACGTGATGGCCAATACCCTGCTGCCCGCCGACAGCAAAGGCGTGATGGTGGCCCTGCGCCCGGCGCCAGGGTTACGCGTTGAGCAGGCGCTAACGTTATGCAAACCCAACCGGATGGGCGATATCATGACTATCGGCAATAACCGGCTGGTGCTGTTTTTGTCGTTTTGCCGGATCAATGACCTCGATACCGCACTAAACCACATTTTCCCGCTGCCGACCGGCGATATTTTTTCTAACCGCATGGTGTGGTTTGAAGACAAGCAGATCCTCTCGGAAATCGTGATCATGCGCGGCGTCGAGCCCGCGCACTGGAACACGCCGCTGCCCTTGTCGATAGATAAAAACGAAACCATCAACGCCACCCACGATGGACGCCACTGGCGACGCTACCCCGAACCACACCGGTTAACCACCCGTGAGGAACAAGCCTGATGATGTCTATCGCCGATATTCTGCAACTGGTGGTGCTCTGCGCCCTGCTGTTTTTTCCGCTGGGCTACCTGACGCGCCACTACCAGCGCCATATTCGCACGACGTTAAGATTGATGTTCTTTAAACCCCGTTACGTGAAACCGGCGGGCGTATTACGCCGGGGAACCACGGTTAAGCAAGGCAAAGCGAACAAATGACAAACACTAAACCGACCGCGACACCGCTTCCGCTCTGGCAGTACTGGCGCGGACTTGGCGGCTGGAACTTCTACTTTCTGGTCAAGTTTGCCCTGCTGTGGGCCGGGTATCTCAATTTCCACCCGATGTTGAATCTGGTGTTTCTCGCCTTTCTGCTGGTGCCGATCCCGCGCGAAAAACTGCACCGTATCCGCCACTGGATCGCTATTCCGCTCGGCTTCGCGCTGTTCTGGCACGATACCTGGCTGCCCGGTCCGGAGACGCTTTTTAGTCAGGGCTCGCAAATCGCCGGCTTCAGCGCCAGCTATGTCTGGGATCTGATCGTCCGCTTTATCAACTGGAGCATGGTCGGCGCCTTCTTTGTTTTACTGGTGCTGTGGCTATTTATCAGCCAGTGGCTGCGCGTCACTGTGTTTGTCTCCGCGATCATCGTCTGGCTGGCGGTCAGCCCGCTGCTGCCGGCCTTTACCCTGTGGCCCGCCGGTCAGCCGACCACGGCCGCCGCCACGACCGCGCCGGCCAATACCGGGGCCAACGCCGCCGCTGGCGCCGCGACCAGCCCCGCCAGCAGCGATATTCCGCCGCAGACTGAGCCGCCGACATCGGCCAATCTCACCAACTGGCTGAACGGTTTCTATGCCGCCGAGCAGAAGCGCAAGACACCGTTCCCGGACCAGCTGCCGGCGGATGCGCAGCCGTTTGACCTGCTGGTGATCAATATCTGCTCGCTCTCCTGGTCGGATATTGAAGCCGCCGGGCTGATGGATCATCCGCTGTGGAAGCATTTCGATATTGTCTTCAAGAACTTTAACTCCGCGACCTCCTACAGCGGCCCGGCGGCGGTACGCCTGCTGCGCGCCAGCTGCGGTCAGTTGTCGCATACCAACCTGTATCAGCCGTCCGGCGCCGATTGCTACCTGTTTGAAAATCTGGCGAAACTCGGCTTTAACCAGCAGCTGATGCTCGGCCATAACGGTCTGTTCGGCGACTTCCTGAAAGAGCTGCGTTCGCTGGGCGGTATGCAGAGCCCCCTGATGGACCAGACCGGATTGCCGGTCAGCCTGCAGGCGTTTGACGGCTCGCCGGTGTATGAGGATCTGGCGGTCCTCAACCGCTGGCTGAAGACCGAAGAGGCCAGCGGCAATCCGCGGAGCGCCACCTTCTTTAACACCCTGCCGCTGCATGACGGCAACCACTTCCCGGGGCAAAGCAAAACCGCAGACTACAAAGTGCGGGCGCAGAAGCTGTTTGATGACCTGGATAACTTCTTCACCGAGCTCGAGAAATCGGGTCGGAAAGTGATGGTGGTGGTGGTGCCGGAACACGGTGGCGCGCTGAAGGGCGATAAGATGCAGGTCTCTGGCCTGCGGGATATCCCGAGCCCGTCGATCACGAACGTCCCGACGGCGGTGAAATTCTTCGGCATGAAGGCGCCGCATGAAGGGGCGCCGATTATCATCGATCAGCCCAGCAGTTACCTGGCGGTGTCGGAGCTGGTGGTGCGCGCCCTCGACGGCAAAATGTTCAGCGAGGACAGCGTCAACTGGCAGCAGTATGTCGCGAACCTGCCGCAGAGCGCGGCGGTATCCGAAAACGCCAACGCCATCGTCATCCAGTATCAGGGCAAGCCTTATGTCCAGCTGAATGGCGGTAGCTGGGTGCCTTATCCGCAATAAGTGAAAAGGCCGCCATGTTGGCGGCCTTACATCGTCAGACGTTCCCATTCTCCCTTCCCCACCCGCATGCATACGGGCGGGGAAGGCGGCAAATCAATCACCGTCTCTAACGCTGATCCTGTTTCGCCAGCCAGACCAACAGCTTGAGGCTGGCAGAGTAATAATCGTCCTTGTCGTCAATCTGCGGCGCCTCCTGCGGTTCACCCAGCGTCAGATCGCGCACTGCCAGCAGGCCACCAGCCATATACCAGGGGGCCACCTCGTTGGTGCTGACATTGATCCACGCCGGAGTTTGCAGACGCGGGTAACTCTGCATCCAGGCCTTCCACGGCGCGAGCAAAGCGCTTTGCGGATCGGCCCACGAGAGATACAGCGGGATACGAATCGCATCGAAACTCATCCGCGGCGGCCACTCTTTGGCTGGCAGCATCTTGCCATCCGCCCGCAGCGCCACCCAGTCGCTGGGCAGGTGTGATTTCCCCCAGCCCATCTGCCCCAGCAGTGCCTGTCCGTCGGTCTGCAATGTCCGCCAGGCGGTCAGATGCGTCCGCTCCGCGAAGGCGCGCCAGGCCGGGAAGATGAAATAGGAGGGATTAAGGTTCAGATGGTCGTTGAGATTGAACCCTTTCACGCCCGGGAGCATCACCTGGCGACCGGCGAAAGTCACCACCGTGTACTTCAACAGGGAGGCGGTGATGGCGTCCGAGGCAATCGCGTAGCGCTTATCCTGCCACTGCTTTTGCGCGCGCAGCAGCGCCCAGGCGATCAGGGTATCGCCATCGGTGGCGTTGTTTTTATCGGCGATAGGGTCCGGCGCCACCGGGTTATAGCGCCAGTAAAACAGCCCGTTAGACTTATCGCGTAGGGTGCTGTCCGTCCACTGCCACAGCTTGTCGAACGCCGGGCGATCGTTATTCGCCACCGCCAGGAGCATGGCAAAGCCCTGACCTTCCGTATGCGACACATTGCCATTGGCGGTATCAATGATACGGCCGTCCGGCATCATAAAACGGGCCTTATAGCGCTCCCAGGCCGTATCCGCCCACGCCCGGGGCACCAGCATCACTGCCGTTGTCACTATCACCGCCACTAAAGCACGCAGGGGCATAAATTCACTCATTATGGATGGTAGTAAAGAAACTGAACGTCAGAGACGGAGAACACCCGCTCGCGTTGTAAAACGACGTGAGCACTGCCTCCCTGACTCTGCAGCCAGCGAGAATATAACCCCTCGAGTATGGCACAGAACGCGTTGCACCAGCGCACGCGTCCCGCGTCGTCCCGGCTGACCGGCAACGCCTGATGGCGCAGGCGCAGGCCATCCTCACCGACATCAATCGTCACCACGCCCCAGTGAAAATGGGTCAGCAGCCGGTTGATATTCGCCTCCAGCTCCCCCACCGTCTCCGACGCCGGCAGCGGATGGGTCTCCGCCAGCGAGGCGCCCATCTGACGCAGGAAGGGCTGGCTTTCCAGCTCGCCGGCATTATTTAACATACCTTCGACCATAATCACCAACAGATCGAACCATCCGGCAGGCGTCTGCTGCTGCTGGAACCAGGTCGTGACTACCGGGTTATTGTTCTCCGTCATCATCAATGATCTCCCAACATATAGCGGATATAGAGCCCGGCGGTGCTTTCGTTATAATCCCCGAAGGTGTCATAGCCAATCTGGCCCCCCAGCGTCATCTGTTTGTTAACCTTGTAGTCCGCCCCGGCGCGCAGGGTATAGCCGATGCCGCTCTTCGAGGTCGCGGAATAGTAGGCTTCCTTGGCAAACCCATTGCTCACCGCCGTCTCCAGGGTCTGCTGCCACTCCGAATTGGTCGGGAAATAGGCGCTCTTATCCTGACTGTAAGACTGGTAGCCCACCGAGCCGCCAAGCTTCATGGTCCAGTTATCATATTTCTCCGTCAGACTGACCGGCAGCGACACGCTGACATAGTTTTGCGGGCTAAAGTAGCCCCCCTGGCCATAGGTGAAGTAGCTGAGGTTCTTGGAATAATCCATATAGCTCATGCTCAACCCGGTCTGCAACTGGCGGTATTCGTCATGATAGGGCCGCAGATAGACCCCGGCATTGGCGTTAATGCTGGTGTTGCTGGCGACGTTCTGCCCCAGGTAGCTGTAACCGCCGCCGCCGACATAGAAGCCCGCGTCGCCGTCGTCATAGCTCAGCTGCAGGGTGCCGCCATTTTTCGTCACCTGCCCCCAGGTTTTACCGGAATAGGTGTCCTTCAGACCAACGTAAGAAAGCAGGCTGTCGGTCAGTGAGCGGCGTTCGCCGGTCAGGATCAGCGACAGGTAGTTGCTCAGCTTAGGCGACCATTTCACCCCACCGACAACGGTATTGAGATCCTGGCCCAGCGGCGTGCTGCCAATATCGACGCGATAATCGTCACCGCTTAACGCCAGCGCCAGCTCGACGCCGTTGGCCTTCTGCGAATCGGTTGAGCCGCTGGTCTGGTCAACGTTCGGCTTAAGGCTGGAAGAGGCCAGATAGCTGGCGACCTGTCCCGAATCATAGCTCCCGAGCTTCGCCAGGTTTTCCATCCCGCTGCTGGTGGTCGGATTGAAATCTGCCGCATTCAGGGTGCCCAGGCCGCTTAACGCCTCGGCCCCCGGATTGCTGGCAAAATAGGCCGTCCGCTCCGCCTCGGTCATCGAGGCGATCGCCGCCTGCTCGCTGGTAGCGGTACTCACCATATTGGAGACCGCGTTAGCCAGCGGGTTGGCGCCGTAGCGACGCCAGGCGTCGCCGCTGGCGGTGCCGGCGTTCAACGACACCGGGGTGACCGTAAAATCAAAGCGCGAATCGCCAAACGGCGAAGAGGACCAGGTCAGCGGCGTCCGGATCTCCGTCAGCTTGCTGGTCCCCGATTCGCCGTCGCGTCCACGCACGTCCATTCCGCCCTGCAGCCAGCTGCCGGTTTTCTCCTGCAGCGACTCCATCATGGTGTCCACCTGGCGCAGCATGCGCGTCTCGGCGGTATCGACCGGCAGATCGGGCCGCTGGATGCCCGGCAGCGAAGAACCGGGTGCGGCGGCCGACTGGGCGACCTGCCACGGCATATACTGCCCGTAGGTGGAAGCGGTCCGCGTCGGCGCCGACGTTTGCGACACGCCGATGAAGGGGTTATCCGCCGCCAGCACCCCGCCGACGGTTGGCGTTTCGCTGCTGTTGGTGCTTTGCATACCCAGCAGTTTGCCGCGGGCGCTACGCAGGTAGGTCATCGCCTGCTGATGATGGCCCTGCGCCTCTGCGACTCGCGCCAGCAGCAGTAAGCGGTCCGGGGAGTTATCCTGACGTAAGCCACCGGCCAACTGCTCGGCGCGATCGTTGTTCCCCGCCGACAGCGCCACGTCAATGGCCCCGGCGCGCGCATCCTGGTTCGGCGTATCGCGCGTCATCAGGTAGTCATAGACCACCCCGGCCTCTTTGTTCATTTTGCCGCTCTGGTACAACCGCGCCATCGCGAACATCAGATCGGTATTCTGCGGATCGCTCTGCATGGCGCGGATCAGCTTGTCATACGCCGCGGCGTAGTTGCCCTGCTCACGCAGGCGATCGGCTTCGTTAATCACATAGCCATTGCGAATACTCGCCAGCTGCGTCGGCGTACTGCTGGCCTGCAGCTGCGGATTGCTGAGCAGGTTCTGCGCCTCGCCGGTCAGTCCGGCCTGGTTCAGCACCGCAATCTGATCGGCGTAATCACCGGCGTTGCCGGACACGCCGCTGCTGATATTGTTGCGCACCAGCGAGACCGCGGTGGTCAGGTCGCCGCTCTCGGCCAGCAGCCGCGCCAGCTTGCCGGCGTCCGCCGGGGCTTTCGGCGGCGTGGAGGCCATCGCCCGCAAGGTATTGCTGGCGGCGGTGCTGTTGCCCTGCGCCAGATAGTTTTCGGCGGTCACCAGCTGCAGGTTGTAGTTCACCCGCTGGCGTAAATCGCGCATGTCGCTGGTCTGGCTGCCGCCGGGGATGCGCGCCAGCAGCGTCTGCGCCTGCTGCCAGGCACCGTTTTCGCTGGCAAACAGGGCGGCGGCATATAGTGCATTGTTGCTGGCGCCGGGGCGATAGGCCGCCGACATCAGCGAAGAGGCCTCGCTGCCGTTACCCGATTTTTGCAACAGCCGGGCCAGATCAAGGCGCAGCCAGGGATCGTCCGGATAGCGGGCGACGCCTTCGCGCAGAGTGGCAATCGCGCCGCCTGGGTTACCGCTGCTGACCTGCGCCTGGGCCTGACGGCGCACGGTATCGCCCGGCATACCGGCCACCACCCGCGGCTGCAGTTTTTGCTGCAGGCTCTGCGGGAGCGTCTGCAGCATCGCCTGCGCCTCGGCGGATTTATTCTGCTCGCGCAGCACGTAATAGAGGTTTTCCCGCGCCGCCGCGTTCTGCGGATCGTCGCTTAACAGCGAGCGCAGCGTTTGCTCCGCCTGGGGTAAATCTTTGTTATGCCGTAGCACATCGGCACGGAACAGCTTCGCCGAGGCGCCCCGCGCCCCGCTCTGCTGCGCCAGCGGCGCGGAGAGCGCCAGCGCCTGGCTAATATTGCCCTGCTTATAGGCCTGCTGAGCTTGCGCCAGCTGGCCGTAGAACAGCGCATCGGCCGCCTGCTGGCGACGAGTCGCCGAGGCGTCGCCACCGAGATCTGCCGCCCGGCTCAGATACTGCGACGCGGCCTGGTAGTCGCCGCTGCGTTGCGCGATATAGCCCATGCCCGCCAGCGCATCGGCATCCTGCGGGTTGGTCTGCAGCACCTCTTCAAATTGCTGCTTCGCGGCGGCGGTATTGCCGCTGTTCAGATTGGCGTAGCCCTGGCCACGCGCCTGACCGCTGCGCCGTTCGCGAAAGTAATTCTGGACTTCGCTATCCTGCGGATGCCGCTGCATCCAGGTATCGTAATACTGCTCATCGCCGGCCTGCGGGCCCAGCCAGAGCAGCGCCTGACGCAAGCCGCTGTCTGCCTCTTTATTGCCGCTGGCCATCGGCTCCAGCAGGGCGATCCCTTCCCGGCGGGTCTCTTCCCGCCAGGTTAAGGCTTTGCCCAGCGCCACCCGCGGGGCGTTCTCCTGCGGATGCTGGGCCACGTACTGGCGCAGTTCGCTGATGGCCTGCGGATAAAGCGATTTGTCGCTGGCCATGGTCAGGTAATATTCCGCCGCCAGCCCGGCAGGCGGCGTATTGCCATTAAACATGCTGCGCCAGGTCGCCAGCGCCCCGGGAATATTGCCGCCGCGCGCCTGCTGGCGGGCCAGGCTGAGCTGCCCCTGCGGCACCTGCGACATCTTTTTAGCGTTGTCTAAATCCTGCAGCCCAGGGCTGTCCGGCGCCGCTTTCGCCAGCCTGGCGCGCCACTGCGCCGCCGCCTGCATATCGCCACCCTGCTGCGACCAGAGCGCCATCAGATACAGCGCCTGGGTGTTATTGGCATCGACCGAAAGCACCTTCTGCAGCGACTCCATCGCCAGTTCGTCATGCGATTTCTCATGCCAGTAGTTGGCCTGGGCGAACAGCGCCTGCAGCGCCACGTCGTTACCTGCCGCCAGCACGCCACCAGAAGCGCCAAGCGCTAAGGCGCCGGTGAGGCAGAACGTCGTGAGCCGGCGGGAGGTTTTCATCGTTATTGTTATCTTTCTTTTCATTAGTTATCCCCCGAACCCAGACGCTTACGGGCGTGACGTTTAAACATCGCGGTCAGCGCCAGTCCCATTATCGAGGTGGCAATCAGCCCCAACAGGGCCAGGAAACCAGAGTGCTGGCTGGCATACCAGACGGCCATCATGTACCACGGCATCTGACCGCTGGGGAACGGGGTGCTGACCTGGAAGCTGCGCACCCCGTTATCGCTGGTGATCACCGCGGTATCGCCACGGATCCCGGCGTTGATGCGCGGCGAGTCCAGATCGGTCTTCAGTCGCGCCAGCTGGTCATCATTGCTGGCCATCGCCACCACCACCAGGCGAGTCGCGTTCCACGGCGAACGATAGCTGATGAACCCGCGCCAGGCGCTGCTGGACGAGAAGTAGCGATCGGCATCGAGGCTGGCCGAGGTCCAGTCGCCGGTCAGCCGACGTTGAACTTTTTGCCACAGGTCAGGCTCGCGGACGCTCAGCGTGTTATCCACCGGACGATAGGGTGAATCAGCCAGCAGGCTCTGGTTAAAGGCCTGCTGATCGAGAGCGGTGACCGCCAGCACATCACGTTCGCGCAGCGACTGCAGATCCGCGCCGCCGGTCGGCATCCCGAGCACAACGCGGTTATTCGCCAGCGCGGTGCCGGTCGCATTTCCGGAGCGCGCCGCCAGATTCAGCAGGGTGGCCACCTGGGTCTCAGACGGGTCCGCCGGCAGCATGAGCGTCGTTTGTGAATAGTCCGCCAGCCGCGAGAAGGGGAATGAGGCGCCAACGAAATAGGAGAGGTTTGGCAGCAGCGAGAAGTGTCGCGTTTTGCTCAAATCAATCCAGGAGTCGTCAGTGATGCGGCTCTTGATATTGTTATTCAGCAGCACCGAGCACGGAACATCATCTTTCGGCACCACATTGAAGTACATCGACAGCTGGTTATCGCCGTAGATCAGGTAAGGCGCCAGCGGGATGGTAAAGCGCTCCTGGCGCGCATCGCCCCCGAGGTGGCGCCAGACTTTCTCCAGTGGTCCCTGCTTGTTCATCGCCAGGTTATTGAGGAAGGTGCCGTTGAGCGTGACGCTCAGCAGGGACTTGTCCTCATTAATCCAGCTTTCCGACGGGAAGCGGTAGCCAACCTGCAGCGGGATCGTCTCGCCATCCCAGAGATAGAGGTCGGGCGCGGCGCGAAAGGCGATACGTAAAGGCTCATGCCAGACGCCGCTGACGGTCGGGCTTTGATCCTTACGCAGCAGTTCGCTGAGCTTGACCGGACGATCGGTGGGGATCCAGCGCGGCGCATCGTACGCTTTGCCAACCGGGATGGTCTGTGGTTCGACATCCTGCGTCGCGGTTTGCGGGGCGAAGTTGCCGCGGGTCAACCGCCAGGCGGCCATGCGCAGCGCGGTATCGTTTTTGCCGACAATCAACAGTAACTTATAGGCCGGATTGGCGGGGTTGGCGATGATGCGTAGCAGCGGTTTATCGGTTTCCGGCAGCGTCATGCCGCCCACCTGCTCGCCCGGATGGCCAATCACAATACCATGGCGTTCCGGCAGGCGATCGCGCAGGGCGCTGAAGGCGATGCCGCGATAGTCCGCCTGGATACCCAGCCATGAAGAAATCAACGCCGCGGCGCTGAAGACGTCAGCCGACGGCTTCGCCCCATAGGCGACCGCGATGTCCGCCGGCGTCATCTGCATGCTGTCAAAGAAGGGACGCGGGAAATGGCTCAGGTCGTCGCTGATGTTCAGTTGCTGGCTTTCCCAGCTGAAATGCGACGTGGGCAGCACCGTCACCCGCGACGAATCATGAATGTCACGCTGGCACTGCAGGGTATCGCCATCGTTGATCTTCACGCTCAGGTTATTGCTGGAGACCATCAGCGCGGGCGGAATATCCAGCTGGTAATGGGAGACATCCTCGCCATCGGCACCCAACGGCAGGGTGCCGAGGGGCTGACCGTTGAGCATCAGTTGCAGGGTGGCGTTGCGGCTCGCCATTTCCGGCGATACGCGGACGGCAAGGCTGAGCTGGGAATGGATCACCACCTGGTCGGAAGGCAGCGTAAAGCTAACGCCCCCCTGCCGCTGGCCGCCGCTGAGGATAATGCCATCCGGCATCCCCATTTGCGCCAGATTCAGATCGCCTCCCCAGACCGGGGCAACCGGGATGACATCGGGCGTAGCCACCTCACTCACCGGCGGGGTTATTGCGGGCATCTCTGGCACAGGGGCCGTCACCGCCGCATCGCCTGCGGTGGCGGGCGCTGCCGGGGGAGTCCCCTCTTCCGGAGAGGCCGCCGGAGGTTCGTCACCCGGCTCATTGTCCGCCGCGCCGTTGAGCTGCGGAAAACTCAGCGGGGCTGAAGCGCCGGCAGCCGGCTCTTCACTGTGCAGCGCTGGCGCAGAGAACATCCCTGCCAGCAGCGCCAGCGTCGTTAATCGCTTCATAACGTCCCATCCTCCTGCGCCGTTTTCGCCACTGGCGTCCGGTTGCGCTGGCTACGACGGGTTTTCCACGTCAGCCAGAACAGTTCGAACACGCAGCGCAAAATGGTGAAGAAAGAGCGGAACGGGTTATCCTGCGGACGCGGCGGATTAATCCAGGCATCAGCGCGGGCCAGCACCACACGCACCAGTTCACGGCGGCGCGAGAGAGGAATATCTTCATCAAACTTGAGGCGCAGGAAGCGCTCGTCAGAGGTGACCAGCTGAGCCGGGATGGAGATAGCCCCGGACTGCAGGATCAGTTCAATCTCTTCGATGTCATCCTCCAGATGACGCATATCCGGCGCGGCCACGCGGCAGCCGCCCATCGACAGGTCCGCGGTATGGCTGCGGGAAACGATACCGCTGGCGTAATGGATCACCACCGGAATATCGACATCGATACGAATCGTTTTTCGCACCTGCCGCGTCTCGCGCGCCACGGCGATAGCCGCCAGCAGGAAGATCAGGCTGTAGATCCCCCACCCGACGTTCAGGGCGATAACGTTGGGATCCGAGCCAAAGTAGTCATGGCCTATCGCCCGGACGATGCCGACGACCACCCCCAGGGCCAGCAGGCAGGCCACCACCAGATGCGGGCGCACCACGGTGAAATCGAAGTAACCGACGTCAAGCAGCCCGCCCTTATCGGTAACGTTGAATTTGCCGCGTTTGGGGAAAATCATCGTCACCAGGGTCGGCAGCACCAGGTGGAAGGCCAGCACAATATCGTAGATCTCCCCCCAGAAGCTGTAGCGATAGCGGCCGTTCATTCGCGAACCAACGTAAATAGCGAGGAACAGATGCGGCAGGGCATAGGAGACAATCAGGCTCGCTGAAGAGTAAATAATATTGAGGTTAAACAACAGATAAGCCAGCGGGGCGGTGACAAACACCACCCTCGGGAGCGCGAACTGGTAATAGAGCATGGCGCTCAGGTAGCACAAGCGCTGCTGTAAGGTCAGGCCGCGGCCAAACAGCGGGTTATCGAGGCGAAAGATCTGCGTCATCCCGCGCGCCCAGCGGGTACGCTGGATGACGTGCACCACCAGGCGTTCAGTGGCGAGACCAGCCGCCAGCGGAATATCGAGAAAGGCCGATTTCCATCCCAGCCGCTGGAACTTCAGCGCCGTATGGGCATCTTCGGTCACCGTTTCGACGGCGAAACCGCCAATCTGCGCCAGCGCCTCGCGGCGGATCACTGCGCAGGAGCCGCAGAAAAAAGTGGCGTTCCAGTTGTCGTTCCCCTGCTGAATCGGGCCATAGAACAACATCCCTTCGTTCGGGATGTTACGCCCGACGGAGAGGTTACGTTCAAACGGGTCCGGGGAATAGAAGTAGTGCGGCGTCTGCACCAGAGCCAGCATCGGATCTTTCAGGAAACCGCCGACGGTGGCCTGCAGGAAGACGCGCGTGGCGACGTGGTCGCAGTCGAAAACGCAGATAAGCTCCCCGTGGGTCAGGGTCAGCGCATGGTTAAGGTTCCCCGCTTTGGCGTGCTTGTTGTCGTTACGGGTGATATAGCCCACGCCGACGTCGGCGGCGAACACGGCAAACTCACTGCGTTTGCCGTCATCCAGAAGATAAATCTTCATTTTATCTTTTGGATAATCAATGCATTGTGCCGCCAGCACGGTATCGCGCACCACCTCCAGCGGTTCGTTATAGCTCGGAATATAGATATCGACCGTCGGCCACTTACTCATATCATCCGGCAGCGGAACAATGCCGCGCTTCAGCGGCCAGACCGTCTGCAGATAGTTAAGTAACAGCATCACCCAGATATAGACTTCCGCCAGAAAGAGTCCCATTCCAAGAATGGTTTCAATGGACGAGTTGAAGTGCAGGGTCTGCGTGAGACGAAAATACATGTAACGCGTGGACATCAGCAGCGATGTGACGACCATAATGACCGATATGCTGCGGCGCTTACTGAAGCCCATCAGAAAGAGAATACCGATACTTAGCAGACCAAAAATATACTGCTTTTGGCTGTCCATCGGCGTGATCACCACCAGCACGGCAACGGGAGACAGCACCAGCGCCAGCAACCAAAAAAGAGATTTTTTCATTCAGCAGCCCTGCAATAAGTTAAAGCCCTGACATGCGTGGCTGGCTGTGCACCGTGCCATCGCCAATATGGATACCCAACAGCGAAGATATTTTTTTAGCAATAATTTCAATATCAAAGGCCGCTGCGGAGGAGGCGTTAAAGTCAAGGACCGACTTCTGCGAGGCATTGGCCTCCACCACGCTTTCATCACGATGGATCACCCCAAGCAGTCGCTCGCCCAGTTTCTCTTCCATCAGGCTGGTGACGTCCCGGCTGACCTGGCGACGGCTATCGCTTTGGTTAATGACGAAATAGTGCCCGTGCTTATGATTCAGTGCCGCGCCGGTCAGGCGCTGTTTTTCCACGTGCACCAGCGTCGACATCGAGGCGGTATCTGCCAGCAGTGGGATCAGATGCAGGTCCGCCAGCCCCGTCAACGCCTTCAGCGCCGGTGAAGGCCCCGGCGGCATATCGGCGATGGTGATAAGCCCGGGATAGTTGAGCAGCGCCGACAGACCACGCTGGAGAAAATGGTCATTGTGGGTCAGTTGCTCATCAAACGCCTGACGCTGCGCTTCGCTCACTTCGCCGTAAGGCAGGACGAAAATATTGCTGCCGGCGCTCAGCACGCACTGGCTCCAGTCATGCAGTTCCAGCGCCTTCGCCACGTAGCCCCGCTCATCGCTCAGCGGCACGCCAAAATGCAAACGCAGGGCATTCTGGACGTCAAAATCCAGCGCCAGGACTTTGCTGCCCGTTCGCGCCAGCGAATAAGCTAAATTGGCCGCAAGGGTCGTTTTCCCCACGCCACCTTTCGGTGAACAGACGCAAATCAACGGCATGTTGCCATCCTTTCCAGAAGAGATTTCAAAGGCTGGTCTTTATTTTTCGCCACCGGCTCTGCGGTTTTTGCCGCGAACAGGTGGGCATAGTTGTCGGCGCCCGGCGCAGGCCGCGGGGCCATTCTCGGCGGCGAGGTCACCACCGGCTCAGGTACCGGCGCCGCGGCCAATGGCGCAGTCGTCATTGTTGGCGCCGGAGCGACAGATTCCGGCACAGCAGGTTCTGCGACCGGCAATGGGATCGGGGCAATAACTGGGGGGACTGGCGCAACCGGAGGTGATGCTGGCGCCGCGACCACGGGGTCGACACGCTGGAAGAGATCCGCGGGCACGGGCTGCGGCAGCGGCGCGGAGACCGACCCTCCCAGCGCCAGAGTGGAAGATTTCCCGGCGTCGGGATTCAGCTGATTAAGGATCGCCCAGTCGCCGTGTTCCCGCGTGGCGGCTTGCGAAGAAAGATCCTGAAATTTGAGGTTTTGGGTCCGCGTTTTTTCTTGAAAGCGCTGCAGATCATCATAATGGTTCATTGATAACCTCATGATTTTAAAAATTTCATATTAAGTTTGTTGTTATTTTCTTGGTATTAGAAAACATCGTGACGTTTCTTGTATGGCAGATTAATGCCAGCTTAGTCGTACCAATACAACACGATTGACAGGGATATAATAGTTTAGAATTTGATTTTCGGTGTGATTCCACGGCAGAAGTATCACTACACTAACACTTCCCTTTCAGAATGATAGCCCCATTTTTTAGGTATGCGTACATCCTCAACCTCCGCGTACCACCGCGCTTCCCGGCCGTTTTCATATAAATATATTAAACCATGAAAAAATCATGGCATTGGATAAATGAAATAATAAACCTGAACCATTTTAATTTCTCTTTAATTCTATAAAAATGGACTGAAAGGCTTATTTTTTCGGATAATCTACGAAGAATGCTCCGAGAGTATGGCAGAAATTGCAACAATGAACGGTGTTGCCAGGTTTCCTCTCAGGCAGAAGAGAAACTCCCGGTCCGGGGACCGGGAGCGCGCCATCAGGCGTGGGGTTTTTGCGGATTCTCATCCTGATCGACAGCAAAGCAGGCCACCAGTTGGCCACCGTAATCCTTAAGCTGCGGCTGGAGCTGGGTGCATGGACCAAAGCGTCGACGGCAGCGTGCGTTAAAGGCGCAACCCGGCGGCGGGTTCAGCGGGCTCGGCAGTTCGCCGGTCAGCTTGATCCGCTCGCGACGGTCGTCCGGGTTCAGACGCGGGGTCGCCGACAACAGCGCCTGGGTATACGGATGGCGCGGATTGTTGAAGATCTGGTCTTTGGTACCCTTCTCCACGCAGCGGCCGAGATACATCACCATCACTTCATCAGCGATATGCTCGACGACTGACAGGTCGTGGGAGATAAACACGTAGGACAGCCCTAAATCCTGCTGCAGATCCATCATCAGGTTCAGCACCTGAGCTCGTACCGAAACGTCCAGCGCAGAAACCGGCTCATCGGCAATCACCACGTCCGGATCCAGCATCAGCCCGCGGGCAATGGCGATACGCTGGCGCTGACCGCCGGAAAACATATGCGGGTAGCGATCGTAATGTTCGGTTTTCAGACCGACCTTCGCCATCATCGCCAACGCTTTTTCACGGCGCTGATCTTTACTCAGGCTGCTGTTAATCAGCAGCGGCTCTTCCAGAATCTGTCCCACTTTTTTACGCGGGTTCAGCGAACCGTACGGGTTCTGGAACACAATCTGTATTTTCTGCCGCCGCAGCTTCTGCGCCTGCGGGTCGTGCTTAAGCAGATCCTGACCCTGATAGTACAGCTCACCGCCGGTCGGGACCTCAATCATTGTCAGCAGACGGCCCAGCGTCGATTTACCACAGCCCGACTCCCCCACCACCGCCAGCGTTTTACCGCGTTCAAGGGTAAAGGAGACGCCGTCCAGCGCTTTCACCAGCCGTTCCGGGGCGAATATCCCCTTCTTCACCGGATAGTGTTTTTTCAGATCAATGGCCTGCAACAGCGGTTGTTGCGTGGTGGCCTTTTGCGTACTCATAATCCAGGCCTCCCGGCATCATCGAGTGGGTAGTGACATTTAGACTGACGGCCGCCATTGAGATCCGCCAGTACGGGCTCTTCGCTACGGCATTTATCCGTGGCATAGGGGCAGCGCGGGTTCAGCAGGCAGCCGACAGGACGGTCATATTTCCCCGGCACCACGCCCGGCAGCGACGCCAGACGCGCCTTATCCTGAGCGAACTCCGGCAGCGCGCGCAGCAGCGCCTGGGTGTACGGATGGCGCGGCGCGCGGAAGATATCTTTCGCATCACCGGTCTCCACCACCTGACCCGCATACATGACGATAATTTTATGCGCCGCCTCGGCCACCAGCGCCAGGTCGTGGGTGATCAGCACCAGCGCCATATTTTCCTGCTGCTGCAACTCCAGCAGCAGCTCGATGATCTGCGCCTGAATGGTCACATCCAGCGCAGTGGTAGGTTCATCGGCAATCAGCAGTTTTGGCCGACAGGCAATCGCCATCGCGATCATCACGCGCTGACTCATCCCGCCGGAAAGCTGGTGCGGGTAAACGTCGAGCCGCGACGCCGGATCGGGAATGCCCACCAGGTTCAGCAGGTCGATAGCCCGCTGGCGGCGTGTTTGCTTGTTGCCGCCCTGATGAACTTTGATCGCTTCCATAATCTGGTAGCCGACGGTATAGCACGGATTGAGGCTGGTCATCGGATCCTGGAAGATCATCGCCACTTCCGCACCCACCAGCTGACGCCGCTCTTTTTCAGAGATGCGCTGCAGGTCGCGGCCGTTGAACTCCAGTTTGTCCGCCATCACCCGGCCGGGATAGTCAATCAGACCCATAATCGCCAGCGAGCTGACGGATTTACCGGAGCCGGATTCACCGACGATGCCAACCACTTCGCCCTGCTTCACGCTATAGCTGATGCGGTCTACGGCGCGGAACGGCGCGTTCTCATCGCCGAAATGCACCGATAATTTATCTACATTCAATAACGCCATCTCGAACCTCTTACTGCTTCAGTTTGGGATCGAGCGCGTCACGCAGACCGTCACCCATCAGGTTAAATGCCAGCACCGTCAGCAGGATCGCCACACCCGGGAAGGTCACCACCCACCAGGCGCTTTGCGCGAACTGCAATACGTCGGAGAGCATGGTGCCCCACTCAGGCGTCGGCGGCTGTGCGCCCATGCCGAGGAACCCCAGCGCTGCCATGTCGAGAATGGCGTTAGAAAAGCCCAGCGACGCCTGAACGATCAGCGGCGCGAGACAGTTGGGAAGAATATTGACGAACATCTGGCGCATCGCGCCGGCGCCCGCCACGCGGGAAGCGGTCACGTAGTCGCGGTTGACCTCGACCAGCACCGCCGCACGCGTCAGACGCACATAGTGTGGGAGCGCCACGAAGGTCAGCGCCAGCGACGCGTTGACGATAGACGGCCCGAAGATAGCCACCAGCACCAGCGCCAGCAGCAGGCTCGGCAGCGCCAGCATAATATCGACGACGCGCATGATGATGGAATCCACCACTCCGCCGAAATAGCCCGCCACCAGACCGAGCACCACGCCAAGGATCAGCGACAGCACCACCACCAGACAGCCCACCAGCAGCGACAGGCGCGCGCCATACATCAGACGCGACAGAATATCGCGGCCCACGTCATCGGTGCCGAGCAGATGCGTCAGGCTACCACCGTCCTGCCAGAACGGTGGCGCCAGCAGCGAATCACGGAACTGATCCGCCGGGTTATACGGGGAGAGGAAGTTGGCGAACACCGCGATGATAATCATCACCGCCACGTATACCAGACCAACGACCGCGCCTTTGTTGCGTTTGAAATAGTGCCAGAACTCCTGCAGCGGCGTCATCGGCACCGGTGCAGCAATAGCTTTATTCTCAGTAACTTGTGACATGATGGCCCCTTACTTCTTATGCCGGATACGCGGGTTCACCACGCCATACAGCAGGTCGACCAGCAGGTTGACGAGGATAATCATCGTCGCCACCAGCAGTACCCCGCCCTGCACCACCGGGTAATCACGACGCTGCAGCGCGTCAATCAGCCAGCGGCCTAAACCAGGCCATGAGAAAATGGTTTCCGTCAGGATCGCGCCCGCCAGCAGCGTGCCCACCTGCAGGCCAATGACCGTGACCACCGGCAGCATCGCGTTGCGCAGGGCATGGACCACAATCACCCGCATCCGGGTCAGCCCTTTGGCGCGCGCGGTACGAATGTAGTCTTCGCCGAGCACTTCCAGCATCGACGAGCGGGTCATACGCACAATCACCGCCAGTGGGATAGTGCCCAATACGATAGCCGGCAGGATCATATGCATTAAGGCATCGATAAAGTCGCCCTGCTCACCCCAGATGGCGGTGTCAATCAGCATAAAGCCGGTCAGCGGCAAGGTATCGTCAAGGAACACCGTATCGCTGATACGCCCGGAGACCGGGGTCAGGTTCAGTTGCACCGAAACCAGCATAATCAGCATCATGCCCCACCAGAAGATAGGCATGGAGTAGCCAGTCAGCGCCAGACCCACGGCGGTATGGTCAAAGATGGAGCCGCGTTTTACCGCAGCCAGCACGCCCACCGGAATACCGACGGCGACGGCGAAAATCATCGCGCAAACGCCCAGTTCAAGGGTGGCTTTAAAGCGCGGGACGAACTCTTGCCACACGGGAATGCGGCTTTTCAGCGAGATGCCTAAATCACCGTGCAGTACGCCCCAAATGTAATGGGCATATTGCTGCCACAGCGGCTTATCAAGGCCCATTTCGGCCAGCAGCTGCGCGTGACGCTCGGGGGAAATACCACGTTCGCCCGCCATAATCATCACCGGATCGCCGGGGATCATATGGACGAAGGCAAAGGTGAGAAGGGTGATACCGATAAATGTCGGGATGACTAGTCCCAGACGTCGGAGAATAAACTGCAACATAACCCGGATTCTCTCTAGTGACGCCCCGCCTGGCGACAGGGCGTCTGTATTGCTCACAAAAGCATTCCCCGGAATAGCGGGAATACGCCCCCTTCCTCTCCCGCGCGGGGAGAGGGGGTCAGGCATCGTGCTTATTATTCGACGGAGACGTTATCGAAGTGGTGTTTGCCCAGCGGATCCACCACATAGCCTTTGACTTCTTTACGCACCGGCTCATAGACGGTGGAGTGGGCGATGATCAGCGCCGGAGCCTGGTCATGCATCACTACCTGAGCCTGTTTGTACAGTTCAATACGCTTGTTGTGGTCGTCGGTAGCGCGGGCCGGCTGAATCAGATCTTCAAACGGCTTATAGCACCAGCGCGAGTAGTTGGAGCCGTCTTTCGCCGCGGCGCAGCTGAACAGGGTCGCGAAGAAGTTATCCGGATCCCCGTTATCACCGGTCCAGCCCATCATTACGGTCTGGTGCTCGCCCGCTTTCGCCCGCTTCAGATATTCACCCCACTCATAGGTGACAATCTTGGCCTGGACGCCGACTTTCGCCCAGTCGGCCTGGATCATTTCAGCCATACGGCGGGCATTCGGGTTGTACGGACGCTGTACCGGCATCGCCCACAGGTCGATGGTGAAGCCTTTTTCCAGGCCCGCTTCTTTCAGCAGCTGCTTCGCCTTCTCCGGGTCGTAGGTGTAATCTTTAACGTCGTCGTTATAGCCCCACATGGTCGGCGGGATCAGGTTCTTCGCCGCCTGGCCTGCGCCCTGGTAAACGGCTTTGATGATCGCTTCTTTGTTAACCGCGTAGGTCAGCGCCTGACGAACTTTGACGTCGTCCAGCGGTTTCTTCTCAGTATTGAAGGAGAGATAACCGACGTTAAGGCCCGGCTGTTCCAGCAGGGTAATGTTCTTATCTTCCTTCATGCGCGCGATGTCCGCCGGGTTCGGGTACGGCATCACCTGGCACTCATTTTTCTGCAGCTTGGCATAGCGCACGGAAGCATCCGGGGTGATAGAGAAGACCAGACGATCGATCTTCGGCTTGGTACCCCAATAGCCCGGGAAGGCTTTATACAGAATGCGGGAATCTTTCTGGTACTGCAGCAGCTGGAATGGGCCGGTACCGATAGGATTGAGGTCCACTTTTTCCGGCGTGCCGGCTTTCAGCATGTTATCGGCATACTCTTTCGAGAGGATAGAGGCGAAGTCCATGGCCAGGTCAGCGAGGAACGGCGCTTCCGGGCGAGTCAGGACGAACTGGACGGTTTTATCGTCCACTTTCTTCACTTCGCTAATCAGGTCCTGCAGACCCATCCCTTCAAAGTATTCATAGCTGCCGCCAGAAACTTTATGGTACGGGTTATTGGTATTCTTCTGGCGATCGAAGGAGAACACGATGTCATCGGCGTTCAGGTCACGGGTTGGTTTGAAGTCTTTATTATCTTGCCACTTCACGCCCTGACGCAGATGGAAAGTATAGGTTTTGCCATCAGGACTGACTTCCCATTTCTCAGCAAGCCCTGGAATAACTTCCGTCGTACCGGTTTTAAATTCGACCAGGCGGTTATAGATCGGTACGGAACTGGCGTCATAGGTGGTGCCAGAGGTGAAGAGCTGTGGGTTAAAGCCTTCCGGCGAGCCTTCAGAACAATAAACCAGGGTTTTCGCTTGCACGCTGGCGGCGACGGTCATGGCGACCAGGCTCAGACCAAGCTTCAGCATCCCTGATTTCTTCAAGGAAATACTCATTATTCTGCTCCAAAACTGTGATGTTGTTTGCATATATCCGCCGGACCTTTATTTATTTTTATTCGTCCTATTTCAAACGACGGATGCGTTGGCTGCGCTCGATCATCCCAGTCACATCGTTATCTATGCTCAGGGGAGCTCGTACACTTGCCGCCTTTCCGCAGCTCGAACTATTTAGAATATACCCGGTCCAGTCGGTGGTGCCCGAAGGCGTAGAGAGAGATGGGGATTCCTTTCGCAAAAACGACTGAGTTGCAGTACGGATTCTCCATGAAATGCCCCTCATGCCCTACAATCTGTCAACAGAATGGGGAAACGTCAATACAGCCAGCCGGGTTTTACATCCAGCGTGAGAAACGGCAGGCAAAGATTAAAAAAACTTCAAGGCGCTATTTTCAGCAGAGAAATTTATGCTACGGGCCGATAAGCAGAATAAAGACCTTAATAATTTGCAACACGCAGAGGGAAACAATTCCAACAAATGAGAAAAATTTCTTGCTGTGTGACCAATATGTGAGCGATTAATAGCGCGAACGTTAAAGCGCACAGCGGAAAATGCTACATTTAGCCATAAGCTTCGCGAAAAAAGATCTGTTCATCGATAAAAAAATGCAATGGAAGATGTCACAAAATAGCGAATAGCTGGCTGGAAACGTGGGTAAAGACGTTAATTGTGATTCTGGTGGAATTTTTGGCCGGTAGCACACGGATAATGCCCGGCGGCGCTGCGCTTGCGCGGGCCTACGGAACACAAGTCGAACCTCTGCCCCCGGAGGTTCTCATCCTCACAGGCTATAGATGCAAAAAAGCCTGCTCGTTGAGCAGGCTTTTCGAATTTGGTCGGTGATAGAGGATTCGAACCTCCGACCCCTTCGTCCCGAACGAAGTGCGCTACCAGGCTGCGCCAATCACCGAATGCGGGGCGCATCTTACTGCTGGGATGCCTACCCGTCAATGCCTTATTTTCAAAAAATCGCTCAACCGGCGAGAAACTCAGCAGCCTGAGCAGCGAATCGCCGGTTGGTCATTGTTTTCAGCGGCAGCTCACCTCAAACGCTTTGCGATACTCGGATATCTTACAGGTCACCGGCTCACCGAGATAGGTCGAGCCCGCCGGGTTGAATTTAAATTCCCCCAGCAGCATCGTCAGTTCCCCCAGCTCCGGACAGGATTGCTGATGGCGCATGATGTCCGGGCGGGTATCGTTATTTACCGCGCGGGCGATGTCGCTGTATGCCAGCTTGTCGGCAAAGGCATTGGCACAAAACTGGAGTTCGCTTTGCGCCATATGCGCGGCCTGCCCCTTCAGCTCAGCATGCTGCGCCAGCAGCAGCTGGCGAACCTCGCCGGCCCGGCTGTAGCCAATCGCCGTATAGCCGGCCTTATTGCTGAGATTGACGCTGGCGCCAGCCTCAAGCAGCGCCTCGACACTGGCTTTATTATTCATTTTGACCGCCAGCATCAGCGGGCTGAGGTCGTTGGCGGAGAGCTGGTCCACCTTTGCGCCGCGCTGCACCAGCGCCGCGATCACCGCAGGCGACCCCTGACCCGCCGCCACCTGCAGCGCCGTGAGCCCTTCACGGTTCGGCTTATCCACCTCCACACCGGAGGCCGACAGCGCCAGCACCAGATTGGGATCATCCCCCGCCGCCGCCAGCATCAGCGGAGTGGTGCCGGATTTATCCGCCAGGCTGGTGTCCGCCCCGGCGTTGGCCAGCGTCGTGATAGTTTCCGCTGAACGCGCGTGATCGACCGCGAGGAAAAAGACCGATTCCCCTGACGCATTGACGGCCTTCACGTCCGCCCCGTGCCTGATAAGCAGCGCCACAATTTCGTCGACGTTCTTCTTAAACGCGCCGGGTGCCAGTTGTAACGCCATGTCTTCGGTCATCAGCGCGCGGTTACCCGTCGCCAGCGATTTCGCCGCCGTTGCGCCGACAATTTTATCCAGCGCGCTCTCCTCCTCGACAGGCGCATCGGGCTTTTTCATCGCCAGAATATGCTGATAGTCGTTTCTGACGTCCCCGCCGTCGGCAATGGCGGACATCAATGCCGTACTCTTCTCGACGCTGATCTGATTTACCGACGCGCCGGCCTGGAGAAGATCGCCGATAATCGCGGCATCGCTGCCGCGCGCCGCCGCCAGCATCAGCGCCGTGACGCCCTGGCGCGTCTGGAGATTCGGCTTCGCCTGACGCTTAAGCAGTAACGCCACCACATCGCGACGATTTTCCGCGGCAGCGACCATCAGGCCACTTAAGCCGGTTTTATCCTGACCATCCACATCAATGCCGTTATTCAGCATGGCTTCGACCGTCGCCGGCGCATCGTATTTACAGGCCAGCAGGAACTGGCTGGTCTCTTCCTCAGACTGGCAGCCTGCGAGCATCAACAGGCACAGCAAGGCCAACCCCTTTATTACCTTCATCCTTTCTCTCCATGAAAAGTTCGAGCACAGGGGAAGCAAGGAAACTGGAGGGTAATCAAAGAAGAAGAGGCAACCTGCCAGACACGTCCACTGTGCGAAAAAAATCCCTCGCGCGACGTCAGCCGGCGAGGGATTAGCTTATCCTGGGCTCAGGAAGGGAAAACAGACCCGAGAATCTGAAAATAAAATCTGTGCCTTACTTTTTCCAGCGGCACCAGTTGTTATTCTCATTGATCCCGCCATCCGGCGAGGTATAGCCGAGGCAGCCCATAATGGTGTCGTACAGCTCGACGTGACGGCGCGGCACCTTCATCGCGGCCTGCTGCTGCAGATGGGCAAACGCGGCGGCATGATCGGGGTTCTCCAGGTATTTATCCGACATCCACACCATCATCGGCACGCGGAACTGCTCCGGCGGCGCCATCTTGCGCGGCGTTCCGTGCAGGTGTTCACGCTCGTTAATCGACTCCCCATGATCGGCGGCATAGAACACAATCGCTTTCTTATCCCGCAGCTGGTCGAGGACGCTGACGATAAAGTGATCGACGTAGGTCACGCTGTTATCGTAGGAGTTAATCAGCTCCGCTTTCGAGCATTTATTGTCAACGCCGACGCACTCCGGCTTCCACTGGGCAAAGCTGCGCGGGTAGCGTTGGGTGTAGTTAAAATGAGAGCCTTTGGTGTGGATGATGATCAGATGCTTACCTGACGCATTGTCCTGCGCCATCCCGCGCTTCATCTCCTCCACCAGCAGCATATCGTCAACGCTCTTGCCGCGGTTGCGCGGCTCGGCGCCAATTTGCTCGCGGTAGGCGATATTGTTGGCCATCGTGTTGCTGTAGAACCACATCTCGCTCTGCATGGCATAGAGATTGCCGTTGAAGCCCAACTGATGAAGCACGGCAAAGACGTTCTGCTCTTTGAGCGTCCGCTGCGGGTTATCCTCCGCCCCGCCCTGACGCACAAACATGCAGCGTAACGACAGCTTGGTGGCGGTATCGCAGGAGTAACCGCGGAAGGCGACGAGATTCTTCTCTTTCTCCAGCTCTGGCGTGGTGTTGCGGCTATAGCCGAGGATGCCCATATGGTCCCAGCGGGTCGTTTCGCCAATGATGAATACCACGTAGGTGTCATCAAGTCCCTCAGGGGCGACGTAGGTAAACTTCTTCGCCGGGTTAATTAGCGATTTATTATCCGAGGATTCATCCACCTGCGCCCAGGCGTACAGCCCCAGCGCCGACAGCCAGTTTGATGGCAGGTAGGAGTTGGCGATCACCCCGCCGTAGCTGGGCATATCCACTTCCGAATGGCGCTCCACATCGTGCTGACGCAGCTCAAGCAGGCGGATGGGGCCCCAGACAATAAGTCCGGCCAGCACCACGATCAGCACGTTTTTAACCCGCTGGCCTGGGGTGCGCAATTGGCGCAGCAGCGTATGGCGGCAGCGGTTACTCCAGATGAACAGCAACGGCGGCGCACTCACCACCACCAGCCAGAGGATCAGGTGCCAGCCGATAACCTCTTTCGACAGGTCGATATCGGTGGTCATCACCGAGGCGATAATTCCGTAGCCAATCACCACATTGAGGAACGTCATGTAGTAACTGGCGGCGGCGGAAAACAGGACAATCAGCGTCGCCAGAATGCGCCAGATGCGGCGGCCAAACAGTGACAGCAGACGTAACAGGAAGAAGGTGACAAAGACCGTGGCAACCAGTTCAACGACACCGGAAAGCCCTTTCCAGAAAGTGAACTCTTGAGCATAACCATCGAAACGCCGGAAAAAAACGGCGACGTTCATAAACCAGCCGATGTACAGCGCCAGCCAAAAACTAAGCTTCTGCTGCGTCATCGTTCTAATATATTTCATGCAAGCAAACCTGGAAAAAGAAGAATAAAACACCGCCTGACGCTGTGGCACGAGTCAGTAGGCTAATAGGGTGCGTTAGGGTTGGTTATCAGAAACCTCTACAAAGCGCGATAAGTAGACCACAGGGAACGGGAAAAGTATCAGGAGGGAATGTGATCCAGCCAAACATTTACAAAACATTTGGCTGGATTGGCACTATTTGCTTAGGGGATTAACCAGGGGCGCGTTTCAGGCTGCAGGTTTCAGGCATGCGCCTCGCTATAGACTCTGCCTTTCGGCTGACGAATGGTGGTGGACAGCGCCAGCGACAGAATCAGCAGGGCGAAGATCACGCAGAAAGTCACGTAGAAGCCGCCGAACAGCGAAGCGATGAGAGAGCCGCAGATGCTGCCGATACCAAAGCCCAGATAAATCACGCCATAGTTTTTCGCCAGATTGTTCAGGCCAAAGAACTCACTCACCAGTGACGGGAAGACGGTGATGGTGCCGCCGAAGTTAAAGGCGACGCAGGCGATGGCGGCGAAGAAAGTCATGGCATTCAGCGGGGCGAACAGCAGCGCGGCCATCCCCACCAGCGACACCACCTGGCCGATGGTAATCACACGAATGCGGGAGATTTTGTCGGACAGGATGCCTAACACCAGGCGGCCGCTGAGGTTAGCAATCGAGATAACCGTGACCGCGTTTGCCGCCGTGGCGACATCCAGGTGGACCATCCCCTGGGCAATATCTTTCGCCACGCCAATCACGTACAGACCGCTCATGCAGGCCGTCAGGAACATCACCGCCAACATCCAGTACTGCGGTTTACGCATTGATTCTGCCAGGCTGAAGTCGTTTTCTACCACGCCATTGGCCGCGGTGGTCGCCGTATGATTCGGCGCATCTTTCATCAGGGTCGCGCCAAACACAATCATCACCAGCACGATAGCGCCCCAGATGACGAAGGTTTTTTCCAGACCGACGGTGGCCAGCAGATGGGAGTCAATGAATTTGAACCCCAGGCTACCGAGACCATAGGAACCGATGGAGAAAGCGGAGATCAGCCCTTTACGTTCAGGGAACCACTTCACGCAGTTCGACAGCGTCAGCAGATAACCGGCGCCGTCCGCCAGCCCCACCAGCACGCCCGCGCTCAGCCACAGCATCATCAGGCTGCTGGAGTGCGCGGTCAGGAAGAAGCCCAGACCGAGCAGGATCCCGGAGGCCATCGTGACGCGCTTAACGCCAAAGCGCTCCTGCAGTTTCCCGGCAACCGACGAGGAGAGCGCCAGCCCGAGGCTCAGCAGGCCAAAGGAGAAAGCCACCCGGCTAACCGGCTCGCCCAGTTTGTCAGACAGCGAACTATTAAACAGGCTCCAGGTATAGACCGAACCGAGAGCAAATTGGGTGATGATAGTGCCGATTAGCGTAAGCCAGCGGGTCGATTGACGGTTTGCAGCGTTCATAGCAGTTGTCCTGATAAATTAACTGCCGCCACAATAGCGAAGGCCCCTCATCCTGTGGGGAAAAAAGGCATGAACTGCCATCAGCAGGGAATGAAATGCATTAATGGCGGAACGAATGACATTGCAAAACATTCATTCCGCGAATTATAGGGAAAAAGTTAGTGTGCGCTATCTCACAGAAATGCGCCATTACTGAGATTTAACAATAACCGTGTCGTTTCAAACGCGTAACAATGTCGGGTTAAAAGTTGGCGCTGACGCCCATCAGATAGAGCGTATTTTCCCCCGATGGGACATTGTCCGCCTGCGACAGCGTCGCCCATGCTGCCACGTGGGATCCCAACTGCATATCGGCACCCAGGGTGACATCACTCCAGCCGCCTTCTCTGGCGCGGGTCGTCGACGACCAGGCATCGCTGGCGAGCGACTGGTTATAGCTCACCTGAGCCCAGGGATGTACGCCCCACAGCGACTGATAATCCATGCGCCAGCCGAGCGTGTTGACATACCCCGTCTCGCCCGCGCTTCTCGTCACCGGCGCGGTGACGTCGCTGCGCAGGCTGGCCACCGGCCCGGAGGTCATGCCATTTGCCAGCAGATAATTCCAGCCGACGCTCTGACCACGGCTGCTGTCCGGTGGCGCCAGCGCCTGGTTTAATGCCAGGCCGCCGGGCGTCTCTGAAGACTTCATCCGCTCAGCAAGAATATCTTCGTAACGTGGTTGGTGATCGCTATCCCATGTATAGCGTTCCGGCGTATTACTTTTTGTATCGATAGCGATATATTCCTGTTGCCAGGCATTCGCTCCAGAGACATACAACACCCAGACGGATATGCTCGCCGGGATCAAGAAGCCCCGGAGGCCATTGCATTTCTTTATTATCATTAATGCGACTCCAGAAAAGAGCCGAATCGGCAATATTGCTGTGTTTTTTTTGGGGATACGATTTCCCTGTATTAACTATTATCTTTATCTTTCAGCCGTCAAGCCGGGCGTTCACTTTTTTAGCGTAGAGGGAGAAATATCAATGCAACGTTGCGGATGGGTGAGCCAGGATCCGTTATATATCGAGTATCACGATACCGAATGGGGTGTGGCGCAAAAAGAGGGCCGTCAGCTGTTTGAAATGATCTGCCTTGAGGGCCAGCAGGCCGGTTTGTCATGGATCACCGTGTTAAAAAAACGGCAGAACTACCGCCAGGCTTTTCACCAGTTCGACCCGGTACGCGTGGCAGCGATGGGGGAAGATGATGTCGAGCAGTTGCTACAGAATGCCGGCATCATTCGCCATCGGGGAAAAATTCAGGCCATTATCGGCAACGCCCGCGCTTACCTGGCGATGGAAGAAAATGGCGAGTCGTTCACTGATTTTGTCTGGTCCTTCGTCAACAATGAGCCGCAGGTAACGTGCGCCGCGACGCTGGCAGAAATTCCCACCACGACGCCGGCCTCAGATGCGCTATCGAAGGCATTGAAAAAACGCGGCTTTAAATTTGTCGGCTCGACAATCTGTTATTCCTTTATGCAGGCCTGTGGGCTGGTCAACGACCATGTCACCGGCTGCTTCTGTCACCCTGGAGGTCAGGATGATCCGCAAGTGGGACACTAAAGATACCGCTCCGCTGCTGGCGCTGTGGCTGGACAGCACGATTCATGCTCATCCCTTTATCAGCGAAAGTTACTGGCGCGACAGCATCGCGGTGGTACGGGATGTCTATCTTCCCGCCGCCAGCTCCTGGGTCTGGGAGCGCGACGGAGTATTAAAAGGCTTTGTTAGTGTGCTGGACTCCCGCTTCGTCGGCGCGTTGTTTGTCGCGCCGGACGCCATCCGCCAGGGCATTGGCCGGGCGCTGCTGAATGAAGTCAAACAGCACTACGCCTGGCTTAGCCTTGAGGTTTACCAGAAGAACGAATCGGCGGTCAGTTTCTACCATGCGCAGGGCTTCCGGATTGAAGACTGCGCATGGCAGGACGACACTCAGCACCCGACGTGGATTATGCGTTGGCCGGCGGATCAAATGCTGTAAGTGGCAGCGCCGGGCCGGTATATTTCTCCAGCCACGCCAGGGCGGTGTTCCCGGCACAGCCGTTGCCGAGCCGGGATGTCGGAATATCTTTGGTTAAGACGTTCACCGCCCCGTTTTTGCAGATGCCCACCAGCGGATCCAGGTCGGGCCATGCCCCTTCATGCAGGCAAATCACCCCCGGGCGGATCCCCTCCGTCACCACCGCGCCGGCCAGCACCTGACCGCGGGCGTTCCACACCCGCACCAAATCGCCATCGGCAATCCCGCGCGCCTGCGCATCTTGTGGATGGATGGTCAACGGTTCACGTCCGGCGACGGCATAGCGTTCGCGCAGCGCGGTATAGTTCAGCTGACTGTGCAGACGGTGTGCCGGATGGGCCGACAGCAGCTGCAGCTGCCCTGCCTCGGCGTTGCCATGCCACTCGTCGGGCTCCAGCCACATCGGGTGCGGCGGGCAATCGGCGTAGCCAAAGGCGGCGATGGTTGGTGAGTGGATCTCAATTTTACCGCTCGCCGTTTTCAGCGGGTTGGCCTGCGGATCGTCGCGGAAGGCGGCGAAGCGGGCAAAACGGGCATTCTCCGGCTCCTCCGGCATCTCAATCAGCTGGTTAGCCTGCCAGAATTCGGCAAACGGCGGCAGCGTCACCTGCTGCTGGGCGCCGCGCCGGGCGGCCATCTGATAGAAGGTCTCCAGCCACTGCAAATCACTCTTCCCTTCAGTGAAGCGCTCGCGGCCGCCCGCTTCCCAGCGTTCGCTGAGGTCGGCAAAAACTGCGAAATCGTCGCGCGCTTCATCTCGCGGGGCGACCACCTGCTTCATCGGCACCAGATGCTGATTGCTGTAATCCCCGGTCATGGTCAGATCGTTGCGCTCAAACGAGGTGGTCGCCGGCAGGACGATATCGGCATGGCGCGCGGCGGCGGTCCAGAAGCATTCGGAGATGACGATCAGCTCCGGTTTCTGCCAGGCCTGAATCAATCGGTTGGTGTCCTGATGATGAGTAAAGTTGGCCCCGCCGGCCCACCAGATAAAGCGAATGTCGGGGAAGCGACGCGCCATGCCGTTGTGCTGATAGTCCGCCCCCGGATTCTCCAGCGCCTCGACGATCCGCGCGACCGGGATCTTCTCCACCGCGTCCACGCCCCCGGCGACGCTTCCCTGCATCGAGCCCAGCACCGCCGCGCGGCGCGTCGGGTTGCCGCCGTTGGCGAAATGGTAGGAAAGACCAAACCCGCCTCCCGGGGTGCCAATCTGCCCCAGCATGGCGGCCAGGGTGACCAACATCCAGTGCTTCTGCTCGCCATACTGCTGGCGCTGCATGCCCCAGCCAGACATCAGCATGGTGGTGTTTTCATGGAAAAGTTTCGCCAGTTCGCGGATCTTATCTGCTTCCACACCGCAGATCGCCGCCGCCCAGTCAGCGGTTTTCGCTACGCCGTCGCTTTCGCCGGTCAGATAGCGGGCAAAAATATCGTAGCCGCTGGTGCAGCGGGTAAGAAACGCATCATCCTGCCAGCTATTCTCCACCAGCGTATGGGCGATCCCCAGCATCAGCGCGACATCGGTGCCCATATGCGGGGCGATCCATTCCATCGAATCGCCAAAGAAATCGACGGTTTCCGATCGCATCGGATCGATGCAGATCAGGCGCTTGCCGCTCTGGCGCAGCCGGTCGAACCACGGGATCCCCTGCTCGTCGGAGGCGTTCCAGGCAATTTTCAGCGTGTTCAGCGGGTTGGCGCTCCACAGCACCACCACTTCGCTGTGCTCGAGCACCAGCGGCCAGCTGGTCTGCTGCTGATACACCTCATTGCCGCCCACGACGTAAGGCATGATCGCCTGCGCCGCGCCGGTGGAGTAATCGCCAAGATGGCCGGTATAGCCACCTGCCAGGCTCATGTAGCGCTGCAGCAGGGTGGCCGCCTTATGCAGGACGCCGTTAGAACGCCAGCCGTAGGAGCCGGCGAAAATCGACTGCGGACCGTAGCTTTCGCGGATCCGCCGATGCTGGGCATCAATCAAATCCAGCGCCTGATCCCAGCTCACCCGCACGAATTCATCCTGACCGCGGACCCCCTGCGGCGTTTCCGGTGAAGCAAGGAAGCCTTTGCGCACCATCGGATAGCGCACGCGGGTTTTGCTGTGGACCTGATCGCGCACCGCCGTTTGCAGCGAGTTGGCAAACGGTGTCGCCAGCGCGCCCCGGGAGGAGAGGACGTTTTCACCGTCCGTTTCCACCAGCATCGGTCCCCAGTGGGCGGCGGTTAAGATGGTTTTGGTTGCAGATGAGGTTGGCAAGGGTGGCTCCTGGTCAGCGAATGCAGGTGTCATGACGGCGTGATGGGCAACCGTTCAATGTTATTTACAAAATGAGATGGTATCCGGGGAATTTTCTACGTAATCACGCGTCATAATCAACCGTCACGTTCGCTGTGACAAAGAAAAAAAAGGATTAAGGACATTAAATGAAAAAACGCGTACTTATGATTGCGGCGCTGGTCAGCGGCACTCTGGCCATTTCTGGCTGCACCACCAACCCCTATACCGGTGAACGTGAAGCAGGTAAATCCGGTATTGGCGCAGGTATTGGCTCCTTAGTGGGCGCTGGCGTCGGCGCGCTCTCCTCTTCCAAACATGACCGCGGCAAAGGCGCACTGATTGGCGCAGCGGCAGGCGCGGCGCTCGGCGGAGGCATTGGTTACTACATGGACGTGCAGGAAGCGAAGCTGCGCGACAAGATGCAGGGAACCGGGGTTAGCGTGACGCGAAATGGCGACAATATCGTGCTGAACATGCCGAATAACGTCACCTTCGACAGCAACAGCGCCAACCTGAAACCGGCCGGCGCCAACACCCTGACCGGTGTGGCCATGGTACTGAAAGAGTACGAGAAAACCGCCGTTAACGTGGTCGGCTACACCGACAGCACCGGCAGCAAGGATCTGAATATGCGTCTGTCGCAACAGCGTGCAGACAGCGTCGCCAGCGCGCTGATCACGCAGGGCGTGGCGGCCAACCGCATTCGTACCACCGGCATGGGGCCGGCGAATCCTATCGCCAGCAACAGCACGGCAGAAGGCAAAGCGCAGAACCGTCGCGTGGAAATTACCCTCAGCCCGCTGCAATAAGCGCATCCTCATGTCGCCCGGCAGCCGCTCTGCCGGGCAAAATGCTTGATATCGCTATTTTTCGCGCTAATGTGTTGGCAGATTTTCAGCAAAGGAAGCCACCATGGCGAAAGCGGCGCGTGCAACTATCAGCGATGTGGCGAAAGCCGCAAAGACCGGCAAAACCAGCATTTCACGTTATCTCAACGGCGAGAAGCATCTGCTTTCCGACGATCTGTTATCACGTATTGAAAAAGCCATTGCCGAACTCGACTACCGCCCCAGCCTGATGGCCCGCGGCCTCAAGCACGGCCGAACCCGCCTTATTGGCCTGATCATCGCCGATATCACCAACCCCTACTCGGTCAATGTCATGAGCGGCATTGAAGCGGCCTGCCGGGAAAAAGGCTTCACTCTGCTGGTGTGTAATACCAATAACGAGCTGGATCAGGAACTGCACTACCTGGACCTGCTGCGCAGCTACCAGGTGGAAGGCATCGTGGTCAACGCGGTCGGCATGCGTGAGGATGGCCTGAACCGCCTGCAGCAGTCAGCCCTGCCGATGGTGCTGATTGACCGTAAAATCCCCGATTTCGCCTGCGATGTGGTCGGGCTTGATAACGCCCAGGCCGCTACCACCGCCACCGAACACCTGGTGGAGAAAGGATTTGAGGCCATCCTGTTTCTCAGCGAACCGCTGGGCTCGGTGAATACCCGCCGCGAGCGTCTGAGCGCTTTTCGCGCCACCCTCACCCGCCACCACGGCGTGGTGGCTGAAAACGCCGAAGTACCGCTCAACGACGGCGCGATGATGGACAACGTCCTGCGCCAGTTCCACGCCCGCCATCGCGGGATGCGTAAAGCAGTGATTTCCGCCAACGGCGCGCTGACGCTGCAGGTGGCCCGTGCCCTGAAGCGCGTCGGCCTGATCTGGGGCAGCGATATCGGCCTGCTGGGCTTCGACGAACTGGAGTGGGCGGAGCTGGCTGGCGTCGGTATTACCACCCTCAAACAGCCGACGTGGCAGATCGGCTACGCCGCGGTCGAACAGGTGATTCGGCGCATTGCCGGCACTAACGACCCCATCCGCGAGCGGGTCTTCTCCGGCGAGCTTATCGTCCGCGGATCAACCTCCCGTTAACGATCCTTCGTGATGCCGATCATAAATTAAACATCTCGCCCTTTCTTATGGAACCGATACCATCTAGCGTATTAAGGAGATTAAGCAACAAACGCCGGGAGTAAGAGCGCGATGGCCAGAAAAATTATTGTCGTTACCGCTGCGTATGGTAATGACCATGTTAAATCCTTAGGCGGCCAGGCCGCCGTCCTGCCGTTTATCGCCGACGCCGGTGCGGACGGCGTCGAAATCCGCCGTGAGCTGTGCAGCGCGGAAGAGCTCAACGCTCTGCCGTCGCTGGCGGCCACCATTGAGCGCCACGGCCTGCTGGCCTGCTACTCCGCGCCGCAGGCGCTGTTCGCCGATAACGGCGAGCTCAACCCGGCACTCCCGGCGCTGCTCGCGGAAGCGCAAACCCTGAATGCCCTGTGGCTGAAGCTCTCCCTGGGCCATTTCCTCCACAATCAGCAGTTGGATGAGCTGCGCGATATCCTCAGCGACAGCGGCATGGCGTTGGTGGTAGAGAATGACCAGACCGACTGCGGCCAGCTGGCGCCGATGCAGCGCTTCAAAGCCGCCTGCCGGGTCAATCAGCTGCCGATCACCTTAACGTTTGATATGGGCAACTGGCTGTGGGTCGGCGACTCGCCGGAAGAGGCGGCACGTCACCTTGCGCCGGCGGTCAGCTATATTCATGTGAAAGCCGCGGAGCCCCATCATGAGAAATTCCGCGCGGTACCGCCGGATCAGGCCGCCGACCGCTGGCTGGCCCTGCTCGATAATCTTCCCGCCGACGCGCCGCGTGGAATCGAGTTTCCGCTGACTGGCCATGACCTGACGGCCGTGACCCGCCGCTACGTCAACCTGTTACGCGAGGATTAAGCCGTGGAAAATTTAGATGTCATCACCATCGGCGAAGCTATGGCCATGTTTGTCGCCACCGAAACCGGCGATCTGGCCGAGGTGGAGCATTTCATGAAACGCGTTGCCGGCGCCGAACTGAACGTCGCCACCGGCCTGGCGCGCCTGGGTCTGAAGGTCGGCTGGGTCAGCCGCGTCGGCAATGACAGCTTTGGCCGCTTCGTACTGCAATCGCTGGCGAAAGAGGGGATCGATAGCCATGCTGTCGCCATCGACAACCGCTTCGCTACCGGTTTCCAGATGAAATCGAAAGTCGAAAATGGAACCGATCCCATTGTGGAATATTTCCGCAAAGGCTCTGCCGCCAGCCATCTGTCGCCGGACGATTTTCGCGCCGACTACTTCACCAGCGCCCGCCATCTGCACCTGAGCGGCGTGGCCGCCGCGCTCTCTGAAAGCTCATATGCGCTGCTGGAGCATGCGGCGAAGGTGATGAAAGCCGAGGGAAAAACCCTCTCTTTCGACCCCAATCTGCGCCCGGTGCTGTGGAAAAGCGAAGCCGAGATGGTGGAGAAACTCAACCGTCTCGCCTTCCAGGCTGACTGGGTTTTGCCAGGCTTAAAAGAGGGCGTGATTCTCACCGGCCAGCAGACCCCGGAAGGGATTGCCGATTTCTATCTCTCCCGCGGCGTCAAGGCGGTAGTCATTAAAACCGGCTGCGACGGCGCCTGGTTCAAGAGCGCCTGCGGCGAACAGGGAACGGTTGATGCCATTAAAGTCGATAACGTCGTCGATACCGTCGGCGCCGGCGACGGCTTTGCCGTCGGGGTGATTAGCGCCCTGCTGGAAGGCAAAACCCTGCTTCAGGCGGTGAACCGCGGCAATAAAATCGGTTCGCTGGCGATTCAGGTCCAGGGCGACAGCGAGGGGCTGCCCACCCGCGACGCGCTGGGCGAATAACATTTATACGCAACAATAACAGCCGTCCTGTACCCTACCTGCAGCGCGGCACAGCAGCGTCCGTTTCGACGGACGGATGTCACCTCATTGACAGAGGCAAGCCTATGAATAGCTCAACAAATGCAACGAAACGCTGGTGGTATATCATGCCTATCGTGTTTATCACGTATAGCCTGGCGTACCTCGACCGTGCCAACTTCAGCTTCGCCTCCGCGGCAGGCATTACCGAAGACCTGGGCATCACCAAGGGGATCTCCTCCCTGCTGGGGGCCCTGTTCTTCCTTGGCTACTTCTTCTTCCAGATCCCCGGCGCTATCTATGCGGAGCGCCGCAGCGTTCGCAAACTGATCTTTATCTGCCTGATCCTGTGGGGCGGTTGCGCCTCGCTGACCGGTATTGTGCATAATATCCCGGCGCTGGCGGCTATCCGCTTCATCCTCGGCGTCGTTGAAGCCGCGGTGATGCCGGCGATGCTGATCTATATCAGCAACTGGTTCACCAAATCAGAACGCTCTCGCGCCAACACCTTCCTGATCCTCGGTAACCCGGTGACGGTCCTGTGGATGTCGGTGGTCTCTGGCTACCTGATTCAGGCCTTCGGCTGGCGGGAAATGTTCATCATCGAAGGGGTGCCGGCGGTGATCTGGGCCTTCTGCTGGTGGGTGCTGGTGAAAGACAAACCGTCGCAGGTTAACTGGCTGGCGGAGAGTGAAAAAGCCGCGTTGCAGGAACAACTGGATCGTGAGCAGCAAGGCATCAAGGCGGTGCGTAACTATAGCGAGGCTTTCCGCTCCCGCAACGTGGTCCTGCTCTGCGCACAGTACTTTGCCTGGAGTATCGGGGTGTACGGTTTTGTACTGTGGCTGCCGTCGATTATCCGTAGCGGTGGTGAAAATATGGGGATGGTGGAAGTGGGTTGGCTCTCTTCTGTTCCTTATCTGGCGGCCACTATCGCCATGATCGTCGTCTCCTGGGCGTCCGATAAAATGCAGAACCGTAAACTGTTCGTCTGGCCGCTGCTGTTGATTGGCGGACTGGCCTTCATCGGCTCCTGGGCGGTCGGCGCCAATCATTTCTGGGTCTCTTACACCCTGCTGGTGGTGGCCGGTGCGGCAATGTATGCGCCTTACGGTCCCTTCTTCGCCATTATTCCGGAAATGCTGCCGCGTAACGTCGCCGGAGGCGCCATGGCGCTGATCAACAGTATGGGCGCTCTGGGCTCCTTCTGCGGCTCGTGGTTTGTCGGCTACCTGAACGGTGCCACCGGCAGCCCCGCAGCCTCCTATATTTTTATGGGGGTGGCGCTTTTCGCCTCAGTATTGCTGACTTTGATTGTTAAGCCTGCTAATAATCAAAACCTTCCGCTTGGCGCTCATCACGCCTGAACTATTTCTACTACGGAGATTCGCATGAAGCCGTCTGTCATTCTCTATAAAACGCTTCCCGACGACCTGTTACAGCGTCTGGAGGAACACTTTTCCGTCACCCAGGTGAAAAACCTGCAGCCGGAGACCGTTTCGCAGCACGCAGAGGCCTTCGCCCAGGCTGAAGGCCTCCTGGGCTCCAGTGAAAAGGTTGACGCCGCGCTGCTGGAGAAGATGCCGAAGCTGCGTGCGACCTCCACCGTTTCCGTTGGCTATGACAACTTCGACGTCGATGCGCTGAACGCCCGCCGGGTGCTGCTGATGCATACTCCGACCGTGCTGACCGAGACCGTCGCCGATACGGTCATGGCGCTGGTGCTGAGCACCGCGCGCCGGGTGGTGGAAGTGGCGGAGCGCGTCAAAGCGGGCGAGTGGACGAAGAGCATTGGGCCAGACTGGTTCGGCAGCGACGTGCACCATAAAACCTTAGGTATCGTCGGCATGGGCCGCATCGGCATGGCGCTGGCGCAGCGCGCCCACTATGGATTCGGCATGCCGATTCTGTATAACGCGCGCCGCCAGCATCCGCAGGCGGAAGAACGCTTCAACGCCCGCTATTGCGATCTCGATACCCTGCTGCAGGAAGCCGATTTTGTCTGCCTGATCCTGCCTCTGAGCGAAGAGACCCACCATCTGTTCGGTCAGGCGCAGTTTGCCAAAATGAAATCTTCCGCCATCTTCATTAATGCCGGGCGTGGCCCGGTGGTGGACGAGCAGGCGCTGATCGCCGCCCTCCAGGCGGGTGAAATTCATGCTGCCGGTCTCGATGTGTTCGAACACGAACCGCTGGCAAAAGACTCGCCGCTGCTGAGGCTGCCGAACGTCGTCGCGCTGCCGCATATCGGCTCCGCCACCCATGAGACGCGCTACAACATGGCGGCCTGCGCGGTGGACAACCTGATCGATGCCCTGAACGGTAATGTAGAGAAAAACTGCGTTAATCCGCAGGTAAAATAAGCCATAAAAAAACCCGGGTAACGGCGGCAACCGCCCTCCCCGGGTTCTTTTTGCATCTTTTCCGTCAGCCGGCTCGTTCGCCGCAGCCAACGTCAGCCAGATGAGACATTAACGCGTGGCGTTCACCGCCGCCGTCCATGCCTGATTAAACGCCTGATGCTGCGCCGCCAGCGGCCCAATCAGCGTATTGTACTGGCTGGCCTGCTGCGAGGTTGGGAACTGAATGCCGTTGGCCACAAAGCTCACCTGAGTCCCCTGCTGAGCGACGAAATCCCCCACCTGAACCAGCTGCTGGGTAAAGATTTGCGCGGCCGGGATCAGCGGCTGCAGCGCGTCGGCTGGCGCCGTTACGACCTTGGCGTAGACCTGATCGAAGACCGGCTTGAGATCGTCAGCCTGCTTCAGAGCGCTATGCGCAGCATCGGCCTGCATTTTCGCATTCTGCAGCTGCTGGCTGAGCACGCCTAGCGCGCCGTTCGCCTGACGCAGCGGCTCACGCTGGGTCATGTAGTCCTGTGGGACACGGATAGCATTGACGCTGTCCACCACCGGGCGCAGACCTGCATCCATCGCCTGGCTCACCTGCTGCGAGTAGCCGTAAATTACCGCGTAGTCAGAGACAAAAGGCCCAAACTGTTTTTTCTGATCGGCGGTCAGCGTCGGCAGACGTTCACCGCTACGCATCGCCGTATTCTGCAGGAAGTCGATAAACGCTTTGCGCTGATCGCCTTCTTTATCAAAACACCCACTCAGGCTAACCACCATCAATAAGGCCGCCATAGCCGCAAACCAGCGAGAGCAGGACTTTCCTGTCGCCATTTTTTTACTCCTTTCAGCCAAAAAAAGCGCACAACGACACACACGTGCCAGACGCTGACAAGGATAGTCCAGCTCGGCCTCGCAGGATACCCTTTACTGCTAATCTTACGCAGGAAAAACGCCATTCCGCACGCCATCGTCACGGTGTAGAGCGTCTGTTATGCACATCACAAATATGGTCTTCACATTCCGCAAGCGAATGTCACGTAACTATTTGATTTTAATGACACTAAAAAGCATCTACGCAACGTGGTGCGCTAAAGCGGACGATAATCGCACGCTTTGGCGCGCGCCTGGATTGCCTGCCCCCCCACTTCGATGATTTGATAAATGAGCGATTAACGGCGATACGTTCGATTATCGCACAAATCAAACTCAACGACGCGAGGACGACGATAACAACAGACCTCTGTCCCTCGCTCAGTCTGCCAGGAAAGCCGTATGACTAAGACAACCATCGACATTCAGGCCTTTATCAACGAGCACCCCTTCACCCGCTACCAGTGGATGATCCTTGCGCTCTGCTTTATCACCGTCGCGATGGACGGATTCGACACCGCGATCATCGGATTTATCGCCTCCGACCTGGTACAAGAATGGGGCGTGGAGAAATCGGCGCTCGGCCCGGTGATGAGCGCCGCGCTGGTGGGTCTGGCGGTCGGCGCCTTAACCGCGGGACCGCTGGCTGACCGTATCGGCCGCAAAAAAGTGCTGATTATGTCGATCGTGGTGTTCGGCGGATTCAGCCTGCTCACCGCCTTCGCTACCAGTCTTAACCAGCTGACGCTGCTGCGTTTCCTGACCGGTCTGGGGCTCGGCGCGGCGATGCCGAATGCGGCCACCCTGATGAGCGAATATGCGCCAGAGCGCCGTCGGGCGCTGCTGGTGAACCTGATGTTCGTCGGCTTTCCGATGGGGTCGTCGCTGGGCGGCTTTTTATCCGCCTGGATGATCCCGCACTATGGCTGGCAGAGCGTGCTGGTGCTGGGTGGCGTGATGCCTCTCCTGCTGGCCGTGGCGTTAATTTTTCTGCTGCCGGAGTCTGCCCGCTATCTGGTGGTGAAGCAGCAGCCAGCGCAGCGCATTGCCGCCATCCTGAAGCGCATCGCGCCGTTACCGGACGTCGTCGACTTTGAGCTGCGCGAAGCAGGCCAGGTAAAAGAGAAATCGTCTATCGGCGTCATTTTCTCCCCTCGCTACGCGGTAGGTACCGTGATGCTGTGTCTGACCTACTTTATGGGGCTGTTGATTTTTTATCTTCTGACCAGCTGGCTACCGCTGCTGATCCGCGAAACCGGCGCCTCGATGAGTCAGGCTTCCATTATCACCGCCCTGTTCCCGCTGGGCGGCGGAATTGGCGTGCTGATCCTCGGCGCGTTGATGGACAAGATCAATCCCAACAAGGTGGTGGCCGTTGGCTGGCTGCTGACTGGCGTTTGCGTCTGCCTGGTCGGTTTCTCCACCAGCAGCCTGGCGCTGATGGGGGTGATGGTGTTTATCGCCGGTAGTATTATGAATGGCGCGCAGTCGTCGATGCCCGCGCTGGCGGCAGGCTTCTACCCGACGCAGGGGCGTGCCACCGGCGTCGCCTGGATGCTGGGTATCGGCCGCTTCGGCGGGATCCTTGGCGCGTTCAGCGGGGCCTTCCTCATGCAGGCGCAGCTCTCCTTTGAGACCATATTCACCCTGCTGGCCATCCCGGCGTTCCTGTCAGCCATCGCGCTGTTGATCAAATACCGGTTCAGTAAACCCGCACCGGCCAACGCGGACGACGCGAGAGGCCTGCAGAAAGCCTGATCGCTAAGCCGGCGGCACTGCGCCGGCTTATCTGCTTTTTTCTTATCCGTTTACAAAAATTTTCGAAGCCATTTGATACCGTTAATAATCATCCTATTAGGCCCTACTGCCGTTTGGCTGCCGGGCCCGATTCGATAGCCTGTTGGCAAATAATCACGGACGTTACCATCGCGGGTGCCTTTTTCTGACTATTCTTAAAGAGCTTTAGAAAAATCTCTTCCGCTGTGTGATAAAAGGAGTTCTCAATGGAATATAAAGATCCTGTGTTTGAACTGCTGAGCAGCCTGGAACACATCGTTTTTAAGGATGATAATCAGATAATTACCTCAAACCGTAAGTCCACTGTGTTTAGTGAATTTGAACAACTGCGTAAAGGCACTGGACTTAAGATTGACGACTTCGCCAACGCCATGGGCGTGAGCGTCGCCATGGTAAGAGAGTGGGAGTCGAGACGGGTTAGACCGTCCCCTACCGAGCTGAAATTGATGCGCCTGATTCAGGCCAATCCACAGCTTTCACGACAGTTACTCGATTAATCCAGCGCGCAGCGGCATGGGTCAGTAAGGGGGCTTTTGCCGCTGCACCGTAAAAAAAGTTTGCTATCAGGTGCTGAACGTGCGTTAATGCTCGCAGGTTTGATGTACAGACCACAGAGCAGTCGAATAGAGCAGTCCTTCAAAGGTTATCCAAAGATACCCCCGTAGTGAACTTTCCCTTTATCGGTTTAAATCTGTAGTCCAGACCGCTACGCCGCAAGGCTCACTTATTTTTTTTAAAGGTAATTCACTATGTCCGGTAAAATGACTGGTATCGTAAAATGGTTCAACGCTGACAAAGGCTTCGGCTTCATCACTCCTGACGATGGTTCTAAAGACGTGTTCGTACACTTCTCTGCTATCCAGAACGAAGGCTACAAATCCCTGGACGAAGGTCAGAAAGTTTCCTTCACCATCGAAAGCGGCGCTAAAGGCCCGGCAGCTGGCAACGTAACTTCTCTGTAAGTTCAAGCCGCTAAGAATCAAGAATCCCTGCCTGATGGCGGGGATTTTTTTTATCTGTCGCCAATAGCCGCCAGCATACAATGGCGGCTGTTGGGCATTCAGAGCCGGGAAAAGTGCCAGCCCGTCTCCCGCCACGCCAGACTATGGGTCAGCTTCAGACCGTGTAAAAATGCCTCGTCATGTGACACCACCAGCATCGCGCCGGGAAACGCCGCCAGCGCGCTTTCAATAGCCTGTGTCGACGCTAAATCGAGATGATTGGTCGGCTCATCCAGCAAAAGCAGCTGGGCGGGATCGCGCCTCCAGAGCACGCATGCCAGGGCCGCTTTCAGGCGCTCACCGCCGCTGAGCGCCGCCAGCGGCAGAGTGACCTTATCCGCACCCAGCTGGAGCTGCGCCAGACGGGTACGCAGAAGGCCCTCATCCAGCGGGGTATCGTCCAGGCTCAGGTGCGCCATGACCGATAACGACAGATCCAGCTGCGTCAGATGTTGATCCAGATAAGCCGCGCTCACCGACAACCGGACATCGCCGGAGACGGCCTGCTCCAGCCTCAATAGCGTTTTTAGCAAGGTGGTTTTACCGCAGCCGTTCGGCCCCTTTAGCGCGACGCGCATGGGACCATCCATGCGCCAGTTCAGCGGTGCAGCCGGTGAATGGGCGAGCTGTAATGACTCCACCACCAGAACCTGCTTGCCGGCGGCCACTTCGCTACCCGGCAGCGTGAACATCACCGGATTGTCGTCTTCTACCCGCTCCCGTGCCTGCTGCACAGCGGCATTCAGACTGCTGTTCTGTTCACGATGCTGACGGCGCAGCGTTCCCGGGCGCTCTTTTGCCGCGCCTTTGTACTTCACGCGTTCAAACGAGGCGATATTCAGTGTATCAACGGTCCGCAGCGTCTGAGCCGATCGCCGCTGGGCGGCGTCATGCTCCTTTTGCATCCGTGCACGGGTCCGCCGTCGCTCGGTCGCCGCATGTTCCAGCGCCGCGCGCGCAGCCTGCTGCGCCGCCTCGCGCTGTTGCTGATATTCATCATAGTTGCCGGCGTAGCTGCGCAGCGCCGTCGGTGTCAGCTCAATAATCTCAGGCATCAGGGTCAGCAACTCGCGATCGTGGCTGGCGATCAGGGCTCCGCCTTGCCAGCTTTCCAGCTGGTGATAGAGCCACTCCCGCCCCTGGCGGTCCAGATGGTTAGTGGGCTCATCCAGCAGCAGGTAATCGGCACCCGAGACAAAGGCGCCGCACAGCAGGGCCTTCATCCGCTCGCCGCCGCTGAGTGAAAAAGCGGGGCGATCGGCAGAGAACGGCGGGAGATGGGCTTCACGGAAAGCTAAACTCAGGCGATCGGATAGATCCCAGTGGCCATCCAACAACTCGAAATCATCCGCCAGTCCGTTACCTCGCTCAAGGCGAGACAAGGCATCAAATATCGGCGCATAGCCCAGCAGCGCCGCGAGGGTCATCTCTGGCGTGACGTTCGGCTGCTGCGCCACCCAGGCAATAGAAGCCGCGCGCTCGATATAGCCGTCGGCGGGGGAATCCAGACCGGCCAACAGACGTAGCAGACGCGTCTTACCAACGCCGTTACGGCCAACCAGGCCGCAAAGCGACGATTCCAGCGATAAATTCAGCGGACCAAAAAGCGTATCTCCCGTCGCAAACTGACAGGTGACCTGATGTAAAACAAAAGCGGGGATGTGGGCGCAATGAGCCATAAGCACTCCTGAATGAAATCAATACTCCCCTACCCGCAACGTCTGCGAGGTAAGGCGTGAAATTCATCAGTCGTGTTTGTTCATTTGTGGGGCGCGCTCCAGTGAGACGAGGAATTCGTCGGGGCATAGGATAGCCACACTCCGGTATGCGTTGCAAGCCTGTTTTATTCAACGATCGTGTAAAAATAAAAAGGCCTCCTGATATCAGGAGGCAAATGATTTATTTGGTGAACAATGAAAGGGTGCATTGAGAATGCCTGACACTGCAAGCATGGTGGGGATAAATCCCCACCAGATGCTCTTACTGTTTAATATCACAGGCTAAGAATGCCACCAGCTCAATATTTCCCTGCCTGAGCTGTAATTCACATAGCGAATCACGAACCATCCAGGTCAATAATAAAATAGTGAAGCAAATCACTACTAAGCCAAACAACAGATACTTTTGCGGCATTCCTCGCCTCCAGTGTTGATTTTCAACAAGTAAGAGGCTACTCTTATGGTGTTCATGCATAGGGGAGCCTCACTTTGATTACTATCAGGTGGGGCTTTTCTCTGTCTGTCTCCCGCTGAATACCTGAGACACACAGTCTCAAGCACCCGCCGCCATTCTAGCGTAAATACTTCACGGAATTATGTTTATATATTCCTAAAACATTTCTTCTCGATGAATGCAAATAATGAAGATATCAATGGCAGAATTATTAACGGTTCACCTATTTATATTTCATGTATAAAAAGACCTGCCCTGAGGCAGGTCTTTTATTATTTCCGATACGCTTACTGCAGCAGAGAAATATCCGCTACCTGCAGGAACAGTTCACGTAGTTTGGACAGCAGCGTCAGACGGTTGATGCGAACATCTTTGTCTTCAGCGTTAACCATCACGTTCTCGAAGAACTCATCCACCGGCTCGCGCAGCGCAGCCAGCTCGATCAGCGCATCCTGATAACGGCCTGCGGCGAAATACGGCTGCAGTTTGTCGCGCAGCACCACCAGATTGCCGGCCAGCTTGATTTCCGCCGCTTCTTTCAGCACCGAAGCGTGAACGATATCGTTCAGCGTCTCGTCGGATTTCGCCAGGATGTTGGAGACACGTTTGTTCGCCGCCGCCAGCGCGGAGGACTCTTCCAGGGTACGGAAGTGCGATACCGCCTTCATGCGTGCATCGAAATCCGCCGGGCGGGTTGGACGACGCGCCAGTACGGCCTGGATGGTGTCCACGCTATAGCCTTCATCCTGATACCAGGCGCGGAAGCGGCCCAGCATGAAGTCGATCACCTCATCAACCACATTGGCGTTGGTCAGCTTCTCACCGTACAGACGCACCGCTTCTTCGGTCAGCGTTTGCAGATCGAGATTCAGGTTCTTCTCAACGATGATACGCAGCACGCCCAGCGCGGCACGACGCAGCGCAAACGGGTCTTTATCGCCTTTCGGATGCTGCCCGATACCAAAGATACCCGCCAGGGTGTCCATCTTATCGGCAATCGCCACCGCGCAGGCCACCGGGTTAGACGGCAGCGCGTCGCCGGCAAAACGTGGCTGATACTGCTCGTTCAGCGCCACGGCCACATCTTCCGCTTCGCCGTCATGGCGCGCGTAGTGCATCCCCATCACACCCTGGGTGTCGGTGAACTCGAAGACCATGTTGGTCATCAGGTCGCACTTGGACAGCAGGCCCGCGCGGGTCGCGTGGTTCACGTCAGCGCCAATCTGCTCGGCAATCCAACCCGCCAGTGCCTGGATGCGATCGGTCTTGTCGCGCAGGGTCCCAAGTTGCTGTTGGAACAGCACGGTTTCCAGACGCGGCAGGTTATCTTCCAGACGTTTTTTACGGTCGGTGTTGAAGAAGAATTCAGCATCGGCCAGACGCGGACGAACCACCTTCTCGTTACCGGAGATGATCTGCTGCGGATCTTTGGACTCGATGTTGGCCACGAAGATAAAGTTCGGCAGCAGTTTGCCGGCGTTGTCGTAGACCGGGAAGTACTTCTGGTCGCCCTTCATGGTGTAAACCAGCGCTTCGGACGGCACCGCGAGGAATTTTTCTTCGAACTTCGCCGTCAGCACCACCGGCCATTCCACCAGCGAGGTGACTTCTTCCAGCAGGCTTTCGCTCAGATCGGCTTGCCCGCCAATCTTACGTGCCGCCTCTTCCGCATCGGCTTTGATTTTGGCTTTACGCTGTTCGTAATCGGCAATGACTTTACCGCGCTCCAGCAGGATCTGCGGATACTGGTCGGCATGGTCGATAGTGAACTCCGGCTCACCCATAAAGCGATGGCCGCGGATAATACGGTCAGAAGCGATACCCAAAATGGTCGCCGGAATAACCTGATCGCCCAACAGCAGGGTGACGGTGTGAACCGGACGCACGAAGTGGACGTCAGACGCGCCCCAGCGCATCAGTTTCGGGATCGGCAGCTTCGCCAGCGAGCTGGCAATCATGTTCGGCAGCAGCGCTTCGGTGCTTTCGCCCTTCACATGGGCGCGATAGAGCAGCCACTCGCCTTTATCGGTGGTCAGACGTTCGGCCTGATCAACGGTGATGCCGCAGCCGCGCGCCCAGCCTTCGGCCGCTTTGCTTGGCTTGCCTTCGGCATCGAACGCCTGGGCAATAGCCGGGCCGCGTTTTTCTACTTCGCGATCGGCTTGCGCCGCCGCCAGGTTGGCTACCTTCAGCGCCAGACGACGCGGGGCGGCGAACCATTCCACTTTACCGTGTGCGAGGCCGGCGTTATCCAGCTCCGCGGTCACGTTCGCAGCAAAAGATTCCGCCAGGCTGCGCAGCGCTTTTGGTGGCAGCTCTTCAGTGCCGATTTCCACCAGAAAAGTATTCTCAGACATGGCCGCCTCTTATTTATTCTTGTTGCACATCGGGAAGCCGAGCGCTTCACGGGAAGCGTAGTACGCTTCCGCCACTGCTTTAGTCAGGGTGCGAATGCGCAGAATATAGCGCTGACGCTCGGTGACGGAGATGGCTTTACGCGCATCCAGCAGGTTGAAGCTGTGAGCCGCTTTCAGAATACGTTCATAGGCCGGTAGCGGCAGCGGGGTCTCCAGCGCCAGCAACTGCTGGGCCTCTTTCTCATACTGCTCGAAGCAGGAGAACAGGAAGTCGACGTCGGCGTATTCGAAGTTGTAGGTGGACTGCTCCACTTCATTCTGGTGGAACACGTCGCCGTAAGTGGTTTTACCCAGCGGGCCATCACTCCAGACCAGGTCATAAACGCTGTCCACGCCCTGGATATACATCGCCAGACGCTCCAGACCGTAGGTGATCTCGCCAGTCACCGGCTTACATTCAAGGCCGCCCACCTGCTGGAAGTAGGTGAACTGCGTCACTTCCATGCCGTTGAGCCACACTTCCCAGCCCAGACCCCAGGCACCCAGCGTCGGGTTTTCCCAGTTGTCTTCGACAAAACGAATATCGTGAATGGTCGGATCCATACCCAGCTCTTTCAGCGATCCGAGGTACAGCTCCTGAATGTTGTCCGGAGAGGGCTTAATCACCACCTGGAACTGATAGTAGTGCTGTAAACGGTTCGGGTTTTCGCCATAGCGGCCATCGGTTGGACGACGGGAAGGCTGCACGTAGGCGGTCGCCATTGGCTCCGGCCCTAACGCGCGCAGGCAGGTCATCGGGTGAGAGGTGCCGGCGCCGACTTCCATGTCCAGTGGTTGAACAATGGTGCAGCCCTGACGAGCCCAGTAATCCTGTAAGGTCAGGATCAGGCCCTGGAAGGTCCTGGTATCAAACTTTTGCATATGATTTCGTGCTGGATACGTGTGGATTTAAAGGAAGGAGTCAGTATACCCGCTGGCTGCGAGATATACAGTACGAAACGGCGTTGTTTCAGGAAAACGGACGAAATTTACGCCAGCCGGGGTCGATTCAGCGCATCGAAAGATGCATAAACTGGCCGTCCGGGTCAAAGGAACAGATGAAACGCTCATTCTTGCCGGTCCGCCCCGAAAGCTCGTAGCTCGCCTGGAATTGTTCAAAATGGTTCACGTCAACGAGCTGCGTTTGCGTGTTGTAGCGGATAGCGGCCTGATCCTTGCAAAGCTGCGCCATATTGAGCGTAGTCTGCGGCGTAATGCGCGCACGCTGCGCTTTTTGCGCCGGCGGAGATATGGTCTCGCTACAACCCGCGAGGAGTAGCACCAGCATAACGGAAACAACACCTTTCACCACGTACTCCTCCACCGCCTTGTTAGCAAGTTGTTATCGTAAAGATTCAGTATTACAGGTATTTTGCGAATATCATGAAACCACGACAAGTCTGTGATCGAAAACTCAGACTAATCTATTGCGACACCGGGGCATAAGGCGGGTCAGACCTTATTTCGCCAGCAGACTTTGAGGGACTGATGCAAGAAAAGATACACTGGATCACCAACCTGCGCGGTATCGCCTGCATGATGGTGGTGATGATCCACAGTACCAGCTGGTATATTACTCATCCGCATGCAATTACCCTTATGGAATGGGACATCGCCAATCTGCTCAATTCCGCCTCCCGCGTCAGTGTGCCGCTGTTTTTTATGATCTCGGGATACCTGTTTTTTGGGGAACGTAGCGCCCAGCCGCGCCATTTCTGGCGGATCGGCCTGTGCATTGCGTTCTATAGCGCGCTGTCTCTGCTGTATATCGCGCTGTTTACCCATATCAACGTCGAGCTATCGTTAAAGAATTTGCTGCAGAAGCCCGTCTTCTACCACCTGTGGTTTTTCTTTGCTATCACCGTCATCTACCTGCTCTCGCCGCTGATTCAGGTCAAATCCGTCAGCGGCAAAATGCTGCTGGCGCTGATGGCGATCCTCGGTATTCTGGCCAACCCCAATATGGTCAGCGTCAAAGCCGCCGGGATTGAGTGGCTGCCAGTCAACCTCTATATCAACGGCGACACCTTCTACTACGTGCTCTACGGCGTGCTGGGCAGAGCCATTGGCACCCTGGACACCGATAAAAAATGGCTGACCCCGCTCTGCGCCGCGCTGTTCATCGCCGCCGTGTGGGCCATTTCACGCGGAACGTTGCATGAGCTGCGCTGGCGCGGAGACTTCGGCGACACCTGGTATCTCTACTGCGGACCGGCGGTGTTCGTTTGCGCGGTCACCCTGCTGACGCTCGCTAAAAACTGGCTTAACGCGCGTCCCCTGCCCGGTATCGCCTGCATTGCGCGACATTCGCTGGGGATCTACGGGTTCCATGCCCTGATAGTGCATGCGCTGCGCGCCAGCCATCTGGAACTGACCCGCTGGCCGCTGCTGGACATTGTGTGGATCTTTAGCGCCGCTCTGCTTGGCAGCCTGCTGCTGTCAGGCCTGGTGCAGCGGGTTGATAGCCGCCGGCTGGTCAGCTAACGGCCCGCCGTCCAGAGGGGCCCGACTTACGACTCAGGCCCCTCTTCCGTCACGCTGAGAGGTTCCCGTAAGCGCGTCGGGTCCCAGGCATCACGCACGTTTTTCTGCACCGCAACAGCGCCAAACAGGCTCAAAAAATACGCCAGCCCATAGAACCCTTTCTCGCTGAGCAGCAGAGTGGCATTCCACAGCCCGATAACCAGCAGACCTACAGCGATAACGAAGACCACCAGACAGGTGGTGTAGTACAGCGCGGTGGTCGGAATGGCTTCATACTTATCGCGCACCGTCTTTTGATAAGATGCCGCGGCAAACAGCCCCAGTACCAGGACGGCAAAATAATAGCCTTTCTCATTCAACTGCATATCGGCATTCCACAGTCCCACCAGATAGGTGACGATGCCGCCGATCAGGGCAATCCAGGAGATCAAATGAAACGCAGGAGAATACGTCGCGTGCTTGTTTTCCATTACTTTTTACCTTTTACGCGCCTCGGGGCGGCGCTTATTCCGTTTTTTGCATCGCGCGGGCGACGCGGGTCCGTTCGGGGGTTGCCGATGCGCCATATAAGCAGACAAACCACGCCGCGATATAGACGGCTTTTTCATGCCAGTCTGCCGGCACATACCAGGCGCCGACCAGCAGCAGGCCGACCGATAGCAGCAGCACCAGCCGACATAAGGCAATAAAGCCGTCGTCCTGTTCCTGCCACTGGCTGGCGCGCTGATGGGCGAGGACGGCAAACATCCCCATCACCAGTACGCCGAGAAAATAACCTTTACCGCTAAACAACGGGCAGGTTCGCCAGATACCGAGTAGATAAACCAGCGATCCTGCTGCCATCATCACCCTGGCAATATTGCGTTTTGTGTTCATCTCACCTCCCTGGTCGACAGGGGCTGATTATGACCGAGTCACCCGACGATGCCGCAGGTTATGCACGGCAAAGCGGTGATTTCGGAATAAACAAATACGCTTTTTTGGATGGATGTAGCCGGGACATTCAGGGAGGGAATCCGCCCGGCGCTGCCGGACGGACTGAGGCTAAGACATCAGCGGTTTCAGGTGCTGATAAATCTGGCGGAAGGTTTCCCGCTGTGGCGCATAGTGGGCCACACGGCGATCGTCCGGGCGATGGGCTTGTTCAAGCGGTAGCGGCTTCAGCAGCCCGGCGCGGTCTGCCTCGTCGTGAACCGCCAGCTGCGCCAGCCGGGCCGCCCCCAGCGCCGGGCCGACATCGCCCCCGGTACGGTAATCGAGCTGCAGGCCGCTAATATCCGCCAGCATTTGCCGCCAGTAAGCGCTGCGCGCCCCGCCGCCGATAAGCGTGATGCTCTGCGGCTTGATGCCGCAGGCGTGTACCACGTCCATGCCATCCGCCAGCGCATAGCCCACCCCTTCCAGCACCGCCCGCGCCAGCTCTGCCGGCCCATGCTGATGTGTCAGGCCAAAAAAGACGCCCTTGGCCTGCGGGTTGTTGTGCGGCGTGCGTTCGCCCGACAGATAGGGCAGGAACCACACCGGACCGGCGCTTTCATCCGCCGTCTGTGCCGCCGCGATCAGTGCCGGCACGCTGGCCAGGCCGGTTAATTTCGCCGCCCAGTCCAGACAGGAGGCCGCGCTGAGCATCACCGACATCAGATGCCAGCGGCCCGGCAGCGCGTGGCAGAAGCTGTGCACCGCGCTTTCGGGTTTGCTGAGGAACCCTTCGCTGACCGCGAAATAAACGCCTGAGGTGCCCAGCGACAGCATTGCCTGGCCGGCGTCGGCCATTCCGACCCCAACCGCGCCCGCGGCATTGTCGCCACCGCCGCCCACCACCAGCGCCTGCGGCATATTCCACGCCTGCGCCACTTCAGGACGCAGTTGCCCGGTGACATCGCTGCCTTCAAACAGCGCCGGCATCGCGTCCCGACTGAGATCGCAGGCGGCGAGCATCTCATCGCTCCAGTCACGCCGGGCGACGTCCAGCCACATCGTACCGGCGGCGTCAGACATGTCGCTGGCGAGCTCGCCGGTCATCCGCAGGCGCAGATAATCCTTCGGCAGCAGCACTTTATCCACCTGGTTGAACACCGCCGCCTCGTGCCGCTGCACCCACAGTAACTTCGGCGCCGTAAAGCCCGGCATCATCAGGTTGCCGGTGATCTGCCGAGAAGCACTGACTTTTTCCTCCAGCAGCTGGCACTCTTCGGCGCAGCGGCCGTCATTCCATAAAATGGCCGGACGCAACACCTGTAACGATTTATCCAGCAACGTGGCGCCGTGCATCTGCCCGGCGATCCCCAGCGCTTTCACGTCGCGCAGGCTATGCTGCGCGCCCAGGGCTTTCATCGCCGTGTCTGTCGCCAGCCACCACTGTTCGGGATCTTGTTCCGACCACAGCGGATGCGGACGCGAGACGGTGAGTTTTTCGGTATGCGATGCCACTACCTCACCCTGCTCATTGAGCAGAATGGCTTTGACGCCCGATGTTCCCAGATCGATGCCGATATACATACTACCTCTCCTTAAACGCGCGCCACGGCTGAGCGTGGCGCGAACAGAGCATCCTGGTTGCGACGCCGGTCACGCCGGGCGCCGCCGCATGATTACTTATCAAACAGATAATGGTTGACCAGGTTTTCCAGTTGTTCCTGCTGGCCGCTGCGATGCTGCGGCGCCAGCTGATGCTGAGTGGCATACTGGGCAATGTCGCTCAGGGTCATCTGCCCGTTAAGGATCTGCTGCCCCAGCTCACCGTTCCAGCCGGCGTAGCGTCTGGCCACGCGTTTATCCAGCTCACCGTCCTCAATCATCCGCGCCGCAACTTTCAGCGACAGCGCCATGGTATCCATCGCACCGATATGGCCATAGAACAGATCGTATTTATCGGTGCTCTGCCGGCGCACTTTCGCATCAAAGTTGAGACCGCCGGTGGTGAAGCCGCCCGCTTTGAGAATTTCATACATCACCAGCGCATTCTCTTCGACGCTGTTCGGGAACTGATCGGTATCCCAGCCCAGCTGCGGATCGCCGCGGTTGGCGTCGACGGAGCCGAACAGCCCCAGCGCAATGGCCGTCGCGATTTCATGATGGAACGAGTGGCCAGCGAGCGTCGCGTGGTTAGCCTCAATATTCAGTTTAATCTCTTTTTCCAGACCAAACTGTTTGAGGAAGCCGTAAACGGTAGAGGCATCATAGTCATACTGATGCTTGGTCGGTTCCTGCGGTTTGGGCTCAATCAGCAGCGTGCCTTTAAAGCCAATTTTATGCTTATGCTCCACCACCAGCTGCATGAAGCGGCCAATCTGTTCACGCTCCTGGCGCAGGTCGGTATTCAGCAGGGTTTCATAACCCTCGCGACCGCCCCACAGCACATAGTTTTCGCCTCCCAACTGATGAGTAGCATTCATCGCGGTGACCACCTGGGTGGCCGCCCAGCTAAACACTTCCGGATCCGGGTTGGTGGCCGCGCCGGCGCCGTAGCGCGGGTTGGTAAAGCAGTTTGCGGTACCCCACAGAAGCTTCACGCCGCTCTGCTGCTGTTTCTCTGCCAGCACCTCGACCATCCGGGCGAAGTTATTGCTGTACTCCTGCAGCGAGGCGCCTTCCGGCGAGACATCGACATCGTGGAAGCAGTAGTAAGGCACGTTGAGTTTGTGGAAGAATTCAAACGCCACATCGGCTTTACGTTTGGCCATCTCCAGGGCGTCGCCAGGCTGCTGCCATGGACGGTCAAAGGAGCCCACGCCAAACATATCGGCGCCATTCCAGCAGAAGGTATGCCAGTAACAGGCCGCAAAACGCAGATGATCTTCCATCCGTTTGCCCAGCACCAGTTCATCCGGGTTGTAGTGACGGAAAGCCAGCGGGTTAGTGGATTTCGGGCCTTCGTAACGAACGCGATCGAGTTGATCGAAATAGGTCTGCATAGAGAACTCCATATTCAGAGATGCGGCGAATAACCAATCAGATACCCTAAATAATTCGAGTTGCAGGAAGGCGGCAAGAGCGTGAACCTCCAGGCGCTGGCACCAGCAAGAGGTCGGAGCAACGAATGTCACCAACCCACCTACAACTTGAAGTATGACGGGTTTAAGCCAATATAGAATTTCACTTTCCATCTCCTCAATTACGTTATTTCACACCGCCATTGAGAGAATCCACAAACGTGCGCCAGCTCGCAAAAAATAATATACTTCCGCCTTCTCCGCGCCTTGTCGGACAAGTCCAGTGCAATAATAAGAGTGTGCATGAATAAAATACGATCGCCGTCATAATTTGCACATTAAACGAAATTTCATAACGGCAAAATAAGAACCGGTAATTGCCAGCCCTGCTTTCCGCGTTAAGAATCTGTAACGTATCCGCAACCTCATGTATCAAACATTATTTTTCCGTTCGTCTTACCTACCCTTACAAAAAAGGTATCGTTATTATGAAGATAAAGAACCTTTGCCTTACACTTTGCGCCAGCTCTCTCCTCCTCGCCAGCATGGCGGGGATGGCGAAAGAAGTGAAGATTGGCATGGCCATCGACGATCTGCGTCTGGAGCGCTGGCAGAAAGACCGTGATATTTTCGTCAATAAAGCAGAATCCTTAGGCGCCAAAGTTTTTGTCCAGTCCGCCAATGGCAATGAAGAAACGCAGATGTCGCAAATTGAAAATATGATCAACCGCGGCGTCGATGTGTTAGTCATTATTCCTTATAACGGTCAGGTGCTCAGCAACGTTATTAAAGAAGCCAAGCAGGAAGGTATTAAAGTCCTGGCCTATGATCGTATGATTAATAATGCTGACATTGATTTTTATATTTCTTTCGACAATGAAAAAGTTGGTGAAATGCAGGCGCAAAGTCTGGTCGACAAAGTGCCGCAGGGTAATTATTTCCTGATGGGCGGCTCGCCGGTGGATAATAACGCCAAACTTTTCCGCGCCGGGCAAATGAAGGTCCTCAAGCCGTATGTGGATGAAGGCAAAATTAAGATTGTCGGCGATCAGTGGGTTGACGGCTGGCTGCCGGAGAACGCGCTGAAAATAATGGAAAACGCGCTGACGGCGAATAATAACAAGATCGATGCCGTGGTCGCCTCCAATGACGCTACGGCCGGCGGCGCTATCCAGGCCTTAACCGCCCAGGGGCTGGCCGGCAAAGTGGCGATCTCCGGTCAGGATGCTGACCTGGCGGGCGTGAAGCGCATTATTTCCGGTACCCAGACAATGACCGTCTATAAACCGATTACCACCCTGGCCACCAGCGCCGCTGAAATCGCCGTTGAGCTGGGTAACGATAAACAGCCGAAGGCCGATACCACGCTGAATAACGGCTTAAAAGATGTCCCTTCGCGCCTGTTAACGCCAATTGAGGTGAATAAAGAGAATATCGACGCCACGGTTATTAAAGACGGTTTCCATAAAAAGAGTGAACTGTAATGGCTGACGCCCCGCTGCGGGGCGTCATTTTCATCCCGCCGGATATCACTTTTGCGGAGTCTTTATGGCCTGGCTACTCGAAATGAAGAACATCACCAAAACCTTCGGCGCCGTTAAAGCCGTGGATAACGTCAGCCTGCGTCTTAACGCTGGCGAAGTGGTCTCGTTATGCGGTGAAAATGGGTCGGGGAAATCGACGCTGATGAAGGTGCTGTGCGGTATCTATCCGCACGGAAGCTATGAGGGCGAGATTATTTTTGCCGGCGAAACGCTGCAGGCAAACCATATTCGCGATACCGAACGCAAAGGCATCGCCATTATTCACCAGGAGCTGGCGCTGGTGAAACATCTCACCGTGCTGGAGAATATTTTCCTCGGCGCCGAGATCTCCCGCCACGGTCTGCTGGATTATGAAACCATGACGCTGCGCTGTCAGAAGCTGTTGGCGCAGGTCAATCTGCCCATATCGCCCGACACCCGCGTCGGCGACCTCGGCCTTGGTCAGCAGCAGCTGGTGGAGATCGCCAAGGCGCTGAATAAACAGGTTCGTCTGCTGATCCTCGACGAACCGACCGCTTCCTTAACCGAACAAGAGACCGCGACGCTGCTGACGATCATTCGCGATCTGCAAAACCACGGTATCGCCTGCATTTATATTTCTCACAAGCTCAATGAGGTCAAAGCGATCTCCGACACGATCTGCGTGATCCGCGATGGCCAGCACATCGGCACCCGCGACGCCAGCGGCATGAGCGAAGACGATATCATCACCATGATGGTCGGCCGCGAGCTCACCGCGCTCTATCCCAGCGAGCCGCACGCCCACGGCGAGGAGATCCTGCGGGTCGAACATTTAACCGCCTGGCACCCGGTTAACCGCCATATTAAACGCGTCAATGACGTCTCGTTTTCCCTGCGTCGCGGGGAAATCCTCGGCATCGCCGGGCTGGTCGGCGCCGGGCGTACCGAGGCGGTACAGTGCCTGTTCGGCGTCTGGCCGGGGCGCTGGCAAGGGGAGATCTTTATTGATGGCCAGCCGGTGAGCATCACTAACTGCCAGCAGGCCATTGCCCACGGCATCGCCATGGTGCCGGAAGACCGCAAAAAAGACGGCATCGTGCCGGTGATGGCGGTGGGCAAAAATATTACCCTGGCGGCGCTCAACCAGTTCACCGGCGCGATGAGCAGCCTGGACGACGCCGCCGAGCAACACTGCATTCAGCAGTCCATTCAGCGTTTGAAAATTAAAACCTCCTCGCCGGAGCTGGCGATTGGCCGCCTGAGCGGCGGCAACCAGCAAAAGGCGATTCTGGCGCGCTGTCTGTTGCTCAATCCGCGCATTCTGATCCTCGACGAACCCACCCGTGGTATCGATATCGGGGCGAAGTATGAAATTTATAAACTGATTAACCAGCTGGTGCAGCAGGGCATCGCGGTCATTGTCATTTCATCAGAACTGCCCGAGGTGCTCGGTCTCAGCGATCGGGTGCTGGTCATGCACGAAGGCAGACTAAAAGCCAATTTGGTTAATCAACATCTGACCCAGGAACAGGTGATGGAAGCCGCGCTGAGGAGCGAACGCCATGTCGAAGAACACGTCGTCTGAAATCAAACTCACCCCAACTGCCCCCGCCGCCTTGCCGGCGCTGAAGGGGCTGAATCTCCAGGTCTTTGTGATGATCGCCGCGATCGTCGTCATTATGCTGTTTTTCACCTGGGTTACCGATGGCGCCTACCTGAGCGCACGCAATATCTCCAACCTGCTGCGCCAGACGGCCATCACCGGTATCCTCGCCGTTGGCATGGTGTTTGTGATTATTTCGGCAGAAATCGACCTGTCCGTCGGCTCGATGATGGGGCTGCTGGGAGGCGCCGCGGCAATCTTTGACGTCTGGCTCGGCTGGCCGCTGCCGCTCACCATCCTGGTGACGCTGGTGATGGGCCTGCTGCTCGGTGCGTGGAACGGATGGTGGGTGGCCTATCGCAAGGTTCCCTCGTTTATCGTCACCCTCGCCGGGATGCTGGCGTTTCGCGGCATTCTGATCGGCATCACCAACGGGACCACCGTCTCGCCCACCAGCCCGGCGATGGCGCAGATCGGCCAAAGCTATCTGCCAGACGGTATTGGATTTGGCATCGGCGTGGTCGGCATGGCGGCGTTTATCGTCTGGCAGTGGCGCGGGCGGATGCGCCGTCAGGCGTTAGGTCTGGCGACCTCGTCCTCCACCGCCGCCGTTGGCCGTCAGGCCATTACCGCGGTGATTGTGCTGGGCGCAATCTGGCTGCTCAATGACTATCGTGGCGTGCCGACCCCGGTGCTGATCCTCGCTGCCCTGCTGCTGGCAGGCCTGTTTATGGCCACCCGCACCGCTTTTGGTCGTCGCATCTATGCCATCGGCGGCAACCTGGAGGCGGCCCGCCTGTCCGGAATTAACGTTGAGCGTACCAAGCTGGCGGTGTTTGCCATTAACGGCCTGATGGTCGCCATTGCCGGGCTGATCCTCAGCTCGCGCCTCGGCGCCGGGTCGCCCTCGGCGGGCAATATCGCCGAACTGGACGCCATCGCCGCCTGCGTCATCGGCGGCACCAGCCTGGCGGGCGGCATCGGCAGCGTCGCCGGAGCGGTAATGGGGGCGTTTATTATGTCAGCCCTGGATAACGGCATGAGCATGATGGACGTCGCCACTTTCTGGCAATATATCGTCAAAGGCGCCATTTTACTGCTGGCGGTGTGGATGGATTCCGCTACCAAGCGGCGCGCTTAAGGAGAGACTCTCTTAAGAATGTCTGAATTCTTTGCGCTACCGCCAAACTTCGCCACAAGGCGCTTGAAATATCTCGGGCATTAGCCGGTAGTGTATACCCAACATCATTCGGGTTGCAGACGGCGCATCCGGGCCGCGTACCGGCGTACGTGGCCGGGGTGAGTGCGCAGCAACATCAAGAATGAAGGGGTATGACCGGGGTTAGAGCAGGAACATTATCTATGTTTGAAAAGCGTCACCGTATTACGCTGTTATTCAATGCCAACAAAGCTTATGACCGCCAGGTGGTTGAGGGCGTCGGCGAGTATCTGCAAGCCTCCCAGCTGGAGTGGGATATCTTTATTGAAGAGGATTTTCGGGCACGAATCGAAAACATCAAAGAGTGGTTGGGCGATGGCGTTATCGCCGACTATGACGATCCCGAAATTGAAAAGCTGCTGGCCGATGTCCACGTGCCCATCGTCGGCGTCGGCGGCTCTTATCATCAGCCAGAGCAGTACCCGCCGGTCCACTATATTGCCACGGACAACGCTGCGCTGGTGGAAAGCGCCTTTCTCCATTTGAAGGAAAAAGGGGTGCACCGCTTCGCGTTTTACGGACTCCCCACCTCCAGCGGTAAACGCTGGGCGGTAGAGCGCGAGTATGCCTTCTGCCAGCTGGTCGCGAAGGAGAAGTATCGCGGCGTGGTCTACCAGGGGCTGGAGACGGCGCCGGAAAACTGGCAGCACGCGCAAAACCGGCTCGCCGACTGGCTGCAAACCCTGCCGCCGCAAACTGGCATCATCGCCGTCACCGACGCCCGCGCCCGCCACGTCCTGCAGGCCTGCGAGCTGCTGCATATCCCGGTGCCAGAGAAACTCTGCGTTATTGGCATTGATAACGAGGAGTTGACCCGCTACCTCTCTCGCGTCGCGCTCTCCTCCGTCGCCCAGGGCACCCGCCAGATGGGTTATCAGGCGGCAAAATTACTCCACCGACTGCTGAATAACGAGGCGCTCCCGCTGCAGCGCCAGCTGATCCCGCCGATGCGCGTCGTTGAGCGACGCTCCACCGACTACCGGTCATTGAACGATCCCTCCGTGATTCAGGCGATGCATTACATTCGCAACAACGCCTGCAAAGGCATCAAGGTGGAACAGGTGCTCGACGCCGTGGGCATCTCTCGCTCCAATCTGGAGAAACGCTTCAAAGAGGAAGTCGGGGAGACCATCCACACGGTGATCCACAGCGAGAAACTGGAAAAGGCGCGCAGCCTGCTGGTGTCCACCAGCCTGTCGATCAATGAGATTTCACAAATGTGCGGCTACCCATCGCTGCAATATTTTTATTCGGTGTTTAAGAAGGAGTACGACGTGACGCCGAAGGAGTACCGTGACCGGCACAGCGAGGTGATGCTGTAGGGCAAAAAAATGCCCGGCGACAAGGCCGGGCATCCGGATTACAGATGGGCGGCGATGAGCCGCTGATTGTCCTGATACATCGCGAAGAGATAGTTGTTGTAGCTCGACCCTTTGGTCGAATAACCCTTCAGCTTATGAATCATCGTACTGGCCGTCACTTCCTGATCCGCCTTGCGCAGCTGCAGGCGCGATTTGCGGAATGAAGAATAAGCCGGGTGGGTGTTCAGGTTGGTGACATAAGCCTGCACCGACTGCTCCACCGATTCGAACTGCGAGTAGCCTTTCATCGCCCCGCGGCAGCGACCGGCGCCGCACTTCATGCCAAACAGGTTGTTGTTCTCACGCGCCAGCTTGGAGGTACCCCAGCCACTTTCCGCCGCCGCCATGGTTGCTACCATGCTGTTCGGAATAATGTCGACACGCTCAAGCAGCGCGTTCCAGGGCACATGACGCGTATTGCCTGACCACTTCACCTTATAACGGGCAGCGATATCTTTCAGGCGCGCCTTCTCAGTCGGCGACCAGCGAGCATCGTATTGCTTGGAAACAAGCCAGTTACGATCCGCAGTAATCGCCTGATTCTGCTTGGTAATATAAGGCATGACCGTCCGGAGAAACGCTTTTTTCCTTGGTGTTCCGGAAGGGTATTTTCGCAAGTCAGGAAGTGAACTGCTCTTTACACTATTGCGAGAATACTCTTGTTTACTGCTTACCTTAGTACTACTGATCTTCTTAACCGTTGGGGCTTTATGACTCTTTGTTGCTGTGTGCGTTGTTGCCAACACACTACCTGAAAATACACAGGTTAGTAACATAAGTATGGCGGCCCCATATCGTCGTATGGGATTCGATATCATCAGGTCTCCTGGTCGGATATATGCATTCCAACACCTTGTGTTTCACAAAAAAACGATAGCTGAATCGCTAATAGTATCAAAAATACGCAATGAGAGCATCAACAGAAATAGTCCAATTCCGAATTGGTGTCATCTGAAATCGGTTTCTGCGCCGCATCGCCAGTGCGAAAATGCTAGCTTCGTCTCATTTTTAGCCTATTTTTTGAGCGGTGTCACTCACCCCTTTTCATCCTCCTGGTAAAACGCCCGCCAGGAGGAGTTCACCCGTGCGGCAACAAGGCACACTAGATAAAAACCGCTCACAGGATCCCGCAATGAAACTCGCTGCGCTTGCCACGTTATTCGTGCCTGGGATGGCCTTTGCCGCCTGGACTACCACCGACTTCCCTGCCTTTACCGAAGAAGGGACGGGCCGATTCATCAGCCAGAAAGTGGTTGAGAAGGGTACACGTCCTCTGCAGCTAAATTTTGACCAGCAGTGCTGGCAGCCTTCCGGCGGCATTAAGCTCAACCAGATGCTGTCCATGGAGCCCTGCCGTGGCACCCCGCCGCAATGGCGCATCTTCCGCCAGGGGTTGTATACCCTGGAGGTGGATACCCGCTCCGGCACACCGACAATGATGATTTCGCTGGAGGAAAAAGAGGCCAGCGCCGCCGCGCCGCAGATCCGTCAGTGTCCGAAGTGGGATGGAAAACCGCTGACCATCGACGTCAGCAAAACCTTCGCCGAGGGCAGCAAGGTCCGCGATTTCTACAGCGGCAATGTCGCGACCGTCAGCGGCGGCAAAATCACCCTGCAGCCCGCCTTCGGCAGCAATGGCCTGCTGCTGCTCGAGCGTGCCGAGACCGCCGCCCCGGCGCCGTTTGACTGGCACAATGCCACTGTCTACTTCGTCCTGACCGATCGCTTTGTAAACGGCAACCCGGCCAACGACAACAGCTATGGCCGTCATAAAGACGGCATGCAGGAGATCGGCACCTTCCACGGCGGCGACCTGCAGGGATTAACCAGCAAGCTGGATTATCTGCAGCAGATGGGGGTTAACGCCCTGTGGATCAGCTCCCCGCTTGAGCAGATCCACGGCTGGGTCGGCGGCGGCACGAAGGGCGATTTTCCTCATTACGCCTACCACGGCTATTACACCCAGGACTGGTCGAAACTGGACGCCAACATGGGGACCGAAGCGGATCTCCGCCGGCTGGTGGATGAAGCGCATAAGCGCGGCATACGCATCCTGTTTGACGTAGTGATGAACCATACCGGTTACGCCACCCTGGCCGACATGCAGGAGTTCCAGTTCGGCGCCCTGTATCTGCAAGGCGATGAGCTGAAAAAAACCCTCGGCGAGCGCTGGACGGACTGGAAACCGGGCGCGGGCCAGACCTGGCATAGCTTTAACGACTACATCAACTTCAGCGACAAAGCCGGCTGGGAGAAATGGTGGGGCAAGAAGTGGATCCGCACCGATATCGGCGATTATGACAACCCAGGCTATGACGATCTCACCATGTCGCTGGCCTTCCTGCCGGACCTGAAAACCGAATCGAAGGAAGCCTCAGGCCTGCCGAACTTCTATAGCCATAAACCAGACACCGCGGCGAAGGCGATCCCGGGCTATACGCCGCGCGACTACCTGACCCACTGGCTGAGCCAGTGGGTACGCGACTACGGCATCGATGGCTTCCGCGTCGATACCGCCAAACATGTGGAGATGGACGCCTGGCAGCAGTTAAAAACCCAGGCCACCGCCGCGCTGGCGGAGTGGAAGAAAGCCAATCCGGATAAAGCGCTGGATGCGGCGCCGTTCTGGATGACCGGTGAAGCCTGGGGACATGGGGTGATGCAGAGCGATTATTATCGCCACGGTTTTGATGCGATGATCAATTTCGACTACCAGGACCAGGCGGCGAAAGCGGCTACCTGTATGGCCAATATTGACCTCACCTGGCAGCAAATGGCCGACAAGCTGCAGAGCTTTAACGTCCTGAGTTACCTCTCCTCGCACGATACGCGCCTGTTCCGCGAAGGCGGCACCACCGCGGCGGAGCTGTTGCTGCTGGCCCCTGGCGCCGTGCAGATTTTCTATGGTGACGAATCATCACGTCCGTTCGGCCCCACCGGCTCGGACCCGCTGCAGGGCACCCGTTCGGAGATGAACTGGCAGGATGTTAATGGCAAGGCGGCCCGCAGCGTCACTCACTGGCAGAAGATCGGTCAGTTCCGCGCTCGCCATCCGGCTATCGGCATGGGCAGACAGACAACGCTGTCGATGCCGCGTGGTTACGGGTTCGCGCGTGAGAGCGGTGAAGACAAAGTGATGGTCATCTGGGCCGGACAGCAGCAGTAATCCACAGGTGGCTCTCCGCCCTGGCGGGGAGCCAATCAGAACAAAACGCTAACAAAATAGCAATTTACAGGATAAAGATAAAAAGCCGCCTCCTCCCGCCGATTTGCACCACGCTAGCGCTGGCGTTATGGTTAGCCACTTTCCAGAACCACCGATAGACTATTCGCGATGACATTTTCCCTTTTCGGCGACAAATTCACCCGTCATTCAGGCATCACCCGCTTGATGGAAGACCTTAATGACGGTCTGCGCACGCCGGGCGCTATTATGCTGGGCGGCGGCAACCCCGCTCAGATCCCGGAAATGAATGACTACTTCCAGCAGCTGCTGTCCGACATGCTGGATAATGGCAAAGCCCTTGATGCGCTTTGTAATTATGATGGTCCGCAGGGCAAAAGTGAGCTACTGAACCTGCTGGCGAACATGCTGCGCGACGAGCTGGGCTGGGAGATCGAACCACAGAATATTGCGCTAACAAACGGCAGTCAGAGCGCATTTTTCTACTTATTTAATCTGTTTGCAGGCCGTCGGGCAGATGGCACCACGCGTAAGGTACTGTTCCCACTGACGCCGGAATATATCGGTTACGCCGATGCCGGTCTGGAAGAGGATCTGTTCGTTGCCACCCGGCCGAACATCGAACTGCTGCCGGAAGGCCAGTTTAAGTACCATGTTGATTTTGAACATCTGCAGGTGACGGAAGAGACCGGGATGATCTGCGTCTCGCGCCCCACCAACCCGACTGGCAACGTCATCACTGATGAAGAGCTGATCAAACTGGATGCGCTGGCGAATCAGCACGGGGTCCCGCTGGTGATTGATAACGCCTACGGCGTGCCATTCCCGGGCATTATCTTTAGCGACGCCCGACCGCTGTGGAATCCAAACATCGTGCTGTGTATGAGCCTGTCCAAACTGGGCCTGCCGGGCAGCCGCTGCGGGATTATCATCGCCAACGAGAAAATCATCACCGCCATCAGCAACATGAACGGCATTATCAGCCTCGCCCCTGGCGGCATCGGGCCGGCAATGATGTGCGAAATGATTAAACGACAGGATCTGCTGCGTCTGTCAGAGACGGTGATCAAGCCCTTCTATTACCAGCGGGTGCAGGAAACCATCGCCATTATTCGCCGATATCTGCCGGAGGAGCGCTGCCTGATCCACAAACCGGAGGGGGCCATTTTCCTCTGGCTGTGGTTTAAGGACCTGCCGGTCTCCACCGAGCTGCTGTATCAGCGGCTGAAAAAGCGCGGCGTGCTGATGGTGCCGGGGGATTACTTCTTCCCGGGTCTGGATAAGCCGTGGCCGCACACCCACCAGTGCATGCGCATGAACTATGTGCCAGACCCGCAAAAAATTGAGGCCGGGGTGAAAATTCTCGCCGAAGAGATTGAATTCGCCTGGCGCGAACAGGAAGCATAGTCTTTGACGCCGCGGGCGGGTAACGCCCGTCAGCGACCCCACTCACGCCAGCGCCAGCCGCTGGCGTTTTTGCGCGCATAGCGCTTCCAGCTCCGCGGGAACCATGACCCGCAGCGCCTGCGTCGGGCAGGCGGCCACGCAGGCCGGTCCTTCGGCGCGATGATGGCATAAATCGCATTTCAGCGCCCGCGCCTGCTGATTCACTACCGTAACGGTCATCGCGCCGTACGGGCAGGCCACCATGCAACTTTTGCAGCCGATGCAGCGCCGCTGGTCGACCCACCAGACGTCATTGTCGCGCTGAATCGCCCCTTGCGGGCAAACGCTGGCGCAGGGAGCATCCTCGCATTGCCGGCACGCCGTCGCCGTCGATATGTCACCGCTTTTCACTACCCGGATACGCGGCGCGAAATGGTTCGTCGACAGGGCGGCGACATCCTGCGCCTGCTGGTGCGCCACCGCACAAGCCACTTCACAGGTACGACAGCCAATGCACCGCTGGGCATTGGCAATAAGAAACTGGTTCATCCTCTGCTCCCTGGGGATAAAAACGCAGCGTGCCAGAATATCCCCTGCCCGCGCTTTGATCCTGAATGGAATCAGCGCTGTTTTTTGTCAGATGGCCTGCAGGATGTGGTCATTTGCCTGACGCTTCACGCACCGTGAAACCCAGTTCACGCGAGATCGCCTCCGCGGTCTCACGCAGCGGTTTTAACAAGTTCTTTTCGCCTATCTGCTTGAGGCGCGACGTCGACAGGGAAATAGAGATGGCGTAGGGCACGCGCTGGTGAATATCAAAAACCGGCACCGCCAGACAGGACACCCCCAGCTCATTCTCTTCCCGATCCATGGCCATGTTACGTTCACGGATCTGCGCCAGCTCATCATGCATGGCCGGTAAGCCGGTGATGGTGTTGCGGGTCAGCGGCTGAATAACATCCTGATGAGTATTCCAGTAATGCTCAACATAATCAGGATGGCCGAACGCCATGTAAATCTTCCCCATCGCGGAACAGTAGAGCGGCATATGCTGGCCAATGTAAGCACGGGTACGCAGCATTCCGGTTGTCGGCTCGAGCTTGTAAATCAGGATCGCATGATCGTCTTCCCGACTGGAAAAGTTCACCGTCTCGCCCGTCGCCAGATTAAGCGTTTCAAGATGGGGGGCCGCCACATGAATGATATTCAGCGAGGACAGCGCCTTCTGTCCGACCGCGATGAACTTGGTGGTGAGCCGATAGCTACCCGCCGCCGGCGCTGGCGTGACATACCCGCAGGACTGCAAGCCCTGCAGCAATCGATGGACCGTGCTTTTATTCAGCCCCGCCAGCTCTGACAGATGCGCCAGCGGGCAACCGTTTGGATAGTTGCTCAGGATTTCAATCAACATCAGTCCACGGAACAGGCTCTGACTTCCCGCCGGCCTCTCTTTGTCTTGCCCTGTCTCGCTCTCTTTCATCACCATCGCTTCCGCTCCCCTTTCGTTGCGTTCTGATGGTAGCGCAAAGTGTGTGTCAGTTCACGATCTGAGATCAAAAAACATAACCAATTGATTTTTATTGTTTTTAAAAAACACCCCTGCCGTTGATCTGACAAATTTTGATCGTTATATTTGAAATCAGATTTCGCATTGTGAAATTTAATGATAAAAAAGCGATCAAAACTCACCAGGGAAACACGTATGAAAGTAACTTTTTCGCAGTTAAAAGAGGCCTTCAATCAGGTACTGCTTAAACGCGGCGTGGCGGCGGAAACCGCCGATGCCTGCGCGGACATGTTCGCCCGCACCACGGAATCCGGCGTCTATTCACACGGCGTGAACCGCTTTCCCCGCTTTATCCAGCAACTGGACAATGGCGATATCATCCCTGAAGCCAAACCGCAGCGTATTACCAGCCTCGGCGCGATTGAGCAGTGGGACGCCCGGCGGTCCATCGGCAACCTGACGGCAAAAAAGATGATGGACCGGGCCATTGAGCTGGCATCCGATCACGGCATTGGGCTGGTGGCGCTGCGGAACGCCAACCACTGGATGCGCGGGGGGAGCTACGGCTGGCAGGCGGCGGAAAAAGGCTACATCGGCATCTGCTGGACCAACTCCATCGCCGTGATGCCGCCGTGGGGCGCCAAAGAGTGCCGTATCGGTACCAACCCGCTGATCGTCGCCATTCCTTCCACACCAATCACCATGGTGGATATGTCGATGTCGATGTTCTCCTACGGCATGCTGGAGGTGAACCGCCTGGCGGGCCGTGAACTGCCGGTAGACGGCGGATTCGACGATGAGGGCAATCTGACCAAAGAACCGGGCGTCATCGAGAAAAATCGCCGCATTTTGCCCATGGGCTACTGGAAAGGATCCGGCCTGTCGATCGTGCTGGATATGATCGCTACCCTGCTTTCTAATGGATCTTCTGTTGCCGAAGTGACCCAGGAAAACAGCGATGAATATGGCGTTTCGCAGATTTTCATCGCCATTGAGGTCGATAAGCTTATCGACGGCGCAACCCGCGATGCCAAGCTGCAACGGATTATGGATTTCATCACCACCGCCGAACGGGCCGATGAAAACGTGGCCGTCCGTTTACCCGGCCATGAGTTTACCCGCCTGCTGGAAGAGAATCGTCGCGACGGTATCACCGTCGATGACAGCGTCTGGGCGAAAATTCAGGCGCTGTAAGGAGTTAAGCCATGATCTTTGGACATATCACGCAGCCTAATCCGTGTCGGTTGCCTGCGGCAATTGAGCGAGCCCTGGATTTCCTGCGCAGCACCGATTTCAGCAAACTGGTCCCCGGCGTCGTGGAGATCGACGGCAAAAATATCTTCGCGCAGATTATCGACTTAACCACTCGCGAAGTTGCCGAAAATCGCCCGGAAGTGCATCGCCGCTATCTGGATATCCAATTTCTGGCCTGGGGCGAAGAGAAAATAGGTTTCGCTATTGATAACGGTAATAACGCCATTAGCGAATCGCTATTAGCACAGCGCGATATTATTTTCTTTCACGGTTGCGAACATGAATCGTTCCTTGAAATGATCCCGGGAAGCTACGTCATATTTTTCCCACAGGATGTTCATCGCCCCGGATGCCATAAGTCGGTCGCCACGCCGATCAGAAAAATCGTGGTTAAAGTGGCCATCGACGCTTTATAAAAGCATTATATTCAGGAGCACATTATGAAAAATAATACCGGTTATATTATCGGTGCGTATCCCTGTGCACCCTCTTTTCACCAGAAAAGTGAAGACGAAGAAAAAGCATTCTGGCGGCAACTGGCCGACACCCCGGATATTCGGGGGCTGGAGCAGCCCTGTCTTGAACATCTCCACCCACTGGGCGATGAGTGGTTATTGCGCCATACTCCTGCCGACTGGCAAATCGTCGTCACGGCGATTATGGAAACCATGCGCCGCCGCGGAGGTCACGGCGGCTTTGGGCTGGCGTCCAGCGACGAAGAACAACGTAAAGCCTGCGTGGCGTACTATCGCCACCTTTACCAGAAAATCAACACGATCAATGCGGCAAACGCCGGGAAAATCGTGGCGCTTGAACTCCATGCCGCCCCTTGCGCCAGCAACCCTAACGTCGCCCAGGCTACCGACGCCTTTGCCCGTTCGCTGAAGGAAGTCGCCAGCTGGGACTGGTCGTGCGACCTGGTGCTGGAACATTGCGATGCGATGACCGGCCCCGCGCCGCGCAAGGGATTTCTGCCTTTAGATAATGTGCTGGAAACCCTTGCCGGTTATGAGATCAGCGTTGGCATTAACTGGGCACGCTCTGCCATTGAAGGCCAGGACACCACCCTGCCGCTAGCCCATACCCGGCAGGCCAGCCAGGCCGGTAAGCTTGGCGCACTGATGTTCTCCGGTACCACGCAACATGGCGAATACGGTGAATGGCAGGATTTACACGCACCGTTCTCCCCCTTCTGTGCAGAAAGTTTAATGACCCACACACATGTGCGTGAATTATTAGCCTGTACTGACAGCAAGCCCTTGCAATTTCTCGGTATTAAATTACTGGAAATTAATCCTGATGCGGACGTCAATCATCGCATAGCGATATTACGCGACGGCATTACTGCCTTAAATAAAGCACAACAATAATAAAAAACAGAACACTTACTCTACGAGGCTACAACTATGAATATGACCTCTCGACCAGGACTAAAAGATATCCCTCGTCAGCGTTGGCTGCGAATTATTCCACCCATTCTGATCGCCTGTATTATCTCTTATATGGATCGCGTCAATATCGCCTTTGCGATGCCGGGCGGCATGGATGCAGAACTGGGTATTTCCGCCACCATGGCGGGACTGGCAGGTGGTATTTTCTTTATTGGTTATCTGTTCTTACAGGTTCCCGGCGGCAAAATTGCCGTTCACGGAAGCGGCAAGAAGTTTATTGGCTGGTCGCTGGTCGCCTGGGCGGTGATCTCCGTCCTGACGGGATTAATCACCAACCAGTATCAGCTGCTGGTGCTGCGCTTCCTGCTGGGGGTAGCAGAAGGCGGTATGCTCCCGGTGGTGCTGACCATGATCAGCAACTGGTTCCCGGACGCCGAACGCGGGCGCGCTAACGCCATTGTCATTATGTTTGTCCCCATCGCCGGGATTATCACCGCCCCGCTTTCGGGATGGATCATCACCGTACTCGACTGGCGCTGGCTGTTCATTATCGAAGGTTTGCTCTCAGTGGCCGTTCTGTTGCTCTGGGCCTATACCGTCTATGACCGCCCACAGGAAGCGCGCTGGATCTCTGATGCCGAGAAGCACTATCTGGTGGAAACGCTGGCCGCAGAACAAAAGGCGATTGCCGGAACCGAGGTGAAAAACGCTTCGCTCAGCGCAGTGCTTTCCGATAAAACCATGTGGCAGCTTATCGCGCTGAACTTCTTCTATCAGACCGGGATTTACGGCTACACCTTGTGGCTGCCCACCATCCTCAAAGAGCTGACCCACAGCAGCATGGGCCAGGTCGGGGTGCTCGCCATTCTGCCCTACGTCGGCGCCATTGCCGGGATGTTCCTGTTCTCTTCCCTCTCTGACCGTACCGGCAAACGCAAACTGTTCGTCTGCCTGCCGCTGATTGGCTTTGCCCTGTGCATGTTCCTGTCGGTGGCGCTGAAGAATCAGATCTGGCTGTCCTACGCCGCGCTGGTCGGCTGCGGGTTCTTCCTGCAATCGGCGGCTGGCGTGTTCTGGACCATTCCGGCACGGCTGTTCAGCGCTGAAATGGCCGGCGGCGCGCGCGGGGTTATCAACGCCCTCGGTAACCTCGGCGGCTTCTGCGGTCCCTACGCGGTGGGCGTACTGATCACTCTCTACAGCAAAGACGCGGGGGTGTATTGCCTGGCTATCTCCTTGGCTCTGGCCGCGCTGATGGCTGTGCTGCTGCCGGCGAAATGCGATGCCGGCGCCACGCCCGTCAATACAGTGAACTCGCGGAAGCACGCCGCCTAAAAAATCGCCAGGCCTGTGGGTCATCTTCCCGCAGGCCGGCTAAGCGCAGCGCCATCCGGCAACATTGAGAGATAAAAAATGAGTGAGAAAGCACGCTTCTGGCTGGGCATTGATTGCGGTGGTACCTATCTGAAAGCCGGATTATATGACGCGCAAGGCCGTGAACATGGCATTAACCGACAATCACTGCAGACGCTGTCGCCTTTGCCAGGTTATGCCGAACGCGACATGGACCAGCTCTGGCAGCAGTGCGCCGCCACCATCGCCGGGCTGTTACGACGTACCGGTATCTGCGGTGAACAAATTAAAGGCGTGGGCATCTCCGCGCAGGGCAAGGGGCTGTTCCTGCTTGATAAACAGGATCGCCCGCTGGGCCATGCCATGCTCTCTTCCGACCGCCGGGCGCTGGCGATCGTCCAGCGCTGGCAACAGGATGGGATCCCGGAAAAGCTCTATCCCGTCACCCGCCAGACCCTATGGACCGGACATCCCGCCTCGCTGCTGCGCTGGGTGAAAGAACATGAACCACAGCGCTACGCGCAAATTGGCTGCGTGATGATGGGCCATGACTATCTGCGCTGGCGCCTGACCGGCGTGAAAGGGTGCGAAGAGAGCAACATCTCTGAATCCAATCTCTACAACATGACCAGCGGCCAGTACGACCCGCGTCTGACCCAATGGTTGGGCATCAGCGAAATTGACGGTGCGCTGCCGCCCCTCGTTGGTTCTGCAGAAAAAGGCGGGGAGATCACCGCTCAGGCAGCCGCCATCACCGGTCTGGCGGCGGGAACCCCCGTCGTCGGCGGTCTGTTTGATGTGGTCTCCACCGCACTCTGCGCCGGTATCGAAGATGAATTCACGCTCAACGCGGTGATGGGCACCTGGGCCGTCACTAGCGGGATCACCCGCGGCCTGCGCGACCATGAAGCGCACCCTTACGTCTACGGCCGCTACGTCAACGACGGGCAGTACATTGTTCACGAAGCCAGCCCCACCTCGTCGGGCAACCTCGAATGGTTCACCGCCCAGTGGGGCGAACTCTCTTTTGACGATATCAATCAGGCCGTCGCCGGCCTGCCAAAGGCCGGTAGCGACCTCTTTTTTCTGCCGTTTCTCTACGGCAGCAACGCCGGGCTGGAGATGACCTGCGGCTTCTATGGCATGCAGGCGCTCCACACCCGCGCGCATCTGCTGCAGGCGGTCTATGAGGGCGTGGTGTTCAGCCACATGACCCACCTCAACCGCATGCGCGAGCGCTTTACCCACGTGCAGGCCCTGCGCGTCACCGGCGGCCCGGCGCACTCCGACGTCTGGATGCAGATGCTGGCGGACGTCAGCGGCCTGCGCGTCGAGCTGCCGCAGGTAGAGGAGACCGGCTGCTTTGGCGCCGCGCTCGCCGCCCGGGTCGGCACTGGCGTTTATCGCGATTTCAACGATGCCTGCCGCCACCTTCAGCACCCGGTGCGCACGCTGCTGCCTGACATGGCCGCCCACGCGCGCTACCAGCAAAAATATTGCCATTACCAACATTTGATTGAAGCACTACAGGGCTACCACGCCCGTATTAAGGAGCATGCATTATGAGCCGACCATTACTGCAACTGGCGCTCGACCATACCAGCCTTGAAGCGGCCAGCCGCGATGTCACCCTGCTACAGGACCACGTCGATATCGTTGAAGCCGGCACCATCCTCTGCTTAACAGAAGGCCTTAGCGCGGTGAAAGCCCTGCGCGCCCAGTGTCCGGATAAAATCATCGTCGCCGACTGGAAGGTTGCCGATGCGGGAGAAACGCTGGCTCAGCAGGCCTTTGCCGCTGGCGCCAACTGGATGACCATCATCTGCGCCGCGCCCCTCGCCACGGTGGAAAAGGGCCACGCCGTCGCGCAAAGCTGCGGCGGTGAAATACAGATGGAGTTGTTTGGCAACTGGACGCTGGATGACGCTCGCGCCTGGTACCGCACCGGCGTCCGCCAGGCGATTTACCATCGCGGCCGCGACGCCCAGGCCAGCGGACAACAGTGGAGTGACGTCGATCTGGCGCGGATGAAAGCGCTCTCAGATATCGGCCTTCAGCTGTCGATCACCGGCGGCATCACCCCGGCCGATCTGCCGTTGTTCAAAGATATTCAGGTGAAAGCGTTTATTGCCGGACGCGCGCTAGCCGGAGCAACGCAACCGGCGCAGGTCGCCGCGGCGTTCCATGCGCAGATCGACGCTATCTGGGGAGATAAGCATGCGTAACCATCCGTTAGGGATCTATGAGAAAGCACTGGCGAAAGATCTCAGCTGGCCGGAACGGCTGGTGCTGGCGAAAAGCTGCGGTTTCGATTTCGTCGAGATGTCGGTGGATGAGACCGACGAGCGGCTGTCGCGTCTCGACTGGAGCGCAACACAGCGCGCCTCGCTGGTCACCGCTATGCTGGAAACCGGCGTGGCGGTCCCGTCGATGTGCCTCTCCGCGCATCGCCGTTTCCCTTTTGGCAGCCGCGATGCGGCCGTGCGCCAGCAGGCACGAGAGATCATGACCAAAGCCATCCGTCTGGCGCGCGATCTCGGCATCCGCACCATTCAGCTGGCAGGGTATGACGTCTATTACGAAGCGCATGATGAAGGTACCCAACAGCGCTTTGCCGAAGGGCTGGCGTGGGCAGTGGAACAGGCCGCAGCGGCGCAGGTGATGCTGGCGGTGGAGATCATGGATACCGCTTTTATGAACTCCATCAGCAAATGGAAAAAGTGGGATGAGATGCTCGCCTCGCCGTGGTTCTCGGTCTACCCGGACGTGGGCAACCTTAGCGCCTGGGGAAACGACGTCACCGCCGAGCTGAAGCTGGGTATCGATCGCATCGCCGCCATTCATTTAAAAGATACCCAGCCGGTGACCGCGCAGAGCCCCGGTCAGTTCCGCGACGTACCGTTTGGCGAAGGCTGTGTGGATTTCGTCGGCATCTTCAAAACACTGCATGAGCTGAACTATCGCGGCGCATTTCTGATTGAGATGTGGACGGAAAAAGCCAAAGAGCCGGTACTGGAAATTATTCAGGCCCGACGCTGGATAGAAGCGCGGATGCAGGAAGGAGGATTCGCATGTTAGAACAGCTCAAAGCCGACGTGCTGGCGGCCAATCTGGCGCTCCCGGCACACCAGCTGGTGACGTTTACCTGGGGCAACGTCAGCGCGGTCGATGAAACACGCACGCTGATGGTGATCAAACCTTCCGGCGTGGAATACGACGTGATGACCGCCGAGGATATGGTGGTGGTCGAGATCGCCAGCGGCAAAGTAGTGGCCGGCGGCAAAAAGCCTTCATCGGACACGCCGACCCATCTGGCACTCTATCGCCGTTATCCGCAGATCGGCGGGATCGTGCATACCCACTCCCGCCACGCGACGATCTGGTCACAGGCGGGTCTCGATCTGCCCGCCTGGGGCACCACCCACGCCGACTACTTCTATGGCGCGATCCCCTGTACCCGCCTGATGACCGAAGAGGAAATTAACGGAGAATATGAGTATCAGACCGGCGAAGTGATTATTCAGACCTTTGAAGAACGACGCCTCGATCCGGCACAGGTTCCGGCGGTACTTGTCCATTCACACGGTCCGTTCGCCTGGGGAAAAGACGCCGCAGACGCCGTACATAACGCCGTGGTGCTTGAGGAGTGCGCGTATATGGGGCTGTTCTCGCGCCAGCTCTCGCCTCAGTTGCCGGAGATGCAGACGGTATTGCTGGATAAACACTATTTGCGCAAGCACGGCGCGAACGCCTATTACGGGCAAAACTGACGCCAACCGCCTCTCTTCCCCGGCAGGACGCCGGGGAGCTGGCGCTAATGATTACAGAAACAACGCCTTATCGCGCAGGATATGATCGTTACCGCGACGGCGGGTGAAGCCAATCCGATCAAAATACTCCAGGATCTGGATCGCCAGCTTCCGCCCGACGTTTAAGGTATCGCGGAAATCCGCGGCGCAGGTGGATCCGCGCAGCTGATCCAGCTCGCGCACCCGCTGGGCGAACTGCACAATGCGATCGTTGCGGTAGTAACGATCCTTGACGATCGCGGTAATCATCCCCTGCTGCGCCGCCTGGCGCAGCACCGCGCGCATCAGGGACTCTTCAACATGGACTTCGCGCGCAAGATCGCGCACCCACCAGGGGTCATCGCCGAACAGGGTTTCCACCTTCTGCCAGACCGCCTGCTGCTCGTCGGTAAACCCGGCTTTATGCTCCGGCAAATGCAGCCAGCCGTGATGGCTGTGGACTATGCCGCTCTCGCGCATCTGCTCAATCAGCAGCAGCACCAGCGCTTCATCTTCCATCGGCAGCGCGATGCGACGCAGGCGCTCCCGGCCCGGCCCGGGCTCATCGCGATGCTGCTCATGGTAACGCGCCAGAGCATCCAGCAATTTTCGCTGCCAGCGGGCGGCAAGCGGGGCACTGAGCAGGCGCTGTCCGGCCTGCAGATAGTCTGGTCGCTGGATCATGGCGGCCATTCCGGCTTCGCTGAGCTGCCGCGCCCAGGCGAAGCGCTCAAGCCGGACGGCATCCCGCTGCAGATGCAGCTCAAGCGCCTGCGCATCGTCAGCGCCGACCGCCGCCAGAGCGTGCAGCCACTGCAGATATTCCGGTTTACGTTTGCCGCGGCGCGGGGGATCCAGCGTCACCACCCGTGCGCCGGCCAGCGTCAAGCGAGCAGAGATATCGCGGAGCACCAGCCGGTCGTTATCCGCCAGCCACAGCGGGGTATCCAGCACCAGCTCCGCCAGGTTGTCCTCAAGGAGCGACACCCGGCCGGTAATGTGGCTGGCAGCGTGGTGAATATGCAGCGGCTGCCACTGGCTGAGCGGCGTATGGCACTGCAGCTCGACAATCACCCGTTCAGCAGGCTCCGGCGGCGGTGAGGACAACAGCCAGTCGCCGCGGTGCAATGCCTCTTTCTGTGCATCGCCGACAATATTCAGCGCAATGCGCTGCCCGGCGTGCGCCTGCTCAACCGCTTGATTCTGGGCATGCAGACCACGCACGCGCATCGGCGTATTCACGCCGGTAAGCCACAGAGTATCCCCGACCCGTACTTCGCCGGAGAGCGCCGTCCCGGTGACCACCAGCCCCGCGCCTTTGACGGTAAAAGCACGGTCCAGCGCCAGGCGAAACCGCTGCTGCTGCGGGTGGGGGCGCTCCGCAAGCTGCAGCAGATGGCTGCGCAGTTCGGCAATACCGATGTTTTCCGCCGCCGCGGTGGGAAAGAAAGCGACGGCGTCAAAGCCCAGCTCGCGCAGAGTCTGCTCGACCTCCGCCTGCACCTCCGCCACCCTGTCGGCCGCTACGCGGTCCGTTTTGGTCAGCGCCACGGTCAGCGTCGGCTTTCCGGTCAGTTGCAGGATCGCCAGGTGTTCGCGAGTTTGCGCCATCACCCCGTCATCGCAGGCCACCACCAGCAGCGCATGGTCAATACCCCCCACCCCCGCCAGCATGTTGGACAAAAACTTTTCGTGCCCGGGAACGTCAATAAATCCCAGCACCCGCCCGTCCGGCTGCGGCCAGTAGGCATAGCCGAGATCGATCGTCATTCCCCGCGCTTTCTCTTCCGGCAGACGATCGGCATTCACGCCGGTTATCGCCTGCAGCAGCGTCGTTTTGCCGTGGTCAACATGTCCAGCGGTGGCAATAATCATCGTAACAACATCTCCATAAACCGGGTTTCATCTTCCAGACAGCGCAGGTCCAGCCAGAGCCGACCGTCATCAATGCGGCCAATCACCGGGAACGGCAGTGCGCGCCAGCGGGCCGCCAGTGCCTCCAGCCGGCTGCCGCGGCCGTCATGTGGGGTAAAGGTCAACGCCGCGCTGGGCAGGCGGTCAACGGGTAACGAACCGCTGCCAATCTGCGACTGGCAGGCTGCCACGCTGACGGCAAAATCAGCATAGTGTGCCGCCAGGTCAGGCTGCAGGCGTTCAGCCAGCCGACGGATCTCTTCCGCCGGACGGGTGAGCAAGCGCAGCGTCGGTAATCTCTCCGTCAGCACCTCCGGGTGCTGATAGAGGCGCAGCGTGGCTTCCAGCGCCGCGAGGGTCATTTTATCCGCGCGCAGGGCCCGCTTCAGCGGATGGCTTTGCAGCCGGGCAATCAGCGCGCGTTTGCCGACGATAATTCCGGCCTGCGGGCCGCCGAGCAGCTTGTCGCCAGAGAAACTAACCAGGCTCACCCCGGCGGCGATCATCTCCTGCGGCATCGGCTCCTTCGGCAGGCCATACTGGCTGAGATCCACCAGCGACCCGCTGCCCAGGTCGGCCACCACCGGGACGTCCAGTTCGCGGCCAATGGCCGCCAGCTCCGCCTCGTCGACGGCTTTGGTAAAGCCCTCAATACTGTAGTTGCTGGTGTGGACCTTCATCAGCAGCGCGGTATTGTCATTCACTGCCTGGCGATAGTCTTTGGCATGGGTGCGGTTGGTGGTACCCACTTCGTGCAGCTGACAACCCGCCTGGCGCATCACGTCGGGAATGCGAAATGCCCCGCCGATCTCCACCAGTTCGCCGCGGGAGACCACCACTTCGCGGCCGCTGGCGGTGGCCGCCAGCATCAACAGAACGGCCGCCGCGTTGTTGTTCACGATACAGGCATCTTCCGCGCCGGTGATCTGGCACAGCAGATCGGCAATGGCGCGATCGCGATGGCCGCGCCCGGCGTCGTCGAGATCATATTCGAGCGTCACCGGCGCGCGCATCGCGCTGGCAACCGCCTCCACGGCCGACTCCGCCTGAATGGCGCGCCCGAGATTGGTATGCAACACCGTACCAGTGAGATTAAACACCGGACGCAGAGCGCTCTGCTGGCCGGCGGTGAGCCGCTGCGCGCAGGCGTTCAGCCAGTCATGGCTCCAGTCAGGAAGCGTCTGCCGTTGGCTAATCTGTTCCCGCGCCTCATCCAGCATCTGGCGCAGCTGCGCCACCACCTGCGAATGGCCGTGCTGCGCCAGCAAGGGAGAAAAAGTGGGGTCGCGTAGTAAGCGGTCAATGGCCGGAAGCCGGGTATAAAGCGCACGAATATCGGTAGTCATGAATGGGCCTGGCGGTAAGTTATTTTCCCCCCTCCCGACGGGAGAGGGAGTCAACAATCAGTGGCGATTGTAACGCCTCCCTGCGCAAACTGTTACCTGCCTGGGTCAAGTCCGCGGCGGTTCGGTACGCGCAAAGCTGGCGCGCTGGAACAGCGCATCCACCAGCTTCACCAGCTGGGGCCGGGTGGCGCACCAGCCGGGCGCTACCCGGCGAAAGTTCAGATAAGCAATGGCGCAGGCCGTGGAAATGGTCGCCAGATTGACCTCGTCGCCGCGCAGCGTTCCGTCTGCCGCGCAGGCTTCCAGCCTGTCGAGGCCACGAGCCACTTTCTCCCGCTGGCGGAGCAGCTCTTGTTCTGACTGCTGCGCGCCAGGGCGGGTTTTTTCGCGCACCAGCGCCTGGGCGGCCTCCATGACCCCATCCGCCAGCGCTTCAAGCTGACGCATCCTGAGAGCGGCTCTGGGGTCGGTGGGGATCATCGGCGGCGCCACGCCCAGCAGCTCCAGATACTGGGCGATGACCGGGGAGTCAAACCAGCACTCACCGTCGTCCGTCACCAGCGCCGGTACTTTGCCCAGCGGATTATAGCGCGCCACACCGTTGCTTTCGCTGTAGGGGGATTCGTTGACAAACTCAAAAGGGATGCGCTTTTCCAGCAGGATCACGGAGATTTTGCGCACAAAGGGACTGGTGTAGCTGCCGATCAGTTTCATAGCCTGCTCCTTATCGCCAACAAATTATCGCCAACAAAGATATGAGTATGGCTCAGGGCGGGGCAAAAGGCAGGTGAGCATCCCGCTCAACCTGCCGCCGATCGCATTAATGATCGAGATAGAGGTAGTGCATCCAGCTGGTCATGCGCAGCAGCACTTTACGCATCACCGAGACGTGGGTGAAATGGTCGGAGTAGACTGCCACCTGCGCGTAGATGCCATCGGGTAGCGCATCAATTTCGGCATTGGGGTCGAGCTCAATGGTCGCCAGCACGCCATCACTGCCCGGCGTCACGGTCAGCGACTGCAACGCCCCTTGCGCCTGATAACTTCCCCCCGGCACCACCGGTAAAATGCTCACCAGTTTGCCGTGGAACACCTGCCCGGGCAGAGCATTAAACACCGCTTCCGCATCGTCTCCTTTCTCCAGCCTTAACAGGGAGTTTTGCCTAAACTGGGCGACGATCAGCCGTTTTTGCTCCGGGATAAATACCATTACCGGGCGCAGCGGCAGCGAGGCGGCATAGGTCCCCGGGCGGATCAGCACCTGGGTGATATACCCATCGCTGGGCGCCCGCACAGTGGTCTGGTCAAGATTGTATTTCGCCTCCGCCAGTTGGGCGCGCAGGCTAACCACTTGCGACTGCTCGCCATTGATCATGCTGTCCAGCTGGCTCTGGATCTGCGCCTGCTCCGCTACCGACGCCTTGACCAGCGCATCCTGGGCAAGATAATTCTGCCTGGCGTTATCAATGTCGCTTTCCGAGAACGGGTTCACCCGCGCCTGGCTCCCTTTCAGGTAGCGCTGATAGTCCTTGTATAAGCGATCGCGCTCCGCCGACACGCGGGTGGTGTTGGCCTGGGCTTCAGAGAGCTGCGCCTTGAGGGTGTTAATACTGTGCAGCGCCGTCACCAGGTCGGCCTGCAGGCGGTCGACCCGCGCCTGATAGCGCGCTGGGTCAATAGTAAAAAGCACCTCGCCCTTTTTGACGCGCTGATTCGCTTTGTCGGTGACGCTGTCAACCACTCCGGTAACCTGCGGCGTAATAGGAATAGATATCACTGCCTTTTGCGCCAGAAAGGTGTACGGGTGGTTATAGTTCATTAATAAAATAAGCGCGCTAACAATAAATACCCCCCCCAGCGCCGCGGTAGGTACCGTCCATTTATTTACCGGTATTTTGAAGATTTTAAATATCGACCAGGCGATGGCCACGTAGGTCAAAATTATCAACAGATCCATAGATTATTTCTCCGCCGCAGAGGTGGACTGTGGCCGCTGGATGGCCGCCACCTGGTGTTCAAGGTCGCTCAGTCGTTGGCGAAGCTGTTGTATATCCGTCTCTTTTTCAGGTTCGTCAGGGGCCGTATTCGCCTTATGCTGCATGCCCCAGCCGCGCTCAGGCTGGTACAGCGTGGCCCAAATCCATAAAAACGGCCAGATGACGTGGAGAGTAAAAAGACTGACCCATCCGGCGACATGAATAGCATCGGAATGAGGGTGGTTGCGTTTTTTGGCGATCAAATAAGGAATATCGTGAATAATGATAATTCCATAAAAAATGACCAGAAAAACGAAGATCAGAACGCCCAGCGCAAAATAATTGAGAAACATAATTCCCTCGGCTTTACGCTAATAATTTATATGAATTTTATTCACGACCCACTGACATTCGGGCCGCTATTTTGAGCATAATTCACGCCTTTCATTTTTGCCATCCGGCGTAAAAAAGTTATTCGGCAGTTAAGGTTGCTTAGTTACAGAGTCATCCCGACGTGGAAGCAAAACCGGGCCGAGATCACAGCGGCGAAAATCCCCCGCGAAATTCTTTGTGATCAAAATCACAAACAAACAACAAAACCACGAAACAAAATTGTGACAAATATCACACAAAAAGGCAGATCAGCGGCTAAAAAGGCGCTGTGTTGTTTTTTTACACAGGCGTTATGTGATCAACATCACTACAAAAACCGCTTTGCCCCCTATATTCATGTGATCCGTATCACACAAAAGGGCGCTAGCTGGACAGCTTAACGATTCAGTGCCAGATTTCGCACTATCAATCAGGGTCCGGCTACCTCTGCCGCCACATTAACAACAAACCTCGGGCTTTTAGCCTGCGCGATACGCAAAACAGAAGAAGGGGTGTTTTATGTCATCCGATATCAAGATCAAGGTGCAAAGCTTTGGTCGTTTCCTCAGCAATATGGTGATGCCGAATATCGGCGCGTTTATCGCGTGGGGTATCATCACCGCGCTTTTCATTCCGACAGGGTGGTTGCCAAACGAAACGCTGGCGAAGCTGGTCGGTCCGATGATCACCTACCTGCTGCCGCTGCTGATCGGTTACACCGGCGGTAAATTAGTCGGCGGCGAACGTGGTGGCGTGGTCGGGGCGATCACCACCATGGGCGTTATCGTCGGCGCGGATATGCCGATGTTCCTCGGCTCAATGATTGCCGGCCCGCTGGGCGGCTACTGCATCAAGAAGTTCGATAACTGGGTAGACGGTAAGATCAAATCCGGTTTTGAAATGCTGGTGAATAACTTCTCCGCTGGCATCATCGGGATGATCCTTGCCATCCTGGCCTTCCTCGGCATCGGCCCGGCGGTTGAAGTTCTGTCGAAAATTCTGGCGGCTGGCGTTAACTTTATGGTGGCGCACGACATGCTGCCGCTGGCGTCTATCTTCGTGGAACCGGCAAAAATCCTGTTCCTCAATAACGCCATCAACCACGGTATCTTCTCGCCGCTGGGTATTCAGCAGTCCCACGAGCTGGGTAAATCCATCTTCTTCCTGATTGAAGCTAACCCGGGTCCGGGGATGGGCGTTCTGCTGGCGTACATGTTCTTTGGCCGCGGCAGCGCAAAACAGTCTGCAGGCGGGGCGGCTATCATCCACTTCCTGGGGGGTATCCATGAAATCTACTTCCCGTACGTGCTGATGAACCCGCGTCTGATCCTGGCCGTTATCCTCGGCGGGATGACCGGTGTCTTCACCCTGACCATCCTCAACGGCGGTCTGGTCTCTCCGGCTTCCCCGGGCTCTATCCTGGCAGTGCTGGCGATGACGCCGAAAGGCGCCTACTTCGCTAACATCGCCGCGATTATCGCAGCGATGGCGGTCTCCTTCGTGGTCTCTGCGGTTCTGCTGAAGACCAGCAAGGTAAAAGAAGAAGACGATATCGAAGCCGCGACGCGTCGTATGCACGACATGAAAGCGGAATCCAAAGGCGGTAGCCCGCTGGCGGCCGGTAATGTGACCAACGACCTGAGCCATGTGCGTAAAATCATCGTCGCTTGCGACGCCGGGATGGGCTCCAGCGCCATGGGTGCCGGGGTACTGCGCAAGAAAGTGCAGGATGCCGGACTGAGCAACATCTCGGTCACCAACAGCGCAATCAATAACCTGCCGCCGGATGTTGACCTGGTCATTACCCACCGCGACCTGACCGAGCGCGCCATGCGCCAGGTACCGCAGGCGCAGCATATTTCGCTGACCAACTTCCTCGACAGCGGTCTGTACACCAGCCTGACCGAGCGTCTGGTCGCGGCCCAGCGTCACATCGACAACGAAGTCAAAGTCACCGATAGCCTGAAAGACAGCTTTGATGATGGCGACAAAAATCTGTTCCAGCTGGGCGCGGATAACATCTTCCTCGGTCGCAAAGCGGCCACCAAAGAAGAAGCCATTCGCTTCGCCGGCGAGCAGTTGGTGAAAGGGGGCTACGTCGAGCCGGAATATGTGCAGGCGATGCTGGACCGCGAAAAACTGACCTCAACCTATCTCGGCGAGTCCATCGCGGTACCGCACGGCACCATCGAAGCGAAAGACCGGGTGCTGAAAACCGGCGTCGTCTTCTGCCAGTACCCGGAAGGCGTGCGCTTTGGGGAAGATGAAGACGATGTCGCCCGTCTGGTCATCGGCATCGCGGCCCGCAACAACGAGCATATTCAGGTTATCACCAGCCTGACTAACGCCCTGGATGACGAAACCGTGATTGAGCGCCTGGCGAAAACCACCAGCGTCGACGAAGTTCTGGCACTGTTGAATAAATAACCAAAGCGGTCCATTCCCTCTCCCTTTGGGAGAGGGTTTGGGTGAGGGGAAAAGCCTCACCCCAGCCCTCTCAGGTAAAAACATTAATTGAAGGTTAATACTATGAAAGCATTACATTTTGGCGCAGGTAATATCGGACGTGGCTTTATCGGTAAATTGCTGGCCGACGCGGGCATCGAACTGACGTTCGCCGATGTCAATCAGACCGTACTTGATGCCCTGAATGCCCGTCATAGCTATCAGGTTCACGTCGTCGGTGAGAATGAGCAGGTGGATACTGTCTCCGGCGTCAATGCCGTCAGCAGCATCGGCGATGAGGTTGTGGACCTGATCGCTGAGGTGGATCTGGTCACCACCGCCGTCGGTCCCGTCGTACTTGAGCGCATCGCCCCGGCCATCGCCAAAGGGCTGGCGAAGCGCAAAGCGCAGGGCACCGAACGCCCGCTGAACATTATCGCCTGCGAAAATATGGTGCGCGGCACCACGCAGTTAAAAGGCCACGTATTTAACGCGCTGGCCGAAGAAGATAAAGCGTGGGTTGAAACCCATATCGGCTTTGTCGACTCTGCCGTTGACCGTATTGTGCCGCCATCGGCTTCCGCCACCCATGACCCGCTGGAAGTCACCGTGGAAACCTTCAGCGAGTGGATTGTCGATGAGACCCAGTTCAAGGGCGCGCTGCCGACTATCCCGGGAATGGAATTAACTGATAACCTGATGGCATTTGTCGAACGCAAGCTCTTCACCTTGAACACCGGGCATGCTATAACCGCCTACCTCGGAAAACTGGCGGGCCACCAGACGATTCGCGACGCGATCCTCGACGAGAAAATTCGTGCCGTCGTGCAGGGCGCGATGGAAGAGAGCGGCGCGGTGCTGATCAAACGTTACGCCTTTGACCCGCAGAAACACGCGGCTTATATCCAGAAAATTCTTGGACGTTTCGAGAACCCGTACCTGAAAGACGATGTCGAGCGCGTTGGCCGTCAGCCGCTGCGCAAACTGAGTGCTGGCGACCGTTTAATTAAGCCGCTGCTGGGTACACTGGAATACGGTCTGCCGCACCGCAACCTGGTAAAAGGGATTGCGGCGGCGATGCATTTCCGTAGCGAAGACGATCCGCAGGCGCAGGAGCTGGCGGCACTGATCGCCGACAAGGGGCCGCAGGCCGCGCTGGCGCAGATTTCCGGCCTGGATGCCGCAAGTGATGTCGTCGCGGAGGCCGTTAACGACTACAACGCGGAAAAATGATGCACAACCTGGCGCGACCAACGTCGCGCCCATTACGACTCCTGTCAGATATGCAGGCAATGATGGAAGAAACACAAGCATTTGAAAACCGTGTGCTTGAGCGTCTGAATGCTGGCAAAACCGTACGAAGCTTCCTGATCGCCACCGTCGAGCTGTTAACGGAAGCGGTCAATATTCTGGTGCTTCAGGTGTTCCGTAAAGACGACTACGCGGTGAAATACGCCGTCGAGCCCTTGCTGGAGGGCAGCGGGCCGCTCGGCGATCTCTCTGTACGCCTGAAGCTGATTTATGGCCTTGGGGTGATAAGTCGTGCCGAATATGAAGACGCCGAACTGCTGATGGCCCTGCGCGAAGAGCTTAACCACGACGGCAATGAGTACAGCTTTACCGACGACGAAATTATCGGTCCGTTCGGCGAGCTGCACTGCGTCGCCGCCCTGCCGCCAACGCCGCAGTTTGATGACAGCGATGCCGAACTGCTGGCAATGCAGAAGCTGCGTTACCAGCAGATGGTGCGCTCAACAATGGTGTTGTCCCTGACTGAGCTGATTTCGCGAATCAGCTTAAAAAAAGCCTTCCAGAAATCAACGCTCTGATTCCGGCTCCGTCTGGTCGCAGGTCGGCCGGTAAAGCTGACGATAATATTCCAGACGCTGCAGAAACAACGCTTCCTTATCCTGGGGAATATCTCGGGGTATATGCTGCAGACGCGGAGATTTTTTCAAATACTCCATAAACGCCTGACTGGAAGCCATAAAATCAACCGCTTTATCGATTAAACGTGGTACGCCGTCGCCGATCTTTGCCATCACGTCCTCCTTTTGGGAATAATCTTAATAAGCATTAGTCAAATCACCGGCGCGGGTTAAGGAAAACGTGCTTATCCGCCGACAGGCTTCACAGAAATGAAATTAGACCAGGTGTTAGGCAGAATATTAATAAAATTCAAATTATTAGCTAGTATGAGTATCCCATTCTGACGGCGATAAACGGCGAATTTTTGATAAATAACTATCAACAATGGCGGTCACGGCACATACTATAGGCGAATGAAGCCCCTTTATTAACAGATTAAGTCACCATGAAAGAAGTCGAAAAGAATGAAATCAAGCGTCTGAGCGACCGTCTCGACGCCATCCGCCATCAGCAGGCCGAGCTGTCGCTGGTGGAAGCCGCCGACAAATACGCCGAGCTGGAAAAAGAAAAAGCCACCCTGGAAGCGGAGATTGAACGTCTGCGTTCCGTCCAGAGCCAGAAGCTGAGCAAAGAGGCGCAGAAGCTGATGAGTCTGCCGTTCCGCCGCGCGATTACCAAAAAAGAGCAGGCCGATATGGGCAAACTGAAGAAAAGCGTCCGTGGTCTGGTGGTCGTCCATCCAATGACCGCCCTGGGCCGGGAAATGGATCTGCAAGAGATGACCGGTTTCGCCCGCAGCGAATTCTGATCCCCTGCCCTCTCCGCCCGGAGAGGGTCATTCTGTCTCCACGCTCCCTGTTTTTATCCCCAGCCAGGCCGATTGGTCCAACCAATAATTTCATCTACCCCCCAGCAGTTCACAAATCCATCAAAATACATCACAAACACGTTGCTTAAGAGCAACATCTGATTAACCATTCGTTGTCATCAACCCTGATACCCTTAATTGGCCGGGCCAATTTTACCTACGATGGGATCGGCAATGAGCGCAGACTCAGCCCTCCTCTCCTGGCGGCCCGATGGAGACCCTGCATGAATCTCTGGCAACAAAACTACGATCCCGCCGGTAATATCTGGTTATCCAGTCTTATCGCATCGCTACCGATACTGTTTTTCTTTTTTGCGCTGATTAAGCTCAAACTGAAAGGCTATATCGCTGCCACCTGGACCGTCGCTATCGCACTGACCGTCGCCTTGCTGTTCTATAAAATGCCGGTGGATCGCGCCTTAGCCTCGGTGGTCTACGGCTTCTTCTATGGCTTGTGGCCTATCGCGTGGATTATTATCGCCGCGGTCTTCGTCTATAAAATCTCGGTGAAGACCGGGCAGTTCGACATCATCCGCTCATCGATCCTGTCGATTACACCGGACCAGCGCCTGCAGATGCTGATCGTCGGCTTCTCGTTCGGCGCCTTTCTCGAAGGGGCAGCGGGTTTCGGCGCGCCGGTCGCGATTACCGCCGCGCTGCTGGTCGGTCTTGGGTTTAACCCGCTGTATGCGGCTGGCCTGTGCCTGATCGTCAACACCGCGCCGGTGGCCTTTGGCGCGATGGGCATCCCGATCCTGGTCGCCGGCCAGGTGACCGGTATCGACAGCTTCGCCATCGGCCAGATGGTGGGCCGCCAGCTGCCGTTCCTGACCATTATCGTCCTGTTCTGGATCATGGCCATTATGGACGGCTGGCGGGGCATCAAAGAGACCTGGCCGGCGGTGATGGTTGCAGGCGGTTCGTTCGCCATCGCCCAGTACCTCAGCTCTAACTTCCTTGGCCCGGAGCTGCCGGACATCATCTCGTCGCTGGTCTCCCTGGTCTGTCTGACCTTGTTCCTCAAACGCTGGCAGCCGGTGCGCATCTTCCGCTTCGGCGATATCGGCGCCTCGCAGGTGGATATGACGCTGGCTCGCACCCGCTACACCGCGGGACAAGTGATCCGCGCCTGGTCGCCGTTCCTGTTCCTGACCGCCACCGTGACCCTGTGGAGCGTACCGCCGTTTAAAGCGCTGTTCGCACCGGGCGGCGCAATGTATGACTTCGTCATCAATATTTCGGTGCCGTTCCTCGACAAAATGGTTGCCCGTATGCCGCCGGTGGTTAGCGCCGCGACGCCATACGCCGCGGTGTATAAATTCGACTGGCTGTCGGCAACTGGCACCGCCATTCTGTTCGCCGCCCTGCTGTCCATCGTCTGGCTGCGCATGAAGCCGAAAGACGCGCTGACCACCTTCGCCGGGACACTGAAGGATCTGGCGTTGCCAATCTACTCTATCGGTATGGTGCTGGCGTTCGCCTTTATCTCTAACTACTCCGGGCTGTCGTCGACCCTGGCACTGGCGCTGGCCCATACCGGCCACGCGTTTACCTTCTTCTCGCCGTTCCTTGGATGGCTGGGGGTATTCCTGACCGGTTCGGACACCTCGTCTAACGCCCTGTTTGCTGCGCTGCAGGCAACGGCGGCGCAGCAGATTGGCGTCTCCGATATTCTGCTGGTCGCGGCCAACACCACCGGCGGCGTCACTGGCAAGATGATTTCTCCGCAGTCGATCGCCATCGCCTGCGCCGCGGTAGGCCTGGTGGGTAAAGAGTCGGATCTGTTCCGCTTTACCGTCAAACACAGCCTGATCTTCACCTGCATGGTGGGCCTGATCACCACGCTGCAGGCCTACGTTTTAACCTGGATGATCCCGTGATAGTGATGCCTAAACGCCTGGCCGACGACGTGGCGCGTCGCGTCCGGGCGCTGATTGAAGAACAACAGCTGGAGGCGGGCATGCGACTGCCCGCTGAACGCCAGCTCGCCGCCCAGCTCGGTGTTTCGCGCAATTCCCTGCGCGAAGCGCTGGCGATGCTGGTCAACGAAGGGCTGTTGCTGAGCCGTCGTGGCGGCGGCACCTTCGTCCGCTGGCAGCATGAGCCGTGGTCCGAGCAAAACATCGTCCAGCCGCTGAAGACGCTGCTGGCTGACGACCCCGACTACAGTTTTGACATCCTCGAAGCCCGCCACGCCATCGAGGCCAGCACCGCGTGGCACGCAGCGATGCGGGCGACCGACGCCGATAAAGAAAAAATTCGCCTGTGCTTTGAAGCGACCCAGAGTGAAGACCCGGATATCGCCTCCCAGGCGGACGTCCGCTTCCATCTGGCGATCGCCGAAGCCTCGCATAACGTGGTACTTCTGCAAACCATGCGCGGCTTTTTCGACCTGCTGCACTCCTCCGTTAAGCAGAGCCGCCAGCGGATGTATCTGGTGCCGCCGGTGTTTGCCCGCCTGACGGAACAGCACCAGGCCGTGATGGAGGCTATTGTTGCCGGTGACGCCGAGGCGGCGCGCCAGGCGATGATGGGCCACTTAGGTTTTGTCCACGCCACGATTAAACGTTTTGATGAAGACCAGGCCCGCCAGGCGCGAATTACCCGCCTGCCCGGTGACCACAATGAAAATTCCAGGGAGAACTCGTGATGATTATTTCCGCCGCCAGCGACTATCGCGCCGCCGCACAGCGTATCCTGCCGCCATTTCTGTTCCACTATATCGACGGCGGCGCCTACGCCGAACATACCCTGCGCCGCAACGTCGAGGACCTTTCCGATGTGGCCTTGCGCCAGCGTATTTTGCGCAATATGTCTGACCTGAGTCTCGAGACCACTCTGTTCAACGAGAAGCTGGCGATGCCGACGGCGCTGGCGCCGGTCGGGCTGTGCGGCATGTACGCCCGCCGCGGCGAAGTGCAAGCGGCGGGTGCAGCAGACGACAAAGGCATTCCGTTCACCCTCTCTACCGTTTCCGTTTGCCCGATTGAAGAGGTCGCCCCGACCATCAAGCGCCCGATGTGGTTCCAGCTGTACGTTCTGCGCGACCGCGGCTTTATGCGCAATGCGCTGGAGCGCGCTAAAGCCGCAGGCTGCTCGACGCTGGTCTTTACCGTCGATATGCCGACCCCTGGCGCCCGCTACCGCGACGCCCATTCCGGCATGAGCGGCCCGAACGCCGCCCTGCGCCGCTACTGGCAGGCCGTGACTCATCCGCAGTGGGCGTGGGACGTCGGCCTTAACGGTCGCCCGCACGATCTGGGCAACATCTCCGCCTATCTCGGCCAACCGACCGGTCTGGAGGATTACATCGGCTGGCTGGCGAATAACTTCGATCCGTCGATTTCATGGAAAGACCTCGAGTGGATCCGCGATTTCTGGGACGGCCCGATGGTGATCAAAGGGATCCTCGATCCGGAAGACGCCCGCGACGCGGTGCGCTTCGGCGCTGACGGCATTGTGGTCTCCAACCACGGCGGCCGCCAGCTCGATGGCGTGCTCTCCTCGGCCCGCGCCCTGCCGGCGATTGCCGACGCGGTGAAAGGCGACATTACTATTCTCGCCGACAGCGGCATCCGCAACGGTCTCGACGTGGTGCGGATGATCGCCCTGGGCGCCGACAGCGTACTGCTGGGCCGCGCGTATCTGTACGCCCTGGCGACCCACGGTAAGCAGGGAGTGGCGAATCTGCTGAACCTGATCGAGAAAGAAATGAAAGTGGCGATGACCCTGACCGGGGCGAAAACCATCCGTGAAATCAGCCGTGATTCGCTGGTGCAGAATGCCGAAGCGCTGCAGACCTTCGATGCGCTGAAGCAGAATAACGCCGCGTAGGCGGCGGCGTCATTCTCTCCCCTCACCCTAATCCTCTCCCAAAGGGAGAGGGGACTGTCCGGCAGACAGGTTAGCGGCGGCGTTTCCCTGAGCCTCTGTCCACGAGAAGTATCGACTGATGGGTGAGTCCTTTACCAGCCCCCCTCCGGCTCACCGACCGGCGCCGGTTTTCCCCCTCTCCCTCAGGGAGAGGGCCGGGGTGAGGGTTCGCCAAATATCTGCTATTCTGCCCCCCGCAATTAAGGGGGCAGTATGCTGAACATCGTGTTATTCGAACCAGAGATCCCGCCGAACACCGGGAATATTATCCGCCTGTGCGCCAACACGGGCTTCAGTCTGCATATCATTGAGCCAATGGGCTTCACCTGGGACGATAAGCGCCTGAGACGCGCCGGGCTGGACTATCACGAGTTCACTGCCGTGCAGCGCCATGCGGATTACGCGGCGTTTACCGCCAGCGCGCAACCGCAGCGTCTGTTCGCTCTGACCACCAAAGGCACGCCGGCGCACAGCGCAGTGAGCTATCAGGATGGCGATTTCTTGATGTTTGGCCCGGAAACCCGCGGTCTGCCGGCCAGCATCCTCGATGCCCTGCCGCCAGAGCAGAAAATCCGTATTCCGATGATGCCGGACAGCCGCAGCATGAACCTGTCAAACGCGGTGTCGGTGGTGGTGTATGAGGCCTGGCGCCAGCTGGGGTATCCGGGCGCCGTGTTGCGCAGCTAACCTGAGCCATTCCCGGATGGCGGCGCGCCGCGCCTTATCCGGGTTACATATCTGAGCTTAACGCCGGCAAATAGCAATACATCAAATCCCGTCGCCGTACTCGAAGGTGTGGTGGATGCCGTTGAAATGCTGATCCATATCCATCGCCGGCTTGTCGCTCTCCGGCTTGCCGACGATGCGTGCCGGTACGCCCGCCGCGGTGGTGTGCGGCGGAACCGGCTGCAATACCACCGAACCGGCGCCAATCTTCGCCCCACGTCCCACTTCGATATTACCGAGGATCTTCGCCCCGGCGCCAATCATCACGCCTTCGCGAATTTTCGGGTGACGGTCGCCGCTGGTTTTACCGGTACCGCCGAGGGTAACCGACTGCAGAATAGAGACGTCATCTTCAATCACCGCCGTTTCGCCGACCACAATGCCGGTGGCGTGGTCGAGCATGATCCCACGGCCGATTTTCGCCGCCGGGTGAATATCCACCTGGAACGAGACGGAGACCTGATTTTGCAGGAAAATCGCCAGCGCGCGTCGGCCCTGAGTCCACAGCCAGTGGCCGATACGATAGGCCTGCAGCGCATGAAAACCCTTCAGGTAGAGCAGCGGCGTGGAGTATTTATCCACCGCCGGGTCGCGCGTGCGCACCGCCTGAATATCGCAGGCGGCGGCGGCGATCATTTCCGGATCGGCGGCATAGGCCTCTTCCACCACTTCGCGAATGGCGATCGCCGGCATAATCGGCGAGGCCAGCTTGTTGGCCAGCATATAGCTCAGCGCACTGCCCAGATTTTCATGCTTGAGTAGCGTAGCGTGGTAAAAACTGGCGAGCATCGGCTCACAGTCAGCCAGAGCCCGGGCTTCGGCTTTAATATTATTCCAGACGATATCCAGTTCTTCACACGGCATTGCATACTCCAGACGATATGATAATGACCTGCCAGTTCTGCGCTGGCAGGGTCATTCAGGTGACAAAGGAAAGCTAATTACTGCTGCGCTCGTCCTTGCGGGCGCGACCCAATAAGGTCAATGCTGCCTCGCGCGCAATTTTTCCGCAATACAATACCTGATAAATTTCCTCGGTTATTGGCATTTCGACACCTAAACGCTGTGCCAGAACGCGAACTTCCTTGGTATTGCGGTAGCCTTCGACCACCTGGCCAATCTTGTCCTGGGCGCTCTGCACGTCCATACCCTGGCCGAGCATCATGCCGAAGCGACGGTTACGGGACTGGTTGTCGGTGCAGGTGAGCACCAGGTCACCCAGGCCGGCCATGCCCATAAAGGTTTCTGGATCGGCGCCCAGCGCCGCCCCAAGACGGGACATTTCCACCAGCCCGCGGGTGATCAGCGCCGTACGCGCATTGGCGCCGAAGCCGATGCCGTCCGACATACCTGCCCCGATGGCGATGACGTTTTTCACCGCACCGCCGAGCTGCACGCCGATAAAGTCCGGGTTGATGTAGACGCGGAAGCTCTTGCCGCAGTGCAGCAGGTGCTGCAGATCCTCGGCAAACTGCGGATCCGTCGCTGCCAGAGAAATCGCCGTCGGCAGGCCGGCGGCCAGCTCTTTGGCGAAGGTTGGCCCCGAGATCACCGCCAGCGGGATATCATCGCCCAGCGCTTCACGCGCCACGTCCTGCAGCAGGCGGCCGGTTTCAGCCTCCAGGCCTTTAGTCGCCCACACCAGACGTGCGTCGGGACGCATCAGCGGTTTAATCTGACGTAATACCTGGCCGAACACATGGCTTGGCACCACGACCAGAATGTCGCGGCTGGCAGCCAGCGCCGTAGCCAGGTCGCTCTCAAGATGCAGCGTATCCGGGAAAGGCACATCGGGAAGGAACGCGGCGTTGCAGCGATCGTGTTGCAGCGTCGCGATATGTTTCGGGTCGTGGCCCCAGAGCACAACGTGGTGGCCATTTCTTGCCAGGGTGATGGCAAGAGCGGTGCCGTAAGAGCCGGCACCGATCACAGTCATTGCAGCATTAAGTGCGTTCATCAGGCATCCTGATGTTGTTCAGCACCTTCGCCAGCCTGCTGCTGCAGATAGTTCATAAACAGCGCGTCGAAGTTCACTGGCGCAAGGTTAAGTTGCGGGAAGGTACCGCGGGAAACCAGGCTGGTGATGCACTCGCGCGCGTACGGGAACAGAATGTTCGGGCAGTATGCGCCGAGGCAGTGCGCCATCTGGGTGCCGTCGATGCCGTCGATGGAGAAAATACCGCCCTGCTGTACTTCACAGAGGAACGCGGTTTCTTCGCCCAGCGCGGCGGTCACGGTCACACGCAGCACCACTTCATAAACGCCTTCAGCCAGCTGGGTGGAGGCGGTATCCAGATCAAGTTTAACTTCCGGCTGCCAGTCTTTCTGGAAAACTTGCGGCGCGTTCGGCGCTTCAAAAGAGATATCTTTGGTATAGATACGCTGGATCTGGAAGGTCATTTCGGTGCTGTTTTGTTCTGACATAGTAAAACCCTTTCGTGTTGTCCTTAAATACGCGCTTCCGCCAGGGAAAGCGCGCAAAAATTAGCGCAAGAGGGGATCAAGTCCACCACGTGAATCAAGCGCATACAAGTCGTCACAGCCGCCAATGTGCTGCGCATCAATAAAAATCTGCGGAACCGTCGTCCGTCCGCTGCGCTGGATCATCTCCTCACGCTTCGCGGCATCGCCATCGATCGGCAACTCATGGAACGTTACGCCTTTGCTGTTCAACAGCGCTTTCGCGCGTACGCAGAACGGGCAGGTCGCTTTGGTGTAGATCTCAATATTGGCCATGACTTTACTCCTGTTTTTACCCTGGGGGTTTTACGCCGCAGCCTGAGCTTCCCCTCACGTCAGGCATGAAGGGGAAAGCGCGGCGGCATTACCACGCGAGGTAAGTTATTTGCCGCGTACCAGAGGAAGGTTTTCGCCGCTCCAGCCAGCGATGCCCTCTTTCAGTACAAAGACTTTTTCAAACCCGGCTTTGTTCAGCGCGCTGGCTGGCTCTTGCGCCTGCATGCCGGAACCGTCTACCACAATAATGGGTTGCGATTTGTGTTTTTCCAACTCGCCGACGTTATTGGCTTTGATATCGGCAGGCAGCAGGTTGATGGCGCCGGCAATATGGCCTTTACGGAAATCGTCACGCTGACGCAGGTCGACCACCACCGCATCTTCTTTATTGATAAGACGCGTCGCTTCACCACGAGTGATGACTTTAACTTTCGACATCAACCCTTTAAAGGTGGTGAACAGTACCGCACCCAGCAGCGCGATCCACGCGATGCTCAGGACCGGGTGACGGCCGATGAATTGCATAATTTCTTGCATGGGGGGTTACAACTCCCGACTAAGTGATAAAAAACCAGGGAAGGAGTATACCTGTGCATTGCGGCAAATACAGCCAGTGAGCGCGATGTAATGTATTTTCTGCGGCCGGTCACGAAAAAAAAACCGCCTTCGCCATCGCCTCTGGCACCGCCCCTTCCCTTTCTTTGATCTTTCACGGGGATTTAAACGATTCAGCTGTAGTAAAATTACGCAAAATTTCTGTCTTTGAGCATGAGGTTGTCGCAATGTCGGTTTCTAAAAAACCTATGGTACTGGTGATTCTGGATGGCTACGGCTATCGCGAAGACCAACAGGATAACGCCATTTACAGCGCTAAAACGCCGGTAATGGATGCCCTGTGGGCCAAACGTCCGCATACCCTGATCGATGCATCCGGCCTGGAAGTCGGCCTGCCGGACCGTCAGATGGGGAACTCTGAAGTAGGCCACGTCAACCTGGGCGCCGGTCGTATCGTCTACCAGGACCTGACCCGTCTCGATGTTGAAATTAAAGAACGCACCTTCTTCGCCAACCCGGTACTCACCGCCGCGGTCGACAAAGCGGTCGCCGCCGGTAAAGCGGTGCATATCATGGGCCTGATGTCTCCGGGCGGCGTCCACAGCCACGAAGATCACATCATGGCGATGGTGGAGCTGGCAGCAGAGCGCGGCGCTGAGAAAATCTACCTGCACGCCTTCCTTGATGGCCGTGATACGCCGCCGCGCAGTGCGGAAAAAACGCTGGCAAAATTCGAAGCCAAATTTGCCGCGCTGGGCAAAGGCCGCATCGCATCTATCATTGGCCGCTACTACGCCATGGACCGCGACAACCGTTGGGATCGCGTGGAACAAGCTTATGACCTGATGACCCTGGCGAAAGGCGAATTCCAGGCGGATACCGCCGTCGCAGGTCTGCAGGCTGCCTACGCCCGTGATGAAAACGACGAATTCGTCAAAGCGACCGTTATCCGCGCCGCCGGCCAGGCCGATGCCGCGATGGAAGACGGCGACGCGCTGATCTTCATGAACTTCCGTGCTGACCGCGCGCGTGAAATCACCCGCGCCTTCGTCAACGCCGACTTCGACGGCTTCGCGCGTAAGAAAGTGGTTAACCTCGACTTCGTGATGCTCACCGAATACGCCGCCGACATCAAAGTCGCCTGCGCTTATCCGCCCGCCTCGCTGGCTAACACCTTCGGCGAGTGGATGGCGAAGCACGATAAAACCCAGCTGCGCATCTCCGAAACTGAGAAATACGCTCACGTCACCTTCTTCTTCAACGGCGGCGTAGAAGAGCCGTTTAAAGGCGAAGAGCGTATTCTGATTAACTCGCCAAAAGTGGCGACCTACGATCTGCAGCCGGAAATGAGCTCTGCCGAGCTGACCGAGAAACTGGTCGCCGCCATCAAAGGTGGCAAATACGACACCATCATCTGTAACTACCCGAACGGCGATATGGTTGGCCATACCGGGGTGATGGAAGCGGCAGTGAAAGCGGTTGAAGCGCTGGATCACTGCATCGACCAGGTGACTCAGGCAGTGGAATCCGTTGGCGGCCAGTTGCTGATCACCGCCGACCACGGCAACGCCGAGCAGATGCGCGACCCGGCCACTGGTCAGGCGCACACCGCCCATACCAACCTGCCGGTTCCGCTGATCTACGTCGGTAACAAAGCGGTCAAAGCGGTCAATGGCGGTAAACTTTCCGACATCGCCCCGACCATGCTGTCGCTGATGGGAATGGAAATCCCGCAAGAGATGACTGGCAAGCCGCTGTTCATCGTGGAATAATCCTTCCCCATGAGGGGAAAGGCGACGTATTCAACTACATGGATCGCAACGGCAGTTCGATCCGTCCTTTACGCCAGCGCGCTCAGCGCTGGCGTATTGCTGTGCGCGTCATCTGCTCACGCCGACGATCGCGATCAGCTAAAATCTATTCAGGCCGACATCGCCGCCAAACAGCGGGCGATTAAGCAACAGCAGCAGCAGCGCGAAACCCTGCTCGCCCAGCTCAGGGCACAGGAAGAGGCGATCGCCGCCGCGACCCGCAAACTCCGCGAAACCCAGGACAGCCTGAACCAGCTCAATAAGCAAATTGACGAGATGAATGCTTCTCTCGCGAAGCTGGAGCGCCAGCGCGCGTCTCAGGAGCGGAACCTCGCCGCGCAGCTTGATGCCGCGTTCCGTCAGGGGCCGCATACCGGCATCCAGATGGTGCTGAGCGGTGAAGAGGGTCAGCGCAACCAGCGGATGCAGGTCTACTTCAGCTATTTCAACCAGGCTCGCCAGGAGACGATCGCGGAGCTGAAGAAAACGCGCGAAGAGATGGCGGTGCAAAAGTCGATGCTCGAAGAGAAGCAGAGTCAGCAGCAGACGCTGGTCTACGAGCAAAAAGCCCAGCAGGCGAAGCTGGAGCAGGCGCGTAACGAACGGAAAAAGACCCTTTCCGGGCTGGAGTCTTCCATTCAGCAGGGTCAGCAACAGCTAAGTGAAATGCGGGCTAACGAATCGCGCCTACGCGGTCGTATCGCCCAGGCGGAGGCTGCCGCCAAAGCCCGAGCCGATCGGGAAGCACGCGATGCACAGGCGGTGCGCGACCGCCAGCAGGAAGCGTCGCGCAAAGGCACCACCTATAAACCAACGGAAAGCGAGCGTTCGCTGATGTCACGCACCGGCGGGCTGGGCTCGCCGCGCGGTCAGGCGTTCTGGCCGGTTCGCGGTCCGCTCCTTCATCGATATGGCGAACAGCTGCAAGGTGAACTACGTTGGAAAGGGATGGTTATCGCCGCGTCTGAAGGCACCGAAGTCAGAGCCATTGCCGATGGTCGGGTCATTCTGGCCGACTGGCTGCAGGGCTATGGTCTGGTGGTGGTGGTCGAACATGGCAAAGGCGACATGAGCCTGTATGGCTATAACCAAAGCGCGCTGGTCAGCGTCGGTACGCAGGTGCGTGCCGGCCAGCCTATCGCGCTCGTAGGCAGCAGCGGCGGTCAGGGCCGTCCGTCGCTCTATTTCGAAATTCGCCGCCAGGGTCAGGCGGTCAATCCACAGCCGTGGTTGGGAAGATAAGTTTTGCTTCAATTTCGCGCAATTGCTCTTGCCGTAGCCGGTTCGCTGGCTCTGGCGGCGCCAGCATTCGCTGGCAAACTCTCCATCGTTATTGACGATTTTGGCTACCGCCCGCAGACCGAGAATCAGGTGCTGGCGCTGCCGTCAACTATCTCCGTCGCCGTGCTGCCGAACGCGCCGCACGCCCGGGAAATGGCCACTAAAGCGCATAATCTGGGCCATGAAGTGCTCATCCACCTGCCGATGGCGCCGCTCAGCAAACAGCCGCTGGAAAAAGACACCCTGCGCCCCGAGATGAGCAGCGAGGAAATCGAGCGCATCATTCGCGAGGCTTACGGCAAAGTCCCCTACGCCGTCGGGCTGAATAACCATATGGGCAGCGCGATGACCTCCAACCTGTTTGGCATGCAGAAGGTGATGCAGGCCCTGGAGCGCTACAATCTCTATTTTCTCGACAGCGTCACCATCGGCAATACCCAGGCCATGCGCGCCGCGCAGGGCACCGGGGTGAAGGTGATCAAGCGCAAGGTGTTTCTTGACGATACGCAGAATGAAGCCGATATCCGCAACCAGTTCAATCGCGCCATCGCCCTGGCGCGGCGCAACGGTTCGGCGATAGCCATTGGCCATCCGCATCCGACGACGGTGCGGGTGCTGCAGCAGATGGTCTATAACCTGCCGCCGGATATTACGCTGGTGCGCCCGAGCAGCCTGCTGAACGAGCCACAGGTCGACAACTCGACGCCAAACTATGCTCAGCCGCCTGCGCAACAAACGCCACCTCAGCAGCAGAAGCCGCGTAATCCGTTCCACGGCGTGAAGTATTGCAAGCCGAAGCAGCCGCTGGAGCCGGTGAACGCCAGCCGCTTCTTCACTATCCTCAGCGACAGCATCAGCCAGAGCGCGCTGGTCCAGTACTATCGCCTCAAATGGCAGGGCTGGGACAATCCAGGCAACTAGACCACTCAGGGGTCCGTTCGCTTTTGCGCGACGGGCGCCTGGTTATCCTCGTGGGCGTACCACGCCTTAAAGTATTTCAGAAAGCTGTAAAACGTGGCGTACAGGCCAGTGACTACGCCGACCTTGCCATAGCGCCATGCCCCGCTAAACAGATACCACTTAAAGAAAGCGCCAATGGCGCTGACGATCCCCCGCGTCAGCGAAGGTTTGACCGGCTGGTGCTTCACCAGCCGGGTGGTATAGCTGTTCAGCTTATTAAACACTTCATGCAGCGAATAAAAGGTGTCATGGCGAACGAAGCCCGGCAGCCTGACGGAGCGTGCGTGTCCGACCACCTGGTCATCCACCGGCCGATCGTTAAACCGCGCCTGCTGGCGGTTAAAGAGGCGCACCGGGTAATCCGGCGAGGAAATGGGGTAGATCGTCCGCACCTGCGTGCCGAGCACAAACCAGTAGCGCGGCAAACGCCAGGCGCAGGTTGGGTCTGGCTCCTCGCCCGCTTTTAACGCCTGAATGGCCGCCACCACGTCGTTATCAAGAATCTCATCGCTGTCCATGCACAGCACCCAGTCATGGCTGGCCAGCCCGATGGCATAGTTCATCTGGGCGCCGTGGGCTTTATAGGCATGGTGATGGACGGTGAGACCAAACTGCTGACAAATAGAGACCGTTTCGTCGGTGCTGCCGGAGTCGACGACGATACATTCATCGGCCACCTTCAGCAGCGGCGGCAGCACCTCCATCAGCAGGCGCGCAGAGTTACAGGTCAGTAAGCATACGGAGAGTTTAAGCATGATAGTTACAAAGTTAAACCGCGACTAAACACACTGTATAAGCGAATAACCGTAAAATCGATGTAGAAATTGTGCGCTTAATATTAAGCAGGCTAAAAATGTTATCCAAATCTAAATTAAGGCGCCCGCAGGCGCCTTTTTTGCTGATTTTTACAACAGACCGGAGGCGTTATTCCCAGCTCAGAACCACTTTACCGGACTGGCCGGAGCGCATCGCGTCAAAACCTTTCTGGAAGTCATCAATGCCGAAGCGGTGGGTGATGATCGGTGAAAGATCCAGACCAGACTGGATCAGCGCCGCCATCTTGTACCAGGTCTCGAACATTTCGCGACCATAGATACCTTTGATAAACAGCCCCTTGAAGATGACCTTGGTCCAGTCGATGGACATATCCGACGGCGGGATACCCAGCATCGCGATGCGGCCGCCGTGGTTCATGGTATCGAGCATGCTGCGAAACGCCGGCGGCGCGCCGGACATCTCCAGACCCACGTCAAAACCTTCGGTCATGCCCAGTTCGGCCATCACGTCATTGAGGTTCTCTTTCGCCACGTTCACCGCGCGGGTCACGCCCATTTTGCGCGCCAGCTCAAGACGGTACTCGTTGACGTCGGTGATCACCACGTTACGCGCGCCGACGTGTTTCGCCACCGCCGCCGCCATCACGCCGATCGGACCGGCGCCGGAAACCAGTACATCTTCCCCGACCAGATCGAAGGAGAGCGCGGTGTGTACCGCGTTGCCGAACGGGTCGAAGATAGACGCCAGGTCATCAGAAATATTGTCCGGGATTTTAAAGGCGTTAAAAGCCGGGATCACCAGATACTCGGCAAAGCAGCCCGGGCGGTTGACGCCCACGCCGATGGTGTTGCGGCACAAATGGGTGCGGCCCGCGCGGCAGTTGCGGCAGTGGCCGCAGGTGATATGCCCTTCGCCGGAGACGCGGTCGCCAATCTTAAAGCCGCGCACTTCCTGACCAATCCCCACCACTTCGCCGACGTATTCGTGACCGACCACCATCGGCACCGGAATGGTCTTCTGCGACCACTCATCCCAGTTGTAGATGTGCACGTCGGTCCCGCAAATGGCGGTCTTGCGGATTTTAATCAGCAGATCGTTATGGCCGACTTCCGGTTCCGGTACGTCGGTCATCCAGATGCCTTCTTCCGCTTTTAGTTTGGATAACGCTTTCATCTCACACCCTTATTAGGCGATGACGCCCAGTTGTTTGCCGATGCGGGTAAAGGCTTCCACCGCACGCTCAATTTGTTCAGGGGTATGCGCCGCCGACATCTGGGTGCGAATACGCGCCTGGCCTTTCGGTACCACCGGATAGAAGAAGCCGGTGACATAGATCCCTTCTTTCTGCAGCTCGCGGGCAAAGTTCTGCGCCACCACCGCTTCACCCAGCATCACCGGAATGATGGCGTGGTCGGCGCCCGCCAGCGTGAAGCCCGCCGCGGTCATTTGTTCGCGGAACAGACGCGCGTTAGCCCACAGGCGATCGCGCAGGTCTGCCCCCTCTTCAACCATCTCCAGCACTTTGATGGAGGCGGCCACGATGGCCGGCGCCAGAGAGTTGGAGAACAGATACGGACGGGAACGCTGGCGCAGCCACTCAACCACCTCTTTACGCGCGGCGGTGTAGCCGCCGGAGGCGCCGCCCAGCGCTTTACCCAGCGTGCCGGTGATGATGTCGACGCGACCCATCACGTCGCAATATTCATGAGAGCCGCGGCCGTTTTCGCCGACGAAGCCGACGGCGTGGGAGTCATCGACCATCACCAGCGCATCGTATTTATCCGCCAGGTCGCAAACGCCTTTCAGGTTGGCGATCACGCCATCCATCGAGAAGACGCCGTCGGTGGCGATCAGCACATGACGCGCACCGGCCTCGCGCGCTTCTTTCAGACGCGCTTCCAGCTCCTGCATATCGTTGTTGGCATAGCGGAAGCGCTTCGCTTTACACAGACGCACGCCGTCGATGATCGAGGCATGGTTCAGGGCGTCGGAGATAATGGCGTCTTCCGGCCCGAGCAGCGTTTCAAACAGGCCGCCGTTGGCGTCAAAGCAGGAGGAGTAGAGGATCGCGTCTTCCATCCCGAGGAAATCGGCCAGCTTCTTCTCCAGCTGCTTATGCGTGTCCTGGGTACCGCAGATGAAGCGCACCGAGGCCATCCCGAAGCCGTGGCTGTCCATGCCGGATTTCGCCGCGGCAATCAGTTCCGGGTGGTTCGCCAGACCCAGATAGTTATTGGCGCAGAAGTTAATCACGTGGCTGTCGCCGACGGTAATGTCCGCCTGCTGCGCCGAGGTGATGATCCGCTCTTCTTTGAACAGGCCTTCGGCCCGAGCGGTTTCCAGATTACTCGTTAACTGTTTGTAGAAATCACCACGCATTGCAACTCTCCAGATTCGGCAAAATTTGGCACATATTACCCAAAGCTATACGCTGATACGAGATGATGCAGGCCTGAATGAATTATTTGCAGCATAAATCACGTCAGCCCAGCACCTTATTCTGCGAATGGCTGTAGGCTTGCTCATGTGGTGATATGATATGAGCATTCATGCCCGGATTGTCTTCGGGCTCCCAACTTCAAAGGTACAGTTATGATCATCGTTACCGGCGGCGCAGGCTTTATCGGCAGCAACATCGTTAAAGCGCTGAATGACAAAGGCATCACCGACATTCTGGTTGTCGACAATCTGAAAGACGGCACCAAGTTTGTGAACCTGGTTGACCTGAACATCGCTGACTACATGGATAAAGAAGACTTTCTGATCCAGATTATGGCGGGTGAAGAGTTCGGTGAAATCGAAGCGATCTTCCACGAAGGCGCGTGCTCTTCCACCACAGAGTGGGATGGCAAGTACATGATGGACAACAACTATCAGTACTCTAAAGAAGTGCTGCACTACTGCCTGGAGCGCGAGATTCCGTTCCTGTACGCCTCTTCCGCGGCCACCTACGGCGGGCGCACCAGCGACTTCATCGAGTCCCGCGAGTACGAACAGCCGCTGAACGTCTACGGCTACTCCAAATTCCTGTTCGACGAATACGTCCGCCAGATCCTGCCGGAAGCCAATTCGCAGATCGTCGGCTTCCGCTACTTCAACGTCTACGGGCCACGCGAAGGCCACAAAGGCAGCATGGCGAGCGTGGCTTTCCACCTCAACACCCAGCTGAATAATGGCGAAAGTCCGAAACTGTTTGAAGGCAGCGACGGCTTCAAGCGCGACTTCGTCTACGTGGGCGACGTTGCCGCCGTTAACCTGTGGTTCTGGGAAAACGGCGTTTCCGGGATCTTCAACCTCGGCACTGGCCGCGCGGAATCCTTCCAGGCCGTCGCCGATGCGACCCTGGCGTACCACAAGAAAGGCAGCATCGAGTACATCCCGTTCCCGGACAAACTGAAAGGCCGCTACCAGGCGTTCACCCAGGCGGATCTGACTAACCTGCGCAAAGCGGGCTATGACAAACCGTTCAAAACCGTTGCCGAAGGCGTAACGGAATATATGGCCTGGCTGAATCGCGACGCGTAAGAAACAAGCATGAAAATATTGGTGATAGGCCCGTCTTGGGTGGGCGACATGATGATGTCGCAAAGTCTTTATCGTACGCTCAGGGCGCGCTATCCCCAGGCGATTATCGACGTGATGGCGCCAGCCTGGTGCCGTCCGTTGCTATCGCGCATGCCGGAAGTGAACGAAGCGATCCCGATGCCGCTGGGCCACGGCGCGCTGGCTATCGGCGAACGCCGCAAGCTCGGCCACAGCCTGCGCGAGCGTCGCTACGATCGTGCCTACGTGCTGCCAAACTCGTTTAAATCGGCATTAGTCCCTTTCTTTGCCAACATCCCGCTGCGCACCGGCTGGCGCGGCGAGATGCGCTACGGCCTGCTCAACGACGCCCGGGTGCTGGATAAAGACGCCTGGCCGCTGATGGTGGAACGCTACGTGGCACTGGCCTACGACAACGGCGTGATGCGCTGCGCCAAAGATCTGCCGCAGCCACTGCTGTGGCCGCAGCTGCAGGTCAACGATGGCGAAAAATCACAGGCCTGCAACGCCTTTAATCTCTCAAACGAGCGGCCGATCATCGGCTTCTGCCCCGGCGCGGAATTCGGACCGGCAAAGCGCTGGCCGCACTATCACTATGCTGCGCTGGCGAAAAAGCTTATCGACGATGGCTATCAGATTGCGCTTTTCGGCTCGGCGAAAGATAACGATGCCGGCAAAGAGATCATCGCCGCCCTCAGCAGCGAGCAGCAGGCCTGGTGCCGTAATCTGGCGGGTGAAACCCAGCTGGAACAGGCCGTGATCCTGATAGCCGCCTGTAAAGCTGTAGTGACTAACGATTCGGGGCTGATGCACGTCGCCGCCGCGCTGGACCGCCCGCTGGTGGCACTGTACGGTCCGAGCAGCCCGGACTTCACCCCGCCGCTGTCGCATAAAGCGCGCGTGATCCGCCTGATTAGCGGCTACCACAAAGTGCGCAAAGGCGATGCCGCGGAAGGCTATCATCAAAGCCTGATCGACATCACGCCAGAACGCGTCCTGCAAGAGCTGAACGAATTGTTGACGGAAAAAACCGAGCACGAGGAAGCGTAACGGATGCGGGTATTGATCGTAAAAACCTCGTCCATGGGCGACGTGCTACACACGCTGCCCGCGCTAACCGACGCTGCGCAGGCCATCTCCGGCATTCGCTTCGACTGGGTGGTTGAAGAGGGTTTCGCGCAGATCCCCTCCTGGCATGAAAACGTCGACCGGGTGATTCCAGTGGCGATTCGCCGCTGGCGTAAAGCCTGGTTTTCCGCGCCGATTAAAGCGGAGCGTCAAGCCTTCCGCGAGGCTGTTCAGGCGGTAAAGTATGACGCCATCATCGACGCCCAGGGGCTGGTGAAAAGCGCCGCGCTGGTCACTCGCCTGGCACACGGCGTGAAGCACGGTATGGACTGGCAAACGGCCCGCGAGCCGCTGGCGAGCCTGTTTTACAATCGCCGCCATCATATCGCGAAACAGCAGCACGCGGTGGAGCGTACCCGTGAGCTGTTCGCCAAAAGCCTCGGCTACGCGAAACCCCAGACGCAGGGGGATTACGCCATTGCGCGCCATTTCCTGCAGCACGAGGCTAGCGCTACCGCGCCCTATCTGGTGTTCCTGCACGCCACCACCCGCGACGATAAACACTGGCCAGAAACCCGCTGGCAGGAGCTTCTCGATCTGCTGGCCGACAGTGGCGTCCGCATTAAGCTGCCGTGGGGCGCCCCGCACGAAGAGGCGCGGGCAAAACGACTGGCGGAAGGACGTGAGTATGTTGAAGTGCTGCCGCGTATGAGCCTTGAGCAGGTGGCGCAGGTCCTGGCCAGCGCCCGGGCCGTCGTCTCGGTCGATACCGGACTGAGCCATTTGACCGCTGCGCTGGATAAACCGAACTTCACGCTCTACGGCCCGACCGATCCGGGGTTGATTGGCGGATACGGTAAAAACCAGCATATCGTCAGGCCGGAAAACAGCACCAGCACCAGCGATATTCCGGCCAGTCGGGTTCATCTTCTCCTGCAAAATCAGGGGCTGCTCTGATGGGATCCCTGTTTAAACAGATCTACCGCTATACACGCCCTCGCGCTTATCGTCACAATGAAAATCTGTGGCCTTTTACCCGCATTACGCGCGCGCCGAGCGGCGAAATCAGCGCGTTACGCTATAAAGGGAAAACGGTGCCGCTGGTCAGCCTGAGCGCGCTGAAAAACAGCATGCAGGGCGAAGTCCTGCTGACCGCCACCGGCCCCTCAACCCGTAATATCGACTTTTCCCTGTTATCGGAAACGATCCCGGTGATGGGCGTCAATGGCGCCTGGCATCTTGCCGACAGGCTGCACTTTTCGCTCTATACCATCGTCGACATGGAATTTTTCGATAAGAAGCCTGACATTATCCGCGCCATTGTCAGCCAGCCGGAGATTCTGCTGTTCACTACCATGCACGGAATTGCCAAGATCCTCGATCGCTATGGGGACGCACTACGCTGCCGTTTGGCGTTGATTGAGGACGGTTGCTATAAGATTTACCAGCCGAAAGTCGCCAGCGAAGCGATAAAGCGCACTTACCAGCAGAATGCGGCGATGTGCTTTCATCCCCAGCGCCCGGATATCTGCTTTAGCACCGATATTCGCCAGGGCATCTTCGATGCCGGCACGGTGGTCTACTGGGCGCTGCAAATTCTCGCCTGGCTGGGCTTCAATACTATCCTGGTGAGCGGCCTGGATATGACCAACTTTAACCAGCCGCGATTCTATGAAACACAACAAGAAAAATTGCCTTCGTACCTGGCAACAAAAGTGGATACCCTCGTCATGCCCTCCTTTGCGCATGCCGCTCAGGTACTGCAGCAACGTCAGGTCCGGGTGATTAATTTTTCTCCAGAAAGCGCTGTGCCGGATACTATCTTCGAAAAGGTTGCGTTTAATGAGTACTTTAAAAATGAGTAACTTCGCCAGACAGGGTTACTCGATTGTCTTTCCTTTGTTTTTATTTTTCAGCGCGATTTTTTGCATGTCCACCCGGACCAATAATCTGCTGCATTTATCGATCCTGCTGCTATTGCTGTCGCTGGTACGCCAGGAAAACCGCCAGGCGCTGGCCGGGGTGTTACGCGAGCAGTGGCAGACCTGGACGCTGCTGGCAGCTTTCTTTATCTATTACGCCCTCAGTAACCTGTGGGGACATACGCCACAGCATATTGACTCGCCGATCACCCACGGCGTGTATCTGACGGGGTATCTGTTGCTGATGACGATGCTGCTCAGCGACGAACGAACCCGCCGCCTGGCCATGCTGGCGGTGGTTGGCGGGATCACCGTGCTCTCCCTGTGGACGCTGATTATCGACCATACGCTGGTCCTCACTGCACGAGCGGTCTCCCCCGAGAATCCCGGACCAACGAACGTTATCGACCTTGCCGGTTACTGTGGCATCGGCATTTTAATCTGCGGCATGCTACTGAAAGAAAAAGCCAGCCACTGGCTCTATCTGCCGGTCGCCATCATGCTGGTGATGCTGCTGCTCACCCAAAGCCGTGGGCCGATCATCGCCCTGGTACTGGCGGTCGGCTGTACGCTGCACCTGCACGTCTTCACCCGCCGCAACCTGCTGATCGCCGCGGCGCTGGCCGTACTGGTAGCGCTGCTTTTGGTCATGACGCCGGTGGGTGACATGCTGCTCGCCCGTTTTGAAGAGCTTGGCACCCAAAGCGGGCTGCGCCTGAGCATCTGGCACCATACGCTGTCGGAGATGGCCAGCCAGCCGTGGCTGGGGCGCGGCTTCAGCTATGAACTGGATTTCATCAACTACAGCGGTGAGCACATCACTACCACCCACAGCGTGTATATGGGTGCCCTGCTGAAAGGCGGCATCGTGGGGTTACTGCTGCTGCTGGCGGTCATTGCCTGTGGGCTATGGCAGGCGTGGCGCAAGCGCCGCACCGACAGCCGCTACAGCCTGGCGATCCTGTTCTACGCGCTGGTTTTTATGGCCTCGCAGGGGATGTTTATCATTAGCAACCCACGGGAGACCTGGGTGCTGTTCTGGCTGCCGATGGGCATTGCGCTCAGCAAAGGGCTGGCGGAAAAACGCTAACAAAAAGGGCCGTCAGCGGCCCTTTTTTTATATTCACTTTTAAATCAACCGCGGGCGGCGACCAGCCGGTCGGCCTGCTCTTTAATCACGGGCCACACCGACTCAATCGCCACATCGGCGACATTCGCTTCTTCACAAACGATCTGCTTCGCCTTGTCATAGCCCGGCGCCCAGATGTGATAGCCGGGCAGGCCGGTATCCTTGAGTTTGCGTTTGTTATAGACCGCCACCATCGGTTTATCGAAGGCCCGGGCGATATGCACAATTGAGGTGTCCGGCGTAATGACTAAATCACAACTGCGGATCACTTCGACGGCGGAGTTGATGGTGCTGTCGGCGATGTACAGCGCCAAATTCAGCCCAAGCTGCCGAATTTTCTCACTGCGCCCCACCATCACGATACAGACCCGGTAAGGCAGAGCATGTAGCCGCTCGACCAGGGCCGCCACCTGATGACGACAGAAGTCTTTATCCTCGGAGGCGGTAAAAGGGTTAATGGCGATGCGCAGTTCGACCTCTCCGGCCTGGGAAAGCAAGCGAGCCACTTTCTCCCGCTCATGGCGACAGCCGGGGAGATGATAGTGGTATGGGTGGTCGTCAACGATGCCAAACAGCTTCACTACCTGCTTATAGCGCAGGGAAATATGGCTGTTGCTGTCAAAAAAAGCGATCGAATGATCGTAAAGTTTATAGGGCTCTTTATTAAAACCAATCACGCTGGCCGCCCGTAAATCGGCGAGTAATTTAAAGCGTTCATAGCTGGTCACGTCATCAAAATCGATAACTGCATCAAAACCTACCGCCCGCAACGTATTTAAGGACATGCGCGGCCGATATAAATATACTTGCTGAATGAATTCTGAGCCTGCTAATATTTCGCAACATATTGGTCCGGTTAACACCGAAACCTGATATCCCCGTTCGGCCAGTATTCTGGCGCAGCCGGTAGTGACCACCATATCGCCGACTTTATCGTCCAGGCGCAATAACAGCACGCGACGGACAGCCGCTGGGTCAAAGGCTTTACGCGCTGGCTTATTTCTGTATCGATAGTTAATTAAATTAAATTTAATGCCGCGGAAAAAAGCATTCTTTTTCCGCGTTAATTGTTTAAGGATACGCATACGGTACCTTGAGCTGTGTTAGCGCTGTGTAATTTTCCGCTGGTAATATTCTGCCAACGTCATGCCCTTCACCTGCGGCGCCAGCCAGCTAAAAAAGGCTTCAAGGTCAGCGTATAAACGCTCAATATCCCGTTCATTCTGGAACGTGGGGCTGCCGCCGGGCATATACTCTGAAGAGTGGAGCATATATTCCACGTAGTCATTGCCCTGCGTCAACGTTTGTTCGACGACTTTTTTCATCGTCTCCACGTTGCCGCCCATCGGACGCAACCAGTGTACGGAGGGGGAACGCACCTTGCCACGCAGCCTATCGTAGCCCTGCTTCACGCTGTTCATCCACGCTGAGTGCTTGTACTGGATGCTCATCGGCACTTCCAGCAGCGGAGAGTGGCCTTCGCGGCTGATATCATTTTCATCGAGAAAATAGGCATGCTGCGGGAAGCGGCGATAATCGGTCCCGCCATCGCCCTGCGGCGCTCCCTTGGCGGTCTTCCAGTTCACCCGCGGGGTCACCGAGCAATCCACCTGATAACCGTGCTCCACCAGCAGACGCGCATAGCGCTCGTCGAAGGCCCAGCGCCCGGCGCGATGGCTGACCATTTTGGTCTGGAAAGTATCCTCCAGCAGATGCGTCATATAGTCGACTTTCTCACGCATCATGGCATCGCTGTATTCAATGAGATAAGGCTTATGCCGCCAGTCATCGGCGGTCAGTGGCTCGGTCGGCGGGCTGTTCCACGCATGCAGATGCATGCCGACTTCCGCGGTGCCGCGGGCGATCACGTCTCTGGCGAATTCGATATAAAAGGGGTCGATAGCCATTTCATAGTTGGTCAAATAGACCGGTTTAAAGCCATACTTTTCGCAAAGCTGCTGAAAACGCGGGAGATAACGCGCATTCTCGGTGGTGATGCTGTCATGTTTTTGCCAGAGGTTATCGCCCTCTGTATCAATCGTGATGAGAAATGCGGGATTGTGCACGAAAACGTCCTCAGGCCATACGTATCGGGTCATGGTAGAGCAATACAACGCTTCTCTCAATCTGTCTGATCCCCTAGAATCGGAACCCTTATCCTGGATGAAGAACAGAGTATGACGCCTGAAACCCTCTCCCGCGGCCCGTTGAACCCGGCGCGGATCCTGGTCATTAAGCTGCGCCATCATGGCGACATGCTGCTGATCACGCCGCTTATTCACGCGCTGAAACAGCAGTATCCCGCCGCCAGCGTGGATGTGCTGCTGTATGAAGAGACCCGGGATATGCTCGCCGCCAACCCCGATATCCATCATATTTATGGTCTCGATCGCCGCTGGAAAAAGCAGGGAAAAAGGCATCAGTTGAAGATGCAATGGCAGCTCATTCAGACGCTGCGTCAGCAGCGATACGATATGGTGCTTAACCTTGCTGACCAGTGGCCGAGCGCGATTATCAGCAAACTGACCGGCGCTGCGACGCGGATTGGTTTTGATTTTCCGAAGCGCCGCCACCCGGTCTGGCGCTATTGCCACACCGCGCTGGCCCCCACCCAACAGCACAACCAGCTGCATACGGTACAGCAGAATCTCTCTATTCTCGCTCCGCTCGGTCTCCCGTTGAACGACGCGCCGGCGCGGATGGGCTACAGCGAAGCAGACTGGGCCACCAGCCGCGCCCTGCTGCCGGAGGAGTTCCGGGAAAACTACATCGTCATCCAGCCAACGTCGCGCTGGTTCTTTAAATGCTGGCGCGAAGATCGTATGAGTGCGCTGATCAACGCGCTGTCCGCCGAGGGGTACGCGGTCGTGCTCACCTCCGGCCCCGACGATAGAGAGAAGAAGATGGTGGACACCATCATCGCCGGCTGCCCGCAGGCGCGTCTGCACTCTCTAGCCGGCCAGTTAACGCTGCGCCAGCTGGCGGCGGTAATCGATCACGCCCGCCTGTTTATCGGCGTCGACTCAGTGCCGATGCATATGGCTGCGGCGCTCGGCACTCCGCTGGTCGCCCTGTTCGGCCCCTCGAAGCTGACCTTCTGGCGTCCGTGGCAGGCGAAAGGCGAAGTGATCTGGGCCGGCGACTTCGGTCCGCTGCCCGATCCGGACGCCATCAACACCAACACCGAAGAACGTTATCTCGATTTAATTCCTACCGACGCCGTGATCGCGGCGGCGAAAAAGGTACTGGCATGAGTAAATTCAGGCTGGCCCTGGTGCGGCAGAAGTACCGCCCGGACGGCGGCGCAGAACGGTTTGTCTCCCGCGCGCTGGAAGCCCTCGACAGCAGTCATCTGCAGCTGAACGTTATCACCCGCGAATGGCAGGGGCCGGTGAAACCGGACTGGCAGATCCATATCTGTAATCCGCGCAAATGGGGGCGCATCAGCCGCGAGCGCGGCTTTGCCAACGCCGCGCGCGCGCTCTGGCAGCGCGAGTCTTTCGACCTGGTGCAGAGCCATGAACGTATTCCCGGCTGCGATCTCTACCGCGCTGGCGATGGCGTTCATCGCCGCTGGCTGCAGCAGCGCTCGCGCATTTTACCGGCCTGGAAAAGCCGCCTGCTGTTCGCCGACCGTTATCATCGCTACGTCATGCAGGCGGAGCGCGAGATGTATGAAGACTCACACCTGCGCGGGGTGATCTGCAACGCCGAGATGATCAAGCGCGAAATTATCGAAGACTTTGGCCTGCCGGCGGAGAAGATCCACGTTATTTACAACGCCATTGACAACCAGCGCTTCCTGCCACCGGGCGAAGACACCTTTGCCGCCTTACGCGCCAAATGGCAGCTGCCGCTGCAGGCGACCTGCCTGATTTACGTCGGCTCCGGCTTTGAGCGCAAAGGACTGGCGGCGGCAATCCGCGCCATCGCCCCCACCGATCGCTATCTGCTGGTGGTTGGCAAAGATAAGGATCAGCCGCGCTATCAGGCGCTGGCGAAGAGTCTCGGCTGCGAAGCGCGGGTGCGCTTCTTCGGCATGCAATCGGAGACGCTGCCCTTCTATCAAATGGCCGATGGTCTGCTGCTGCCCACCCTCTACGATCCGTTCCCCAACGTCATTCTCGAGGCAATGGCCTGCGGTCTGCCGGTGATCACCACCACCGGCTGCGGCGGAGCGGAGTTTATCGTCGACGGCCACAACGGTTACGTCTGCGACGCCCTGGATATCCCGGCGCTACAGCAAGCGGTGATGGCTCTGCCGCCGCGCGCGCTGGGCTCTGCGCAAGGCGGCCGCGCCCGCGAGCGAATTATGGACTGCACCAGCGAGCGCCTCTCAACCCAGCTGCTTTCTCTTTATCAGGATCTGGTGAAATAACGATGCGCATCTTATTTGTGATTGACGGTTTACCCGGCGGCGGCGCGGAAAAAGTGGTCCTGACCCTGGCGGCACAGTTCCTGCGCGACGGCGATCGGGTGTCGCTCATTTCGCTGCGCGATGTCTGCGAGTATCCGTTGCCCGAGGGTCTCGACTATCAGGTGGTGGCCGATCGCTGCCGTAAACCGTGGCGCAAGCTGACCGAGCTGTCCCGCCGCGCCCGCCAGCTGGACGCCGCGGTCATCCGGGCCGAACAGCAGGGGCAATTTGACCTCGTGCTTTCCAACCTGCACAAAACCGACCGCATCGTCGCCCGCAGCCGGGCGCTGCGCGAGCGTAACGTCTGGTTCTGCCTGCACGGCGTATTCTCTGCCTCCTATCTCGGGCACCGCACCGGCTTTGACCGCTGGATGAAGCAGCAGAAAATTAAGCGAATTTACCAGGGTCGCAACGTGGTGGCGGTTTCCGACGCCGTGGGACGCGATCTGGTGGAAGCCTTCGCCCTGCGTCCGGCACAGCTGAAAACCATCTACAACCCCTTCGATATCGCCACTCTGCGCGCCGAGGCGGAAGCCGAGAGCGAGCGACCGGCCGGTGACTATCTGATTCACGTCGGCCGCTTCCATCCAGGCAAACGCCACGACCGCCTGCTTGAAGCCTATGCGCAAAGCGGCATTGACGCGCCGCTGGTGCTGTTAGGCCAGGGAAAACCGGAGCAAGAGCAGCGCCTGCGCCAGCTGGCCAAAACGCTGCAGGTTGACGATCGGGTGTGGTTCAAGGGTTTTCAGAAAAACCCCTTACCGTGGATCAAAGGCGCACGGATGCTGGTTTTAAGCTCCGATAGCGAAGGATTCGGCAATGTGGTGGTGGAAGCGCTGCTGTTGCATACGCCGGTTGCCAGCACCCGCTGCCCCGGCGGCGTCACCGAGATCCTCACCGGCGAACTTGCCCGCGGTCTGGCGGATCTGACCAGTCCGGCGCTGGCTCAGACGATGCAAAGCATTTACCATAACCCGCCGACTATCGACGACGCCGCGCTGGAAAAATTCAGCGTCGTGTCCATTTGTCAGCAGTATCGTCAGCTGCAGCGCACCTGACGCCGTCAGTTAACCAGGATCGAAGATTTATGAGTCAAACGCCTTTATTGAGCATCGTGGCTGCCGTCTACAACGGTGAGAAATTTCTTGCGCAATTCTTTGAGTGCCTTGAACAGCAGCAGCTGGAAAGCTATGAACTGATCCTGGTGAACGATGGTTCGACGGACAACAGCCTGGCGGTGATCGCCGAATGGCGGGATCGGCTGCAGAACGTCCAGGTACTGGAGCAGGAAAACCAGGGCGTCTCGGTCGCGCGCAATACCGGCCTCGCCGCCGCCAGCGGCAAGTATCTCGCGTTTCCGGATATCGACGACAAACTCTATCCGGGCATGTATCGCACGCTGCTGGAGATGGCCGAGAAAGAACATCTCGATATCGCGACCTGCAACGGCACCTACGTGTACGAAAAGCGCCGCGAGAGCCACCCGATCTTCCCGCTGGATCGTCTGCCCTCGACCGGTGTGCTGCCGGGCCATGTCTGGCTCAAGCAGGCCCTGGACTCGCGGAAGTTTCTGCACGTCACCTGGCTCAACATCTATCGCCACGACTTTATCCGCCAGCACCACTTCCATTTCGAGCCCGGCCTGCGCCATCAGGATATCCCGTGGACGACAGAGGCGCTGCTGGCCGCGGAGCGCGTGCAGTACACCAGTCAGCAGTTCTATGATTACTACATCCACTCTGAGTCGGTGTCGCATAAGCCGGACAACGACGACACGCTGATGCGTTCGGCGCGCCACTATATGAAGATTCTGGAGATGCTGGAGGCGATCAACCAGCGCTACCCGGATAAAGTGCGCCATATCGCCGCCTGTCGCTGGCAGATCGCCAAAGAAGGCCTGGGGATCATCCACACCTTCGACAGCATGAAAGATGAGTCGAAAAAGCATGTTATTATTAAAGAATTCTTCGACCGCGGTATCTGGCGGTTAATCTGGAAAAACGCCTGTACTTTCCGTTTACGCTGGCGCCTGGGACGCCGTTATCTGCGTATTAAGCGTTATCGCCACGCGGTATAGACCAAAAACCCGCTGTTTCCGCCAAAGAGATAGCTTTACGCGGGCTAAATGCTTAGAATTTGCCCGCCAAAACAGAGAACGGATAAATAGTTTGGAATTGCTTTATACCACCCTACTTTACCTTATTCAGCCGCTGGTGTGGCTGCGGCTGCTGCTGCGCAGTCGTAAGGCTCCTGCCTATCGTAAACGCTGGGCGGAACGCTATGGCTTCTGTCAGAACAAGGTAGAGCCGGATGGCATTCTGCTGCACTCCGTTTCCGTCGGAGAAACCCTGGCCGCCATTCCGCTGGTTCGCGCTCTGCGCCACCGCTACCCTTCGATGCCGATCACCGTCACCACCATGACGCCGACCGGCTCCGAGCGCGCCATGTCGGCGTTCGGCAAAGATGTCCATCACGTCTATCTGCCCTACGATCTGCCCGGCGCCATGAACCGCTTCCTGAATACCGTTCAGCCGAAGCTGGTTATCGTTATGGAAACCGAGCTGTGGCCGAATATGGTGGCCGCGCTGCATAAGCGTAAGATCCCGCTGGTGATCGCCAACGCCCGCCTCTCTGAACGTTCCGCTAAAGGCTATGCCAAACTGGGCGGTTTTATGCGCCGTCTGTTAAGCCGTATTACGCTTATCGCCGCGCAGAATGAAGAAGATGGCAACCGCTTCCTCGCTCTGGGGCTGAAGCGCAACCAGCTGGCGGTCACCGGTAGTCTGAAATTCGATATCTCCGTCACCCCGGAGCTGGCGGCCCGCGCGATTACGCTGCGCCGCCAATGGGCGCCGCACCGCAAGGTCTGGATCGCCACCAGCACTCACGACGGCGAAGAACAAATCATCCTGCAGGCGCATAAAAAACTGCTGGAGACCTTCCCGAACCTGCTGCTGATCCTCGTTCCTCGGCATCCGGAGCGCTTCCCCGACGCGCGTGAGATGGTGCAAAAGGCCGGAATGAGCTTTACTCTGCGCAGCACCGGCGAGATCCCCTCCTCCAGTACCCAGGTGGTGATTGGCGATACCATGGGTGAACTGATGCTGCTCTACGGCATTGCCGACCTCGCCTTCGTTGGCGGCAGCCTGGTGGAGCGCGGCGGTCATAACCCGCTCGAGCCGGCGGCGCATGCCATTCCGGTGCTGATGGGGCCCCATACCTTCAACTTCAAAGATATCTGCGCCAAGCTGCAGCAGGATGATGGCCTGATCACGGTCACCGACGCCGACTCGCTGGTCAGGGAAGTGTCCACGCTCCTGACCGATGAAGACTACCGCCTGTGGTATGGCCGTCACGCGGTGGAAGTGCTGCACCAGAACCAGGGCGCGCTGTCGCGTCTGCTCAAGTTACTGCAACCTTACATGCCGCAACGGAGTCATTAATGTCGAACCGACTTTCCGTGGTGATGATCGCCAAAGATGCAGCGGACCTGCTGCCGGATTGTCTGGACTCCGTTAGCTGGGCAGATGAAATCATTGTCCTCGACTCTGGCAGTACCGACAACACCGTCGAGCTGGCCCGCCGCCTCGGCGCCCAGGTCTATACCCATACCGACTGGCGAGGCTATGGCATTCAGCGCCAGCGCGCGCAGGACTATGCCACCGGCGACTGGGTGTTGATGATCGATACCGATGAGCGCGTCACGCCAGAACTCAGGCAGGCTATTCTTAAGGTGCTGGCAGCGCCGCAGCGCGGCGCCATCTACAGTATTGCTCGTCGCAACTACTTTCTCGGACGCTTTATGCGCCACAGCGGTTGGTATCCCGATCGCGTGCTGCGCCTGTACGAACGCGCCCGTTACCGCTATAACGATAATCTGGTCCATGAATCGCTGGATAGCCTGGGCGCAGAGGTCATTCCGCTAACCGGCGATCTCTTGCATCTGACCTGCCGCGACTTCGCTGGCTTCCAGCAAAAACAGCTGGCGTATGCTGCCGCGTGGGCGCTTGAGCGCCACCGCAAGGGCAAGAAGACCTCGATGGCGGGGATTTTCAGCCATACCCTGGGCGCGTTCCTGAAAACGCTGCTGCTGCGCGGTGGGGTGCTGGACGGTAAGCAGGGCTGGTTACTGGCGATGGTCAACGCGCAGTATACGTTTACGAAATATACCGAGCTGTGGGCGCTGAGCCACGGCTACTCGGAGAAAGGGTAATCATGAGCACAAAAGCGATCTATCCGGGTACCTTTGATCCCATCACCAACGGTCATATCGACATTGTCACCCGCGCGGCGAGCATGTTCGATAAAGTGGTGCTGGCTATCGCCGCAAGCCCGAGCAAAAAGCCGATGTTTACCCTCGACGAGCGTATCGCGCTGGCCACCCAGGCTACAGCGCATCTGGTTAACGTGGAGGTTATCGGCTTTAGCGACCTGATGGCCAGTTTCGCGCGCGCACAGCAGGCCAATATCCTGATCCGCGGCCTGCGGGCAGTGGCGGATTTCGAGTATGAGATGCAGCTGGCCCACATGAACCGCCACCTGATGCCCACCCTCGAGAGCGTGTTCCTGATGCCGTGCAAAGAGTGGTCGTTTATCTCTTCCTCACTGGTGAAGGAAGTGGCGCGTCATCAGGGCGACGTTTCTCATTTCCTGCCAGCTAACGTCCACCAGGCGCTGTTGAATAAGCTGAAGTAACGCATCTATCTGCTGGGGCATGAGCCACGCAGGCTGGCGCTGCACTGCGCACCGCAGGCCCATCCACACCGGCTCTGTCCCGGTCTTTGTGCCAGGTGGCGCTACGCTGACCTGGCCTACAAACATCCCCGGCCCACCAGATGCGCACCCGCAGGCTCGCTGACCTGGCCGTTCCTGAGAACTACTTCTGGCACTGACGGCAATAAAAGGTCGCCCGCTGGGCATGTTTGGTCCCGACAACAGGCGTGCCGCAGATCCGGCACGGTTCGCCCTTGCGGCCATAGACCTGCAGCTCCTGGGCAAAATAGCCCGGCTTGCCATCGCTTTGCAGGAAATCCTTCAGCGTCGTGCCTCCCTGCTCTATCGAACGCAGCAGGACCAGCTTAATCACTTTCACCAGTTGCTCACACTCTTCCCGCGACAGTGAAGAAGCCAACCTGTCGGGATGGATCCCGGCCGAGAACAGCGATTCGCTGGCGTAGATATTGCCGACCCCTACCACCAGCTTGTTATCCATCAGCCAGGGTTTGATCGCAGTTTTTTTCTTCGCGCATTTCTGCTGAAGATAGTCGGCGTTAAATTCATCGCTGAGCGGCTCCGGGCCAAGATGCGCCAGTACCGGATGGTCTTCCAGCGTTTTGGTCCACAGCCAGGCGCCAAAGCGGCGCGGATCGGTATAGCGCAGCACCTTGCCATTACTCATGACCAGGTCAACGTGATCGTGTTTTTCGGCCGGTAGCTCTTCGCTCAGGATACGCAAACTCCCCGACATCCCGAGATGGACGATGATCCAGCCGTCCGGCAGTTCCAGAAGCAGGTATTTGGCACGACGCCGCACGCTGAGCACGGGTACATCGCTCAGGCGATAAATCTCCTCGGAAACCGGCCAGCGCAGCCGTCCGTTGCGCACGACGGCGTGCAGAATGGTTGCGCCAACCAGGTGCGGCTCGATGCCGCGGCGACTGGTTTCAACCTCTGGTAATTCAGGCATGATTTTCCTCATCTACATAGGCAGGCGTCACTATTTTACCTCGTTCAGGAGGCAGCGACGCGATTAGTGGAGAAAATTCACACCAACGGTCATCCGCCTGCCATCAGGCTGCGGTTTAAAGTTCCAGCGCCACAGCATATTGACCGCCTGCGCATCATACTGTTCCACTTCGCTGCTTTTGCTGATGAGAACCAGCGTCGGCATGCCAGTGTCATCGATATCAACGGTCAGTTCCGCCCGCCGTTCGTCCGGCCTCTGCGGCGCCTTCCACTCCACGTTGAAGAGAGCGGCGTTCAACACCTCATCCTGATCGATATCAACCGTCATGCGCTGCGCTGGATCCAGGGGGGCGACGGTTTCCTGACGATCCAGTTTTTTACTGGCGGGTAAGATCGCCGCGGCCTTCGCCGTATCCTCCCCTTTCGTTCTTTCCCCAAGGATATCGCCATAGTCGGCGTAGACCTTTGCCGAAAGAATCGCCTTACGTGGCCCCATGCCAACCCGCATCAGCAGCTTCGTCTTGATATTCTCTATTTTCTGCTCGGTATCCTCGGTGAGCGGCTGTAGCAGCATGGAAGCGATCATCGCGCCCATATACAGCTCAGGATCGCGCTCAGCCCACACGCTCCCCCAGGCCATCCACACCTGCGGATCCTCTGGCGCCAGCGCCAGCAGCTGCGACCATGCTGCCCGCTTCTCCTCAAAGGAAGCGTAACTTTTTCTGAACGCCAGATCCTTCAATAAGGGCGCGTAGTACGGGTGCGTATCCACCAGAGCCTCCATCGCCTCCGTCATTTCAGTAAAGCTTTCCATTCTGCCTTTGGTCGTTTTATCCCGCTTTTTGAGGTAGATAAGCTGTAACTGATGCGCCTCTTCCGCGCTCAGTCTCTGTTGCGGAAACAGCGTTTTCATTCGCGTAAATCGCGCAACCATTTCCTTCGCGGCGCTTTCCATCGCCGTTTTATCATGACGAGCGGCCAGCCGGGAAATGCGCATCGCCCGCGCCTCCATCTCCCCATAGTATTCTTCCGGCGGTACGCGATCGCTGATAAAGCTCACCGGCATCAATACGCGTTTTCCCTGCCGGTGAGAACCAAAACGCCACTCCTGCGCATAGTGCAACGCCGCCTGGTCGAACTCGGGAACGCCGCTGCTGCACTCAACGACCACGTTTAACAGCTCGCCGCTGGCGTCGGTATCCAGCGAGAGTATGGTCGTCGCTGACTTGATATATTTGTGTATCGCCGGATACAGCATCGCCTGCAAACTCTCTTTCCTGATGCCATAGCGCGCCGTATCAATGCTGACGTGGCCTGGAAAGCGTTCGTTAATCGGGCTGACGCTACGCACGGGAGCAGTTTTAAACACGATTGATTTTGCCAAAGGCAGCACCTTGCTCGCTTCACCCTGTTCTGTTGCATACTTATCCAACGGCAAGTCGCAGGAGCGCGTCTGCATCCGCGCCTGCAAAATGAGCAGGATTTGCCGATCTTCCGCTGGCATTTGCGCGATGTATGCTGCCAGCCGCTGCTGTAGCGCAGGCTGACGAGGGCTATCCTTCAGACCCTCCGCCATTAACAATCCGGTCGTAATGCTCTTTGTGAACGGCTGAAACTGCGAATTTCGCACCCGCTCATCATCGCGGGCCTGGATCAATGCTAATGCCCAGCCCAGCCAGGCATCCGGGTTTTCCGGCGCAATGGCAATGGCCCGGCGAAACGCCGTTTCCGCCTGCGCTTTATCCGCCTCGCTCGTCAGCGTCAGGACGGCCGTGGCCAGCGTCAGATCGCCACGGTCCGGCATCCAGGCCAGATAGTCCATCATTTTGGGTAATGCTTTCGCTTCCCGTTCACGATAGCCCAGCGCCTGCTGCCAGAGCGCATCCGCAGCTTCAGCATCTTCTTCATTCCAGCCAAGCGGCAGCACCGCCAGCGTTTTTTTCTGCGCGAGAAATTGCTCGGTGATGTTGTGCTGATTCAACGGCCCCCCACGCAGCGCTATCTGAATAAAACGGGCATGGCGGTTATAGAGAAAATCGGTCCAGGCGGGCATTTCCAGCTGATTCATACTCTGCCAGCGCCGCTGGTTTTGTTCGCCAAAAGGCACCTTGCATAGCGTAATACCGATGACAAAAACAATCTGCGCCACGGCGACGGCAAGATAGCCTTTATTGCGTCGGGTAACCGCCACCCACATCAGGGCAGAAAAATAGATCGTTCCCCCCAACCACAGGCCATAGAGATATAAACGCTGAGGATCATTGAGCGCGGCAGGTAACAGCGGCAGTGTATCCATTAAGCGGAACGGTGCGGACCACAGCAAGGAGACTAAATCCGGCGCCACAAAAGCCATCAACAACGCGAAAAAGAGAATGAGATATCTTAATTTCAGCGTCATTTATGGCTTACTCCGAATAATGGACCGGAATATCAGCGCCGCCACCCAGATAAAAATAATCAGTAACGCCGCAATATCAAACCATGCTGGACCAGAACCGTTGAGCCGGGCAAAACTGCGCGCCAGCCCCCCCATAATCAGCGTACTCATCAGCGCCAGCGCGCCATGCCAGGCAAACGAAGGAACGCTGCTGCGAATACTGCGCCACAACAGGGTTAACGGCCCCGGCCCGGTAGGTTGACGAGGTACGGCAGCGGCTGGCGCCCTGCGAGGCTGCCGCATTACCGGCGCGACCCGCGGGCGATCGGTTTCCGCTTGCTTACGCTGCTTTGCCTGTTTTATTCCCGCAACAACCTGTTTTTTCCGCGCGCAGACCAGGCACGGCATCCCGGCAAAATGCTGGTGTTTTTGGTGACAAAGCGTAATTTTTTGCGTGCTGCGTAGCGCATAAGGACGCAGCACCTGCGCCCATTCATCGGCGGAAGGTCGTCGGGCGGGTGAATCGCTAAATGCGCGATCGAAAAGCTTACGCAGCTCAACTGGCAGCAAATGGTGGGTACTGCCCGGCACCGGAACACTACTTTTTGCGGCATTGATACCGTAGGCGTAACAACGAGCGGCGATACGACCGGGTAAATCATCAGGTACCTTCGCCGATATCGAGCGACCGCTGTAGGGATGAATTCCGTGATTGAGTAGCTGGAAAATAATCACCGCCAGCGAAAAGCGGTCCTGCGCCTCCTCTTGCTCGCCGGGGACCTGGCCGATGCGTTGAAACTCAGGCGCCAGATAATCCGGCGTGAACTGCCCGGCAGGGAAACGCTCTCCCTCGCCCTGAATGCTAAAGCCATCGCAGTCCAGCAGCGCGATATAAAGGCTGTCGCGATAGAAACGCAGGTTGACCGGCTTCATATCGATAACCCGGTGCTGTCGGGCATGCAGCGCCGATACCAGGGTGGCAAGGTTGCTGGCCAGACTGACTTTTGCGCCTATCCCTTCCGGCAGATGGTGCGCCTTCGCCTGCCGTGCCTGTAAAATATACTCCAGCTCAATGGTGCGCTGGGTGTCGAGAACCGGCATGACAAAGCCCACTACGCGCTTGCGCTCGTCGTAGAGCAAATAGTCGGGCCATGCCAACTGGACAATCGACTCACCTTCCGCGGGGGCGGGGATCTCAGGCCGCTGCGACAGCATGGCGTTGAGCTTGCGCTGGTAGTAAGCGGTATCGGTCTGCGGATGGTAAAGTTTAGCAACGCGGGAAGGGTCATCCGCCAGGAAATAAACACTCCCCGCGCCGCCGCTCTTGATCAGTTTCCCCAGACGTACCGTGCGGCGCTGTCCGTCATAGCAGGCTGGCAGCTTTTTATGCTTCATGACGCAGGGCTACCAGAAGCGTCTTGTCATCACCGGTTATCGCCCAGGTGCGCGGGTCGTCCAGCGTGGCGCGCAGCGCTTCGCTTCCTTCAGCTTCTGAGACCTGCTGCACATAACGCAAAACCGGATCGATAAACGGAGAGAACAGCGCATCCCCACGCCGATTGAGCGCGAACGGCTGCACGCCGTCAGTCATCATCACCAGTCTCGTGGCTCTGCCAGAAAACTGGCTGATATGTAAATGCTCCCGCCAGTCGTCGCTGGTCAGGAACCAGGTCTGGTTAGCGTATTCGCCGTTTTCAGGCAGGGAGAAGTGCTGTTCGGCATCCAGGCTTAACGCCGCAGCGCCATCGCCAATATGCACTATCACAGAGGCGGCCTCTCCCAGCCAGGCAGCCAGAACGGTACAGGCAAAATCGCCCGCGGAAATTTCCCGCGCCTGCGCCTGTAGCAGCACGGTCTCGCGCACACTACCGAGCAACGTCGCCAGCTGATTTTCATCCGGCGCCGTGATGAATGTCGCCAGGCGATCGGCCAGCGCATGCGCGACCAACGCTGCGCCCTGTTCGCTATAAGCGGCAGAGCCTGCACCATCGCATACGACGGCGACAAGCCGTTCGCCCAGCTGGCGATAGCAAAAGGCATCCTGGCAGGGAAGTTGATTTTGTCGGTGGCTGCTACCCATGACCGACGCTGCGTATACGCGCCAGTTCATCGTATCAGACCGAAATTTCGGACCAGCTATCCGTCGGCGGTAGCTGTGCTTTACCGCCCGGTGTCGACTGCGACACCACCTGCATACTGGCGCTGAGCCAGAGGAACAGCTCGCGGAACTGCAATCCCTTCAGCTGCTTCACGCCGTTAATGCCGCTACGACTGAACTGCCCCATCGACTCAGTTGCTTCGTGTCCTACGCTAATCGGAAACACAGCGACTTTATTTGCCGCCTGCGCATCACGGCACGCCTGCGCTGCCGCCTGCCAGTTGTCGGTGGGCTCGCCATCCGACATTAAAAACAGCCATGGTCGGGTATAGGGGACGCCAGCCGCTTTCAGGCGCTGTTTTTCCGCTTCAATTTCGCCCAGCGCCAGGCTAACAGCCTGCCCGGTGGGCGTCAGGCCACTGGCCTCAAGCTCGGGGGCGATGAAGTCCATCGCATCACACCAGTCGCCATACAGCTCGCATTCATCATAGCCGCCGTATTTAATCACCAGCAGGCGAACGCGCTTAGCGGCGATGACATCCTGCTTAAGCTCTTCCTCCAGCAGCTGTAGCCCCTGATTCAGTTGGGCGATGGGCTGGCCCTGCATGCTGCCTGAACAATCGAGGACCAAAATTAACGGTGTACGCTGTTCGCTGTTATCGATAAATGAAACATCTGGAATAAAAGAGGCCATAACAATCCCTGTCGCTGATTTTCTGTACCGGAAGAATAGACAGACTATACAAGCAAGACAAGAAAAACCTTTATATTCATTAAGTTAATTGATTTTGAGTTAATAATTAAAAGAGGGATATATGATAAGTTTTGAAGGTGTTTTGCCTGAATAATGGCAATAAAAAACCCCGCCGGGGCGGGGTTTTCATTACAAGAAAGCGAAAATTATTTGATTTTAGCTTCTTTGTAGATAACGTGCTGACGTACAACCGGATCGTACTTTTTCAGTTCCATTTTTTCCGGTTTGGTACGCTTGTTCTTCGTGGTGGTGTAGAAGTGACCAGTACCAGCGGAAGAAACCAGCTTGATTTTCTCACGAATACCTTTAGCCATGATTTATTTCCTCTAAGTACTTAGTACTTTTCGCCACGGGCACGCAGTTCAGACAGAACTGTATCGATGCCTTTCTTATCGATTACACGCATACCTTTAGCAGATACGCGCAGGGTGACAAAACGCTTCTCGCTCTCAACCCAGAAACGGTGAGAGTGCAGGTTCGGCAGGAAACGGCGTTTAGTCGCGTTCAGTGCGTGGGAACGGTTGTTACCGGTCACCGGACGCTTGCCAGTAACTTGGCAGACTCGGGACATGTCTATTCTCCAAAAATCAAATTAGCTCGAGCTTCGTATGGGGTATTGGCGCCTCGTCAGGCTTTACAGCCTGGTCATCGCAGTTCAATGTGAACTCTCGACTGCCAGGCCCAAATGCCAAACCCGAGATTCTCAAAGGTGGCGTAGTATACGCTGACTCGGCGATGTGCTCAAGTCCCGAACAGACAAAGATCCCGAAGGATCGCCAGTTCGGGGCTAAATCCAGCCACGCTCGGCAAAAGATACATACGCACCGCGGCCGATAACCAGATGGTCAAGCACGCGTATCTCCATGAATCGACAACATTTTACCACCCTTTCGGTAATCAGCCTGTCAGCCTGGCTCGGCTCCGGACTACCGGAGGGATGATTATGCGCAAGGATCACGGCGGCAGCGTTCACTTTGATGGCTTCGCGTACAATTTCTCGCGGATGCACCTCAACGTGGCTAAGAGTACCAGAAAAAAGGCGACTATGTTTCAACACGCGGTTCTGATTATCTAAAAAGATCACCATAAAGATCTCGCGCTCCTCTTCCGTGAGCTGGCTTTGTAAAAATTCCCGCGTCATTGAGGGGCTGACCAGCGCAGCCTCCTCGACCAGCTGCGAGCTAAAATAGCGTCGCGCCAGCTCGGCAATGCCCTTCAGTTGCGCATATTTCGCCAGCCCCAGTCCATCCACGGCTATCAGTTGCGCTTTATCCGCGGAAAGCAGAGCGTAGAGCGAGCCAAAACGCTGCAGTAACGCCTGCGCATAGCTGAGCACATCCTGACGACGCGTGCCGACACGCAGAAACAGCGCCAGCAGCTCAACATCCGTTAGCGCTTCGATGCCGTATTGCAGCATCTTCTCCCGTGGCATCAGATTTTCCGTTCCGTCCATGCGCCCTCCTGCGTTAATCAGGCTATCCTGGCACAGCCTGACGGCGCTGCCGACCCGCGGCTTTTCACCCTGCGTAGCCGCTCGCAAAGTGAATGCCCACCAGAGGCACGACGGCGACAGGATTGTGATAAGATGCGCGGATTCTGGTCTACGGCAACAGGAATACATCATGATGACTCTGGCGGGTAAAAAAATCGTCCTGGGCGTCAGCGGCGGTATCGCGGCGTATAAAACCCCGGAACTGGTGCGCCGACTGCGTGAACGCGGCGCGGAGGTGCGCGTCGCAATGACGGAGGCGGCAAAAGCATTCATCACCCCACTCAGCCTGCAGGCGGTATCCGGCTATCCGGTTTCCGACAGCCTGCTCGATCCGGCGGCGGAAGCGGCCATGGGCCATATTGAGCTCGGAAAATGGGCCGACCTGGTGATCCTCGCCCCGGCAACCGCCGATTTAATTGCCCGCGTGGCGGCCGGCATGGCCAACGATCTGGTGTCGACGATCTGCCTCGCCACCCCTTCCCCGGTTGCCGTGGTGCCCGCCATGAACCAGCAGATGTATCGCGCGCAGGCCACCCAGCACAATCTGCAGACGCTCGCTTCCCGCGGCCTGCTGCTGTGGGGACCGGACAGCGGCAGCCAGGCCTGCGGCGACGTCGGCCCGGGGAGAATGCTCGATCCGTTAACCATCGTGGAGATGGCCGCGCAGCATTTCGCCTCCCCTGTCAAAGATTTGCAACATCTCAACCTCATGATTACCGCGGGCCCGACCCGTGAGCCGTTGGATCCGGTGCGTTACATCAGCAACCACAGCTCAGGCAAGATGGGCTTCGCGATTGCCGCCGCTGCCGCGCAGCGTGGTGCGAAGGTCACTCTCGTCAGCGGCCCGGTATCGCTACCGACACCGCCGTTTGTGCAGCGCATTGATGTCACTACCGCACTGGAAATGGAAGCGGCCGTCCAGGCCAGCGCCCAACAGCAGCATATTTTTATTGGCTGCGCCGCGGTGGCGGATTACCGCGCTGCCGCCATCGCCGAAGATAAAATTAAAAAACAAGGTGATGAATTAACAATAAAAATGATTAAAAACCCCGATATTGTCGCTGGGGTTGCGGCGCTAAAAGCGCATCGCCCTTACGTCGTTGGGTTTGCCGCCGAAACGAATAATGTGGAAGAATATGCGCGGCAAAAACGTGCCCGCAAAAACCTCGACCTGATTTGCGCCAACGATGTTTCTCAGCCTAATCAGGGCTTTAATAGCGATAGCAACGCATTACACCTTTTCTGGCAGGATGGGGAAAAGCGCTTACCACTTGAGCGCAAGGAACTCCTGGGCCAATTATTACTCGACGAGATCGTGACCCGTTATGATGAAAAAAATCGACGTTAAGATTCTGGACCCGCGTGTCGGCCAGCAATTTCCGCTGCCGACCTATGCCACCTCCGGCTCCGCCGGACTTGACCTGCGAGCCTGTCTCGACGACGCCGTAGAGCTGGCGCCGGGTGCAACCACGCTGTTGCCGACGGGCCTTGCGATTCATATCGCCGATCCCTCTCTGGCGGCGGTGATCCTGCCGCGCTCCGGCCTGGGTCATAAGCATGGCGTGGTGCTGGGCAACCTGGTGGGGCTCATCGACTCCGATTACCAGGGGCAACTGATGGTGTCCGTCTGGAACCGCGGTCAGCAGAGCTTCATCATCGAGCCGGGCGAACGTATCGCACAGATGGTCTTTGTGCCGGTCGTGCAGGCGGAATTTAACCTGGTGGAAGAGTTTGACGCCACCGACCGCGGCGAAGGCGGCTTCGGTCACTCAGGGCGTAAATAAGCCCAGCAACACGGAACCTGCATCCCAACGCGCATAATGCAATAACATCACCGCAAACTCAGGTTTGCGGTCGCGTTGTGGATGTCTGCCTGACAAGTGCTTATTTTCAGGGGTATTTTAAAACATGGCAGAAAAGCAAACTGCGAAACGGAATCGTCGCGAAGAAATACTTCAATCTCTGGCGCTGATGCTGGAATCCAGCGATGGTAGTCAACGTATTACCACCGCGAAACTGGCGGCTTCCGTCGGCGTCTCTGAAGCCGCGCTGTATCGCCATTTTCCCAGCAAAACCCGCATGTTTGACAGTCTGATCGAGTTCATTGAAGACAGTCTGATTACGCGCATCAATTTGATTTTGAAAGATGAAAAGGACACGACCGCGCGCCTGCGCCTGATCGTTCTGTTGATTCTTGGTTTTGGCGAGCGTAATCCTGGGCTGACGCGTATCCTCACCGGGCACGCACTGATGTTCGAACAGGACCGGCTACAGGGCCGCATCAACCAGCTTTTTGAACGCATCGAAGTACAGCTGCGTCAGGTGATGCGCGAGAAAAAAATGCGTGAAGGCGAAGGCTACACCCTCGACGAAACCCTGCTGGCCAGCCAGCTGCTGGCCTTCTGCGAGGGCATGCTGTCGCGCTTTGTGCGCAGCGAGTTCAAATATCGTCCGACGGATGACTTCGAGGCCCGCTGGCCGCTGGTCGCCGCACAGCTGCAGTAAATCCTCACATGCAGCCGCCAGGCTGCATGATTCTCCTCGCAATCTGCGTAAGTTTGTTGCAAATCCCAGGGCCATTGGTTGAATTGCCCAATGCGCGTTTCCGCTTTCCTTTCCTACTATCCAGCTTGCTGATCGTTTCACCCTCCCCCAACACCACCCGACAAGGAGAGATTTGATGGCGACGTCACGGCGGGATTTATTGAAGATAGGCGGGTTGGCAACCGCATCACTACTAGTCAGTCAAAAAAGCTTCGCAGCATGGGCCCCTTCGGAACGCTATCCTGACCCACGCATCGTGGCCGTCGATGCCAGCTTTCGTCGCTATATGCTTGCCAGCGCAAAGGTTGAACGCATCGCCAGCGGCTTCCGTTGGGCGGAAGGCCCAGTCTGGTTCGGCGACATGCGAATGCTGCTGTGGAGCGACATTCCGAATAACGCCATCATACGCTGGGATGAAATCAGTGGAGAAACCAGCGTCTTTCGCTACCCGGCCAATTATAGCAATGGCCACGCCCGCGACAGACAGGGGCGCTTAATCAGTTGCGAGCACGACACCCGCCGCATTACGCGTACCGAATACGATGGATCTGTCACCGTACTGGCCGATAGCTACCAAGGTAAGCGCCTCAATTCCCCAAACGATATCGTTGTGAAGTCAGACGGTACCATCTGGTTTACCGACCCGCCATTTGGCATCAGCGGCTTTTACGAAGGCCACAAAGCAACGCCAGAATTGCCGCAAAACGTCTATTGCCTGGAGCCAGAAAGCCGCAAACTAAGCGTGGTATTGGGCGACATAAAAGGGCCAAATGGTTTGTGTTTCTCGCCGGACGAAAAGACCCTGTACGTGGTGGAAAGCCGGGCGACACCGAACCGCTTAATTCTGACTTGGGACGTGGAAGGCAATACGCTGAAAAATAAACGGGTGTATCTCGACTGTGGCAACGGTACCGCCGATGGGATCGCCTGCGACGCAGACGGCAATCTGTGGTGCGGATGGGGAAGCGGAAACGAAGAACTCGACGGCGTGCGGATCTTTAACCCTCAGGGTAAGCATATCGGCACCATTCAACTGCCGGAGCGCTGCGCGAACTTGTGTTTTGGCGGCGAACAGCGCAATCGGCTGTTTATGGCGTCCAGTACGTCAATCTATTCGCTGTACGTCAATGCGCAGGGCGCTAAGCTGGTATAGAGGAAATATCCGGCAGCCGAGGCTGCCGGATGCATCATCAGATGCCGTAGGCTTCACGATAGGCGCGAACTGACGCCAGATATTCCGCCATCTCTGGTTTCTCTTCCAGATAAGCGATCAGCTCTTTCAGGGTGATGATTGAGATCACCTGGCAGCCGTAATCCCGCTCCACTTCCTGAATGGCGGAGATCTCGCCGCGGCCGCGCTCCTGACGATCCAGGGAGATCAGTACACCCGCCAGCTGCGCGCCCTGGGCCTGGATAATCTCCATGGATTCGCGGATCGCCGTACCGGCGGTGATCACGTCATCCACCAGCATCACACGCCCCTGCAGCGGGCTACCAACCAGATTGCCACCTTCACCGTGAGTTTTTGCCTCTTTGCGGTTAAAGCAGTAAGGCAGATCGCGGTCATGATGCTCGGCTAACGCCACCGCGGTGGTGGTGGCGATCGGAATACCTTTATAGGCCGGGCCAAACAGCAGGTCGAACTCAATCCCGGAATCCACCAGCGCCTCGGCATAAAAACGCCCCAGCAGAGCCAGATCGCGCCCGGTGTTAAACAGGCCGGCGTTGAAGAAATAGGGACTCTTGCGTCCGGATTTCAGCGTGAACTCGCCAAACTTAAGAACCTGCTTGCTAAGCGCAAACTCAATAAACTGGCGCTGATACGGCTTCATGGATTCGCTCCTTTTGGTACTTTCATCATTGTCAGACTACGCGCTCATCCTTCGCAGGTGTAATGAAGGATGAAGCGCAAAAAAAAAGGCGACTTCTCAGTCGCCTTAATCATTAATTTTCTAACGCCGCCTTCTGCGTCGTGATAATGGATTCGATCCCCCCTCGGGCTAACGCCAGGAGAGTGAGGAGCTCTTCATGGGTGAACGGCTCGCCTTCTGCCGTGCCCTGCACCTCGATAATGCGGCCATCTTCGGTCATCACCACGTTCATGTCGGTTTCCGCGGCGGAATCTTCGATGTACTCCAGATCGCAAATGGCTTCGCCATTAACGATACCAACGGACACCGCGGCCACCATCCCCTTCATCGGGTTGGTTTTCAGCTTGCCGGCTGCCACCAGCTTGTTCAGCGCATCGGCCAGCGCCACGCAGGCACCGGTAATAGACGCGGTCCGGGTGCCGCCGTCTGCCTGCAGCACATCGCAGTCGAGGGTGATGGTGAATTCGCCCAGCGCTTTCAGGTCAACCGCAGCGCGCAGCGCGCGAGCGATCAGACGCTGAATTTCCATCGTCCGGCCGCCCTGCTTGCCTTTTGCCGCTTCACGCGCGTTACGCGTGTGCGTTGAGCGCGGCAGCATGCCATATTCGGCAGTGATCCAACCCTGTCCCTGCCCTTTCAGAAAACGCGGAACGCCTTCGTCAATGGAAGCGGTGCACAGCACTTTGGTATCACCGAATTCGACCAGCACGGAGCCTTCAGCGTGTTTTGTGTAATTACGGGTCAGGGTGACGGGACGCACCTGATTAGCGCTACGACCTGCTGGACGCATGATAGAAATCTCCGGCTTGAAACGAATGTGGGGCGCATTATACGAATTTCATGGCGAAAAGCCTATGCCAACACGTGCCGGGCGCGCACATAATGTCAGTCCAGCGTTTTACGATAAGATTTCAACCCCACGCCAATCACAATCACTGCCAGGCCGATCAACGGCAAAAGATCGGGTAATAATGCCATCGCAGAATATCCTTTCAACATGATGCCCTTAACCAGTCGGATGAAATAGGTCAGCGGTAAACAGGAGCCAATGGCTTTCGCCCAGTCAGGCATACTAATAAAGGGGCTAATAAAACCGGAAAGCATAATGGAAGGAATAAAGTAAAATGACGACATTTGCAGCGCCTGCAGTTGGTTTTGTGCCATGCCAGAAATACCAATACCGATTGACAGGCAAAGAAAGACATAAATTAACAACACAAAAAATAGCAGGAAAACGCTACCGTGAAGGGGAATATCGAACAACAGAACGGCGGCAATCAGAATCAAGGTCGCCTGAAACAAACCAATGATAACAAAAGGTGTTATTTTCCCAATGATAACCTCAAGTCCGGATAACGGAGAGACCAGTAAATTTTCTAACGCCCCGTTTTCTCGCTCACGGGTAATGGACAGGGCGGTCATCAGGATTAAGGTTGTACTGAGTATCGATCCCATAATACCTGGAATAGTATTAAACTGGGTTATCCCCTCCGGGTTAAACATGCGATGGATAATAAGCTCAAAATCATCCTCTTTTTGCTCTACACGCATGTCGCCCGGCAAATCGTGTTGAAACATCGATTTCGCAACCTGCACAAGGGCGCTGAGCGCATTCCCCGTGGTTATCGGATCGATGGCATCCCCCTGAATTAACAGCTGAGGCTTTTCTCCACGCAACATCTTGCGCGTGAATCCCTCAGGAATCGTCACGATAAAAGTGACATCTCCTCGAACAAACGCTTTCTGAGCTGCTTCTTCTGAATCGACAGGAATCATCGAAAAATACCCTGTATTTTGCGCTTCCGTCACAAAAATCTGACTCATGCGCTCGGTATCATAATTTAATAAAGCGGTAGGAAGATTATGGGGATCCATATTGATGGCATAGCCAAGAATGATCAGCTGAAAAATAGGTGTCAGGAGCACCATACTGATGCTGACTTTATCACGACGTAATTCATGGATTTCCTTAATAACCACACCGATCCAGCGAGTAAAGGAGAAGCTTAAATTAATTTTTTTCACAATCGTTTTTCATCAAATAGGTAAATGCATCTTCCAGATTGGTATCCACCTGGCAGAACTCATAGCCCTGCTGTGTAAATGCAAAAAGCGTGGACTTTAACTTCGCTTCATCTCTGGAAGTAATATAAAGCTGATTGCCAAAAATGACCGTTTGCTCAATATCCGGCAAGCGCTGTAGCTGGTTTTCAAGCAGCGTCAGACCGGCGCCGCTCGTTCGCATGGTGATCAGATTCTGGGACGCGATAATTGACGCAATAGTGCCATTTGCCAACAGGCGGCCATAAGACAGATAGGCAACCTTATGGCAACGCTCGGCCTCATCCATATAATGCGTGCTCACCAGTATCGAAATACCTCGGTCCGATAGCTGGTGCAGCATTTGCCAGAACTCGCGCCGCGCTTTTGGATCCACGCCAGCGGTTGGTTCGTCCAGAAACAGCAAAACAGGTTCATGCAACATGCAGGCGGCAAGGGCCATTCTTTGCTTCCAGCCGCCAGAAAGTTCCTTAGCCAGCTGGTGCTGTCGGGTTGTGAGACCTAACTCTGAAAGCGCACGTTCAACCCGGGCCTTACGCTGGTCGAGGCTATACAACCGCGCGATAAAAAGTAAGTTTTCCCGGATGGTTAAATTTCCCCACATTGAGAAATACTGGGTCATATAACCTATCTTTTTTTTTATTTTTTCCCGCTGCGTAAAGATGTCCATGCCCAGACAAGAGCCTTCACCTGAATCCGGGGTAATCAAACCACACATCATCCGAATCGATGTCGTCTTGCCGCTACCGTTTGGGCCGAGAAAACCATAAATTTCGCCTTTTGCCACCTGTAGAGAGAAATCCTTTACGACATGATGTTCACCAAAATGCTTATTGAGATTTGTTACATCAATACAAAGATTATTCATTACCAATAATCTCCACATCAAACGGCTGGCCGATTTTCATCAGGCCGGCCTGCTTCAGAGCAGGGATAGCCTCAGCCATAAAAATGAGTTTCTCCCGGCGTTTCGTACTATAAATAACCGGAGGCGTAAATTCCGCTTCAGGACTGATGTAGTTAATCACGCCAGCAATGGGCTCAGCGCAACCATCGCATATCAGTTTTACCTTAGATCCGATTTTAAATTTACCAAGCATCGCCTCGGGTATAAAAAAGCGTACTTTTATATTCTCAGGAGGTAACAGACTAATTATTGGTCTGCCAGCCGTGGGCCGTTCCCCAGCGCGATAAATAATATCGAAGACTTTAGCATTGACCGGAGAAACAATCGTCGTTTGCTGGACATCCCAAAGCGCCTTGTCACGTTCGAGTTTTGCCGCGGCCACCATCGAGAGCTGTTTGCTAATCTCATCCTGACGGGCAGGCAGTTGCCGCGCTTTGAGTTGATTAATTAACTCTTCTACCTGCGCGCCTTTTTGCGTTAACTCATCCCTGATATCCTCCCATTCCGCTAGCGATATGGCATGACTGGCGTAAAGATTACGATACCGCTCAAGCTGACGCTTTACCTGGGATTCCGCCGATCGTGCTTTTTTAATCTGGGCACGTATAATATCCAGTTCTTCCTGCCGTTCTCCCGACTCTAAATTTCGCAATAATGCGCTCTCTGCAGAAAGTTTTTCCTCAGCTCGCAGGAAAATATTTTGCGCATCAAAGGACTCAATCTTCACTAGCTCTTGTCCAGGCGTGACATTATCTCCTTTCTTAATGAATAGCTGTTCAATTTTTGCAGTGGAAGAATAAGAAAGATAGACAAATTCGCCATGTGAATAACCAGAGAACCTGTTCTCCGGTTTGTTATCACACCCCGTTATCATCAGCATCGCTATCACAACAATAATTATATTTACTGGCTTTTGCATTAAAACGCATCCGTACGCATAGAGTTTTTCATTACTGATGTCTGGATTGAATTATTCTCATTCCAAACCCTAACGGTATCGTCAGTTTAATCCTTTAAATAATGCTTAAAGTATATTTCATTCAATTTATCGAGAGCACTCAGGTTTAACCCAGCGATCGAGTTAAAAGCATCATCTTTTGTGAATGCAAGAATCGATGATCCACCCGGAGAAAACCATTTAGCGCTCTGTTTAAAAGGCCATGGCAGTTCATAGCCTTTTTCTCTCAGCAGACGGTTAAGCGCACACCAGTCGTCTCTAAAATCTTTTCCAGAAAAAGGACTATCGCGTTGCGCATCTTCTGCAGTGAATAACTGTATTGGCGTACAAAAGTTGACCGAGCTGGAAAAGTACATATTATAAAAACTCACAATGAGTTTCTGCACCTCTTCAGGAAAAGAGCCGGGAATCGTCAACACACCTAACAAATATTTATAGTCTGGATATCTTTTTATAAAATCAAATATCCCCCGCCATAAATAATCAAGCACATTACTTTTTTGATAAGGCTTCTGGATAAAGCCACGACCGATTTCCACACACTGACTTAAACAGGAATAGGCATTATTATGGTATTTAAACAGGCTGTTGCTGTAGAGGCCTGTTATTCCGTGTTGCGCTAACTGCTCACCAACGGGGATTAGACGATAGGCGCCCAGTATTTCTTCATCAGAAGGATCCCATAAAATGACATGGTAATAGGTTTCATCAAAAATATCGTTATCTTTGTCTTTACCAGATCCTGCTCCAATATCGCGATAACAGCGCTCGCGTAAGCGCCCTAGCTCATCAAGAATAGGTGAGTCCCCGAGGGTATTGCAGCGAAATATCAATAATTTTCTACCATCATCAAATTGTCTTAATACTTCGCACTCTTCTATTGCGTTTATTAAACTCTCTCGACTACCTGTTAATTTTTGTGGCGAAATCGTATCTACAAGCGCCGGGCCATTCTCTCCGATGCTCTGGAGATGCATCAAGCATACACTTGACGCGGCAGACAGATCTTTATTAAATCGATCAAACGAAGATAAAGATATTTGCTGCCCTACTTTGATTTTCATAGTCTTACCACGATGGCGTAGCGCTTCACGAATAATCATTATATTTGACAGTTGCCGCCAAACCGTCGCAGCTAAATAATAAGTTTTGCTGTTTGATCCCGTAATATGAACAGGCACCAGCGCCGCGTTGTTTCTCATCGCCAGTTGTAAAAAACCGGGATTCCATTGATGTTCCTGTAAACCTGAAAGAGACCAGCTTGCCAGCTTACCTGCAGGACAAATAATCAACACACCACCGTTCTTCAGGTGATCGTTCATTTCCCTGAATTTCTTATGGCTCATCTTACCAGCCATATTCTCAATACCAATGGTAAGTTCTGCCACCTGTGGGAATATCATTGGCAAAATGTGGTTAGCCACTATTTTTATATCTTTTCTGACCTGAGAAACAGTATGTATTAAAGCAAGGCCATCCATCACCGTCGGATGATTTGAAATAACAACCGTAGCACCGTGTCGGGGTATATTATTAAAGCCAGCGGTTTCCGTTTCACAACGTACTTTAAAAAACTCAATGACAGAACTAACCCAGTCCACGCCATTTTTATTAATTAACCGATCGTCGTTTATTAAACGAGATAATACCTTATTGCCAAATGCGGCGCTGAAAAGCCATTTTTTCCAATGTGGAATATTGGTATCCGGGAAAAACTCTCTAATGACTCTGTCAAAGATAGCGTTCATATTAAAATCCTTTTTATAGAACTAATCTAAAACGACTATACTCGTGATCTTTCTGTCGGACAATACCGTCCAAAATGAAAAACCACTAATACAAAATCAATGGGTATAGTTGAAGTGATAATATTCATAGCGACAATGTAAACAATGCCAGGTTTAATATATATGCCGTAATAAATTCAAAAAAAACATACATAGCGCTTACAGGTAATGCACCATAGTATTTCGCGTAGTTATATTTGGCACAAAATCATCACTCTGAGCAGATTTTCTGCCAGGAAACTAACTCGTATAATACCACCTGGGTTTGATGCTCACACCAAATAATATAAAACCATTAACTACAGCAAAAAAGTAATATCTCTCTGCGGTCAACGCAGCGCAAAAAAACTATTTCTTCAGCAAACCCAAATAATTAACCACTTATAACTTAACAGCGTCATTGACGTAAAGTCGCTAATACAAAACGTCTTATTTTTACCCACAACAGAAGCATACCGCTCGCTTAACTTAGTAATTGCATGAAATACATTGTGGTTATGGCCCTCAAAAAAATCGCCATCCAGGTATTTCATCACTATTCCTGTTAAGTCACCGCCCGCATAGCTATAATCCTTGCATTCATTATTACGAAAACAGGAACGTCTATGATCCGCAGTATGACCGCCTATGCCCGCCGTGAAATCAAGGGTGACTGGGGTAGCGCCACATGGGAGCTGCGCTCGGTAAACCAGCGCTATCTGGAAACGTACTTCCGCCTGCCGGAGCAGTTCCGTAGTCTGGAGCCCGTGGTACGCGAGCGCATTCGCGCCCGCCTGACTCGCGGTAAAGTCGAATGCACCCTGCGTTTTGAACAAGATCCCAGCGCGCAGGGTGAACTCATCCTCAACGAAAACCTGGCGAAGCAGCTGGTCAACGCTGCCAACTGGGTGAAAATGCAGAGCGATGAAGGGGAAATCAACCCGGTTGATATCCTGCGCTGGCCGGGCGTGATGGCTGCCAAAGAGCAGGATCTCGACGCCATCGCTGCCGATATTCTGTCAGCCCTGGACGGCGCGCTGGACGACTTCATCGTCGCCCGCGAAACGGAAGGCCAAGCCCTGAAAGCGCTTATCGAGCAGCGACTTGAAGGCGTGAGCGGCGAAGTGACCAAAGTTCGCGCTCATATGCCGGAAATTCTTCAGTGGCAGCGCGAGCGTCTGGTTGCCAAACTGGAAGACGCGGAAGTGCAGCTGGAGAATAACCGTCTTGAGCAAGAGCTGGTGCTGATGGCGCAGCGTATCGACGTTGCCGAAGAGCTGGACCGCCTCGAAGCGCACGTTAAAGAGACCTACAACATTCTGAAAAAGAAAGAGGCTGTGGGTCGCCGTCTCGACTTTATGATGCAGGAGTTCAACCGTGAGTCGAACACCCTGGCGTCAAAATCGATTAACGCCGAGGTCACCAACTCTGCGATTGAGCTGAAAGTGCTGATCGAGCAAATGCGCGAGCAGATTCAGAATATCGAGTAACGCTTTCTTGCCCATCCAGGCACTGCCGTATAAAAGGTCATGATCAATCATGGCCTTTTTATTTTTCTCTCCCGCCGGCTGACGATAAGAATCTACGTATAAAAATAGTCGTCCAGTTTTCGGTTGTGGCAAATGAGCCCAACGCGGCACAGTCAGGGGACACACCACCGCGGGAGAAAAGAATGAACTTCAATGCACTTCACCAGCAAAACCAACCTTTGTTGCTTGCCAACGTCTGGGATGCCAGCAGCGCTCAGGCCGCTCAGCAGGCCGGTTATCAGGCGCTGGGGACCTCCAGCGCTGCTATCGCCGCAATGTTAGGGTATGAAGATGGCGAAGAGATGAGTTTTGACGAGCTGTTATATATCGTCTCACGCATCAAAGCTGTTAGCGAACTGCCGTTAAGCGTCGATTTAGAGGCGGGCTACGGCGCCACAACCAGCCACATCATTGACAATATCCAGCGTCTGACGTATCTCGGCGTGAGCGGAATAAACCTCGAGGATAGTTATGTGGTGAATAATACGCGTCGTCTTGACGATGCCGTGGTCTTTGCCGCCAAAATCCAGGAAATCACCCGCGCTTGTCCCGATATGTTTGTTAATGTCCGCACCGATACCTTTCTTCTCAACGTACAAGATGCACTGGATGAGACGCTCTATCGCGGTCAGTTGTACGCTAATCATGGTGGATGCGGTTTTTTTGTGCCTTGCGTCACCCGTGCGGAAGATATTACCGCCATTGTCCGCCACGTGCCTTTACCATTAAACGTAATGTGTGTGCCTGAGCTGGCAGACTTCAGTACCTTATCAACACTGGGCGTAAAACGTATTTCGATGGGCAATTTTATTCATGCTGCCACACAGGCCGGGCTGAAAGACTTATTATGTCAGGTGCAAGCTCATCACTCCTTCACGGGTGTTTTTTGACCATGAAAATTACCGACAGTATCCAGTGCGATCTCTGGTATCAGGCGCTGCTTGAACGCGCAGTAGAATTCACCGGCGTCTTTTTCGTTGGCGTGAAAACCACCGGCGTATTTTGTATCTCAGTCTGCCGGGCGCGAAAACCAAGGCGCGAAAATGTCGAATTTTATAATGACGTTAAATCCGCGCTGGATGCCGGATTTCGGCCATGCAAAGTCTGTCGCCCGACGGAGAATGCCCGGACGGCTCCCGCCTTTGTTGAGCAAGCGCTCCGTCTGCTGCGAGAAGACCCGAAGGTTCGCCTCAGTGATAGCGAACTACGTCAGCACGATATTAGCCCGGAACGCGTTCGCCGCTGGTTCCTGCAAAACCACGGGATCACCTTTCAGGCTTTTCAGCGGATGCAGCGCGTTAATATGGCGCTTCAGGAGCTAAAAGCAGGTCGATCAACCACCGATGTCGCTTTCGATAGCGGCTATGAGTCTTTAAGCGGCTTCGGCTATACCTGCAAAAAATTGACCGGTTCCGCACCCAGCGTGCAACGCCAGGTTGTTTTAATTCATCGCTTTACCACCCCGTTAGGTCCAATGTTTGTTTGTGCAACGCAGCGGGGAATTTGCCTGCTGGAGTTTGTCGACAGACGAGCGCTGGAGACAGAATTCAGCGACCTGCAGCGACGGTTCGACGCCAGCATCATCGCCGGTGAAAACGCCCACACCCGACAGGCGCAACAGGAAATAACGGAGTATTTTGCCGGGCGGCGTCAATCGTTCGAGGTGGCGCTTGATACCCCAGGCAGCGAATTCCAGCGAGCGGTCTGGCGCCGTTTACAGCGCGTTAGCTTCGGTGAGACGACGTATTATCAATCGATTGCGATGGATATAGGTAAACCAACGGCCACGCGCGCGGTGGCTGCTGCAAACGGCGCTAACCGCGTCGCGATTATCATCCCGTGCCATCGAATTGTCGGCAAAGATGGTTCGATGACCGGTTACGGCGGCGGCATTGCACGTAAAAAATGGCTTATTAACCATGAGGCAACCATCAGGGAAAAGTGCGGCTGATTTTACTTCCAGGATGAAGGGGCCCCTCTCTGTTCACTTTCACTGCGGCTCGGTAAACCTATTTTTTATCCAGCCCCCGGCAGGTTAAAAACGCCCCTGCCGCGCACAGCAGCATCGGGGCCAGATAGCTATGATCCATGTGGGTGAACTCCATCACCAGCGCCACAGCCGTGAGCGGCATCTGCATTGAGGCGGCGAGAAACGCGGCCGCCCCCACCAGGGCGAAGCTGCTTTTATCTCCGCCAGGAAAGCCGAGCTGCCAGAGCGCGCAGAGCAGCAGACTAACCATTCCGCCTACCGCCAGCCCCGGGGTTAACAATCCGCCTTCCGCGCCGCCGCGCAGCACCGCCAGGATCACTACCATCTTCAACACTAACAGGATAGCGACGGTATTAAGAGGCAGCCCGTCGCTGAGCGCGAGCTGCATTGGTCCCTTGCCATTGCCCGGAAGCTCGGGGAAATAAAGGCTCAGGATGGCAAGAAGGGAAAAACCCAGCAGACAGAACACCGGCATCTGCCAGTGACTTCGGACGCGTGAACGCGCCGCGCTGGTCGCTTTGCGAAAAAGCCAGGCGCCGGTGCCAAGAATCGGGCCCGCCAGAATCGCCCACCAGAGAAAGGTGTACGGGAGTGCGCTGGAAACAAAATGGTATTGCGATTCATCCCCTAACCCCAGGGTGGCCGTCCAGGCGGCAATCGCCGAGGTGACCATCGCCGCCAGCGTTTTTTCCCAGCTAAACGACAGCAGCATGACCTCAAGGCTGAACAACGCCCCTGCCAGCGGGACGTTATACACCGCCGCCAGACCCGCGCCCGCCCCACAGGCAATCAGTGTCCGGGTTTCATCTTCCAGCAGGCCCAGCTTACGCGCCACCATCCCGGCTCCCAGCGCGCCCATTTCCCGGGGCGCCACTTCGCGGCCAAGCGGGGAACCCAGCGCCACGGTGACGATCTGCAGCAGGGCATGGATCGTTGTGGTACCCGCAGGCATGGGTGCGGAAGGGTTGGCCACCGCCGCCGCAATGGCAACCCGCTTCTGCCCATAGCGACCAAGCAGCCACCAGCCAAATCCGGCGACGACGCCGCCAGCCACAATTGCCGCGATGCGACGTGGCCAGGACGACTCCGTGACGCCCTGTAAAAATGACACCGAACCGACGATCTGCCCGGCACTGTAGCCAAAAGCCAGGTGCTGTATCGCATGTAAAATCAGCGCCAGCACCATGCCGGACAGGCCAGCCAGAATTCCGGTTAATACCACGGCTATCAGGCGAGTCAGATAATTTTTATTCCCGGCGGCTCCACTCATTTCTCAGGCCTTGAAGAAGAAAAATAAAAGAATAAAGGTCGAGACTTAAACATTAGGTATTCATAGTGTTTTCAATATAGATGCCTATCTTTCCATTTATCATTACTTTTTCTAATCAATAAAAATTGATAAAAAATCAACAAACCTTTAAATAAAGCCATCACATGCACTGTTGTCATTAATTTTTTCTGGCGTAAATGATTCGCTTTAGAAAATCTCAATCGTGATCCTGCGCACAAATCGTTAACCTGCCCGCCATTACCTGGGGGGATCTATGCTGCTTCATGTTCTGTATTTAATCGGTATTACCGCTGAAGCCATGACCGGCGCGCTGGCTGCCGGGCGCCGGCGAATGGATACGTTTGGTGTCATTATTATCGCCACCGCGACCGCGCTGGGCGGGGGTTCCGTTCGTGATATCCTGCTGGGACATTATCCTCTCGGCTGGGTGAAACATCCGGAATACGTCATTATTGTCGCTGTCGCCGCCGTCCTTACCACCATTGCCGCTCCGGTGATGCCGCACCTTCGTCGGCTGTTTCTGGTACTGGACGCGCTGGGACTGATCGTGTTTTCCATCATCGGCGCGCAGATCGCCCTGGATATGGGCGAAGGTCCGATCATCGCCTCTATCGCGGCGGTCATTACCGGCGTTTTTGGCGGTGTACTGCGCGATATGTTCTGCAAACGCATTCCGCTGGTCTTCCAGAAAGAGCTGTATGCCGGGATCTCGTTTGCCGCAGCCGTACTCTATATTGCCCTGCAACATTACGTCAGCAGCCACGATGTGGTGGTGCTAGCCACGCTGCTGTTCGGCTTTACCGCCCGCATGCTGGCGCTGCGCTGGAAACTGGGGCTACCGGTCTTCCACTACACCCATGATAGCCACTAGCCGCCTCAAAACCCGGAGATGCGCTGCCCGCTAAGCCATTGCGCCAGCGCCACCACATCCGGATGGTGCAGGAAGGCCACCAGCTGGCGGGCTCTGATCTCCCCCACGCCCGGCAGCGCGCGCCATTGCGCTTCACTTTTTGCCGCCAGCAAATGCCAGTTCTCGCTTTCGAGCTGCGCCAGCGCCCCCTGAGGCACCGGGAGCCCCATCGCCAGCACCCAGCGGATAAAAGGCCGTTTGCGAACGAGATCAAATTGATGCCAGAGGTGCTGCCCGCGGGCGGCGGAGATCCCTGGCACCGCCTGCAGCTGCTCCACCGTAAGCGCCAGCCAGGAAAAAATATGCGTCATCGGGTTTTGCTGCTGAATGGCGCGCCATAAATTTTCCCCCACGCCATCGACATCCAGCGCGGACTTTGATGACAGCCAGATCAGCCGGGAAAGAAACTGTTCGCTGCACTCAGGGGTGGCGAAATAGCAGCTTAGCGCATTGAATTTCGCCGGCGGCGGCGTCGGTTTATGGCGCTCGGCCGTCCGCCAGACGACGGCGTCGATCCGAGGAATACCCTGCCCTGCCAGACTGATCTGCAGCTGATCGCCAACCCCAATATCCAGCATCTGCCAGCGGGCCACAGAGCCAACGTTAACCCGCTGCACGCGTTTATCATCCAGCCGCTGGGGCTCAAGCTGGGCCACGACGTTGAACCTGCCGCTGCGGCCGGTGCTGAAATGGATCGCCCGTACCTCCATCACCTGCGACGCCGGAGGATACTTCCAGGCCGCCAGCCACTCTCCCTTTCCGGGAGACCAGTCACGCCCAGGAGGCTCACGACCTTCACGTACAATCACACCATCACTTACGAAGGGAAGCGGCGAGCGATACCAACGCTGACGCCATTGCGCCACCTGTTCGACGCGTGTCACCGGGTGGGTATATTGCCCGCTGTACTTAAACCCCGCCTGCGTCAGCAGCTGCTGTCGACGGCGCATATCCGACGGGCCGTCTGGCCAGGCCCAGATGAAAACGTCCAGTTGACTGAGCGCAGCCGCCGCGTCGGCTCGCATCATCAACCCGGCGACTTTCGCCCGCGCGTTCATCCCCCCAGCCTGCTGCTGAACATGGTCGTCCCGGTGCAGAAACAGCTCCCCCTGCAGCACGCTGTTGGCCAGTTCTCCGGTCGTCACTTTTACCAGCGCCGGGATCTGCCGCGCTCGGGCGGTCCATGCCTCACCGCGCAGACCATCGCCGCGGCTAATGGCCTGAACCAAACTCCCCTGGCGATAGACCAGGGTCACCGCCACACCGTCCACTTTAGGTTGTACCCACAGGTCGTTTTTATTTTTCATCCAGCGGGCAACGCTGGCGCCATCGGCCAGTTTGCGCACGCCGGTATGCGCCACCGGATGACGCGTATCGCCCGTCGGCGGAGGCAGATCGTCATCCTCAGGCGTCTCGTCCGGAAAACATTGCCGCCACTGCGCCAGCCGCAGAGTGAGCTGGTCATAAACGTCATCGCTTACCTCACTGGCGCCTTGTCGCCAGTAGGCCTCTTTCCAGGCGACAATTTGCTGATGAAGGCGTGAAATCTCCTGCCTTCCTCTGGCCGGCGGCCAGTCCGGACACGTCGCCAGCGCGCTGGCAGAGAACATCCCTAGTGCCAGCCACCACCCTCCTTTACGCATTGCAGTCCCTCCTTCATCACCTGGCGGAGAGTCTGCTGTAGAACATCGCGAGCCGCGATGGGTACTTTTTCGCCTTGCGAAGCGCCTTCCAGGATTTACGCCTCATTGCAGCAACGGCTGGCGAATTCAGGAAAACGGCAGGCAAAATGAAAGAAACCGCGGCAAAAAGTGTGACAATGACTGCGTCACGCCGCGGCGACGTGTATAATAGGCTCGTATGTAGGACCTCTTTCGATAACCACATACAAAAGACACTCATGGCTCAAGGCACGCTTTATATTGTTTCCGCCCCTAGCGGCGCGGGTAAATCCAGCCTGATTCAGGCTTTATTAAAAACCCAACCGTTGTATGACACCCAGGTATCGGTTTCCCATACCACGCGGGCGCCGCGTCCGGGTGAAGTGCACGGCGAACACTATTTCTTCGTGAATCACGACGAATTCCGCTCGATGATTGGCGAAAACGCGTTTCTGGAACATGCAGAGGTCTTTGGCAACTATTACGGCACGTCGCGTAAAGCGATCGAGCAGGTGCTGGCGACCGGCGTCGATGTCTTCCTCGATATCGACTGGCAAGGTGCGCAGCAGATCCGTAAAAGCATGCCCGGCGCACGCAGCATTTTTATTCTGCCGCCGTCAAAAGATGAACTGGACCGTCGCCTGCGCGGCCGCGGCCAGGACAGCGAAGAGGTGATCGCGAAACGGATGGCCCAGGCCGTTGCGGAAATGAGCCATTACGCGGAATATGATTACCTGATTGTGAACGATGATTTTGACACCGCCCTGAGCGACCTGAAAAATATCATCCGCGCTGAACGTCTGCGCATGAGCCGCCAAAAGCAGCGACATGGCGCTTTAATCACCAAACTATTGGCAGACTGAACCCACATTCAGTATCATGCCCAGTCATTTCTTCACCTGTGGAGCATTTTAAGTATGGCACGCGTAACTGTTCAGGACGCTGTAGAGAAAATTGGTAACCGTTTTGACCTGGTACTGGTCGCCGCGCGTCGCGCTCGTCAGATGCAGGTAGGCGGAAAGGATCCGCTGGTACCGGAAGAAAACGATAAAACCACCGTTATCGCACTGCGCGAAATCGAAGAAGGTCTGATCAACAACCAGATCCTCGACGTACGTGAGCGCCAGGAACAGCAAGAGCAGGAAGCCGCTGAATTACAAGCCGTTACCGCGATTGCTGAAGGTCGTCGTTAATCACACAGCGGGTCGCCCTTGTATCTGTTTGAAAGCCTGAATCAGCTGATTCAAAACTACCTGCCGGAAGAGCAAATCAAGCGCCTTCGGCAGGCGTATCTCGTTGCACGTGACGCTCACGAGGGTCAGACACGTTCAAGCGGTGAACCCTATATCACGCACCCGGTCGCGGTAGCCTGCATTCTGGCCGAGATGAAGCTCGACTATGAAACGCTGATGGCCGCGCTGCTGCATGATGTGATTGAAGATACTCCCGCCACCTACCAGGACATGGAACAGCTTTTTGGTAAAAGCGTCGCCGAACTGGTAGAGGGGGTGTCGAAACTTGATAAGCTCAAGTTTCGCGATAAGAAAGAGGCGCAGGCCGAAAACTTTCGCAAAATGATCATGGCGATGGTGCAGGACATCCGCGTCATCCTCATCAAGCTTGCCGACCGCACCCACAACATGCGTACTCTGGGCTCGTTACGCCCGGATAAACGCCGCCGCATCGCCCGCGAAACGCTGGAAATTTACAGCCCGCTGGCGCACCGTTTAGGTATCCATCACATCAAGACCGAGCTCGAAGAGCTGGGCTTTGAAGCGCTGTACCCTAACCGCTACCGCGTCATTAAAGAGGTGGTCAAAGCGGCGCGCGGCAACCGTAAGGAGATGATCCAAAAGATCCTCTCTGAAATCGAAGGGCGTTTGCAGGAAGCGGGGATCCCCTGCCGCGTCAGCGGTCGCGAAAAGCATCTGTACTCCATCTACTGCAAAATGGTGCTTAAAGAGCAGCGTTTTCACTCGATCATGGATATCTACGCCTTCCGCGTTATCGTCCATGATGCCGATATCTGCTATCGCGTGCTCGGCCAGATGCACAGCCTCTACAAACCGCGTCCAGGTCGTTTCAAAGATTACATCGCCATTCCGAAAGCGAACGGCTATCAGTCTTTGCATACCTCGATGATCGGCCCCCACGGCGTCCCGGTCGAGGTACAAATTCGTACCGAAGACATGGACCAGATGGCGGAGATGGGGGTTGCGGCGCACTGGGCTTATAAAGAGCACGGCGGCGAAAGCAGCACTACCGCGCAAATCCGCGCTCAGCGCTGGATGCAAAGCCTGCTGGAGCTGCAGCAGAGCGCCGGTAGCTCGTTTGAATTTATCGAGAGCGTAAAATCCGATCTGTTCCCCGATGAGATTTACGTTTTCACCCCGGAAGGTCGTATTGTCGAACTGCCCGCCGGCGCCACGCCGGTGGACTTCGCCTACGCGGTGCATACCGATATCGGCCATGCCTGCGTTGGCGCGCGCGTCGACCGCCAGCCTTATCCGCTATCGCAGCCGCTCTCCAGCGGCCAGACTGTCGAAATTATCACCGCGCCGGGCGCACGCCCGAATGCCGCCTGGTTGAACTTTGTCGTCAGCTCGAAAGCGCGCGCCAAGATCCGTCAGCTGCTGAAGAACCTCAAGCGCGACGACTCAGTCAGCCTTGGCCGTCGTCTGCTCAACCACGCGCTGGGTGGTAGCCGCAAACTCGCCGAGATCCCGCCGGAGAATATCCAGCGCGAACTCGATCGCATGAAGCTGGCCACGCTTGACGATCTGCTGGCGGAAATCGGTCTGGGCAACGCCATGAGCGTCGTGGTGGCAAAAAACCTGCAGCAGGGCGAAGCCGCTGCGGCGCCGGTGCCGGCCAATACCTCAAATCACGGTCATCTGCCAATCAAAGGCGCCGATGGCGTGCTGATTACCTTCGCCAAGTGCTGTCGTCCGATTCCAGGTGACCCGATCATCGCCCACGTCAGTCCGGGTAAGGGGCTGGTTATCCACCATGAATCCTGTCGTAACATTCGCGGCTATCAGAAAGAGCCGGAGAAATTTATGGCGGTTGAGTGGGATAAAGAGACCGCTCAGGAGTTCATCACCGAAATCAAGGTGGACATGTTTAACCACCAGGGCGCGCTGGCTAACCTGACGGCGGCGATCAACACCGCGTCTTCCAATATCCAGAGCCTGAATACGGAAGAGAAAGATGGCCGCGTATACAGCGCCTTTATCCGCCTGACCGCGCGCGACCGCGTGCATCTGGCGAATATCATGCGCAAAATCCGCGTCATGCCGGACGTGATTAAAGTCACCCGTAACCGAAACTAGCTTTATGAACTCAAAGCGCTACGAGCGTATCTGCGAGATGCTCGCCAGGCGTCAGCCTGACCTGACGGTCTGTATGGAGCAGGTCCATAAGCCTCATAACGTCTCTGCGGTCATTCGGACCGCAGATGCCGTTGGCGTACACGAAGTGCATGCCGTCTGGCCAAGCAGCCGGATGCGTACTATGGCCTCCGCCGCCGCGGGCAGCAACAGCTGGGTGCAGGTGAAAACCCACCGCACCATCGCAGATGCCGTCGGCCACCTGAAAGGCCAGGGCATGCAAATCCTCGCGACCCACCTTTCAGACAAAGCCATCGATTTTCGTGAAATCGACTATACTCGTCCAACCTGCATCCTGATGGGTCAGGAGAAAACCGGCATCACCCAGGAAGCGCTGGCGCTGGCAGACCAGGACATCATTATCCCAATGATCGGCATGGTGCAGTCGCTGAACGTCTCCGTTGCCTCGGCGTTGATCCTCTACGAGGCGCAACGCCAGCGGCAAAACGCCGGGATGTACCAACGCGCTAACAGCATGCTGCCGCCGGAAGAGCAGCAGCGACTGCTGTTCGAAGGCGGTTATCCGGTGCTGGCCCGCGTCGCCAGGCAAAAAGGTCTGCCTTACCCCCACGTCAACGGGCAGGGCGAAGTGGAAGCCGATGCCGCGTGGTGGGCTACCATGCAGGCAACGAGGTAAATCCGATGTCAGGCCGCCTGCTCGATGCCGTTCCGCTCAGTTCACTCACCGGTGTGGGCGCTGCACAGAGCAGCAAACTGGCGAAAATAGGCCTGCATACGGTTCAGGACCTGCTGCTGCACCTGCCACTGCGTTACGAAGATCGCACCCATCTTTACCCGATAGCCGAGTTGCTTCCCGGGGTTTATGCCACCGTAGAAGGCGAAGTGCTCAACAGCAATATCACCTTCGGCGGCCGGCGGATGATGACCTGCCAGATCAGCGACGGCACCGGCATCCTCACCATGCGCTTTTTCAACTTCAACGCGGCGATGAAAAACAGCCTCGCGACTGGTCGTCGGGTGCTGGCCTACGGTGAAGCCAAACGCGGGAAGTACGGCGCCGAGATGATCCACCCGGAATACCGCGTCCAGGGCGATATGAGCACCCCGGAGTTGCAGGAAACGTTAACTCCGGTCTATCCGACCACCGAAGGCATCAAGCAGGCGACCCTGCGCAAGCTCACCGATCAGGCGCTTGAGCTACTGGAAACCTGCGCGATTAGCGAACTCCTGCCACCGGAGCTGGCGCAGGGGATGATGAGCCTGCCGGAGGCGCTGCGCACACTGCACCGTCCGCCGCCCTCCCTGCAACTTAGCGAGCTGGAAAGCGGCAAGCACCCGGCGCAGCAGCGTCTGATTCTGGAAGAGCTGCTGGCGCATAACCTCAGCATGCTGGCGCTGCGGGCAGGCGCCCAGCGCTATCACGCCCTGCCGCTCGGCGCCAACGATACCCTGAAAAACCAGCTGCTGGCCTCCCTGCCCTTTAAGCCCACCGGCGCGCAGGCGCGAGTCACCGCCGAGATAGAGCGCGATATGGCGCTGGACGTGCCGATGATGCGCCTGGTGCAAGGCGACGTTGGCTCCGGCAAAACTCTGGTCGCCGCGCTGGCCGCCGTGCGCGCTATTGCCCACGGCAAACAGGTGGCGCTGATGGCGCCCACCGAACTGCTCGCCGAGCAGCATGCCAATAACTTCCGCAGCTGGTTTGAGCCGCTGGGCATAGAAGTCGGCTGGCTGGCGGGCAAGCAGAAAGGCAAAGCCCGTCAGGCACAGCAGGACGCTATCGCCAGTGGCGAAGTGCAGATGATTGTCGGCACTCACGCCATCTTCCAGGAGCAGGTGCAGTTTAACGGTCTGGCGCTGGTGATTATCGACGAACAGCACCGCTTCGGCGTGCATCAGCGGCTGGCGCTGTGGGAAAAAGGTCAGCAGCAGGGATTCCACCCACATCAGCTGATCATGACCGCGACGCCAATCCCGCGCACCCTGGCGATGACCGCCTATGCCGATCTCGATACCTCAGTTATCGACGAGCTGCCGCCAGGTCGAACCCCGGTGACCACCGTCGCCATTCCGGACACCCGGCGCAGCGATATTATCGACCGCGTACGCAACGCCTGCACCCACGAAGGCCGCCAGGCCTATTGGGTCTGTACGCTGATTGAAGAGTCCGATCTGCTGGAAGCCCAGGCGGCGGAAGCGACCTGGGAAGAGCTCAAACTGGCGCTGCCGGAACTTAATATCGGCCTCGTCCACGGGCGGATGAAACCGGCCGAGAAGCAGGCGGTAATGCAGGCCTTCAAGCAGGGCGAGATGCATCTGCTGGTGGCCACCACGGTGATTGAAGTCGGTGTTGACGTGCCTAACTCAAGCCTGATGATTATCGAAAACCCGGAACGTCTGGGTCTGGCGCAGCTGCACCAGCTCAGAGGGCGCGTCGGGCGCGGCGCGGTCGCTTCCCACTGCGTGCTACTCTATAAATCGCCGCTCTCCAAAACGGCTCAGAAACGCCTGCAGGTCCTGCGCGACAGCAACGACGGTTTCGTCATCGCCCAGAAAGACCTCGAAATCCGCGGTCCCGGCGAGCTGCTCGGCACCCGCCAGACCGGCAACGCCGAATTTAAAGTAGCGGACTTGCTGCGCGATCAGGCGATGATCCCCGACGTTCAGCGCATTGCTCGCCATATTCATGAACGCTATCCGCTACAGGCCCAGGCGCTTATCGAGCGCTGGATGCCGGAAACCGAACGCTATTCCAACGCGTAGCGCGCGCTTTTGCCGCGCTGCGGGCAATTTTTCTACACAACGAGTGGATTATGAAACGAGAACTGGCCATCGAATTTTCGCGTGTCACCGAAGCCGCCGCGCTGGCGGGCTATAAATGGCTGGGCCGCGGCGATAAGAATACCGCCGACGGCGCAGCGGTTAACGCCATGCGCATTATGCTTAACCTCGTCAATATCGACGGCACCATCGTCATCGGCGAGGGCGAAATCGATGAAGCGCCGATGCTCTATATCGGCGAAAAAGTGGGTACCGGCAAGGGCGATGCGGTAGATATCGCTGTCGATCCCATCGAAGGCACCCGCATGACGGCGATGGGCCAGGCCAATGCCCTGGCGGTGATGGCGGTCGGCGATAAGGGCTGCTTCCTCAACGCGCCGGATATGTATATGGAAAAGCTGATCGTCGGCCCAGGTGCTAAAGACGCTATCGATCTCAATCTGCCGCTGGAAGAGAACCTGCACAATATCGCCCGCGCCCTGAACAAGCCGCTGGGCGAGCTGACCGTCACCGTGCTGGCGAAACCGCGCCACGACGCGGTCATTGCCCAGCTGCAGCAGCTGGGCGTGCGTGTATTCGCGATTCCCGATGGCGACGTCGCGGCCTCTATTCTCACCTGCATGCCGGATAGCGAAGTCGACGTACTGTACGGCATCGGCGGCGCGCCGGAAGGGGTGGTTTCCGCCGCGGTGATCCGCGCCCTGGACGGTGATATGCAGGGGCGTCTGCTGGCTCGCCACCACGTGAAGGGCGACAACGAAGAAAACCGCCGCATCGGTGAAAACGAGCTGGCGCGCTGCAAAACCATGGGCATTGAAGCGGGCAAAGTGCTACGTCTGGATGAAATGGCGCGCAGCGATAACGTCGTCTTCTCCGCCACCGGGATCACCAAAGGCGATCTGCTGGACGGCATCACCCGCAAGGGCAACATGGCCACCACCGAGACGCTGCTGATCCGCGGCAAGTCGCGCACTATCCGCCGTATTCAGTCGATTCATTACCTCGACCGTAAAGATCCGGACATCCAGCAGCACATCCTGTAATACCGCTTTTTCTCCTCCAGGCAACCGTCCGCAAGCGGTTGCCCTGTTCTTCGTTTATATTTGATCAATAGAGCTTTCTTGTGCCTTCGGGGTGGAAATCTTGCTCGTCTGGACCGAAGATAAGGCATCGCTTGGCAACAGGAGAAGACGATGGCGGACTGGGTTAGCGGCAAAGTGACAAAAGTGGAGTACTGGACGGATGCCTTGTTCAGTTTGTACGTGCGGGCGCCTGTTCATCCGTTTACCGCCGGGCAGTTTACCAAGCTCGGGCTGGAAATCGACGGAGAACGCGTGCAGCGCGCCTACTCCTACGTCAACGCCCCCGGCAATCCCGATCTCGAGTTCTACCTGGTCACCGTCCCGGAAGGTAAGCTGAGCCCGCGTCTGGCGGCGCTGAAGCCGGGCGATGAAGTCCTGGTGGTGAGTGAAGCGGCAGGTTTCTTCGTCCTCGATGAAGTACCGGATTGCGATACGCTGTGGATGCTGGCGACCGGCACTGCCCTCGGGCCATACCTGTCGATATTGCAGGAAGGTAAAGATTTTGAACGCTTTAACAACCTGGTGCTGGTCCACGCCGTCCGCTACGCCGCGGACCTGAGCTATCTGCCGCTGATGCGCGAACTCGAGCAGCGCTACGCCGGTAAACTACGCATCCAAACCGTGGTTAGCCGCGAAACTGTGGAAGGCTCGCTGACCGGCCGGGTACCGTTCCTGATTGAAACCGGCGCGCTGGAAGAGGCGGTCGGGCTGGCGATGAACACCGACACCAGCCACGTAATGCTGTGCGGCAACCCGCAAATGGTGCGCGATACCCAACAGCTGTTAAAAGAGACCCGGCAGATGACCAAACATCTGCGTCGCCGGCCGGGCCATATGACAGCGGAGCACTACTGGTAATCAGGCGTCCGCTTTCCAGCGCACGTCCTGGGTCTCTTTGCCGAACTTATTCTCGCCCTGGGTGCCGACAAACGCCCCCAGGTCGATCAGCAGCATGACGATAATCAGCGTCGGCACAAAGCGCCCGACGCCCCACTGCCAGACCTGCGGCAGCATCGCCCAGTTCCCCGCAAGCAGCATCCACGCCAGAATCATCAGCAGCGCCCACAGCCCGGATTTGCCGCGATCGTGCAGCCGTTTCACCACCACCGCCGCCGTCGGCCACAGCAGGCAGACGATAATAAACGCCGCCGTCTGCAGGTTGAGCAGATTGCTGCCTGCCAGGGTAAACAGGGCGCTCATGGTCACCAGCCAGATGGCAATCCAGATCCAGAAATCGCGGCGGCCAATGCGCCCTTTAATTGAGAATAACCACTGCTGTAGGGTCATGCGTTTTTCCTTATCATCATCGTCTGCGTAGTTTACCCTGGCGTCGTGACTTTTTGACAAGCGCCGCGCTTCCCGATTTAATCGTCAGCAGGCAAAAAAAGGAACGACGGGCATGAAGAAGTGGACAATCTTGTGTTTAAGTGGGCTGATGGGCCTGACCGTCAGCCCGCACGCGTTGTCCGCAGAAAGCGAATCGGCGACAGCGGCGCCCTATCTGCTCTCTGGCGCACCGAGTTTTGACCTGTCGATCAGCCAGTTCCGGGAAAAATTTAACGCCGATAACCCGAAGCTGCCCCTGAACGAATTCCGTTCCATCGCCACCAGCCGGGATCAGGCTAACCTGACCCGCGCCGCCAGCAAAATTAACGAAAATCTTTATGCCTCGACCGCGCTGGAGCGCGGCACGCTGAAGATCAAATCCATGCAGATCACCTGGCTGCCGATCCAGGGGCCGGAGCAAAAAGCGGCGAAGGCCAAAGCGCTGGAGTATATGAGCGCCATGATCCGCGCCTTCGTGCCCACTCTTAGCCCAGCGCAAAGCCAGCAAAAGCTGCAAAAACTGCTGACTGCCGGCAAGGGCAAACGCTATTTCGCCGATACCGAAGGCGCCGTTCGCTATGTGGTGGCAGATCATGGCGAAAAGGGTCTGACCTTCGCCATTGAACCGATTAAGCTGGCGTTATCTGAAACGCTGGAAGGTAACAATAAATGACAAAAAGCAAAGCCTTTCCAGTGACGAGTCTCTATACTGTTTCACAGACCATGCTGCCCTCTGGGGCGGCTATATTCCTTAATTCGCTTAAGTAGCGTGGAGAATTAAAATGCGACATCCTTTAGTGATGGGTAACTGGAAACTGAACGGCAGCCGCCACATGGTAAACGAACTGGTTGCGAACCTGCGTACCGAGCTGGCTGGCGTAAGCGGCTGTGCAGTTGCCATCGCCCCGCCGGAAATGTATCTGGACCTGGCTAAACGTGCGGCAGAAGGCAGCCACATTCACCTGGGCGCGCAGAACGTTGACGTGAACCTGTCTGGCGCTTTCACCGGCGAAACCTCCGCTGAAATGCTGAAAGATATCGGCGCACAGTACATCATCATCGGCCACTCCGAGCGCCGTACCTACCACAAAGAATCCGACGAGCTGATCGCGAAGAAATTCGCTGTGCTGAAAGAGCAGGGTCTGACCCCGGTACTGTGCATCGGTGAAACCGAAGCCGAAAACGAAGCGGGCAAAACCGAAGAAGTTTGCGCACGTCAGATCGACGCCGTGCTGAAAACGCAGGGCGCTGCCGCTTTCGAAGGCGTGGTTATCGCTTACGAACCCGTATGGGCTATCGGTACCGGCAAATCCGCGACCCCGGCTCAGGCTCAGGCGGTGCACAAATTCATCCGTGACCACATTGCTAAAGCTGACGCGAAAATCGCTGAGCAAGTGATCATCCAGTACGGCGGTTCCGTTAACGCTGGCAACGCAGCAGAGCTGTTCACCCAGCCGGACATCGACGGCGCGCTGGTTGGCGGCGCCTCCCTGAAAGCTGACGCTTTCGCGGTGATCGTTAAAGCAGCAGAAGCAGCGAAAAAAGCGTAATTCGCTTTTCCCGGTAGCGACACGCGACCGGGGTGACTGACAACGCTCCGGAGCCCGGCTTAGCACAGCGCAAGCCGGGCTTTCTTTTGCCGTTACAGTTTCCCCAACAGCTGATACCACGCGTAATCCAGCGGCAGCAAAATCAGATAACTCACCGCCGCCAGCGCCAGACACAGTTGCATCCCCGCCCTCGCCGGGACCTTGCCTAACCCCATCGCCACCACGATCGGCGACGCCTGATAGGGCAGCAGCGGCGTGGAATACCCCAGCACCTGAATCATGATCACGCTGAGCAGCGGGAAACCGGTCGCGTCGGCAAAGCTCTGCGCAAAAGTGGTATACAGCGCCGGCACGCCGTTGGCGGTCATCATAAAGTTCAGCGCGCTGGTAATCCCGGTCAGGGCGAGGAAGCTGGTGAACGGATTGTCTTTATCCAGTGGCATCACCTGCAGCAGCGCATTGCCCACCGCGCCGCCAATTCCAGTTTGGGTAACGGTGATCGCCAGTCCCAGAATCCCGGCGACGTAAATACAGGTACGCATATTCACCCCGCTGGCAAACTCCTCGCCGTTAATAAAGCCCACCCGCGGCAGCAGCGTGACCACTGCCGCCGCCAGGCCGGTCCACGCAGGGCCGACGCCGTGCCAGCTCTCCGTCACCCATAGCGTGAGGACGACCGCCAGCAGCCACGCCAGACGTTTCTCGTCGCGGCTCATCGGCGGCAGCGGCGCCAGGTCACGCGGTGGATGCGGCTTACCGGGAAACAGCCAGCAAATCAGCGCCACCAGCACCGCCCCTTTCAGCCAGCCAAGCACCGGCGTATGCAGCAGTAAATAGGGAACATAATTCAGATGGATACCGTACGAGCCTTCCGCCGCCCCGCTCATCACCAGATTTGGCACGTTAGCGGGCAAAATCGTCGCCGAAAGCTGAAAGGTGCCGAACCCCACCGCCAGCGCCAGGCCGAACCAGCCGCGGCTGCCATCGACAATGCCCGCGCGGCGGGCCATCGCCGCCACGATCGGCATCAGCAGCGCGATACGCCCCATGTTGGAAGGCATCACAAACGCCAGCGCGTAGCTCAGCAACACCACGCTGCCGACCATCCGCGGCCAGGAGTCAGTGAGCCGCGCAGACAGCGCCTGCGCCGCCCGGTCCGCCAGCCCGGTTTTACGGATCGCGATGCCGAGCACAAAGCCGCTGAACACCAGCCAGAACGCCGAAGAGGCAAAGCCGCCGAAGATCACCTCCGGCGGAGCGATTTTCGCCATCATCGCCGCCGCGAAGAACAGCAGCGCGGTGATAAATTCCGGCAGCAGCGACGTCGCCCAGAGCACAATGGTGACGCCGACAATCAATGAAGGAAGGAACAGCGGGTGGGTAAGCCAGAGCGACATGCCTGTCTCCTGTCGTTTTTTTCAGCAAGAATACGACGACAGGTAAGACAGGTAAACGCCAGAACTAGTGGCTTGCGTTAAGAATGGTGCAGCGATGATCCTGAATTTCTTCCGCTGAAGCCCGGTTCAGGGTCAGCAGGTTACGCTCCGTCGCCAGCAGCACCAGCGAGCCGTCGCTCTGCTGTGCCATCGCCAGCGCGAAGCGTCCCATATGTTCGCGCGCTTCCGGCACCTCTTCCGCCAGCATCAGGAACGGGCTGCGCTGGGCCAGTTCGGCCTCCGTCACCCGGCGCGCCAGGTATTCATGACCCTGAAGCCCGCCCGGCAGCGGCAGCCAGCGGCTGCTGACCGCGGCCGCATCCTTATCTAACTGCGCGCGTACATCGGGGCGCAGGCAGGAGATATGAATATGGAAATGGTTTTGCGTGCGTCCGCTGCGCGAGTTGATCGCCAGCGATACCGCGTTATCAGGAACCGGCGCGCCGTGACGCTGACTCATGATTTCTCGTCCCTGCCAGGCCTGCCAGAAGAAGTTCGGCGTCAGCGGATCCAGCAGCAGCGGGCTTTCGGTGCCGTTAATGCGGTAGGTCGGCATCAGCAGATATTGCAGCGGGCCATTGCGGTCTTTAAACAGCACATAGCCGCCCTTGAGGTTCACTTCCGCGCACGGCGACGGGTTTTGCTGCTGTTGCTGATGGGGTACGCACTGCTGCAGAACAATCTTGCGTAATGCGTCCGGGTTGCCGGAGTGCAGCCAGTAGTAGCCGCCCGCCAGTGCCGCGAGGATCGCCACCAGCAGCGCCAGCAAAAAATATCTTACTCTTCTCATTATCGTTCCCTGTTAAGCCTGAAGCGGAAGAGTAACGTAATTTGATGACTAAATGAAAACAGATGGTGGGCGGGGAGTTATCCCGGGTAGCGGCTGACGCCTTACCCGGGCTACGGACGACGCAGAACTGTAGCCCTGCTAAGCGTAGCGCAAGCAGGGATCCCCGGGTAGCGGCTGACGCCTTACCCGGGCTACGCACGGCGCAAAACCGTAGCCTTGCTAAGCGTAGCGCAAGCAGGGATCACCGGTTGGCGCCTGGCGCCTTACCCGGGATACGCACGGCGCAAAACCGTAGCCCTGCTAAGCGTAGCGCAAGCAGGGCCTAGAGGATTAACGCTGGCTAATCTGGTCGAAGGTGCCGCCGTTAGAGAAGTGCTCTTTCTGCGCTTTCGTCCAACCACCAAACTCCTGATCGATGGTAAACAGCTTCAGTTTCGGGAACTCATTGGCGTATTTTTTCGCTACATCAGGATCGCGAGGACGGTAGAAATTCTTCGCCGCAATCTCCTGGCCTTCCGGCGAGTAGAGATACTTCAGGTACGCTTCCGCCACCTGGCGCGTGCCTTTCTTATCCACCACTTTATCGACCACAGAGACGGTCGGCTCAGCCAGAATCGACTCACTCGGGGTCACGATTTCAAACTTGTCTTTGCCCAGTTCGTTGGTCGCCAGCAGCGCTTCGTTTTCCCAGGCGATCAGCACATCGCCGATGCCGCGTTCTACGAAGGTATTGGTCGAACCGCGCGCGCCGGAGTCCAGCACTTCAACATTTTTAAACAGCGCTTTGACGAACTCCTGGGCTTTCGCCTGGTCGCCGTGATTCTGATGCAGGGCATAGCCCCAGGCAGCCAGGTAGTTCCAGCGGGCGCCACCGGAGCTTTTCGGGTTCGGGGTAATGACCGACACGCCCGGTTTGATCAGGTCGTTCCAGTCATGGATCTGTTTCGGGTTGCCCTTGCGGACGAGGAACACGATGGTTGAGGTATACGGTGCGGAGTTATCCGGCAGGCGTTTCAGCCAGTTTTTATCGATACGGCCGCGTTCAGCAATGGCGTCTACGTCGTAGGCCAGCGCCAGAGTGACCACATCCGCTTCAATACCGTTAATCACCGAGGTCGCCTGTTTGCCAGAGCCACCGTGCGACTGGCGGATCACCACGTTGTCGCCGGTCTCCTGCTTCCAGTGCGCGCTAAACGCTTTGTTGTACTGTTCGTACAGCTCGCGCGTTGGATCATAAGATACGTTTAATAGTTGAATGTCTTTTGCCAGAACGCTGGCGGATGCCAGCAACAGAGTTAACCCTACGCCCCACTTATTCATCGCACCGCTCTCTTTATGTGTGTTGTGATGGGCTAAGCGTGCCAGAAAGCGATTCAATGATTAAAGAATAAAAAAAGATTGGCTATAACTTGCGGATATAAAGAAATGAGTAAGGATAGCCCCCTCCCGAACGGGAGAGGGCGCGAAGGGATTAGACTTCTTCCATGCGGCCCAGCAGCGCCTGCAGGCGATCCTGCCAGCCCTGCTGTTGCTCTTTCAGCTGGCTGTTTTCGCGCTCCAGCTCTTCACGACCATGCTGCGCGCTCTGAACTTCCTGAACCAGGGTGTTGTTCTTTTCTTTCAGCTCTTCGATTTCCATCTGCAACAGAGTGATGGTATCAATCGCCTGCTGAACTTTAGATTCTAATTTCTCAAACACTTCTAATGACATCGTCATACCTCTCCTGAACTTGCAAGGCGTTGATAGAAACTCGTGTTTCGTATACGCGGTCCCGCCTTAACGAAAATTAGCGCACATAGCGGTGTTATCGTCGATTGTATGAATCCCCGCCGCCCCTGTCCAGCGGCAAGCCGCGCAGATTGCGGTTTGCAACACTTTTCAGCCTTTACCTGGTGCTTTCAGCGCAGTTCGCTCGTACTTCATGGGTCATTGTTAATTTTATGGTTAACAAAATGCGAGGTGAAACGCTCCGGCACAGGTCTCAATGCGCGCGCATGGCGCGAAAACGCTCATTTTCTTGACGTGGTACACACATTTGAAGTTCGATATTTCTCGTTTTTGCTCGTTAACGATAAATTAACACTATGCCTACATGGCAATATGGTCGTCTGTGACCACCCTACATACAATAATCATCACAACGCTTCAGGATTCGATTATGAGCCAAACATCAACCTTAAAAGGCCAGTGCATCGCAGAGTTCCTCGGTACCGGGTTGTTGATCTTTTTCGGCGTTGGGTGCGTGGCTGCGCTCAAGGTCGCGGGAGCCAGCTTCGGGCAATGGGAAATCAGCATCATCTGGGGTCTGGGCGTCGCCATGGCGATCTACCTGACCGCTGGGGTCTCCGGTGCGCACCTTAACCCTGCGGTGACTATCGCACTCTGGCTGTTCGCCTGCTTCGATGGCCGCAAAGTGGTCCCTTTTATTATTTCGCAATTCGCTGGCGCCTTTTGCGCTGCGGCATTAGTTTACGGGCTTTATTACAATCTTTTCCTCGATTATGAAACCACCCACCATATGGTCCGCGGCAGCGTAGAAAGCCTCGATCTGGCCGGCATCTTCTCCACCTATCCGAACCCGCATATCAATTTTGTGCAGGCCTTCGCGGTAGAGATGGTGATTACCGCTATCCTGATGGGCGTCATCCTGGCGCTGACCGACGATGGCAATGGCGTACCGCGCGGCCCGCTTGCTCCGCTGCTGATCGGCCTGCTGATTGCGGTGATTGGCGCCTCCATGGGACCGCTGACCGGCTTCGCCATGAACCCGGCGCGTGATATCGGCCCGAAAGCCTTCGCCTGGCTGGCTGGCTGGGGCGACGTCGCCTTCACCGGCGGCAAAGATATTCCTTATTTCCTGGTGCCGCTGTGCGCACCGGTGGTCGGCGCGGCACTGGGCGCGTTCAGCTATCGTAAGCTGATTGGCCACCATCTGCCTTGCGACACCTGCGTGGACGAAGAGCAACAGAGCCCTTCCTCTTCGACCACTCAACATAAAGCTTCGCTGTAATCTGACTACGGGACACCGACTATGACCGACAAAAAATATATCGTTGCGCTTGACCAGGGCACTACCAGCTCCCGGGCCGTTGTGATGGATCATGATGCCAATATCGTCAGCGTCTCCCAGCGAGAATTTGAACAAATTTATCCTAAGCCAGGCTGGGTTGAGCACGACCCGATGGAGATTTGGGCTTCGCAAAGCTCTACGCTGGTCGAAGTGCTGGCGAAAGCTGACATCAACTCCGACGAAATTGCCGCCATCGGCATCACTAACCAGCGTGAAACCGCCATCGTATGGGAGCGTGAGACCGGTAAGCCAATCTACAACGCCATCGTCTGGCAGTGCCGCCGTACCGCGGAGATCTGCGAGCAGCTCAAGCGTGACGGGATGGAAGAGTATATCCGCAAGGCCACAGGCCTGGTGGTGGACCCCTACTTCTCCGGCACCAAAGTGAAATGGATCCTCGACCATGTCGAAGGTTCCCGTGAACGTGCGAAACGCGGCGAGCTGCTGTTCGGCACCGTTGACACCTGGCTTATCTGGAAGATGACCCAGGGCCGCGTGCACGTTACCGACTACACCAACGCCTCACGTACCATGCTGTTCAACATCCACGAGCTGGACTGGGACGACAAAATGCTCGACGCGCTGGACATTCCGCGCGCGATGCTGCCGGAAGTGCGTAAGTCATCCGAAGTGTACGGCCAGACCAACATCGGTGGTAAAGGCGGGACCCGTATCCCTATCGCCGGGATCGCCGGTGACCAGCAGGCGGCCCTGTTCGGCCAGCTGTGCGTCAAAGAAGGGATGGCGAAAAACACCTATGGCACCGGCTGCTTTATGCTGATGAACACCGGTGAAAAAGCGGTAGCCTCAACGCATGGCCTGCTGACTACCATTGCCTGCGGCCCGCGCGGCGAGGTGAACTATGCCCTGGAAGGGGCGGTGTTTATGGCCGGCGCGTCTATTCAGTGGCTGCGTGACGAGATGAAGCTCATCAGCGATGCGTTCGACTCCGAGTACTTCGCCACCAAAGTGAAGGATACCAACGGCGTATACGTGGTACCCGCGTTCACTGGTCTTGGCGCACCATACTGGGACCCGTATGCCCGCGGCGCGATTTTCGGCCTCACCCGCGGCGTGAACTCGAACCACATTATCCGTGCGACGCTGGAGTCCATCGCCTATCAGACCCGCGATGTGCTGGAGGCAATGCAGGCTGACTCCGGTATTCGTCTGCACGCCCTGCGCGTGGACGGTGGCGCGGTGGCCAACAACTTCCTGATGCAGTTCCAGTCCGATATCCTCGGCACCCGCGTGGAGCGGCCGGAAGTACGCGAAGTGACGGCGCTGGGCGCGGCCTATCTGGCGGGTCTGGCGGTGGGCTTCTGGCAAAATCTGGATGAGCTGCAGGAAAAAGCGGTCATTGAGCGCGAGTTCCGCCCGGGTATTGAAACCACCGAGCGCAACTTCCGCTACAGCGGCTGGAAGAAAGCGGTGAAACGCGCGTTAGCGTGGGAAGAGCACGACGAAGCGTAAGATTGTGAAGGTATTCCCGGCTTGCGGCGTAAACGCCTTAGCCGGGCTACAAAACCCCAAACAGCACGATCTTGTAGCCCGGACAGGTGCGCAGCACCGCCTCCGGGTTTTTTATCAGCCAAACATCGGCAGCAGCAGGTATAGCTTAATCACCAGCGCGTTAACGATGTCGATAAAGAACGCTCCCACCATCGGCACCACCAGGAAGGCCATATGTGACGGGCCAAAACGGTCGGTGATCGCCTGCATATTAGCAATCGCCGTCGGCGTTGCGCCCAGACCGAAGCCACAGTGGCCCGCCGCCAGCACCGCGGCATCGTAATTCTTACCCATCATCCGATAGGTGACGAACACCGCATACAGCGCCATCGCCAGCGATTGCACCGCCAGGATAATAATCATCGGCAGCGCCAGCGAGGCCAGTTCCCACAGCTTGAGGCTCATCAGGGCCATGGCGAGGAACAGCGACAGGCTGACGTTGCCCAGCACCGATACCGCCCTATCGAACACCCGATACAACCCCGCCAGCGCCAGGCTGTTGCTAAGGATCACACCGATAAACAGCACGCAGACGAAAGTCGGCAGCTCGAAGACGCTGCCCGCCAGCAGTTGCGCAACCACCTTGCCCACCGTCAGACAGATGGCGATCAGGGCGATACTTTCGATCAGCACCAGCGAGGTGATCACCCGCCCCACGTCCGGTTTTTCAAAGGCGGTTGGCGCCACCTGATCGTCCGGTGTGCCGTCCGGAGAGGAAGAGTGCTTCACCAGGTAGCGAGCCACCGGACCGCCGATCAGGCCGCCCAGCACCAGGCCGAAAGTCGCGCAGGCCATCGCCACTTCGGTGGCGTTGGCAAAACCGTAGCGCTCAACGAACAGCTTGCTCCACGCCGCCCCGGTGCCGTGGCCGCCGGATAAGGTAATCGACCCGGCCAGCAGGCCCATCAACGGATCCAGCCCCAGCAGCGTCGCCATGCCGATACCGAGGGCATTCTGCAGCAGCAGCAGGCCAACCACCACGATCAGGAAAGTGCCCAGCACCTTGCCGCCGGCCCGCAGGCTGGCGAGGTTGGCGTTAAGACCGATGGTGGCGAAGAACGCCAGCATGAGCGGGTCTTTCAGGCTCATATCGAAATCAATTTCGATATCCATGCTTTTCTTCAGCACCAGCAGCGCCAGCGCCACCAGCAAACCGCCGGCGACAGGTTCAGGGATGGTGTATTGCTTGAGGAAGGGAACGGTTTGCACGAGTTTTCTGCCGAGCAATAGCACAAGCGTTGCGGCAACGAGCGTCGATAAGGTATCGAGGTGAAACATAAAAAGCTCCTTATGGGCGCATGATCCATTCACACGCGACGATATTCCTGGTGTCTTTAGCTTCTCATCATGAGGAGTCAGAGGGGGATTTTACGCAGAACGGCGGAAAAAATGACAGAAAAAGATATTTTGTATCACCAATGATGCGATTTATCATACAAAATGTTAATAACCTCGTTGCGCATATTCACGGCATAAATTTTTATGACCAAATGCTGGCAAACGTTTGCTTTTGGTCTACAGTCCGATAAAATTCCCGCTTTGCCACCTTGGGATTGCTTGTGATGTCCGTTAACACCGCAGAGTCAGAAAATGCGCAACCGGTTGCGCATAAATCAGCTAGCGAATTAATCTACCGCCTCGAAGATCGCCCACCGCTACCGCAAACCCTGTTCGCCGCCTTCCAGCACCTGCTGGCGATGTTTGTCGCGGTGATCACTCCAGCGCTGTTAATCTGCCAGGCTCTCGGTCTCCCGGCACAAGATACCCAACATATCATCAGCATGTCGCTGTTCGCCTCCGGCGTCGCTTCCATTATTCAGATCAAAGCCTGGGGTCCCGTCGGCTCCGGATTGCTTTCCATTCAGGGCACCAGCTTCAACTTTGTCGCCCCGCTGATCATGGGCGGTACCGCGCTGAAAACCGGCGGCGCCGACGTCCCCACCATGATGGCCGCTCTGTTCGGTACCCTGATGCTGGCCAGCTGCACGGAAATGGTCCTCTCCCGCGTCCTGCACCTGGCGCGCCGCATCATTACCCCGCTGGTCTCCGGCGTGGTGGTGATGATTATCGGCCTGTCGCTGATTCAGGTCGGACTGACTTCCATCGGCGGCGGCTACGCGGCGATGGCCGACCACACCTTCGGCGCGCCGAAGAACCTGCTGTTGGCGGGCATCGTGCTGGCGCTGATCATTATTCTCAACCGCCAGCGTAATCCCTATTTGCGCATCGCTTCGCTGGTGATTGCCATGGCTGCCGGTTATCTGGCGGCATGGTTCCTCGATATGCTGCCAGCCAATACCGCCCCGACCAACAGCAGCCTCATCACCGTTCCGACGCCGCTCTACTATGGTCTCGGCATCGACTGGAGCCTGCTGCTGCCCCTGATGCTGGTGTTTATGATCACCTCCCTGGAAACCATCGGCGATATCACCGCCACCTCCGATGTCTCCGAACAGCCGGTTTCCGGTCCGCTGTATATGAAACGCCTGAAAGGCGGTGTGCTGGCTAACGGCCTCAACTCCTTTGTTTCCGCGGTCTTCAACACCTTCCCGAACTCCTGCTTCGGCCAGAACAACGGCGTGATCCAGCTGACCGGCGTTGCCAGCCGCTACGTCGGCTTTGTGGTCGCCCTGATGCTGATCGTCCTCGGCCTGTTCCCGGCGGTGAGCGGCTTCGTGCAACACATCCCTGAGCCGGTGCTCGGCGGCGCTACGCTGGTGATGTTCGGCACCATTGCCGCGTCCGGCGTGCGCATCGTCTCCCGTGAGCCGCTGAACCGTCGGGCGATCCTGATTATCGCCCTGTCGCTGGCGGTGGGCCTCGGCGTGTCGCAGCAGCCGTTGATCCTGCAGTTCGCTCCGGACTGGCTGAAAAACCTGCTCTCTTCGGGGATTGCCGCCGGTGGTATCACAGCGATTGTTCTGAATTTAATTTTCCCGCCAGAAAAAGCCTGATCTGACGCGCTCCCGGTCGTGCTATCGGCCGGGACGCTCTCCACGACCTGCCACATCACGGAAATAAACCACGCCCGCCTTGAGAAGTGCGCCTAAATCGGGCATAACACGGTTATGTGCATCTCACAGAATGGAAGACCATGAAATTTCTTGGAAAGCTGATTCTCTGGCTGCTAGTCGCTCTGCTGCTCGTCATTGTTGGCGCATGGTTCCTGCTGCAAACCCACTGGGGCGCCCGCCAGGCCAGCGCCTGGCTCAGCAATGGCACCGGCTGGCAGGTCTCCTTCGATGCGATGGAACACGATTTCTCCTCCCCTCTTCATGTGCAGTTGCAAAACGTCACCTTTGGCCGGGAAGGCAAGCCGGCCACCCTGGTGGCAAAAACGGTCGATATTGGCTTCAGCACCCGCCAGTTTAGCGATCCGCTGCATGCGGATGAGATAGTCCTTAACGACGGCACCCTGAATCTGTCTCCCCACTCCGCGGCCCTGCCGTTCGCTGCCGACCGGCTGATGTTGCGCAATATGGCCTTCAACAGTCCGGAAACCGGCTGGGCGCTTAGCGCGCAGCGCGTCACCGGCGGCGTCAGCCCATGGGCGCCGGAGGCAGGCAATGTGCTGGGGAACACGGCGCAGATCCAGATGAGTGCGGGCTCGATGACCCTCAATGGCGTCGAAGCCAGCAACGTCCTGATTCAGGGTAAGATTGATCATGGCGAGGTCACCCTCTCCACCCTCGGCGCCGATGTCGCCCGCGGCACCTTAACCGGCAATGCAAAACGCAGCGCTGACGGCAGCTGGCTGGTGGATAACCTCCAGCTCAATGAGATTCGACTGCAAAGCGCCTCATCGCTGGCCGACTTTTTCGCCCCGCTGACCACCGTCCCCTCCCTGCAGATTGGCCACCTGGATATCACCGACGCCCGCCTGCAGGGGCCGGACTGGGCGGTAACCGACCTCGACCTGAGCCTGCGCAACCTGACGCTCAGCCACGGCGGCTGGCAGAGCGAGGACGGCACGCTGTCGATGAACGCCAGCGAATTTATCTACGGCTCGCTGCACTTCTTCGACCCGATCCTGAATGCTGAATTCTCTCCCCAGGGCATTGCGCTGCGCCAGTTTACCTCACGCTGGGAGGGCGGCATGGTGCGCACCTCCGGCAACTGGCTGCGCGCCGGTAACGCCCTGGTGCTCGACGACACCGCCTTCGCCGGACTGGAGTACACGCTGCCGGCGAACTGGAAACAGCTGTGGATGGAGCCAATGCCGGCCTGGCTGCAAAGCCTGACGCTGAAAAAATTCAGCGCCAGCCGTAACCTGATCATTGATGTGGACCCAGCCTTCCCGTGGCAAATTACCGCCCTCGATGGCTATGGCGGCGAGCTACAGCTGGTGAAAAACGGCAGCTGGGGAGTATGGAACGGCAGCGCGACGCTGAACGCCGCGGCGGCGACTTTTAACCGGATAGACGTGCGCCGCCCATCACTCAAGCTGAGCGCGACGGCGTCGACGGTCAATATCACTGAGCTTAGCGCCTTCACCGAGCGCGGCATTCTGCAGGCCACCGCCGCGGTATCGCAGCTACCCCAGCGCCAGGTTAATCTCAGCCTGAACGGCCGCGGCGTACCGCTGGGTATTCTGCAGGCCTGGGGCTGGCCTTCGCTTCCCATTAACGGGGACGGCAATCTCCAGCTGACCGCCAGCGGCAGCGTGCGGGCCGATGTCCCGCTCAAACCGACGGTTAACGGGCAGCTCAGTGCGGTAAATATGGAGAAACAGCAGGTGGCGCAAACGATGCGCAACGGCGAGGTCAACACCGCGCCCGCCGCGCCGCAGTAAACTCCTCCTCACCCTGGCCCTCTCCCCCACGGGGAGAGGGAACACTTCCCGGTAAAACTCAGCTCTGGCCACTCCCTCTCCTTTTCAGGGAGAGGGTTGGGGTGAGGGTCCTGAAACCTGTGTGCAATAAGCGGCTATCTGTACCTATTTAGCGCAACAGGTTCCTTTCAAATATCAGAATTGCTATAACCAAATTACTGGAAGTCGATAAAAAAACCGCTCCCTGTACCTACAAAAATATAAAAGGATCAATCATGCCTGAAATACGTCAGCGTATTCTGGAGAATATGCAAAAATTCTCCCGGGCCATGATCGGCGCCGTATTGTTCTTGCCGGTCATTGGCTTAATTCTGGCCCTCAGTTCAGTATTAACTAATCCGACATTAATTGCTGAAACCAGTTTCTTACACCAGCTTGGGCAAATGCTCGGCGACACCTTTTGGCCTTTATTTGGCAACCTCGGCTTATTATTTTGCGTCGGCATTAGCTATGGTCTGGCAAAAGATAAAAAAACCGAAGTCGCGCTGGTGTCAGTGATGTGCTTCATTATGTTCCTTGGTGCCAATCACTCCTGGCTGGAACACACCCACGGACTCGCCGAAAAAATTAACGGTGAATATTATGGCACCGGACAAACCCAGCTGCTGGGCTTTGTGGTGGTGGATATGGGCGTTTTCCTGGGCATTATTCTCGGCTGCACGATTGCGTGGGTGCACAATAAAGTCTCTGCCATTGAGCTGCCTGGCGCGCTGTCGATGTACGGCGGCGCTAAGCTGACGCTGGTGGCGATGACGCCGGTGGTTATCTTCTACGCCATCGCCTTTACCTGGATTTGGCCCTTTATGACCCACGGCATCTCCGCCCTCACCGGTTTTATGAAAAATGCCGGGGTCGCCGGGGTCTTCGTCTATGGTTTCTTTGAAAAATTTCTTATCCCGACCGGCCTGCATCATTTCGTCTGGTCCCCCTTCCAGCTCACCCAGATTGGCGGCACCCTGAACGTGGACGGTCAGGTGGTCTCCGGGACCCAGGCCATTTTCCTCGCTTATATGCGCCATCCCGACCTGACGCCGGTCATGAACGACGCATTACGTTTTTCGCAGCAAGGGATGACCACTATCTTTGGCCTGGCGGGCGCCTCGCTGGCGTTCTACCACACCGCGAAGCCGGAGAAGAAAGTGATGGCGAAGGCGATTCTGCTGCCAGCGATTATCACCTCGATGCTGACCGGTATCACCGAACCGATTGAGTTCACCTTCTTATTTGTCTCGCCGCTGCTGTGGGTGATCCACGCGACGTTAACCGCCGCCTCGCAGGCCATTTGCGACATCTTCACCGTACGTCCCTGGGGAGCATCGGGCCTGATCGAGTTTCTGATCTATAACCTGCCGCTGCCGGTCTCCTTAACGCGCTGGCCGGGCTATGTCCTTATTGGTATCGGCCAGTTCGCCGTTTACTACGTGATTTTCCGCACCCTGGTGGTGAAGCTGAACCTGAAAACGCCGGGCCGGGAAGATGACGAGAACGTGAAGCTTTACAGCAAAGCAGAGTACCGCCAGAAAGTCGCGCAACCACAGTCGGTCACCGATGACATTATCCGCGGCCTCGGGGGCAAGGCGAATATTCTCTCCGTCGATAATTGTTTTACTCGCCTGCGCGTGGCCGTGCGCGATATGGCGCGGGTTGATGACACGCAATTAAAAAATACTGGCGCCAACGGCGTCGTACGAAATCGAAATGAAGTTCAGGTTATTTATGGCGTCAAAGTGGGACAGGTACGTTCCCGGGTTGATAACTGGTTAGCAGAAAATTAATGAGGAGTTTGTATGAAATTAACCGTATTAGGCGGGGGCGGCGTTCGCTCTGCATTTTTAGCGAAATCTCTGGCCTATAACGCTCACCGCATTGGTTTAACAGAAGTGGTTTTTCTCGATAACTCTGCTGATAATCTGGCGATATTTGGCGAAATTGCCCGCTATGTATTTAATACTATTCGCCCGGATATTCAGTTTAGTACCACTACCGACCCGGTCGCGGCGCTGCAGGATGCCAACTATATCATTACCACCCTGCGGGTTGGCGGTGACGAAAGCCGCATTCGCGACGAACGCATTGCGCTACAGCATAACACCCTCGGCCAGGAGACCACCGGCGCCGGCGGCTTCGCGATGGCCATGCGCTCGATCCCGGCGATCCTTCGCTATTGCCGGCTGATCGAAGAACATGCCGCCGAAGACGCCATTCTGTTTAACTTTACCAACCCGTCAGGCCTGGTGACGGAAGCGATCATCAAGTCCGGTTTTAAGCGCCGGGTCTATGGGATCTGCGATGCTCCCTCCGAGCTGATTCGTGAACTGCCAGCGATCCTTGGCTGTGAGGAACGCGACCTCAGCGTGGAATGCTATGGGCTGAACCATTTCTCATGGTTTACCCACTTCACCGTACGCGGGGAAGAGGTGACCGAACGGCTGATCGCCAGCCCGGAACTGTACCAGAAGACGGCGATGCAGTACTTCTCCCCAGAGCTGGTGCGGCTTTGCGATAATCAGCTACTCAATGAATATCTCTATTATTACTACTATCGAGAGGTGGCGCTGAAGGCGATTCAGGAGGCCGGCGAGACGCGCGGAGAGCAGATCGCCCGTATCAATCATGAGATGCGCGAAGCGCTGCGCACCGTGGATGCCAGAACGCAACCGGAAGCCGCTTTCACCATCTGGATGCAGCATTACCTGCGCCGGGAAAACAGCTATATGCAGAATGAGTCGCAGCAGGAAAAATTCCACACCCGCGAACCGCTGACGCTGCGCCAGTTTATCGAAGAGCCGGACACCGGCGGCTATGCCGGGGTGGCGCTGGATATTCTGGAAGCGGTGAACAGCACCACCACCAAGCGTATCGTGGTATCGATCCAGAATAACGACACGCTCGACTTTTTGCGCCCTGACGACGTGATTGAGATCAGCTGCGACCTGAGCCGGGATGGCCTCAAGCCGGTGACGCCGGTGAAGGTGCCGGCGGCGCAGAAGAATATGATTTCCTGCGTGAAGGAGTATGAGCGGCTGGCGGTGGCGGCAATCCTGCAGCAGGATAAATCGCTGGCGGTGCGGGCGCTGATGGCGCACCCGCTGATCGGTTCATATTCGCTGGCGAAAACCCTGGTCGAGGCCTACCTCGACGATGAGCAATTCGCCGCCTGGCAGTAACCCGCATTGCCGATGGGATCCCCCCCCCCCGCTCGCGCTGCGCTTAGCGGGGCTACGAACGGAGCGGTTTGTGTTTTATGTAGGCCGGGTCAGGCGTAAGCCGCCACCCGACAAAATAGCCGCATCACCCGGTAGCCCGGATAAGGCGCAAGCCGCCATCCGGGAACTCCCCCCGCTCGCGCTGCGCTTAGCGGGGCTACGAACGGAGCGGTTTGTGTTTTATGTAGGTCGGGTAAGACGTTAGCCGCCACCCGACAAAATAGCCGCATCACCCGGTAGCCCGGATAAGGCGCAAGCCGCCATCCGGGAACTCCCCCCGCTCGCGCCGCGCTTAGCGGGGCTACGAACGGAGCGGTTTGTGTTTTATGTAGGTCGGGTCAGGCGTAAGCCGCCACCCGACAAAATAGCCGCATCACCCGGTAGCCCGGATAAGGCGCCAGCCGCCATCCGGGAACTCCCCCCGCTCGCGCCGCGCTTAGCGGGGGCTAACTATTGCTGCGTACGCTGGTAAACCACATCTTCAATAGTCGCTCAAAGCCTAAGATGCAGTAGCCGAAAAACGGATTGCTCCAGTAAATATCATCATCGAACTTCTGCGGGTCGTGAATAATAAACGCCGTATCCGCAGCCTGCGCCAGCGGGCTTTGATAATCGCCGGTAAAACAGACCAGATTAATCTCTTTCCCCTCCAGGGCCTTCACCCAGTTGAGCGCCGAGCTGCTGCGCCCGGATTTAGAAATTATCCAGATGGAGTCGAAGCGGGCGGCGTTTTTCTGTTCGAGGATTTCATAATCTGGCCACAGCGCCAGGCTGGCGTTGACGCCGGTGACGAGGAACTTGTTATAAATATACTGGGCAATGAGCTGCGAAAAGCCGCTGCCGTGGATCAGGACGCGCTGCTGCGCAAGGCTTGCCAGCAGCGGCGTCAGTGCTTCTTCCGGCTGAACGCTCATGTAGTCGATATCGTTGGTGACATCGAGCTTCGGCATGGTGATATTGAACTTGATGAAATAGACCAGCTCCAGCCAGCCGCTGAACTTCAGTTTCTTCGCCAGCCGGACCAGCGAAGAGGGATTGCTGTAGCACTGTTCGGCCACAGCGCGGACTCCCTGGCGGATACACTGCTCCGGGTCGTTCTGAATAAAGCGCAGCACGGTCATTTCCGTTTTGCTTAGCTTCACGTCACGAAAGATATTTTCTAAGTCCATGGCGGGCTCCTCTCAACGGCAGAATACGCTAACACCGTTGGGCGACAGCGTCTGCGGCCTGAGTCACCACTATGAAATGAACGTTACTTTTTGTACAAAAATGGAATAAAAAAACCCTCTCCGCCGGGCGAAGAGGGCTGCAGCCGTTAAGATGGTGTTTTACAGGGTAATCGTCAGCGTATTGCCCTCGGCGCTCACTACCACACCCCATTCGCTGCCGGCCTGAGTCCCGCCCTGCACGCCCGCGACCTGCGGGATATTACGCAGGCACAACGTCCAGCCGAGGGCCTCGCCTTCGCCGCTCACGGCGATGGTGTTGCCCTGTCGCCTGGCCTTCAGGGTGAAGATCGTCGAGCCGTCTGCCGCCGGAACGTCACAGCGTGCCTCGCGTCCATCCTCGAGGTGGAACAGCTGGAAGGCGGTGCCCTCATGCCAGGCATAATCGGGTTTCTGGTCGTTGTTGCCCAGCGCCAGCAGGGTGTTGTCGCGAACGTAGACCGGCAGGCTCAGCGCATCGTGATGCTGCTTATGCCAGCGGCTACCCGGCAATTCATCGTTATGCCACAGGTGCGTCCAGCGCCCATCCGGCAGATAAAACTGCACCTCGCCCGCTTCGGAGAACACCGGCGCCACCAGGACAGAATCGCCGAGCATATACTGACGGTCGAGATAGTCGCAGGCCGGATCGTCCGGGAACTCGAGCATCATCGCGCGCAGCATCGGCGTACCGAACTCGTTGGCCAGCGCCGCCTGACGATAGAGATACGGCATCATGCGGCATTTCAGCTGCGTGAAGTGGCGCACCACGTCGCAGGACTCGTCATCGTAAGCCCATGGCACCCGATAGGATTTGCTGCCGTGCAGCCGGCTGTGGCTGGAGAGCAGGCCGAAGGCGCACCAGCGCTTGTAGACATGGGCCGGCGCGGTGTTTTCGAAACCGCCGATATCGTGACTCCAGAAACCGAAGCCGGACATGCCGATTGACAGCCCGCCGCGCAGGCTTTCCGCCATCGATTCGTAATTGGCGTAGCAGTCACCGCCCCAGTGCACCGGGAACTGCTGCGCGCCCACCGAAGCGGAGCGGGCGAACAGCACCGCCTCCTGCTCGCCAACGGTCTCTTTCAGCACCTTCCACACCAGCTCGTTATAGATAAATGCGTAGTGGTTGTGCATTTTCTGCGGGTCGGAACCGTCAAACCACTGCACGTCGGTCGGGATACGCTCGCCGAAGTCGGTCTTAAAGCAATCGACCCCCATCGCCACCAAGCCTTTTAGTTTGTCGGCGTACCACTGGCAGGCTTCCTGGTTGGTGAAGTCATAAATCGCCAGCCCCGGCTGCCACTTATCCCACTGCCACAGCGAACCGTCCGGGCGCTTCAGCAGGTAGCCCTTCTCTTTCAGCTCCTTGAACACCGGCGAGCGCTGGCCGATGTACGGGTTGATCCACACGCAGACCTTCAGCCCTTTCGCCTTCAGACGCTTGATCATCCCTTCCGGGTCCGGGAAAGTTAGCGGATCCCATTCAAAATCGCACCACTGGAAGGCCTTCATCCAGAAGCAGTCGAAGTGGAAGACGTGCAGCGGCAGATGGCGCTCGGCCATACCGTCGATAAAGCTATTCACCGTCGCTTCGTCATAGTTGGTGGTGAACGAGGTCGTCAGCCACAGACCGAACGACCATGCCGGCGGCAGCGCCGGGCGGCCGGTGAATTGCGTATAGCGGTTAAGCACCGCTTTCGGCGTCGGGCCGTCGATCACGAAGTACTCGAGGTGTTCGCCTTCAACGCTGAACTGGACTTTAGAGACTTTCTCCGAGCCCACCTCGAAAGAGACGCGCTGCGGATGATTCACCAGCACGCCGTAGCCGCGGTTGGTCAGGTAGAACGGAATATTTTTGTAGGATTGCTCAGTGCTGGTGCCGCCGTCTTCGTTCCAGGTTTCTACGGTCTGGCCGTTGCGCACCAGCGCGGTAAAGCGCTCGCCGAGGCCATAGACGGTTTCGCCGACGCCGAGGTCGAGGCGCTCAAACATATAGTTGCGCTGGGTCTTACTATCCTGCACGTAGCCGTTGTTTTTCAGCTGGCTACCGGTGATACGCACGCCGTCGCGCAGAAAATCCAGCGCCCAGAATTCACCTTTAGTCACGCGCACGCTGAGGCTGCCGCTTTTCAGCTCGGCGAACTCGGCCGTATTTTCTATTTCGACATGGACGTCTTTCTGCACGTTCAGCGGATAGTGCGGGCCGTTATCCAGCGCGCCCTGGAAGTGCTCCATGCGCACGCCGATTATCCCTTCCTGAGGCGAGAAAAAGCGCAGGGTGAACAATGGCGTATCCAGCTGCCAGGCGCGTTCGCGGACATCGCGCGGCGCGGCATAGACCACCATTTCATTCCCCTGCTGCTCCACCTCGTAAACCTGTACGGGTTGGATCAGGTTGAGCCCTGGTTGAATGAGCCAGTTTCCATCACTGATTTTCATTAAAACGTCCTCTTAGTTTTGCCATTCTTTGTCGATCGGGGCTGCCGTGAATTCTTGTTCGTTGCGACGCGCGCCCTCGGCCAGCTCGGCCATCATTTTTTTCAGGAACGGCGTTTTCAGCGTGTAGTAGCGTTTGGCGATTACCGCGCTCAGCAGGTAGCACACCGCCGGAACGAGGGTGAACAAGGCGATAATGATGGTGAGGGTGGCGCTGTTCTGGGTTTTAGCGGCGGCGTCATAGCCGCCGCCGGCCAGCATCCAGCCGATCAGCGCGCCGCCCAGCGCCAGCCCCAGCTTGAGCACAAACAGGGTGCCGGCAAAGCTGATGCCGGTCAGGCGTTTGCCGTTGCACCATTCGCCGTAGTCGACGGTATCGGACATCATCACCCACTGGATTGGCGTCACCAGCTGGTGCAGTACGCCAATGACGAAGATAAAGGCGAACATGGTGATTTCGGCGTCCATCGGTATGAAGAACATCGCCACGCTAAGCACCGCCAGGAGGGCGTTGGTCCACCAGAAGACGCTGACTTTGCATTTCCAGTCGGTCAGCGGTTTCGCCAGCGCCGAGCCAATCAGGTTGCCGACGCAGTAGGTGGTGAGGAAGACGGTGAACAGCGCCGCCGAACCCATGATCCAGGTGGTGTAGTACATCATCGCGCCGCCGCGAACGCAGACCGCGAGGATATTGAGGATGGTGAGCACGCCAACCACCCGCCACTGGTCATTGCGCCAGATATCGCGCAAGTCTTCACGCATCGAGGTGCTGCTCGGCGGCGCTTCGACACGCTCTTTGGTGGTGAAAAAACAGAAAGCCAGCATCAGGAAGGCAATCACCGACAGCACCGCGATGCCCCCCTGGAAGCCGAGCGCTTTGTCTTCGCCGCCGATAAAGTTGACCAGCGGCATCATCAGCACGGTGGAGAGCATGCCCCCCGCCGTCGCCAGCACGAAGCGCCAGGACTGCAGCGAGATGCGCTGCGTCGGGTTGTCGGTGATCACGCCGCCCAGCGCGCAGTAGGGGATATTCACCACGGTGTAGAGCAGGGTCAGCAGCGTGTAGGTCACGGCGGCGTAGATCAGCTTGCCGTTGTGGCTTAAATCCGGCGAGCTGTAGGCCAGCACGCAGACGAGGCCGAACGGGATAGCGCCGAAGAGGATCCACGGGCGGAACTTACCCCAGCGGCTGCGGGTACGGTCGGCAAGCAGGCCCATGCACGGGTCGGAAATCGCATCCAGCGCCCGCGCCAGCAGGAACATGGTGCCGACAAAGCCGGCGGGGATACCGAAAATATCGGTGTAGAAAAACATCATGTACAACATGACGTTATCAAAAATAATGTGGCTGGCGGCATCACCCATGCCGTAGCCAATTTTCTCTTTGACGGACAAAATATGATCTTTCATATGCGCACTATTCCCTTAGCGGCACCGCGGATTGGTACCGGTTACGATTTTTGTAAACCTTTGCCGCAGTAAGATGAATTGCGATATCTCGTTATCAGATTACGTTTCTTGTTTTCTGTGATCGTGGTAGGGAATCAGGGAGTGAAAAAGTGTAACTCACGGATTTTGTGAGGATTTGTCCAGGACTGTTCTGTAAAGTCCAGTTTTAACAGTAAAAAAGTGCGTTTAGGTATGTGGTAAATGGCTGAAAGTAGCTATAATGCGCCCCGCCTCCATGTAGCAATCGAGGCGCGGAAGATCGTCATCTCCGGTGAGGTGGCTGGACTTCAAATCCAGTTGGGGCCGCCAGCGGTCCCGGGCAGGTTCAACTCCTGTGATCTTCCGCCAGTTTGCCTCTGCTCCCCCACAGCCACGCTATACCAACCTGAGCCCCCCCAAACTCATCATCCCAGCCAATCATTTTCATCCAAACCCTGCGTTATTTTGTCTCTCGCAAACCCGTTACACTGGCGCGGTGGCCGCGTGCCGTTGCCAACCGAAACAGGAGAGCCATAATGACCCCCGAACTCAGACACTGTTTTTCCATTACCATCCAGGTTGATAAACCGATAATTGTCTCCCGCAGCCCGCAGACCGGTAAGCGCCAGCTGATCCCGATTATCGGCGGCAGCGTCTCGGGTCAACTTCGCGGCCACGTGCTGCCCGGCGGCGTCGACAGCCAGATAATCGAACCCGACGGCACCTGCAGGCTGTCCGCCCGCTATGCCCTGCAGGTGGCGGAAGGGACAGTCTATGTGGAAAACAACGGCATCCGCCGGGTGCCGGCCCAGTATCATGACCAGCTGTTCGCCGACGATATGCGCTTTTTTAGCGATATTCCGCCAGAAACCATCTATTTTCGCACCGTTCCCTCCTTCGAGGTGGATACCCCCGCGCTCAGCTGGCTAACCACCTCGCTGTTTATCTGCTCCGGCGGACGAACCCAGGATGGGGTGATGCTCGATTTCTATCAGGTGGGCTGATTTTCACTTTCTGTGTATAACTGTTATTGCCGTTAGCCCGTTTTTCCCCTTCCGGCAGCGGTCTACGATGGCGTCCTCTCTTCCTTTACCCGAATCGCAGACCGGAGCAGTTATGAAAGCTATCGCTATTACTCAAGCCGCCGCTGACGGCAACAACATCCCTTCTTTAACCGAGATCGACCTGCCGGTCCCCACCGCCCACGGGCGTGACCTGCTGGTCGCCGTGAAAGCCATCTCGGTCAACCCGGTAGACACCAAAGTGCGCGCCGGCTTCCAGGGCGACACGCCGCGGGTGCTGGGCTGGGACGCCGTTGGCGTGGTGCAGTCCGTTGGTGAGGAGGTGACGTTATTCGCCCCGGGCGATGAGGTCTGGTACGCCGGCGCGCTGGGCCGGGCCGGCAGCAACAGTGAATATCAGCTGGTGGACGAGCGCCTGGTGGCGCACAAACCGCGCACCCTCGATAACGCCGCTGCCGCCGCGCTGCCGCTGACGGCGATCACCGCCTGGGAGCTGCTGTTTCACCGTCTCGGCGTTAAGGAAGGCGGCAATGCGGGCGACACGCTGCTGATCGTCGGCGCGGCGGGCGGCGTGGGATCAATCCTGACCCAGCTGGCCAGCAAACTGACCGCCATGACGGTGATCGGCACCGCTTCGCGTCCGGAGAGCCAGCAGTGGGTCCGCGAGGCGGGCGCGCACCATGTGATCGATCACAGCAAGCCGCTCGCCAACGAGCTGGCGCGCATTGGCATCACCTCGGTGACCCATGTCGCCAGCCTGACCAACACCGAGCAGCACTTCAACGCGCTGATCGACGCCCTCGCCCCGCAGGGCAAGCTGGCGCTGATTGATGACCCGGAGACCCTGGACGTGGTGCCGCTGAAAGCGAAAAGCCTGTCCCTGCACTGGGAATTTATGTTCACCCGTTCAATGTTTGAGACGGATGATATGATCGCCCAGCATCAGCTGCTCACCCGTGTGGCGGCGCTGATTGACAGCCACACCATCAAAACCACGCTCGGTGAACACTACGGCGCCATTACCGCCGCCAATCTGCAGAAAGCGCATCGTCAGCTGGAAACCGGACGCGCCGTCGGCAAGATTGTGCTGGAGGGATTTTAAGATGATCTCGCTTATCGCCGTGCTCAGGGCGAAACCAGGCCAGACGGCGGCGCTGCGCCAGGCTTTGCAGGCGCTGCTCCTGCCGACGAGACAGGAGCCGGGCAACCTCGACTACGCCCTGTATCAGCTGCGCGACGCGCCGGACACCTTCTATATGCGCGAGGCGTGGCAGGGACAGGACGCCCTCGATGCGCATGTCGCGATGCCCTATTTTCAGGGATTCATCGCCCGGATGGAGAGTCTGCTGGCTGAGCCGCTGCGGCTGGACTATCTGACGCCGATTGAGCCCTAAGCGGACCTGCAGGCGAGGGGCGAGAAATGACGTTCTTCGCCTGCCAGGCTCAAAAATTGGCGGGAAGCGGGTGGGCGATGGTCTCCAGCACTCCACGGTGGATGATAATATAATCGCCTTTGCGCAGCTCCGACAGAATCGACATAATGCGGCTACGCGACAGGTTGGTACGGCGTTGTATAAAACTTAACACATTGATTTGGCTACGATACGTGTCCGGATAGACCGCCAGCTCCATTAATAGGGTTCGCACCATCTGGTAAGAGTCCACGCCCAGTAGTTCCTGCTCACGCATGCTTAATACCATCAACCGCTGTGCCAGAATATGGGCAAGGTCCTGCCACAGGTTTTTCTCATTCAGAATATCGACCGCCGCCTGGTGTCTTATCCAGCGCCCGCGCAAATCCGTCTCGGCAAACAGGGAACAGTGGCGCTTATTCGGAAGACCGTTAAACACGCCATAACCATCAATTAATCCCAATATTGAAGGCGGAAGGATCGTCGATATCACCATTTTTTTTTCCGCATAACAAAGTGAAGCCACCCCTTCTTCGAGGAGAATTAATCCGGCTTCGCCCTGGGTTGTGGGGAAATGGTAATAGGTCGACTGCGCCAGTTCAAAAGGAATGCTGGCAGGCCGAAACGCAGATACTAAGGATTCCACGGCGAATAAGGGTTTTGTCCGTCGTCCATAAAAAAAAGAAGGTAATGACGGAGAATTCTGGCTGTTGGCATCAGGTTTCGACATCGTGTTGAGTCATCAAGTCAGGTTGAAGAAGATCATTTTCAGTCACGCATAGTATCAACGGGCGCGACAATCAATGAAAAACAAGTCGTTACCATAATAAAAAGAGTGTAAACATCATTATCAGCAATAGCGTCTCTTCGCTATCATATACGATAAAACAATAATATTTTCGTAAATACTAATAAAGCTTAGTCGATTTAATGCTTACTCCACGGCATTATTTACAGGCCTGATCGTTGCCCGCAAACAGCGTGCCTGATATTTCCCGCGGTACGTTCTCTTCTCGCATCTCGCCCACTCCAGGCTACGCTTATCGATGCCACTCACCAGCCGCGTCCATCTTCCGTTCCACGCAAACAATTCATCAAGTAGAGGTTTCGCTATGCAGATCAACGCTATTGGTACCTACTCCGCCAGCCAGCCGCTGGAATCAATGGCCATCACCCGCCGCGAGCCGGGGCCACAGGATGTACAGATCGCCATCGCCTACTGCGGCGTCTGCCACTCCGATCTCCACCAGGCGCGATCGGAGTGGGCGGGAACGCTCTACCCCTGCGTGCCGGGGCATGAAATTGTGGGCCGGGTGACCGCGGTCGGCAACGCCGTCTCGCGCTACGCCGTCGGCGATCTGGTCGGCGTCGGCTGTATGGTCGATAGCTGTCAACAGTGCGAAGAGTGCGCTGAGGGGCTGGAAAACTACTGCGACCACATGGTGCTGACCTATAACGGCCCGACCCAGGATGCACCGGGCCACACGCTTGGCGGCTATTCCCAGCAGATTGTGGTCAAAGAACACTACGTGCTGCGGATAACCCATCCCGAAGCGCAGCTGGCCGCCGTCGCGCCGCTGCTGTGCGCCGGGATCACCACTTACTCGCCGCTGCGCCACTGGCACGCCGGGCCGGGTAAAAAAGTCGGTGTGGTCGGCATTGGCGGCCTCGGGCATATGGGGATCAAGTTGGCCCACGCCATGGGGGCCCACGTGGTGGCCTTTACCACCTCCGAATCCAAGCGTAATGCAGCCAGAGCGCTGGGCGCCGATGAAGTGGTGGTGTCGCGCAACGACGACGAAATGGCGGCCCACGTCAAAAGCTTCGACTTCATCCTTAATACCGTGGCGGCGCCGCACAATCTCGATGCCTTCACCACGCTGCTGAAACGTGATGGCGCCATGACCCTAGTGGGCGCTCCGGCCACGCCGCATCCGTCGCCGGAAGTGTTCAATCTGATCTTCCGCCGCCGGTCAATTGCCGGCTCGATGATCGGCGGTATTCCGGAAACTCAGGAGATGCTCGACTTCTGCGCCGAACACGGCATCGTCGCCGATATCGAGCTTATTCGCGGCGATGAGATCAACGAAGCCTGGGAAAGAATGGTCAAGGGTGACGTGAAATACCGCTTCGTGATCGACAGTGCGACCCTCGCCGGCTAAGCGCCGCGGCGAAAGGTGCGCCGCCACTCCGCCGGGCTGACGCCAAAGCGCGCTTTAAACTGCTGGCGCCAGGTGACCGCTGAAAGATAACCCACCGCCTCCGCCACCTGCTCGACCGGCAGATCGCCCGCCTCAAGCAGACTCTGGCTGCGGCGCAGACGTTCGGCGATCAGCCAGTCGGTAATGCTCATCCCGGTCGCCCGGGCGAAGTGGCGGGTCAGGGTACGGCGACTCATCGCCACCACCCGGGCCAGCGAATCGAGACTGTGCGGCTCGGCAATATGCTGCTGCAGATAATCCAGCAGGCAGTTAATCCGCGCATCGCGGGTGTTTTTCGGCACCGGCTGGGCGATAAACTGCGCCTGGCCGCCTTCGCGGTGCGGCGAAACAATCATCCGCCGGGCGATCTGATTGGCCGCGAGGCTGCCGAAACGCTGGCGGATGAGATACAGGCAGCAGTCCAGCGCCGCCGCGGTGCCCGCCGAAGTGATCATTCGCTGGTCATCGACATACAAGGCATTGATATCCAGCTGCACCTGCGGAAACCGGCGCTGGAAATCCTGCTCGAACTCCCAGTGAGTCGCCGCTCGCCTGCCATCCAGCAGCCCGGCGTAGCCGAGGACGAACGCGCCGAGACACAGGCCGACAATCTCCGCGCCGTTATCCCGCGCCCGCACCAGGCTATCAAGCAGCGCCTGCGGCGGACGCCTATCGACCTCGCCCCAGTAAGGCACCACCACGATATCCGCCTGTTCCAGCGCGGCGAAATCGCCGGTGGCGTACAGCGCAAAACCATCGCGGGCGCGCAGCAGCCCCGGCCGCTCGGCGCAAATGTGCAGATTAAAGCGTTTGATTTCAGAGACCGAATCGCCAAACAGCATGCAGGGGACGGCGTAGTGAAACGGGCTAAAGCCCTCTACGGCGACAATCGCCACGTCGGTGAGTTTCATCGTCCTTTCCCCTTGCGCATGTTAATAAACCACGGTTTCCCCATCCTGTGGGATACTCACCACATCGGCAATCTGATTATCCACCGCATACTGGCGCATTTCTTCCCGGCTCACCAGACAGTGGTTGACCGCCTCGAGGTGGATAGCCATGATTTTCGCTTCCGGCAGGGTGAAGTGCACGTTCAGGAGATCTTCCTTGCCCATGATTATCGGGCCAAAGCCGATGACGTGGGCGTAGCCGGCGTTCAGCACCACCACGTCCGGGCGCAGCTTCAGCAGGTCAGCTTCAATTTCATCACGCCAGATGGTATCCCCCATCAGCCACAGCGTCTTCTCCTGCGGATGGCGAAACACCACGCCGCAGGCCTCGCCCAGGCGTTCAGCCATCGCCGGCACCGCGTAGGTCCGGTCGCTGCCGTGTTGGCCGGAGGTGGTTTTCTGCAGGCGCACGCCGGCAAATTCGCTGTCTGCCGACAGCAGGCGCAGATCCTGAAATCCCTGGCTGCGCAGCAGCGCGGCGTCGACCTCATGCTGGACGAACACCGGCAGGGTTTTCGGGATCGCGGCGATCGCCGCCGCGTCCCAGTGATCGTCATGGGTATGGGTGACGATCACCGCATCAACATCGATAATTTTATCGCGGGAAAAAGGCAGCTCAACCAGCGGATTGCGCAGCTCGCTACGCGCGGTGCCGGGAAAACCTGGCCAGGCGCCCTTGTCCGCCAGCATCGGGTCGATGAGAAATCTTTTCCCGGCGTAGTCAATCATCTGGGTCGCATTCCGGATATGGGTGATGTTCATGTTGGCGTTCCTCTGTGGGGTCATCTGACGAACATCGTACTGAGTACCAGCCTGGCTCAACAGGGGCATTTGGGCAATGATCGATGAAATCGGGCCAACCTGCGGCAGTTGCCATCCGCCTCCGGCTATGTTGTTCTTAAGGCTCAATTTTTGACAGGAGTGGCACGATGAAAAAGAAACTGACCGCCGCCGATATGCACGACCCGCAGGTCATCGCCGAGACGCCGTGGTTCAGCATGCGTAAGGTGGGTATTGATGTCGCCCCCGGCGAGCGCCGCGACTTTTACGCCATTCACTATCCGCGCCCGGCAGTGGGGATTGTGGCCATTCAGGATGAGAAAGTACTGCTGATTCGCCACTACCGCTACCTGATCGATAAGGTGGTGTGGGCGATCCCCTCTGGCGGCGTCGATGAAGGGGAAGACCCGGAGGTCGCCGCGCTGCGCGAACTGCGGGAAGAGACCGGCTGGCAGGCGCAACACGTCGAGGAGATCATTCGCTTCAACCCCTCCTACGGCAGCAGCGATCAGCTGTTTATTACCTGGCTGGCTACCGATTTACGCTGGGTCGGCATGGACGCGGATCAGGATGAGGTGATGGAAACCGGCTGGTTTACCTTTGAGGAGATAAACCAGCTGATCGCCCGCGGCGAAATGCCGGACGGGTTGTCGCTGGTGCCGCTGCTGCAGCTGATGGCGCAGCAGCGAAGCGGCCCGCTTACGGCTTAAGCATCCGCCAGCGGAACCACAGCTGGGCCACCAGGATCAGCACGCCGCCGATAATCTTCTGCAGCGGCAGCTGTTCGCCGTACCACAGCGCGGCGGCAATGACCGTCAGCAGCGGTTCGAGCACCATGATGATCGCCGCGCTGGCCACCGCCGCGTACTTCTGCCCCTTCATCTGCAGACCGAAGCGCAGGCTGGTGGCGATGACAATGCTGGCCACCAGCCAGCCGAGAGTCGGCAGGGTCATCGGCTGGTCCCAGCGTTCAACGGCAGCGGAGATGGTCAACCCGACGATACCAGTGATCGCCAGCTGCACGGTGGTCAGGGGGATCAGCGGTACTTCACGCGCGCAGCGGCTGGTGTAACAGAACCAGATCGACTGCACCAGCGCCGTCAGCAAAAACCAGCCCTGGCTGGGGTGGAAGGCTATCGGCATATGCAGACTGAGCAGCCCCAGGCCCACCACCGCGATCGGCAGGCACTCCCACCAGGCGCGCGGCGGGCGTACCTTCATCATCACCCACGCGGTCAGCGGGACGAACATCATCGACAGGCTCATGATAAACGCCCCTTCGCCGAGCGACGCCGTCGTGGAAACCGAATAGATCCACAGGCAGAGGTTGAGGGCAAACCAGAGTCCGCTGATGATGAGCTTTGGCCAGTGCTGCTTTTGCGGGCGAAAACCGCGGCAGAACGGCAGCAGCAGCAGCGCGGCGAAGAAAAAGCGCAGCCCAAGAAACGCGAATACCGGCATGCCGGCGATCGCTTCACGGGAAAATATCCAGCCGCAGGCGGCAATCACCGTCGCGGCAATCAGCAGCAGATCAGCCTGCCGTTGGCGTACCATACGCGCCTCTCCCTGTGAGATTGGCTTACCAGCCCGGCACCGCGCCGCCGTTGAAGATAGTCTCTGCCGCCTTCGCCACCTCCGGCGACTGATACGACTGCATAAACTCCTTCACGTTTTCCGCGTCTTTATTGTCTTCCCGGGTCACGATAATGTTCACGTAGGGCGAGTTTTTATCTTCGATAAAGATGCCATCGCGAACCGGCGACAGCCCGGTTTGCTGCAGGTAGGTGGTGCTGATGATGGCCACATCGACTTTGGGATCGTCGAGCACGCGCGGCAGTTGCGCCCCTTCCAGCTCCATGATCTTCAGGTTATGCGGGTTGTCGGTGATATCCACCGCCGTCGGCAGCAGGCCGGTGCCGGCTTTGAGGGTAATCAACTTCTCTTTTTGCAACAGCAGCAGCGCCCGCCCGAGATTGGTCGGGTCGTTGGGGATGGCGATCGTCGCGCCGTCTTTCAGTTCGGCGACTGACTTGATCTTGCGCGAATAGCCAGCCATCGGGAAGACGAAGGTATTGCCGACGGCCACCAGATGATAGTTATGCGCTTTGTTGTCCTGCTCGAGGAAAGGCCGATGCTGGAAGACGTTGGCGTCCAGATCGCCGGCGTTGGTCGATTCGTTAGGCAGCAGCGAGCCGCTGAATCCCACCAGCTCGACGTCCAGACCGTACTTCTCTTTGGCCACCTTCTTCGCCACTTCCGCCACATCCTGCTCGGCGCCGTTAATCACGCCGACCTTAATGTGTTTTGCGTCATTCCCCTTTTGGTCGCAGCCGACCAGTACCAGACCCGCCAGCATCACTGCGGCGGCGGCCCGTAAACGTAATTTCATCCTCTTCACCCTGTCTGTCCTGACTGTCATTGTTTTTTTCGTGCAAAACTATAGCGACTTTCGGGTCGGGTAATAAACAGCAAACCACGCAACTGGAAATAAAATCATCTTCGCGGAACGTGAGGCGCTAGCTCCGGCGCCACTCGCCCGGCGTCACGCCATAGCGCATTTTGAAGCGCTTCGAGAATGACGCCAGCGACTGAAAGCCGCAGCGTTCGGCAATGACTTCGAGGTTGGTCTGACGCTCCAGGCGCAGCAGCCGGGCGGCCAGCGCCATTCGCAACTGCGACAGCCACGCCTGCGGCGTCAGGTGATAGACGCGGGCAAAATGACGGGCAAAGGTGGCCCGCGACAGAAACGCACGGGCGGCCATGGTTTCCAGCGTCCACGGCTGCTCCGGGGTCGCCATCACCGCCAGCACCGCCGGCATCAGGCGTTCATCGCTCATCAGGCGCAGCAGTCCGCCGGGCGGCTGTTGCTCGCCAAGCAGCATGCGCAGCAGGAGCACCAGTAGCGTATCGCCGAGGCTGCGCACGATGGCGCTCCCGCCGGGACGCTGCGCCAGGCTCTCGCGCACCAGTATATTAAGCAGCGCGTCCAGCTCCGGGCAGTCTTCACGTGCATCGGTATGGAGATGGATCAGCGTCGATGCTTCACTGAACAGCCAGCTGACGTGCGGACCAAAATAGAATTCGCCGCACAGCATCTCCAGCGCCCCCTCCGTCGGGCCGGCGCGCATTTCCGTCACCGTGCCGTTAAACCGGTGCGCCACCGGCAGCACCTGGCCCCACTCCACCAGGCTCTCCATCAGGTGCGGCGAACCGTGGGGCAGGAGAACGACATCGCCCGCGCGCAGGTGGTGGGTCTGGCCGCCGACGTTGAGCCGCCCCTCGCCGCGCAGCACCACGTGCCAGGGCACCACGCCGCTGCGCATTTGATCGTGCCCGGCCTGCCAGCGGCCGCCGAAGCGACAGTGCAGGTTCACTTCGCAGCGCGGCGCCAGCAGCGCCAGCAGATGACTGAGACTGTCCATGCTTCTCCTGAGACGATAAGACAAAAAGGTGAGACGAAGACCGCCAGTCTAGCATGCGGCAAGCGCCTAAGATGACCCCATTGCCAACACACCCTCGATAACAACAGGAGTTAACCATGAGCCGTTTAGCAGATATCCGTGAACAAGACGCCACCGGCAAAGCCGCCGATATTTTCGCCGGGATCAAAAAAGCGATGGGCAAAGTGCCGAATGCCTATCTCACCATCGGCGGCCACTCGCCGGCGGCGCTGCAGCAGGCGCTGGCGCACAATGCGATGCTCCATAAAGGCAGCCTCAGCGCCCAACAGCTGGAAGCGATTAATCTGTCGGTCAGCGAAGCCACCGGCTGTGACTACTGCCTGGCCGCGCACAGCCTGATGGCGAAAAAAGCCGGCTTCAGCAACGAGCAGATCCACGCCCTGCGCCGCGGGGAGTATACGGAAGAGGCGCAGCTTGATGCGCTGGTGAAATTTGCGCAGACTCTGGTGACCACCACCGGCACCCTGCCGGCAACCGACGTCGCCGCGCTGCGCAACGCCGGTTTTAGCGACCAGCAGGTGATTGAGATTATCAGCGCCATCAGCGCGATCCTGTTCACCAACATGGTGAACCGGGTTAACGACACGGTGGTCGACTTCCCGAAAGCCGATTAATCCGTTGCGCCGCGCCGGTTTTACAGCCCCAGATCGCTGAGCCCCGGATGATCGTCCGGGCGGCGCCCCTGGGGCCAGTGGAACAGGCGCTCGCTTTCGGCGATCGGCAGATCGTTGATGCAGGCGTAGCGCGTCTGCATCAGTCCGTGCTTATCAAACTCCCAGTTCTCATTGCCATACGAGCGAAACCAGTTGCCGCTGTCGTCGCACCACTCGTAGGCGAAGCGCACGGCAATGCGATTCTCCTGCCATGCCCACAGCTCCTTAATCAGCCGGTATTGCTGCTCCTTGCGCCATTTTCGCTGCAGGAACTCAACAATCTGCCCCCTGCCGTGGACAAATTCGCTGCGGTTGCGCCACTCGCTATCCACGGTGTAGGCCAGAGCGACTTTTTCGGCATCGCGACTGTTCCAGCCATCTTCCGCGGCGCGGACCTTCTGGATAGCGCTGTCGCGGGTAAACGGCGGTAACGGGGGACGTTGCTCATTCATCAGGAGTCTCCTTTTGAGGATAATTGCTGCTGCAGGCGCTGATTCTCCTGCTCCAGGTCATGAATACGTTGCTGCAGGTTCTGGCTGTACTCCGCCACCTGCTGCGCGCTGTAGCGCGGCGTAATGTGCTGCGGGCAGTTCCAGTCAAACGCCTGTAAATGAAAAAGAAACAGACGTTCGATGCGAGCGCGATAGTTGGCTGGCGCCACCTGCGCCAGCAGCTCCGGGTGGTCCTCTGCCGCCAGGACTTCGACGGTGGCGTAGATTTTCAGCCTGGCACGGCGCGGATAATCCATCAAAAACAGGCAGGCCCGGTCGCTGCCGCGCAGATTGCCGGTAGTGATGTACTGGCGGTTACCGCCGAAATCGGCCATCGCCAGGGTGGTGTCATCCAGCAGATGCAGAAACCCCACCGGGCCGCCGCGATGCTGAATGTAGGGCCAGCCGCTCTGCGACACCGTCGCCAGATAAAAGCTGTCGCGGGTGGCGATCATCCCCGCTTCGCTGTCGCCGAAGCGGTCGGCCTGGCGGCGACTGTGCGGCGTTTGCCACAGCGTGTCGCTGCCCATTTCATGCTGCACATCCATCACGTCCGGGGTGATGGCGATATCGAGAAAGGTTGCTGCCATAGCGCCTCCTGTTGTCTGGCGCCATCATGGACTGTACTGTGAAGAATGATAATACGGGTTAAGTGGCAATCATCTTTCCGGAAAACGGGAGAATAATGGATCGATTAAGCGCGATGGCGCTGCTGGTGAAAGTGACCGAGCTGGGGAGTATGTCGGCGGCGGCGCGGGCGCTGAATATGCCGTTGACCACCGTCAGCCGCCATATCGGTGAGCTGGAGAGCGCGCTGGGCGTGCGCCTGCTGGCGCGAACCACCCGCAAACTGACGCTCACCGACGCCGGGGTCGATTATGTCGCCGCCGCGCGGCGGATCCTTGAGGAGGTGGAAAACGCCGAACGCCAGGCGACGGGCGAATATCAGGAACCGAAGGGCGAGCTGGTGATCTCCGCGCCAACGATGTTTGGCCGTCAGCACGTTCTCCCGGTGATCGGTGAATTTATCGCCCGCTACCCGCAAATTCGCGTCCGTTTGCTGCTCAGCGATCGCAATGCTGACCTGGTGAGCGACCATGTCGATCTGGCGGTGCGGATTGGCGAACTGGCGGACAGCAGCATGGTGGCCACCCGCCTTGGCACCATGCGGATTGTGGCCTGTGCCCATCCGGCGCTGCTGGCGAAATACGGCGAGCCGCAGCGGCCGCGCGATCTGGCGGCGCTGCCGATCATCCGCATTGAATCGCCGATGCCCTATCGCGGTTGGCGCTTTCGCGCCGCTGAGCGCGAGGACCAGCTGATTAACCTGCCGCCGGTGCTATCCGTCACCACGCCGGAGAGCGCCGCCGATGCTGCGCGGCTGGGGGTGGGGGTGGCCCGCTTACTGCACTATCAGGCGCTGGATGGTCTGCGCCACGGGGAGCTCCGTCTGCTGCTGGAAAGCGTCGAGCCCGCCCCCGCGCCGGTCCATTTGCTGTATACCGCACGGGATCTGGCGCCACTTAAGCTGAGGACATTTATCGATTTTGCCGCACCGGCGCTGCGTCAGGCACTGCTGCGCATCGCCGGCGCCGCTTAATGCACCGCGGTCTTCAGCGGTGCCTCCTTTAACAGCCAGGAGAGGACAAACGCCACCGCCATAATGCCGGCCGCCATCAGGAACGCCGCGTGGATCGCCGCGCCGAAGGCGTCGAGATAGTCGAGGCGGATATCCGCGGGCAGGTGCTGAACCGCCACTGGATTCATTCCCGGCGGCAGCACCGCGCCTTCCGGCAACAGCTTTTGCAGGTTGCTCTGCAGCACGTGCGTGAACACCGCGCCAAACAGCGCCACGCCGATGGAGCCGCCAATCGAGCGGAACAGGGTCACACCGGAGGTGGCGACGCCGTACATCTGCGCCGGCATCGCATTCTGCACCGCCAGCACCAGCACCTGCATCACCAGTCCCAGACCCGCCCCCAGCACACCGGTAAACAGGTACAGCTGCCACATCGGCGAATGAATGGTGATGCGGGTCAGCAGTACCATGCCGGTCACGCCGAGCAGGGTGCCGAGGATCGGAAACAGGCGATATTTACCGGTACGGCTGATAATCCGCCCGCTGATAATCGAGGTCAGCAGCAGGCCGCCCATCAGGGGGATCAGCTGCAGCCCGGCCTCGGTGGGCGTCGCCTCCTTCACCACCTGCAGATAGAGCGGCAGGAAGGTGACTGACCCGAACAGCGACATGCCGATGACGAAGCCAATCAAGCTGCACAGCAGGAAGCTGCGGTTGCGGAACAGCGCCAGCGGAATAATCGGTTCGATGGCGATCCGCTCTTCGTAAATAAAGCCGATGATCCCCACGATGCCGAAGGCCAGAATGCACCACAGCTGCGGGTCATTCCACGCATGGACGCTGCCCCCTTCCGAGGTAAACAGGATGATGCACAACAGCGCCATGCTGAGGTAAATCGCCCCCAGCCAGTCAATCTGATGCTGGCTGCGTTTATTGCTGCTGTGGAATACCGCGCCGATCACCAGCAGCGCGAACAGGCCGAGCGGCAGGTTGATATAGAAGATCCAGCGCCAGGAGGCATGCTGTACCAGAAAACCGCCGATCAGCGGGCCGATCACCGTCGCGAGGCCGAAGACGCCGCCGAACAGCCCCTGATAGCGGCCACGGTTGGCGGGCGGGATGACGTCGGCGACCGCCGCCATACTGATCACCATCAGGCCGCCGCCGCCGAGCCCCTGCAGGCCGCGCATCAGCACCAGTTGGGTCATATTCTGCGCCAGCCCGCAGAGCGCGGAGCCGACGAGAAACAGCCCAATCGCCACCTGCAGCACAATTTTGCGACCGAACAGATCGCCGAATTTCCCGTACAGCGGCACCGCGATGGTGGAGCTGAGAATATAGGCCGTGACCACCCAGGAAAGCTTGTCCAGCCCGCCCAGTTCGCCGACAATCGTCGGCAGCGCGGTGGAGACAATGGTCTGATCCAACGCCGAGAGCAACATCACCAACAGCAATGCGCTGAACAGCAGGCGTATCGACTGCACCGGTGGGTTAGCGACTTCAGAAGTCATTACAACGCTCGCTTGAAATTAATTAAATGCATAATTAATATTTAGTGAAAGAATGAGTCGGGTCAAGAGATCGCCATACCATGACAGCACAAAAGGATCAGGATGCACCCCGCCGCCCGGGTCGGCCGCGCGGTAAAAAACCGGGTACCGCCAACCGCGAACAGCTGATGGACATTGCCCTGACGCTGTTTGCCCGCGACGGGACGGCTCGCGTGTCGTTGAACGCCATCGCCAAAGAAGCCGGGGTGACGCCGGCGATGCTGCATTACTATTTCAGCTCCCGGGAAGCGCTGGTGACCCAGCTGATTGAGGAGCGCTTTATGCCGCTGCGCAATCACATCAGCCGCATTTTTGTCGATCATCCGCAGGACCCGGTGTTGGCGCTGACGATGATGGTCGAGACGCTGGCGCATATGGCGGAGAAAAACGCCTGGTTCGCGCCGCTGTGGATGCAGGAGATCATCGGCGAGATGCCGATCCTGCGTCAGCATATGGATGCCCGCTTCGGCGAGGAGCGTTTTCAGGTGATGCTGGAGACGGTGCGTCGCTGGCAGTTGGAGGGCAAGATCAATCCGGCGCTGTCGCCGGAGCTGCTGTTTACCACGGTGATTAGCCTGGTGCTGGTGCCATTTTCACGCATTCACAGCGATCCGCGTTTACAGGCGGTCAACCGCCAGACCATCATCAGCCACGCGCTGGCGTTAATGGGCCACGGCATCGGGGGTTAAGGCGTGGTTTTGACGCTTTTGTAGCCCGGATAAGGCGCCACGCGCCGCCATCCGGGATTTTCCCTGCTCGCGCTACGCTTAGCAGGGCTACAGAAATAACGGCACAACCGTAAATTTCCCTGCTCGCACTGCGCTTAGCAGGGCTACCACTCCCGTGTTATGTCCGGGCAGATTGCGCTCCCGATATTTCTTCTGCGCTATGTCTCTTATGGCGCAGGGAGCGCACAGGGGGCGGCCAGTCGCCGCCGCCCCCTGTACCCCCGGGCTCCGGCCAGCAAAATCGCCGCTACGCGGTCCCTTCGACTTATCCCTGCAGGCTTCGGGTCGGGCCGAGGCAGCGTCCATGCAAAACACGGCCCTCAGCCCGCATCCATGCGGGCTGCCCCGGCCTTCCGGGAACGTCTCAGCGATTTTGAGGCCGCCAGCACCGGCAGTTTCAGTCGCGCAAGTGGGTATATCAACAACAGGCCGCTCGGCATCATGGCGGGCACAGCACGAACCGTAGGCCGGGTAAGGCGACAGCCGCCACCCGGCAAGAATACAGGTGCCGTGCCTGATATCCTGCCCGGCGGCGCTGCGCTTGCCGGTCCTGGGTGGGACGAAACGACGGGAGGACTGTGTAGGCCGGATAAGGCATTTATGCCGCCATCCGGCACAACCACAGGTACGGTACCTGACCGCCCGGGGATACCACTACCGTTACAGCGCCTTCGACAAATAGTGGCGCTGCAGGCCTGCGTGGGGGAAGTCGGGCAGCGACATCTGCAGCTGATAGCCTAATTTTCGATAAAACGGCAGCGCCTGGAAGCTAAAGGTATCCACCAGCAGATGGCTGCAGCCTAGCGCCCGCGCCTGCTGTTCCGCCTCCTGCATCAGCTCGCTCCCCAACCCGCGCCCGCGCGTCGCCTCGCTAACCCACAGATACTCAATGCACAGCCAGTTACCCTTGCGTTTGGCAATCAGCCCGCCCTGCATCACCCCTTGCGCATCGCGGGAGTAAACCCCCAGATCGCCAAACTGCGCCGCATCGAGATACTGCTGATTATAGTGCCGCAGACCGGCAAGCAATTCTTGTTGATCGTCGGGATTAATGCTTTTTGTAATGATTAGTGTCATTAACTATCTCCAGTATTGCGATGCCGAATCGTTATTTTCCCACTCCACTTTCACAAAATATTCTTATTTTCTCCATGATTATTTGCCTTAATTTTTTGCGTTCTAAAAGTAAGCAAAAAAACCTTTCCATTATCGCGGCGGATCGTATAATGGAGAAAAATGAGAATGATCATTCTCACCACAAAACCAGAGGAGATGCGCTTTTCACCTCCTGAAGACCGAAGAGGTTGGCTTCAACGGAGACACAATAACAATCACGTTCAGGAACATCTGTGTTCCTTTTTTGTCATTTTCGCTAATCCGAAAATGCCTCAGCGCCCAACCTATTCCCTCGTTTTTTAATAAACGGGGCGGACGTCTTATATCTTGAGAAAATATAATGAAATACATCATAGCTCCCATCGCGACAGCATTATTTCTCCTCAGCGGATGTGATAATGCGCAGACATCTGCCCCGCAGCAACCCGCGCCGGAAGTGGGCGTGGTCACCCTGCAAAGCCAGCCGGTTCCGGTAGTCAGCCAGCTCACCGGCCGCACCACCGCCTCGCTCAGCGCCGAAGTACGCCCGCAGGTGGGCGGCATCATCCAGAAACGCCTGTTTACCGAAGGCGATATGGTGAAGGCAGGGCAGGCCCTTTACCAGATCGATCCCTCCAGCTATCGCGCGACCTGGAACGAAGCGGCGGCCGCGCTGAAACAGGCCCAGGCGCTGGTGGTCTCCGATTGCCAGAAGGCCCAGCGCTACGCGTCGCTGGTCAGGGATAACGGCGTTTCCCGCCAGGATGCCGACGACGCCGCCTCCACCTGTGCCCAGGACAAGGCCAGCGTGGAATCGAAAAAAGCGGCGCTGGAGAGCGCGCGCATCAACCTGAACTGGACCACCGTCACCGCGCCGATTGCCGGGCGCATCGGCATCTCGTCGGTCACGCCGGGAGCGCTGGTCTCCGCCGATCAGGATACCGCGCTGGCGACGATCCGCGGGCTCGACACCATGTATGTTGATCTGACGCGATCCAGCGTCGATCTCCTGCGTTTACGCAAACAAAGCCTGGCCAGCAACAGCGACACCCTCAGCGTGACGTTAACCCTGGAAGATGGCAGTACCTACCAGGAAAAAGGGCGTCTGGCGCTCACCGAAGTCGCCGTCGATGAATCCACCGGCTCGGTGACCCTGCGCGCTATCTTCCCCAACCCGCAGCACGTCCTGCTGCCGGGGATGTTCGTCCGCGCGCGCATCGATGAAGGCATCATGAACGACGCGATCCTCGCCCCGCAGCAGGGGATCACCCGCGATGCCAAAGGCGACGCCACGGCGCTGGTGGTCGATGCCGCCAACAAAGTTGAGCAGCGTACCGTGGAAACCGGCGACACCTATGGCGATAAATGGCTGGTGCTGAGCGGCCTGAAAGCGGGCGATAAGCTGATTGTCGAAGGCACCAGTAAAGTGGCCCCCGGACAGACAGTGAAGGCCGTTGCCGTCAACAATAACGGAGGGAACGCCTGATGTTCTCCCGTTTCTTCGTGCGTCGCCCGGTCTTTGCCTGGGTGATCGCCATTCTGATTATGCTCGCCGGGGTGCTGGCGATCCGCACCCTGCCGGTAGGCCAGTATCCTGACGTCGCCCCGCCGGCGGTGAAAATCTCCGCCACCTATACCGGGGCGTCCGCCGAAACCCTGGAGAACAGCGTCACCCAGGTGATCGAGCAGCAGCTTACCGGCCTCGATCACCTGCTCTACTTCAGCTCCACCAGCAGCTCCGACGGCTCGGTCAGCATTACCGTCACCTTTGAGCAAGGGACCGACCCGGACACCGCCCAGGTGCAGGTGCAAAACAAAGTCCAGCAGGCGGAATCGCGGCTGCCAAGCGAAGTCCAGCAGTCCGGCGTAACGGTGGAAAAATCGCAGAGCAGCTTCCTGCTGATCCTTGCGGTGTATGACAAAACCAACCGCGCCACCAGCTCCGATATCTCCGACTGGCTGGTCAGCAATATGCAGGACCCGCTGGCGCGCGTGGAGGGCGTCGGCAGCCTGCGGGTGTTCGGCGCCGAATACGCGATGCGCGTCTGGATGGACCCGACCAAACTCGCCTCCTACTCGCTGATGCCTTCCGATGTCCAGTCGGCGATTGAGGCGCAGAACGTGCAGGTTTCCGCCGGTAAAATCGGCGCCCTGCCGTCATCTAACACCCAGCAGCTGACCGCCACCGTGCGGGCGCAATCCCGGCTGCAAACCCCTGACCAGTTCAAAGCGATCATCGTGAAAAGCCAGGCCGACGGCTCGGTAGTGCGCCTGAGCGATGTCGCGCGGGTGGAGATGGGCAGCGAGGATTACACCGCTACCGCCAATCTGAACGGCCATCCGGCCGCCGGGATCGCGGTGATGATGGCCCCCGGCGCCAACGCGCTGGATACCGCGACCCTGGTGAAAAGCAAAATCGCCGAATTCCAGCGTCAGATGCCGCAGGGCTATGATATCGCCTATCCGAAGGACAGCACCGAGTTCATCAAAATCTCGGTCGAGGATGTGATTCAGACCCTGTTCGAAGCGATCATTCTCGTAGTCTGCGTGATGTATCTGTTCCTGCAGAACTTCCGCGCGACGCTCATTCCAGCGGTGGCTGTGCCGGTGGTGCTGCTTGGCACCTTCGGCGTGCTGGCACTGTTCGGCTACTCGATTAACACCCTGACGCTGTTCGCCATGGTGCTGGCGATCGGCCTGCTAGTGGATGACGCCATTGTGGTGGTGGAGAACGTCGAGCGCATTATGCGCGACGAAGGGCTACCCGCCCGCGAAGCCACCGAAAAATCGATGGGCGAAATCTCCGGCGCGCTGGTGGCGATCGCCCTGGTGCTGTCGGCGGTGTTCCTGCCGATGGCTTTCTTCGGCGGTTCGACCGGGGTCATCTATCGCCAGTTCTCGGTAACCATTATCTCGGCGATGATGCTGTCGGTGGTGGTGGCGCTGACCCTCACCCCGGCGCTGTGCGGCGCGCTGCTCAGCCACTCCAAACCGCACACCAAAGGGTTCTTTGGCGCCTTTAACCGCCTGTGGGGACGCACGGAGGAGGGCTATCAGCGTCGGGTGCTCGGCGGCCTGCGCCGGGGCGTAGTGATGATGGGCGCTTACGCGCTGATTTGCGGGGCGATGGCGCTGGCGATGTGGAAGCTGCCGGGCAGCTTCCTGCCGGTGGAGGACCAGGGGGAGATCATGGTCCAGTACACTCTGCCCGCCGGGGCCACCGCGGTGCGTACCGCCGAGGTGCGCCGCCAGGTGACCGACTGGTTCCTCACCAAAGAGAAAGCCAATACCGACGTCATTTTCACCGTCGACGGCTTCAGCTTTAGCGGTAGCGGCCAAAACGCCGGGATGGCCTTCGTATCGCTGAAAAACTGGTCGCAACGCAAAGGGGACGACAATACCGCACAGGCCATCGCCCTGCGGGCCACCAAAGCGCTGGGGACAATCCGCGACGCCACCCTGTTCGCCATGACCCCGCCGTCGGTGGACGGTCTCGGGCAGAGCAACGGCTTCACCTTCGAGCTGATGGCCAGCGGCGGTACCGACCGCGACAGCCTGATGAAGCTGCGCAGCCAGCTGCTGGCGGCGGCCAACCAGAGCAGCGAGCTGCAGTCGGTGCGCGCTAACGATCTGCCGCAGATGCCGCAGCTGCAGGTGGATATCGATAACAACAAAGCCGTCTCGCTGGGGCTGTCGCTGAGCGACGTGACCGATACGCTCTCCAGCGCCTGGGGCGGTACCTACGTGAATGACTTTATCGATCGCGGCCGGGTGAAAAAGGTCTATATCCAGGGCGAAAGCGACGCGCGCGCGGTGCCGTCGGACCTCGGCAAATGGTTCGTTCGCGGCAGCGATAACAGCATGACGCCGTTCTCCGCCTTCGCCACCACCCACTGGCAATACGGCCCGGAAAGCCTGGTGCGCTACAACGGCTCCGCCGCCTTTGAGATCCAGGGGGAAAACGCCGCCGGCTTCAGCTCCGGCGCGGCGATGGACAAGATGGAAAAGCTGGCCGACAGCCTGCCGGCGGGCTCCACCTGGGCGTGGAGCGGCATTTCGCTGCAGGAAAAGCTCGCCAGCGGCCAGGCGATGAGCCTGTACGCCATCTCGATTCTGGTGGTGTTCCTGTGCCTGGCGGCGCTGTATGAGAGCTGGTCGGTGCCGTTCTCGGTGATCATGGTCATCCCGCTCGGCCTGCTCGGCGCGGCGCTGGCGGCGACACTGCGCGGTTTAAGCAACGACGTCTACTTCCAGGTGGCGCTGCTGACCACCATCGGCCTGTCGTCGAAAAACGCCATCCTGATCGTGGAGTTCGCTGAATCCGCCGTGGATGAGGGGTATTCGCTCTCCCGGGCGGCGATCCGCGCCGCGCAGACTCGTCTGCGCCCGATTGTTATGACCTCGCTGGCGTTTATCGCCGGGGTGCTGCCGCTGGCCATCGCCACCGGCGCCGGAGCCAACAGCCGCGTGGCGATCGGCACCGGCATCATCGGCGGCACCCTGACAGCCACCCTGCTGGCGGTGTTCTTCGTACCGCTGTTCTTCGTGCTGGTGAAACGTCTCTTCACCCGCCAACGTCCTTCTCAGGAGTAAGGTATGTTTCGTTTGAGTTTTATGTTTATCGCGCTCCTGACCGCGGGCTGCGTCTCGCTTGACCCGCATTATGATCGCCCGGCCGCGCCGGTGCCAGCCACCCTGCCCGGGGCGCACGGCGAATCGACGGCGGTGGTCGGCGACTGGCAGAAAGTGGTCAATGACGCGCGGCTGAAAAAAGTGGTCAGTCTCGCGCTGAACAGCAACCGCGATGTGCAAAAGGCGCTGGCTGATATCGAGGCCGCGCGCGCCCAGTACGGCGAGACGCGGGCGTCGCTGTTTCCCACCGTTGATGCCGAGCTGAGCCATACCCGCAGCAAAACGGTAGCCAGCGGCCTGAGCTCCGCTTCACAGGCCGACGGCGCGGTCTCCAGCTTCGAACTGGACTTGTTCGGCAAGAACCAGAGCCTGTCGCGCGCGGCGCGCGAAACCTGGCTTGCCAGCGAATTCACCGCGCAGAATACCCGGCTGACGATGATTGCCGATTTGACCACCGCCTGGGTAACGCTGGCGACGGATAACAGCAATCTGGCGCTGGCGCAGCAGACCATGGACAGCGCAGCAAACTCGCGCAACATCGTCGCCCGCCAGATGGCGGTGGGTACCGCTTCCGCCGGCGATGTAAGCTCGGCGGAAAGCGTCTATCAGCAGGCCCGCGCCAGCGTCGCCAGCTATCGCACGCTGGTGGCGCAGGATAAAAACGCCATTAACCTGCTGGCGGGGGAAACCGTGCCGGAGAGCCTGCTGCCCGGCACCCTCGAGAGCCTCGGGGATAATAGTATTGCGCTGGTGCCGGCGGGCGTGTCGTCGTCGGTGCTGCTGCGCCGGCCGGACATTCAGGAAGCGGAGCACAATCTGAAGAGCGCCAATGCCGATATCGGCGCGGCGCGGGCGAACTTCTTCCCGTCGATTTCTCTGACCGCCAGCGCCGGGGTCGGCAGCGACTCGCTGTCGTCGCTGTTCAGCCACGGGATGCAGGTGTGGTCGTTCGCCCCCTCCATCAGCCTGCCGCTGTTCACCGGCGGCAGCAACCTGGCGCAGCTGCGCTATGCGGAAGCGGAGAAAAAGGGGCTGATCGCCACCTACGAGAAATCGATTCAGAGCGCCTTTAAGGACGTTGCCGATGCGCTGGCGCGCCGGGAAACGCTGAGCGAAGAGCTCGATGCCCAGCGGCAGTACGTCGCCGCCGAGCAGACATCGCTGGATATCGCCATGAAGAGCTATCAGGCCGGGGTCGGCGATTATCTGTCGGTGCTCACCGCTCAGCGCACGCTGTGGTCGGCGAAGACGACGCTGCTGTCGCTGCAGCAGACCGACCTCAATAACCGGATCACCCTCTGGCAGTCGCTGGGCGGCGGCGCCAGTTAATTTCACCCGCCGGGCGGCCGCGCCCGGCTTCTGTAAGGAATCGTTATGCCACGTGTTTCCCTCTCCTGGGCGCTGATCCTCGGCCTGCTGTCGGGTATCGGCCCGCTGTGCACGGATTTTTATCTGCCGGCGCTGCCGGAGATCACTCAGCAGCTGCAGGCCACCAGCACCCAGACCCAGCTGTCGCTGACCGCCGCGCTGATTGGCCTCGGCCTGGGTCAGCTGTTTTTCGGCCCGCTGAGCGATCGCATTGGCCGCCTGAAACCGCTGGCGCTGTCTCTGCTGCTGTTTATCTTTGCTTCGGCGATGTGCGCCCTGACCCGGGATATCAACATGCTGATTGTCTGGCGCTTTTTACAGGGCTTCGCCGGCGCCGGCGGCTCGGTGCTGTCGCGATCCATCGCCCGCGATAAATACCAGGGCACCCTGCTGACCCAATTTTTCGCCCTGCTGATGACCGTGAACGGCATTGCGCCGGTGCTGTCCCCGGTGCTGGGCGGCTACGTTATCACCGCCTTCGACTGGCGAATTCTCTTCTGGACGATGGCCGCCATCGGCGGCGTGCTGCTGGTGATGAGCCTGACGATCCTGCGGGAAACGCGCCCGGCCACAGCAACGCATGCCGCCCGCCAACAGCCCGGCCAGCCGGTGTTGAAAAATCGCCGCTTTCTGCGCTTCTGCCTGATTCAGGCCTTTATGATGGCCGGGCTGTTCTCTTACATCGGCTCCTCTTCCTTCGTGATGCAGAGCGAATACGGCATGAGCGCCATGCAGTTCAGCCTGCTGTTCGGTCTGAACGGTATCGGGCTGATTATCGCGGCGATGATCTTTTCCCGCCTGGCGCGCCGCTTTAGCGCCGAAAGTCTGCTGCGTGGCGGCCTGACGCTGGCGGTGGGCTGTGCGGCGATCATGCTGCTGTTTGCCTGGCTGCAGCTGCCGGTGCTGGCGCTGATCGGCCTGTTCTTTACCGTGTCGTTGATGAGCGGCATCAGCACCGTCGCCGGCGCGGAGGCGATGAGCGCCGTCGACGCCGCGCAGTCCGGGACCGCGTCCGCGCTGATGGGCACCCTGATGTTTGTCTTCGGCGGCATCGCCGCGCCGCTGGCGGGTCTCGGCGGCGAAACGATGCTGAAAATGAGCCTCGCGATGGCCATCTGCTACCTGCTGGCGCTGCTGCTGGGCCTCAGCAAACCGCGCAGCGCGCGCTAATCTCCTGCTGCGGTAATAAAATATTCCAGATTTATTACCGCACTATTTCCCGCCATACCTACCATTCTCGTATTATTCTCCGCGTACTAATCGTGATACTCTTCACAGGCAAGGAATAAATAATTCCTTATACTGCGCGCCACTGAGAATAACGAGGTTTCTATGAGTATCGACCTGAGCAAACTGCTGACCGAGCGACGCAACGCCAACAGCGCCAACATTGACACCCTCTCCACCCTCGACATGCTGACGGTGATAAACCAGGAAGACCAGCAGGTAGCCCAGGCGATTACGCCCTATCTGCCGCAGATTGCCGAGGTGGTGGATAAGGTCGCGACGGCGCTGCAGGCCGGTGGCCGCTTGATTTATATCGGCGCTGGCACCTCAGGGCGTCTGGGGATCCTCGATGCCAGCGAATGCCCGCCAACCTTCGGCACCCGCCCGGAGCAGGTGGTGGGGATCATCGCCGGCGGACATAAAGCGATTCTCAGCGCCGTGGAAAACGTGGAAGACAATAAAGCGCAGGGGGCGATGGATCTGCAGAACCTGAACTTCAGCCACCGCGATGTGCTGGTGGGACTGGCGGCCAGCGGACGCACGCCGTACGTCATTGGCGCCATGGAATACGCCCATAGTCAGAATGCCTTTGTCGCCATCGTCAGCTGTAACCCGCATGGCGAAATGGCCCAGCTGGCGGACGTGGCGATCACCCCGGTGGTCGGCCCGGAAGTGGTCACTGGCTCTACCCGCCTGAAAGCCGGCACCGCGCAGAAGCTGGTGCTGAACATGATCTCCACCGGGGCGATGATCCGCGTCGGCAAGGTGTACAGCAACCTGATGGTCGACGTCGAAGCGACCAACGCCAAGCTGATTGAGCGCCAGGTTTCCATCGTGATGGAGGCGACCGACTGCGATCGTCCCACTGCCCGGAAGGCGCTGGAGGCCTGCGGCCGCCACTGTAAAACGGCGATCGTGATGGTGCTGGCGAACTTAAGCGCCGCAGAGGCGCAGTCGCTGCTGGCGAAAAACAACGGCTATATCCGCAAGGCGCTCAGCAACACCTGAGCGCCGACAGACAGGTAACGGGCAATGGCAAAAATAACGAAAGAGATGATAGCGCGGATCCTCGCCCACGTAGGCGGCGCCGCAAACGTCGCGCAGGCGGGCAACTGCATGACGCGCCTGCGCTTGACCCTGCGCGATGAAAGTCTGGCCAACAGCGCCGCCATCCGCCAGATTGACGGCGTGATGGGGGTGATCGTCAGCGACGAGCAGTTCCAGGTGGTGCTCGGCCCCGGCAAGGCGCAAACCGCCGCCGAGATGATGAACGGCCTGCTGGAGGAGGCGCCCGCCGTGCCGTCGCTGGCCGACGTCGCGGCAGAGAAAAAGCAGGCGCTGAAGGGCAAGCAGACCAGCGCGGTGCAGAAGTTTCTCGCCAAATTCGCCACCATCTTTACGCCGCTGATCCCCGGCTTTATCGCCGTCGGGCTGCTGCTGGGCTTCGCCACCCTGGCGGAACAGGTCTTCGTGCTGGAGAACGCCCATCCGAACGCCAGCCTGGTGGCGCTGATTGGCTACATGAAGGTCTTCAGCAAAGGGATGTTCACCTTCCTGAGTATCCTGATTGGCTATAACGCGCAGAAGGCGTTCGGCGGCTCCGGCGTGAACGGCGCGATTATCGCCTCGCTGTTCGTGCTGGGCTACAACCCGGAGGCGACCAGCGGCGTCTACGCCGGCATTTCCACCTTCTTCGGCCACGGCATCGATCCGCGCGGCAATATCATCGGCGTATTGATCGCCGCTATCCTTGGGGCGTGGGTTGAACGCCAGGTGCGGCGGGTAATGCCGGCCAACCTCGATATGATCCTCACTTCGGCGGTGACGCTGCTGATCATGGGCGCGGTGACCTTTACGGTGATCATGCCGATTGGCGGCTGGTTGTTTACCGGCATGTCGTGGCTGTTCCTGCATCTTAACGGCAACCCGTTTGGCTCGGCGGTGCTGGCCGGCCTGTTCCTGCTGGCAGTGATGTTTGGCGTCCATCAGGGGTTTGTGCCGGTCTATTTTGCGCTGGTGGACGCCCAGGGCTTCAACTCGCTGTTCCCGATCCTGGCGATGGCCGGGGCCGGGCAGGTGGGGGCGGCGCTGGCGCTGTTCTGGCGGGCGAAGCGCGATTCGCTGCTGCGAACCCAGATTAAAGGGGCGATTATTCCGGGCTTCCTCGGGATTGGCGAGCCGCTGATCTACGGCGTCACCCTGCCGCGGATGAAACCGTTTGTCACCGCCTGCCTCGGCGGCGCCTGCGGCGGGTTCTTCGTCGGACTGATCGCCTGGCTGGGACTGCCGGTCGGCCTGAACACGGTGTTCGGACCGTCGGGGCTGGTGGCGCTGCCGCTGATGACCTCCGGCAGCGGAATTTACGCCGGGATGGCGGTCTATGCCGGCGGACTGGTGGTCTCCTACCTGTGCGGCTTTGTTCTCACCTGGCTGTTCGGCAGTAAAAATGTCGATTTAAGCTAGAACGCGACTGTCGGGTAGTGCCCGGTGGCGGCTTCGCCTTATCGGGCCTACACGTCTGCCGGACCCGCCGCCGCGCCCGACTACCATTTCCTGCCCCGCCGCCCGGGCGCGCGCATGCTATGATTCCCCTTTGTCATATTTCGCTTGAGGAAAAGATGGGCTCCAGCAAAAAAGGGATGCTGAACGTACTGATTGCCGCCGTGCTGTGGGGCAGTTCCGGGGTGTGCGCGCAGTTTATTATGCAGGAAAGCCAGATGTCGTCGCCGTTTCTGACCATGACGCGTCTGCTGTTCGCCGGGCTGATCCTGTTGATGCTCGGCTTTGTTCACGGCGACCGCATTTTCCGCGTGCTGCAAAACCGCCGCGACGCCCTCAGCCTGCTGTTTTTCTCGCTGTTTGGCGCGTTAACCGTGCAGTTCACCTTTCTGATGACCATTGAAAAATCCAATGCCGCCACGGCCACGGTGCTGCAGTTCCTGTCCCCGACGATCATCGTCGCCTGGTTCGCCCTCGCCCGCAAAGCGCGTCCCACTCCGCTGGTGCTGGGGGCTATCTGCACCTCGCTGGCGGGCACCTTTCTGCTGGTGACCCACGGCAACCCAACGACGCTGTCGATTTCGCCGGCGGCGCTGTTCTGGGGGATCGCCTCGGCGTTTGCCGCCGCGTTTTATACCACCTACCCCTCGACGCTGATTGCCCGCTACGGGACGCTGCCGATCGTCGGCTGGAGTATGCTGTTTGGCGGCGCGATGCTGTTGCCGTTTTACGGCGGCCAGGGCACCGATTTTGTGGTTAACGGCAGCCTGCTGTTAGCTTTTTTCTATCTGGTGGTGGTCGGTACCTCGCTGACCTTCAGCCTTTATCTCAACGGCGCGCAGAAAATTGGCGGCGCGAAGGCCGGGATCCTCAGCTGCGCCGAACCGCTGAGCAGCGCCCTGCTGTCGCTCCTGCTGCTGGGGATCACCTTCACGCTGCCGGACTGGCTGGGCACTCTGCTGATCCTCGCGTCGGTGGTGCTGATCGCCATCGACTCGCGGCGGCGGGTGAGAGCCGCCTGAGAAGGCGATAAAAAGCGCATTTTCAACAAGTTAAACTGACCACTATTTGCGTGTTTTCACGCCTGCGCATATAGTTGACGGAAGCGATTACGGAAGGAGAAACCTGATGAAAGCATGTTGGATGGTATGCCTGGTCACCGCCCTGAGCGCCACGTCGGCGTGGGCCGAATCACCGCTGCAAAGCCTGCAGTTCGAACAGCAAAAACAGCTGGTGCTCAAAGCGGTGAAGGAAAAATGCGCGCCAGCAAGCCACCTCAGCGATAACGATTTTGCCAATAAAGTGCTGGCGACCGACGGTAACAAGAACGCGGTCCGCGAAGCAACGCTGGCGAAAGAGCGCAATAACCAGAAAAGCTACCAGGCCGCGATCGACAAAATCGTCTGTCCGGCCAAATAGCGGTTATTTCAGGCTGGCGACCAGCGTTTTCCAGTCAAACGGCGTTAGCTGCCTGTAGTTCAGGCTACGGGCAGCCATCTGCTCAGGCAACTGGCGCTGGCTTGTCGCGATCGCCTCGCTCATTATCCCTGCGCTCCCCACATCACGCAGGGTTTTCACCACCTCTTCCATCTCTTCGCTGCGCCGAATGCCATGTTCCGCCACCCGGCTGATCAGATAGTCGGGAAACGCTCCCGTCCAGCCCAGAGAGGGGAAACTATGATGCAAGGAGCTAAGCACCTCCTCCTCGACACCGTATTCACGGGCCGCGAACAGGCATTCTGTGGTGAGCGCTTCAAGCCCCTTGATCATCACGCTGCGGCACATTTTTATCGCCGACACCTGGCCCACCGTACTGGCGCCATAGCGGGCATTCAGCCCCAGCCCCTGCAGACGCGGCGCGATCGCCTCCGCCTGCGGCCCGCCGATCAATAACGGTGTCTGCAATCGGGCGGGCGGTACCGGCGCCATCACCGCGACATCAATGTAGGCGCCGGGCAGAAAATGAGCGGCGGCCTGCCGTTTTGTCTCCGGCGCCACGGAGTTGAGATCGAGGAAGTATTGCCCCGGCTGCAGCAGCGCGGCGGCCTGCTGCGCCACCTTTAGCGCCTCACCCGCGGTCACAGTAGAAAAAACCAGCGTGGCGCTCTCCAGCGCCTGCGCCAGCGAATTCCCCACCTGAACGCGCGAGTCACGGGCTTTTTTGCCCATCGCCTCTCGTGCCGGGCCATTGAGCTTGCAATCCCACATGGTCACCGTATGCTCACGAGCCAGATCCGCCGCCAGAATGCCACCCGCCTCGCCAAAACCAATAAACGCGATTGTCATCATCACTCCTCACGCGGCCAGACGCGGGCCGGAATAAAAACCTCGCCAGCAAACAGCAGTCGCGCCGTGCGTAACAGACCGCAGCCTGCTAACGCACCGTCAGCGTCAAGCTGAAGCGTTACGCTAAATTCGCCTGTCGGATGCTCAACGCTGAGCAGCGGCGTAGGGCCTGACGTCACTTGCGCCATGCCCTGCGCGACGGAACCAGGAAGCAGACAGGCGCTGGCCACGCTCACCGCGCCAAACACGCCGATTGACGCGTGGCAGCGGTGCGGGATAAAGGTGCGACTGCTGATGGCGCCGCCGTGTCGCGGTTCGGCGATCAGGGTCATCTTGGGCACCGTGCGCTGGCTGACGTCGCCAAGCTGCATCAGCGGCCCGGCCTGCAGGCGAATCGACTCCAGGCGACGTTTAAGCGCGTCGTCATTATCCAGTTGTTCGCGCGTCTCATAGCCAGTGCAACCGAGGTCGCAAGCGCGCAGCAGGATCACCGGCATACCGTTATCGATGCAGGTCACCTCAACGCCGTCAAAACGGTCACGAACCCGGCCGGTCGGCAGCAGCGCCCCGCAGCTGGAGCCCGCCACATCAAGAAAATGGAGCAGGATCGGGCTGGCGCTGCCCGGCACGCCATCGATACGACTCTCGCCGACGTAGTCGACCCCGTCGGCATCGCAGGGGATCTCTGCCACCGCCAGTTGCCCCGTGTTCTCCATATAAATACGCACCCGAGTGAGCGGCGCATCGTGGCGAACCAGACCACGCTCGATGGCGAAAGGGCCAACGGCGGCAAGAATATTGCCGCAGTTTTGGCCGTAATCCACGGTGGCCGCCGCCACGTTCACCTGGGCAAACAGATAGTCCACATCGGCGTCAGGCCGTGTGGAGCGGCGGATAATCGCCACTTTACTGGTCAGCGGATCGGCGCCGCCGATCCCGTCAATTTGCCGGGGATCAGGCGAGCCCATCACCGCCAGCAGCACCGCATCACGTTGCACCGGATCGGCAGGCAGATCGTCGGCCAGAAAACAGGCTGCCTTCGAGGTGCCGCCGCGCATCCATAGACAGGGGATTCCGCGTTGCGCCATTTATTCCTCCACCTCGTCTGCGCGGTCGTAATACCGCAGCCCCTTTTCCGCCAGACGCGGGCGCATCGCGTAAATATCCAGCCCCAGCTCGCCATGGCGCATCCGCTCACGCTTCGCAAGCTCATTGCTCATACGGGCTTCCGCTTTATCGAGCACATCACGGACCTGCGCGTGAGGCAGCACCACGACGCCATCGTCGTCGGCCACCACGACATCGCCCGGCTGCACAAGCTGGCCTGCGCAAATCACCGGGACGTTAACCGAACCGAGGCTCTCTTTCACCGTTCCCTGGGCATAAACCTGACGGGACCAGACGGCGAATCCCATCTCCCGCAAAGTCTGCGAATCACGAATGCCGATATCGCCCACCAGACCGACCACGCCGCGCGATTGGAGAGACGTCGCCAGCAGATCGCCGAAGAAGCCATCGCCGCACGGCGACGTCGGGGCCACCACCAGAATATCGCCGGCGCGGCACTGCTCGACCGCCACATGAAACATCCAGTTGTCGCCTGGCGTCACCAGCACGGTTACCGCGTTGCCCGCCCGGCTGACGCCCTGCTGAATCGGACGGATTACCGGCCCCATCAGCCCCTGGCGCTCCCAGGCTTCATGGAGCGTCGCCACCCCGGCCGCCTCACAGCGGCGCAAAACCGCCTCGTCATGGCGCGGCAGATGGCGGATCACAAGGCCTTTTTTATTTAACAGGTTCATGCCAGGTTCTCCGTTACGCGGGGGAAGATGCTCTGGAAGGCTTCGCCGTGAACGATATCGCGCGCGGCCGTGATGCCGATATTGCGTTTGGCCTGCACTCCGCGCTGCAGCGCCACGCGGGTGTAGTATTCCCACAGATGCTCCTGACCCTGCATGCACTGAATGGCCTGATACTTCTTCTCCCAGACGGCGGTGATGTCCAGTAACACATCGGGTTTCCAGTTGCACTGCTCCGGCTGGTGCGGTTCGAAACAGTAAACCGGAGGAGCTGCGACAATTTTCTCGCCGGGGCGATAGCCCTCTGCCTGGGCGATAATCCGTGCTTCCTGCGCCAGATGGGAGGCCAGCGGATGATCGTAGTTATAGGGATCGTGCAGGGAGTGCGTCAGGACAAAGTGGGGCTGGATACGGCGATACACATCCGCCAGACGAAATAGCGTCTCTTTATCGGCGCGCAGCGGATAGTCGCCGATATCAAAGAATTCGACGCTGGCGCCCAGGATCTCAGCGGCGGCCTGCGCCTCTTCGCGACGCACCTGCTTCACCGCCTCCTCGGTCATGTTGCCTTTGCGCCACAGTTTGGCGGACTCGCCGCGCTCGCCAAAGGATAAACAGACCACATGGACCTGATAGCCCTGCAGGGCATGCAGCGCTATCGCACCGCCCGCACGCCAGACGAAATCGGCCGAGTGGGCGCTGACGACAAGGGCACTTTTTTCGCTAACCGGATGAGACATGATGGCTTCCTCTGTTGTTTTTTTCAGCTTGTCATGTCCCGTCGCAGGGAGGTAATTCGTTAACTTGCGAAGGCTATGATTTTTATTTATGTTGTCAACTCACTCACTGTTCCAGGCCTGACGAACCATGCTGAAGAAAAAGCACGATAAAATCATAAATATCATGCAGCTGCGTTTTTTCTGTCAGGTCGCGCTGCGCGGCAGCGTCTCGCGTGCGGCCGATGACTTATTCCGCACGCAGTCAGCGATAACCCGGGCGATCCGCGACCTTGAAGCCGCGTTGAACGTCACGCTGTTCGAACGCCATTACAGCGGCATGGTGCCCACCGAGTATGGCAAGTGCATCCTGCCGCGCGCCCGGCGGGCGATTGACGACCTGCAGGCCATCCCGGCGCTGTTGCAGAAACACCATACCCGCAGCAGCGGCCCGCTGGCGGACGCCGGCTGGCTGTTCAATACCCGCCGGTTAGCCATATTTATTCAGCTCTATCACGTCAACCATACCCAAACCGTCGCGCAACAGTTGGGGATCACCCAGCCGGCGGTCAGCGCCGCGCTGAAGGTCCTGGAGAAAGGGGCGGATTCGGCGCTATTTCGCCGGACGCCAGAAGGGGTGCGCCCCACGCCCGCCGCGGAGCTACTCTATCCCCCGGTAAGCAGAGCGCTCAACGAGCTGGAAAACATCTGGAGCGATCTCGCCGCCCGTCGTGGGGTGCTGGAGGGCACCGTGCGCATTGGCGCCCTGCCGCTGAGCCGGACCCGGCTACTGCCCTCCGCCATCGCCGCCTTTCTGGCCCAGCACCCGGGCATTACCCTCATGACCAATGAAAGCCCGTATGAGTCGCTGGTCGCCGATATGCGGGCAGGTAATATCGATTTTATTATCGGCGCCCTGCGTCAGGATGAAGATCTTCCGGACCTCTGTAGCGAGGCGTTATTCGAAGAGGATATGTTGATTTTACTGCGTAATAACCACCCGCTGCTGCGCCATCCGGATCCGCGCAGCCAGCTGGCGACCGCGCAATGGGTGCTGCCGCGCGCCAACGCGCCGGCGCGCCATTTACTGGATAAGGCGTTTATCACCCTGGGGCTGCCGCTGCCCCAGCCGACGGTGGAGACCGGGGATGCGGCGATGGTGAGAGGATTGCTGCAGGACTCCGACATGCTGGCGGCGGTCTCCGCCAGCCAGATGCGTTTTGAAACTGACAATGGGCTGCTCAGCGTGTTGCCGGTCCCCCTGCCCGATACCACCCGGCGTATCGGGCTGACGTTTCGCGCCGGCAGCCTGCCCTCCCCGGCGACGCAGGCGCTGTTGCGTTTTATTTATCAGCAGGTTCAGGACGGGACCGTTTAACGTTTACCCGCCACCGAATAGGTTACCTGTTGATTACGCGTTTGCTGAAACGCCTCCAGCGTCTGCCCGCGCATCGCGGCGTAAATATGCAGGTTGGATACACCGACCACCGCGCCCATTTTCTCCAGCAGGAAGAAACTGGCGCCATACTGAATCAATCCCCGCCAGTCGCGTGCGTTGAGCAACTGCTGTTCCTCCTCACTCAGTCCGGCTTCGGCATAAAGCGACTGAGGCGACTGCAGAAAACGTTCGCGCCAGGCAGGCTCAATCAGCCGATGCAGGAAACGGTTAAGCCGCAAGCCATTCAGGCTGCGCTCGTGGGTAAAAGGATAGGTTCCCGGCAGTTTCTCCACCCCGGCCAGCTGCTGCGCCATATGCTGGCGATGGCGCGTCAGGGTATCGACGGGGGGCAGGCGCGCATTGTTCTCAAGGATCAGCGTGGCGATACCGGTCATCGACGGCAGGTAATAGTCGCGCCAGGTTTCGGTGACATTGGATGATAAGGCGCCGCGCATCACCAGCCACATGATTACTTCGGACCCCTCCATCCCCCCCAGCTCAGCATATTCGCCAAGGGTCATTTCGGTGAGCTTTTCCGGGTCATTAACCAGCATGTCAACAAACTGGGCATCCCAGTCGGGATTATTAAATCCGCAGCGCTCGCCATGAACCTGATGCGAGAGCCCGCCGGTCGCGACAATCGCCACATTGATATCTTCCGGGAAGCTTTCAATTGCCCGGCGCAACGCCTGGCCGAGTTTGTAACAACGGCGCGCGCTCGGTACCGGAAATTGCAGCACGCCGATCTGTAACGGGATCACCGCCGTCGGCCACCCCTGCGCTTCATCCCAGGGCAGCAGCGCCGAAAGCGGCGAGAAAAGGCCGTGGTCGAGCTTTTTATCCATAAAGAACGACATATCAAACTCATCGGCCATCAGGCTGGCGCCAATGTGCCTTGAGAGCGCCGCATTGCCCTGGACCGGCGGCAGACAGCGTGGTCCGCCGCCTTCATCGGCAACGTCATATTGACTATCGATTCCCAGCGTAAAAGTCGAATAGTGATCGAAGAAAAAGGCGGTCACATGGTCATTAAAGATGTACACCAGCGCATCCGGCTTTTTTTCCTCCAGCCAGCGCTGCAGCGGTTCGAAGCTCTGGAAGATCGGCGACCACGCCGGGTCCTGCTGTTTATGATGATCGACCGCGAAGCCGATAGTCGGGGTATGAGAGACGGCGATACCGCCGAGAATGTTAGCCATCAGATAACTCCACTTATCGGTGTTCCAGGGGGGATGACAAAGCGTCCAGTTCTGCCTCTGTGAGTCGAGGCTTAGCGTGATTCATACGGTGCAACAAAATACAGATCCCCGCCAGGCAGGCCGGCAGCGCAAGCACCAAAAAGATCGACGAGTGTCCCGGCACAGCCAGCATCAGCATCCCACCCAGCGTGGAGCTGAGAATAGCCCCGGTACGGCCGATACCATGCATCCAGCTGACGCCGGTAGCACGGATCTCGGTTTGATAATAGGCTGGCGAATAGGCCTGCAGACCGTTCTGCGCGCCGTTAATGCACATCCCGCTGATAAAAATCAGCACCGACAGCGCCGCCGATCCGAAATCCATCAACCCCTGGGACAACAGGCACAGGCAGCCGAGGAAATAGGTTGCCGCAATCACGGCTTTCGCCGAAGCACGATCCATCAGCATACCGACAAGGATCCCGCCCAGCGGGCCGCCGAGCTGGAACAAGCCGGTCATCATCGCCGCCTGCTGCAGCGACAGCCCGCCGGAGCGGAGAATGGTTGGCAGCCAGCCGTTCAGCAGATATATCACGAACAGCCCCATAAAATAGGTCAGCCACAGCGCTATCGTGCCGCGGGCATAGCCATGCCGAAACAGCTGCGCCACTTTGCTGCTCCGCGTGATGGGCGGCGCATTCAACTGAAAAACGGTTTCCGCCGTAAACTGGCCCCCAAGCCGGTTAAGCGCCCTGGCGATCTGCTCGCCCGGTAGCCGGCGCGCCACCATGTTCATCGCCGACTCCGGCAACATCACGATCATAAAGGGGAGCACCACGAGCGGCAGCACGCCGCCAAAAATCAGCGCCGAGTGCCAGCTGTAATGCGATAACAAACCGGCGGCGATAAAGCCGCCGAGGCCGGAACCCACGTTAAAACCGCTGTACATCAGGGTGATCATCACCCCTTTACGCCGCTCCGGCATATATTCTGCCACCAGCGTGACGCAGTTGGGCATCACCGCGCCAAGGCCAAGGCCAGTAAGAAAACGCATCAGCGCCAGTTGCGATGGGCTTTGCGCCACGGCGCCGGCCAGGCTGAACAGCGCAAACAGCGCCACCGACCAGAGTAAAATGCGTTTTCGGCCGTAGCGGTCAGAAAGCGGGCCCGCCACCAGGGCGCCAATGGCGACGCCGAACATGGCCGCTCCAAGAATCGGCCCCATTTCAACCCGGCTGATGCCCCAGTCCTCAATGAGCGCCGGGGCGACAAAGCCCATCACCGCGGCGTCATACCCATCCAGCATAATGATGATGAAACAGAGCAGCAGCACGTTCCATTGAAAGCGCGAGACCGGACGGGCATCTATCCACGCTTTCACATCGACAACGTTCATGTGATTCATAGGGTCACTTCCTTAAGCAGGCGGTACGAATGTTCTGGTTAGTGTTTTTTGAGTGGAACTTTCGTACTCAACTTAAGGCAGGTCACGCAGGCTGTCCGGTTCGAAAACCCGGCGTCAGATATGAGTTTTATTTATAATGTGAGGGATACGACAAAAACCAGCCAGCAAAAAACCCGCAGCCAACGGCGGCGGGTCAGGGCAAGAGCGGAGTTCAGTGCTTCGGAATAATTAAATCGCCGCGCAGCGGGCTGCCGCCCGGGTTGTCCGTTTTCTCGGTCAGCCAGTTGACGATCCGCGACGCCATCGCGTCCATGGAATATTCAATGGCCGGAATGGTGGGGATACCGGGCAGCTGTAACGATCCGGCGAGGCTAAACACCATCACATTTTGCGGAACGGCGCGGTTAAACGCCTGCAGCTGCGGCACCACGCGCTGCGCCTGCTGTTCATCGCTCACCAGCAGCGCGTTAAAGTTCAGCGTCGTGGCGTTATTGACCAGCTCCTGCACCGCCACCGACGGCGAGGTGTTATCCAGAAACACCAGGTTGCGATTAAACGGCAAAAAGTTTTTTTCCAGCGCGTGCTTGTAGCCCAGCAGCACCTGATCGGCAAAGCCGCTGCTCTGCGGATGAATCAGCGCAATCTGCCGTCTGCCCTGGCTAATCAGATAGTGACAGGCGGTTTCGGCAGCGAAAGCATGATCGAACTGAATGCTGTTGTCGCCCTCGCTGTCGAGGCAGTCCACCAGCACCACGTCCGGGCGGTTAATATTCAGGGGAAAACGCGCGCCGATGATCAGCACGTTATCGCACAGCCCGCAGGTCAACTCCTCCAGCGAGTTCATCACGCCGTTGCTGGTGTTGGCGAAGCGCAGCAGCAGGTGCTTCTGGTGCTGGCTGAGCTGTTTTTCCAGGGCGTAGAGATAGCTGGTGGTTTGATTGATGTTGTCCTGGGCGCAGATGACGCCGATGCAGCCGGTGGACTGGCTGAGCAACGACTGGGCTATCATGTTTGGCCGGTAATTGAGCGCTTCCGCCGCCTGCAGCACCGCCTGACGACTGGCTTCCTTCACGCCACGTGAGCCGCTCAACACTCGCGACACCGTGGCTTTGGAAACCCCGGCAAGTCGTGAAACATCATTGATTGTCGACATCATTTTCCCCTGCGCGGGCGCCGCGTCCCGCCAAAATCCTGTAAACCTGAATCGCTTCAATTGTGACCAGCGCAGTATATCCATTTCGTCATTTGTTTGGAAACCGATTTTCCATTTCAGCGCAAAACATCGCCAAATCGACAGAATAATGTGAGCGAAATCCAATAAATCCGCCCCATAAGCAGGAGATCTTGACCACTATCACAGTTCTGCTTTTTATGAATGGAAACCGGTTTCCGTCTGATATCAAATCATCCACGCAATAACTTTTTACATTTTGAGGATGGTCGTCGATGTACAAGATTATGCTGTGCTGCTCTGCCGGGATGTCCACCAGTCTGCTGGTCAGAAAGATGGTGGAGGCAGCGAATGAACGTGATCTGCCGGTGCAGATTGATGCCTATAGTGTTTCCGAATTTGACATGCAGTTTCCGCAGTATCAGGTGGTGTTGCTTGGCCCCCAGGTGAAATACATGTTGAAAACCCTGTCTGACAAAGCGGCTTCCCTGAACATTCCCGTTCAGCCCATCGATACGATGGACTACGGCATGCAGCGGGGAGACAACGTCCTGAATTATGCTCTGTCGCTGATCCCAGCGGCGCACTGAGAGGTGTTGAAATGAGTTCTCTGTATCAGTCCATGATTGCCGTGATCGAGCAATCTATTACTCCGCTGGCAGGACGCCTTGGGCAGCAGAAATATGTTATCGCTATCCGCGATGGCTTCACTGCCGCCTTGCCGTTTATGATCATCGGCTCTTTCATGCTGGTATTTATCTTTCCGCCGTTTTCACCCGATACCACCAACGGCTTTGCCCGCGGCTGGCTTGATTTCTCCCAGCACTACCGCGAACAGCTGATGCTGCCGTTTAACCTCAGCATGGGCGTGATGACCTTCTTTATCTCGGTCGGCATTGGCGCCAGCCTCGGTCGGCAGTTTCAGCTCGATCCGGTGATGTCCGGTCTGCTGGCGTTTATGGCCTTCCTGCTGGTCGCCGCGCCCTATGCCGATGGCAAAATTTCCACTCAGTATCTGTCCGGTCAGGGCATTTTCACCGCGCTGATCACCGCCATCTACTCCACCCGCGTTTATGCGTGGCTGAAGCAAAACAACATTACTATTCGTCTGCCGAAAGAAGTACCCACCGGCGTCGCCCGTTCGTTTGAAATCCTGATCCCGGTGCTGGTGGTCATTGCGACTCTGCATCCGCTGAACCTGTTTATCGAAGCGCAGACCGGGATGATCCTGCCGCAGGCGATCATGCATCTGCTGGAGCCGCTGGTTTCCGCCTCCGACTCGCTGCCGGCGATTTTGCTCTCTGTTCTGATGTGCCAGATTTTCTGGTTCGCAGGGATCCACGGCTCACTGATTGTTACCGGCATTATGAACCCGTTCTGGATGGCCAACCTGTCGGCAAACCAGGCGGCGCTGGCGGCGGGTACGGTGCTGCCGCACGTCTATCTGCAGGGCTTCTGGGATCACTATCTGCTGATTGGCGGCGTCGGTTCGACCCTGCCGCTGGCTTTCCTGCTGCTGCGTAGCCGGGCCACTCATCTGCGCACCATCGGCAAGATGGGCATTGTGCCGAGCTTCTTTAATATCAACGAGCCGATTCTGTTCGGGGCGCCGATCATCATGAACCCGATGATGTTTATCCCCTTCGTCTGCGTGCCGATGGTCAACGCGGTGCTGGCTTACGGCGCGACGCGTCTTGGCTGGCTGAGCCAGGTGGTGTCCCTCACTCCGTGGACCACGCCGGCACCGATTGGCGCGTCGTGGGCGGCTAACTGGACCCTGAGCCCGGTGGTGATGTGCCTCATCTGCATGGTGATGTCGGCGGTCATTTACCTGCCATTCCTGCGCGCCTATGAACGTTCCTTAATGAAAACCGAAGTTGAGAAAGCCAAAAATAGCGTTCCGGTGGCAGAAACCGTTAGCTAATACCTCTCCGCCTGGAGCGATAATAAGATGACAGCGTAATAATGCAGAAAAAGGACTTTCACTGCATTATTAAATAATAAATACCTCAGGAATACACATGATTGAATTAGAAGATGCGGTAATGGAAATTATCGTTAATGCGGGACAGTCACGCTCATTATGTTTTGAAGCGTTGCATGCGGCCCGAACCGGAAATATCGACGAAGCGCGCTTACTCTTAAATGAGGCCGACGGCTACGCCCGTCGGGCGCATCAGATGCAGACCCAGCTCATCGAGCAGGACGCCGGTGAAGCGCGTCAACCCATGACGCTGATTATGGTACATGCCCAGGATCATCTGATGAACTCGCTGCTGGCCCGCGAGTTCTCAGAAGAATTAATCCATCTGTACCAGCGTTAATTAATATGGAATAACGTCAGCGAGAATATTATTCTCCGGCGTCGCTGTACCCTAAAAAACAAATCAGCTTATTTTGGTTATTTATTTTAGCCAGAATGGGATGGTTATTATCTGAAAGATATTAATTATTAAAGCGAGATAACCATGAATACTGTGAAAAAACTGCCTTTAGCCATGGCGGTTGTCGCCGCGCTGTGCCCAATTTCTGTCATGGCGCAAGAATTTACGCAGGAACAGATCGACGCCATCGTCGCCAAAGCCGTTGATAAAGCGCTGGCCGACCGCCAGGCGAAAATCGACGCCGCGGCCAACAAAAAGGTCGACGTGATCACCAACCCGCAGACCACCGCCGCCTCGCCGGATATGGCCATTCCGTTCGGCCTCAAGTTCAGCGGCTATGCCCGCTATGGCGCCCACTTCCAGACCGGCGACCAGAAATATGTCGGCGTCGACGGCTCCT
>NZ_PIOK01000006.1:0-344984 GCF_002810515.1 Klebsiella sp. D-Nf1
AGGAGCCGTCGACGCCGACATATTTCTGGTCGCCGGTCTGGAAGTGGGCGCCATAGCGGGCATAGCCGCTGAACTTGAGGCCGAACGGAATGGCCATATCCGGCGAGGCGGCGGTGGTCTGCGGGTTAGTGATCACGTCGACCTTTTTGTTGGCCGCGGCGTCGATTTTCGCCTGGCGGTCGGCCAGCGCTTTATCAACGGCTTTGGCAACGATGGCGTCGATCTGTTCCTGAGTAAATTCTTGCGCCATTACAGAGGTAAGCGGAAAAAACGCGGCGATAACCGCCATGGTTAATGGAAGATTTTTTATCATTGTCATGAGTTTCTCAATATAGGTTAATTTTATTCAGACAATAACCAGCCTATTCTGAGCTGACAGAATATGTCGCTATCATCAGAACAAGTTATTTTTTATTTTGTACGGTCACAGAGGCATTACACAATTATCGCTACTTTCCCTCCTTCGCTGATATTAAACAGGTGGTCTTTCGCCACTGACAAAAAACACAGCACGAACAAATAAACGCTATTTTTCGGCTGCGGGCAGACGGCGTAATCATGCCCCCGCAGGGGCATGTCAGCAAAATTTAACCAAAGATATAGGTATTGACGAGATTTTCGAGTAATTCCTGACGCCCGCTCTGATACTGCGGATTCAGATTATGCTGCTCAGCGTATCGGGCAATATTATCCAGCGACATCTGCCCGGTCATAATTTTCTGCCCCAGCTCGCCCTGCCAGCCGGCATAGCGTTTTGCCAGACCCTGATCGAGCTTGCCATCCTCAATCATGCGCGCGGCCAGCTTAAGGGACAGCGCCATCACGTCCATGGCGCCAATATGGCCATAGAACATGTCGTATTTGTCGGTGCTCTGCCGACGAACTTTGGCGTCAAAGTTCAGGCCGCCGGTGGTGAATCCCCCAGCTTTGAGGATCTCATACATCACCAGGGTATTTTCTTCCACGCTGTTCGGGAACTGGTCCGTATCCCAGCCGAGCTGCGCATCGCCGCGGTTGGCATCAACGGAGCCGAAGATCCCCAGCGCGATGGCGCTGGCGATTTCATGGTGGAAAGAGTGCCCCGCCAGAGTAGCGTGGTTGGCTTCAATGTTCACCTTGATCTCATTTTCCAGACCAAACTGCTTCAGGAAACCATACACCGTCGCGACATCGTAATCGTACTGATGCTTGGTGGGCTCCTGCGGTTTCGGCTCGATAAGCAGCGTGCCGCCAAAGCCAATCTTATGCTTGTGCTCCACCACCATCTGCAGGAAGCGGCCAATCTGCTCACGCTCCTGGCGCAGGTCGGTATTCAGCAAGGACTCGTAACCTTCGCGGCCGCCCCACAGCACATAGTTTTCGCCGCCGAGCTGGTGGGTGGCGTTCATGGCGGTCACCACCTGCGTGGCCGCCCAGGCAAACACCTCCGGATCGGGGTTGGTCGCCGCCCCAGCGCCGTAACGCGGGTGGGTAAAGCAGTTGGCGGTGCCCCACAGTAGTTTCACGCCGGTTTGCAGCTGTTTCTCCGCCAGCACCTCGGTCATGAGGGCGAAATTGTGCAGATATTCTTTCAGCGACGTGCCTTCTGGCGAGACGTCGACATCGTGGAAGCAGTAATACGGCACGTTGAGCTTGTAGAAAAATTCAAACGCCACGTCCGCTTTGCGTTTGGCCATTTCCAGCGCATCGCCCGCGGCCTGCCACGGACGCTCAAACGAACCGGCGCCAAACATATCCGCGCCATTCCAGCAGAAGTTATGCCAATAACAGGCAGCAAAACGCAGATGCTCTGCCATGCGTTTTCCCAGCACGATTTCATCCGGATTATAGTGGCGAAACGCCAGCGGATTATCGGTTTTTGGTCCGGCAAAGCGAACGCGATCTACCTGGTCGAAATAGGTCTGCATGATGAACTCCGAAATTGAGAAACAGGAAAATTAACAACTGTGACACATCGTGTATTCTCATCGTCAGTTGCTCAATTACGTTATTTCACTCAGCGATTGAGAAAATGCTCAAATGTGAGCCATCTCGCAAATAAAACTATTTTAAATATCTCGCTTCGCGCGCGTATAGAGTACACTTCCTGGGGAATTCAGGTCTCCATACCAAATTAAAATGCCGGTTTTGTCACAATGCCTGCCTGCCAAAAAATTAGCGGCGGATAGCGGTTCAACGCAGGCGATACAGGCCTTTGTCTCGAGGATCACAGAAGTAAAAAAACATAATTACGTAATTTAAAAACGTAATAGATTCTTCCAGGTCAACTGTGTCAGAAAGTGTTTCACCTACACAAAACAAACCGGAGTCTGCTTAGAATGAGTAAAAACATAATGCACAGTCGGCATGAGGAATATCATAAATTAACCCGTGGAGAACGAATTGGTTATGGCATGGGCGACTTTGCACAAAACCTGGTTTTCGGCACAATTGGGGGGTTTCTGGCTTTGCATATGCTGACGGTAAATACCATCAGCACGGCAACGGCAGGCTTTATTTTTCTTTTTGTCCGCATCATTAATGTGTTTTGGGATCCAATGGTCGGAACCTATGTGGATAAACGAACCTCGAAAGCAGGGAAATATCGCCCCTGGCTGTTACGAGCCGGCGTTCCGCTGGTGATCCTGTCGGCATTATTGTTCGCGCCAATCCCTGGGGTGAAAGGTTCGGTGGCTTTCGCCTTTATTATTTATCTGGCGCTGGACCTGGTTTATTCCTTAGTCAATATTCCCTATGGCTCGCTGAATGCGTCGCTGACCCGCGACCCGGAATCGATCGATAAACTGACCAGTACCCGCATGATGCTGGCCAACAGCGCCAACCTGCTGGTCTATACCCTGTTCCCGATGTTTGTGCAGATGGCGGCGCCGAAAGATCGCAGCCTGAAGGACACCGGCTTTTTTGGCCTTGAGCTGAATCTGGGCAACTATACCGATCCGTCGGCGAACTACGCCTGGTTTGGCGTGTACGCCATCTATATGATCATCGGCGCGGTGGCCCTGTTTATCTGTTATAAATTCACCAAAGAACGCGTTGTCGCGACCGCCGAGCAGACCGCCAACGTCAAAACCACCGACCTTTTCCACGAACTCAGACATAACCGCCCGCTGGTTATTCTCGGCATGTTCTTTATGCTGGCCTTTACCTTCATGTTCTTCATGAACACCGTTAACGGCTTCTTCAACCAGTTCGTCGTCGGCCATTCCGAATGGATGGGCGCCGTGGGTCTCGTTGCATCTATTCCAGGCATCGCCTTCCCGGTGTTCTGGCCGAAACTGAAAAAAATCTTTGGTAAAAAAGGCTTCTTCCATCTGTTCCTCGCCATGTTCATCGTCGGCGAACTGCTGACCTACGTCTGGTCCCGCGAAGGGATGCACGACGCCCTGTGGCTGGCCTACATCGCCACCTTTATTAAACAGTGGGGCTTAACTTCCGCCACCGGCTTTATGTGGGCGCTGGTACCGGAAGTCATCGCGTACGGCGAATTAAAATCTGGCAAACGCAATGCCGCCATTATCAATGCCATTATGGGACTCTTCTTCAAGATCGGCTTCACCATCGGCGGCGCTATCCCGCTGTGGCTGCTGGCGGTGTATGGATTTAATGAAAGCGGCGCCATGCAGAGCGCCAGCGCCATCGACGGGATCATTATGACCGCGGTGTGGATCCCGATCGCGCTGGCCGCTATTTCGATGGTGATTATCCAGGCTTATCCGATCTCCGATAAACATGTTACCGACATTAACCGTCAGCTGGATGAGATCCGCGTGTAGTTAAAAAAATTATAAATCAGAACGATCCGTCACTTTCCATTTTAAAAGGTGTAATGAAATGTCACTTATTCAAAACCCGATATTACGCGGCTTTAATGCCGACCCCAGTATTATTCGCGTCGAGGATACGTACTATATTGCCAACTCGACGTTTGAGTGGTTCCCGGGCGTGCGTTTACATGAGTCGAAAGACCTGAAAAACTGGAACCTGCTGCCTTCGCCGCTCTCTACCACTACCCTGCTGGACATGAAGGGCAACCCCTCCTCCGGCGGCATTTGGGCGCCGGCACTCTCCTGGGCCGATGGGCAATTCTGGTTGGTGTATACCGATGTGAAGGTCACCGAAGGCGCCTTTAAAGACATGACCAACTACCTGACTACCGCGAGGGATATTCGGGGCCCGTGGAGCGACCCGATCAAGCTGAACGGCGTCGGGTTTGACGCCTCGCTGTTCCATGACGACGATGGCCGGAAATACATCGTCCAGCAAACCTGGGATCACCGGGAGTACCATCACCCCTTCGATGGCATTACCTTAACGGAGCTGGATACCAACACGCTGAAGTTAATGCCGGAAACCGCGCGCACCATTTACCGCGGCACCGCCGTGGCGCTGGTCGAGGGGCCGCACCTCTATAAACTGAACGGCTACTACTATCTGTTTGCCGCCCAGGGCGGCACCGTGTTTACCCACCAGGAGGTGGTGGCGCGGTCGAAAACCCTCGAGGCCGACAGCTTCGAAACCGAACCGGGCGACGTGTTCTTAACCAACGTCGATACCCCGGACAGCTACATCCAGAAACAGGGCCATGGCGCGCTGGTCTCCACCCCGGAAGGCGAATGGTATTACACTTCGCTCTGCGCCCGGCCGTGGAATCGCCCGGGGGAATCCATCTACGACCCGCGCGGCTGGTCAACCCTCGGCCGGGAAACCTCGATCCAGAAAGTGTACTGGGACGACGAAGGCTGGCCGCGTATTGAAGGCGGTCACGGCGGGAAAACCTTCGTCGAAGGGCCGAAAGACGCCATCTTCACCGAAAGCGCCAGCGATAATAGCCAGCAGGATGACTTTACCTCGCCAGCGCTCGACCCGAACTGGAATACCCTGCGGGTGCCGTTTACGGCCAAAATGGGCACCACCGGCAACGGCAAATTAACCTTAATCGGCCAGGGTTCGTTAGCCAATACGCATGACCTGTCGCTGATTGCCCGCCGCTGGCAGGCCTTCTATTTTGACGCCGCGGTGAAGGTGAAATTCGAGCCCTTCAGCTACCAGCAGATGGCCGGGTTAACGAATTACTATAACGACCGCCACTGGAGCTTTGTCTTCCTGACCTGGAATGAAATTAACGGCAAGGTCATCGAAGTCGGCGAAAATAACCGCGGGAAATACACGTCGTACCTGAAGGATAACGCCATCAAGGTGCCGGACGGCGTCGAATACGTCTGGTTCCGGACCAAGGTCCGCAAGCAGACCTACAGCTATGAATACAGCTTCGATGGCGTGACCTTCACCGAGATCCCGGTCCAGCTGGATGCCGCGGTGCTGTCCGATGACTATGTGTTGCAGAGCTACGGTGGGTTCTTTACTGGCGCGTTCGTCGGCCTGGCGGCGGTAGACTACGCCGGGTACGGCACCCGGGCTGAGTTTTATCAGTTCGAGTATCAGGAGCTGGGTGATGCGTTAGCGGCCGATGGCAGTTACAGCTGGGAGGCTGGCGAGACGCGGGATAAGTAAGAGAGAGCGGGCCCACGCTACCGGTGAGGTAGCGTGGGTTTTGTGGAATGCGGGAACGCAACGGTTATACACTCCCGATTTTTTCAGGCTTGCGCCGCAGGAGGCGAAGACGGTCTCCACTCCCACAGCAAGATCCGTTGTGATATTTAAAAAGCGATCCACCTGGAATCGCCGCATCTGGTGGGTTGATCGGCAAGGATTTTGCGAGCATCATCGCATTTATTTAGCTGCCAATGTCACACTATGCCCTCCAGCACGACCCTGCAACACGCGATCGAGAACATCACCATCTGGCGCAAAGGCGAACAGCGTGCGCCGCATAAGCCACTGTTGCTGCTGTATGTCCTCTCTCAGTACCAGCGCGGCCATGCGCGGATGTTCGATTACGCCTCGGAGATACGCGATGAGCTGCATAGCCTGCTGGAACGCTTTGGCCCGCAGCGCCGCCAGTACCGGCCGGACATGCCCTTCTGGCGCCTGAAAGGCGACGGCTTCTGGGAGCTGCACAACAGCGAACAGTGTTCGACCCAGGGCAGCCGACAGCCGCCTGGCAAAGAGCTGGAGCTCTGTCACGTCGCCGGCGGCTTCGATGAACCGCATTTTACGTTACTCAACAGAAATAAGAGGCTAATCAATACCCTCGCCCATCAGATCCTCGAGGCGCATTTCCCGGAGAGTATTCAGGAAGAACTGGCTGAAGAGATGGGGTTTGATCTGCAGCAGATCCGCAAAGAACGCGACCCGCATTTTCGCCAGCAGGTGCTGCGCGCCTATAACTATGAGTGCGCGATCTGCGGCTTCAATATGCGCCATGATAATACCTCCGTCGCCCTGGAAGCGGCCCATATCAAATGGAAGCAGCACGGCGGCCCCTGCGAAATCCCTAACGGCCTGGCGCTCTGCGCGATTCACCATAAGGCTTTTGATAAAGGATCCATTGGTCTGGATGAGGATATGCGCATCCAGGTTTCGCCGGCGGTGAACGGCGGGGGCATCGTTGGCAGGCTGTTCTGGGATTTTGATGGTAAGCCGATTACCTTGCCGCAGGGGAAAGAATGTTATCCCCAGGAGGGGTTTGTGGCGTGGCACCGGCGGGAGGTGTTCAGGGGATGAGGGGGGATGGTGATAAGCGGGTTTCGATGCTACCTTCTCGCTCCTGAACATCAACAGATCTTTTCGTGTCTGCGCCACCATCGTCTTTAAGACACATATACGGAGGAATTGGCATCTCATTTGCTCCTTATCGTTGAAATTAACTGCAATGTAATAATGTAGAGTACAGCTGAAAGGAATATTACTATTATCAGTGATATATAAAAGAAAGTATCATACATCGTATCGGCGTTCACACTCCCGAACAAGAAGTGGCAAATATCCCTTGCGATATCATAATCGAGATAGATTTCCGGCCTTGGAAGTGCACGTCCCAGAACCAAAAACAGCAATATAAAATAAATAATCTTACTGATTTTGCGGGTAAGCGTTGTTAGAGCCACTGGCAACACCTTATTGACCATATCCTTAATTTCTCGTCCCTTTTGAGAAAACCAGTTTTCTTCATTGCGGTCAACATTCCAGTATTTCCCCGGAGGCAGCGGACCATCTTTCACTACTGCGCTGCATGCTGCTTTATTGCGATATACGCCCCGCCCTGAATGCGCCATAAAAACACCGACGCTGTACAAATTAAAAGTCGCATAATCAGCTTCATTTAATATCAACTTTCCCTGTAGAGCCATGATATATCATCGTTCCTTAATGATTTTAGATATGGTAGCGGTTGGTTTACAGAGGTTCCAGCGTTAGGCTATGATTTTAAGATAATATTATACAGAGTCACTTTCGCAACCACCACCATAACCACAGCAAGCAGTGTTAGCTTATTAAGAAAATGAAAAATATGCTGACACAATATCGTCTCCTTGCATTGAGCAGTGCTCCCGGTCGGTCAATAAGCAAGATTTGACCTGCTGGTACCAGGCCTCTCCTTAGGGAGCACTCTATATGTTCTACAGTTGCGGTAAGGAACTCATTTCACGCCCGGAATGACGGGCGCTTATTTCTGCTTACTTTGCTGGCTTAACATCTGTCACCCACGTAGGGAGATCCCACGTGCCACCGAGATGGAGATAACGGCACATCCCGGTCGTTGCTTCGCGGCTTTTGCGGAATGTCTCGCCATCCCAAACCCAGCTTGCCGACCCCCAGCAATCCCCAAGGCCACGGCCTTTCTGGCTCATGAAGATAACGCCATCGTCATAATCAGAACCAGAAACCGTGATGAGCTCTGGTTTCCCCGCAAGTTTACTGTCCACCACCCAGTAACCATATCCTTCGTTATACGCCGCCCGCCCACACAGTGCAGAAATCAGAGAATGCACGTTATCCAGCGGCGTCAGGCTGATGGTCTCGGCTTCCTGTTCTTCTGATGGCTGGATGCGATCGCACCAGTCATCTTCGCTCAGGGTCGCGAGAAGCTTTGGTTTCAGCACCGCGAGCTCAGGCACTGTGAGGGGCCTTTCCTGAGTTTTCTCTGGCTTCACCTGGTAAATAACCGGGGCAGGAACGGCAGCCCGGACGCTACTTTCCGGCTTGTCGCCTTTTTTGGTCAATGCGCCGGACGTTCCGATGCGCTCCTGAACATCATCCATTTTCAGCAGCACCGCATAAGCGCCTTCACCAGAGAGAACAAACGGATCGGGCCCGCCTTTAAACTCAACTTTTCCGCTGCCTTTGACTGCCGCAATAATGTCCCGGGTCTGTTTGACCGACAGCCGCCAGTTACCTTCTTTGTCAAGCTTTACACCACCTGCCAGCTGGTCATTAATCAAGAGTGTCAGCTTTGAAGGCTGGGGGGCGCCATCTGATTGAAGCTCCGCCAGCATCACCTCTCCCGACACCGATGTCCCCGCGCCAGCCTGACGGGTCAGCAGTACCGATCCCCCTTTTCCTTCTTCCGGACTATATCCCGCCGCCCGGCAGGTCAGCGTGTTATCACACACCACTTCCCAGTCCTTATAGCTGAAGGACACGCCGCTTTCCTGCGCCATCAGCGGGGCACTCAGTATCGCCAAAGCCAACAGCCCTTTCCTGGCTTCATTTTTCATACCATCTCTCCATAATGGGTAATGACTATAGTCTGATTAATACACACGACAGAGAGAAGCTTTTCCCCCTGGTAAACAAGCATTTTCAGACAATAACAATTAGTGATGGTCACCAGCCATTCCCCTGCCGTAGTTCGCGGAAGGATGTAATGAAACGATTGGTATTAGCCTGCTTTTATTTATTTTCAAAGAATTGGCTGTAGCCTCCGTTCTCACCCCGGAAGTCGTCCATTATGACAGCTATCTGTTAGTCGGCACTTAGCCCGCAACAGCCGTTGCTGGAACAACTTACGACCTTCTGTTCCGTCCAGTGTTCTCCAGACTGTAGGCCAAGCGGTGCCATATTCTAAGCAACTACCAAAGGTGAAAGAACATACTCGCTAGATAAGTTCCAGCGTCACCAGTTTTACCAGCAACACCGGCTAACAGGTAACCACTAGTAATTTACCGGTCCGCGATACCGCCGCCCTGATCCAGCTTCACAAAAGACAGGCTCTTGCTCTGTTGGAATGCGGGCAATTGTGGAAATCTCGTCTGCAACTGACCGTGCGGATAAACACTATCCATAGCTGGCGACCTGATCCCATTGATTAACACACTTTGATTTTATTACATTTGCTCATTTACTCGCCAACACCAAAAACCTAAACTTCCCACATGGACTTACAAGCAAAAATAAGGATAAGGACGAATGGCTATTGGTCATTTTTTATTTAGGGGTGATAAGACCGCTTGCGGTGGCAGGATTCTTGAAGGATGCCCCGACCATCAATTTTTCGATAAAGATATGGCATGTGAAGGCCATAAAGTAACCTGCGGCAAACATCCAGGGCATTATCGTATCTGCGGCGGCCTTGATAGTGACGAAATACATGGTAAAAGAGTAGCCGGAACACTGCACAGCCGTAGTTCCTGTCCCTGCAAATCACGTTTTATACCTTCCATCGATGACACTTATGAATTTTCTACAGGGGCAGCGAAAGCCGACACAGCCCAATCTCAAGTCGTCGAATTTCCCGTTCTCCCCGGCCCGATTTATGATCCCCAATCTGATAATGTGACTGACACCTGCAAGCCAGAAGATAACCCGCTGCTGAACGGCGTTTATATCTGGACTGAAACGGCAAGTGCAGGTCATGTTTTCGTTTCGGTGCATGAGAATAACAATATCTTCCTCTACACCTATGGACGCTATGGACGCACTGATAAAAGTACCTTCACTGGGGATGGGATTTTAGACTTTTTCCAGGATGAAGATGCGCGTAAGTATTACCGATACGAACTTTATGAAATGGGGGCTCGCGCTTTCCGCATTGATGATGCAGATCCTAAAATAACCCGTAACTTCTTCGAAAACCTTTGGAATGGCGGTGTAACACCAATTCAAACGCCAAACATGCAAGATGGTACAAAGCGAAGAGGCCGAACCATTGATAAGTATGATGTCACTGGTAGCAACTGTACCACTCACTCAGTCGAGGGGCTCAAGGTTGCTGGCTCAGAGGTATTCGAACACGGTTACACATCCACGACAACACAGCTACCAATCGACATAGAAGAAGATTTTACTATTCCGGTATCACTGCAAAGATATCTTGAATCAAAGAGTGCAGACTTCTCATCAATCCTCGTTGTCGAAATGACTAATACATTCAAACAGCAGTACCCTAACACCGAGAACAAAAGCCCTCAACCAATGGGAGGGAGTGCAAAAATTCAACAATCTGCTGCCGATTCCGCTGCTGTTGCTGGCTCAACATCCCCCTACTCAGGCGGTACAGTAGGCGGTTCATTGGGAAGCACTTACGATGATGAATAAGAAGTTCTGGATCAGATGGGTGAGTATCGCGCTGATTTGTGCAGCGTATTACGCTATCGTGCTTTATTTCGATCTGGTCTTCGCTCTTAACTTTACAGAGACAATGAGTCAAGGCGGAGAATTTACCCCTTCTCAATGCACTTGGTTTGTTAAGGAGCTAGCGCAAAATCACTCTGATTCGGCTTTAGCCTCCATCATTGGTTTCGCTGTCTGCGTCCCTCTGATCCTGCTAATCTTCAAGAAAGTGAAATGACCGTCAAAGGCTGGAGAGATCCAGCCTTTTCCCTCCTCCCTCATTTTAGACAATATGTAGTGGCACACTGAATTTGGCCACCCTGGACTGCCCCCCACCACCCCGGTAGACGATTCTTCCCTAAAGTTTGAGTATAGGAGGAGCGTATGGGCACACCACGATTTACACCTGAATTTAAAGAAGAAGCCGTCCGTCAGATAATGGAACGCGGTGATTCTGTTGCCGAAGTATCTAATCGTCGGGGCGTTCCCGCACACAGCCTCTACAAGTGGCTACGGGCGTGGGGTCAGTCCATATTTAGAGCCATTAGGGTGAACGAAAAGATGCATACCGTTGCCATCGGTCAGCTTATATTGTTTGTCCGCTGGCATAGCTGTTCCGACTTCGATATCTTTTAACGCCATGCTTATCCCCTCCCTGCTGGTAACAGCGTTGACGAACTTGGAATACCATCATTTATACCAATATCTGTTGGTAGATGTGCATTGAAGTGGGTTGACCTTGAGAGAGCCAGAATCGCGGGCGCGGGAATGACAAGTAAGCACTAGATTTCAGGCACAAAAAAAGCTGCCCTTAAGCGACTTGATTATATCTTTTGGTGCGAAGGCCGGACTCAAATTTCACACCTAATAGACTGATATCAATGTATTTTATAAACAGGAATATATAGTTACACCCGCACTTGTACCCACAGGTTAAAATCCGTATAAAAAAATAGACATTTTGAGTGGGTATAAAGCCATACCAGTAGAACACCGATATGGCAGTCAAAGCAAGATTCAGGCAGATAGGAAAGTTGTCTTCAGAGGTATCAATTGCCATCCACTCAGAACAAAGTCAGACATGGCCGTGAAATGAACGTTAATCCTTACTTGGCTATGCTAGTTTCCAAGGCAAATCTCTGCGTCTATTTACTGGTTTTAGAGTACCCTCGTTTCTCAATTGTTGAGCGGCCCAACGGATGTCATATTGCCACGTATACAACATATTACCCGAATCTCTGAGCTCAGCCTCGTAGCTGTCCCATACGTATTTTGAAACTTCGCGTGGCCAAGCACTACCACCACGTTCACGAAGACACTCGATGATCCATTGTTTCATGCTTTCTCTGGTTACCATCATATACCCTGAGCTTCACTCGTTGATCGATACATCGCAATACTAGCATTAACAGCTTCTGGCACAAGGTGGGCAGAACCTAAGCGCTTGTTGTCAGCTATAAGCAATGGGTGGACCTTCGTGATTGGCAGCTTGGTTATTTACTAGTGTGAATATTTGTTAATCACTTGGGAGCAGGTCTGCGGGCTGGCGAAACGGGAAATATGAAGAAAACCAACCGACATTACTAACTGAAGATTGTATCTAATCCCGGGGGGCAGGCCAGTGCGATGAAGAAGGTGCATTGCCCTGCATAAGGAGGTACAGTGTTAGTTGACCACTACAATAATTAAAATTCAAGTTAAAGAATAGCTTGAATGAACTGTGCATATTAAAATTCAACCAATGCAATTTAGGTCGTAAAACACATGAATAGCGTACAAATCGAAGAAAATGTCAAGAGTTTGGTGAAACAAGTATCAAGCCAAAAAATTTCGAAAGATGATTTTGTCTATGAACTGTTGCTGGCATACGGGCATCGTAAGTCGGTAGTCAACCGTGTTAAGTCTGGTGAGCGTAACCTGGCTAAGGACGCTGGTGAGGTGATCTTAAAACGCCACCTTTACTTTAAAACATGTACGTCAAACTTGTTCGCTGAAATAGATACTATCAAAAACAGTAAAACGGTTGCTACCAACAAGATTCGCTTTGTTGTTGTAACTGATTTTTCTCAGCTTGTTGCCATTGATATCAAGACTCAAGACACGCTTGATATTGAGCTTGGTCAGCTTCCGAAATATTTTGATTTCTTCTTACCATGGGCGGGTATGGAGAAAATGGTTTATCGCGGTGAAAATCCGGCGGATGTCAAAGCGGCTGAGAAAATGGCGGATTTCTTTGACCATATCAAAGCAACCAACTATTCAGCAAATGTCACGAAAGAACAGTTGCATGATTTGGTGGTATTCCTCAACCGCCTGCTTTTCTGTTTCTTCGCAGAAGATACAAAAATATTCTCTGAGAACCAATTCACAAACCTTCTGAATCAGCATACGCAAGAAGATGGAGTCGATCTACATGGTGTGTTTGAACGTTTGTTTAATGTATTGAATACACCAGCACATCAGCGCCATGATTTGCCAAAGTATCTTAATGATTTTCCATATGTTAATGGTGGATTATTCAAGCACCAGATTAGAGTGCCATCATTCGATGCCAAAGCTCGTCGTATGTTGCTTGATTCTGGCCAGTTAAATTGGGCAGATATAAACCCTGATATTTTTGGTTCGATGATTCAAGGTGTGGCCGACCCTGATACACGAAGCAAAATGGGGATGCACTACACCTCAGTATCAAACATCATGAAAGTGATTGAGCCACTGTTCTTGAATGATCTTTATGAAGAGTTTGATAAGTGCAATAACAATATCAACAAACTTAAGAAGCTTCAGGTTCGACTAAGCCGCATTAAGTTCTTTGATCCTGCGTGTGGTTCAGGCAACTTTTTAATTATTACGTACAAAGAAATTCGTGAACTAGAGATTGAGATCCTAAAGCGCATTCGTGAGCTAGAGGGGATGTCTGACTCAGGAATGACTGGGTTATTTGATGAGTCTCATTCTGCTATTCGCCTAGACCAATTCTATGGCATTGAGCTTGATGATTTTGCTCATGAGATGGCTATACTTTCACTTTGGTTAGTTGAGCACCAAATGAATATGGTCTTTGAAACTGAGTTTGGCTACACGGCTCCAACACTTCCATTAAAACAAAGTGGGCGAATTGTCGCGGGTAATGCAACGAGAGTTGATTGGGATTTGGTATGCCCTATCACTGATGATGAAACATATGTGCTAGGGAATCCTCCGTATTATGGTGCTCGAAATCAAGACAAGCAACAAAAATCAGATGTTTATATCTGTTATAACGGTGCCAAAGAACATAAGGATGCAGATTATATTAGTTGCTGGTTTATAAAAGCATCAAAATATATTTCTAAATCAAATGGCAAGTTTGCTTTTGTCTCTACTAACTCTGTATGCCAAGGGGATCATGTGTCTATATTATGGCCTTTGATTCTCAATGATAACCAAGAAATATTTTTTGCTTATGAGTCATTCAAATGGATAAATAATGCTAAATCTAACGCAGGAGTAACTTGTGTTATTGTTGGCATTAGGAACATTTCTAATGAGAGAAAATATTTGTTTGGAGCTAAAGGTTCTCGTGAAGTAAAGAATATTAATGGTTATTTGACGTCATCAAGCAATGTAATCGTTTCAAAACGTTCGGATGGAATTACACCTAGACCTAAAATGGTAATGGGTAGCCAGGCAAGAGATGGTGGCAACCTTATATTGTCAACTGAAGAGAAAGATGAAATTGTTTCTTTGCATCCTGAATCTGAAGTGCTTTTTAAAAAACTTTTAGGTTCTGATGAGTTTATTAAAGGTAAAATAAGATGGTGTTTATGGATTGAGGATGATTTAAGAAACTTAGCTGAATCGATACCTCCTATTAAGTTAAGGATTAATAATACGTATAAGTTTAGATTGGCATCAGAAGCAAAAACCACCAATGGCTATGCTAATATACCCCATAAATTTGCGCAGAGAGCGCATAAAAAAGGCTCTGCATTACTTATTCCTGCCGTATCATCAGAGCGGAGAGATTATGTTCCTCTTGGTTTTGTCGATGAAAATGTGGTTATATCTAACCGAGCATTTGTAATTTACGATGCACCTATATATTTTTTTGGGCTATTAACATCTAAAATACATGTCGCTTGGGTAAAAGCTGTGTCTGGAAGATTAGAAACGAGAATAAATTACTCATCAGGAATATCTTACAATACATTCCCAATCCCTGAGTTAAGTTTAGGACAAAAGGAAAGAATAGAAGAACTGGTCTTGAACATACTAGAAGTTCGTGAAGAATTTCCTGAGCGAACCATTGCCGAATTGTATGATCCAGAAACGATGCCAAGGTCTTTGCTTGATGCTCACCAGGTCTTAGATCTGTATGTTGAGCAATGTTATAGAAAGCAAGCATTTATAAATGAGGATGAAGCTTTAAACTATCTTTTTAGTCTATACGAATCAACACTATCGATAGGGAAGTAAAAAATGCCTGATTTAGTCCATGTAACTTACGCCCAAACAGGCGAAAGTACCAATACCAATGATAAGGGAATGCGAGCCATGCAGGCTCGCGCTTTTGAGCAACGCGCAAGCCAATACCTATTGATTAAGGCTCCACCTGCCTCTGGTAAATCTCGTGCCTTAATGTTCATTGGTTTGGATAAGCTTCACAATCAAGGCATCGATAAGGTGATTGTTGCCGTTCCCGAACGCTCTATCGGTGGCTCATTTGGATACACTGAGCTAACTAAATTTGGTTTCTTTGCTGATTGGAACATCAATCCGCATTACAACCTTTGTACGTCTGCCAGCAATCAAAGCAAAGTTAAAACCTTTAAAGAGTTTTTAGATAGTGATGAGCGCATTTTAATCTGTACTCACGCTACCTTGCGCTTTGCATATCAAGAGTTAGAAGACTCCGCTTTTGACAATATCTTATTGGCAATCGATGAGTTCCATCATGTTTCTGCTAATGGTGACAACGTGTTGGGTGATGTGTTGCGTGCGCTCATTGAAAACAGTACCGCACACATCGTTGCGATGACAGGTTCTTACTTCCGTGGCGATAGCGTATCAATCCTGACACCAGAAGATGAGATGAAGTTTGATAAGGTCTCTTTTAACTATTACGAGCAACTGAACGGCTATCAGCACCTTAAGTCTTTGGGTATCGGTTACCACTTCTATAAAGGTCATTACCTCACTGCAATTGAAGAGGTGCTAGATACTGATAAGAAAACGATTGTCCATATTCCCAACGTAAACTCTGCAGAGTCAGGAAAAGATGACAAATATGAACAGGTTGCAGCTATCCTAGACATCATTGGTGAACATGAATTCACTGATCCTGAGACTGGTATCATTCATATCAAGCGTAAAGAAGATGGAAAAATTATAAAAGTTGCCGACCTTGTATGGGATGAAAAGGACAGAGAAAAAACCCAAGCGTTTTTACGTGACATAAAGCATGAAGATGATATTGATATCATTATTGCGCTAGGAATGGCGAAAGAGGGTTTTGACTGGAGTTTTTGCGAGTATGCATTGACTGTTGGGTATCGCAACTCTTTGACGGAAATCGTACAGATTATCGGTCGTTGTACTCGTGATAGTTACAATAAGACTCACGCTCAGTTCACTAACTTAATTGCGGAGCCTGATGCTTCAAGTGATCAAGTTAACTATGCCGTGAATAACATGCTCAAGGCAATTACTTGTTCTCTTCTTATGGAACAAGTGCTGGCACCAAACTTTAAGTTTAAAGCAAAAGATCCAGCAGATAAGGAACCAACGCCGCCAGGAGTGATAAGTATTGGTGGTTTAAAAGAGCCAAGTACCAAACGTACAAAACAAATATTAGAAACAGACCTTGATGATTTAAAAGCTTCTATTCTGCAAGATGACAATATCGTGAAAGCCTCAGCAGCAGGTCATGATCCTGAAGTTATTAATAAAATATTGATCCCTAAGCTTATTGAGAAAAAGTATCCAGACCTTTCTAAAGGTGAGATTGAGGAAATTCGTCAGCGAGTTGTTGTGGACTCAGCGATCTCAACTTCTGAAATTAAAGAAGAGGGGTGCAAGAAGTTTGTTCGTATGGCAGATAAGTTCATCAATATTGATGAGCTACATATTGACCTTATCGACCAAGTAAACCCGTTCCAGAGAGCGTTTGAGATACTGTCAAAAGCGATTAACACTGACACACTTAGGTTGATTCAAGATTCTATTGAATCGACTCGTATGCAAATGTCTAAAGAGGAGGCCATTGCGTTGTGGCCGAAAGTTCAAGAGTTTGTAAAAGATAACAATCGAAATCCAGACCTCAATTCTCGTAATGGGCGTGAACGTGAGTTGGCTCAGTGTATTATTTATCTGCGTCGTCTTGCACAAGAGCAGGCAGCGAATACTCAAAAAGAGGCTATGTAAATGGAAGATTGGTTAAACGAGATTCTAGCTTCTGATACGCAAGGCCTACTGAAAAAAAAGCCTAAATCATCGGCACAAACAGCCGATGACCACTTAATTGCTAAGTTTAAGCAAATTAATGAATTTTTTGATAAGCATGCGAGAGAGCCGCAAGCTAATCGTAGCAATCCGATTGAGCTGATGCGCAGCAAAAGCCTAGAATCTATCCGCAGTAACGAACTACATTGTCGTGCGTTGGAACAATACGATATTCATGGACTTTTGCCACGATTTGAAGAACCTAAGCTGTCTTCTATTGAAGCGATACTTGCCGATGACATGTTAGGGATATTGGATTTGCCAGATGACAGCATCTTCAATTTAAAACACGTTAAGAAGACCTTGGGAATGCCTCATCATGTTGCCAAGCGTAAGAAGTGTGCCAACTTCGATGAATATGAGCCTCTGTTTCGGCAATGTCATGCTGACCTTAAGACTGGTGAAATGGAGGCTGTTCAATTCACAGGTGAGCAGCAAATTAAAAAGGGTATGTTCTTCATTCTTCACGGGGTAACTTGCTATGTCTCTGATATGGAAGAGAGGCAGAGGAAGAATGGTAAGATAAACGCTCGATTGCATCTAGTTTTTGAGAACGGTACAGAATCAGACATGCTGCTGCGCTCACTAGCTACTGAGTTGTATAAAGATGAAACAGGTCGTCGTATCTTAGCTAAAAGTGATAAAGAGTTGGATGAATTGCTGAACATCACTCGTGACGATAAAAAGTCAGGCTACATTTATATTCTCAAATCTCTAAGTAATGAACCAGAGATCAGTAGCGTGAATAATTTATACAAGATTGGTTATTCCACCACTCCCGTAATGCAGCGTATTGCTAATGCGGAGAAGGAACCAACTTATTTAATGGCATCAGTTCAGTTAGTGTCTGAGTTTGAGTGCTACAACATGAGAACACATAAGTTTGAAGGGTTGCTACACACATTCTTTGGACATTCCTGTTTGGATGTACAATTGACTGATCATAAAGGAATTATTCATACCCCGAGAGAGTGGTTTATTGCTCCCCTAGAATGCATAAAGCAGGCAATACAAATGCTTATTACAGGTGATATTGTCAACTATCGATATGATGCAATAACGCAAGAAATAGTAGAGAGAGCGACACCTTGAGTATGTCGGATGTGATCTCCTCTGATCTCCTCCCTGAAAACAGTGCCAGGCTAAACTGAAGTCTCCGGTCTTTCTTCCATCTCACAGAGAGGCACATCGCCATGAAAAAGACCCGCTATACCGAAGAACAGATAGCATTTGCGCTGAAACAGGCCGAAACCGGCACTCGGGTGGAGGAAGTCTGCAGAAAGATGGGCATTTCTGAAGCCACATTTTACAACTGGAAGAAAAAGTTTGGCGGCATGGGCGTGACAGAGCTGCGCCGCCTGCGCCAGCTTGAGGAAGAGAATCAGCGTCTGAAACGTCTGGTGGCTGATTTAAGTCTGGACAAGGAGATGCTGCAGGAAGTTATCAAAAAAAAGTTCTGAGGCCGGCTCAGAAGCGTCAGGCGGTGCATTTTCTGCGGGAGGCTTACCGTATCAGTGTCCGACGGGGATGCGGACTGCTGATGCAGAGTAGAACCGTTTACCACTGGCAGAGCCGGCGGGATGATCGGGCGATAACCCTGCGTATCCGGGAAATAGCGGAAACCCGGATCCGCTACGGTTGCCCGCGTATTCATATTCAGCTGCGGCGGGAAGGCTGGCCTGTTAACCACAAGAAAACACACCGGATTTACTGTCTGGAAGGCCTCAACCTGCGCAAAAAGCGCCCCCGCAGGCATGTCAGTGCAGCACATCGTCAGCAACGTCCGGTCCTGACCGGTGTCGATCAGTGCTGGAGTATGGATTTCGTGTCGGATAACCTGTTTAACGGACGACGTTTCCGGGCGCTGACTGTAGTGGATAATTTTAGTCGGGAGTGTGTGGCGATCCATGCCGGAAAGTCGCTGAAAGGTGAGGATGTGGTCGGTGTGATGGAAAGGTTGCGGGTGCTGGGCAAGCGCCTGCCGGTACGTATTCAGACAGATAACGGCAGCGAGTTTATCGCGAAAAGTCTGGATAAATGGGCGTATGAGCACGGTGTTACAATGGACTTCTCCCGCCCCGGAAAACCAACGGATAACCCGTTTATTGAATCATTTAACGGCAGTCTGCGGGATGAATGCCTGAACATTCACTGGTTTCTCTCGCTGGAAGATGCGCAGGACAAACTCGACAACTGGCGCAGGGAATATAATCATGAGAGAACACATTCATCATTAAATGACATGACTCCGGCTGAATTCATCCGAAGTCTCCGGAAAGACGAAGATCTCTGATTTAGCACTGCACTGAATTTGGGCCAGGGTCAATGTTCTTTTGAGTTTTTGTGAATCCCTTCAATCCCGTCTGCGATCTGCCCAGCAAACCCAGCTCCGCCTGGCAGATGCCCTTACCGACGCAGCATTAAACTAAGGATCAGACGATGCCGGTACATCATGCAATCTGGCGGATAGGGGAGAACCCTCAGCCGCTAACCATCAGCAAACTTGCCAGCGAGCAACTGCTGGAAAAGATGATTTTAAACGACCCTACTATCCTTTCCGATCAGTGGATGATTATCGGCCATCAGGAAAATACGCTCGACAAAGGGCGTATCGATCTGCTGGCTATCGCGCCGGATGCCTCGTTGATCCTGATTGAGCTAAAACGCGATCGCACGCCGCGTGAAGTCGTTGCCCAAGCACTGGATTACGCCTCATGGGTGGATGATTTAAGTGCCGAGCGTCTGTCGCAGATTTACGATAGATTCTCTGGTGGTGGAAATTTGGGCGACGCATTTAGACAACGCTTCAACGCCGAGCTGGAAGACGATTCCATCAACAAGTCACATCAAATTATTATTGTTGCAGCGGAGCTGGATCCCTCCACCGAACGCATCGTCGACTATCTGAGTAAGAACGGCATCTCGATTAACGTACTGTTCTTTAAAGTATTCCAGCACGGTGACGAACAGTTCTTAAGTCGCGCCTGGCTTATCGATCCGAGCGAAACGCAAACCAATGCCGCACAGGCCACCGCAACAAGTGCTAATGCGAAGGAACCCTGGAACGGTGAGTTTTATGTCTCGTTTGGCGATTCAAACAGTCGCGTCTGGGAAGAGGCGCGCCGCTACGGCTTTATTAGCGCGGGGGGTGGGAGCTGGTACAGTCAGACGTTAAAACAGCTTCAGCCTGGCAACCGCGTCTGGGTGAAAATTCCGGCAACAGGTTACGTCGGCGTCGGTATTGTACAGAGCGCCGTTGAACCAGCTAGTAGCTTCACCATCAACACTGACGACGGTGAAAAGCTGGCGATGGATGTACTTAAGTACAGCGATCTCTATCACCGGAATGCAGATGACCCCGACAAGTCCGAGTATTTTGTCCCCGTGAAGTGGCTGGAAACCCGCAGTGAGCAAGAGGCGGTGAACGAGGTCGGATTCTTCGGTAATCAAAATACAGTCTGCAAACCTACAACTCCAAAATGGCGGCATACTATTGAAAAATTAAAGCGCTATTTCAGAAATTGGGATATAAATTAGTAAATTGAATTAAATAATATCATTAACAATGAGGGTTGGTATGGTCATTCCAGAAGATGGACTCTTAGAGGTAGCATGGTACTTTTCAAAGTTTGGCAAAAAAAATCCTCCATCTTTACTTAGGGTTGAAAAATGGAAAGATGCTGCCGCTCTTTTTTATCCTCGATTTGGTGAAGGTAAGACTTCAGAAGAGTTTTATAATAGCCTTAAAAATCATCGGGATCGTTTTGATTCATGGCTCAGTTCTACTCGAACAGGATGGAGGAATAAAGATGGAACTCCACGAAACTTGCCTGTAGCTTCAAAAATAGTTATGCAACGAATGAACATGTTGCCGAACTCGATTATTGAAAAATTGATTATATCTTATTTATCGATAAATCCTTTCGAAAAAGTTCAGCAAGATTTAGCACCGATACTTCAAGATAAAAGCATTGATGATACAACCAGAGAACAGTTAATTTCAGCCAGACTTGGCCAAGGTTTTTTCAGGAAAGAATGTCTTAAACGTTATCCTGCATGTCCGCTAACTGATATAACCTTTGAACCATTACTGAGAGCAAGCCACATAAAACCTTGGTCTGCATGCCACAACGGCACTGAACGGCTCGATCCTTTTAATGGAATTATATTAGCTGCACATGTTGATGTGCTATTTGATCAAGGATGGATATCTTTCTCCAACGATGGTCTGGTTTTATTAAGTAATGATATTGATAGGGCCTTAATTAAAAAGCTTCAACTACCTGAAAAGATTAAACCATTCCATATCAAATCAGTTGAGTATCTGAAATGGCATCGCGAGAAAATCCTGAGAAAAAAAGAAACATCCCAGAAAAAATATAAAACCAAATGAATAAAGAATCAAAAGATTAACAATGTATCATTAACACTGTCGTAATGGTCGTTTATATAGACCATTACGACGCAACTACGATCAATTTAATCGCCTTACCCACTCCGGCTCATCGAGACCAACCCTTGAAAGACTTGAACTATATTCCTCAACTATCTGTTGCGCATAAAGTTCCTTAAGTTCTACTATAAATTCAAATCTCTCTGGATGTTCTTGACTGTAATAAGTAGGCTCAAAGTATTTTTTATTATCAGCTACTTTAGCAAGAGCTACACCTTGAGTACCATTAAATTTTACAGTTCTTAATGAGTATGTAGATTTATTTATTTTCAACTTAACCCCATCAGGGGTTAAGAAATTAAAACCACCATCTTCTACTTGTTCAAGAGAAATAAATAAGAAACGACGACACTCACCATCACTTATTCTTACAGAATCACATCTTTGCTGAATGCAGATATAATAGCATCCATTACCAAATGTACTTTTCACTACTGTGCCTAATGACAGGAAAGGCAAATGACCTGGAGAGAAAATAGCACTTCTATGATAACAAAGTTTAGCAAATTGCTTATTAACTGAATCAATCATATCAAACTCAGTAAATAACGTTGCTGCATATTTAGACATTAAAACATCTATTTTGGCTTTAGATATTTTATTACCATCACATGAAACTATTGTGTCACAATACTTTTCCCTAACATCAGGGTGTGACTTTAATAAATTAATGAGCATATCTGAATTTCTTAAGTAACGAATATTGTCAGCTGCCCCATCTTTTAAATATAGTGCGCGCTCTCCTTCCTGAATATTTTCATCCAGCCACAACCTAATTTTTCTCTCATCTAAGAAATGGTTTAGATTTTTATATCTGATTATTGAAGAAAATGTATCACTTAATAATTGAACTAATAACTCATTAGCATCTAATGCATTTGGCAATAAGCTTTGATGCGCAAGATAAGCAGCATCTAGTTCTTTTGAAAATAATGTCAGTATATGATGAAAATTACGTCTAATTTCAGCCAGGGATTCCATTGCAAAATTAGAAAGTAATCCACTTGTCATCTCAGTAAATTGTAAAGAAATAAAGTCAGGAAGCTCCTCATATCTTTTAATCCTGTCTACAAGCATAGGAAGATGTTGTCGACCCGCACCACCAGTTGATTTAGATAAAACCATTATCCTACAGTGATCAGATATAACCGAACATGGGTCATTATCATTAATCGCAAAACCATCAATGTTGTTTTCTACCAAGGATCTTTGAATCTCTAATGCTATATTCAGAAGATCAACTTCACCGGTATATATTATGATTAATTTGACGCAGTTTTGTGTATCCGCATCAGAAAGGAGAGATGTAATTATTCTTTTGGTATAAACACCTCGAACATCATCTTCTTCTGCATCAGCCTCATCATCTTGAGGTTCATCATTTTCTGATGGCTCTTCATGTAATACTATTTGCCAATCAAGTATTGTAACATCAGATTTCTTTGCAATTAAAGTTAAATAATCCAAATCACTTACAACTTCAGGTTTATAAACGGCACAAATCTTCCCTTTTTTGGAAAAAATTTTTGTTACTTCTTGGGCATCAAATTCGTGCTGATCTGCAGGACCATTATTATAAGCTTTGTCATCAATAAAAATAATATTCTGAATAAAATTATTCGTAACGGTTTCCGAGAGCTCAGTAAATGTATTCATTTTATTCTTCCACCATGGAAATTTTGAACGTCACTGTTGAACCATCTCTAGGCTCATCCAAAGTCAAATGATATCCTATTGTTTCAAGAACTTCATTGCTGATGTGCAATCCCATTCCACGGCCATTATTTTTTCTGGAAAATCCTAGGCCAAATATTCTATCTCTATCGCGTTCATCAATCTGCGAACCGTTGTTGGAAATATAAACAGCGCCATGTTCATCTGCATGTAACCGTATGGTTTTATCGTCAACATTACTTTCATTTAGCCAATAAATTGCATTATCAATTACATTTACAAACACTGGATAAAAGGATGAACGGAATCCAAAGAGCATACCTTTGGCAAATCCTTTAGTATGTTTAAATGAAATTCTGTGTCTATCCATTCTATTTTTAAATAGATCAATTAGAAATGATTTTATTTCCAGCAATTTAATCTCTTCTTTTTTTCTTTGTAATCTTCTATTCAAAGGAGTAAAAAGATTCAGATATCCATCTAGATGTTCAAAATTAACTTTTATATTTTTATATACTCCGTCAAGGTCTTCATTTACATCAGACCAAGCTTTTAAATCACGGAGACTAGTACGTATTGAACGCACCGTGCTGTTGAACTCATGATGGATAATACTAACGGCTAACCCCAATTGGCTAAGCTCAACATCGGCATGTATTCGTTCCCTAAGCGTTTCTACTTCCTCACCAAGAGCATCGGTGATTTGTTCATTAGTGATATAATTGTTATCCTCATCTTTTTCCCAATATATCCCCTCAAGTTGCCTGATAACGGCATCTAAGACACTAGTATTCCTTTCACTAACTGCCGTAATTTCTGCTGCTAACTCATTTCTTTTTACAACTAAGTCAATATCTGATTCATTCGCAATAGTAATATGCTTAAACTTATCTTTCACTACCCTTATTTGATTATCTAAATCAATCATGAGATCAGATGTTAGATCTTTGACTCTTTTATTTATATCAAGAGCAACCTGCTGTGTAATCTTTCTTTTTTCGATGTTTATTTTTTTAGCTTCTGTTGAAATAAAATCGACTGCTTGCTCGAGGCGTTTACGTTTACTAATTTTGATCTGATATTCATTAATGGCTTTTTCAACTAATTTATCTATTCTAGATATCGCTGGTTGAAAGCAACCGACCTCTAACTCATTGATAGCAGTTAGATATGTATTATAGTCCTGTTTCAACTCTCCCCTTAATAAAAATCCTCTAGGAGCTGGAACAAGAATAGTACGCTTATAACTAATAATGTTTTCTCTTATCTGGCTCTCAATATCAATAATTCTTTGGCTGGCAATATCTGGATCTTTCAGTGAGTAAATATTATTAAATAATTGTTCGCCATTAACTAATATACTGTTAACCTCTTGCTCAATTAATCCGTTAGCGTTATTCTCAAAAAAATAATTAAGCGCCGTCTCAAATTTTAATTTTTTTGTCCTAGCTTGTTTCTCCCTTTTTTCCAGAGCTTTATGAGATGATAAAAGCTCATTTCTCTTGGCAGCCCATAACTCAGCTTTAGGACCGGCCTTCAAGTCATCTCTGAAAAAATCCGCTGCTAGCTGAATGAAGAAATTTTTAAGAATATCTCGTAAATGTTTATACGCTTGATCCTCAATGAATCCTTCACGACCAGCCTTTTCTTTTAATTTAAAATTATCTTTCTGAGATAGACTTATAATACCAAACATTCTCCTGTAGGAAAAAAATGCTAATCCAGCATGTTTAGAGCGTCTTTTTTCAATTTCTAGATAATCATAATCAGAGTCACCATAAGGTAATATTCTAATATTATCCTTATATATATAAAGGCCGCCAAACTTGTCGGATTTTGATGTTACCCTCGCATAATCTTCATTAGCCATCATTGAGTGTCTTCTATCACCTTGCACATATGCTAGATTTATCTCAAATGGGCCGCAATTAGTAAGATTGTAACCATTCCCAGACCAATTAACTATATGCTCAAAGGTTTTCTCATGATATATTCTAATATTACCTTTGAATTGTCCATATTCATCGAAATAACCATGAAAATGATGATCTGCCTGCTCAAAGTCCTCACTTGTAAAAAAGTGCTCTTTATCAATTATATCAACATATGTATCGTCATGGCTACGATAATCCCTGAAAACGATATCCAATAAAGGTTCAGGATGGGAGATGGTCATGGTGTTATGAAAACCCATTAACATCTTTTCAATTTTTGTAGCTTCTTTACTGCTATCATCTCCATCGATATCAGAATTTAAAATATCATCAACAGGAGATACAAAAAATATTGTTCCACTAGAACTGTCATTCTCTAATGATTTGAAACGGATAAGTCTTTTACTGAATAGCTTAGGGGAAATATTAAATGAAGAAATTGTATCAATAATTTCAGCATATTTGTTTTTACTAATTAACTCTTTTTGTAGCAAATCATCCAGTGAATGGATTAACTCATCTTTCATTGAGTCTATTTGAGAAAAGTCAGGCATTTCTTTAAACGTTTTAACCGGGACAGTCAGGTCATCAAGATTCAAACCTGGTAGTTCAAATATTTGCCAATTAATAAATGCTGCAGTTAATTCCTTATTTTGTCTTGTCTTTGTTATAACTAAAACTTGCTTTCCAATCGAGGCTATCGCTAAACGGCCAATGCCTTTTTCGCCCATCTGATTTCTGTGTTTTTTGCCCTTATCTACAGGTGGAAGTGAAGTATTTGAATTCTTAAGTTTTGACTCTGTTCCGAGTGTGAGCCATCTATTTTCAAAATCTAATTTAGACATGCCCAAACCATCATCTCTGAGCACAAAAATACTTTCTTTACGAAAATAGTCTATATCTACACAATCCGCATAAGCATCATGAGCATTTTTAAGCAGTTCATTGATCGCCGTGGGGATACCTGCAATCTGTTGGCGCCCCAATAAATCTAAGGTTCTGGCTCTTGTCCTAAATTTAGCCATTTTTCTTCCCCTTTTTAAAGACCTCGTAATGTTTAAGAAAATGGAGTCCAAATTGACGAGCTAACTCACAAGGTACAGCATTGCCAATTTGTTTAGCCATAGCATTGAATGCACCTTTAAAAATGTAATCAGCCGGAAAAGTTTGTAATCTTGATGCCTCTCTAATGCTTATAGCTCTATGTTGTGAAACATCTGGATGACCAAATCTACCATTTGAATAACTATTGCATTTAGTAGTTAATGTTGGTGCAGGTTTATCCCATGACATTCGACCGTAGGTATCAGTATGACCTGTATAACTTTTATGACACTCATTAATTAACTCCAAGGGCCAGTTTCTACGATCACCACCTTCAGGTGTATTTTTTATTCTTTTTAGGTTAAGTTCTGTCAGTTCAGCTGCACGATGTAACTCATCATTTTTATCAACTTCACCGGCTTCAAGCCTAGGATATTCTTCAATAAAATCTCTTACCGTTCTTACTGGTGAATTATCAGTATCATGTGTTTGTTCAGGTATTGTAATCGGCCCTAGTAAACTGGCCAACAATACAAAGCGCTTTCTTCGTTGCGGAACTCCATACTTTTCAGCATTAGCTACAAAATAAACATATTTATAATCCAAGCTATCTAGCAATGAAATAAATCTTGTAAATGGACTTTCTTTGCTTCCATCAATCTTTTGGATTCCCGGAACATTTTCAAGCATAATATATTCTGGTAAGAGTGTTGATACAAAGCGATGAGTTTCATCAAGTAGAGAGATTCTTTCATCATCCTCATTTTTATATTTATTTTGTTGCGAAAATGGCTGACATGGAGCACATGCGCTGAGAAGTAAACCATTTGCACTTTTGAATGCAATAGAATTTGCCACTTTTTCAACACTTACATTTCTTATATCATCAAAAATGAAAGTAGCATCGGGGAAATTGGCTTTATAGGTCTCAGAGGCTTGTGCGTCGATGTCAATACCAAGCTCAACGTCAAAACCAGCTTGACGCAGCCCTTCGCTAGCCCCACCACAACCACAAAAAAAATCTATGACAATCAATGTGTTACCCAACTTATCAACAAGTTTTGGATTCCGGCCCTTCTTTTCAGAAATCAATACCGCCTACAGAATCGTTGTGAGCTTAATTTTGCCCAACAATGAACATTAATGAAAGTGTTATGAATATCCAGTATCACAAAACAAAAAAAATAGCTAAAACACAATAAGTTAAGCCTTTAGTACTCATGAGTTTTTAGAAACTAAACAATAGGTTAGCTTCTACAAGACACATCAAAACTAACTGATAAGTTAGGTGCTGATCAGAGATAGAACTAAGTTGGTATCTTACATTGCCTCGACAATCTTAACTACAAAGTCAGATTTAGGCTGCCCGCTACCATTTTCACAAAGATTGATGATGTTTAGCATACTCAAAAGGTGTCATTGCTTTACATTGTACTGTGTCCAAATAATCCGCCTACCACTGCAACATCAACCTACGTTCATCCAAATGCTCCGCCTTATGGATATAAGCCGCACGCACAGAGTTACGCTCAATATGGCTCATCTGACGCTCTACCGCATCCCTCGACCACAACCCTGATTCAATCAACGAGCTACAGGCCATTGTTCTGAAACCATGCCCACAAACTTCAACCTTCGTGTCATATCCCATGACGCGCAGTGCCTTGTTCACCGTGTTTTCACTCATGGGCTTATGAGGGTTATGATCGCCAACGAAAACAAAGTCACGATCACCACTTATCTTGTGGACCTGTTGAAGGATTACTAATGCCTGACGAGACAGGGAACTAAATGAGGTGTACGCATTTTCGAGCCACGCTGTGAATGCTTAACACCTTCTATAGCTTCTCGTTCTGCCGGGATTGTCCACTTTGCCCTTTCAAAATCGATCTCTGGCCAACGGGCAAAGCGCAACTCACTGGAACGAATAAAGATTAATAACGTGAGCTCAACAGCCAGACGGGTTAAAGGTCGTCCGGAGTAGCTATCAATTCGCTGGAGTAGTTCAGGTAAGCGTTTCAGTTCAAGTGCTGGTCGATGGACACGATTACTTGAAGCAACTGCCCCAGCCATCTCCTGAGCAGGATTGTAATCGATCAAACCGCTTTGCACTGCATAACGCATAATCGCATTGGTACGCTGCTGAAGACGCGAAGCCACTTCAAGACGCCCTGTAGCCTCAACTACTTTGATAGGGACAAGGAGATGGCGCGTACTAAAACTATCAATACTCCGCTTCCCAATTGCTGGGAACAAATTATCTTCCAGGCTCTTCAGCACCCGTCGGCTATGTTCTTCTGTCCATTTTTTATTTGCTGCGTGCCACTCTCTGGCAACTGACTCAAAGGTAATAGCCTCTTTCGTCTGCTCTTCTTTCACTGCACGTTTGTGTTCACGGGGATCGATGCCTGCAGCAACCAGCTTTCTGGCCTCTTCCCTTTTTTGACGAGCATCAGCCAATGACGTTTCAGGATAAACCCCAAATGCCATCAGGTGCTGCTTACCACCAAAGCGAAAGCGGAACCGCCAGTATTTTGAGCCGTTAGGGTGAATGAGCAAAAACATGCCATCCCCATCGACAAGGGTATACTCCTTTTCCTGTGGTTTTGCAGAACGCACTTTGATATCTGTCAGAGCCATAAAAGTTCTCCTTCCATGTGCCGAAGTGAGTATACAACCATTATCGAACCAACATATATACTCGGTTCTATACTCACAAGCGACTTGATGTGGGTTGACTCAGATTGACTTCTGTTGAGTGAAAAAGCGAGGAAAGCCTTGCGGATACTGGATTTCAGGCACAAAAAAAGACGTCCGTTGACGTCTATTGATGTTCCGATGGTGCCGAAGGCCGGACTCGAACCGGCACGTATTTCTACGGTTGATTTTGAATCAACTGCGTCTACCGATTTCGCCACTTCGGCACTGAAGGGGATGCGGAAACGTTCTGGATTATACCTGTCGGCGGCGGCCATGCAAGCGACAGCGTGTCGTCATTGCGCTAAGTGTTGAAAAAAACAGCGCTATCCTGCGCGGCGTCACCTTTTGCCGCTATTTCAGGGCACCAATGCCACCTACAAACCTCATCGCCCTTCCCGCGACCACAACTCCCCCTGCCAGCCATTACCCCCTCAATAACACCCAAGTCCCACTCAAACTTATCTCAAGTTTTTCTCACATCACTCTCACCCGCATACCTCAACACAACCCAACAAACCCCATCCATCCCAACATCCAATCCCCAACTATCTCCCCTAACCCCACCCACCACTATTCCCATATATTCCAGAAAGTTTTAGCCAATGCTTTTTTGTTATTCACTCGCTCCGCAGCCAAATATTAATTTCATAAATATTTTTATAACTTTACATTAATGAAAAGTTTTCTTTTTGCCGTTTATTCCAGGATTTTCCTCAGGCGTGAAGGGTTCCGGTAAACACTATTTTTACTAGTCGCTGTACGAGTCTTGATGGACATATTCACTCGATGAATTAACTCAGGAGAATACTTGTGACGACGTTAAAACCTTTGCTGGCCCGCAACCGCAGCTGGGCGCTGCAGAAGTGTCAGCATGACCCGGACTATTTCGAAAAATGGGTCGACGGGCAGCGGCCCCACTCGCTGTGGATCGGCTGCTCCGACAGCCGCGTGCCCGCCGAGGTGCTCACCGGCAGCCAGCCCGGCGAGCTCTTTGTCCACCGCAATATCGCCAACATGCTCGATCCCGCCGACGACAACGTCATGAGCGTCCTGCAATATGCCCTCCACTACCTTGAGGTGGAGCGGGTGGTGCTCTGCGGCCACTACGGCTGCGGCGGCGTGCAGGCGGCGCTCTCTCTGCCCACCCTGCCGCTGGCGCAGGAGTCCTCGGCGCTGGCTCGCCGCATCGGCCAGCTGCGCCACACCCTGCATCACGAAATTGCGCAGATCGCCGATGACTGTTGTGTTGCGGCCTCCCCCGGCGCCAGCACCGACGCGGAGCCCTCTCGCCATGCGCTGGACGCTCTGGTGGAAGCCAACGTTCGCGCCCAGTTCGCCCGTCTGCTGGAGAGTGAACCGGTGCAGACGGTGCTCGCCAGCGGGCGGCCGCTCAGCCTGCACGGCTGTGTCTACGATCTGGCTTCCGGCCATTTAACCACCCTCGTCGAACACCTCTCACCGCAGGAGCACGCCCCATGAACACGCTTCGTCAGGACTCTCTCGCCGGCATCGTCGTCTTCCTTGTCGCCCTGCCGCTGTGCCTCGGCATCGCCCAGGCCAGCGGCTTACCGCCCTTCGTCGGCCTGCTGACCGGCATCATCGGCGGCCTGGTCGTCACCGCCCTCAGCCCTTCCCGCTTCGCCGTCAGCGGCCCCGCCGCCGGACTGGTCACCATCGTCGTCGCCGCCATTGAATCCCTGGGTTCCTTCTCCGTCTTCCTGATGGCGCTGGTGCTGGCCGGCGTGCTGCAGCTGCTGTTCGGCATCCTGCGCGCCGGGCGCTTTATCTCGCTGGTTCCCGCCAGCGTCATCAAAGGCATGCTGGCGGCGATCGGCATCCTGCTGATTATGCAGCAGATCCCCGTCGCGCTCGGCACGGCGGAAGAGACCGGCCTTGCCGATGTGGTTCAGGGCAATGCCGCTTTCTCCGTCAATGCGATTGCCGTCGCCGCGGGCGGCCTGCTGGTGCTCTGGCTGTGGGGCTCGCCGCTTATCCGCCGGGTGAAGAGCCTGCGTTGGATCCCCGGGCCACTGATCGCCGTCCTGCTCGGCTGCGTGACCACCCTGCTGCTGACCCATTTTGCGCCGCAGCAGCTGGCCACTCTGCCGCGTATTACCCTGCCAGCGTTCGGCAGCCTCGGCGATCTGCTGGGCGAGCTGGAGTCTCCCGCATGGAGCGCGTGGCGCAATCCGTCGGTGTGGGTGGTGGCGGTGACCCTGGCGCTGGTCGCCAGCCTGGAAACCCTGCTCAGCCAGGAGGCGCTGAAAAAACTGCGTCCGCAAAATCCACCGCCTTCGCCGAACCGCGAAATGGTCGCCCAGGGCGTGGGCAATCTGCTCTCCGGCGTGCTGGGGGCGATGCCGATCACCGCGGTCATCGTCCGCAGTTCGGTCAACGTCAGCAATGGCGCGCAGAGCAAACTGTCGATCTTTATCCACGGCGTGCTGCTGTTGATCTGCGGCCTGTGGTTCAGCGGCCTGCTGACCTTAATCCCGCTCGCCAGCCTCGCCGCCGTGCTGCTGTATACCGGCTATAAGCTGGCGACGCCGCGGCTGTTCATCGAGCAGTTCCGCCAGGGTGCGGCGCAGTACGTCCCGTTCCTCGCCACCATCGGCGGGATTATCGCCTTCGGCATGCTGGCGGGGATCGGGATTGGTCTTGCCACCCAGATGGCGTGCAGCCTCTGGCGCAGCCATCGCCACTCGCTGCAGCTGGCGCGCTACGATGACCACTACGTGCTGCGCATCCAGCAGAATCTGACCTTTATGCACAATCCGCATCTGCTGGCTCTGCTGGCGAAAATTCCGGAAAAGAGCGTGGTGATCGTCGAGCACGACAGCGTCGGCTATCTCGACCCGGATGTGCAGGCGGTGCTGGATGATTTTGCCGAGAACGCCCCGCAGCGCGGCATCCGCCTTAATCAGTGGCCGCTCGCCAGCCGCTGACCTTAACGGGCGGCTGGTCCGCCCGCTTCGCGACCCCTCCGATTGCCAAGCGCCGTGGAATGCCATGCTCTACACTTTCTGGGTTATTACGCCAACCCCAAGGAAATGAACATGAGCATCATTAAAAGCTACGCCGCCAAAGAAGCGGGCGCCGATCTGTCGCTGTGGGAGTACGATGCCGGCGAGCTGCAGCCGGAAGATGTCGAAGTTGAGGTGGAATACTGCGGGATCTGCCATTCGGACCTGTCGATGATCGACAACGAATGGGGGATGTCGAGCTACCCGCTGGTGGCCGGTCACGAGGTGATTGGCCGGGTGGCGGCGCTGGGCAGCGCGGCGCAGGATAAAGGGCTGAAGATTGGCCAGGAGGTCGGCATCGGCTGGACGGCGCGCAGCTGCGGCCATTGCGACGCCTGCATCAGTGGCAACCAGATCAACTGTCTGGAAGGCTCGGTGCCGACCATTCTTAACCGCGGCGGCTTCGCCAATAAGCTGCGCGCTGACTGGCAGTGGGTGATCCCCCTGCCGGAGAGCATCGATCTGGCGTCCGCCGGCCCGATGCTGTGCGGCGGCATCACCGTCTTTAAACCGCTGCTGACCCACCACGTCACCGCCACCAGCCGCGTCGGGGTGATCGGCATCGGCGGCCTCGGCCATATCGCTATTAAGCTGCTGCGGGCGATGGGCGCGGAAGTGACCGCCTTCAGCTCCAACCCGGCCAAAGAGCAGGAAGTGCTGGCGATGGGCGCCGATCGCGTGGTGAACAGCCGCGATCCTGAAGCCTTAAAAGCGCTGGCCGGTCAGTTCGATCTGATCATCAACACCGTGGCGGTGGACCTCGACTGGCAGCCGTACTTCGAAGCCCTGGCTTACGGCGGCAACTTCCATACCGTCGGCGCGGTGATGAAGCCGTTCCCGGTGCCGGCCTTTACCCTTATCGGCGGCGACCGCAGCATCTCCGGCTCGGCGACCGGTAACCCGTCCGAACTGCGCACGCTGATGAAGTTTGCCGGGCGCAGCAAGGTGGCCCCGACCACCGAGCTGTTCCCGATGTCGCAAATTAACGAAGCGCTGAAGCACGTTCGCGAAGGCAAAGCCCGCTACCGCGCGGTGCTGAAAGCCGACTTCTGATGGTTCTCTCCCGCCGGGCGGCCCGCTCGCCCGGCGTTTTCCCCGTCGCTTCATCAAACCGTCATCTCCCCGCCATGCCTCTGTAGTCATTGCTTCCCACAATCCGGGCTTCGATAAATGGCTGAACGAGATGCGCGTCACCATGAGAAAGACCTGGCTTCCCTGGCTTATCCTGTCGCCTTCCCTGCTGTTTTTACTGCTGTTTACCTGGTTCCCGCTGGGGCGTTCGGTGTATGACAGCCTGTTTGATACCCGCATGGCCAGCGACGGCGCGCAGTACGTCGGGCTGGATAACTTCGCCCGCCTGTTTGCCGATAACGTCTTCTGGCAGTCGCTGGGCAATAACCTGCTCTATATCCTGCTGACGGTGGTGCCTGGGGTGACCCTCGCCCTGCTGCTGGCGGTCGCCCTCAGCGAGAACCATCGCGTCAACCGCTGGCTGCGCACCGCCTTCTTCTTCCCGATGATTATCCCGATGGTCAGCGCCGCCGCGCTGTGGCTGTTTATCTTTATGCCCGGCCTCGGCCTGCTCGACCACTATCTGGCGAAGCTGTTCGGCCCGATGAACAACAACTGGCTGGGGCGCAGCAACAGCGCGCTGCTGGCCCTGGCGCTGATCGGCGTGTGGAAGTTTGCCGGCTATTACATGCTGTTTTTCCTCGCCGGGTTGCAGAGCATTCCGGCCTCGACGCGGGAAGCGGCGCTGATGGAGGGGGCTACCCGCACGCAGGTCTTTTTTAAGGTCACGTTACCGCTGCTGCGCCCGACGCTGAGCTTTGTGATCACCACCGCGCTGATCTACTCCATCACCCAGATCGACCATGTGGCGGTGATGACCCGCGGCGGGCCGGATAACGCCACCACCGTGCTGCTCTATTACATCCAGAATCTCGCCTGGGATACCCACGACCTCGGCAAAGCCTCCGCCGCCACCTTCCTGACCCTGGCCGGGCTGTTCGCCTTCTCGCTGATTAACCTGAAACTGCTGGAGAAAGGAGCCCACTATGAGCGCTGAAATCTCGCCGCTGCTGGTCCGCACGCCCGCCGCCGCCCGTCCGCTGTGGCTGCGCCTGCGCCGCTCGTCGCCCTTTACGCTGACGGTATTAATGTGCTGCCTGGCGCTGCTGTGGATCAGCCCGTTTATCTGGATGCTGGCCACCTCGTTCAGCGCTACCACCTTCGGGGAAGATATGGCCTCGCTGCTGCCGCGCCTGCCGCTGACCCTCGATAACTTCCGCGACGCCTGGAACAGCGCCGACTGGCTGAGCCTGTACGCCAACACCCTTATCTTCACCTTCGGCACCTTCTTCGTGCAGCTGTTGACCATCACCACCGCCGGGTACGTCTTCGCCTGCCACGAGTTTCGCGGCAAGCAGACGCTGTTTCTCCTGTTCCTGGTGCAGCTGATGATCATGCCGGTAGTGATGATGGTGCCGAACATGCTGACCCTGAAAACCTTCGGCCTGCTCAACACCCTCACCGGGGTGATGATGCCCTACTTCACCTCAGCGTTCGGCGTGTTCCTGATGCGTCAGGCGTTCCTCGCCATCCCGAAAGAGCTGGAAGAGGCGGCGCTGATGGAGGGCTGCCGCTGGTGGCAGGTGCTGTTCCGCGTGCTGCTGCCGATGTCCTGGCCGTCGGTGCTGGCCTTCGCCACCGTCAGCATTACCTACCACTGGAACGAGTACCTGTGGCCGCTGATGATGCTCAACGATCCCGATAAGCAGGTGCTGACCGTCGGGCTGGTCTCCTTCGCCATGGGCGCCGAATCCGGCGGCCAGTGGGGCACCATCGGTGCCGGGACGCTGATGGTCTGCCTGCCGCTGATGCTGGCGTTTATCCTTTTTCAGAAACAGTTCCTGCGGAGCTTCGGCTTCTCCGGGATCAAATAAGGAGTGATTCATGCTGTTAGCGCACATTTCCGATACCCATTTCCGCAGCCGCGGCGAGAAGCTGTACGGCTTTATCGACGTCAATGCCGCCAACGCCGACGTGGTCTCCCAGCTTAACGCGCTGCGCGAACGCCCGGACGCGGTGGTGGTGAGCGGGGATATCGTCAACTGCGGCCGCCCGGAGGAGTATCAGGTGGCCCGCCAGATCTTCGGCAGCCTGAACTATCCGCTGTATCTGATCCCTGGCAACCACGACGACAAAGCCCATTTTCTGGAGCATCTTCACCCGCTGTGCCCGCAGCTGGGCAACGATCCGCAAAATATGCGCTATGCGGTGGATGACTTCGCCACCCGCCTGCTGTTTATCGATTCCAGTCGCGCCGGCACGTCAAAAGGCTGGCTGACCGACGAGACCATCAGCTGGCTGGAGGCGCAGCTGTTCGAGGGCGGCGACAAACCGGCAACGGTGTTTATGCACCACCCGCCGCTGCCGCTGGGCAATGCGCAGATGGACCCGATCGCCTGCGAAAACGGCCACCGTCTGCTGGCGCTGGTGGAACGTTTCCCGTCGCTGACGCGCATCTTCTGCGGCCACAACCACAGCCTGACCATGACCCAGTATCGCCAGGCGCTGATCTCCACCCTTCCCGGCACCGTCCATCAGGTGCCGTACTGCCACGAAGACACCCGGCCCTATTACGACCTCTCTCCGGCTTCGTGCCTGATGCACCGTCAGGTCGGCGAGCAGTGGGTGAGCTATCAGCACTCGCTGGCCCACTACGCCGGGCCGTGGCTGTATGACGAAAACATCAGTTGCCCAACAGAAGAGCGCTAACCGCCATGCTCAGTCTGCAAAACATCAGTAAACGTTTCGACGGCAAACCGGCGCTCAGCGCCCTGTCGCTGGATATTCACGAAGGCGAATTCGTGGTGCTGGTCGGCCCGTCGGGCTGCGGGAAAAGCACCCTGCTGCGCCTGCTCGCCGGGCTGGAGCCGGTCAGCGAAGGCCAAATCTGGCTGCATGATGAGAACATTACCGCCACCACGCCGCGCGAGCGCAACTTCGCGATGATCTTCCAGAACTATGCCCTGTTCCCCCATCTGTCGGTGCGCGACAACATCACCTTCGGCATGAAGGTGCGCAAGGAAGAGAAAAGCAGCTGGCAGCCGCGGGTGGACAAAGTGGCGCAGATGCTGCAGCTGGAGGCGCTGCTCGACCGCAAACCGGCGAAGCTCTCCGGCGGCCAGCGCCAGCGGGTGGCGATGGCCCGGGCGATCGTGCGCAATCCGCGGCTGTTCCTGATGGACGAGCCGCTCTCCAACCTCGACGCCCGCCTGCGCAGCGAAGTGCGCGACAGCATTATGGCCCTCCACCAGCAGCTGAAAACCAGCACGATCTATGTGACCCACGATCAGACCGAGGCGATGTCGATGGCCGACCGCATCGTGGTGATGAACGGCGGCCACGTACAGCAGGTCGGGCGCCCGGAGTATCTGTACGCCAACCCGGCCAACCTGTTCGTCGCCGGGTTTATCGGTTCGCCGGCGATGAACCTCCTGTCGCTGCCCTGCGCCAACGGTGAAGTACTGTTGGGAGAACAGCGCCATCCGCTGCCGCCGCGCCACCGGGATCAGACCCGCGTCTGGCTGGGCATTCGCCCGGAACATATTACCGACCGCGTGGAGGAGGGCCATCTGCGCCTGCCGGCCACCGTTCTGCAACGAGAACTGATGGGGGCCGACTACCTGCTCCACGTCAGCACCCCGATCGGCACCCTGCGCTTTAGCCGCCGCCACCGCGGCACGGTGCCGGAAAAAGGCGAGTCGCTGATCCTCGGCTTTTCGCCTGCCGATGTGCATCTTTTTCATGCTGAGACCCAGCATAATTTACTGATGGAGACAGATCATGTTTAAACCTCTTACGCTAGTCGCGGTTGGCCTCAGCCTTGCCCTGAGCGGCGCGGCGCTGGCGAAAGAAAAAATAGACTTCATGTTCCCGGCGCCGGTGGACGGCAAGCTGACCATGGAGATGACCCGCGTCATTAAGCAATTCAACGACTCGCAGCAGGATGTCGAAGTGCGCGGCATCTTCACCGGCAACTACGACACCACCAAGATCAAAGCCGAATCGGCGCAGAAGGCCGGCCAGCCGCCGGCGCTGGTGATCATGTCCGCCAACTTCACCACCGATCTGGCGCTGAAGGATGAGATCCTGCCGATGGACGAGCTGTTTAAATATGGCGATCAAAAGGCCGGCGATTTTCTGCAAAAGGAATTCTGGCCCGCGATGCATAAGAACGCCCAGGTGATGGGCACCACTTATGCGATCCCGTTCCATAACTCGACGCCGATCCTTTACTACAACAAGACGATGTTCGATCAGGCCGGGATCAAACAGCCGCCCCAGACCTGGGCCGAGCTGCTGGCTGATGCCAAAAAGCTGACCGACGAGAGCAAAGGCCAGTGGGGGATCATGCTGCCGTCGACCAACGACGACTACGGCGGCTGGATCTTCTCGGCGCTGGTACGCGCCAACGGCGGGAAATACTTTAACGAAGACTATCCGGGCGAGGTCTATTACAACTCGCCGACCGCCATCGGCGCTCTGCGCTTCTGGCAGGATCTGATTTACAAGGACAAGGTGATGCCGTCCGGGGTATTGAACTCGAAGCAGATCAGCGCCGCGTTCTTCTCCGGCAAGCTCGGGATGGCGATGCTCAGCACTGGCGCGCTGGGCTTTATGCGCGAGAACAGCAAAGACTTTGAGCTTGGGGTGGCAATGCTGCCGGCCAAAGAGCAGCGCGCGGTGCCGATCGGCGGCGCCAGCCTGGTGAGCTTTAAAGGCATCAACGAGGCGCAGAAGAAAGCGGCGTATCAGTTCCTGACCTATCTGGTGAGCCCCGACGTGAACGGCGCATGGAGCCGCTTCACCGGCTACTTCTCGCCGCGCAAGGCGTCATATGATACGCCGGAGATGAAGGCCTATCTGCAGCAGGATCCGCGGGCGGCGATCGCGCTTGAGCAGCTGAAGTACGCCCATCCGTGGTACTCCACCTGGGAGACCGTGGCGGTGCGTAAGGCGATGGAGAACCAACTGGCGGCGGTGGTCAATGATGCCAAAGTGACGCCGGAAGCGGCGGTTCAGGCGGCGCAGAAGGAAGCCGATGCGCTGATGAAACCTTATGTGGATAAGACCGCGCTGGCGGAAGTGAAGTGACGCGTTACCCGTCATCGTCACCCTCACCCTGGCCCTCTCCCTGAGGGAGAGGGGACGGTACGGCGCCGTGGTTAAGCCCTGAATCCGGGAGAGGGAACTGTCCGGCGCCGTGGTTGAGCCCTGGGCCCGGGAGAGGGAACTGTCCGGCGCCGTGGTTAAGCCCTGAGTCCGGTTGTGAAAGGAAAAAAAGCAGGCCATACCCGGTATGACCTGAAAATGTCACAACGATTAGATCCCTGCCGTTTCGCGGATATATTTGCGCGCTTTGACGGCGTATTCGAAAGGATTGGCCAGGGCAGGATCCTGCTCGGCTTCCACTACCATCCAGCCTTTATAGCCAGCGTCGTCCAGCAGCTTGAACACCGGACGGAAATCGATCACCCCGTCGCCCGGGACGGTGAAGGTGCCTTTTTTCACGCCGTCGAGGAACGACAGGCCGTCGCGGCGCACCTGGTCGATCACCGGCGGGCGGACGTCTTTCAGGTGGACGTGGTTGATGCGCGGCAGATACTTTTTGAGGATCGCCAGCATCGGCGCTTCGCCGCCTTCGGAATACCAGGCGTGGCCGGTATCGAACAGCAGGAAGACGCGCTCGTCCACCAGCGACATAAACTTGTCGATTTCCGCGGTGGTCTGAATGCCGGTGCCCATGTGGTGGTGCAGACAGACCTGCATCCCCTTCTCCGCCGCCAGGCGACCGAGGGTGTTATAGCCTTCCGCTACCCGCTGCCACTCTTCGTCGCTGAAGCACGGCTTCGCATCGCCGAGGATCGGTTTATCCAGCCCCTGGATGCTGCCGCTCTGCTCGGAGCAGCCAATCACTTTCGCCCCCATCGCATGAAGGAAGTTCATGTGATTGACGAATTCATCAATGGTTTTTTCCCGCTGGCCGTTGGCGAAAAAGGTGCTGAACCAGGCGTTGCAGATCTGAATGCCGCGGATGTCCAGCATCGGCTTGAGAACCGCCGGATCGCGCGGATATTTGCTGCCGACTTCGCTGCCGGTAAAGCCGGCCAGCGCCATTTCGCTGACGATCTGCTGGAAGGTGTTTTCGCTGCCGAGCTCCGGCATATCATCGTTAGTCCAGCCGATCGGGGCGATAGCCAGTTTGACGTTATCTTTGTTCATAGTAGGGCTCCTGCCGCTGCGCCTTACCGGCGCAGCAATTCACGTTCAATGAGTTCACGGGTTTCCACTGCCTGGTATTTCATTTTTTCCGGGTAGCCAAACAGCGAGGTGGCGACAATCGGCTCCCCGCCGACCTTGAAGGTCTGATCGGCGAATTTCATTTCGCGCAGGGTGCGGAACAGCGCGTCGAAATCCACATCCCCTTCCCCGACGCCTACGTGCTGGTGCACCACGGCATCCACGCCCGGCGGGTTAACGATATAGCGGCAATGTTTCGTATGATTGCGGGTGTCCGCAATCAGGACATGGGAGAGATCGCTCCCGGCGTAGCGCAGCATGCTCGCCACGTCGCCGACGCCTTTGTCGTAGAAAAAGGTGTGCGGCACGCTGTAGACGTACTTCACGTTATCGCTGCGGAACGACTTCACGATATCGACGGTTTCATTGTTCTCTTCGCAGAAATCCCAGGGATGCGCCTGGATCTCCACGCGGATGCCTTCCCGCTCAAAAATCGGCAACAGCTCTTCCATTGAGCGATAGAACATTTCATCGCAGATCTCAGGCTGATTCGGATCGCCGGAGAACTCGGTGTTGATCACCTGAACGCCCATCTCCACCGCAATTTCCACCAGCCGTTTCCAGTTTTTCACCGCCGCCTGACGGCGCAGTTCGTCCGGGCCGGACCAGCGGTAGACGCAGATAAACGACGACAGCTCAAGGCCGGTATCGCGCAGCGCCTGCTTGTACTCCGCCATGATCTCCCGGCTGGCGCGCGGGTGCTTGTAGAACGGGTTAATCTGCGGGTGCGGCGACTGTTCAATGTACTTGTAGCCCCACTCCGCTACCTGATGGACCATGCGGGTGATCCCGAGGTCCTTAATGACATCCACATCAAAGGCAATTTTCATCGTCGTTACCTGTGCAAAGAAGTTCCGTCAGCAAAACGCGCTTAACGTTTGTAGAATGCCGGGCACTCAGGCAGCGTCACCTCAACCGGCTCGCTGGTTCCCTGCGCTTTAATGCAGGCGTCCGCCGCCACCGACGCCGCGTAGCCGTCCCAGGCCGACGGGCCGTGCAGCTGGCCGGCTTTGACGTCGTTGATAAAGGCCTGCAGCTCAACGTCGTAGGCTTTGATAAAGCGGTCTTTCCAGTCGGTGAGAATGGCGGTCGACAGGCTGGCGGACTTGCGCATCTGGACGGCAGACGGCTCCGGCAGACGGGCAATCCCGGTTTCGCCGACCACTTCGCACTGGATGTCATATCCGTACTGGCAGTTCACGAACACTTCGACGTCGATCAGGGTGCCTTTTTTGGTTTCAAAGGAGACGATCTGCGGATCTTTCAGGCGCGCATGGGTGTGCGAGGTGGAGCGCGGGAAGCGCACCTGTACGGAACGGTAGTCATCGTTCAGCAGCCAGCGCAGTACGTCCAGCTCGTGGATCAGGGTGTTGGTGATCGCCATATCGGTGGTGTAGTTCTCGCCGACCGACTGGTTGCGGTGGGCGCAGCGCAGCATCAGCGGTGCGCCGATATCGCCATCGTCGATCACTTTTTTCAGCGCCAGATAGCCTTCGTCGTAGGGGCGCATAAAGCCAACCTGCACCAGACGACGGCCGGCCTTCATTTCAGCATCGACGATGCGGCGGCAGCCTTCCGCAGACATCGCCAGCGGTTTTTCGCAGAACACCGGCTTACCGGCGGCAATGGCGGCCAGGGTGTACTCTTCGTGGGTCGGGTCCCAGGAGGTGACCAGAATGGCATCGACATCGCTGGCGTTAATCACGTCGTGGCCGTCGGCGTAGACTTCCGCCTGCACGCCCGGCAGCGCGACCGCCGCACGGGCGTTGTCGGCATTGATATCAGACACCGCCACAACGGTGGCGCCCTGCAGAACCTGGGTGCAGCGACGGATGTGTTCTTTACCGATAGCGCCAGCGCCGATGACACCTAATTTGAGCGACATAATGGTTTTCTCCGTAAGTCTGTAGGATTCAGGGTAGAGGTTCGTTTTAGTAATCACGCGCCTGGGCGCGCTTTTCATTAATCATTTGCGCCACCTTGCGGATCCGCTCAGAGAGCGCCGTCTGGGCGACCCCGACGTTCCACCAGCTGCCGTATTTGTGCACCATGGTCTTCGGCAGCACTTTAATATCAATCAGGGTGCTGACCGTTTCGCGGCGGGCGGCGTCCAGCGCGTGGCGCAGTTCGTCCAGGGTGGTGACGCGCCAGGTTTTGCAGCCGTAGCCGGCGGCGATGGTGGCGAAGTCCACCGGCACCAGGCCGCCCTGCAGCTGGCCGGTTTCCGGCTGGCGGTAGCGGAACTCGGTGCCGAAGCTGTCCATCCCGTGCTCCATCTGCAGGTTGTTGATGCAGCCGTTGGCCATGTTGTCGAACAGCACGACGTTGATCTTCGCCCGCTCCTGCAGGGAGGTGACCAGCTCAGAGTGCAGCATCATGAACGAGCCATCGCCGACCAGGGAGTAGACTTCGCTCTGCGGCTGCGCCAGCTTCACGCCCAGCGCGGCGTTGACTTCGTATCCCATGCAGGAGTAGCCGTACTCCACGTGGTAGGTGTTTTCCGCGCGGTTGCGCCAGACGCGCTGCAGATCGCCCGGCAGGCTGCCCGCCGCCGCGACGATCACCGCCTCGGCCGGCAGCGTTTCATTCAGTACCCCAAGGACGCTGCTCTGGGTCAGGGTGGAGTCGGTGATCTGGCGGAACTCGCGATACACCGATTCGCGATCGAGATGATCGTCGATCTCCGGCACAAAGGATTTTTCCTGCCACACCGCCTGGTAGACGCGCTGGGTCTCTTTTAACTGACGGCTCTGCACGCTCTCGATCTGCGCGCCCCAGCCGGCCTGCCAGCCGCTGTCCGCCAGCGCCGCGTCGAGGGCGGTCATCGCTTCCCGGGCGTCCGCCAGCATGGCAATGCCGTCCAGCTTCCAGGCGTCGAAGTTGCTGACGTTAATATTCAGGAAACGCACCTCCGGGTGCTGGAAAATCCATTTCGAGGCGGTGGTAAAATCGCTGAAGCGGGTGCCGACGCCGATCACCAGGTCGGCCTCTTTCGCCAGCAGGTTCGCCGCCAGACAGCCCGTCTCGCCGACGCCGCCGACGTTCAGGGGGTGAGAAGAGACCACCGTCCCCTTCCCGGCCTGGGTTTCGGCGAAGGGCACCCCGTAGCGCTCGGCGAAACGGGACAGCGCTTCGCCCGCGCCGGAGTATTTCACTCCGCCGCCGCAGACGATCAGCGGTTTACGGCTGGCTTTGATGGCCGCCACGGCGTCCGCCAGCTGCGCGGCGCTGGCCGGGCGGCGGTCGAGTCGGTGCACGCGGCGCGCAAAGAAGGATTCCGGGTAGTCCCAGGCTTCGCCCTGTACATCCTGCGGCAGGCACAGCGTCACCGCGCCGGTTTCCGCCGGGTCGGTCAGGACGCGCATGGCGTTGATGCAGGCGCTCATCAGCTGTTCCGGGCGGGTAATGCGGTCCCAGTATTTGCTGACTGCGCGGAAAGCGTCATTGGTGCTGATGCTGAGATCGTAGCTCTGTTCAATCTGCTGGAGCACCGGGTCCGGCTGGCGGGTGGCGAAGACATCGCCCGGCAGCAGCAGCAGCGGAATGCGGTTGGCGCTGGCGGTGCCGGCGGCGGTGATCATGTTGGCCGCCCCCGGACCGATGGAGGAGGTGCAGGCGATAATCTGCCGGCGCAGTGCCTGGCGGGCAAAACCGGTGGCCGCGTGGGCCATCCCCTGCTCGTTACGCCCCTGATAGACGCGCATATCGCCGCTGTCCTGCTCCAGCGCCTGCCCCAGCCCCAGGACGTTGCCATGGCCGAAAATCGCGAAAATGCCTTTCACAAATTTCAGCTCTTCGCCATCCACTTCCAGGTACTGGTTATCGAGGAACTTCACCAGCGCCTGCGCCGTCGTCAGTCTCAGTTTGCCCATGATGCACAATCCTTATTGTTCAGTATTTGTGTGTGGCGTCGCGCCGATGCCGCCGGGGCCGTCGTTCACGTCACTGGAATACCTGTGGATTATAGGCAAACATTTTTTTCATTAAATACAAATACAGAAGAAATATTTCATTTTGCGAGAGGGATCAAACTCTCTACCCATTTCATACGTTTCATTGACATTCCTGACAGGTTTTCAGGCGCTGTTTTGCCGCGCCAGACGGCTATATCCCCTTAAAAATCATAGGTAAAGAAACCGCTTCCGGCGTTTCATTTTCCCCCAGGTCGACAGAGGGGCCGATCCGCGCTCACGCGAGGCTCAGTGCGGCAGAGTGGTAGATCCCTCACACTTTTGGTTTTTTAATTTCGAACGAGTTTGCAAATGAAATATTTATTTCTCAAACTAAGGGTAACCAATAACCCTCAGGCTGTTCACGGAGTCGACGTCGGGATCCCGACCCTTCCAGGCAGCAGACACCAAAAAGGAAATCCTAGCTATGAATGCAGCAGTAAAGCGGCTCGACGTCATCTGTATAGGTCGGGTGGCCGTCGACCTCTATGCCCAGCAGATCGGTTCGCGGCTAGAAGACGTTGCCAGTTTCGCGAAATATCTGGGCGGCTCCTCCGGCAACGTGGCCTATGGCACCGCCATTCAGGGGCTGAAATCGGCCATGCTGGCGCGCGTTGGCGATGAACACAACGGCCGTTTCCTGCGTGAAACGCTCAACCGCGCCGGGGTGGATACCGAGTATCTGATTACCGACAAATCCCGCCTGACCGCGCTGGTGATGCTGGGGATTAAGGATCAGGAGACCTTCCCTCTGATTTTCTACCGCGATAACTGCGCCGATATGGCCTTAACGCCTGACGACATTAGCGAGGAGTATATTGCCTCCTCTCGGGCGCTGGCGGTGACCGGCACCCACCTGTCCCACGCCAACACCCGCGCCGCGGTGCTGAAGGCGCTGGAATACGCTCGCCGTCACGGCCTGCGTACCGCACTGGATATCGATTACCGTCCGGTGCTGTGGGGGCTCACCTCGCTCGGCGATGGCGAAACCCGTTTCATTGAGTCCGGGCCGGTCACCAGCCAGCTGCAGGAAGTGCTGCATCTGTTCGATTTGGTGGTGGGAACCGAAGAAGAGTTTCATATTGCCGGGGGCAGCACCGATACCCTGACCGCGCTGAAAAATGTGCGCAATGCCACCAAAGCCACCCTCGTCTGCAAGCGCGGGCCAATGGGCTGCGTGGTGCTGGAAGGCGACATCCCGGACAGCTGGGACCAGGTGCCGCTGCAGCAGGGCGTGCGCGTGGAGGTTCTCAACGTGCTGGGCGCCGGGGATGCCTTTATGTCTGGCCTGCTGCGCGGCTGGCTCAACGACGAAGGCTGGGAGCAGGCTTGCCGTTACGCCAACGCCTGCGGGGCGCTGGTGGTCTCCCGCCACGGCTGCGCGCCGGCGATGCCGACCAAAGTCGAACTCGATGACTACCTGCTGCGTGCCGAATCGGTGCCGCGCCCGGACGTCGACGAGCGCCTCAACCACCTGCACCGGGTCACCAGCCGCCGTCAGCAGTGGCCGGAGCTGTGCATTTTCGCCTTCGACCATCGCAAACAGCTGGCCGACCTGGCACGGGAGACCGGGCGCGATGAAGCCTGCATTCCGCAGCTCAAGCTGTTGTTGTTAGCCGCGGCCGAAGCGGCGGCGCAGGAGGCGGGTCTCGATCAGCGCAGCGGCATTCTGGCCGACGGCACCTATGGCCAGCGTGCGCTCAACGCCATTACCGGCAAGGGCTGGTGGATCGGACGCCCCATCGAGCTGCCCAGCTCGCGACCGCTGCGTCTGGAGCATGGCAACATCGGCTCGCAGCTGATCGACTGGCCGCTGGAGCATGTCGTCAAATGCCTGGTCTTCTATCATCCTGCCGACCCGGCGGCGCTGCGTGAAGAGCAGGACGCCCTGCTGCTCGAGGTGTGGCAGGCCTGTAACAAGTCAGGCCATGAGCTGCTGCTGGAGGTGATCCTGCCGGAAAATGGCCCGGACAAAGACGAGCGCCATTACCACACCATGCTGGAACACTTCTATCAGCTGGGGATCAAGCCGGACTGGTGGAAGCTGCCGCCGCTCTCCAGCGCCAGCTGGCAGCAGATCACCGCGCTTATCGAGCGCGAAGATCCGTGGAGCCGCGGGATCCTGATCCTCGGCCTCGACGCGCCTTCCGACAAACTGCGCGCCGGTTTCGCCGAGGCGGCCGCACACCCGATGATCAAAGGTTTCGCCGTCGGGCGCACCATCTTTGGCCTGCCGTCGCGGCGCTGGATGCAGGGTGAGCTCAGCGATGAGGCCCTGATAGAGGAAGTGAAACGCAACTACCTGACGCTCATTGGTTACTGGCGCGAAGCCCGCCGCTGATCCCCCGACGCCCGTCTCCGTCACCTTGCGGAGCGGGCGTTTTTCTGTTTCTTCGTGAAATGAATCGCGTATTTCGTCGCAATAAATGAAAAATTCGCTTCATTTGGTACACTGGAAGCCATATTCCTTCCATTTTCTCAGAGCGCACTCTATGGCCAATAACCCAACACAGCTGACCATCCTGCAGGATGAAATCAGGCGTCGCTACGATACATTAAGCAAACGCCTGAAACAGGTCGCCCGCTATATCCTTGATAACAGCAATAGCGTGGCTTTCGATACCGTGGCCTCCATTGCGCAACAGGCGGATGTTCCCCCTTCCACGTTGATTCGTTTTGCCAACGCCTTCGGCTTTAGCGGCTTTAACGAAATGAAACAGATGTTCAAGCAACATTTGATGGAAGAGACCGCCAACTATACCGAGCGCGCCCGTCTGTTCCGCCAGACCACCAGCGATGAGTCCAGCCCGCCGGAAACGCCGACGGAAATCCTCAATATGTTCACGATGGTGAACAACCAGGCCCTGCAGCAGCTGGCGATGCAGACCTCCAGCGATGATCTGGAGCGCGCGGTGGCCCTGCTGGGCGAAGCGGAAAATATTTACGTCATTGGCCTGCGCCGGTCGTTCAGCGTCGCCTCCTATCTGACCTATGCGCTGCGCCACCTCGATCGCAAAGCCTTTCTGATCGACGGCCTCGGCGGCATGTTCACCGAGCAGCTGAGTCTGGTCGGCCCGAAAGACGTGGTGGTGGCGGTGAGCTTCTCGCCGTACGCGCGGGAAGTGGTAGAGCTGGTGGAGCTGGGCGCACAGCGCAAAGCGCGGCAGATCGCGATTACCGACAGTCAGGTCAGCCCGCTGGCGGCCTTCAGCGATGTCTGCTTTGTGGTGCGTGAAGCGCAGGTAGATGGTTTCCGCTCGCAGGTTGCTTCCCTGTGTCTGGCCCAGACGCTGGCGGTTTCGCTGGCGCTGAACAGCAGTCAGGAGTCCGAGGCCAAGCAGAAGGCGTGAGATAAGCCGCCTGGCGTTAGTTGCCCGGCGGAGTTGTATAAGCCTGCGGGAGGATCTCGTAGGCCGGGCAAGGCGTGAGCCGCCGCCCGGCATAAAAGCAGCTCCGTGCCTGCGGTCATCGCCCGGCGGCGCTGCGCTTGCCGGGCCTGGGATATATGCGCCTGCGGGATGCCGTAGAGACTGTTATCGGTTTGCAACTTTCTCAGCCAGGCAAAAGCGTTTATCACGTGTAACTTCAGCGAAATTTGCGCTCCCGGTTAATCGTCTGCGTTATGTCACTCATGGCGCAGGGAGCGCACAGGGGGCGGCCATTCGCCGCCGCCCCCTGTACCCCCGGGCTCCGGCCAGCAAAATCGCCACTTCGTGGTGCCTTCGACTTATCCCTGCAGGCTTCGGGTCGGGCCGAGGCAGCGTCCCTGCAAAACACGGCCCTCAGCCCGCATCCATGCGGGCTGCCCCGGCCTTCCGGGAACGTCTCAGCGATTTTGAGGCCGCAACACCGGCAGTTTCAGTCGCACAAGTGGGTCAATCAACGGCAGGTCGCACGAACCGTAGGCCGGGCAAGGCGTGAGCCGCCGCCCGGCATAAAAGCAGCTCCGTGCCTGCGCTCATCGCCCGGCGGCGCTGCGCTTGCCGGGCCTACGGTATAGGAGCTTACGGGAGGATCCCGTAGGCCGGATAAGCGTAGCGCCATCCGGCACAAAGGCGGGTATGGTGCCGGAGGTTCCTGCCCGGCGGCGCTGCGCTTGCCGGGCCTACGGTATAGGGGCTTAGGGAGGATCCCGTAGGCCGGATAAGCGTAGCGCCATCCGGCACAAAGGCGGGTATGGCGCCCGAAGTGTCCTGCCCGGCGGCGATGCGCTTGCCGGGTCGGGGAGTGGGATTTCGCGGAGCGTTTCGCTAAAAAACACCCGCCGCCTTCAAACAAGAAGGCCGGTTAGCATCGCTAACCGGCCTTTTTTATCCGCTTCTGCAAAGCGCGTCAGTCGTGGCGCGGGTACTCCGGCGTGTTGATCCAGGCGTGGTCATCTTCCCAGGTGAACAACCATTTCCGATCCGGCCCGGCCATCACGTTCAGATAGTAGCTGTCATAACCGGCAATCGCCGCCACCGGATGGTAACCGCGCGGCACCATCACCACATCGTGGTTGTAGGGTGCCATGCAGGCGTCCAGGCTGCGGTCGTCGGTGTAGACCCGCTGGAAGGCAAAGCCCTGCGGCGGATCGAAGCGGTGGTAGTAGGTCTCTTCCAGCTGCGTCTCTTTGCCCGGCTGGGCGGTATCATGCTTATGCGACGGCCACGAACTGGTGGCCCCCTCGTCGGTGTACACCTCCACCACCAGCAGGCAGTCCGCCTCGGCGCTGTCCGGTAGAATATTATGCACCCGGCGCTGGTTGCGCCCTTTCCCGCGATGCTCTACACCGACGTCTTCCGGCCGAATGAGGCGTGCCGGGAAGCTGCCTTTGCCCGGCGCGCTGCATACCGCCAGCTCCAGATCGGAATCAGCGGTTACCTCGACTTTATCCTGCGGCGGCACGTAGACCGACCACGGCGGGGTGCGTTCAAACGGCGACATCCGTTTACCGAGATTCGGGAAATCGGCATGCTGCGTTTTCACCGACGCCAGCCCGGCGACCAGCACCAGGCACAGCTCGCGATCGCCGCTCTCCAGCGTCACGGTCTGCCCTTTTTTCAACATCCAGACATCAAAGCCGATATAGCGCCAACCGGCGCTTTGCGGCGTAATATGCTGGATCTGTCCCTCTTTTCGCGATTTAGCCAGTAACGACATGGCGCTCTCCTTCGCCGATTAACCTAATGTCGGCATGCTGAATTCAGATACGGTCTGCTGCCCTGCCGGCCAGCGTACGGTGGCGGTCTTCATGCGCGTGTAGAAGCGCACGCCGTCCGGCCCGTGGACGTTCAACGCGCCAAACACCGAGCGCTTCCATCCGCCGAAGCTGTGGAACGCCATCGGCACCGGGACCGGCACGTTCACCCCAACCATCCCCGCCTGCACGTCATGGACGAATTCACGCGCGGTGTGGCCGTTGCTGGTGAAGACGGCGCTGCCGTTGCCAAACTCATGGCTGTTGACCAGCTCAAGGGCGCTGTCATAGTCCGCCGCGCGTACAATTCCCAGCACCGGGCCAAAGATCTCTTCGCGCCAGATGGTCATCTCCGGGGTGACGTGATCGAACAGGGTGCCGCCGACATAATAGCCTGCGTCATAACCCGGCACGCGCAGTTTGCGGCCATCGACCACCAGTTTTGCCCCTTCGCTTTCGCCCTTATCAATATAGCCGAGCACTTTTTTCTGGTGGGTATCAGACACCACCGGTCCCATCTCGTTCTCTTCCTGGCCGCGCATGCAGCCCGGGCCCACTTTCAGCGCTTCCACCAGCGGCTTCAGGCGGGCGATCAGTTTGTCGGCGGTTTCATCTCCCACCGCCACCACCACCGGCAGCGCCATGCAGCGCTCGCCTGCGGAGCCAAAAGCGCCGCCCATAATGGCGTTAACGGTGGCGTCGAGATCGGCATCCGGCATCACAATCGCGTGGTTTTTGGCGGCGCCGAACGCCTGCACGCGCTTGCCGTGGGCGCTGGCGGTCTTATAGATATACTCCGCCACACCGGAGGAGCCGACGAAGCTCACCGCCGCAATACGCGGGTCAGTGTACAGCTGCTCGGCATCTTCATTGCTGCAGTGTACGACGTTAAACACGCCGTCCGGCAGACCGGCTTCTTTCAGCAGCTCTGCCAGACGCACGGCGGCCGTAGGCGCCAGCGCGGGCGGCTTGAGGATGAAGCTGTTGCCGCAGGCCAGCGCCAGCGGGAACATCCACATCGGCACCATCGCCGGGAAGTTGAACGGGGTGATCCCGGCCACCACGCCCAGCGGCTGCATCAGCGAGTAGCTGTCGACGCCGGTGCCGACGTCAGAGGAGTATTCGCCTTTAATCAGGTGCGGGATCCCGCAGGCGAATTCGACCACTTCCATGCCGCGGGTCAGCTCGCCCAGCGCATCCGACCACACCTTGCCGTGCTCACTGACGATGATCCCGGCCAGCTCTTCCACGTGCTGCTCCAGCAACATTTTGAAGTTGAACAGCACCCGGGCGCGGCGCAGCGGCGTAGTACGGGACCAGCTGTCAAACGCATCGCGAGCAACCTGAATCGCCTCAGAGACTTCCTGCGCGGTCGACACCGTGACTTCGCGCACCGCTTTGCCCGTCGCCGGATCGTACACCGGCATCGTTTCGTTGCTGCTGCTGATAACGGTTTTCCCGCCAATAAAGTTTCCTGTGATCGTCATGTTCTCGCCTCATAGTGAAGAGGGCCAGCGCACACCGGCCCGTCGCTGATTCTGCTGTGCTATAACCGTAGTAAAATGAAATTTATATTTCAACATTGTCGTGAAATGAAATTTCATTTTGGTGATAACAGTCGCATTTTGCGCCGACGGATTGCCTGTGCGCTTCCCGCATCACGCCTCGTTGCCTCTCGACGCCAGGCTTCCCGCCGCTGTCGCCCCCGTAGTCGGGGCCAGTGATATTTTGCGAGACAGCTCAAACATTCATCATTTCCATTCTTGCTAATTTTGGAATAAACGTTTTGACTGTTAGCCAATTGAACGAACCTCCCCCTCTTCCGTCAGGAGTGTCCTATGGCCATCGCAATGCAACGTTTTTGTATCAACCGCAAAATCGCGCCAGCGCTCAGCATTGAAGCGTTTTTCCGTCTGGTGAACCGTCTGGGCCTGAACAAGGTTGAGCTACGCAACGATTTACCCAGCGGAAAAGTGACCGACGATCTGAGCCATCAGCAGGTGCGCGAGCTGGCGGCGCGCTACCACATCGAGATCCTGACGATTAACGCGGTCTACCCCTTTAACCGTCGTAGCGAAGAGGTGCGGCAGCTGACCGAATCGCTGCTGAAAGAGGCCCAGGCCATCGGCGCCAAATCGCTGGTGCTCTGTCCGCTTAACGACGGCAGCGAAGTGCCGGCCAGCGAAACCCTGAGCGCCCTGCGCGATCTGTCGCCGCTATTTGCGTTCTATGGCATCCATGGCCTGGTGGAGCCGCTGGGCTTCCCGCAAAGCTCGCTGCGCTCTGCGCACCAGGCGCAGACGCTGATCCATGACGCCCGCGTGCCGTTTAAGCTGCTGATCGACACCTTCCATCACCATCTCTACCCGCAGGCGGCGGACGAGTTCAGCCAGGTGGAGGTGGCGGACATCGGTCTGGTGCACCTTTCCGGGGTGGACGATACCCGTCCGCGCGAGCAGCTCACCGATGCCGAGCGCATCATGCTAACCCCGCAGGATCGTCTCGGCACCTGCGAGCAGGTTAAAGCGCTGGAAGCCCGCGGCTATCAAGGGGTATACGCTTTTGAGCCCTTCGCGCCCGAACTGGCGCAGTGGAGCGAAACGGATATCGAGCGCGAAATTGAGCAGAGCATCGCGCTTATCCAGCGCCACTGCGCCTGAAGACTGCTCTGCACAGCGTGCGCGGCACGTGACAATTTCCCCAACGCCGGACGACGAGGTTGCCTATAATCGTCGCAGGATAAATGGAGGAATCGATCATGAGCTCACCCTTGTTGATTGCGCGCACGCTGGATAACGCGCTGTATTTGCTGCCCGCGATGGCCAACCGCCATGGGCTTATCACCGGTGCGACCGGCACCGGTAAAACCGTCACCCTGCAAAAGCTGGCTGAGTCGTTCTCGGAGATTGGCGTGCCGGTATTTATGGCGGACGTCAAGGGCGACCTGACCGGCATTGCCGCCGCGGGGCAGAGCTCAGAGAAACTGCAGGCGCGGCTGGAGAAGATCGGCGTCAGCGACTGGGAGCCGCATGCCAACCCGGTGGTACTCTGGGATATCTTTGGCGAGAAGGGCCACCCGGTTCGGGCGACGGTCTCCGATCTTGGCCCCCTGCTGCTGGCGCGCCTGCTCAATCTCAACGAGGTGCAGAGCGGTGTGCTGAACATTATTTTCCGCATCGCGGACGACCGCGGCCTGCTGCTGCTCGACTTCAAAGACCTCCGCGCGATCACCCAGTTTATTGGCGACAACGCCAAATCGTTCCAGAACCAGTAAGGCAATATCAGCAGCGCCTCGGTCGGCGCCATCCAGCGCGGGCTGTTGACCCTGGAGCAGCAGGGTGCCGAACACTTCTTCGGCGAACCGATGCTGGATATTGCCGACTGGATGCGCGTCGATGCCAGCGGTAAAGGGGTGATCAATATCCTCAGCGCCGAAAAGCTCTACCAGATGCCGAAGCTGTACGCCGCCAGCCTGCTGTGGATGCTTTCCGAGCTCTACGAGCGTCTGCCGGAGGCGGGCGATCTCGAAAAACCCAAACTGGTGTTCTTCTTCGATGAAGCGCATCTGCTGTTCAACGACGCGCCGCAGGTACTGCTGGATAAAATCGAACAGGTGATCCGCCTTATCCGCTCCAAGGGTATCGGCGTCTATTTCGTCTCGCAGAACCCGGCGGATATTCCCGACGCCGTGCTCGGCCAGCTGGGCAACCGCGTGCAGCATGCCCTGCGCGCCTTTACGCCAAAGGACCAGAAGGCGGTGAAAACCGCCGCCCAGACCATGCGCGCCAATCCGGCCTTCAGTACCGAACAGGCGATCCAGGAGCTGGGTACCGGCGAGGCGCTGATCTCCTTCCTCGATGAAAAAGGCAGCCCGCCGGTGGTCGAGCGGGCGATGGTTATCGCCCCCTGCTCGCGGATGGGGCCGGTCAGCGATGACGAGCGCAATGGCCTGCTGAATCACTCGCCGCTGTACGGCAAGTATGAGGAGGAGGTGGACCGCGAGTCGGCCTTTGAGATGCTGCAGCGAGGGGTGCAGGTCGCCACCGGGCAGCAGTCGGCCCCGCCGGCGAAGGGTCAGCAAAGCGGTGATGACGATGGACTGCTCGGCGGCCTGAAAGATATTCTGTTCGGCAGCACCGGTCCGCGCGGCGGTAAACGCGACGGTATCGTGCAGACGGCAGCGAAAAGCGCGGTTCGCCAGGTCACCAATCAGATCGTCCGCGGCATGCTGGGCAGCCTGCTGGGCGGACGCAAGCGCTAAAAAAAAGCCCCCTCATCGTTGAGGGGGCTTATACGTTCCGGGCTTAACCCGCTAGGCCTTGCGCATCATCAGCCAGAGGCTTATCAGGAAGAAGCTGGCGCTCGGCAACAGCGCGCCGATGATCGGCGGTATGCCATATACCAGGGTCAGCGGGCCGAAAATCTGGTCCAGCACGTAGAAGATAAAGCCGAAGCTAATCCCCGTCACCACCCGCACGCCCATCGGCACGCTACGCAGCGGGCCAAAGATAAACGACAGCGCCATCAGCATCATCACCGCCACCGACAGCGGCTGGAAGATTTTGCTCCACATATTGAGCTGATAGCGTCCCGGATCCTGGCCGCTGGACTTCAGGTATTTCACATAGTTGTGCAGACCGCTGATCGACAGCGCATCCGGATCCAGGGCAACCACGCCGAGCTTATCCGGCGTCAGGTTCGTTTTCCAGGTGCCGCTCACCATCTGCGACCCGGTCACCTGCTTTGGATCGGTCAGGTTGGATTCATCCACCTGCGACAGGCGCCACACTTTATTTTCACTATCGAACTTTGCCGAGGCGGCATAGCGTACCGACTCTAAACGACGCTCCGGGTTGAAGGCATAAATACTAACGCCCCCCAGCTCATCGTTGCCTTTCACACGTTCGATATAGACAAAGTTGTGGCCATCTTTCGCCCACAGCCCTTGCTGAGTCGACAGCAGCGAACCGCCGTACATCTGCTGGGCGCGGTAGTTGCGCGCCATCTGTTCACCCTGGGGCGCCACCCACTCACCGATCGCCATGGTCAGCAGCACCAGCGGGATCGCGGTCTTCATTACCGCCAGCGCCACCTGCAGCCGGGTGAAACCGGATGCCTGCATCACCACCAGCTCGCTGCGCTGGGCCAGCATCCCCAGCCCCAGCAACGCGCCAAGCAGCGCCGCCATCGGGAAGAAGATCTGGATATCCTTCGGCACGCTGAGGATGGTGTAGAGACCAGCGCCCAGCGCATCGTAACTGCCCTGCCCGGACTTTTTCAGCTGATCGACAAACTTGATAATGCCGGAGAGCGACACCAGCATGAACAGGGTCATCATGATGGTGTTGAAAATCGTCTTACCGATATAACGGTCAAGTACGCCAAACGCCTGCATCAGGCCGCTCCTTTATTAAAACGGGCACGGAAGCGGCGCATCGGCACCGTATCCCACAGGTTTAACAGCACCGCCAGCGCAAAATAGAGCAGGTTAATCGCCCACATCCAGATAGCCGGGTCCATTTTGCCTTTGCCGCCGTTCGACTTAATCGACGTTTGCAGCAGGAAAAACACCAGATAGAGCAGCATCGCCGGCAGCATCGACAGCACGCGGCCCTGACGCGGGTTCACCACGCTGAGCGGCACGACCATCAGCGCCATAATGAAGACGGTCGCCACCAGCGTGAAGCGCCAGTGCAGCTCGGCGCGCGCGCGGTCGGTGTGGGTTTGCCACAGGGTGCGCATATCCATCTGTTCGGTATTGTCCGGATCGGAGGTCACCGCCTGGTGGCCGATGATAGCCTGATAGTTATTGAAGTCGGTGATGCGGAAATCTCGCAGCATCGCCGTGCCTTCAAAGCGGGTGCCCTTGTTGAGGGTCACCACCTGCGAACCGTCTTTCTGCTGCGACAGTTCGCCAGAATCCGCGACCACCACGGAGGGGCGCGCATTGCCTTTCGGACGCAGCTGGGCAAGGAAGACGTCATGGAAGCGACTGCCGTTGACGCTCTCGATAAACATCACCGCGTTACCATCGCTGGCCTGCTGGAACTGGCCCTGGGCCAGCGCCGCCATGCCGGGGTTGGCTTTGGCTTCCGCCAGCACTTCGTCCTGATGGCGCGACGACCACGGCCCCGCCCACATGACGTTGACCGCCGCCACCGCGCCGGTGAACAGCGCGAGGATCATCGCCGCCTTGATCAGCACGGCTTTGCTCAGGCCGCAGGCGTGCATCACCGTAATTTCACTTTCGGTATAGAGTTTGCCCAAGGTCATTAGCAGGCCAAGGAACAAACTTAACGGCAGGATAAGCTGCGCCATCTCCGGGATGCCGAGCCCCAACAGCGAGAGCACCAGATTGGTTGGGATATCGCCATCCACCGCAGCGCCGAGGATCCTGACTAATTTCTGGCAAAAGAAAATCAGTAACAGGATGAATAGGATCGCCAACTGGCTTTTCAGCGTCTCACGAACCAGATATCTTATGATTATCACTATAAATACGCCCGTAAAAACCCGTTTTATTGCAGGAAAATTGCTTGTTTCATGGCTTAAACGTCATTTATTCTCTTTGGTCGTTGAAAACATCGCTAAGATTAAATGACTCATCGGTTCTGCATGTCAGGATCTTTTCTGACGAACCCAGGCCTTAATAACGTTAAGATTAACACGAAGTCACCGCAACAGCGGACATGAGTTACGAAAGCTTGCAATTATATACTCAATGGATTTCGAGTTGTAAGAAGGCAGCAGGGCTGTGACCCCTGGCGCGCGCGTTATGCCCGCATCAGGTAAGCAGGCGCAGCCGGCGCATCTGCAACTTGAAAGGCGACGAGTATAGCCGTAGCCACCACTGTTGTCTTTAAGATTCAGGAGCATAGTGCATGGAGTTCAGTGTAAAAAGCGGTAGCCCGGAGAAGCAACGGAGCGCCTGTATCGTGGTCGGCGTCTTTGAACCACGTCGCCTCTCCCCCATCGCCGAACAACTCGATAAAATCAGCGACGGCTACATCAGCGCCCTGCTACGTCGCGGCGAGCTGGAAGGCAAACCTGGCCAGACGTTATTGCTGCACCATGTGCCAAACATTCTGTCTGAGCGCATTCTGCTGATTGGCTGCGGTAAAGAGCGCGAGCTGGATGAGCGTCAGTATAAGCAGGTCATCCAGAAAACCATCAACACCCTGAATGATACCGGCTCAATGGAAGCGGTCTGCTTCCTGACCGAGCTGCACGTCAAGGGCCGCAACAACTACTGGAAAGTTCGCCAGGCCGTTGAAACTGCCAAAGAGACGCTGTACAGCTTCGATCAGCTGAAGACCAACAAAAGCGAGCCGCGTCGCCCGCTGCGTAAAATGGTCTTTAACGTGCCGACCCGTCGCGAGCTCACCAGCGGCGAGCGCGCCATTCAGCATGGCCTGGCGATCGCCGCCGGCATCAAAGCGGCGAAAGATCTTGGCAACATGCCGCCGAACATCTGTAACGCCGCCTATCTGGCTTCCCAGGCGCGTCAGCTGGCTGACACCTACAGCAAGAACGTCATCACCCGCGTGATCGGCGAACAGCAGATGCGCGAGCTGGGGATGAACTCCTATCTCGCCGTCGGCAATGGTTCGCAGAACGAGTCACTGATGTCGGTCATCGAGTATAAAGGCAACCCGTCTGAGGACGCGCGCCCTATCGTGCTGGTTGGTAAAGGCCTGACCTTCGACTCCGGCGGTATCTCCATCAAGCCTGCCGAAGGCATGGACGAGATGAAGTACGACATGTGCGGCGCCGCGGCGGTGTACGGCGTGATGCGGATGGTTGCCGAGCTGCAGCTGCCGCTGAACGTCATCGGCGTGCTGGCGGGCTGTGAAAACATGCCTGGCGGTCGCGCCTATCGTCCGGGCGACGTTCTGACCACCATGTCCGGCCAGACGGTGGAAGTACTGAACACCGACGCCGAAGGCCGCCTGGTGCTGTGCGACGTGCTGACCTACGTCGAGCGCTTCGAGCCGGAAGCGGTTATCGACGTCGCAACGCTGACTGGCGCCTGCGTGATTGCCCTCGGCCATCACATCACCGGCCTGATGTCGAACCATAACCCGCTGGCTCATGAACTGATCGGCGCCTCCGAACTGGCGGGCGACCGCGCCTGGCGTCTGCCGCTGGCCGACGAGTTCCAGGATCAGCTGGAATCCAACTTTGCCGATATGGCGAACATCGGCGGCCGTCCTGGCGGCGCCATTACCGCTGGCTGCTTCCTGTCGCGCTTTACCCGTAAGTACAACTGGGCGCACCTCGACATCGCCGGTACCGCCTGGCGTTCCGGCAAGGCCAAAGGCGCCACGGGTCGTCCGGTCGCCCTGCTGTCGCAGTTCCTGCTCAATCGTGCGGGTTTTAACGGCGAAGAGTGATTGCCGTCTGATGCCCGGTGGCGCTACGCTTACCGGGCCTACGGAAAGATGCCGTTTGTAGGCCGGGTAAGCGTAGCGCCACCCGGCTTTGCATTTAAATCCACGACAAGAAGCCCCATATATGAAGAATGCAACGTTCTACCTTCTGGACAACGAAAACACCGTCGAAGGCCTGAGCGCCGTCGAGCAGCTGGTGTGTGACATTGCCGCAGAACGTTGGCGCAACGGCAAGCGCGTCCTGATCGCCTGTGAAGATGAGCAGCAGGCTATTCGCCTCGACGAGGCGCTGTGGTCGCGGCCGCCGGAGAGCTTTGTGCCGCATAATCTGGCGGGCGAAGGCCCGAGAGGCGGCGCACCGGTGGAGATTGCCTGGCCGCAGAAACGCAACAGCAGCCCGCGGGACATTCTGATCAGTCTGCGGCTTAACTTTGCAGATTTTGCCACCGCTTTCACAGAAGTGATAGACTTTGTCCCTTACGAAGAAAATCTGAAACAACTGGCGCGCGAACGCTATAAGGCGTACCGCATGGCTGGTTTCAACCTGAACACGGCAACCTGGAAATAATGGAAAAGACATACAACCCACAAGATATCGAACAGCCGCTTTACGAGCACTGGGAAAAGCAGGGCTATTTCAAACCGAATGGTGATGAAAGCCAGGAGAGCTTCTGCATCATGATCCCGCCGCCGAACGTCACCGGCAGTTTGCATATGGGTCATGCCTTCCAGCAAACCATCATGGATACCATGATTCGCTACCAGCGCATGCAGGGCAAAAACACCCTGTGGCAGGCCGGTACCGACCACGCGGGTATCGCCACCCAGATGGTGGTTGAGCGTAAGATTGCCGCGGAAGAAGGGAAAACCCGTCACGACTACGGCCGCGATGCCTTCATCGACAAAATCTGGCAGTGGAAAGCGGAATCCGGCGGCACCATTACCCGTCAGATGCGCCGCCTCGGTAACTCCGTGGACTGGGAGCGCGAGCGCTTCACCATGGACGAGGGGCTTTCCAATGCCGTGAAAGAAGTCTTTGTTCGCCTGTACAAAGAAGACCTGATCTACCGCGGTAAACGCCTGGTTAACTGGGACCCGAAACTGCGCACCGCCATTTCCGACCTCGAAGTGGAGAACCGCGAATCGAAAGGTTCCATGTGGCACATCCGCTACCCGCTGGCCGATGGCGCGAAAACCGCTGACGGTAAAGATTACCTGGTGGTCGCCACCACCCGTCCGGAAACCCTGCTGGGAGATACCGGCGTGGCCGTTAACCCGGAAGATCCGCGTTACAAAGATCTGATTGGTAAATTCGTGGTGCTGCCGCTGGTTAACCGTCGCATCCCGATCGTGGGCGACGAACACGCCGACATGGAAAAAGGCACCGGCTGCGTGAAGATCACCCCGGCGCACGACTTTAACGACTACGAAGTGGGTCGTCGTCATCAGCTGCCGATGATCAACATCCTGACCTTTGACGGCGACATCCGCGAAAGCGCGGAAGTCTACGACACCAAAGGTAACGAATCCGACGTCTACTCCAGCGAGATCCCGGCGGAGTTCCAGAAACTGGAACGCTTCGCGGCGCGTAAAGCCGTTGTTGCGGCGGTTGACGCCCTCGGCCTGCTGGAAGAGATTAAACCGCACGACCTGACCGTCCCTTACGGCGATCGCGGCGGCGTGGTTATCGAACCGATGCTGACCGACCAGTGGTACGTGCGCGCGGACGTGCTGGCCAAGCCGGCGGTAGAAGCCGTTGAGAATGGCGACATTCAGTTCGTGCCGAAGCAGTACGAAAACATGTACTTCTCCTGGATGCGCGATATTCAGGACTGGTGTATCTCCCGTCAGCTGTGGTGGGGTCACCGTATCCCGGCATGGTATGACAACGACGGCAACGTCTACGTGGGCCGTACTGAAGACGAAGTGCGTCAGGAAAACAACCTGAGCGCCGACGTTGCCCTGCGTCAGGATGAAGACGTTCTCGATACCTGGTTCTCCTCCGCGCTGTGGACCTTCTCCACTCTCGGCTGGCCGGAAAACACCGACGCCCTGCGTCAGTTCCACCCGACCAGCGTGATGGTGTCCGGCTTCGACATCATCTTCTTCTGGATCGCCCGCATGATCATGATGACCATGCACTTCATCAAAGATGAAAACGGCAAGCCGCAGGTACCGTTTAAGACCGTCTACATGACCGGTCTGATCCGCGATGACGAAGGCCAGAAGATGTCCAAATCCAAGGGTAACGTTATCGACCCGCTGGATATGGTTGACGGCATTACCCTGCCGGAGCTGCTGGAGAAACGTACCGGCAACATGATGCAGCCGCAGCTGGCGGAGAAAATCCGTAAGCGCACCGAGAAACAGTTCCCGAACGGCATTGAGCCGCACGGCACCGACGCCCTGCGTTTCACCCTGGCAGCGCTGGCCTCTACCGGCCGCGACATCAACTGGGATATGAAGCGTCTGGAAGGTTACCGTAACTTCTGTAACAAGCTGTGGAACGCCAGCCGCTTCGTACTGATGAATACCGAAGATCAGGATTGTGGCTTCAACGGCGGCGAAATGGTGCTCTCCCTGGCCGACCGCTGGATCCTCGCGGAATTCAACCACACCGTGAAAGCGTATCGCGAAGCGCTGGATAACTTCCGCTTCGATATCGCCGCCGGCATCCTGTACGAGTTCACCTGGAACCAGTTCTGCGACTGGTACCTGGAACTGACCAAGCCGGTGATGAACGGTGGCAGCGAAGCGGAGCTGCGCGGGACGCGTCATACGCTGGTGACCGTGCTGGAAGGTCTGCTGCGCCTGGCGCATCCGATCATTCCGTTCATCACCGAGACCATCTGGCAGCGCGTGAAAGCGATCTGCGGTATCACCGCCGATACCATCATGCTGCAGCCGTTCCCGCAGTACGATGCTTCTCAGGTCGATGACGCGGCGCTGACCGACACCGAATGGCTGAAACAGGCGATCGTCGCCGTGCGTAACATCCGTGCGGAAATGAACATCGCCCCGGGCAAACCGCTGGAACTGCTGCTGCGCGGCTGCAGCAAAGAGGCCGAGCGTCGTGTGAACGACAACCGCAGCTTCCTGCTGAACCTGGCGCGTCTGGAAAGCATTACCGTGCTGCCTGCCGATGATAAAGGTCCGGTCTCTGTGACCAAGATTATCGACGGCGCCGAGCTGCTGATCCCGATGGCGGGCCTCATCAATAAAGAAGATGAGCTGGCGCGTCTGGCGAAAGAAGTGGCCAAAATCGAAGGTGAAATTGGCCGCATCGAAAGCAAGCTGTCCAACGAAGGCTTTGTCGCTCGCGCGCCGGAAGCGGTGATCGCTAAAGAGCGCGAGAAGCTGGAAGGCTACGCGGAAGCGAAAGCGAAGCTGATTGAGCAGCAGGCGGTGATCGCCGCGCTGTAATTGCTCGCGGCTGTAATTGCTCGCGATAGAAAAAAGGCCGGAGCTTGCTCCGGCCTTTTTACATTACAGGAACGGCAGCATCGGAAAAAAACCGCCGCACAGTTTGTCAGATACCGTCGGCTGCGGTGGCGCCGCCGGCTGCAGATCGAGCGAATCGAGCTCACCGACCATCGTCGTGTTTTCAGCAATATAGCGTAGCAAATCAATCTTAAACCAGGGATAGGCCAGCCCCAGCGTCAGCGGTGTGAGAAACGTCAACGCCAGTAAACGCGGAGCAAGACCGAAAAACGTCAGGGTGGAACGAAAATGAACGCTGTCCCCCAGCACCAGGTTATTCATCGCGTGATTACGTAAAGCCACACGAAGGTATGCCATGGATAACACGATACCGATAGTGAGGAATACATATCCCCCTAATACCGCCCCAAGATGCCGCAATGCCATAAACAGTGCCGAACCTTCACTGCACAGACCAAACATACAGCCCGTCAGCAGTTGAGCGAATGCGGAAAATAAAAAACCAATAAAAATGACGATAAACGGCAACAAAATCGCCGTTGCCCATAAAAAAATCACCACACAACGCTTAGTACTCACATAAATATTAAATTTATTTTTGCCTAAGGTTGCGCCTTTGCCGATGAGATCAAGCCAGTGGCTGTAAACCACACCGCTGGTTATCGCCATAATAACCAGCGCCAGCAAAAACAGCACAACGATCCCCAGCAGCATGCTATTTAGGCCATTGTAAAAGAGACGACTCCCCAGCATGGCGAACACCACCGCCGTTAGCACGTATATCAGCAAGGGTAAGCCGAGCATAATCCACCATCCGCGCAGCAGATGACACTGAACCCCAAAGCGAATATTCGCGAAAGAGGTCATGGTGCCATGGTAGCTTAACCCCTTAATTATCATTACCGGCAGCAGGATAAGAAATGCCAGCGTCTCCATCCCTTCACTACCGGGAGAGAAAATGGCAAGCGCTAAGCTGAGTAAAACCAGCACGACAAATATCAACAGCCAGCTGAGTAAAATCGTGATACCGCGCCCGTGATAGGCAAAGCGGGCGCCATTAACCTCCATATTCTCACAAAGATAACGGCGACTCCGTACCCATGCCCATGGAATAAATAACCCACAAGTAATTACAGAAAAAATAACATTAACCAGACAAATAATAAAATAGCGCCCGGTCTGACCATGAAAAACAAAAGAATGGCCAGAACGCTGCAATTGTCCTGAAATCATACTCATAAAAAAGTCGTCCTTGTACTTTAAACCATATATAAAAATAATAAATAATGCGCATCGGCATTAAGCGAGCAGAATATATTATTTTGAATTTTCCCGGCAATACATTTCACGCGCACCTTGCGCCTGTAAACGAATAATGGTATTAAAGAAATGTATGGTTATTTAAGCTAAAATTGAGTGATTCTATGAATCTTGCCGCGCCACAGACCTTTACTTTACGCCGTATCGCGGTACAGGATAACGCTGCGATAGCGGCCGTCATCCGCCAGGTATCGGCAGAATATGGCCTGACCGCCGATAAAGGCTATACGGTCGCCGACCCGAATCTCGATGAACTGTATGAGCTGTACAGCCAGCCGGGCTCTGCCTATTGGGTGGTGGAGAAAGAGGGTGAAGTGGTTGGCGGCGGTGGCGTCGCGCCGCTCGCCTGCAGCGAGCCGGATATCTGCGAGCTGCAGAAAATGTATTTTATGACCAGCGTCCGCGGCCAGGGACTAGCGAAGAAGCTGGCGCTGTTGGCGTTGGACTATGCCCGCGAGCAGGGGTTTAAACGCTGCTATCTGGAAACCACCGCCTTCCTGACGGAAGCGATCGGCTTATATGAACATCTCGGCTTCGAGCACATTGACGGGCCGCTGGGTTGCACCGGCCACGTTGACTGTGAAGTGCGGATGCTTAAAACGCTGTAACGCCTCGATATCGCAGGCGTCCCCGGTAGCGCTACGCTTACCGGGGCTACAGTTCGGTAGCCCGGCTAAGCGTAGCGCAAGCCGGGGGGATGTCCCGTGCTCGCGGTGCCGTTTTTTTGTCGGGTGGCGGCTAACGCCTTACCCGACCTACGGGCCCATACCATTGCGAGCTGAAGCTCTCAACGCTCTCTCTCCCCATGGCTACTGAAACTGCCGGTGTTAGTGGCTACCGGGGCTACAGGGCCCGAATACCGAGGGTTACGCCGCTACCGGCACACCGCTGTGAAAGCGGAACTCGGCCTCCGGCCTGAGGATCAGCGCCGCTTCCGCCTCGCCAAGCTGGCGCACCCGCTCGCTGATATCGTCTCCGGCAATCTTCTGCGCCAGATCCAGATAGTCCTGATAGTGACGCGCCTCGGAGCGCAGCAGCGACAGATAAAACTTCTGCAGATCGTCATCCAGCCACGGCGCCAGCGCCGCAAAGCGTTCGCAGGAGCGGGCCTCGATATAAGCGCCGCAGATCAACTTATCGATCAGCATCACCGGCTCGTGCGAACGCACCTCCCGCCGCATGCCGCGGGCATAGTTGCTGGCGGTGATTTTGACGTAGGGGATATCGCGCGCCAGCATCATCTCCCGCACCTGCCAGAAGTGATGTAGCTCCTCTTTAATCAGCAAAATCATGCTGTCCAGCAACTGGCGGCCCCACGGGTCGTCGGTCTGCGGCATGGCGCTTTTGTTGATCCGCTTATGCAGGGCGACAAAATCCGGCTCCGGCCCCCAGCGGTAGGTGAAGTCTTCATACGGCTTCAGGCAGGCCAGCAGCTCGTCGGCGTCGGCTTTATCAGCCACGTAGCGACGCACCAGCAGCATGGCGTTCTGCGCCGCTTTCAGTTCGCACACCATATGGTCGGTCAACAGCAGCGGCAGGTTTTCCGGCTTGCGGGCTTCGTCAATCCACGCCTGCGGCGTCGGGCAATGCAGGAAATTGATAATCGGGGAGAGTATCTGCGGGTAATCCATGGAGGTTCCTTGCTATACGGCGGCAGGCGCCGCCGTATCCATCTGCGACTTAGTGACGAACACCATCGTCGTCTTCATCGACAAAATCTTCGTCATCGTCGCCGTCTTCTTCACCGTTCGGGTCCTCATAGTAGGTGCCCCAACCGTCATACTCGACGTCATATTTTTCTGCCAGCGTCATCAGCTGTTCCACCTGGGCATCGATCAGGTCTGCATTCAGCGCGCATTCGCTCAGAATATCGCAGCAGATGACCATGTCACCCTCTTCCACTTCCAGCTCTTCGGGCTCGGTCACTTCATAGCCCAGCTTGAACGCTTCCACCGCCACTTTCTCCAGGGTTTCGAAATCGTCTGCAGAGAGGTGATGCTCAATCGTGTACAGTGCGTCCGGATCGCTGCCATCCTCCAGCAGCTCTTCGATAATCAGACGCGTCTCTTCACGCTGTTCTTCCAGGTGTTCCGGGTTTGCCATGGCTCGTTCCTCATAATGTGCGGCAGTTGTCCCTATTGTCACATACCGCCGTCATTGCCTCCACTTCTCAGTGAAAGATTTCGATCACAGACTTGCAAATGAATATTCATACATATAAATTGAATTTTAATTCAATTAGTGGCCTATGCCAGGTGAGGGAACCATGTCTGCGTTTTACCAGAAGCATTTTTTAAAGTTACTCGATTTTACGCCTGCAGAAATCACCGTCCTGCTCGAGCTGGCGGCAAAGCTCAAAGCCGATAAGAAAAACGGTATCGAAGTCCAGAAACTGACAGGGAAAAACATCGCGCTCATCTTCGAAAAAGACTCAACCCGTACACGATGCTCTTTCGAAGTTGCCGCATACGATCAAGGCGCCCGCGTGACCTATCTGGGGCCAAGCGGCAGCCAGATTGGCCATAAAGAGTCGATCAAAGATACCGCCCGCGTGCTCGGACGGATGTACGATGGCATTCAGTATCGCGGCCACGGCCAGGAGGTGGTGGAGACGCTGGCGCAATACGCCGGCGTGCCGGTATGGAACGGCCTTACTAACGAGTTCCACCCTACCCAGCTGTTGGCGGATCTGCTGACCATGAAAGAGCACCTGCCGGGCAAAGCCTTTAACCAGATGACGCTGGTCTACGCCGGCGATGCGCGCAACAACATGGGCAATTCGATGCTCGAAGCCGCAGCGCTGACCGGTCTGGATCTGCGCCTGGTAGCGCCATCTGCCTGCTGGCCGGAGTCTCAGCTGGTGGAGACCTGTACGGCACTGGCCAAACAGCAGGGTGGCAACATCACCCTGACGGAAGATATCGCCGCGGGGGTGAAAGGCGCCGATTTTATCTATACCGACGTCTGGGTATCGATGGGCGAGGCGAAGGAAAAATGGGCCGAACGTATCGCCCTGCTGCGCGATTATCAGGTTAACAGTGCGATGCTGACGCTGACCGGCAATCCGCAGGTCAAGTTCCTCCACTGCCTGCCAGCATTCCATGACGACCAGACCACGCTGGGTAAACAGATGGCCGCCGATTACGGCCTGCACGGCGGCATGGAAGTGACTGACGAGGTGTTTGAGTCGGCGGCGAGCGTGGTGTTTGACCAGGCGGAAAACCGGATGCATACCATCAAAGCGGTGATGGTGGCGACGCTGGGCAAGTAGCCCCTCGCTGGCGGTCAAATCCCGGATGGCACGGCGCTTATCCGGGATTCGGCTCACCATTTTACGCCATCAACATCTTCACTACCGCTTTGCGCACCTTCGCCGGGGCGCCTACGGCGCACAGCGGTTTATGCACTTCACCGGGATAAAACACCACAAAATCCCCTTCGTTGAGGATCACCGTTTTCTCCTGCTGGCCTTCGGCAAGAAAAGCGATGTCTTTCTCCGCCAGCCAGTCGGTCTGTGGTTCTCCCGCCGGTAAGGCACTGAAAGTCATCCCCTCAATGCCGCGGAGCACAATCTGGATATCGAGATAGCGGGCATGATATTCCGCCCGGCGCGCGGCCTGCGGCTCAGTGGTGTCTTCGGAAATCAGATAAAACAGGTTATTGCCGTCGATATCGTGTTTACCCAGCGGCGTCGCCTCGTTGACATGGGCGATGACGTGCTCAATGGCCTCGCGCAGCGCGGCAGGCAGCCATGGCTGCAGATGGTGGATATTGCCAATAATCATCACTTACCTCGAATATAAAACAGCATTTCATTTTACTGTTTTATACCCCCATTGCCACTGCCATACCAGTACAGTTTCACGGTTCTTTGCGCTGGCGCACTTTTCTGCAGGCAAACGATTACCTGTTTGTGAATGAATCGCTTGATCGTCATAACGGTCTGCGTATAATGCCAGTCGTTTTGCCGGGAGGAAGCATGGCCAATTGCGTACGACATTCTGTCTTAGCGCGTCTGAACGCAGACGCTGGCCTGGCGTTTTTCTTTCCGTTGCTCATTGGATTCCCGAAGCCCCTTATTTAAGGGGCTTTTTTTTTGCCCAGGCGTCAGGAGATAAGCATGGCTAACCCGCTATATCAAAAACATATCATTTCCATAAACGATCTCAGCCGCGAAGACCTCGAACTGGTGCTGGCGACTGCGGCAAAGCTGAAAGCCAATCCGCAACCCGAGCTGCTGAAGCATAAGGTTATCGCCAGCTGTTTCTTTGAAGCCTCGACTCGTACCCGTCTCTCTTTTGAAACCTCGATGCACCGTCTGGGTGCCAGCGTGGTCGGCTTTTCTGACAGCGCCAACACCTCGCTGGGCAAAAAAGGGGAAACCCTGGCGGATACCATCTCCGTCATCAGCACCTACGTTGACGCCATCGTGATGCGCCATCCGCAGGAGGGCGCCGCGCGCCTGGCGACCGAATTTTCCGGCGGCGTGCCGGTGCTGAACGCCGGCGACGGCGCCAATCAGCATCCGACCCAGACCCTGCTCGATCTGTTCACTATTCAGGAGACCCAGGGACGCCTCGAGAACCTCAACGTGGCGATGGTCGGCGATCTGAAATATGGCCGTACCGTGCACTCCCTGACCCAGGCGCTGGCGAAATTCAGCGGCAACCGCTTCTACTTCATCGCCCCGGACGCGCTGGCCATGCCGCAGTACATCCTCGATATGCTGGATGAAAAAGGTATCGCCTGGAGCGTGCATAGCGCCATCGACGATGTGATGGCGGAAGTGGATATTCTGTACATGACCCGCGTGCAGAAAGAGCGTCTGGATCCGTCGGAATACGCCAACGTGAAAGCGCAGTTCGTCCTGCGCGCCGCCGACCTCGAAGGGGCGCGCACCAATATGAAAGTGCTGCACCCGCTGCCGCGCATTGACGAAATCACCACCGATGTCGATAAAACGCCGCACGCCTGGTACTTCCAGCAGGCCGGCAATGGCATCTTCGCCCGCCAGGCGTTACTGGCACTGGTACTGAATAGCGAGCTGGCACTGTAAGGGGGAAATGAGAGATGACACACGACAATAAACTGCAAGTAGAAGCCATTAAACGCGGCACCGTGATTGACCATATCCCGGCGCAGGTCGGCTTTAAGCTGCTCACCCTGTTCAAACTGACCGAAACCGACCAGCGTATCACCATCGGCCTGAACCTGCCCTCCGGTGAGATGGGCCGTAAAGATTTAATTAAAATCGAAAATACCTTCCTCACCGACGAGCAGGTCAACCAGCTGGCGCTGTACGCCCCGCAGGCGACAGTAAACCGCATTGATGAGTACGAAGTAGTGGGCAAATCCCGCCCGAGCCTGCCGGATCGCATCAACAGCGTGCTGGTCTGCCCGAACAGCAACTGTATCAGCCATGCTGAACCGGTTTCTTCCAGTTTTGCAGTGAAAAAACGCGCCGATGATATCGCACTCAAATGCAAATACTGTGAAAAAGAGTTTTCTCATTATGTGGTGCTGGCCAACTAAATGCGGTTGGTATTGGTGGTAGGCCTCCCTATAATGGCTACCACCCTACGCTTCGTCCTTCAGGCGGCGTCTGCGCCGGCGGCACAGCGCTTACCCTCTGGCGGCAACCTGAATGATTTTGCGTAACATTACTCAGTTCATCTGGAGATAACATGAGCAAAACTATTGCGACGGAAAATGCACCAGCAGCAATTGGCCCATACGTTCAGGGCGTTGACCTGGGCAGCATGATCATCACCTCTGGCCAGATCCCGGTCGACCCGAAAACCGGCAGCGTCCCGGAAGACGTGTCCGCGCAGGCGCGCCAGTCGCTGAACAACGTGAAAGCGATCGTTGAAGCCGCAGGCCTGACCGTCGGCGACATCGTCAAGACCACTGTTTTCGTGAAAGATCTCAACGATTTCGCTACCGTTAACGCCACCTACGAAGCGTTCTTCACCGAGCATAATGCCACCTTCCCGGCGCGCTCCTGCGTGGAAGTCGCACGTCTGCCGAAAGACGTGAAGATCGAGATCGAAGCCATCGCGATCCGTCGCTAATCGCTTCACTGCCCTCACCCCAGGCGCTTGCGTCATCCACGGGGTGGGGGAATTACCCTATTTTATCTTCGTTGCCCGCAACAGTTTCTCCAGCGGATAGACCGCCGCAATCACCAGTTCATCCTGGGTTTTCGCCGCACTATCCAGTTGCGCCTGAATGGAGGCGTACTCTTTATCGTCCAGCGTTCCCTGTCGTACCACCAGATCGGTCAAGCGCAGTCCCAGACTCGCCAGCTTATCAACCTGCTGCACAACGGGTTTCATCGCTGCCAGCTGATAGTTGCCGTCGGTCAGCGCCAGCGCATCGCCACTGTTGTTCTGCCAGCGGGTAAAGACGTGGCGCAGCGCATCAGCGCTCTCAGTATCCTCGGCATCGCTGATCAGCCGCTCCGCCCACTGATTCAGGCTGCGTACAGTATCGCTCTCCGCCGGTAGCGCATCGGCCAGCCGGTTAAGCGGTTCGAATTGATGATAATTGCTCGCCTGGAACTTCAGGTGCTGGCGGGTGTAATAGTGCGCTGGCTCCAGCGCCTCGGCGAGGATCTGCAGCGCCAGCGTATGGCCGCTGTTCGCCAGCCGGGTGAACTGCTCCAGTTGCTGGGCATGTTGCTGCAAGCCGACGGAGACCGTTGACCAGCTATCCATCGCCTGCAGGCGCTGATACATATTGTCGCTGTCTTTCACGTCCTCGGCCGACCAGAGCCTCTCCGCCACCGCAAAAGCCCGCGGCCACAGCTTGATGTCGATCACCGGCGCGGCGACGTTCTCCGCCCACAGCGCCGCCTCACCGCCGAGCAGATTCTTCTGTTGCTGCGCGTCGGGCAGCGTCGGCTGAATGCCCTCCGGCACGGCGTCCAGCCGCTTGCCGTCAACCGGATAGCGCGTGTTGCCGAGGAGGAAGTAGCCGCCGAGCGTGTCGTCGTTAATGGTCAGCACCGGGCGGGTTTCCCCCATCCAGGTATCGACGCGGAATGTCACCTGATTGTCGCCGAGCCATTCGATATCCTGCACCGCGCGGCGTGATTTACCTTTAAAATCAATAAATCCGCGCCAGCCGCTATCGCCTTTTACCAGCGTAAAGCTGCCCTCTACCGCGCTGCCCTTCAGGCGCGGCATCGAAAACTGCCAGCTCTGAGCGCTGTCGCTATCAGTTATCGTATCCACACCGTTGAGCCCCTGCGGAATAATTTCATTACGATAGTGATAAGCGGTGTACTGCGGCTGATCGAGATAAAAACCGGTGGAGAGAATGCCGCGATAGCCGTGTTTAGCGACTTCGCCTAATGCGTCCTGCCCCTGCCACGACTGGATCAGAATGCTCTTCAGCAAATCAGGATGGTAAATCTCATCCCAGCCGACCATCTGCCGGTGATGTTTTTCGAGTAGCGTCTCCAGCCGCCGGTTGAAGTACGCCTGCAGCGCGTGGCTGTCCGCCAGCCCCTTCTCTTTGAGGAATTTCTGGATGGCCGGATTGGCGCGCCACTGGCTGTCATCCACTTCATCGCCGCCAATATGCAGATACGGATCGGGGAAGATAGCCGTCAGTTCGCTGACCATCGCCTCGGCAAAGGCGTAGGTCGCTTCTTTCGTCGGATCGAGTACCGGTTTCAGCACGCCCCAGTGGCGCTCCATCGCGTAAGGCCCCGGCGCGCTCATCAGTTCCGGATAAGCCACGGCGATCGCCGAGGCGTGTCCCGGCATATCGATTTCCGGCACCACGCGAATACCGCGTTCGGCGGCGTAACGCACAATGTCTTTCATCTGCGCCTGGGTATAAAACAGGCCGTCGCTGGCCTGCTGCTGCAGCTTCGGATAGCGGCTGGAGGCGAAACGCCAGCCCTGATCGTCGGTCAGATGCCAGTGCAGCACGTTAAGCTTTGCCGCCGCCATACCGTCAATCTGCCGTTTGATCACCGGCAGCGGCATAAAGTGACGGGCGGAATCCAGCAGCAGTCCACGCCACGGAAAGCGCGGCGCATCATCAATAGTGACGTAAGGAATAGTGGTGCCGTCAGGGCCGTTTTGCACCAGCTGCAGCAACGTTTCCATGCCGCGCAGCGCGCCAAAACGCGTATTCGCTTTCAGGGTCGCGCCCTCAGCGTTAACCACGAGCTGATAGCTTTCGTCGCTATCCGGCTGCGGCAGGAAAGGGACTTTCTTACTGACGATCACGTTAATGGTTGGACTTTTTGCCGGCGCCATCTGCGGCTGCAGCGTCCAGCCCGTTTGCCGCGCAAGGCGTTCTCGCCAGCGGTTAGCCGTCTCGCCCAGATCGTCGCCGCTGACGTTGAGCGTTAGCTGATTATTTAGCGCCAGCGCCCCCTGCGCCTGCGGGCGCTCCACATGGGCGGGCCACGGCATCAGCGGCAGATCGCCGGCCGGGGCGGCAAGCGCCATGCTGCTCAGTACTATTCCGCTGGTCAGCAGACTGTAACGCACGGTGTTAAGCATCAATGTTCCTTTTTATGACGGGCCAAAAAAAAGCAAAACATTGGGTTAACATGCGCACAAAATTGCGTCAACACATGGCGATGACGGACTTCACAACTTGATGAGATTTAAGAGAAATACCGGTAAGCCCCTCTGCCGAACGGCAAAGGGGCGAAACCATTACTGCCAGCCGTAGCGACGGCTGTAGAAACCTTTGACGGTTTGGGTCAACACCATGTAGCCCGCCAGGATCACCACCAGCCACGGGAAGTAGCTCAGCGGCAGCGCCTGCAGCTGCAGGTAGCCCGCCAGCGGCGAGAACGGCAGCGCAATGCCCACGGCCATCACCACCAGCGTCATGGCGAACAGTGGCCACGCGGCGCGGCTCTGAACGAACGGAATGCGCCGGGTGCGGATCATGTGCACAATCAGCGTCTGCGACAGCAGCCCTTCAATAAACCAGCCGGACTGGAACAGAGTCTGCATCTCCACGGTATTGGCGTGGAACACCCACCACATCAGGCTGAAGGTGAGGATATCGAAAATCGAGCTGATCGGTCCGAAGAAGACCATAAAGCGCCCGAGATCGGCCGGGTTCCAGCGCTGCGGTTTACGGATCTGCTCATCATCGACGTTATCAAACGGGATCGCCACCTGGGAGACATCGTACAGCAGGTTCTGAATCAACAGGTGCAGCGGCAGCATCGGCAGAAACGGCAGGAAGGCGCTGGCCACCAGCACGCTAAAGACGTTACCGAAGTTGGAGCTGGCGGTCATTTTGATGTACTTGAGCATGTTGGCGAAGGTGCGGCGGCCTTCGATCACCCCCTCCTCCAGCACCATCAGGCTTTTTTCCAGCAGTATGATATCCGCCGCCTCACGGGCGATATCCACCGCACCGTCAACGGAAATGCCAATATCCGCCGCGCGTAACGCCGGGGCGTCGTTGATGCCGTCGCCCATAAAGCCCACCACGTGACCTTCGCGTTTCAGCAGCGTCACGATACGCTCTTTATGCAGCGGCGCCAGACGCGCAAACAAAGTGGTGCGCTTCGCCAGCGCTGCCAGGTCGTCGTCGCTCATGGCTTCAATCTGGCTGCCAATCACCACTTCGCCCGCATCCAGCCCCACTTCATGGCACACCTTCGCCGCCACCAGTTCGCTGTCGCCGGTGAGGATTTTCACCGTGATGCCGCTGGCCTTCAGCGCCTTCAGCGCCGGGGCGGTGGTCTCTTTCGGCGGATCGAGGAAGGCGATGTAGCCTTCGAGGATCAGGTCGGATTCATCCGCACGCTGGTAATCGCCCTCGCGCGCCGGCAGGTATTTGGTTGCCACCGCCACCACCCGCAGTCCCTGACGGTTCAGGGTATCGGTGACCCGGCGGATGCGGCGCAGCATGGTGTCGTCCAGCGGTACGATTTCGCCGTTATAGCGCACCTGAGTCGAGACGTTAAGGATCTCCTGCAACGCCCCTTTACAGATCAGCTGATGCGCGTCGTCCTGCTCTTTCACCACCACCGACATGCGGCGGCGTTCGAAGTCGAACGGGATCTCATCCACCTTCTGCCAGCGCTCCGCGAGGCCGCGGGCGGCCTCCAGCTCCACGCCTTCCAGCACCGCGGTGTCGAGCAGGTTTTTCAGCCCGGTCTGGTAATGGCTGTTGAGCCAGGCGGTATGCAGCACTCTCTCGCTGGACTTCCCGGAGACATCGGTGTGGTTCTCCAGCACGATCTTGTCCTGAGTCAGGGTGCCGGTTTTATCGGTGCAGAGAATATCCATCGCGCCAAAGTTCTGAATGGCGTCGAGGTGTTTGACGATCACTTTTTGTTTCGACAGCTTCACCGCCCCGCGCGCCAGCGTCGAGGTGACGATCATCGGCAGCATCTCCGGCGTCAGGCCGACCGCCACCGACAGCGCGAACAGCGCCGCTTCCCACCAGTCGCCTTTGGTGTAGCCATTAATCAACAGCACCACCGGGGCCATCACCAGCATAAAGCGGATCAGCAGCATGCTGACCCGGCTGATGCCCTTCTGGAAGGCGTTCGGCTCGCTTTCCTGCTCGCTGACGCGCCCGGCCAGCTGGCCGAACCAGGTGCCGCCGCCGGTGGCGTAGACGATGGCCTGCGCCGAGCCGCTCACCACGTTGGTCCCCATAAAGCACAGGGTGTCGCATTCCAGCGGGTTCTGCTGCAGCGGGTCGCGGCTGCGCGCGACTTTCTCTACCGGCAGCGATTCGCCGGTCAGCGAGGCCTGAGCGACAAACAGATCGCGTGCCTGAATAATGCGCAGGTCCGCCGGGATCATATCTCCCGCCGACAGCTTGACGATATCTCCTGGCACCAGTTGGTCGATAGGCAGTTCAAGCCAGCGGCTCTCTCCCTGCTCGTTCACCACCCGCAGCACCGTGGCGGTATTGCTGACCATCGCCTTTAGCGCATCCGCCGCTTTGGTCGAGCGCGCTTCCTGGATGAAGTTAAGCAGCGTCGAGATGCCGACCATCAGCGCGATAACGCCCGCGGCGAACAGATCTTCGGTGGAATAGGAGACGATGCCGAGCACCGTCAGCAGCAGGTTGAACGGGTTGCGATAGCAGGTCCACAGATGCACCCACCACGGCGAGGGCTTCTGCGCCGGGATCTGGTTGTCCCCATGTTTGAGGATCTTTGCCGCCACTTCGCCTTCATTGAGCCCTTCCGGGTGGCTGTCAAAGGCACGCCAGATCTCCTGGTCATCCATCGCCGCAACGTCCAGGCAGCGCTTGCCGAGCGAGTCCGGGATCGGCACGCTGGTCAGGTTACGGGCATCAGGCAGCGGATCGCGCTGGACCAAACGGCGTGGCAGATGGCGGCTAAGCTGCGCGAACAGCTGCCGGGTATAATTCTTCAACATAAACAGTCCCTCCGCGCTCGCGCGAGCGAACGCAGCGTTGCCAACAGGCGTAGCAAAGCCTACCTGTCAGGCATGTAATTTTTATGGCAGGGACATCAAGGACGTCACTGCTTTACGCTTTCCGGTAAAGCAGTGTTAAACAGGCTTACCGGAAAGAAAGGTTGCTCCATCGAGGATGAGGAGTGGGATCGGGGTCCATAAATTCTCCGGTAAGTGAATATAAACGGCGCGGATTATAGCGCGCTCGTTGAGACATGTGTGGCATTTATGGCGATGATAAGCCCGCGCAACTAAACCGAACGTAAACCAGACTTTGCTCATTGCGGTTTGGTTGAGTAGCATTAGGCTCACTTCTACCAACCCTGACGAGAATTCCGCATGCAGAACCGGCTGACCATCAAAGATATCGCGCGTTTAAGCGGCGTAGGAAAATCGACGGTATCCCGCGTCCTTAACAACGAGAGCGGGGTCAGCGAACGGACCCGCGAGCGCGTCGAAGCGGTGATGCAGCAGCACGGTTTCTCCCCCTCCCGCTCCGCCCGCGCCATGCGCGGCCAGAGCGATAAAGTGGTGGCGATTATCGTCACCCGTCTGGATTCCCTGTCGGAAAACCTTGCCGTGCAGACCATGCTGCCCGCCTTTTACGAGCAGGGTTACGATCCGATTATGATGGAGAGCCAGTTCTCCCCGGGACTGGTGGAAGAGCATCTCGGCATGCTCGCCCGGCGTAATATTGACGGCGTGGTGCTGTTTGGTTTTACCGGCATTGATGAGGCGATGCTCGCCCCCTGGCGCGATACGCTGGTACTGCTGGCCCGCGATGCCCCCGGTTTCGCCTCGGTGTGCTATGACGACGAAGGCGCCATCACGCTGCTGATGCAGCGGCTCTACGATCGCGGACATCGCCACATCAGTTTTCTTGGCGTACCGCACAGCGACGTCACCACCGGCGAACGCCGCCATCTCGCCTACCTCGCCTTCTGTAAAAAGCATCGCCTGACGCCCACCGCCGCTCTGCCGGGCTTGGGCATGAAACAGGGGTATGACACCGTCGCCAGCGTGCTAACGGCCGAAACCAGCGCCCTGGTCTGCGCGACGGATACCCTCGCCCTCGGCGCCAGCAAGTACCTCCAGCAGCAGGGCCGCGCTGCGCTGCAGCTCGCCAGCGTCGGCAGCACGCCGCTGATGAAGTTTCTCCACCCGGAAATCTTGACCGTCGATCCCGGCTATGCCGAGTCCGGACGCCGGGCCGCCCGGCAGTTGATCGAGCAGATCGCCGGTAGCGTCGATCCCCGCCAGATCGTGATTCCCGCCGCCCTGAATTAATCTCGTTCGGACGATTTATGTGATCGTCGCCGGGTTTCGGGAACGTTCCCATTTTGCAAATCAAGCGAAACGGTTAGGATGCCCTCAAGGTAAAAACGGCATCTCTCCCCTCTGTTTTTGAGGCTTCATCATGAGCAAAGTAAACCAGCAGGACATCGATAAACTGATCGAACTGGTGGGCGGGCGCGGCAACATCGCCACCGTCAGCCACTGTATTACCCGTTTGCGCTTTGTGCTGAACGACCCGGCCATCGCCAAACCAAAAGAGATTGAACAGCTGCGCATGGTGAAGGGATGCTTCACTAACGCCGGTCAGTTCCAGGTGGTCATCGGCACCGAGGTGGGCGATTACTACAAGGCCCTGCTGGCTACCACCGGCCAGACCTCCGCCGATAAAGAGCAGGTCAAGCAGGCCGCGCGGCAAAATATGAAGTGGCATGAGCAGTTGATCTCGCACTTTGCCGAGATCTTCTTCCCGCTGCTTCCTGCGCTAATCAGTGGCGGTCTGATCCTCGGTTTCCGTAACGTCATCGGCGACTTACCCATGAGCAACGGCCAGACGCTGGCTCAGATGCACCCGTCGCTGAAAACCATCTATGACTTCCTGTGGCTGATTGGCGAGGCTATCTTCTTCTATTTGCCGGTGGGGATCTGCTGGTCAGCGGTGAAGAAGATGGGCGGCACGCCGATCCTCGGGATCGTCCTTGGCGTCACCCTGGTCTCTCCGCAGCTGATGAACGCCTATCTCCTCGGCCAGCAGGTGCCGGAGGTGTGGAATTTCGGCCTGTTTACGATTGCGAAAGTCGGCTACCAGGCGCAGGTGATCCCGGCCCTGCTGGCGGGCCTGACGCTCGGCTTTATCGAGACGCGCCTCAAACGCATCGTGCCTGACTACCTCTACCTGGTCATTGTCCCGGTCTGCTCGCTGATCCTCGCGGTGTTTCTGGCGCACGCCATCATTGGTCCGTTCGGCCGCCTGATCGGCGACGGCGTGGCCTTCGCGGTGCGCCATTTGTTAACCGGCAGCTTCGCGCCGATCGGCGCCGCGCTGTTCGGCTTCCTCTACGCGCCGCTGGTGATTACCGGTGTCCACCAGACCACCCTCGCTATCGATATGCAGATGATCCAGAGCATGGGCGGCACCCCGGTGTGGCCGCTGATTGCGCTGTCCAACATTGCCCAGGCATCGGCGGTGGTCGGCATTATTATTGCCAGCCGTAAACAGAATGAACGCGAAATCTCGGTGCCGGCGGCAATCTCTGCTTACCTCGGGGTTACCGAACCGGCGATGTACGGTATCAACCTGAAGTACCGCTTCCCGATGCTGTGCGCGATGATCGGCTCCGGCCTCGCTGGCCTGCTGTGCGGCCTGAACGGCGTGCTGGCGAATGGCATCGGCGTCGGCGGCCTGCCGGGCATCCTCTCCATCCAGCCAACCTACTGGCAGGTGTACGCCATGGCGATGGCTATCGCGGTGGTGGTGCCGATTATCCTGACCACCGTGGTGTATCAGCGCAAGTACCGTCAGGGCACCTTGCAGATTGTCTAACTTCTTCTTTCGGGGCGCCTTTGGCGCCCCTCGTTGCAGCAGGAAAGCACTATGAATCATCTTCCCCACTGGTGGCAAAACGGCGTTATTTATCAAATCTATCCGAAGAGTTTTCAGGATACCACCGGCAGCGGTACCGGCGATCTGCGCGGCGTTACCGCCCGTCTCGACTACCTGCAAAAGCTCGGCGTCGACGCTATCTGGCTAACGCCGTTCTACGTCTCGCCGCAGGTAGACAACGGCTACGATGTGGCGAACTACACCGCTATCGATCCCTCCTACGGCACGATGGCCGATTTTGACGCCCTGGTGGCGGAAGCGAAGGCCCGCGGCATCCGCATCGTGCTGGATATGGTGCTGAACCACACGTCGACCGAACACGAATGGTTCCGTCAGTCGCTGAATAAGGAGAGTCCCTACCGTCAGTTCTATATCTGGCGCGACGGCGAACCGGACGCGCTGCCGAACAACTGGCGCTCCAAGTTTGGCGGTAACGCCTGGCAGTGGCATGCCGACAGCGGACAGTATTATCTGCACCTGTTCGCCATTGAGCAGGCGGATCTCAACTGGGAGAACCCGGCGGTGCGCGCCGAGCTGAAAAAGGTCTGTGAATTCTGGGCCGACCGCGGCGTCGACGGTCTGCGCCTGGACGTGGTGAACCTGATCTCGAAAGACCAGACCTTCCCCTGCGATGCGGACGGTGATGGCCGCCGCTTCTACACTGACGGCCCGCGGGTGCATGAATTCCTGCAGGAGATGAGCCGCGATGTCTTTACTCCCCGTAACCTGATGACCGTCGGCGAAATGTCCTCCACCTCGCTGGAGCACTGCCAGCAGTACGCCGCGCTGGACGGCCGCGAGCTGTCGATGACCTTTAACTTCCACCATTTAAAGGTCGATTATCCCGGCGGCGAAAAATGGACCCTCGCCCGCCCGGATTATGTGGCGCTGAAAGCGCTGTTCCGCCACTGGCAGCAGGGGATGCACAATCGGGCGTGGAACGCGCTGTTCTGGTGTAACCACGATCAGCCGCGCATCGTGTCGCGCTTTGGCGACGAAGGTGAGTATCGGGTACCGGCGGCAAAGATGCTGGCGATGGTGCTGCACGGCATGCAGGGCACACCCTATATCTATCAGGGCGAAGAGATCGGCATGACCAACCCGCACTTTAGCAACATCAGCGACTATCGCGACGTCGAAAGCCACAATATGTTTATCGAACGCGCAGCGCAGGGGCAAAGCCCGGACGAACTGCTGGCAATCCTCGCCAGTAAGTCGCGCGACAACAGCCGCACGCCGATGCCATGGCACGCCGGCGAGAACGGCGGCTTTAGCGACGGTGAGCCGTGGATCGGCCTTGGCGATAACTACCGGGAGATTAACGTCGAGGCGGCGCTGGCGGACCCCGATTCGGTGTTTTATGCCTATCAGCAGCTGATTACGCTGCGCAAAACCACGCCGGTGCTGACCTGGGGGGATTATCAGGATCTGCTGCCGGACCATCCATCGCTGTGGTGTTATCGCCGCCAGTGGCAGGGGCAAACGCTGGTGGTGGCCGCCAACCTGAGCCGCGACCTGCAGACCTGGCAGCCAGAGGAAGCCCAGGGCGACTGGAAGATGATCATCAGCAACTATGCCGAAACCACGCCCCGCCCGACCGGTCTGACGCTGCGGCCGTTCGAAGCCGTATGGTGGCTGCAGGCGTAAGGTACTTTTTGCCCGACAGAAACCGGAGCGTAATGCCTGGCATCGGAGGTGGATGCCAGGCATTTTTGCTTATTTTCCAGCCAGATAAATTTACATTTCGTGCCAGCGCCCATCATCCGTACTCTCACCTTTTTACCTTGTTCTGGGTCAATAAAATCGCAAACATCTTTGATGCAAATCACTACATATAGAACTTAAAATGCGTCCCGGCCCTACATGTTGTATTAATCGTCTATTATGTCACCATATCTTGTCGATGTCTGGCGGTGATGAGATGTGGATAAAACGGGCCGGATCTGAAGGCAAACGGCACTAGCCGTAGTGTGGCGCGTCTTTGGAATAACCTCCGCCTCTGTGGATAACCTGTTCTATATATGGAGTGATCATGACACCGCATGTGATGAAACGTGATGGCTGTAAAGTGCCGTTCAAGTCAGAGCGCATTCAGGAAGCAATTCTACGTGCAGCTAAAGCAGCGGGAGTCGATGACGCAGACTATTGCGCCACCGTCGCAGAAGTCGTTAGCCAGCAAATGCAGGGCCGCGCCCAGGTCGACATCAACGAGATCCAGACTGCGGTAGAAAACCAGCTGATGTCCGGCCCCTATAAGCAGCTGGCGCGCGCCTACATTGAGTATCGCCATGACCGCGATAGCCAGCGCGAGAAGCGCGGCCGCCTCAATCAGGAGATCCGCGGCCTCGTCGAGCAGACCAACTCCGCGCTGCTCAACGAAAATGCCAACAAGGATAGCAAAGTCATCCCGACCCAGCGCGACCTGCTGGCCGGTATCGTCGCCAAGCACTATGCGCGGCAGCACCTGCTGCCCCACGATGTGGTGATGGCCCACGAGCGCGGCATGATCCACTATCACGACCTCGATTACTCGCCCTTCTTCCCGATGTTCAACTGCATGCTGATCGACCTGAAAGGGATGCTGACCCAGGGCTTTAAGATGGGCAACGCGGAGATCGAGCCGCCGAAGTCTATCTCTACCGCCACCGCGGTGACGGCGCAGATCATCGCCCAGGTCGCCAGCCATATTTATGGCGGCACCACCATCAACCGTATCGATGAAGTGCTGGCGCCGTTCGTCACCGAGAGCTTCAAAAAGCATCGCAAAATCGCCGAAGAGTGGCAGATCCCGGATGCCGAAGGCTATGCCCGCTCCCGTACCGAAAAAGAGTGCTACGACGCCTTCCAGTCGCTGGAATATGAAGTGAATACGCTGCATACCGCCAACGGCCAGACGCCGTTCGTCACCTTTGGCTTCGGCCTCGGCACCCGCTGGGAATCGCGCCTGATCCAGCAGTCGATTCTGCGTAACCGTATCGCCGGCCTCGGTAAAAACCGCAAAACCGCGGTATTCCCGAAACTGGTCTTCGCCATTCGCGACGGCCTGAACCATAAGTTCGGCGATCCGAACTACGACATCAAGCAACTGGCACTGGAATGCGCCAGCAAGCGCATGTACCCGGATATCCTCAACTACGATCAGGTGGTGAAAGTCACCGGGTCATTTAAAACGCCGATGGGCTGCCGCAGCTTCCTCGGGGTGTGGGAAAACGAGAACGGCGAGCAGGTGCATGACGGCCGCAATAACCTCGGCGTCATCAGCCTCAACCTGCCGCGTATCGCCCTGGAAGCGAAAGGCGACGAAGCCGCCTTCTGGGCGCTGCTGGACGAGCGCCTGCAGCTGGCGCGCAAAGCGCTGATGACCCGTATTGCCCGTCTGGAAGGAGTGAAGGCCCGCGTGGCACCGATCCTGTATATGGAAGGGGCCTGCGGCGTGCGGCTGAAAGCCGACGATGATGTCTCCGAGATCTTCAAAAACGGCCGCGCGTCCATCTCACTGGGCTATATCGGTATCCATGAGACCATCAATGCGCTGTACGGCAATCAACATATGTACGACAGCAAGGCGCTGCGTGAGAAAGGTGTAGCCATCGTCCAGCGCCTGCGCGACGCCGTCGATTTGTGGAAGGAAGAGACCGGCTACGGCTTTAGCCTGTACAGCACGCCGAGCGAAAACCTGTGCGACCGTTTCTGCCGTCTCGACACCGCCGAGTTTGGCGTGGTGGAGGGCGTGACCGATAAAGGTTACTACACCAACAGCTTCCACCTTGACGTCGAGAAGAAGGTCAACCCGTACGACAAGATCGATTTCGAAGCACCGTACCCGCCGCTGGCCAACGGCGGCTTCATTTGCTACGGCGAGTACCCGAACATCCAGCACAACCTGAAGGCGCTGGAAGACGTGTGGGATTACAGCTATGAACACGTGCCGTACTACGGGACCAATACGCCGATCGATGAATGCTACGAGTGCGGTTTCACCGGCGAGTTCGAGTGCACCAGCAAGGGCTTTACCTGCCCGAAATGCGGTAACCACGACGCTGCACGCGTGTCGGTTACTCGTCGGGTATGCGGTTATCTCGGCAGCCCGGACGCGCGTCCGTTCAACGCCGGCAAGCAGGAAGAAGTCAAGCGCCGCGTTAAGCACCTGGGCAATGGGCAGATCGGTTAAATTCTGCACAGGGTTCTCACCCTCACCCTAACCCTCTCCCTCAAGGGAGAGGGAACAGTTCGAGCCCGGCGTTGAGCCCGGCGCTGGTTTTCCCCCTCTCCCCGTGGGAGAGGGCCGGGGTGAGGGTATCAGCCCCTGGTAGCCCGGCCGAGCGCAGCGACGCCGGGAAATGGCCGCACTCCTTCGTTTTCGCAAAGCAATTAGCGTCAGAGCAAGGCGGCAAACGAGGGAATCCCCGGGAGCGTACATTCAGTACGTGACTGGGGTGAGCGAGCGCAGCCAACGCGGCTATGGCGTTAATTGAGAAGCGAAAAATGAATTACCATCAGTACTACCCGGTAGATATCGTCAACGGCCCCGGCACCCGCTGCACCCTGTTTGTCTCCGGCTGCGTCCACGAATGCCCCGGCTGCTACAACAAAAGCACCTGGCGGGTGAACTCCGGTATGCCGTTTACCACCGAGATGGCCGACCGCATCATTGCCGACCTCAACGATACCCGCATCAAGCGCCAGGGGATTTCACTCTCCGGCGGCGATCCGCTGCATCCGCAAAACATCGCGGAGATCCTCAAACTGGTTAAGCGCGTGCGCGCCGAATGCCCCGGCAAAGATATCTGGGTCTGGACCGGCTATAAACTGGATGAGCTGAATGAGGCGCAGATGCAGGTAGTGAACCTGATCAACGTGCTGGTCGACGGTAAGTTTGTGCAGGATTTAAAAGACCCGGCGCTGATCTGGCGCGGCAGCAGCAACCAGGTGGTACATCATTTGCGATAGCGTTTAGAGCCGTTTATTCGCCTGATGATAAACGGCCGCTTTCTCTCTTTTGCCATTCGCGCCAGGCTCGTGGATCAAACTCCAGTTCATAGGTCATCCAGACTCACCTTAACCCCCGGCCGTGGGTTTTCCAGCCGTTCGCGAACGGTGCGTAATAACGCCGCTTCGCCATCACTGATGGTCATACTTTTCACCGGCATGCGGCCATTTTCCGCAATGTATTGAAACAGCAGGCGTACCGCCTCCGTTGGTGTCATATCGAGTTTCTCCAGCACGGCATAAGCCTCTTTTTTGAGTTTATCGTCCAGTCGAACATTGAGCGTGGCCATTATGCCTCCAGAAAGGGGAATTTTGTAATGCAGTATAGCATTACATTTGAATTACATTCGAATCTGGAAAACGCCTCTCAAAACCGGCTGACGCACTCCATCGCCACCGTTTTAAACTCATCGAAGCTGCGGGTCGCGGCGAGGCGGCTCATGGCGCGCTCGCGCAGGAAAGTCACGAAAATATCGTAGATCGCCATCGCCTCTTCGTACTCGCGCTTACTGATGGCGAGCAGGAAGATGATATGGGCGGTTTCGTCGCCCCAGGCGATGCCCTGCGGGGCGATAACGGTATAGACCACCGTCTTTTTGGCCAGCAGTCCCAGGGAGTGCGGCAGCGCAATGCCATCGCCGAGCATGGTGCTGACAATCGCCTCACGCTCGACCACCGAAGCATGAAACTCGGCGTCAACAAAGCCTTCCTCCAGCAGTTGCTGGCACAGCTCAGCGAACAGCGTTTGCTGATCCATCGGCTTATCGACCACCCGGAAGTGAGCGGCATCGAAGTACTTATTCAGCATCCACGGACGGGTACGGTCCACCAGCACCAGCTTGCCAATCTGATCCAGCTGATAGTCGGTGGGAAACGGCGCGATGGTCACCACCGGTTTGTCTTTTTCGCTGATGCGCACCGTGGAGATAACAAAATCCGCCTCGATCGCTTCCCGCTGTTCGTACTCGCGCTGGGAAATCGTGGCGGCGATCTCCAGCTGCGGATATTTGCGCTGCAGGATCGCTTCGATCATCCGCACCATCGCATTGCTGGTATCGCACACCAGCAACACCTGCGGTTGACGCTGGTAGCCGATGTTGTAATGGCGCTCCAGCCCGACGCCGATATGCAGCACCAGGAAGCCAATTTCGTTTTCGCTGATGGTATAAGGCGTGTACTTCCCCCAGCTGGAGACCGCGGCGAGGGTCATATCCCAGGCCATCGGGTAGTGCTGTTTGATGTTATCCAGCAGCGGATTGGGGATCATGATCTGGTAGCGCACGCGGGTGATCATGGTCTTAATGTGGGTCAGCAGATCGGCGTGCAGCTGGGCGTCGTCCAGCAGGTTGTAGTTATACTGGCTGTTGATGTAGCGCAGAATGTAATTCACCAGCGCTTCGTCGTCGTCGGCGCTGATGGTTTCCGGGTCGACGTCCTGCACCTGGCGGGCGGCGAGATGGACGCACAGCCACTCTTCTTCGGCAGGCGAGAAGGGCTTTCCAGCCAGCCGCTGCAGCTCTCCCGCCAAATCGCGCGCGGCGTCACGGACGTTTTGCGCCACATCTTCGGCGCTGAAGTCGGCCAGCGGGTAGCCTTCACTAACGCGGCGTACCACGACCGCGCCGTACAGGCAGATAAAGCGCTCACCGACATCAGTGAGGCGAATATGGTGCCGGGTGAGCGTCTCCTGCAGCACCGGCTCCAGCAGCGCAGGCACTTCCGCCTCCAGCGCCTCGGCGCCGATCAGCGGATTGATACTGCCCTGTTGGGTCAGCTCCCACAGCAGATCGGTCAGGCAAGCGCGAATCGACACTTCGCTGCCGAACAGCTTCATGCCGTGGCGCGGTCGGGTTTCAAGGGTGAGCTGATAGCGTTGGAAGCGCTCGCGCACCTCGACCATATCATTTTGCAGCGTCGCGCGGCTGACGAACCACTCATCCGCCAGATCTTCCAGCTTGATGGAGAACGCCGACGTCAGGAAGCGCACCAGCAGAAACGTGATGCGATCCTGGGCGGTTCGCGGCACATGCTGTGTCTTCGGCGCGGTCGCCTCCAGCGCCTGAAAGCTCGCCGGGTTATCAATTTTCAGTTGATAACCGCTGCCGCGGTTGAGGATAAACTGCGCGCCATACTGCGCCAGTAGCGCATTCAGGGCGGTAATATCGGCGCGCACAGTACGGGTGGAAACCGACAGCCGCTGCGCCAGCTCATCCTGCGGCAGCGTTTCATTCCGCAGCAGGGCGAAGAGTTGCGCTAAGCGTTGGTTGGGAAATCGCATGTCAGTTCCTTGTAATTACGGCTCAGGGTTGGGCGGATATCACCATCTGCGATGGGCTACCGACCGGCGTGTAGTCGGAGGCAAAGGTTAATTTGCCATCCTTCGGCGCCACGCTAAAACGGGTAATATTATCGCTACGCTGGTTCATGACGTACAGCCACTGCCCCTGATTATCCAGGGTCAGCGTACGGGGGTAATCCCCACGCGTCCAGATATCCTCCTGGTGGCTCAGGCGGCCATCCGCCAGCACGCTAAAGTGAGCGATGCTGTTGTGCAGGCGGTTGGCAACGTACAGCTGCTTGCCGTCGTTGCTCAGCGCCAGGCCGGCGGCAAAGCTGGTGCCCTTATACTCTTTCGGCAGCGCGGAGACTGTTTTACCTTCGCGCAGCAGGCCGCTTTGCTTATCCAGATGATAGAAAGTCAGCGTCGACGCTTCTTCGTTAATCAACCACAGACCGTCACCTTTTGGCGTAAAGACGAAGTGGCGTGGGCCGGCTCCCGGCGACGAAGCGGCGATAAACGGCGGATCGTTCGGCGTCAGCTTGCCGCTGGCGCTATCCAGCCGGTACTGATAGATCCGATCCAGCCCCAGATCGGTGGAGTAAACAAATTTCCCGCTGGGATCGGCGGCGATCATATGGGCGTGCGGGCCATTGTGATCGCTGATGGCGAAGCTGCCCTCGACGGCCGCCGCCGGGCGTTCGGCGCCTGCCGGGCCTTCATCCTGATGCTTGTCCACTGCCTCGCCCAGGCTACCATCTTCTTTCACCGGTAGCACGGCGATACTCCCGCTGACGTAGTTGGCCACCAGCAGATGTTTACCCTCCGGCGTCAGGGAGAGATACACCGGCCCGGCGCCGCCGGAGGCAACCTGGCTGAGTGCTGTCAATTCGCCATTCTTCTCAATGCGCCACGCCTGCACGACGCCTTTTTCGACTTCACTGGCGGCATACAGCGTTTTGCCATCGCGCGACACGGTCAGTTGCGCGACGTTTGGCAACGAGCTCACCAGTGCCCTGTCACGCAGCGCGCCGGTGTTGGCATCGACGGTAAAGCGGTACAGACCTTCGCCATTGGGGTTATAGGTACCTACCCAGGCGTAGTGGGTTTGCGCGGCGCCCGCGGCGGCGGCAAACAGGGACAGTGAAGCGACAAGCAGATGACGAGCGACAGGCATAGCAACTCCTTGATGGTTCAGTGGGGGATGTTTCCCCTCACCCCGCCCCTCTCCCAAGGGGAGAGGGAGAAAACCAGACGGTCCCCTCTCTCTGAGGGAGAAAACCGGATGGTCCCCTCTCCCTCCGGGAGAGGGTTAGGGTGAGGGACAATGGCACTACTTCACTAACTGTTTGGTCATCTCCAGCAACTGGCGCACATCGGCGGGGCGGGTGTTGCCGCTGGCTTTATCGATAATCGAGCTGTAGATATGTGGGATGATTTTGCTCACCCCGGCATCGAGGGCGATTTTCAGGATCTCGCTGTAGTTGTCCAGATCGATACCGCCGGTCGGCTCAAGCCAGAAATCGTGCGCGGCGCAGGCTTTCGCCACAGCTTCGAATTCGGCGCGGTGCTTCAGGCCGCCCATCGGGAAGTATTTGATGGAGCTGCCGCCCATGTCTTTCAGCAGCGCGATGGCGGTTTCCAGCGGCACAATGCCATCCGCCGCGCCGCTGCTCAGCGGGCCAGTTGAGATCTTCACCATTCCCGGCGTACCGGTCGGCGAAACCAGGCCATTCACCACGGTCTCGTTCTGCCCGAGCAGCGCGCGGCTGGTGGCCACGCCAGTGAACACCTGGTTGACGTGCTGCGGCTGCACCTGGCGCGAAATCTCGCTCACCATCGCCGACTGGTTTGGATCGCCTGCGCCCAGCCCGACGGAGAGCGCGTTATCGATCAGCTTCGCGTAGTCACGCATATCGGCCACCGCGCTGGCGACGTCCGGATAGTTTTTGGAGAGCACGCCGACCAGGACGTGACCTTCCGCCGCGTCGTAAATTTCGCGGGCGTTGTCTTTGCTGCCCGCCAGGACGTTCAGGCACACGCGGTCACGGTAAAAGTTTGGGGTCAGTTTCATGCTTGTTTCTCCTTGTTTAGCACTTCCGCGATGCGGCGGGCGACCACCGCCAGTTGCTCCGCGTTCACGCTGCGGACATCGGCTTCGATAATGCCCTCGTTGGCTTTATAGCCGCGGAAGTAGATGGCGTATTCGCCCTGCTTCAGCGCGTTAACCAGATCGCCGGTCTTCACGCCGGTCACCGCTTCGTTGAATTTGATTTCGGCGCGGGCGATATCGCGACCCGCGCTATCCCACACCACCCGGGCGGTCACGCCGTTAAGCGTGTTGAGCTGTTCGATAAACGGCGTCATCTTCGCCACCATCTGCTGACCGCTCTCTTTGCTCGCCGTCAGGTAGTGTTCAATGGCGCAGGTCAGGCCGAGAATGCCCTCTTTGCCCACTTTCATCGCCCGGCCAATCCCCATCGACTGGCGCTTAACCCACTCGACGTACTGCGTTTTGCCGATGACCAGCCCGCTGGTCGGCCCTTCAATGGCTTTCGCGCCGCTGTAGATCACCAGGTCGGCGCCCATGCGGTAGTAGCACTGCAGATCTTCTTCCGCCGCCGCATCGACAATCAGCGGCAAGCCATGCTGACGCGCCACTTCCGCGGCCTGCGCGACGTTGAGCATGCTTTTCTGCACGCAGTGGTGGGATTTGATATACAGGATCGCCGCGGTGCGCGGGGTGATTGCCGCCGCCAACTGATCGGCGGAACATTCGTTGGCGTAGCCCGCTTCCACCAGCTTACCGCCGCCCAGCGCCACCATGGTGCCGACCGGCGCGCCGAAGTTGACGTTGTGGCCCTTCGGCATGACGATTTCGTTATTCTCTATCGGCGTGACGTGCAGGTTCTCCAGCAGCCAGTCGCTGTCTTTCACCAGCACCGCCGCTACCGACTGGGCAATCCCCGCGGAGGCGCAGGAGACAACGGTCGCCCCTTCCACGTCCAGCAACCTGGCAATGTACTCGCCGGTTTTATTCACCAGGTCTTTCATTTCAAAGTACTGGTTCATACCGGCCATCGCGGCTTCCACCACTTCCGGGCGCGGCGTGGAAACGCCCAGCGCCGTCATCCGGCCAGAAGTATTAATCACCTGTTTTAAATGGTATTTCTCAAAAATCGAAGGCATGTTCCGCGCTCCCTTGTTCGGTCAGATAGCCTTTGCCCGCGCGGATCGCGGCCAGCGGCACCAGAATGTTGTCAGCCTGGAGGCTCTCTTTTTCGGCATCCACCAGCAGCGTGGGCCGGTGCTCCAGGCGAAATAGCGTTAAATCGGCGTCGAAGCCCACTTCCAGCCGCCCTTTACGCGACAGGCGCAGCCCCTCGGCGGCGCTGACGGTCACGCAGTCAACTACCTGCGGCAGGGTCATGCCGATGGCGAGGAATTTCGACATCACCAGCGCCAGCGAACGCACCGGGCCGTCGATCCGGTTGCGGCAGTAAATGTCGGAGCTGATGGTGTGCGGCAGAATGCCCAGCGCAATCGCCCGGCGCGCCACCTCAAAGCTGAAGCTGGCGGTACCGTGCCCGACGTCGAGGCGCACGCCGCGCTGCAGGGCGCGAGTAATCGAGCTACGCAGTTCGCCGGCGGGATTCAGAATGCGGTTCGGCTTGCCGTTATAGCAGTGGGTAATGATGTCGCCGCGGCTCAGCAGGTCGGCGATTTCATCGAGGTTCGGCGGGTTATTGCCGATGTGCACCATCAGCGGAAGATCGCCGTTTTGCTGCTGAATGGTCTTGGCGCGCGCCAGCGGCGTAATGCCGTTTTCGCCCACTACGCTGCTGCTCATCCGCGCTTTCAGGCCGACGATAAAATCAGGATGACGCTGCACCGCCTGCTTCACCGCCTCGGCGTCGATATTGGCCATATTGGCCAGTTCGTTCTGCGCAATCAGCCCGACGCGGGAGATATTGAGCAGCGCATAAACTTCCGTCGCCGCTTTGCGGGTCAGCTGATAGAAATCGTCAACGTCGTCGGCGCCGGTGCTGCCGGCATCAATCACGGTGGTGACGCCGGTGGCGATACCCACGCTATCCGGCTCGTCGTGATAAATCGGCGAATTCGGGTAGCAGTGAACGTGGGAGTCAATCCAGCCGGCGCTAACGTAGCTGTTGCCGTGCAGATCGATGGTTTTGCGGGAGGGCGCGCTAATCTCGCCCAGCGCCGCGATTTTCCCGTCCTGGATGGCGATATCAGTCAGGGTATCGTCGACGAGGCGCGCACGGCGCAGGAGTAAATCAAACATAGCTATCTCCTGATGAAAAGAGTGTACGGATGGCGAGGTCATCGGCCTACCAATCGCGCTGACGTGTAGGCCTGATAAGCGCAGCGCCATCAGGCGGCTAGCTAATCGCCACCGGGAAGATGGAGCCGAGGATCATCGCGCCGAGGATGGCGCCGCCGGTGATCGGTTTCTGCCAGATGTAGAACAGCAGCGCGCCAACCAGCGAGCCAATCCCGATAGGAATCGAGGCGGTCATCGCGCTGAGGATGATCAAGGGGCCAAGGAAGCGGCCAGAGGCGTTACCGGCCCCCATCATTACGTCGGCGCCGTAGGTGGAATCGCTCTGGTTGATGGTGAACTTACGCGCCAGAATGATGATGTAACCCACTGCCAGACCAAGGACCAGGCCGGTGACCAGCGACGCGGCGAAGTTCGCCACCGGGAAGACAAAGCCCGCGCCGAGCAGCAGCGCCGGAACGCCGAGGCCAATACCGGTTTGAATGGCGCCACCGATATCGAGGATCCCCACCAGCGAACCTTCGATAATGCGGGCGAACAGGAAGCTGGCGCCGAATGCCGCCACCGCGCCGTACGCGCCGGTATCAATCCCTGCCTTCAACATCGCCACGAAGGCCACTTCGTTAAAGGCGCCGATGCCGTACAGATAGTACATGTGCGTCCCGGCGAAGACGCCGGAGGAGAGCAGGCCAACAAAGATCGGGAACGACCAGTCGGCATACCAAAAACCTTTATTCTGTTCCATTATCAGGCTCCCGTTACTTGCCGCTGAGTGAGTTGTGGATCATGTCCAGCCAGTTCGGCACGGTCAGATGGAAGGATTCGAGCATCTTCATGTCGAAGCCGCGGAAGAAGCCGCTGAGGACAAACAGCGCGACAATGGCGATCATCATCACTTTGGTTACCCGGTTCCAGCCGCTCTCTTCTACGCCTTTACCGATCAGGATCCCCAGTACCAGACCCGGTACGGCGTTACCCATAATCAGCTGCGCCGCGCCGCCGAAAATCGTCGCCCAGAAGCCTGATTTCTTACCGGCATCAATAGCCGCCAGCCAGAAAATCACCGGCATCACGGTGTTCACCAGCAGGTTTGCCGCCGGAACCAATACCTTAACGGCGGTGACCTGCAGCGCTTCCGGTACGGAAGAGGCGGTCAGGTTAAGGAAGGCGACGACGATCATGCCGATGATGCCGCAGGCAATCGCCATTTTTTTCGGATCGTGTAGCGTTTCGCCAACGTTACGATTTTTCACCATCAACGCCGCCGCGCCCCAGTTCGGGATAATGCGGTGGTCAACGTCCTGGGTGAAGGAGCCTGCTGCAACGGAAGAGGCCCAGGCGTTAAAGAAGAAGCCGAGACCAAAAGAGAAGTGAGAAGCCGGATCGCCTTCGCAGGAATTCAGCTCGCCCAAGGTACGAAACGCCCCCATCCCTTGCGTGGTGGGCGCGTGAAACATGCGTGCCGCTCCGGCGCCCACGCCGACGCCGACCAGGCCGCCGATGATGAGCGATTTTATTAAAATTATCAGGAACATAATCTGACCCTTTGGTAACAATCAGGTTTGCGTGACGAAATCCACTTTATCGAGATCGATGGCGGTCACGTTGACGGTGACGTCCAGCTCCACGCTGTAGGTCCGTCGTTCACGGCGCAAAAAGATGAACAGAAACGCCTCTTTTCGTACCGCTTCGCGCGCATGAACAACCGTCACGTCCTGTGGCTCAATACGCAGTAGGATGCGCGATGATGACTTCATCACCGCAGCCTGCACATGGTTCAGGGCATCGGCGAAGGCCCGTGATTTGCTTTCGCCTTTGCCTGCAACCCTCACCGTGGTGGTGAATTGCTCTTTCATACTTATGCGCCGTATTTCTTTTTCCAGGCTTCAACCAGACGCTCGCCCAGCTCTTCTTTATCCATGAAGCCGAAGCCCAGCACGTTGCAGCCTTCGTTGATGGCGGTGACGCCCTCTTCAATAGAACGCATGCCGTATTTTGCTTTGTAGCCGTACTTGGTCTGCGCGGTGATAGCGCCTGCGCCGCCGCTGCCGCAGAAGGAGATGCCGAAAGAGGCGTTTTCCGCTTTCATCATGTCGCCAAGTTTCATATCGGCAGCAACGCCAGGGACGACCACTGCACGTGCGCCGGCTTTTTCTGCGCCTGCCGCGACTTTTTGTCCTTTACCCAGACGGTCGCCAATAACTACGGTGATTTGTTCCATGTTTTGCTCCTTACAGGTTTTCTTTTGCGACTTCGAAGTGGACGGACAACAACCAGGCCTCTTCATCAGGCAGGTTGCCGAACTGTGCGACCACTTCGCGGGCCAGCATCATTGAATCTGGTGAAATCTCTTCGAACAGGCTGGCATCCACTTCCGGCAGCGGTTCACCGCTGATTGACCGGTGGGCCATGGCCCGCACGTGGGAAGTCAGCATTTGCTCCTGAACGTCGTTAGGGACGATGCCGTGACGGCTTAACAGGGCAAAAACCTGCTGCAGCATCTTGTCAGCCAGGCGTTCGGTCTGCGCTGCCTGCTCCCCTACGTCGTGTATTACCGCTCCGTTATTCACTTCTGATACCCCGCTGATGTCTCTGGGAATCAAAGTAGCGCCGGGGGGAAGGAGTTTGTAGCGAGTTGTTTTCCACTTCGAAGTGGAAAGGGAGACGGCAGGCGTGATCGACCACACATATTCATCGGAAAAATATCAAAACAGGCGCTATGGCGTGAGACGTATCACAACAATGAGCGTGACTGAGCCGCCCGCGGCAGCGGAAAGGCCGGAAAAAGAGAGAGGAAAAGTGTGATATCGGTAGGATTACAGGCGGGAGGCATCGGCTGATACCTCCCGAAAACGACGATTAGCGATACTTCTGATGGTAGGTGTTGCGGGTGGTTTTAAACTCTTCCGCAGCGGCCTGCGCCTCTTTCACCTTGCCTTCGTTCGCCAGCTTCAGCGCACCGTCGATCTGGCCGATCAGAATATCCAGACCATGACGGTAATCTTTCATCTCAGCGCTGTCGGCCGCTTTGCCTTCCAGCTTCGGCGGCGTTTGTTTCTGGGCATCGACTGCCGCCGTACGCATTTTATTCAGCGCCGCTTTCAGCTCGCCGGCGTCGGTGGTTTTCTGTACCACTTGCAGGTTTTCTGCCAGAGTGTCCATGTCTTCGCCCAGGTCGGCGAAGGCCGATGCTGAACCGAGCGCAAAAGCAGAGACAGCCAGCATCGCTAACAGTTTTTTACGCATTGCTCACTTCCTTTTTATTATTTAAGCAAACAGGTGTTATTGCCCGGCGATTTTCATCTCCGGCAGCAGCACAGAACCACACTGAATGTTGCTGCGCGTTTCAATATCATCGCCAATGGTCACGATATTACGCCACATTTCTTTCAGATTTCCTGCAATGGTGATCTCACTGACAGGATATTGAATTTCGCCGTTTTCTACCCAGAAGCCAGATGCGCCGCGTGAGTAGTCGCCAGTGACGCCACTGACACCCTGCCCCATCAGTTCGGTAACCACAAGACCGGTGCCCATCTCTTTAAGCATCTTTGCAAAACTCAGGCCGCGGCCGTTAATGCGCCAGTTGTGGATGCCCCCGGCGTGGCCGGTGCTTTTCATCCCCAGCTTACGCGCCGAGTAGTTGGTCAGCAGCCACTGGGTCAGCACCCCGTCTTTGATGATGTCACGACGCTCGGTGCGCACGCCTTCGCTGTCGAACGGCGTGGAGGCCAGCCCTTTCAGCAGGTGCGGATGTTCTTCGATGGTCAGCCACTCAGGCAAAATTTGTGTGCCCAGCGAATCGAGCAGGAAGGTGGATTTGCGGTATACCGAACCACCGGCAATCGCGCCCACCAGGTGACCAAACAGCCCGGTCGCCACTTCGTTGGCGAAAATCACTGGCGCCTTCATGGTCGACAGCTTACGCGGCGCCAGACGCGACAGGGTGCGGCGGGCGCACTCTTCCCCAACCCATTCCGGTGACTGCAGATCCTCTATCGCCCGGCCAATGGTGTAGGCGTAGTCGCGTTCCATATCGCCGTCATCTTCCGCGATGACGCAGCTGGAGAGCGAATGGCGAGTCGAGCAGTAACTTTGCAGCATGCCGTGACTGTTACCGAACACTTTGATGCCGTAGTGGCTGTTAAAGCTGCCGCCTTCGGTGTTAGTGATGCGCTTATCTGCCTTCAGGGCCACTTGCTCCGCGCGAGCGGCCAGTTCGATGGCTTCGTCCGGGGAGACTTCCGCCGGGTGGAACAGGTCCAGATCCGGGGCGTCAAAGGCCAGCAGCTCTTTATCGGCCACACCGGCAAACGGATCCGGGGAGGTGTAGCGCGCAATATCCAGCGCCGCCTGTACGGTGCGGGCGATGGCGTCCGGACTCAGATCGGTCGAGGAGGCGCTGCCTTTACGGTTTTGATGATAGACGGTGATGCCAAGCGCGCCGTCGCTATTGAATTCTACGTTCTCCACTTCGCCATAGCGGGTGCTGACGCCGATGCCCGTCGTTTTGCTGACGGAGACTTCCGCACCGTCAGATTTACCTGCCGCCAGTTCCAGTGCCGTGGTAACGGCTTCTTCCAGCGTCTTACGCTGCTGTGCAACTTGAGAGATGACTTTCATTGCTAATGCCATAATGTAAGAAGGAGTTAACTGAAGTCTAACAGAGAACCGTTTTTCAGTGCGCGCCTTAACTGGTAACATTAGCCTCTTTTTTTAAGGAGCCTGAAGATGACAAAGCAGCCCGATGACTGGCTCGACGACGTGCCCGGTGATGACGTTGAAGATGAAGATGATGAAATCATCTGGGTCAGTAAGAGTGAAATTAAGCGCGACGCGGAAGAACTGAAGCGTCTTGGCGCGGAACTCGTTGACCTGGGGAAAAATGCGCTGGATAAAATTCCGCTGGATACTGACCTGCGTGACGCCATCGAACTCGCCCAGCGTATCAAAAAAGAGGGTCGCCGCCGCCAGCTGCAGCTTATCGGTAAGATGCTGCGCAACCGCGATGTCGATCCGATTCGTCAGGCGCTGGACAAGCTGAAAAACCGCCACAACCAGCAGGTTGCGCTGTTCCACAAGCTGGAGCAGATCCGCGATCGACTGATTGACGATGGGGATGACGCTGTCGCTGAAGTGCTGAACCTGTGGCCAGATGCTGACCGTCAGCAGTTGCGTTCGCTGATCCGCAATGCGAAGAAAGAGAAAGAGGGCAACAAGCCGCCGAAATCGGCGCGCCTGATCTTCCAGTATCTGCGCGAACTGGCTGAAAACGAAGGCTAAGTCCCGCTGTTTTTGCCCGCAATAGTCTCCCGGATGGCGGCGCGCTGCGCCTTATCCGGGCTACAGTTCCCTATATATCAAACGGTTACTCTGTTTCGTAGGCCCGCGCAAGCGCAGCGCCGCCGGGCAACCTGTACCTGACTCCGTTCCCGACGTTGTGCCGGATGGCGGCTAACGCCTTATCCGGCCTACGGAACCCTATATATCAAACGGTTACTCAACACCGTAGGCCCGCGCAAGCGCAGCGCCGCCGGACAACCTGTACCAGACTCCGTTCCCGTCGTTGTGCCGGATGGCGGCTAACGCCTTATCCGGCCTACGGAACCCTGTATATCAACCGGTTACTCTGTTTCGTAGGCCCGCGCAAGCGCAGCGCCGCCGGGCGGCCTGTACCAGACTCCGTTCCCGTCGTTGTGCCGGATGGCGGCTAACGCCTCATCCGGCCTACCTTCTCCAGTGTCAGCGCAAGCGCTGCGCCAGCAGGGATGTACCCTCCGTATCGCCTGGGGCCCCTCATCCGCACGACGATACGGTTGTTTTTTGCCTTGCTGCCAAGATGAATCGTTAAAGCTAAAAACAATGTAGATCACATATTGTGGTGATAAATTCGCATTACTTAGCAAAATAATACGACTCTCATCGCATTTAACATCATCAAAACGGCCACTTTCTCACCAGGTGAGGCGCTTCACATTTTAATCACCCCCATGCCGGTAGATTTCACACGTCAATGACACAATCGATTCAGCAAAAAGGGAATAAAAATGAAAAAGACATTGGTTCTGACGACTATCGCCCTGCTGGTTTCTGGCTCAGCCACGGCAAAAACATGGGTGCTGACGAACGCTGAAGAGGGTATGGATAAAGGAAACTGGCAGATCAGCAGCGATCAGCTGAAGGTAAAAGACCATGCGTTCAGCATTGAGCAAAAAGTCCTGCACGGCGGTAAGCAGGAAGGCAGCAAAATCCTCACCATTCACAGTAAAGACGGCCTGACCATCACCCTGAGCCCGACACGCGGCATGAACTTACTGCGTATTGAGGGTTTCGGCAGCCGGATGGGCTGGGATTCGCCGGTTAAAGAGGTCGTCAACCCGGCGTTTATCAACCTGGAAAGTCGCAATGGCCTCGGCTGGCTGGAAGGATTCAACGAGATGATGGTCCGCTGCGGCTATGAATGGACCGGCCATCCGGTGACCGCGGACGGGCAGATTTATACCCTGCACGGCAAGGCGGGCAACACCCCGGCGTCGCGGGTAGAAGTCGAGGTGGCTGACAGCGCGCCGTATGAAATCCGCATCCGCGGGCTGGTGAAAGAGAGCACCTTCAAAAAAGCCGATCTGCAGACCCTGACCGAACTGCGCTACGTGCCGGGCAGCAACAGCTTCAGCCTGCATGATGTCTTAACCAACCATGCCGACTATCCGCATGATTATCAGATTATCTACCACAGCAACTTCGGCACCCCGATTCTGGAAGAAGGCGCGCGCTTCCTCGCCCCGATGTCCAGCATCAGCCCGTTCAATGATTACGCGAAGAGCGGGTTAAAAACCTGGCAGACCTATCAGGGACCGACCAAAGATTTTGACGAGATGGTATTTAATATTCAGCCGCTGGCCGATGAAAATCACCAGACCCTGGCCGCGGTGGTCAACAAAGCGGGCGATAAAGGGGCATCCATTCAGTTTGATACCCGTCAGCTGCCGGTCCTGACGCTATGGAAAAACACCGACACCATCAAACAGGGCTACGTCACCGGTATCGAACCGGGCACCAGCTACGCCTATCCGGTCACCATTGAACGCGAACAAAAACGCGTGAAGCAGCTGCAGCCGGGCGCCAGCGCGCAGTTTGATCTGACCTACACTCTGCTGCACGACAGCGCCCAGGTGGCCGCCGTTGAGCAGAAAATCGCGCAGATTCAGGGCGACAATAAAGTCGCGGAGAACGAGACGCCGATCGCCAAAGAGTAAGGTTGTAACCAGTGAATTCCCGGAGCGGGGCGACGCCCCGTTCCGGGCTACTCCCGCCCCATCACCTCGCGCCCGAGATCCCGGGCAAACTGCTGGTACTGTCGCTCATCGATCGGCTGCGGGTAGCTCAGCACCAACAGCTCATGATCCGCGATGCCCTGATGATAGCTCGGGTGATGATGCGCCCACGCATTGGCATGAAATTCCATCGACTGATAAAAACGCAGCCGTTTGTGAGCGATCGCCGTCGTCAGCGGATCGATTTCCAGAATGGTCAGCGGCGCGCGCGTCAGGATCTGCGCCAGCAGCTGTTTACCATAGCCGCGGGAGCGCAGCGTATCGTCGATCGCCAGATGTTCGATATAACCGTAGCCGGCAAACTGCCAGCAGCCACTGAGGCCGATAAATACGCCGTCATCGAACCACGCTTCCAGCGCGTAGTGCGGGTTGCTCAGCGCCTGAAGTTTGGCCTCGCTTTCGCGCTGCTCGTGCCACGGAAAGGCGCGCGCGTAGAGCGCGTCCAGCGTGGCGAAATGGGGCGAGTCGGTAGAACGTAATCTTTCGCAGATCAGCATGGCACAATCCCTGGTGGCGAAAACAAAACTGCCCTCACGCGGAGGGCAGTGATCGGAGGCGTTCGCCCTTACTCTGCCGCGGCCGCTTTTTGCGCCAGCTTATCCAGCAGCTTTTGATGAATGCCGCCGAAGCCGCCGTTGCTCATCACCAGGATATGGTCGCCCGGGTGGGCGGTTTTGACCACCATGTCTGCCAGGGTATCGACGTCGGCGCTCCAGTGGGCCGGCTGGACGCAGGCTTCCGCCACTTCAGCCACCTGCCACGGAATATGCTGCGGCTGCAGGAGAAACACTTCATCAGCGCGACCAAGCGACGGCGCCAGATCGTCCTTGCAAACGCCCATTTTCATGGTGTTAGAGCGCGGCTCCAGCACGGCGAGAATACGCGCGGTGCCACCCACTTTGCCGCGCAGCGCCTGCAGCGTGGCGAGGATCGCCGTCGGATGATGGGCGAAATCGTCATACACGGTGACGCCGTTGGCTTCACCGCGCAGCTCCAGGCGACGGCGGGCGTTGATAAAGCTGCCCAGCGCGTTCGCGGCATCCGCCGGCAGTACCCCGACGTGACGCGCCGCGGCAATCGCCATCAGGCCGTTATGCATATTATGCTCGCCGACCAGCGCCCACTTCACCTCGCCGACTTTTTCGCCGTCGAGCAGCACTTCCCACTGCGAGGCGTCGGCGTTCAGTTTCTTCGCCTGCCAGTGACCCTGCTCGCCCACCAGCTCCTGCTCGCTCCAGCAGCCCATCGCCATCACCTGCTTCAGGTTGATGTCGTTCTCCGGCAGGATGATTTTGCCTTTGCCCGGCACGATGCGCACCAGATGGTGGAACTGTTTCTGAATCGCCTTCAGGTCGTCAAAGATGTCCGCGTGATCGAACTCAAGGTTGTTGAGGATCAGCGTCCGCGGGCAGTAGTGAACAAACTTGGAGCGCTTGTCGAAGAAGGCACAGTCGTATTCATCCGCTTCAATGACGAAGAACGGGCTGTCGCCCAGACGCGCAGAGACCTCGAAATTACCCGGTACGCCACCGATCACGAAGCCCGGTTTATAGCCGCAGGCTTCGAGGATCCAGGTCGCCATCCCGGCAGTGGTGGTTTTGCCGTGTGTCCCGGCGACGGCCAGCACCCAGCGATCGCGCAGCACGAAGTCGTGCAGCCACTGCGGGCCGGACATATACGGAATATTGTTTTCCAGTACCGCTTCAACGCACGGGTTGCCGCGAGTCATGGCATTACCGATGATCACCAGATCTGGCCGGGGATCCAGCTGGCTGGGGTCATAACCCTGAATTAAATCAATCCCCTGGTTTTCCAGCAGGGTGCTCATCGGCGGATAGACGTTAGCATCCGACCCTGTTACCTCATGACCGAGGGAGCGCGCCAGCATGGCCAGGCCCCCCATAAACGTGCCACAGATTCCTAAAATATGAATGCGCATTCGTCATTTCCTTCTCTTATCCGGGGCACATTTTACCCATATCCCGGGCCCTGGCGAAATGCATTTCAGGCGAATCTGTATTTTGCTGGCGCGATTCACCAGTGCGCACTTTTTTGATTCTTTGTTAAGATTGTTGCGTTCGTTTTACTCAACATAAAAATGCAGGGAACGAGTTATGAAAACGTTAGGTGAGTTTATTGTTGAAAAGCAGCACGAGTTCTCCCACGCCACCGGTGAGCTGACTGCTTTGTTGTCAGCAATAAAGTTGGGCGCCAAGATCATCCACCGCGATATCAACAAGGCCGGTCTGGTCGATATCCTGGGTGCCAGCGGTGCTGAAAACGTTCAGGGCGAGGTTCAGCAAAAACTCGATCTGTTCGCTAATGAAAAATTAAAAGCCGCACTGCGAGCACGCGATATTGTTGCCGGGATCGCCTCTGAAGAAGAAGATGAAATTGTTGTCTTCGAAGGGTGTGAACACGCCAAATACGTGGTGCTGATGGACCCTCTGGATGGCTCCTCTAACATCGACGTTAACGTCTCTGTCGGAACGATCTTCTCTATCTACCGCCGCGTCACGCCTGTCGGCACGCCGGTGACAGAAGAAGACTTCCTGCAGCCGGGTAACAGGCAGGTGGCCGCGGGCTATGTGGTCTACGGCTCTTCGACGATGCTGGTATATACCACCGGCTGCGGCGTCCACGCCTTCACCTACGACCCGTCCCTCGGCGTCTTCTGTCTGTGTCAGGAACGCATGCGCTTCCCGGAGAAGGGCAATACCTACTCCATCAACGAAGGCAACTACATCAAATTCCCGCAGGGCGTGAAGAAGTACATTAAGTACTGCCAGGAAGAGGACAAAGAGACTCAGCGTCCTTATACCTCACGCTATATCGGCTCGCTGGTGGCGGACTTCCACCGTAACCTGCTGAAGGGCGGCATCTACCTGTATCCGAGCACCGCCAGCCACCCGGACGGCAAGCTGCGCCTGCTGTATGAATGCAACCCGATGGCCTTCCTCGCCGAACAGGCGGGCGGTAAGGCCAGCGACGGTAAAGAGCGTATTCTGGATATTATCCCGGAAAGCCTGCACCAGCGCCGCTCCTTCTTTGTCGGTAACAACCACATGGTTGAAGACGTCGAGAACTTCATTAAAGCGTTCCCGGACGCCTGATCCCTGCCCTCCCTTCCCGCCTTGCGGGAAGGGAGTTCCCTGTTAGCGACTCCCCGCTCCGCTCACCCGCGTCACCGCCGCATTCTGCCGATTTTCCCACAGCACGGTCAGCCCACGCTGCAGTGCGATAAAGATAAACAGCAAAATACCGATAGCGATTTTCGTCCACCATGAGCTGAGGGTGCCGTCGAAGTTGATGTAGGTCTGAATTAACCCTTGAATCGCCACCCCGAACAGCGTTCCCAGCACGGTGCCAACACCGCCGCTGAGCAGTGTGCCGCCGATCACCACCGAGGCAATTGCGTCCAGCTCCACGCCGACGCCCGCCAACGCATAGCCTGCCTGGGTATAAATGGAAAAGACGATCCCGGCCAGCGTCGCCAGCCCGGTGGAAAGCATATAGATACGGATCGTGGCGCTGCGAGTCGAAATCCCCATTAAATTCGCTGACGTTGCGTTGCCGCCGATGGCATACACCTGGTTACCAAAGCGGGTGCGATGGGCCACAAAAATACCGGCCACCACCACCAGCAGCATCAATAGCCCCATGGCGCTGAGACGACCGCCGCCGGGGATGGTCCATGCCAGCCCGGACAAGGTGTCGTAGACCGGATGGTTAATCGGAATCGACTCCTCCGACACCAGATAGCTGACGCCGCGCAGGAAAAACATGCCGGCGAGCGTGATGATAAAAGCCGGGATCTTTAGCGCGTCGATAAGCAACCCCATAAACGCACCGAAGGCACAGCCCATCACCAGCACCAGTGGAAACGCCACCAGCGGTGATATTCCCCAAAAGCCAATCGCTTTGGCGAGGAAGACGCCGGTAAAGGCGATCACCGACCCCACCGACAGATCGATCCCGCCGGAGAGGATCACAAAGGTCATGCCGACGGCGATGATCCCAAGGAAGGCATTATCCGTCAGGATATTGCAGATCACCCGCGTTGAGGCAAAGCCGGGGAATTGCGTCAGGCAGTAGAGGTAGCCCAGCACAAACACCGCCAGGGTGATCATCAACGGTAAATTACGTTTTATCATGGCCGCGTACCCCTTTCAGTAAACCGATAAAGCGCGGCGACTGGACAATCAGTACGCACAGCACCACCACCGCTTTCACCACCTGGTTGAGCTCCGGCGGGAAGCCAGAGAGCAAAATCCCGGTATTCATCCCCTGGATAATCAGCGCCCCCACCACCGACAGCAGCAGGTTGAAGCGCCCACCCATCAGGGAGGCGCCGCCGATGACCACCGCCAGAATGGCGTCCAGTTCGAGCCACAACCCGGCGTTATTAGCATCCGCACCGCGTATATCCGCCGCCACGATGATCCCGGCAATCGCTGCGCAAACGCCGCTCAGCACATAGGCCAGCATCACCACGATACGAGTATTCACGCCGGCATTTTTCGCCGCGCGAATGTTGATCCCCACCGCTTCGATAAACATGCCCAGCGCCGTTTTACGGGTAAACAGCCAGAACAGCAGCAGCGTGGCGGCGGCGATGATCACCGGCGTCGGGAACAGCAGAAACGATCCGCTGCCGAGCCATGCCAGGGCCGGGGAATCAAAGGTGACGATCTGCCCCGAGGTGATTAACTGCGCCACCCCGCGTCCGGCCACCATCAGGATCAGCGTCGCCACGAAAGGTTGGATCTTAAGGATCGCCACGAGGATACCGTTCCACAGACCGGCCAGCGCACCGGCCCCCAGTGAGGCCAGCACCACCACCGGCAGGCTGTGCCCGGCGACGGTCATCGAGGCGGCCGTCGCGCCGGCAATCGCCATTACCGCCCCCACCGACAGGTCGATACCGCCGGTGGCTATCACCAACGTCATGCCGATGGCCAGCAGCGCCACCGGGGCGGCGCGGTTAAGAATATCGATCGGGCTGCCAAACAGGCGGCCGTCCTGGAGCACCACCTGATAAAAATGGGGCGCGACCAGGCTGTCGACCAGCAGAACCAGCAGCAAGGCAATGATCTGTGGGGTGCCCTTCGGCCAGCTGAAGCGTCGCTTCTCAGGGCCGGTTTGCGAAAGAGATCGAGGCATCATGAGTTACTCCTTATGCCGCAATAGCGTTCATGATCGCCGGTACAGAGAGCTCGGCGAGCGGGATCTCCGCTACCTGTCGGCGATCGCGCATGATAATGACCCGATCGGCGTAACCCACCAGCTCCTCCAGTTCAGAGGAGATGACCAGCAGCGCCAGACCATCGGCGCAGAGGGTTTCAATCAGGCGAATAATTTCCGCATGGGCGCCGACGTCGATGCCGCGGGTCGGCTCATCGAGGATCAGGAACTGCGGTTTGGTCAGCAACCAGCGGGAGAGCAGCACCTTTTGCTGGTTGCCGCCGGAGAGAAACTCGATCGGCTGCTCCGCGCTCGGGGTACGGATCCCCAGCTGGCGAATAAAGCGCTCGGAGATCTCGTTCTGTTCGCGCCGGGGGATCGGCCGCAGCCAGCCGCGCTGCGCCTGCAGGGCGAGGACGATATTTTCCCGCACCGAAGCGGCAGCGATAATGCCGTCGGTTTTGCGATCTTCAGGACAGAAGCCGATCCCGAGGCAGGAAGCCTGATGCGGAGAGCGCAGGGTCTGCGGTTTGCCTTTGATCCACGCCTTCCCGCTGTCCGCCGTTTTAATGCCGAAGATCACCTCGGCGGTTTCCGTGCGTCCGGAACCCAGCAGGCCGGCGAGACCCACAATTTCGCCCGGACGGACCTGCAGGTCGAACGGCGCGATAGTGCCTTTTTTACCGTAGCCTTCAAACGCCGCCACCGGCTTATCGCTCAGCAGGGTACGACCCGCCCGCTGCAGGGCATTGTGGTCCAGTTCGCGACCCAGCATCATTTTCACCAGCTCAATCTGCGGCAGTTCGCGGGTCTCGCGGCAGCCGACGAAACTGCCGTTACGCAGCACGGTGATCCGGTCGCTGACCGCATAGACCTGGTCGAGAAAATGGGTGACGAAGATCAGGCTGACGCCGTTATCCCTGAGCTGGCGCATCAGGGTGAACAGCATCTCCACCTCCTGGGTATCGAGGCTGGCGGTGGGCTCATCGAGGATCAGCACTTTGGCCGACAGGTCGATGGCCCGACAGATAGCGACGATCTGCTGCATCGCCACCGAAAAGCGGTTCAGCGGTTCGCGCACGTCGAGAGAAAAGCCGTAGGAGGCCATCAGCGCCGTCGCCCGTGCCTCCATCTCTTTGCGTCGCAGCAGGCCAAACCGCCGCGGCTCACGGCCGATGAACAGGTTATCCGCCACCGACATATTGGGTAGAAGGTTCACTTCCTGGTAGACGGTACCAATCCCCAGCTGCTGGGCATGGGCGGTATTTTTGGGCGAAATAGCCTGGCCTTCCAGCCAGATGGTGCCGCGATCGGCATGATAAACGCCGGTAAGCGCTTTGATCAGCGTCGATTTTCCGGCGCCGTTTTCGCCCAACAGGGCCATGATTTCGCCGCGCCGCAGGCTAAAGTTGACGTTATCCAGCGCCTTAACGCCGGGGAAGAATTTACTGAGTCCTTCGGTGCGAAGGATCTCCTGGTGTGCCTCGGCGCTCATAATCGATGTCACCTTCAAATGATGTCAGGTTACCCCGGGTCGCGCTGGGCTTCTCGGGGTTACTGGAACGCTGCTTTTCCCCCTCTCCCACTGGGGAGAGGGATGGAATGAGGGGCTCCCCACTCAGTAGCCCATATTTTTCTTCTTCTCTAACTCTTCTTTCGCCGTATCCGGCAGGTAGAGGGTCGATTTGGTAATGGTCAGCTTCTCAGGCAGGGTGCCGTCTTTTTTGAATTTCTCCAGCGCATCAAACGCCGGGCCGGCCATGTTTGGCGTCAGTTCGACGCTGGCGTTGGCTTCACCAGCGATCATGGCTTTATAGATATCCGGCACGCCGTCGATGGAGCCCGTGAGGATATCTTTGCCCGGCTTCAGGCCAGCCTCTTTAATGGCCTGGATGGCTCCGATCACCATGTCATCGTTATGGGCGAAGACCATGCAGATGTTTTTGCCGTTATTCTCAGCTTTGATAAAGCTCTCCATCACCTCTTTCCCTTTGCTGCGGGTGAAGTCGCCGGACTGAGAGCGGATAATTTTGATATTCGACGCTTTGGCAATCGCGTCGGCGAACCCTTTCTTACGATCGATAGCCACGCTGGCCCCAACGGTGCCCTGCAGTTCAACGACGTTACACGGCTTACCGTCGACCGTTTTCACCAGCCAGTCGCCAATCAGCTGGCCTTCCAGCACGTTGTTGGCGGTCACGGTGGTCATGTAGAGATCTTTATCTTTAACATCAATGGAACGGTCGAGAAGGAAGACCGGGATCTTGGCCTCTTTCGCCTCTTTCAGCACCGGTTCCCAGCCGGTGGCCACCACCGGTGCAATGAAGATCGCGTCGACCCCCTGAGCGATAAAGGAGCGCACTGCTTTGATCTGGTTTTCCTGTTTTTGCTGACCATCTGCGATCTTCAGGGTGATACCGCGCTTGGCGGCCTCCTCTTTCGCGACGCTGGTTTCCGCCGCACGCCAGCCGGATTCAGAACCGACCTGCGAAAAACCTACGGTTAGCGGGGCAGCTATCGCCATAGACGACATAGCTGCGGAAACTGCTGTGACAAGAAGTAAGCGCTTCCACATAAGGGTATCCTCGTAGGGTTATTGTTGGTTAAAGTCTCACCTGCGAACAAACTATAGACAATCGGTGATGTAACTGAATGCGTTACATCACACTTCAAAAAAGTAAATGAAATGTTAATGCTCGCCTCTTTGCCCAGCGGAGAGCCGATAAGGCTTCGCGAGGAGCGCAGCTGTTGCGGTTTATGACGTTTTTTTAAGCGGTTTGATAAATCAATCACATGCAATGAAAACGTTTACATAAATTTATTCATGATGTAGCTATGTTTATGGATTTTCATGTCATTTTTGCGCGCAAAATTCAGAGCACTCCGCGGCGATATGGGGAAAAAGAAGCGAAGACTTTCGATGTGAGTTGGCTATAATACCGAGCACTTGTTTGCCATACATTTTAAAGGAAACAGACATGAGCTTACTCAACGTACCTGCGGGCAAAGATCTGCCGGAAGACATCTACGTCGTGATCGAAATCCCGGCGAACGCAGACCCCATCAAATACGAAGTCGACAAAGAGAGCGGTGCACTGTTCGTTGACCGTTTCATGTCCACGGCGATGTTCTATCCGTGCAACTACGGTTACATCAACCACACCCTGTCCCTGGACGGCGACCCGGTTGACGTGCTGGTCCCGACGCCGTACCCGCTGGAACCAGGTTCAGTTATCCGCTGCCGTCCGGTTGGCGTTCTGAAGATGACCGACGAATCCGGTGAAGATGCGAAACTGGTTGCGGTACCGCACACCAAGCTGAGCAAAGAATACGATCACATCAACGATGTGAACGACCTGCCGGAACTGCTGAAAGCCCAGATCACTCACTTCTTTGAGCACTACAAAGATCTGGAAAAAGGCAAGTGGGTTAAAGTCGACGGTTGGGACAACGCGGAAGCAGCGAAAGCTGAAATCGTTGCCTCTTTCGAGCGCGCTAAGCAGAAGTAATTCTGTCTCAGGCAGGGTCATGCCCTGCCTGATTGCGGCACGGATAGCCGCGATAACACCATGGAGGGTGTCCCGTGAAAAGCGCTCGCTATTTCACTCTTAGCTGTTCTGGCTTCACGACCGCCGCCTGTGAAAAACAAGGGTATCTGCGCCTTATCGCCGGCGAACATGTCTTTTATACCGATAAACGCTATTTTAAAGACCCCGCGCTTTTTGACCGCCTGAAGATCAATCAGACTCTGCATCTTGGCGTACGCCGCCTGCCCAACGGCAGTTACTGGATCCACTGGCTCAGCGATGGCGAAACGCTCCTTGAGCCCAGTCAACGCGTAAAGCGCTGGGCCCGTCCGTTACTGCTTATCAGCCTGCTGACGCTCATCGTCTCCCTTATCCCGCTCTTGATGAGCACCTCAGAATGGGGAAGATTCGGCTGCGGCATTATCGCGATACTGGCCTTCATCGCACTGTTAACAGGGCTCTGCGAGCGACTGTTCCACCCGGCGCTAAAACGGCACCCCGCCATGCGCGATCTGCTGGCGAAGATGGCAATGGCCCGCCGCCGCGACTTTTCGTTTTGCCAGCGGCTACCTGCAACGGCGCGGGCCGTCCGCCAGTCGGCGATGCCTGTTACGCAAGCCCTGCCGGAACGCTATGCCGTTAAGACAGAAATTATCACCGATACCCACTTTAAGAAGTGGTATGCGGGCAACCCAACCCGGGAATATCACGGCCTCGGGATACAATGCGGCTCCGTACCGCTGGCCTTCTGGTGGCAGGCAGGCTGCGCCAATTTCGCGCTGCATCCCATTCTCTATCGTCGTCAGCCACCGTTTATAGCCAGTGGCGATCGCCTCGTCGCCGTGTACGAGCGCGACAGCCATGCGATCCACGCGCTATACAATGCCAGCGACGGCGCGGCTTATATAAAAAACCATCCACTCTATCCAGGTCGCCGACAACTGGCGCTGCTCTATTACCTGTTTTACGGCCTCGCGCTGGTGATGTATCTGCTATTTCTCGCTGTTGAACTTATCAGTGCCCGTCAGTCAGGCCGGAGCGTCTGGTGGCAGGTTCAGGATTCACTGGACATGCTGTCCCTATTGTTACTCTGCTTTGGCGGGATACTGGCGGTACTGGAGCTGATTGGCCCAACGGCCTGGTTATTGTCACACCGGATGGCTGACTGGCTGAAGATGCGCTCGGCGATGCGGCGTTACCTCCGGCATATCGCCCCCCATACCACGCTTGAGGAGGTCATGTAATGTTCAGCACCCCAACACGACGATTATTATTTCTCGCGCTGACGACGCTGGCTTCCGCGATGTGGCTGGCAAAGGATCGTCTGCCGCTCTGGTAGGAGCGGGGCATAAAAAACAACGCCACCCGAAGGTGGCGCTGTCGTGGTTAATACTGGTCGCGATCCAACCAGTTGCCGTTCGCTATCAACGTGCATCCCTCAACGGAACGTTGATACACATACATCCATGCGCTGCCGTAAGGCGTCTGAATGAGGTGGCGTGCATACTCGCCCCCCTTCGTGCGTAGCGCATCCAGTTCGGCTAGCGTCGATGCATCAATACGATAAACTTCACCATGTACTGTGCCTTCGCCGGGCACCGCGCCTGGATAGTGGCCCAGGCTGTACAGCTGATAATCGTTGACACTATGAGCGCCCAGCCACTGAGCGTTGGTCATCCAGTGGCTGTTGCCTTGTTTGCGTCGTAAACTGCCGTAAACAAATATTCGCATTGCTAAAACTCAAACTGATAGAGCAAATCGAGCGCCTGGTCAATGCCAGACACCGCTTCCACATATAGCCTAGGCATCAGGCGATAACGTAAAGTCAGCGTCGCCAGGGAATCGAAAATACCGACCCCGTATTTTACCTGCAGACCCGGCAGTACATAGCCGCTGACCACCACCTGGGAAGAGTCGCCTACCCCTTCGGTGTCCAACGCCAAATTGCTTACGCCAAACGTCTCGCCGATTTTACCCACAACCTGACCACTTTGTGCAACCCCCATTCCAATAAGCATTGAGGTCATCGCGGCACTATCGCTCTGTCCGCTGCTCAAACCCTGGCCGCGCAGCAGATAAGACAGCGCTTCCTGCTGGGACATCACCGGGTCAGAGAAGATCTCCGCTTTCGGCTGATCGGCGGAACCGGTGACGCGAACGCCGGCGATCACATCGTCTTCGGTAGCATCCGGGTTACGAATCGCTTCGATATTCAGCAGCGGCTGATCCGGCGGACCGGAGAACAGCAGCTCCCCTTTGCGAACAATCAGATCCTGACCATAGGCGTGGAAGCGGCCGTCCGGAATATTGATCTGCCCGTTTAGGCCCAAGCCTTGCTTGTCCTGCGCCACTTTCAAATCACCGGTCAGACGCGCTTTCAGACCAAAGGCTTCCAGACGCACGTTGTTGCCGACGTGGATCGTCAGGTTGCTGTTGATCGGGATACCGGCGCTCTGCTGATTAATCGGCTTGAGGTTTTTATCCAGCATCACTTCATCAGAAGACACGCCAACCGCGCTCTCCGGCACCTCGTTGACCACGATCCGCGCCCAGGGCACATCCACCTTGCCATCAAGGCTGAACAGGCTCGGCGTGGCGGTAAACACCACGTCCGGCGACACATCGAGACGCACCATCGGCGGCACCGTGATCCGCACCCGGCTGCCCTTCGCCGCAATCTGCGCCCGCCAGTTATCGATCTGCGTCCAGTCGGCGTTGCCGCTGAGAGCGATTTGCCCCTGGCGGGTGTTCACCGTCCCCTGCAGGGTCGAGCGCGTGCCGTTGAAGTTCATCGCCAGCTGGCTCGGCTGCATATCAAACGGCATGAAGTTGCCATCGATATCCACCCCGCTGAGCTGCATCTGGCCGAACAGCTGCGGGCTTTTCACGTTGCCGCCCAGACGCAGACGGGCGTTGAGCCTCCCCTCGGCTTTTTCGCCGCGTGCGAAAATCGGGTTGATCATCGCCAGCGAGAAGTTGCTGATATTGACGTTGCCGCCGAGATTACGCCGCCCCTGCGGGTCGGTGACCTGCACCTGCCCATCCAGTTGACCATTGTTGGTCAGGCGGATAAGCCAGCCCAGCTCGGCGCGATTGTTATGCAGGTCGGCGCTGAGATTCAGCGTATCGAACGCCACCGGCAGCGGCGCGTCATTGACCACCTGGGTCACCTTGACGTTGCGCCCGCTGAGGGTCACTTTGCCCTGCGGCAGCCCCTCTTTGGTGGTGTCCCAGCTCACATCGGCATTACCGGTAAAGACGCCGCTGGCCTGGGTCGCCTCCGGCATAAACGGCTTGAGCATCGCCAGATCGAAGCGGTTGAGATTCACTCGCGCTCGCCCACTGGCGCCCGCGTCGATGGTCTCAGGGACGCAGAGCTCGGCGTTCGGGTTGGTCCAGCAGTGTGGCCCGATGCTGATTTTCTGCTCCTGGTTGCGATAGTCCAGCGCAATGCTGCGCGTCAGCGCTACCGGCCCCACCGGCGTCTGGAAGCGGGTATCGCTCAGCGAGCCTCTCCAGCGTTCGGCCTGACGATCGAAGCTGCCTGCCAGCGTCAGCTGGCCGGAAACCGGATCGCCCTGCACGCGCAGCCGCAGCTCATGCTGCTTCTCAGTACCTTTGGCATTGAGCTGCACCAAACTGATATTGACCCCCGGCTGGCTAATGCGATCTACCCGCACATCCAGATTACCGCCAATCTGATCGGTGGATTTCACGTCCCCTTTGACGTTGACCTGGGCGATGGTCAGTTCCTGCCAGCGCAGCGCCCGGGCGGTGATGTCGGCCAGCAGCTGCGGCGCATCGACGGTGCCGCGCACTTTCACCAGCCCCTTCGCCGTTCCGCCGAGCCCCGGCAATGCATTATCCAGATGCGGGGCATCGATAGTGGCGTCGAGGTTAAGATCCTTCACCCCAAGCTCACCTTTGATATCGGCGCTGTTCGGGCCTAACGCCAGGTGCAGGCCCGGGATTTTCCACTGCAGATAGCTGTTACCCTGCAGCGAGCCCGAAACATCCACTTTGTTCTGCTTCACGTTGCCGGTAATTTTCAGCTCCGGCACCGACATCTGCCAGCTGCCGCCGTACAGGCTGCCCTGGGTCTTGATCATGCCGTTGAGCTTCGACGGCCAGTCCGGCACCTCTTTGGCGGTGTTGATCCCATCGAGGGTCAGCTCGCCGCGCCAGCTGATCGCCTGCTGCCAGTCGAGCAGCGCCTTCAGCTCGGTTTTCCCTTCCAGGGCGTTGACCGTCAGCTTGTCGAGATTAATCTGCCGCTCATTGCCTTTGGCGTTGAGGGTGATTTTCGCCGGCGGCAGCGACTGACCTTTCACCGCCGTGGAGAAGGCCAGCGCGTAGTCGGTCATTTTGCCGCTAAACTTCAGCTGGACGTCGTCGGCCTGGAACTGCTTCTCGCCGCTGAATGGCCAGGCGAGCTGCTTACTCTTCAGCTCCATATTGAGCGGCAGCCCGGCCTCCGCCAGCTGCGCATCCGCGCGCAGCGTGGCCGCGACCGGCCCGCTTAAGTCCACCCCGACCTTAAGCGTTTTACGCACTTCGCCGCCCACCTTCAGCTGCACCTTCTCCCCTTTCATCGGGTCAACGTTCAGCGTTCCGGCGAGGGTAATGTCCACCGGCCAGTTATCCTGCAATTGCGCGTGGCCCGAGGCGCTGACCTTGCCCTGATCGGAGTCGATATCGAGGGCGTCGAGCTTCATCTGACCGTCGATACTGCTGACTTTCAGCAGCAGGTTATACACGGTGATGTCGGTATCGCCGGTCAGGCGTAGTTGTTCCCCGCGGAACGCCTGAATATTGAGGTTCAGCGGCAGATGGACATCGGTCATTGCCGGCAGCACCGGCTGCGAGAAGAGGTCGGTCATCGTCTCGCCGAGCGGTTTTTCCTGCGGCTTCGGGTTGTCGATTTTCGGCTCGACCACCTGCTCCTGCGCCACTTTCGCCACTTTCGGCAGGGCGATCAGCAGCCCCTGCAGCGAGGTCGGCGTCAGGGTCAGGTTTTTCTCCTGCCAGTTCAGGCCGGTGGAAAAATCGCGCACGGACACTGCGGTATCGTCGATTTTGACGTTGACGTTATGCAGTGCGACGCGGCTGAGGGTGATCGGATAAGGGGTGGAGAGATTCAGCGGCCCGCTGTCTTCTTCCTCGACCGGCGCGGCGGGCGGCATCTTCTTCGTATCGACAGCGACGTAAATATCGCGCAGCGCGATGTCGTTCACGCACAGGCTGCTGTCCCACAGGCAGCGCAACCTGACGCTGAGGTGAAACTGGCCGGCGGTGACCGCCACGCCGGGCTGCTCGTAGCGAACATTATCGAGGGTTAAATCACGCCAGCCACCGGTGACTTTGCCGATATCCAGCCCCGGTACCCAGCGATCCGCCGCTTTGAACACCAGATGCAAGCCGGTGGTCGTCCCCACCAGGAACCCGACGGTGCCCAGCAGGAGCACCAACACGATTAAGACGCCGAGGCTTATCTTCTTCCATAAACTCATAATTCAGGCCCCAGACCGATGTAAAACTGTAAACCATGCTCTTCTTTGTCGCCGATCGGCCGGGCGATATCCAGCTTGATCGGCCCCACCGGCGACTGCCAGCGCACGCCCACCCCGGCGCCGGTTTTGAAATCGCTCTCGCGAATATCGCTGACCGCTTCGCCGCTATCGACAAACACGGCGCCCCACCATTTACCACTGACGTTGTACTGATACTCCAGCGAGCCGGTCGCCAGCTTCGAGGCCCCGATCAGCTTGCCGTCATCGTCCTTCGGCGAGATAGATTTGTATTTATAGCCGCGAATACTGCGGTCGCCCCCGGCGAAAAAGCGCAGATCCGGCGGCACCTTGTCAAAGTTGTCCGCTTCAATCCAGCCAAGGTTGCCGCGCACCACAAAGCGGTGGCGGTCATAGAGGGTACGGATCCAGACGTCCTGGGCCTGCATCACGATGAAGTTGATGTCCGAGCCCCACATGGTGTTGGAGTAGTCCACGGAGTAGCGCTGTGAATCGCCCCAGGTGGGCATCAGACCGCCGCGAGAGCGAGTGCGGTTCACCGAGACCCCAGGGTAAATCAGCATGGTGGTGTTGGTGACGTTCGCCTGGGTAAAGTGGTCCAGGCTCCAGCGCAGGTTGATCGCCCGCTGCCAGCCGCTCGACATCTCCCAGAAACGCGATACCCCAAGCGTGGTGGAGTCGGCCTGGGTGTCATTAAGATCGGTGCGCTTAAAGCCGCCCTGCATCAGATAGTACTGCTCGAGCGGGCTCTTCAGCAGCGGGACTTTATAGGTAAAGTCGAACTGCTGCTCCGGAGCGGAGAGGCTGACGCTGGAGGTCAGGCTGTGGCCATACGAGTTCATCCACGGTTTTTTCCACGTGGCTTTCACGCGCGGCCCGACATCGGTTGAAAAACCAACCCCGGTTTCCACGGTGTTCTCTTTGCGTGGCGAAACAACGCCCTGCAGAGGCAGCACCTTGGTTTTCCGTGATTTAGCGAAATCAGGCGCCACCACGACTGAACTGAACCAGCCGGTCGCCGCCAGGCGGCGGTTTAGCTCGGCCAGATCCTGCGAGGTGTAGTAGTCGCCCTCTTTAAACGGCACGAGGTTTTGCAGGTATTCATCGCGAATTTGCGATCCGGAGAAGGTGACGTGACCAAAGCGATAGCGCTCGCCGCTGTCGTAATCGATATCCCAGAACGCCTGGTGGCGGTCAAGGGAGACCCCGAGCTGGCTTTTGTTGAACTCGCTGTCAAAGTAGCCTTTGCGCAGGGCGACGCGGGTCAACGAGCTCTTGAAACCGTCATAATCGCCATGGTTCAGCACCGTCCCGATGGCCGGACGCGTTTTTAGCAGCGCCAGATAGTCGCTATCGGTGCGGGCGCCGCCGCGCAGAATGACCTCGGTTCCACCAATGCGCACCGGTTCACCCGGGGTCACTTTGGCGATCAGCACCTGACGCCCTCTTTGCGGCGGCGGACGTAAATCAAATTCAATCGTCGGCTCGTAATAACCCAGCGCTTTCAGACCTTCGCGAATGGCGTCATCGACGCGCGCGCGAAAGCGACGATCCGGCGTGACTTCATCACTCTGGATCGTGGAAAGCTGGGCGCGAACGTTTCTCTCCAGTTCCCCGGATAATCCCTCAACCTGCAAACGCACATTCGCTGCGCTGGCGACCCCGCTGACCAGCAAAAGGCTGGTGACACATAACTGGCGGATTTTTAGCACATTTTCTCCTGAATATCCCTGTTTCCCCCCACAGGAAACACTGGCGCCGCTCCACGGCTTAACAAAACCCTAACAACCAGGGTTGAAAAAGTGGCAATAACCCAAATAATTCTTATGTATTAATCTAGACGTATTACGCGTGTTTATTGTGTTAAAAGACACGCTTCGTTACAACCTTAACGACGATTTCTGTATTGAGAGGCCAACCGTGAGTCTATTTGATAAAACGCATCTTGTCGCCCAGGCGGATGCGCTGCCTGGACGCAATACCCCCATGCCAGTGGCGACGCTCCACGCAGTTAACGGCCACTCGATGACCAACGTCCCGGCGGGGATGGAAGTGGCGCTGTTCGCCATGGGCTGCTTCTGGGGAGTTGAACGCCTGTTCTGGCAATTGCCGGGGGTTTACAGCACCGCCGCAGGCTATACCGGCGGCTATACGCCAAATCCGACCTATCGCGAAGTGTGCAGCGGCCAGACCGGACACGCGGAAGCAGTGCGCGTGGTTTACGATCCGCAGGTGATTAGCTATGAGCAGTTATTGCAGGTGTTCTGGGAAAATCACGACCCGGCGCAGGGCATGCGACAGGGGAACGATCACGGTACCCAGTACCGTTCGGCGATTTACCCGCTGACGCCGGAACAAACGGCAGCGGCAAAGGCCAGTCTCGCCCGCTTCCAGGCGGCGATGAATGATGCGCACGATACCCGTCACATCACTACCGAGATCGCTACCGCCAAACCGTTCTACTATGCCGAGGACGATCATCAGCAGTATCTGTATAAAAACCCGCACGGCTATTGCGGCATCGGCGGCATCGGCGTGTGCCTGCCGCCTCAGTAACAACCCGATTGCGCTATCGGGAAGTGGTGGTTAATCAGAAAAGACCGGGCCCGCAGGGAAGTGGGCCAGAAATGCCGTCACGGTTAACCATTCACGCAATGACGGGAACGTCATCTCTTTTTCTGCCAATGCCAGATCGAAATCGATTAGCGAATCGATGCCTGCCGTTCCGAACACCCCCCCGGCCCATAGTATTCTTTGCGCCTGGTCCCGCGCCCAGCCACTCTCGCTACGCCAGGCAAGGATATGCAGCATGGCCTGTAATAAAGAGGCGACGTGGGTGCGCTGCTCTTTCACCAGCCGGCGGTAAACAGGCAGAGCAACACTTCTTATAATGTCGATACTCTCCCATACCGCCTCGTCTTTCAGCAGCCTCCCGGCCTCTTCGCACAGACGATTATGGGTAATAACCTCTTTTTTCTCGATGGTCTTCCCGGCAGCAATCACCACCCCGCCCAGCAAATAGAGCGACTCTGGCAATAATGGCAAAACAACCCGCCGTTCTCTGGCAAGCTGCTGTCCGGCATAAAGGCAGTTCACCACTGTTTTTTGGGCGTTGTATGGCTCGCTGTGACTATCGAGGAGGTGTAACTCAGGTACCAGGTGATTCACTAAATCAACCGCCCGGACAGAGTGAAGAATAATGCTGCTCTGTTCGGAGGTCTGTATTCTCTGCACATCCAGTAAAACAGTCTCTTCCATTTTATTTTCCCTCTGTTATACGTACTTGCACAACGCCCATGCCGGGACGCATCTGATTCCAGCCTTCGCTTAACCGCGCAGCATCTGCCATACCCCACCTCAAAACAGGGTTGAAAGAGAGGACATAAACTTAGGTAAGGTATTTATCAGCGCAACGAGAGTGAGCAACAAACAAAAGAGATAGCTGATCGCCATGCATATTTGTAATAACCGTGGCGCCTTGTATCCCTTATTAATATCCTTTCGCCACAGCAGCAGACAAATAAACAGGCCGGCGACCGGCGTGGATACCGCCGTAGCCACATTCGCTAAGTAAATTAACTGCACCGGCGAACCGCCAAAGCTAAAGCAGATTAACCCCGCCACCACCAGCACCACCATGGATCCCCACTGAACCGCTTTACTCTCCAGCCCGGTAGATTTGTTGAACCCCGAATTGAGCAGCACAACCCCACGCTGAGTATTCCCCAGTAGAGATGAGAAACCCGCCCCCAATAACGCGATACCCATAATGTATTTTGCCGCCCGCCCCATGCTTGGCGTTAGCAAATCGGCCAGCTGCGTCGGCGTATTGATTGATATCCCCTGCGGAAAAAGGACGATGGCTCCTACCAGAATAATCGCCCCGCTGATCAGCAGCACACCGATAATATGGGCGACGGTATCCGCCACCATCACACCATTAAAGAGGTCATCTTTTTTCCATTTTTTCTCTTTGCCAAGGTAAGTCCCGTAGATCCCGGTCGTCAGGGAGGCATTGGTACTGATAAAGCCCAGGGCGGTGACTAAACTACCCGCAGGAAAGATCCAATGCGTTAATCCTTCGCCGCTGGCTTTCCAGTCTGGTCCCCCCGTTCCCACCAGGGTGATATAAAAGGCGATAATCATTGCCACAATACAAATAGTGATCCCTTTTTCGACTTTGGAATAAACGCCTTTAGAGAAATAGCAATAGATCATCACCGCAATCATAATTAATGCACCGAGTTTCCAGTCAATGCCGAAAACCAGGTTCATGCCGGCCCCGGTCCCCGAGATATTCCCCATGGTAAAAAAAAGACAGGCTAAAAAAGTAGCCACCCCCACAAACCCCGAGGCGACTTTACCGTAATAGTGACGTATCGCCTCGATTGACGGCATTCCGGTGAGCATAGAGATACGATAGGTCGTCAACATAAATGTGATCCCCATAAAGGCAATGGGGATCAGCAGCCATAGCAGAGAGTAGCCATAGTCCGCCCCTAACATCGACGCGGTGGTGATAGCGCCGGGGCCGACAACGACTCCGGTAAGAACAATGCCCGGACCAATACGGCGAATTAATTGAGCGAAGGGAAGTTTTTCTATTTGTGCGGGTACAGCGGAAGATGTTTTTTCTAAATTATTCATGACAGCCTCATTATATTATCTTTACAGAATATTATATGGCCAACCTTATATATTAAATAAAACCGGATAGTCCCTGGTAAAACCAACCCGTATTCATGCTGAATACGGGTTTAACATACAAATAATGAATTAAATAACCGCTTTTTTAATACCTGCTTCACGGATAGCCGCTTTGATCTCTTCTTCCGCGCCGGGTTCCAGCGGTAACAACGGTGAACGAACGGTCGCGTGTTCCAGAATGCCACGTTCAACCAAAGCATGTTTCAGTGCGACCGTGCCTTCCATATGTGAGCCACGGTGATAAACGGCTCTGGTGACCGGCAGCAGACGGTCGTGAACCGCTTTGGCCTTCACATAATCCTGCGCTTTACCGGCTTCCAGCAGCTCTAACAGGAGTTCTGGCGCAATATTGCCATACCCCACCAGGAAACCATCAATATCAAAAGCAGTATGCAGCAGATATTCATCATGGCAGCTGAGGATCTGTAAGTCGGGGCGTTCGCGGCGAATAACCGGAATTTCCGTATCCCAGCGGCGCATATTCCGCACGCCATTTTTCATCGCAAAGACTCCCGGTTGCGCGGAGATATCCAGCATCGTTTCGAGGTTATAGGTGGCTTTAGTGACATCCGGATACTGGAACAAAATAAGAGGTAAGCCGCTCTCTTCGTATACCACGCGATAGCGATCCTGCGGAGCGCCTTTTTGGTAGCCAAAACGCAGCCAGCCATGGGAAGGATACAGCAGGCCAGCAGAGGCGCCAGCGTCGACGGCACGCTGTGCTTCCAGCGCCGCCACTTCCGTCCCTTCGCCAGTAATACCGGCGATGACCGGCACGCGGCCTTCGGTCGAGTCAACAAAACTACGGATAACGTCGGCCTGCTCCTGATGCGTCAGGAAGGTACCTTCCCCGGCATGTCCCAGCACCACCAGACCTTTCACGCCTTTCACGCTGCCAAGCCAGGAACCTAAGCGTTTGATCGCTTTATGATCGATGCGTCCATCACGGGTAAAAGGGGTAACGGGGGCTGGAACAATACCACGCAAATCAAGTGCTTTCATGTTAACTCCTTACACATTTCAACAGATAAAGATGATAAAATCCCCTTCTTGAAATCGATTGCAGGAACGATTGCAAGTGAATTGAAATGTCTTCCCTTTACTCCGTAAGATCAAGGGTGCTCTGCGAATAAATGCAATTCGAATCACAAAAAAGAGCGGCTTAAATGTTTATCAATCTGCATTACGTGATCTATTTCCCACATTATTTCCTGTTACCGCTCACGCCAATTAAGTTGCGTGGGCGAAATAACTACGAATACAATCTCAGCTGAATTTAAACAGGGAATCGGTCATGGGAAATCAGTCATCTTCAGAGCAAAATGGAAGAACGATCACGATGCAGGATGTGGCACGCGCTGCAGGCGTGAGTGTTTCAACTGTTTCACGCGTGCTGGATGAACGTCTCCCCCCGTCCCGCAGCCCTTCTGCTGAAAAAATACGCGAAGCGGCGAAGCAGTTGGGCTATCGACGTGACTACGTGGCATCAAGTCTGCGCCGCGGTGATACGGGCACGATAGGCGTACTGGTCCCCAGATTGACTGACACGGTGACGGCGATGTTCTATGAAGCCGTCTCTCAGGCCGCTGCGCGCCATGGGTATTTCACGGTCGTGGCCACCTGTGGCAACGATCCAGAAACGGAAGAGCGCGCCACGCAATCTCTGTTAGACCGCCGGGTGGACGGCCTGATCCTTTCCACCTGCCGCCTGGGCGATCGCCTGCCCCAGCAGCTACGGGAAAAACAGATCAACCATGTTCTGGCGCTACGCACCGACGGCATTAGTCCATCGGCCATTGGTGATGACGAACTGGGGGGTTATCTGGCGACCCGCCATTTGCTGGATTTAGGGCACCGGGAAATCGGCATCATTGCCGGGCCGAATTTTTCATCGAGCACCTTAAACCGGCAAAAGGGTTTCCTGCGCGCCATGCAGGAAGCACAGGCCGAGGTGAATCCCCAGTGGTGGCGAGATTCCGATTTTACCATTGTGGCCGGTGAAAACGCCGGTTATGAAATACTGAATAGTCCTGCGCGCCCCAGCGCCATTTTCGCCGTCAATGATGACCTGGCGATCGGCGTGATGGCGGCGGCACATCGACTCGGACTGGAGATTGGCCGCGACGTTTCGCTGGTGGGTTATAACGACATTCCTTTGGTCAGCCGTCTGCCGATCCCCTTAACCTCGGTAAAAACGCCGCTTGATCAGCTTGCCAGCCATGCTGTCGAGTTACTGTTAAGCAACCATGTGGAAAATCCTCAGCGCTATTCTCTACCCACGCTGATCCCGCGCGCTTCCACGCGGCCTTATCGCTAAACGGCGAAGGTTCCCGGCCCAAAGGGCGTGACAGGGCCGGGGCAGTATTCAATATTATGCCAGCTAATGTTAGCCGATATTGATTCTTGCTCGTCAGGGTGAGGTTATAGCGTAAACGTCATGCCAATACGATACCGTGATTCTGAGATTTTATTTTGGCCGTCATGGTAGCCCTGTTTCCCGAGATAATCATATTCGATATAGGGGCTAAACCAGTCATTCCATTTATAGCGTAGCGTGAGCGCATTTTCTGTCGCCGAAGACTTATCATTTTTATACTTATAGTCGTCATTGACGTGGCGATAGACCGTGCCTTGATATAAGGCGCTCCATTTCGCATTAAATTTATAGGCAACATATAAATCCAGACGATTGACGCTATCCCGATGCGACTCACCGACACTATTTGCCGTTTCATAAGTGTTGTAGTCATAGCGATAACGCAGCCCAAAGGTAAGGTCGGGGGTGGCTTTATAATTAACGCGCAGATAAGGCCGTAGCTGAGTGCCTTTGCTGCTCCAGTGATAGATGCCGCCAGGCTGAAACACCCACTTATCGGCGAATGGCCAGCTATAGTTGGCCTCTATTTCATTATAATCAACCGTGCTGTCGCCAAAAGAATGGGAACCATCAGCTCTGTCGGTACCCTGGTTGCCCTGATGGTTATTTTTGTTGTTTTTGTTATCCATCTCCATACTCGCCCACCAGCCTGTTTCCCATCCCTGGCTGATCTTATAGCGGGACTCGTAAGAGTGGCTTCCCGCCCGATATCCTCCCCTGACATCAAAGGTCAGCGCGTGACCGGCTGCAGGAATGCCAAGAACGCAACACATAATATAAGCGGTTTTTGTATGCATATTTTATCCCTAAAATTAATCATCTTGAAATGAAACGGAAAAGAATATGACGGTATCTATATATTATCTAAATAAATGTGAAATAGTTTGCGGTATCGTTTTCAATTACAGATATATTTCTATTACTGAATACGAATGGTCAAGACGGTAAAAAATACCGATGCTATTCTCATCACAAATTTTCATCCGTTATTATCATGGCAGATGAATTTCTGTGATCGACTCCGCTCCCTTTATTAGCGGATCATCGACTTCCCTTTCACCTGCAGATGAGTCGTTCTTGTTGCGGGAATTATCCTGCGACGCACCTGTCATCATAAGTACGCGTTTACGCTGACGCGTGGCGGAGAGATAACCGCGTAATTAACAATGATTAATCAATGCTCTGGCGATTTTGCTGACTGTTACGCTATACTACCTTCTGAAATTGCCAGCCCGCGCCTGTGGGCGGGTGTTCAAGTAGCTCCCTTATAGTTCGATCAACTTCCCTTCCGAGGATCTGACCTCTACGGTCAGAAAAGATATGTTAAACAGTATTTTAGTAATACTCTGTCTGATAGCCGTCAGTGCCTTTTTTTCGATATCGGAAATCTCACTGGCCGCCTCACGTAAAATCAAACTGAAACTGCTGGCCGATGAAGGCAACGTCAACGCACAGCGCGTGCTGAAGATGCAGGAGAACCCAGGTACCTTCTTTACCGTCGTGCAGATTGGCCTCAACGCCGTTGCTATTCTTGGTGGTATCGTGGGCGACGCAGCCTTCTCCCCGGCTTTTTATAGCCTGCTCAGCGGGTATATGTCGCCGGAGCTCTCCGAGCAGCTGAGCTTCATCATCTCTTTTACCCTGGTCACCAGCTTGTTCATCCTGTTTGCTGACCTGACTCCGAAACGCATCGGTATGATTGCGCCCGAAACCGTGGCCCTGCGCATCATCAACCCGATGCGCTTCTGCCTGTTAGTCTTCCGCCCGCTGGTGTGGTTGTTTAACGGCATGGCCAACATGATCTTCCGCATCTTCAAACTGCCGATGGTGCGTAAAGACGATATTACTTCCGACGATATCTATGCCGTCGTCGAAGCCGGCGCGCTGGCCGGGGTGCTGCGCAAGCAGGAGCACGAGCTGATTGAGAACGTGTTCGAGCTGGAGTCCCGTACCGTTCCTTCCTCCATGACCCCGCGCGAAAACGTCATTTGGTTTGATTTACACGAAGACGAGCAGAGCCTGAAGAATAAAGTGGCCGAACATCCGCACTCGAAATTCCTCGTCTGTAATGAAGATATCGACCACATTATCGGTTACGTCGATTCAAAAGATCTGCTCAACCGCGTGCTGGCAAACCAAAGCCTGGTGCTGACCGGCGGCGTGCAGATCCGCAACACGCTGATCGTGCCGGACACCCTGACCCTGTCGGAAGCGCTGGAAAGCTTCAAAGCCGCCGGGGAAGACTTCGCGGTGATCATGAATGAATATGCGCTGGTGGTCGGCATTATCACGCTGAACGACGTGATGACCACCCTGATGGGCGACCTCGTCGGCCAGGGGCTGGAAGAGCAGATCGTCGCCCGTGATGAAAACTCGTGGCTGATCGATGGCGGTACGCCTATTGATGACGTGATGCGTGTGCTGGATATCGACGAGTTCCCGCAGTCCGGGAACTACGAGACCATCGGCGGCTTTATGATGTTTATGCTGCGTAAAATCCCCAAACGTACCGACGCGGTGAAGTTCTCCGGGTATAAGTTCGAGGTCGTGGATATCGATAACTACCGGATCGACCAGCTGCTGGTGACCCGTATCGATAACAAGCCAACGGTGCTGGTGCCCAAGCAGGCCGAAGCGGCGGAAAGCCAGAACGCCTGAGCGTAACCCTTTTTCTATTTTCAGGGCGGATGACTATCCGCCCTTTTTATTGCCCGAATGTGACGTCCTCGCACCCGCTTAACAAAATTGCGTTATCGGTGGGCGACAGCGATCCGGTCTGGTTCTCCCGCTTGTTTCGTAAACATATATACGGAAAGCAAGGGCTGAAAACATCAACGGCTCCCATCGGGAGCCGTCTTTTACCTACTACGTACTGCTACGTTTCAGGTTATGCCATCTCAGTTTGCAGACGCAACACCTGACGATTGACTTCGGACATCACTGACAGATGCAGCTTGTCCTTTACCTTCGGGATAAGGATTTTGCCCTTATCAAATTCAAATGCGCCAACGTCCTTGATGTACAACCGTCCACGAAACAGGATCTTCACGTACTTCGCCACTTGCAGCGGATTGTAGCGTTGGAAAATTTTCATTGTTCTCTCCTGCCAGGGTTACGCTCCTGTGGTGCCACAGTTAGCCCACGTATCGGGAGCGCAAATTTTAATGCCCTAAAACTATAGTCCAGAATCTCAGAGGGACCCAGTGTGTATAAGTTTATTTACCGTTTGATGACAATAATTCAGAATTTTCGTTTCGGACATACGATGAAGTAAGTATAAGTCGCCGTTTTTCTACTGATTTGTGCGTCATCACACAAACTGGCATCCTCATTGCGGGTAATCGCCGCCAATCGCACTTATGATTAAACGAGACCAAGTGGTCGGATCACCTGCATAAAAATGATTAAGGATTGCGCATGACCCTACGTAGCATACTGGCCGCCTCGTTACTCCTTCTCCCGCTGCTGGCCACAGCGCATAACTTCGTCGACGGCCAGCGTGTGGCGCCGGTCGGCGTCGCGGATCGGGGAGAACTCATCCTGGATAATGATCAGTTTAGCTATAAAAACTGGAATAGCTCGCAGCTGGTGGGCAAAGTGCGAGTCATCCAGCACATCGCCGGACGCTCGTCAGCAAAAGAGAAAAATGCCAACCTGATCGAAGCGATTAAAGCGGCAGGCTTCCCGCACGATCGCTACCAGACCACCACTATCGTCAACACCGACGATGCCATTCCGGGCACCGGCATGTTCGTGCGCAGCAGCATTGAGAGTAATAAAAAGCTCTTCCCGTGGTCGCAGTTTATTGTCGACAGCAATGGGCTGGCGCGTAAAGCCTGGCAGCTGGACGAGAAGAGCTCGGCGATCGTGGTGCTGGATAAGGATGGGCGCGTGCAGTGGGCCAAAGACGGTGCGCTGACCCAGCAGGAGGTGCAGCAGGTGATCGACCTGCTGCATAAGCTGCTTAATAAATAGAGACCCGGAAGCCGGGGTTGAGGAAGGATTCACGCGGCGTGTAATCGAGGGTTTTGCCCTGCCAGTCGTGAACATGCGCCCCGGCGGCCACCGCGACCGCGTGGCCGGCGGCGGTGTCCCAGGTGCTGGTCGGCCCGAAGCGCGGATAGAGCTGGGCCTGACCTTCCGCCACCAGGCAGAACTTCAGCGAAGATCCGATAGAAGTGGTTTGATGCTCGCCCAGTTGCTCAAGGTACTCCTGCAGCTCCGGATCGTTACCGTGAGAGCGGCTGATGACCACCAGCGGCGGACGGGCATCGCGGACCTGGATCTGCTTGCGCACGCCGCACTCTTCTTTCCACGCTTTGCCTTTTTCCGCGCTGTACATCACCTTCATCACCGGCGCATAGACGACGCCCAGCGTCGGCTTGCCGTTTTCAATCAGCGCGATATTGACGGTGAATTCGCCGTTACGCTTAATAAATTCTTTGGTACCGTCCAGCGGGTCGACCAGCCAGTAGCGCTGCCAGTGCTGGCGTACCTCCCACGCTGGCGGGTCCTCTTCGGAGAGAACCGGGGTGTCAGGATCCAGCGCTTGCAGACCGCTGATGATGACGTTGTGCGCTGCGATATCCGCCGCCGTGACCGGAGAATCATCTTTCTTGCTGGCCACGTTAATCGGCTGGTTTCCATCGTAGACTTCCATGATGGCATCGCCCGCGTTCCGTGCAAGCTGACATACTTGTTCTAACATTCTCCACCTCGTCTGGTTACAGTGGCGTTAACTCGTTGTTTTATTTATATCGCATCACTGCGAGTTCCGCTATCTGTGATAACGATGGCGGTTTCTCTGCCCGCTTTTCTGGCAAGATTCACATTTCTGTAAGCAACAGAATATAAATACATTTTCTTCTGTGCTATTGCTCATAAAAAAAGGACGCCTCTGATGATTAAGTTTAGCGCAACGCTCCTGGCCACGCTGATCGCCGCCAGCGTCAACGCCGCGACGGTCGATCTGCGGATCATGGAAACCACCGATCTGCACAGCAATATGATGGACTTTGACTATTACAAAGATGCCGCCACGGAGAAATTCGGTCTGGTGCGCACCGCCAGCCTGATCGAACAGGCGCGGGCAGAAGCGAAAAATAGCGTGCTGGTAGATAACGGCGATGTTATTCAGGGTAGTCCACTGGGCGACTATATGGCGGCAAAAGGGCTCAAAGAGGGTGATGTGCATCCGGTGTATAAGGCGATGAACACTCTGAATTACGCCGTCGGCAACCTGGGCAACCATGAATTCAACTACGGTCTCGACTTCCTGCACAAGGCGCTGGCCGGGGCGAAATTCCCCTACGTGAACGCCAATATCATCGATGCCAAAACCGGCAAACCGATGTTCACCCCATACCTGATTCAGGATACCCGGGTCGTGGACAGCGACGGTCAATCCCACACCCTGCGCATCGGCTATATCGGCTTTGTGCCACCGCAGATCATGACCTGGGATAAAGCCAATCTTAGAGGCAAGGTGACGGTCAACGATATTACCGAAACCGCGCGCAAATACATCCCGGAGATGCGCGCGAAAGGCGCTGATGTGGTGGTGGTGGTCGCGCACTCCGGCCTCTCCGCCGACCCGTATCAGGCGATGGCCGAGAACTCGGTCTACTACTTAAGCCAGGTGCCCGGCGTTGACGCCATTATGTTCGGCCACGCCCATGCGGTGTTCCCAGGCAAAGACTTCGCCACGATTAAAGGCGCGGATATCGCCAAAGGGACGCTGAACGGCGTACCGGCAGTGATGCCAGGGATGTGGGGTGACCATCTCGGGGTCGTCGATCTGATGCTGAACAACGACAGCGGCAAATGGCAGGTAACGCAAAGTAAAGCGGAAGCGCGGCCAATCTATGACGCGGTGGCGAAGAAATCGCTGGCGGCGGAAGATGGCAAGCTGGTCGCGGTGCTGAAAGCCGATCATGACGCCACCCGCGAATTCGTCAGTAAACCGATCGGCAAGTCCACCGACAACATGTACAGCTACCTGGCGCTGGTGCAGGACGATCCGACGGTGCAGGTGGTCAACATGGCGCAAAAGGCCTACGTCGAACACTACATTCAGGGCGACCCGGACCTGGCGAAGCTACCGGTGCTCTCTGCCGCCGCGCCGTTTAAAGTCGGCGGGCGTAAAAACGATCCAGCGAGCTTTGTCGAAGTGGAGAAAGGCCAGCTCACCTTCCGCAATGCCGCCGACCTCTATCTCTACCCCAACACCCTGGTGGTGATGAAGGTCAGCGGGAAAGAGGTTAAGGAGTGGCTGGAATGCTCCGCCGGACAGTTTAACCAGATCGATCCCGCCAGCAGCAAGCCCCAGTCGCTGATCAACTGGGACGGCTTCCGCACCTATAACTTTGACGTGATTGACGGGGTGGACTACCAGATTGACGTCACCCAGCCGGCCCGCTACGACGGCGAATGCCAGATGATTCACCCGCAGTCAGAGCGCATTAAAGACCTGACCTTTAACGGTAAACCCATCGATCCGCAGGCCATTTTCCTGGTCGCGACCAATAACTATCGCGCTTACGGCGGCAAATTCGCCGGCACCGGTGAGAGTCATATCGCCTTTGCCTCACCGGATGAAAACCGTTCAGTGCTGGCGGCGTGGATAGGCGCGCAATCGAAAAAGGATGGCGCGATCCATCCGGCGGCGGATAACAACTGGCGTCTGGCGCCGATCCACAGCAACACGCCGCTGGATATTCGTTTTGAGACCTCGCCAGGCGACAAAGCCGCGGCGTTTATCAAAGAGAAAGCGCAGTATCCAATGCGCCAGGTGGCCACCGATGATATCGGCTTCGCCATTTATCAGCTGGATTTGAGCAAGTAATGCCTGTTCCCCGGTGGCGCTGCGCTTACCGGGGCTACAAACCGGTGCTGACGGGTAGCCCGGATAAGGCGCCAGCCGCTATCCGGGAATATCCCCCCCCGGTGGCGCTGCGCTTTCCGGGGCTACAAACCGGAGCTGACGGGTAGCCCGGATAAGGCGCCAGCCGCTATCCGGGTACATCTCCCCGGTGGCGCTGTGCTTACCGGGGCTACAAACCGGAGCTGACGGGTAGCCCGGATAAGGCGCCAGCCGCTATCCGGGAATATCCCCCCGGTGGCGCTGCGCTTTCCGGGGCTACAAACCGGTGCTGACGGGTAGCCCGGATAAGGCGCCAGCCGCTATCCGGGTACATCTCCCCGGTGCCGCTGCGCTTACCGGGGCTACAAACCGGGGCTGACGGGTAGCCCGGATAAGGCGCCAGCCGCTATCCGGGAATATCTCCCCGGTGGCGCTGTGCTTACCGGGGCTACAAACCGGAGCTGACGGGTAGCCCGGATAAGGCGCCAGCCGCTATCCGGGTACATCTCCCCGGTGGCGCTGCGCTTTCCGGGGCTACAAACCGGAGCTGACGGGTAGCTCGGATAAGGCGCCAGCCGCTATCCGGGAACATCTCCCCGGTGGCGGGGCTACAGGGAGTGATACATTGTCACTCCCCATGGTTAGCCAGCACCGCAGGCAGATTGCTCTCGATCCAGTCCGCCAGCGCCGCCACCTTCTCGCTCACCTGCAGGCCGAGCGGCGTCAGGCTATATTCAACGTGTGGCGGTACCACCGGATAAGAGACGCGGTCGATAAAACCATCCTGCTCCAGCGACTGCAGCGACTGCGCCAGCATCTTTTCGCTGACCCCACCCATTTTGCGGCGCAGATCGCTGAAGCGATGGGTCCCCTCGCGCAGCGCCACCAGAATCAACACGCCCCAGCGACTGGTGACATGTTTAAGCACATCGCGTGACGGGCACTGTTCCGCAAACAGGTTGCCGTTGCGCAGTTTCTCGCTCAGCGTCGGTTCGGCCATTTTCACACTTACCTTTTTGTACGTACTTACTAAAAGTTAGTTAAGGTGTTAGCTTACCACAACTGCCAATAAACACGAAGGAGAAGACCCATGATCGCCCTTACCGGTGCCACCGGCCAGCTTGGCCACTACGTTCTGCAAGACCTGTTAAAAACCGTTCCTGCCAGCCAGATTGTGGCGATTGTCCGCAACCCGGCAAAAGCCCAGGCGCTCAGCCAGCAGGGCGTTGTCGTCCGCCAGGCCGAGTACGGCGATGAAGCGGCGCTAACCGCCGCGCTGCAGGGCGTGGATAAACTGCTGTTAATCTCCTCCAGCGAAGTCGGTCAGCGCGCCGTTCAGCATCGCAACGTCATCAACGCCGCCAAAGCCGCTGGGGTGAAATTTATCGCCTACACCAGCCTGCTGCACGCCGACACCTCGCCGCTGGGCCTGGCCGGTGAACACATTGAAACCGAGCAGATGCTGGCCGACTCTGGTATCGCTTACGCCCTGCTGCGCAATGGCTGGTATACCGAAAACTATCTGGCCAGCGCGCCGCCGGCGCTGGAGCATGGCGTGTTTATCGGCGCCGCTGGCGAGGGTAAAATTGCCTCCGCCACCCGCGCGGATTATGCCACCGCTGCCGCCCGCGTTATCGCCGGTGAAGGCCATGAAGGGAAAATTTACGAACTGGCGGGTGATAACGCCTGGACGCTGAGCGAGCTGGCTGCCGAGCTGAGCACGCAAAGCGGGAAAAACGTGGTCTACCAGAACCTCAGCGAAGCTGATTTCGCCGCCGCGCTGAAAAGCGTTGGTCTGCCAGCGGGTCTGGCGGATATGCTGGCGGATTCCGACGTCGGCGCGTCGAAAGGCGGGCTGTTTGACGACAGCCGCACCCTGAGTACGCTGATCGGCCGTCCGACCACCTCCCTTGCCGAAAGCGTGAAAGGCATTCTGTAACCGCCCCTCTCAGCTTTTGCGGTTGCGTCCCGGCGGTTCCTCTCTCATATTGAAGGGATAACCGTCGGGAGGCAGGCATGCAGGGCGTACCACCCCAATTTAGTGATGAAAAAGATCGCGCGCGCTTTCGCCATCTCGAACAGCTGCCCGGGGTGGAGCTTTACCACGCCCATATCTCCCGCTACGCCTTTGAACCCCATACCCACGAAGCCTTCGGCATCGGCGTGATTGAGCAAGGCGCTGAGCGCTTTCGCTACCGCGGCAGCCAGCATATCGCCGCCGCAAACGCCATTGTCACCATGAATCCCGACGAGCTGCACACCGGCGAAGCGGAAACCGCCGACGGCTGGCGCTACCGGATGATTTATCTGGAGCCGGACCGTCTGGAAGCCATCACCGGGGTGCGCGACTGGTGGTTCAGCGAGGTGGTTCGCGAGGATCCTCTACGTTCCCGACAGATTGGCCAGCTGATTTATGGCCTGTGGCATAGCGACGATCCGCTGGCCCAGCAGGGACTGCTGCTCGACCTCATCGACGCCTTCCGCCCTCTGGCCCACCATGCCTCTGCGCAGGGTGAGGCCGGGCATCGCTTCGACCGCGTGCGCGACTACCTGCACGATAACTATATGCGCCCCATCACCCTCGACGAGCTGGCGCAGGTGGCGGCGCTTAGCCCGTACCACTTTCAGCGCCAGTTTAAAGCCCACTATCACGTGACGCCCCATCAGATGCTGATGGCCATCCGTCTGTGGCGCGCCAAGGCATTTCTCACCCACGGTATGCCCGCCGCCGAAGTGGCGATAGCCGTCGGCCTCACCGACCAGTCCCACCTGACCCGCGCCTTCACCCTGCGTTACGGTATTACGCCGGTGCGCTATCAGAAGCAGGTCGCCAGGCGCTAATGCGCAATCTCATACAATATTCCTGCCCGGCCCCCTTCTACACTGCAGACAACTGTGATGACAACGGATGCAATGATGATTAGTGGTGTGTTGTACGCCCTGCTGGCGGGGCTGATGTGGGGATTAATCTTTGTCGGGCCTTTGCTGGTGCCAGAATATCCGGCGACGCTGCAGTCGATGGGACGCTATCTGGCGCTGGGCCTGATCGCCCTGCCGCTGGCGTGGCTCGGGCGCGCGCGTTTGCGCCAGTTGAGCCGGAACGACTGGTGGACTGCGCTGGGCCTGACGATGATGGGGAATCTTATCTATTACGTCTGCCTGGCCAGTGCTATTCAGCGCACCGGGGCGCCGATCTCCACCATGATTATCGGCACGCTGCCGGTGGTACTGCCGGTGTTCGCCAATCTGCTCTACAGCCAGCGTGACGGTAAGCTACCGTGGCGGCGTCTGTTTCCGGCGCTGGTCTGCATCGCCGTGGGCCTGATCTGCGTTAACGTCGCAGAACTGCGCCAGGGGCTGCCTGATTTTAGCCCGTGGCGCTACGGATCCGGCATCGCGCTGGCGCTGGGATCGGTGGTCTGCTGGGCCTGGTATGCGCTGCGCAACGCTCGCTGGCTGCGGGAAAACCCGCATCAACCGCCAATGATGTGGGCTACCGCTCAGGCGCTGGTGACGCTTCCGGTTTCGCTGGTCGGCTATCTCGCCGCCTGCGCCTGGCTGCACGGTCAGCACGCCGGGTTTCCCCTGCCCTTCGGCCCGCGCCCGGCGGTGTTCATTACGCTGATGCTGGCCATCGCGGTGCTCTGTTCGTGGGTTGGCGCGCTGTGCTGGAATATTGCCAGCCAGCGGCTGCCGACGGTGATCCTCGGGCCGCTGATTGTCTTCGAAACCCTGGCCGGGCTCCTGTATACCTTTCTGCTGCGGCAAAGTTTACCGCCGCTGTTAACCCTGAGTGGGATCCTGCTGCTGGTGCTCGGCGTGGTCTCCGCCGTACGCGCCAGACCGGAAAAACCGATGTTGCAGCCGCTGACGGACGAAAAAAAGTAGCCAGGCCTCCTTAAGGGGTATTCCCTCGCCACAAAGGTGCATTTAAAATGCATCTTATATTTCTGATGACGAGGTAACTGCTATGGCTTTCCGTGACCAACCTTTAGGCGAGCTGGCGCTGACCATCCCGCGCGCCTCCGCCCTGTTCCGTCAATACGATATGGATTACTGCTGCGGTGGCAAACAGACGCTGGCGCGCGCTGCATCGCGTAAAGCGCTGGATGTCGCGGTGATTGAAGCCGAGCTGGCGAAACTGGCCGAGCAGCCTCTCTCCCGCGACTGGCGCGCAGCGCCCCTCGCGGAGATCATCGACCATATCATCGTTCGCTATCACGACCGGCACCGCGAACAGCTGCCGGAGCTGATCCTGCAGGCGACGAAGGTTGAACGTGTGCATGCCGATAAACCGAACGTGCCGAAAGGGCTGACCAAATACCTGACCATGCTGCATCAGGAACTCTCCAGCCACATGATGAAAGAGGAGCAGATCCTGTTCCCGATGATCAAACAGGGGATGGGTGCCCAGGCCGGGGGCCCGATCAGCGTGATGGAAAGTGAGCATGACGAAGCGGGTGAACTGCTGGAAGTCATTAAGCACATCACCCATAACGTGACGCCGCCGCCGGAAGCGTGCACCACCTGGAAGGCGATGTATAACGGTATCAACGAGATGATTGACGATCTGATGGAGCACATCAGTCTGGAAAATAACGTGCTGTTCCCGCGTGCCCTCGCCGGAAAGTAAAGAAAAAGGCGCCCGCAGGCGCCCTCGACATTGTCCGTCTTTTTGGCCACCCCGGGTGGCCTTTTTTATGACGGGCCGTTGCAAGCAACGTTAACATTTTCGTTTATTTCGCCAGACGTTTTTTGCCGGCAAACAGCCAGCCCGCGCCCAGCAGAACAAACCACAGCGGGGTGACCATCAGCGCTTCACGGGTATCATCTTCCAGGGTCAACAGCACCAGTACGAAGACGAAGAAGGCCATACACACCCAGCACATGAATTTGCCCAGCGGCATCTTATATTTGGACTTCTCGTGCAGCTGCGGGCGCTGTTTACGGTAGACCAGATAAGAGCAGAGGATAATCGTCCAGACGAACATAAACAGGATCGCCGACACCGTGGTGATCATGGTGAACGCGGCAATCACGCTCGGGTTGACCATCAGCATGACCACACCGCCCAGCAGGCACATGCAGGAGAAGGTTAAACCCTTCGCCGGCACCGCACGCTTCGACAGCTTGGCGAACATCTTCGGCGCCTGACCATCCTGCGCCAGACCGAACAACATACGGCTGGTAGAGAACACGCCGCTGTTGGCCGAGGAGGCTGCGGAAGTCAGCACCACAAAGTTAATCAGGCTCGCCGCCGCCGGCAGGCCGACCAGCACGAACAGCTCAACGAACGGGCTCTTGCTCGGCACCACGGAGCTCCACGGCGTCACCGACATAATCACAATCAGCGCGAAGACGTAGAACATAATGATACGCAGCGGGATGGAGTTAATCGCCCGCGGCAGGGATTTCTCCGGGTCTTTGGTTTCGGCGGCGGTGGTACCGACCAGCTCAATCCCCACGAAGGCGAACACCGCTATCTGGAAGCCAGCAAAGAAGCCGCTCAGCCCTTTCGGGAACCAACCGCCGTCATTCCACAGATGGGCGAAAGAGGCTTCGACGCCGGTAGGCGATTTGAAATGCATCATGACCATCACCAGGCCGACGACAATCAGCGCCACGATGGCGACGATTTTGATCATCGCGAACCAGAACTCCATTTCGCCAAACATTTTGACGGTGGCAAGGTTCAGGCCCAGCAGCAGCAGGATCACCGCCAGCGACGCAACCCAGTCGGAGAGTCCGGGAAACCAGAACTGCGCGTAGGCGGTGATCGCCACTACGTCCGCCATTCCGGTGACGACCCAACAGAACCAATAGGTCCAGCCGGTAAAGTAGCCCGCCCACGGCCCCAGCAGATCGGCCGCAAAATCGCTGAAGGATTTATATTCGAGGTTCGACAGCAGTAATTCGCCCATGGCTCGCATAACGAAAAACAGCATAAAACCGATAATCATATAAACAAAAATAATAGATGGCCCGGCAAGACTGATAGTTTTGCCAGAACCCATAAATAACCCAGTGCCGATCGCCCCGCCAATCGCAATCAGCTGAATATGTCGGTTTGTGAGATTTCGCCGTAGCGATTGTTCAGTCGGCTCCTGCTCAATAGCAGCGACTTTAACCTGATCTACCATGTGATTTCTTCCTGTTGTACCTGTCTGTGTTGTTCAGGCTCTGATGGCCCGTCGTCTGTCATTAACCCCAGCAAGGGCTAGTCGATATTAGGTAAGAATCGGAGGGATGAATACTATGATTTAGATATAATGTTAATTTTATGTTTAAAGTGAGTGTTATATCACTCATCCACCGCGAAATAGCTCACAAAAATACACCCATATGCGATGAATGCAAAACATAATTCTAATTAATTTTTAACTTAAGGATTTTACGCTATTTTTGCGGCTTCCCCCACCTCAGGGGAAGAGGAAGCCTCTGCTGTTTAGATAATATCCAGCAGTTCAACTTCGAAGATCAGGGTGCTGAACGGAGGAATCGACGCGCCAGCGCCGCGTTCGCCGTAGGCCAGGTTGTGCGGGATCGTCAGTTCCCATTTAGAACCGACCGGCATCAAGGTCAGCGCTTCAATCCAGCCGCCAATTACGCCGGTCACCGGGAATTCAGCTGGCTCACCACGGGCGACGGAGCTGTCGAAGACGGTGCCGTCGATCAGTTTGCCGGTGTAGTGCACGCGTACGCGGTCGGTACGTGCCGGGATCGGGCCTTCGCCCTGGGTCAGTACGCGGAACTGCAGACCAGATTCGGTGCTGTTCACCCCCTCTTTCTCGCGGTTTTCATCGAGGTATTTCTGGCCGTCGGCGGCCATAGCCTGGAAACGTTCGCGGCGTACGGCGTCAGCACGCTCGTGGATTTCACGCAGCGCACGGTGAACGGCTTCTACCGGCACCTGCGGCTGGTTACCTTCCAGCGCATCAGCGATACCCGCCACCAGCGCTTCCGGCAGCAGCCCCTGCAGGCCGGATTCGCTCAGCTGTTGTCCAACCTGCAAGCCGATACCGTAACTTGCCTGCGCTTCGATAGTGTCAAAAGTTGGGGTTGCCATCTTTGTTCCTTTTTGGGTGATAAACATCAAGAGAAAAGCGTGCGAAAGCATAACAGCCATAGCGAAATGGGTAAAACTTTGTCGGCGGATGATGACAAATCTCAGCGAAACAGAAACAATAGGTGGCAGCAGGTTAACTTTACTTTGTTCCGGTCATCAGGACGTTAGCCATCTATACTCATATGCAGGATAAAAATATGCGGAGCAGGAGGAAAGCCATGCCCGGGCGCTTTGAACTGACATCTACCCTGGCGAAGATCTGGCACGCCCCGGATCATTTTCGCCTCCTGGACCCGCTGCCCCCGATGCACCGCCGGGGTATCATCGCTGGCTTCCTGTTGGTCATTATCGGTATCCTTCTTCCTTCCGACGATAGCCAAAGCCCGGCGACAAACAGCCGCGAAGCGAACCTGAATCTTCAGTCGCAGTCCCAGCCGCAAACTGGCGGCAATCAGGCCGTTCCGCTGCCGCCGATCACCAATACGCCGACCGTGAGCGATGCCGATCAGATGGCGCCCGTCGCCCCGGAGCCGATTCAGGACGAGCAGCCAGATCAGGCGCAGACGCAGACGCAGCAGCCAGCGTCCCAACCGTATCAATCCTCGCAGCAGCAGTCCGCACCGGGCATTGAGCAGCAGTGGCGGACCTATCGCATCGAGTCAGGCAAAACCCTGGCCCAGCTGTTCCGCGATCATGGGCTGCCGGCCACCGACGTCTACGCGATGGCGCAGGTTGAAGGCGCTGGCAAACCATTAAGCACGTTGCAGAGCGGACAGACGGTGCAAATTCGGCAGAACGCCAACGGCGTAGTCACCGGCCTCACTATCGATACCGGCAACGGCCAGCAGGTGTTGTTTACCCGCCAGTCGAACGGCAGCTTTGTGCGTGCGCGATAGCGGAGAAGACGACAGCAAGCGTTACGCCGCCGCAAAATGAAAGGCGCTAAAAAGCAAAACGCCGGCACAAGGCCGGCGATTTGTTGTTACCAGAACGTCAGAGGCCGATTACTCAGCAACCACGTTGATGATAACTTTAGCGAATACTTCGCTGTGAACCTGGAAGTCCACTTCGTGCTCGCCAACGTTACGCAGAACGCCGTTCGGCAGGCGAACTTCGCTCTTAGCAACTTTAACGCCTGCTGCAGTAACAGCGTCAGCGATGTCGCGAGTACCGATGGAACCGAACAGTTTACCTTCGTCGCCAGCTTTGGACGCGATGGTTACGGATTCCAGGGCGTTGATCTGCGCAGCACGAGCTTCAGCAGCTGACAGAACGTCAGCCAGTTTGGCTTCCAGTTCAGCGCGACGTGCTTCGAAGAATTCAACGTTTTTCTTGGTAGCAGGAACAGCTTTACCCTGCGGGACCAGGAAGTTACGAGCGTAGCCCGCTTTAACGTTAACCTGATCACCCAGGCTACCCAGGTTTGCTACTTTATCAAGCAGAATAACTTGCATTACCTTATCCTCTCAAAGTCGTATTAATGGACCGTGACCGATTACTGATGACGATCAGTGTACGGCAGCAGGGACAGGTAGCGAGCGCGTTTGATAGCGCGAGCCAGCTGACGCTGGTATTTTGCACGGGTACCGGTGATACGGCTCGGGACAATCTTACCGCTTTCGGTGATGTAGTTTTTCAGCGTAGCGATATCTTTATAGTCGATCTCTTGAACGCCTTCCGCGGTGAAACGGCAGAACTTGCGACGACGGAAATAACGTGCCATATGGCTAGTCTCCAGAATCTATCAATTCAATCTGCTCGGCATGCAGAACCATTTTGCTCAAGCCGTTCTTTGCCTTATGGCAAGAGATGAACCCTCGAACGGTTACTGCGCTACCGACCGTTATACTGTGAGTAATGGCCTGGTTCTCGTGACCGCTAATAATAACGGGCATTTGACACCATGCCTGCCGGTGAAAACCGGCTTCCTCCTGCACTGAACGATGCTCAAGCACGAACTGGCAGTGAGGAATTCCTGACGGGCTGACCTTACGAAGTGGAGTCCTGCAAATAATGCCGGACAGCTCCAGACGGTTGGTCATCAGGATTACTCTTCAGAATCCCCAGCTTCAGAATCATCTGCGGTTTCGTTGGCGAAATCTTCGCGACGCTCACGGCGCTCGTCTTTCGCTTTAACCATCGGAGATGCTTCGGTAACAGCGTGCTTAGTACGCATTACCATGCTGCGGATAACGGCGTCGTTGAAGCGGAAGTTAGTTTCCAGCTCATCGATCGCTTCCTGCGGTGCTTCAACGTTCAGCAGAACGTAGTGAGCTTTGTGCAGTTTGTTGATCGGATAAGCCAGCTGACGGCGGCCCCAGTCTTCCAGACGGTGGATCGTACCTGCTGCTGCAGTGATTGCACCAGTGTAACGTTCGATCATGCCCGGAACCTGTTCGCTCTGGTCAGGATGGACCATAAAAACGATTTCGTAATGACGCATCGAATTGCTCCTTACGGATTATTCAGCCTCCTGTCTGGGTCAGCCGCGGCCCATGGAGGCAAGGAACGTGTTAAAGGGCGGCTGAAAAATTGACGCGTCATTCTAATGGCGCCCCCCCAGGAACACAAGCGCATTTGCACAATTAATTCGCACTAAGCGCCAAGTTGCGCTAAGTGGGTGATTTAAAATTAACCAATAACGGAAGCGGCATTTTTTTGAACAACTGCATCAGAAAAGGTCGCCATGCGCCGGATACGCAGCGATTACACTTAAATCAGAAACCCAATGCCCACAGGAGAGCCCCCGAGTCAGCGTCAGGACTGTCAGTCAGGAGCGTAGTATATGAAACTGAAAATCATCGTCATGATGGCCGCGCTTTTCTTCAGCGCCAACGCGCTGGCAGCTATCCAAATCACCGAACGACAGGCCCGCAACATGGACGACGTGCAGAGCCTCGGCGTTATCTATATCAATCATAATATGGCCACTGAGCACGAGGCCGAGCAGGCCCTTAGCCAGATGAGCGATGCGCAGGGGGCGAAATACTTTCAGCCCATCCTGATGCACGAACCAGAAACCAATGGCCCGCTTCGCGCCAGCGCGGTGATTTACCGCTAACGCCTGCCCGATTCTTCGCCTCTCCTCGCGAGGGGCGAAGCAAGGCCTGCGCCTAAACGCAATTGAGAATTATTTTACAAACCGACTTATCAGCGTCATCACAACCTGATTTAATCAGCCACTCGCCTTTCGATAATCAGGAGTGATTGATGGTTCCGCGTTTCGCCACCTTAGGCCGTATCCCCAAAGGCGTTTGGGTACTCGGCGGCGTCAGCCTGCTGATGGATGTCTCCTCCGAGATGATCCACAGCCTCTTACCGCTGTTTATGGCCACCACCCTCGGCGCCAGCGTGATAATTATCGGTCTTATTGAGGGGCTGGCAGAAGCCACCGCCCTGATCCTGAAAGTCTTCTCCGGCGTGATCAGCGACTATGTCGGTAAGCGCAAAGGACTGGCGCTGCTGGGATACGGCCTGGGCGCGCTCAGCAAGCCGCTGTTTGCCATCGCCCCCACCGCCGGAGTGGTGTTTAGCGCCCGCATGATCGACCGCGTGGGTAAGGGCATTCGCGGCGCGCCGCGCGATGCGCTGGTTGCTGACGTCACGCCGCCGGAGATCCGCGGCGCTGCCTTCGGGCTACGTCAGGCGCTGGATACCGTCGGCGCGTTTCTCGGTCCGCTGCTGGCGGTGCTACTGATGTTTATCTGGGCCAACGATTTCCACGCCATTTTCTGGGTGGCGGTCATTCCCGCCGTGTTCTCCATTCTCCTGCTGGGTTTTGGCCTGCAGGAGCCAAAATCCGCCATCGCCCATAAACGCAGCAATCCGCTGAAGCGCGAAAATCTGCAAAAGCTCTCCGCCGCCTACTGGTGGGTGGTCGCCATCGGCAGCATCTTCACCCTCGCCCGCTTCAGCGAGGCCTTTCTGGTGCTGCGCGCCCAGCAGATGGATATCCCGCTGTTTACCATCCCGCTGGTCATGGTGGCGATGAACCTGGTCTACAGCCTCACGGCCTACCCGTTCGGTAAACTCTCAGACAGCATGAGTCACAGCAAACTGCTGCAGTGGGGACTGCTGGTGCTGATCCTCGCCGATATTGTGCTAGCGCTCAGCGGCCACTGGAGTACGCTGCTGCTCGGCGTTGCGCTGTGGGGAGTTCATATGGGAATGACCCAGGGCCTGCTGGCGGCGATGGTCGCCCATACGGCGCCGCCGGAACTACGCGGTACGGCATTCGGCATGTTCAACCTGATGAGCGGCCTGGCGCTGCTGCTGGCCAGTACCGGCGCAGGGGTACTGTGGGAAACCTTCGGCGCCGCCTCGACATTTTACGCTGGCGCGATGATTTGCGTGGTCACGCTCATCGGCATGCGCGTGATGCCATCGGCCTATCGTCAGGATTAAAAACGGCTCCGGAGCCAGACCAGTTGCTTCACCGTGACGGTGAAAGCCCCGGAGCACGCTGTTTACTTCTGCCCGTAGTAGGCGTTTGGCCCGTGTTTACGCAGAAAATGTTTTTTCATCAGCCAGCTGTCGATGGGCTGCAGCTGCGGATTAATGCCGCGGGCAATCCACGCCATGCGCGCCACTTCTTCCATCACCACCGCGTTGTGTACCGCCTCGTGGGCGTCTTTGCCCCAGGCAAACGGCCCGTGCTGATAGACGACGATCCCTGGCGTATGCAGCGGATTCGACGCACCCAGCGTTTCGATAATCACCTGCCCGGTGTTCAGTTCGTAAGCCTCGTCCACCTCCTGTGCGCTAAGCGCCCGGGTGCAGGGGATATCACCGAAGAAATAATCCGCATGAGTGGTGCCGAGCGCCGGGATCGCCAGCCCCGCCTGCGCCCAGGCAGTGGCGTGCGTCGAGTGGGTATGCACCACCCCGCCAAGGTCGGGATAACGACGATAGAGCGCCAGATGGGTGGCGGTATCGGAAGAGGGGCGATACAGCCCTTCCACCACGTTGCCCTCGAGATCGACCACCGTCATATCCTCGACGGTCATTGATTCGTAGGCGACGCCGCTGGGCTTGATCGCCACCAGCCCGCGCTGCCGGTCAATGGCGCTGACGTTGCCCCAGGTGAAGGTCACCAGGCCGTAGCGCGGCAGATCCATATTGGCCTCGAACACCTGCTGTTTCAGTTGTTGCATTACGCCGCCTCCATCAGGCCCGCACGGGCCATCCGCGCCTTCACCCAGTCACGTGCCTTCGCCACCTCCGCCAGCGGGTCAGCGCTGGTTTCGCTCCACATCTCAATCAGATACGGGCCACAGTAGCCGGTTTGCTTGAGCGTTTCGAAGCAGCGTTCAAAATCGACCACCCCTTCGCCGAACGGCACGTTTTTAAAGACGCCAGGTTTCGTGTCTTTGACGTGTACCGCCACGATATGCCCGCTCCCCGCCTTCAGTTCCATCTGGACGTCGTTATCCCACGCTGACAGATTGCCGATATCAGGGTAAAGCTGGAACCACGGATTATTCAGGTAATGGGCGTAGCCTAAGGCCTTACTGATCGAGTTCATCAGCGGGTAATCCATGATCTCCATCGCCAGCGTGACCTGGGCACGGCTGGCCATCTCGACGCTCTGTTTCAGGCCGTCGCGAAAGCGGCGGCGCGTCTCATCGTTCGCCTGCTGGTAATAGACGTCGTAGCCTGCCAGCTGGATCACCCGGATCCCCACATCCTGCGCCAGCTGGATGGCTTTACGCATAATTTCCAGCCCCTGATGACGCACCGCGTCGTCTTCACTACCCAGCGGAAAACGGCGATGGGCGCTAAGGCACATCGATGGTACCCGGACGCCAGTGTCAGCCACCGCCTTGACCAGCGCCAGACGCTGCTCGGGGCTCCAGTCCAGTCGCGCAAGGCGAGCGTCCGTTTCATCGAGAGACATTTCCACAAAATCAAAACCCAGCGCCTTCGCCAGCTGCAGCCGCTCCAGCCAGCACTCCCCGGCGGGGAGCGCTTTTTCATAGATGCCGAGCGGAATGGATTTCGCCAACATAGTCGCTCCTTAACCCCACAGCTGGGCGATAGAGCGTTTAAACTGGCGCGCCGCTTCTACCGGCGAGGCGGCATCGCGGATGCTGCGCCCGGCAATAAAGACGTGGATAGGGATCCCGGCGAACAGCGGCAGGTCTTCCAGCGCCAGGCCGCCGGTGACAGTCACTTTGAAGCCCATATCTGACAAACGTTTAATCGCGCTGATATCCGCCTCACTCCACGCCACGCCTGCCGCCTGTGCGTCGCGGCTGCGGTGATAGACCACCTGCTGAATACCCGCCTCGCGCCATGCCTGCGCCTGCTCCCAGGTCCAGAAGCCGGTCAGCTCAATTTGCACATCGCCGTTAAATTCTTTGGCGACGTCCAGCGCCCCTTTGGCGGTATTGATATCGGCACAGCAGATCACCGTGACCCAGTCGGCGTTGGCTTCAAAGCACATCCGCGACAGGATCTTGCCGGCGTCGGCAATTTTGGCGTCTGCCAGCACGATTTTATGCGGATACAGCGCTTTCAGATCGCGCACCGCACGCACCCCTTCGCCGACGCAAAGAATAGTGCCGACTTCAATGATATCCACCTCTTCGGCGATCAGGCGGGTCGTTTCATAGGCGCTGGCCAGCGTTTGGTTGTCCAGAGCGACCTGTAACATAGGTAATGACATGATGGTGTTCCTTTTAAACAGCCGCCGCGGTGGCGTTTTTGATTAAATCCAGCACTTCCTGCTCGCTACGGCAGGCGCGTAAACGGTCGAAATTGGCTTCATCCTCAAACAGGTTAACGATCTGCATGATGCCCACCTCCTGGTGGGTGGTGGCATCAACCGCCGCCATGGTGATCAGGATGTCGACCGGGTCGTTATCTTCGTGGTTGAAAATCAGCGGTTTTTTTAGCGTCACCAGCGCAAAGCCGGTTTTTTTGACGCCCTCTTCCGGCCGCCCGTGCGGCATCGCCAGCCCCGGCGCGATAACAAAATAGGGGCCATGCTGCGCGACGCCGTCGAGGATCGCCTGGTAGTAGCGCGGTTCCACTACGTCGGCGGCCACCAGCAAATCGACGCCGATCTTCACCGCCTCCTGCCAGGTTTCCGCTTCCGCCTGCAGGCGAATGGAGTGGTTCTGCGCCAGTGAGTCATGGAGTTTCATGGCCGCTCCTTATTTCACGTCCTGCGGGAAGTGAGCTTTGATCACCTCCAGCAGTTTTGGGCCGAAATCCGCCGGCGACAGCATATTGCGTACGCCCACCACGTGTTTATTACCGGAGACGGTAATCTCACCCGCGATATGGGTTGAAGCGATGATGATATCCGCGCCGTTCAGCTCGCTTTTGTATTCACCTACCGCGCAGCTGTTTACCGTGTGGTCGATGTTGGATTGCGTCAGGAACTGATCCACCTTCATTTTCATGATCATGGAACTGCCTTGCCCGTTGCCACACACAGCCAGAATACGTACGGTCATAATCAGAACTCCTTATTGGGCAGAGGCCTCTGCCAGTTGTTTTTCCGCGTCTTCCTCGGCGCGCAGTGCGCGGCCGGCGAAGAACATATAAGTCAGTGCAATCAGGATGATGGCGGCCATAAACGCCAGCCCGATGGAGGCGAAGCCCTGCATCATCGGCGGCGCCAGAATCGACCAGTCCGCCATCCCCATCCAGGCGCTCATCCCGGTGAGTTTCACCGCCCATACGCAGCCGAAGATTTCAATCATGCCCATCACCAGGCAGATCTTGAGCGCCGCGCGCCAGCCGCCGAAGTGGTTGGCAAAAACGCCAATCGTCGCGTTGGAGAAGAACATCGGGATAAAGCCTGGAATAATCAGAATTGAAGAGCCGATGCCGACCAGAATGCCGACGGCAATCAGCTGGCCGATGGTGCCCCACATAAAGCCCCACACCACCGCATTCGGCGCAAAGCTGTAGATAGCGGCGCAGTCAATCGCCAGCACCGCGCCGGGGATCAGGCGTTGCGAGATACCGTTGAAGGCTTCGGACAGTTCGGCGACGAACATCCGCACGCCCTGGGTAATGATGAAAATGGCCACCGCGAAGGAGAAACCGGTCTGCAGGATATAGACCGTCCAGTGGGTTTTACCCGCCATCGCCTGCACCACATCAATACCGAAGGAAAGCAGGATCGCGCCAAAGAAAATGGTCATCACAATCGCGGTAGAGACGATGTTGTCATGGAAGATATTCAGCCAGCCGGGCAGCTTAAGGTCTTCGACGCTCTCCTCTTTTTTCCCCAGATACGGCGCCACTTTGTAGGCAATCCACGAGGCAAACTGCTGTTGGTGACCGATGGAAAAACCGCAGCCGTCGGTGACCAGTTGGGTCGGCTTGAACATCATGTTGGAGGTGATCCCCCAGTACAGGGAGACCAGTACCGCGGTGCAGATAATGGTCGTCCACATCCCGTAACCAAAGATGAAGAACGAGACCGCAATCAGCCCCGCCTGCTGAAACATGATATGGCCAGTCAGCATGATGGTGCGGATACCGGTAATGCGCCGCAGCAGGACATAACAGATGTTGAGCGCCAGTGCCAGGAGCACCGCATACCCCACCCAGCTGTAGGCCTCGCCCATCCGGTCGATGGTCGCCATCATCGAGGCGTAAGTATCGGAAATCGCGCCATTGATGCCATAGACCTCTGACATTTTCGCCACCACCGGCTTAAAGGTGCTGGTGAGGATGCCGGAACCGGCTTGTAACAGCATGAAACCAATGATGGTTTTGATCGTACCTTTGATAATCACGCTGACGCTTTTACGCAACAGGATATAGCCAAGGCAGGTCACGATACCCAGCAGCAACGGGGCATTGGTCATGACCTGATTAAAGAAGACGGTAAAGATGTTGTAGAGGATCTCCATAACACACTCCAGAAGAGGAAGGCTTTGAACGCGCATGTCGCTCAGCAGTTGTCGTCGCCTTCACTCTAATAATCAAAAATAATCACAACAAGATTGAATTTGATTAAATGTGACGTACGCCGCAATAATCCTTACTTTCACTCAGGCCATTACCAATTATGTACGTAGAAACATAAATAAACATCTTTAAATCATATAGATAAAACAACACCTAACGTCAATTCGGACGGATAGAGCCCGGAAATTATGCGCGACGTCTCGCAAAAATGCAGGAAAACAAGATTGCAATCTTGAAAACACAGTGACAACATAAATCAAAACCAATCAAATAGTGATTACTTTTGAAAATGCATGAGGAAGACCGCGATGAGTAAAGTCCAAACCATCACCCGAGAATCATGGATCCTGAACACCTTTCCGGAATGGGGTAGCTGGCTGAATGAAGAGATTGAACAAGAGCAGGTTGCGCCAGGCACCTTCGCCATGTGGTGGCTGGGCTGTACCGGCATCTGGTTAAAATCCGAGGGTGGGGCTAACGTCTGCGTCGATTTCTGGTGCGGCACCGGCAAACAGAGCCACGGCAATCCGCTGATGAAAACCGGCCATCAAATGCAGCGGATGGCGGGGGTGAAGAAACTGCAGCCGAACCTGCGCACCACGCCGTTCGTGCTCGATCCGTTCGCCATTCGCCAGATTGACGCCGTACTGGCGACCCATGATCATAACGATCATATTGACGTCAACGTCGCCGCCGCCGTGATGCAGAACTGCCCGGCCGATGTGCCCTTTATTGGGCCGAAAACCTGCGTCGATCTGTGGATAGGCTGGGGTGTACCGAAAGCGCGGTGTATCGTCATGAAGCCCGGCGATGTAGTGAAGATCAAAGACATTGAGATCCACGCGCTCGACGCGTTCGATCGCACGGCGCTGATCACCCTCCCGGCGGATCAAAAAGCCGCCGGCGTGCTGCCGGACGGCATGGACCAGCGCGCAGTCAACTATCTGTTTAAAACACCGGGTGGCAATCTCTACCACAGCGGCGATTCCCACTACTCCAACTACTACGCGAATCACGGCAACGAGCATCAAATTGACGTCGCCCTCGGCTCGTATGGCGAGAACCCGCGCGGCATCACCGACAAAATGACCAGCGCCGATATCCTGCGTATGGCAGAGTCGCTCAACGCCAAAGTGGTGATCCCGTTCCACCATGATATCTGGTCAAACTTTCAGGCCGATCCGCAGGAGATCCGCGTCCTGTGGGAGATGAAAAAGGATCGTCTGAAGTACGGCTTCAAGCCGTTTATCTGGCAGGTCGGCGGCAAATTTACCTGGCCGCTGGATAAAGACAATTTCGAATATCACTACCCGCGCGGCTTCGATGACTGCTTCACCATTGAGCCGGACCTGCCGTTCAAATCCTTCCTGTAAGCCGCCTCCGGCAGGCACTGCCTGCCGGAAATACCCCGCCGCAGGGTTAGTATTTTCACATGATTTCAAATATCATCTTTGCCGTTCACTTTTAATCGGATTCGCTCATGACGGAAGCGCAAAGGCACCAAATTCTGCTGGATCTGCTCGCCCAAACGGGGTTTGTTACCGTAGAGCAGGTGATGTCGCGGCTCGGGATCTCACCCGCAACCGCCCGACGTGATATCAACAAGCTGGATGAAAGCGGCAAACTGAAAAAGGTTCGCAATGGCGCGGAAGCCATTAGTGAGCAGCGCCCCCGCTGGACGCCAATGAACATCCACCAGGCGCAAAATCTGGATGAAAAAGTGCGTATTGCACGCGCCGCTTCGCAGCTGATCGCGCCGGGGGAAAGTATCGTCATTAACTGCGGCTCCACCGCCTTTCTGCTGGGACGGGAACTGTGCGGTAAACCGGTGCAGATCATCACCAACTATTTGCCGCTGGCTAATTACCTGATCGATCAGGAGCACGACAGCGTGATTATCATGGGCGGGCAGTACAACCGAAGCCACGCCATCACGCTCAGCCCCCACGGTAGCGAAAACAGCCTGTATGCCGGGCACTGGATGTTCACCAGCGGCAAAGGGCTGACCGCCGAAGGGCTCTACAAAACCGATATGTTGACCGCCATGGCCGAGCAGAAAATGCTCAGCGTGGTCGGCAAACTGGCGGTGCTGGTCGACAGCAGTAAGATCGGCGAGCGCGCCGGGATGTTATTCAGCCAGGCCGGGCAAATTGACGTGGTGATCACCGGGAAACAGGCTGATGCCGCAATCCTCAAACAGCTTGAGGATCAGGGCGTCAGCGTGATCCGCGTTTAAAGATGCTGGCGGAAAAAGGCGACCGTCGCGGCCAGCGCCTCTGGCGTAATGCGATGGCGGACGCCCTTTTGCCAGACGCAGGTCAGCCTGGCGGCAAGATCGCCTTGCCGGAGCGCCTGCTCAAGACGGAAGGTCTCTTCCGGCGGCACCACATCGTCAGCGTCCCCATGCCAGAGCAACAGCGGCCGCCGGGCAAGGGACGCCAGCTGATGGCTGACATCCCACTCGCGGAGACTGTCAGCATCAAAGCCAGGCGAGGGAAACAGGGTTTGCGACAGCGAACGAAAATAGCCCGACCCCATCAGACAAGCGACGCTGTTCAGTTCGGGATGGTGCGTCATGATGCCCAGCGCCGTCATCCCTCCCATCGAGGCGCCAGCCACCGCCAGCCGTGCTCCCTCCAGCCATCCCTCGGCGATAATCGCCTCGCGCAGCGCGGGAAACTCCCTGAAATTCTGCTGCAGGATCGGCCAGAAGCGCTGCATCCGCCCGGCCTCGTCGCCCTGATAACGCGCCCCATGCTCCGGGGCGTCCGGCATGATCACCCGGAAGCCCGCCTCGGCCAACGCCACCGCAAAGTAGCTGTAGACCAGCTTGGAGGAGGTAAAGCCATGATAAAAGACGATACAGGGCAAAGGTTTATCCAGACTCTCCTGTGGGCAGGCATGCAAAATTTCACCGCCGCCGAGGTTGCGCATTTCTAGTGCAATCATTTATCGTCTCCCTTCTCTATCGTGGTTAGGCGTCATGGGAAAATTCATTCACCAGGCTACCCGGTTTGCTACGATTCATAATGTTGAGAACCTGGTTACGCTTTCACAACATTTTCATTCGAAAATCGCGTCAGAGATAACAGTTCGGGAACATTCCCCGGAAATCCTGTTAAGGCTACCACTACACTATCACTATCAGGAAACGAGATATGGTTATGCGCAGGTTTTCACCGTGGTTACTGGCTATCGTGCTCAGCGGGTGTAGTGCCCTGCAGGGGACGCCGGAAGCCCCGCCGCCCGCCACCGACCATCCGCAGGAGATCCAGCGTAATCAGACGGCTGGCCTGCAGAAAATGGCCACGGTGAGTGTGCTGATGTACGGTTCGCCGATGGATGTCGAAGCGGCGTTGAAGGCCAAAGCAGAAGCGGCCAAAGCCGATTACTACGTCATCATCATGATCGATGACACCATGGTACCCGGCCAGTGGTATTCGCAGGCGATCCTCTATCGTCGATGACGAGGCGGCGTCTTTAAATCTGCTTTACACAGCTTTGCGTCCATTCACGTTCTCCTGTGCATAATAACGTTCGGCCAGCCACCTGGCAGAACGTTAGCAACGGACTGCCCTTGGGACTACGTGAAATGGAGCTGACGATGAAACGATCTTTTACCCTACCCAGCCTGCTGTTTACCGCTGCGACGGCCAATACGTCCGCGCAGTCAGCCGAATTCGCCAGCGCGGATTGCGTCACTGGCCTGAATGAAATCGGTCTGATCTCCGTCACTAATCTTTCCGGCAGCCAACAGGATGTGGAGCACGCCATTGCCCGCAAAGCGGACGAGCAAGGCGCCTCCTGGTATCGCATTATTCAGATGTACGAAGAACAACAGCCGGACAGCTGGCGCGTGCAGGCTATTCTCTACGCCTGAGGCGCCTGGCGCCCGCGCCCCATGGCCCGCAGCAGCAGGTCGTCGAGGGTCGGCGCATCAAGACGCATGCCGCCGCGGGTGTCGAGCATCATCCGACACCAGGCTTCAGCCAGCGGCGGCGAAGCGTGGCGCAGCATCTGCGCCCCTGCGCCAAGACGATAGACCAGCCGGGCAATCTCTCTCCCCTGCTCTTCGGCGGGCCGTCTCAGCAGCTGCTGCAGTTGACGCCACGCGCGGTCGAGATGGCGATTCTGTCCTTTCACCTCCGCGCACTCTGCCGCCAGCAGCTCCATCGCCGCCGGCTGCTTGCTGAGCACCCGCATGACATCGAGACACATAATGTTGCCGGAACCTTCCCAAATGCTGTTGACCGGCATCTCACGGTAGAGGCGCGGGAGTTCGCTCTCCTCGCAATAGCCGATGCCGCCGAGCACTTCCATCGCCTCGGCGACAAACGGGATACCGGCCTTGCAGATGGCAAACTTGGCCGCAGGCGTAAACAGGCGCGCCCATGCGCTTTCCCGGGCATCATCCCGACGGTCCCAGGCGCGAGCCAGACGAAACAGAAACGCGGTTTGCCCCTCCAGACGCAGCGCCATTTGCCCCAGCAGCTGGCGCATCATCGGCTGATCGACCAGGTTTTTGCCAAACGCCTGACGCTGTAGCGCGTGATACAGCGCCACCGAGAAGGCGCGACGCATCAGGGCATGGCTGCCCAGCGCGCAGTCAAAGCGGGTCAGGCCGCCCATCCTGAGGATCTGCCGCACGCCGTCGCCCTCTTCGCCCACCAGCCAGCCGCAGGCATCATAAAACTCCACTTCACTGCTGGCGTTGGAGCGGTTGCCGAGCTTCTCTTTTAAGCGTTCAAGACGCACGCCGTTGCGCTGCCCGTCTGGCAGCAGACGCGGCACAAAGAAGCACGACAGTCCCGCGGGGGCCTGGGCCAGCACCAGGTGGGCATCGCTCTGCGGCACTGAGAAGAACCACTTGTGTCCCACCAGCCGGTAAAACCCTTCTGCCGTTTTCTCCGCGCGGGTGGTATTGCTCAGCACATCGGAGCCCCCTTGCTTCTCGGTCATCCCCATGCCGATCAGCAGGCCGCGCTTCTGACCGCCAGGCGCGAGGTGGGGATCGTAACGGTCGCTAAGCAGTGGCGACAGCCAGTCACGAAAGGGCGCGGGCAGGGCGTGCTGCAGCAGCGGCGTCGCGGCGAAGGTCATGGTAATCGGGCACAATGTCCCGGCCTCCACCTGGGCATGGAGCAGAAAGCGAGCGGCGCGCGCCACAAAAGCGCCTTCACGGGCATCCTCCTGCCAGGCGAGGTTATGTACCCGGTTTGCACACAGCCCCTGCATCAGCAGGTGCCAGGCGGGATGGAAGCGCACGTCATCCAGCCGGGCGCCAGTGGCGTCATAGCGCAGCAGCTCCGGTGGGTTACTGTTGGCCAGGCGTCCCAACTCCAGCGATTCGGCGGTCCCCAGCTGCTGGCCAATGCTGGCGAGTAGATCGCCATCCCAGCCGGCGCCTTCGCGGACCACCGCTTCACGCAGGGCGGTATCGGACAGGAAAAGATTGCTGTTATTCAGCGGAGTCGGTTGATTAAAAACGGTGTGCGTTTGCCAGTGCATCGTGTCTCCCTCCATCAATGGCGATAGCCATAAGTATGGTTTTCAAGGGGGATTCTCGCCCGCGAAAGCGGTCACAAAAAAGCCATCCCGAAGGATGGCTTTTTTTGATTCGTCGACGGTTCAGCTTAGCTGCGCTGGCGGACCGCTTCAAACAGGCAGATGCCGGTGGCCACCGAGACGTTCAGCGAGGAGACGCTGCCCGCCATCGGGATGCTGATCAGCTCATCGCAGTGCTCGCGGGTCAGACGACGCATACCTTCGCCTTCAGCGCCCATCACCAGCGCCATCGGGCCGGTCATTTTGCTCTGGAACAGCGTATGGTCGGCTTCGCCAGCGGTCCCGACGATCCAGACGTTTTCTTCCTGCAGCAGACGCATGGTGCGCGCCAGGTTGGTCACGCGGATCAGCGGGACGTTCTCCGCCGCGCCGCAGGCCACTTTCTTCGCCGTCGCATTCAGCTGAGCGGAACGATCTCGCGGCACGATCACCGCATGCACGCCGGCGGCGTCGGCGCTACGCAGGCAGGCGCCGAGGTTGTGCGGATCGGTTACGCCGTCGAGGATCAGCAGGAACGGCTGATCGTGCTGCGCCAGCAGATCCGGCAGATCGTTCTCCTGATACTGACGTCCTGGCTTCACGCGGGCAATAATCCCCTGATGCACCGCGCCTTCGCTCTTCTCATCGAGGAACTGGCGGTTGGCCACCTGAATCACCACGCCTTGCGCTTCCAGGGCATGGATCAGCGGCAGCAGGCGTTTATCCTCACGGCCTTTCAGAATATAAACTTCCTGAAAACGCTCAGGTGCGCGTTCCAGCAGTGCCTGCACCGCATGGATGCCGTAAATCATTTCACTCATTGATGTACTCGTTTTAGGTTCTGTTATCCGTCCCCTTCACCCCGTTCTGCGCCAGCAGACTTCTGGAGTGAAGGGACGTCAATCACTCGGCGATTTTCTTCTTTGCCGCGCGCTTGGCTTTGGTCGCGGCGGCGATTTTCTGTGTTTTCGCCGACGGTTTTTTCGCTTTCTTCTCGCCTTTGGGCTTCGCTTTAGCCTGCTCTTTTTCTTTGCGGAACGCGCTATCCGGCTCGAAGTTCACCTGTTTACCCACCTGGCGGCGACGGCCACCCGGTTTGCCAGAGGTGCTCTTTTTCGCTTTCTCACGGGCAGTTTTGCCAACATTACGCGGCGCACGCTCGCTGGAAATCAGGCTGAAATCAATCTTACGCTCGTCCATGTTGACGGCTTCCACGCGGACTTCCACACGGTCGCCCAGACGATAAGTCTGACCGCCGGACTCGCCGATCAGCCGCTGGCCAACCTGGTCAAAACGGTAATAGTCGTTATCCAGGGAGGAGACATGCACCAGACCATCGATAAACAGATCGTTCAGGCGGACAAAGAAGCCAAAGCCGGTCACGCTGGCGATGACACCGGAGAAGGTGTTGCCCACCTGATCCTGCATGAAGTCGCACTTCAGCCAGTCGGACACTTCGCGCGTCGCTTCGTCGGCGCGGCGCTCGGTCATCGAACAGTGCTGGCCCAGCTGCAGCATCTCTTCCATGCTGTAGTGCCAGCCGCCGGTCTCGGTGCTATTCCCTTTATGTCCCTGCTCTTTTGCCAGCAGATACTTGATGGCGCGGTGCAGCGACAGATCCGGGTAGCGGCGAATCGGCGAGGTGAAGTGGGCGTATGACTGCAGCGCCAGGCCAAAGTGACCACGGTTTTCCGGATCGTAAACGGCCTGCTTCATGGAGCGCAGGAGCATCGTTTGCAGCATTTCTGCATCCGGGCGATCGGCAATGGAGGTCAACAGTTCGGCGTAATCGCGCGGCTCCGGCTTGTTGCCGCCCGGCAGCTCCAGTCCCAGCTCAGCCAGCACGGTACGGAACGAGGTAATCGCTTCGGTGCTTGGCTTATCGTGGATACGGAACAGTGCCGGCTCCTGCGCTTTCTCAACGAAACGCGCGGCGGAGATGTTCGCCAGGATCATACACTCTTCAATCAGCTTATGCGCATCGTTACGCTGAGTCTGTTCGATACGCTCAATACGGCGTTCGGCATTGAAGATGAATTTAGCTTCTTCACTTTCAAATGAGATACCGCCGCGCTCTTCGCGGGCGCTATCCAGCACTTTGTAGAGGTTATGCAGCTCTTCAATATGCTTCACCAGCGGCGCGTAGTGTTCGCGCAGCTCCTGATCGCCCTGCAGCATATGCCACACTTTGGTGTAGGTCAGGCGAGCATGTGAACTCATCACCGCTTCATAGAACTTAAAGCCGGTCAGGCGGCCTTTTGACGAAATCGTCATCTCGCACACCATACACAGGCGATCGACCTGCGGGTTCAGCGAGCACAGGCCGTTCGACAGCACTTCCGGCAGCATCGGTACTACCTGCGACGGGAAGTAGACCGACGTCCCGCGGCTACGCGCTTCACCGTCCAGCGGCGTACCAGGGCGCACATAGTAGCTCACGTCGGCGATAGCCACCCACAGACGCCAGCCGCCGCCGCGTTTCTTCTCGCAGTACACCGCGTCATCGAAGTCGCGGGCATCTTCGCCATCAATAGTGACCAGTGGCAGAGAGCGCAGATCGACGCGTCCGGCTTTCGCCTCTTCCGGCACCTGCTCTTTGAGGCCGGAAACCTGTTTTTCCACCGCTGGCGGCCAGACGTAAGGAATTTCATGGGTACGCAGCGCCATATCGACGGCCATGCCGGTGCCCATGTTGTCGCCCAGCACTTCGACGATTTTCCCGACCGCTTTGGTGCGGCGGGTTGGGCGCTGGGTCAGTTCGACCACCACCACGTAGCCCATCCGCGCGCCCATTATTTCTTCAGGCGGGATCAGGATATCGAAACTCAGGCGGCTGTCGTCCGGGACGACGAAGCCGACGCCAGCGTCGGTGAAGTAGCGGCCAACAATCTGGCTGGTTTTCGGTACCAGCACGCGAACGATGCGCGCCTCGCGGCGACCCTTACGGTCCGCACCCAGCGGCTGGGCCAGCACCTGGTCACCGTGAATACAGGTTTTCATCTGCTCTGACGACAGATACAGATCGTCCTTGCGCCCTTCAACGCGCAGGAACCCAAAGCCATCACGGTGGCCAATAACGGTACCTTTGAGGAGATCAAGGCGCTCCGGCAGCGCATAGCACTGGCGGCGTGTGAAGACCAGTTGACCGTCGCGCTCCATCGCGCGCAGGCGGCGGCGCAGCGCTTCTATTTGTTCTTCGCCCTCAATATTTAACTCGATGGCCAGCTCATCGCGGCTGGCAGGCTTTTCCCGTTTGGTTAAATGTTCGAGGATAAATTCCCGGCTCGGGATGGGATTCGCGTACTTCTCAGCTTCGCGTTCCTGGAATGGATCTTGTGACATATCGGTTCCTCCGTTGTCATCTCCGGCAGAGTGGTTCACTCCACCAGTAATAATTTATAAAGCGGTTGATTCTTCTCAACCAAATCAGCCAGCGTATAGTTATCCAGCTCCTTGAGAAAACTCTGCGCGGCTTCAGCTAGCGCCTGTTTCAGACGACAGGCTGGTGTGATGTGGCAAAATTCGCTGCTGCAGTTGACCAGCGATAAGGGTTCAAGATCGCGCACCACGTCACCCACGCGGATCTGCCCTGCTGGTTTACCGAGGCGAATACCCCCATTCTTCCCCCGCACGGCAGTCACGTAGCCCATACGGCTTAACTGATTGATTATTTTAACCATATGATTACGGGAGACGCCATAGACCTCGGTCACTTCCGAGATGCTGGTCATGCGTCCTTCCGGCAGCGACGCCATATAAATCAGCGCGCGTAATCCGTAATCGGTGAAACTCGTTAACTGCACATAAACCTCAGGGAAAAGAAAACAGGGTATGTCGAGCGACATCATTATTATTGATGATAAACCAGCCAGCGCTCAGGCCGCTAATTTATTTGAAATGGGGCGGGCGAACAGCAAAAACAAGGGCGCCCGAACGGCGCCCCTTGAGAGTGATTACGCGTCGAACGGGTCGCGCAGAATCATGGTCTCGGTACGGTCTGGACCAGTAGAGATGATATCCACCGGCACGCCGGTCAGCTCTTCAATACGCTGGATGTAGTTCAGCGCTGCCTGCGGCAGACCGCTGCGCTCTTTCACGCCAAAGGTGGTTTCGGACCAGCCCGGCATGGTTTCGTAGATAGGCTCGATACCTTCCCAGTTGTCGGCAGCCAGCGGAGTGGTGGTCACTTCGCGGCCATCCGGCATACGGTAGCCGACGCAGATTTTCACTTCTTTCAGGCCGTCGAGGACGTCCAGTTTAGTCAGGCAGAAGCCGGACAGCGAGTTAATCTGCACCGCGCGGCGTACTGCAACCGCGTCCAGCCAGCCGGTACGACGACGACGGCCGGTGGTGGCGCCGAATTCGTTACCCTGCTTGCACAGGAACTCGCCAGTTTCATCAAACAGCTCGGTCGGGAACGGACCCGCGCCTACGCGAGTTGAGTAAGCTTTGATGATGCCCAGTACGTAATCCACATAACGCGGACCCAGGCCGGAGCCGGTTGCCACGCCACCCGCAGTGGTGTTGGAGGAAGTCACATACGGATAGGTACCGTGGTCGATATCCAGCAGGGTACCCTGCGCGCCTTCGAACATCACGAAGTCGCCGCGCTTACGCGCCTGATCCAGCAGATCGGATACGTCCACCACCATGGCGGTCAGGATGTCGGCAATCGCCATGACATCGTCCAGCACTTTCTGGTAGTCAACCGCTTCTGCTTTGTAGAAGTTCACCAGCTGGAAGTTGTGATATTCCATCACTTCTTTCAGTTTGTCAGCGAAGGTGGCTTTATCAAACAGGTCGCCAACGCGCAGGCCGCGACGAGCAACTTTATCTTCGTAAGCCGGGCCGATACCGCGACCGGTCGTACCGATAGCTTTCGCACCGCGTGCTTTCTCACGTGCGACGTCCAGCGCCACGTGATAGTCGAGGATAAGCGGGCAGGCTTCGGACAGCAGCAGACGCTCACGAACAGGGATACCACGGTCTTCCAGACCTTTCATCTCTTTCATCAGCGCAGCCGGAGACAGCACAACACCGTTACCGATGATGCTGGTTACATTCTCACGGAGAATACCTGATGGAATAAGATGGAGGACGGTTTTTTCACCGTTGATTACGAGAGTATGGCCTGCGTTATGGCCACCCTGGTAGCGCACAACATATTTAGCCCGTTCTGTCAGGAGATCGACGATCTTCCCTTTACCTTCGTCACCCCATTGGGTGCCCAGTACGACGACGTTGTTACCCATTTTTCAAAATCACCGTTTGCTTAAAAATGGATTCTACCATCGCTTTTTCAGAGTTACAGCACTTTTTGCATCCAAAATAAGGCAAATCCGACCACTTTTTGATCAGCCAATCGATTTCCTCAACATGTAGTAGATCACAATCCCTGCAACCACAAGTCCGCCGCCAAAGCGACGCAATAAATTATCCGGTAACTGGCTCAGACTGGCGACCATTTTACGCCAGGCGCGTGGATAGAGCAGCGGGCCGAGCCCTTCGAGTACTAAAACCAGCGCCAGCGCCAGCCAAATGGTGGAGTTCATTATCAACCCTAATTGAAAAGTATTATTGCCGCCCGCGCGGGCGTCATCGGCCAGCATGGTGAATTCATTCACTCATTTCACATTGTCCCGTATTTCATCTTCATTATGAACCGGCAAGGTGAAACAAAATTCACAACTAATTGTATTGCTGGATATTTTTTAAATTGTAACTATGCCATCGCGTACTACAACCCGGTACGTCTACATAATCAGGAAGATTATCATGAGAGAATTAACCGCATTTGAAATTGAAAATGTGAGCGGCGCAGGCTGGTTACAGGATGGCCTGGCTTCCTTAGGCAGCAAGGTCGGTGCCGCCGTATGGACGATGGGTACCGATGCCCTGAGCATCAATCTGCCGCTGATTGGCACCATCAATCTGGCCGACCTTTCGCCTGACCTGGGCAAAACTCTGGGCGAAAGCGTTGGGTCGACCATTGGTGGCACCATCGAAAGTACGCTGGCAAGTCTGCCGGTGATCGGTGGCCTGCTGAACAAACTGCTCGGCAACTAATTAGCCTTTGCAGCATGAAAAAAGGCGCCTGTTTCAGGCGCCTTTTCGCGTTAGCACTTCAGGTTTACACCCTCTACGGCTTATTTACGCGCCGAATCCGGTGAACGCATATAGCGGAAGAAATCGCTGTCCGGGCTCAGGACCATCACATCCTGGTTGCTCTGGAAGCTCTTCTCATAAGCGCGCAGGCTACGAATAAAGGAGTAGAAGCCTGGATCCTGGCTGAACGCATCGGCAAACAGTTTTGCCGATTCCGCATCACCTTCACCACGCAGGATACGACCCTGGCGCTCGGCTTCCGCCAGCGTCTTGGTGACTTCGTAGTCTGCAGTCGCGCGCAGTTTCTCAGCTTCTTCCTGACCCTGTGAACGGTGGCGACGAGCAACCGCTTCACGCTCCGCGCGCATACGATTATAAATCGCTTCCGACACTTCTGCCGGCAGGTTGATCTGTTTGATACGCACGTCGACAACTTCGATACCCAGTGCCGCCATACTGTTCGGGTTGATCACCTGCACTTTGCCGTTGGTTTCTGCTTCAACACGCTCAGCGGCTTTGGCGATAGCGTCATCAGCCGCCGGGGTGCTGACCTCATCTTCAGTGCCAGCAGAACCCGAGTTCAGTGCATCGCGCACTTCCAGCGTCAGGCGACCACGGGAGTCAGTAACGATGTCTTTCACATCCAGACGACCAATTTCAGAACGCAGACGGTCAGAGAATTTACGCTTCAGCAGCACCTCGGCCTGGGAGACGTCGCCGCCGCCGGTTGCCAGGTAGTAACGGCTGAAGTCACTGATGCGCCACTTGATATAGGAGTCGACGATCAGGTCTTTTTTCTCTTTGGTCACAAAACGGTCAGCCTGGTTGTCCATGGTCTGGATACGCGCATCCAGCATCTTCACCGATTCGATAAACGGGATCTTGAAGTGCAGGCCCGGCGCATACACCAGCGGCTTGTTTTCGTCGTCGCGCAGAACTTTACCGAAACGCAGCGTAATCCCGCGCTCGCCTTCCTTTACGACAAAGACTGACATGTAGAGCACTACCAGCACGATGACAATGATCGCGATAACAGATTTACGCATCGTTATTCCCCCTGACGCTGGTAGTCGTTACGCTGCGCGTTAGCGCGGCGTTGGTCCATAATGCTACCCCCGGTTGAGCTCGAGGTTGATGAGGTGCTGGCGCTGCCGGTGCTGGATGCAGGTGGCAGACGCAGCAGATCGCTGGCGTCACTGCTATCGCTCTTTGCTGCCGGCGCGGCGGCGCCTTTCAGCATCTGGTCAAGCGGCAGAACCATCAGATTGCCGTTTTTGCTGTCGTTCACCAGCACTTTACGGGTGTGGCTCAGCACTTTTTCCATGGTTTCGATATACAGACGCTCACGGGTAATTTCCGGCGCGGCTTTGTATTCCGGCAGGAGCTTAGCAAAGCGAGCCACTTCACCCTGGGCTTCCAGGACGGTCTGGGTCTTGTAGGCACGCGCCTCTTCAAGGATACGCTGCGCCTGGCCATTCGCCCGCGGCTGTACTTCGTTGGTATAAGCTTCCGCTTCACGGATGTACTGCTGCTCGTTCTCACGCGCGGCAATGGCATCGTCAAACGCCGCCTTCACCTCTTCCGGCGGACGTGCCGTCTGGAAGTTGACGTCCAGCAGGGTGATCCCCATGTTGTACGGGCGGATAGTCTCTTCCAGCTCGCGCTGGGTATCGCTACGGATCACGGTACGACCTTCGGTCAGAATGCGATCCATGGTGTATTTGCCGATCACGCCGCGCAGCGCGCTGTCAGTCGCCTGACGCAGACTGTCATCCGCGCTGGTGACGCTAAACAGATAGCGTTCCGGATCGGTGACGCGGTACTGCACGTTCATCTCAACGCGCACGACGTTTTCGTCAGAGGTCAGCATGACGCCGGAAGCGGCCAGTTCACGTACCGACTCCACGTTCACCGCCTGAACGTTATCGATAAAGGTCGGTTTCCAGTTCAGGCCTGGCTCAACCAGATGGCTGAACTTACCAAAACGGGTCACGACGCCGCGTTCGGCTTCTTTAATGGTATAAAAACCGCTGGCCGCCCAGATAATCACTGCCGCCGCGGCAACGATGCCGACAATACGCCCGCCCATCGGTCCACGAGGCGTCTGCGCGCTATTACCACCGCCCAGTCCGCCCTTGCCGCCGCCGAGCCCGCCAAGTTTCTTACTTAACTTGCGGAAGATATCATCCAGATCCGGCGGCCCCTGCTCGCGACCACCTTTGTTGCCATTTCCCTCAGAGTTGCCGCCAGGTTTGCTGCTCCCCCACGGGTCGCGGTCCTGTCCGTTATTACCGGGCTGATTCCACGCCATGTATATGCTCCATATTTGTTTTTGATATCCCCACAGGGGTCAATATCTTCAGGCAAGCTGCAAGGTTAAACCACATAGTCAACAAGCGTTGGCTCTTGCTTACAGAGGCGCCGCCAGTCAACGATCGGCATGCGCACCTGCAGACTCACGCTGCCGTCATCCTCCATCCACTCTTTTTCTATCGCCTGAAGCTGATAGAAACGGCTTCTCAGTCGCCCTTCTTTCGGCGGTAAGCGCAGCGTATGCTGGGCCACTTCACCGGAAAGACGTTCCGTTAATGCCTGAAAAAGCAGTGGTACGCCAACCCCGGTCTGCGCTGAAAGCCAGACCCGAATCGGTTTATTTTCATCGTCGCGATCGATGCGCGGTTCAAAATCGTCAAGCATGTCGATTTTGTTCATCACCAGCAGCGCTGGGATCTCATCGGCCTCAATCTCAGCGAGAACCGTATTTACCGCATCAATGTTTTCCTGCACGCGGACATCCGCCGCGTCAATCACATGCAGCAGCAGCGTCGCCTGACGCGTCTCCTGCAACGTCGCTTTAAACGCGGCTACCAGATCGTGCGGCAGATGGCGAATAAAGCCGACGGTATCGGCCAGCACCGTTTCGCCGACGTCAGGGACGTCAATGCGGCGCAGCGTCGGGTCCAGGGTGGCGAACAGCTGGTTCGCGGCATAGACCTCGGCAGCGGTGATCTGGTTAAAGAGCGTTGATTTTCCGGCGTTGGTGTAGCCCACCAGCGACACGGTTGGAATATCGGCTTTCGCGCGCGACCGCCGCCCCTGCTCACGCTGTTTCTCAACTTTTTCCAGTCGCGACAGGATCTGCATGATACGGTTACGCAATAAACGACGGTCGGTTTCGAGCTGGGTTTCACCCGGGCCACGCAAACCAATCCCGCCCTTTTGTCTTTCAAGGTGGGTCCAGCCGCGGACGAGGCGGGTCGCCATATGGCGCAACTGCGCCAGCTCAACCTGCAGTTTCCCTTCATGGGTGCGCGCGCGCTGGGCGAAAATATCTAAAATAAGACCGGTACGATCGATAACCCGGCATTCGCACAGGCGTTCCAGGTTGCGTTCTTGTGCCGGACTCAGGGCATGATCGAAGAGCACGACCGACGCGCCGGTCGCTTTAACGGCTTCCGCAATTTCGACTGCCTTACCTTCACCAACAAAATACTTCGGGTGCGGTGCTTTACGGCTACCGGTAATCACCTGCATTGCTTCGACACCGGCGGAAGAGGCCAGAGTTTCAAACTCCTGGAGATCTTCCATATCTTTGTCTTGCGAAAAATAGATGTGTACCAGTACCGCCTGCTCACCGGCGTCATAACGGTCAAACAAGCGTAAACCCCTTATAAAATACCAGCGGGGAACGCAGAAAACCTGGCTCCCCGGCGTGGAAAAACAGCACTGGCCTTATTCGGCGTCGTCGCTGTCTTGTTGCGGCGCAGAAGAGCCCTGCGCGCTACCACCGTGGTGATAGTTACTGGAACCGCCGCCAGCATTATTGCTGTGGTGAGACACCGGGCGAGACGGGACAACAGTAGAAATTGCGTGCTTATAGACCATCTGGCTGACCGTGTTCTTCAACAGGATCACGAACTGATCGAAAGACTCAATTTGCCCTTGCAGCTTGATACCATTCACCAAATAAATAGAAACCGGAACACGTTCCCGACGCAAAGCGTTCAGGAACGGATCTTGTAAAGATTGCCCCTTAGCCATTCTCTCTTTTCCTTATATGTATGCTTGTTTTGTACTCAGAACCTTACGATTCTTAAAAAAAATTACGCACGATACCGTTTAATTGTACACGTTCAGTTCTGGCTCGCACCAACAACCTGTAATACTTTGTTGAGCGCTTGTTCAGGTTGTTCACTGTCTAACCAGTGCACACCTTCCCAACCGCGCAGCCAGGTGACCTGACGTTTGGCTAACTGTCTCGTGGCGCAAACACCTCGATAAACCATCTCATCATACGGGATCTCGCCATTGAGGTATGACCACATCTGGCGGTATCCAACACAACGGATGGAAGGCATATCCGTATGCAAATCTCCGCGGGCAAAAAGCGCCCGTACTTCTGCTTCAAAACCTGAAGCTAACATCTGATGAAAACGCTGTTCTATGCGTTGATGGAGCAGTTCACGGCTCGCCGGGGCGATGGCGAACTGATGCACCTGATATGGCAGAGCGTCTCCTGACGTTTGCGTCAGTTCCGTTAAAGTTTTACCCGAAATGAAAAAAACTTCCAGTGCCCGGGAAAGCCTTTGCGGATCATTTGGATGAATACGCGCAGCAGCTACGGGATCGATCGCCTGTAATTGCTGATGTAACGCGTTCCACCCCTGCTCTGCGGCCTGCTGCTCAATCCGCGCTCTGACCTCTGGGTCAGCCGACGGTAAGGGCGACAATCCTTCCAGCAACGCTTTGAAATACAACATCGTTCCGCCGACTAACAGCGGAATACGCCCGGCGGCGACAATATCGGCCATCGCCGCCAGCGCGTCGCGGCGAAAATCAGCCGCGGAATAGGCTTCTGCAGGATCCAAAATATCCAGCAGCCGGTGCGGCGCAGCGCTAAGCTCCGCAGCATCCGGTTTGGCAGTGCCAATATCCATTCCCCGATAAATGAGGGCGGAATCAACACTAATCAACTCTACTGGCAAAACTTTACGTAAGGCTATCGCCAGCGCGGTTTTGCCTGAGGCCGTCGGGCCCATTAAAAAAATTGCCTTGGGCAGGCTCGCCTCGGTTACATCATTCATCTTTCAGGGCATTCATCGCCGAATGGAGATCTACAGGTTGTAACAGGCCGCCCGGCGGCGTTTTCACCAGCTGCGGGCAAAGACGTTCGACGTCCGCCAGCAGCGCAATCGCCTGCGCCATATTCCATGACGCCTGTTCGCTCGTCAGATTACGCGCCATCCATTGGGCGATATTGCCGACGTCGAATGCGTTTTGCTGCGCCAGGTAGCCTATCAGTTCAGGAATCAAGATTTGTAAATTTTGTTGTCTTAAGGGTAAAGGGACCGCGCGCACCGTCACGTGCAGGGCATCGGTATGAAGCTCGATCCCCAACTGCGCCAGCGCCGACTGCGCAGCGGCCAGCGCCCGCTTCTCCCCTTCCGTGACTTTTAACCGCAACGGGATCAGCAGCGGCTGGGCACATACCGCTTCCGTACCCGGCGTCAACTGCGCCTGGCGCAGCCAGCGCTCGGCAACGGTCAACGACAGCAGCGCCAGACTGCCCTCGCGCTCCAGCAGCGCGCAATCGCCGCCGACAATCGTCAGCACTCTGCCAAAACTCTGACTGTGACCAGCCAGTTCCGCCGGGGCGGCGGACGGCTGCGCGGGTCGCGGCGCGGCGGGCGTGTCGAGCAACTGACGATAAAGCGCGCCCTGCTGCTTCTGGTAACCGGGCTGCGCATGCGGCCAGCTCGCGCCGCCAGAACTGCCGCCGGAGGCAGCCGGCTCACGCGACGATGTCATGCTGAATCGGGTTGCCGGTTCACGCGCTTCCGACGGCCGAGCAAACTGGTTGCCGCCTGCGGCGATGCGATTCTCCGGCATCTGGCGCGGCGTCGGCGGGTCGTCTTTTTCCGCCAGCGGCGCATCAAGCTGTTGCTGCAGCACGCTCAGTACGCCCTGGTAGATAAAGTCATGCACCAGGCGAGACTGATGGAAACGCACCTCATGCTTGGCCGGATGGACGTTCACATCCACCTGATGGGGATCGATCTCCAGATACAGCACAAACGCCGGCTGCTGATCGGCCCCCAGCTTGTCTTCACAGGCCTGGCGGATAGCATGATTGATCAGCCGGTCGCGCATCATCCGGCCGTTGACGTAACAGTACTGAATTTCCGCCAGCGCCGGGGTGGTATGGAGCGGATCGGCAACCCAGCCGCGCAGGGTCAGATCGCCATGCTGCCACTCGATCGCCAGCGCATGTTCGAGAAAAGCGGCGCCGCAAATGGTTCCCAGCCGCCGCTCCCGCTGGCCATCCTGCGCCACTGCCCGATACTGTCGTATCACCTTACCGTTATGGTTGAGGTTAATGGTGACGTCGAAGCGCGCCAGCGCAATGCGGCGCACCACTTCGTCAATATGGCCGAACTCGGTTTTTTCGGTGCGCATAAATTTGCGCCGCGCCGGCGTGTTGTAGAACAGATCGAGGACTTCCAGGGTGGTGCCGACCGGGTGCGCCGCCGGCTTCACCGTCACCGCCTGATCGCGGCCTTCGGCATAAGCCTGCCAGGCTTCCTGCTGCTCCGCCGTGCGCGAAGTCAGCGTTAAGCGCGCCACCGAACTGATACTGGCCAGCGCTTCGCCGCGAAAGCCGAGGCTGATAATCGCCTCCAGATCGTCAAGCGAGGCGATCTTGCTGGTCGCATGACGAGCCAGGGCCAGCGCCAGCTCGTCTTTTTTGATGCCGCTGCCGTTATCGCGGATGCGAATGAGCTTCGCGCCGCCGCGTTCGATATCAATGTCAATCCGCGTAGCGCCAGCATCAAGGCTGTTCTCAACCAGCTCTTTCACCACCGACGCGGGCCGCTCCACCACTTCGCCGGCGGCAATCTGGTTGGCGAGCTGCGGCGGCAGAACCTGAATCGGCATCCCCTGCTCCTTAGTTAATCAACATCCCGCCTGGCGCTGCGGCGCTGGCGGTCTGCGCCGCCTCCCCTCGAGGCGCCGACTGCAGCGGATGCTGCATAAAGTAGTTACGCAGGCCGTTGTAAATCGCCTGTGCGATCTGCTCCTGGTAATCCTCACTCCCCAGCAGCCGCTCTTCACCGTTGTTACTGATAAAGCCCGTTTCCACGAGGATCGACGGGATATCCGGCGAGCGCAATACACCGAGGCTGGCATGCTCCGGGCGGCGTTTGTGCAGGTTGCCAATGCGCTGCAGCTGGCTCAGCACGTTGGTCGCCACATCGTAGCCGACGCGCTGGGAATGACCGAACTGCAGATCCAGCACCGCCTGGCTCAGGTAAGGGTCGGCCTGGCTGTTCGCCAGCACGTCGCCTGCCCCGCCAAGCAGTTCAGACTGTTTCTCATGCTGCTCGAGCCAACCGGCCATTTCGCTGTTGGCGCGACGGTTCGAGAGCACCCACACCGAGGCGCCGGTCGCATCGCGGTTTGGCGCGGCATCCGCATGGATAGAGACGAGGAAGTTGGCGTTTTGCTTACGCGCCACGTCCGAGCGCCCCATCACCGAAATAAAGTAATCTCCGTCGCGGGTCAGCACCGGCTTAAACTGCGGATCGGCGTTCAGTAACGCCCGCAGCTTGCGCGCGATGGCGATAGTCACGTTCTTCTCTTTGGTGCCGTTCGGACCAATCGCGCCAGGATCCTGACCGCCGTGTCCGGCATCGATGGCGATAATCACCTTATCATCCACCGACACCGTGCGGGCCGCCGGGCGAGTCACGGTCTGATTGTTGGTCATCACTGGCTGAGAGGACGTCATCGCCGTCTGCCGTTCATGACCCGACGAGCTGAACGGGTTACGTCCTGCCGTCGCCGTCCGGGAAGGCATCACCGGCGGCGGGTCGGCCCGTTTCACCACCACAGGCGGCGGTGGCGGTGGCGCGTCGGCGTTGATGGTAAAGACCACCGTGTAATTTGCCCCGTTCTGCTGCTTCACCGCTCGCGTTTTACCATCTTCCGTCAGATCCACCAGCAAACGCAGCGTCTGCGTATCCTGCGGCGTACCGGCGCGAATACTTTTCACCAGGTTGCTGCCACTAAACTGCAGCGGTAGTCCCTGCAATACGCCGGTCTGCTTGATATCCAGTGCCACCAGACGTTTGCCCTGTGGGGTAAAGGAGTACTCCGGCTCACCGACAAAGCTCAGGGTAATACGGGCCTGCTGGTCTCCGTTAGAGACCTGGATATCGGATAAACTCGCCGCAGTGGCGTGAAGACTCGACAGCATTAGCGCAGCGGCAAGCCAGGTGGTTATGCGATACTTCATCCCGTCATCCTTCAGGCTAAATGGCTAAACGCGCCAGTAAAGATTCACCCCGTGAGGAGATCGCGGTAATACGCGCCTCACGCCCTTGTGCCTGGTAATCAAGGTGAATTTCAACGTCCGGGTCAGGCAGGACACCTGCGCCTTGCTGCGGCCATTCCACCAGGCAGATGGCATCGTCGGCAAAATAATCACGGATCCCCATAAATTCGAGCTCCTCAGGATCCGCCAGTCGGTAGAGATCGAAGTGATATACCATCAGATTCTCGAGGGTATACGGCTCCACCAGGGTATAGGTTGGGCTTTTGACATTGCCGCGGTGACCGAGCGCCTGCAAAAAGCCGCGGCTGAAGGTCGTTTTCCCCGCGCCTAAATCACCATACAGATAAATCACGGTGGCGCCGGTACAGACCTGCGCGATGCGGTCGCCAAGGGCCAGCGTGGCCTGCTCATCGGGTAAAGGAATCACTCGGTTAATCATGGTCTACGTCAATCACATCCGGGTTAACAACACGCCTGAGCGTGGAAAAGAGATCGGTCGCCAGCATGCCGCGGGTGCCCTCGCGGGCGGCCAGTCGGTCGGCGGCGTCGCCATGAGCGACGCACCCGGCACAGGCTGCATCATACGGCGTCAGGTGCTGTCCTAACAATGCGGCAATAATGCCGGTAAGCACATCGCCCATACCGCCGCTGGCCATCCCGGCATTGCCGGCATCGATAATGCCCATCGCCCCGCTTTCACTGGCCACCACCGTGCCCGCGCCTTTCAGCACAACCACGCCACCATACCGTTTTACCAGACGCTGCGCAGAAAGTAAGCGATCGCTTTCAATTTCTGCCACGCTGACATTCAGCAGACGGGCCGCTTCGCCGGGGTGCGGCGTTAGCACGCGATTGTGACGTTTATCGGGATTGAATGCCAGCAGGTTCAGCGCGTCGGCGTCCCAGACCATCGGTTTGTTAAAACTTTCCACCGTGCGCAGGGCGCTGCGCCCCCATTCGCGCTGCCCCAGGCCCGGGCCAATCGCCACCACATCAGCCCACTCCAGCGCGGCTTTCAGAGTCTGCGGCGTCAGTTCATCCACCATTAATTCCGGCCGCACGGTGACAATGGGCGCGATGCTCTCAGGGTGAGTAAGCACTCGCACCAGCCCTGCACCGCCGCGTAGGGCCGCTTCACCGCACATACGGATAGCGCCTGCCGTGCCGCGATCGCCGCCGACAATCACCAGCTTGCCGTGATCGCCCTTATGGGAGGTGGCCCGCCGCGGCGGCAGCCAGTCGGCGAGGTGGGCGGCGCAAAACCGCGTCAGAGGAGTACTTTGCCCGGCGAGCCAGCGCTCGAGCCCGAGGGCATGATGATGGAGATGCCCGACGACATCCCGCGCCTTGCCGGTCAGCAGCCCGGGTTTGAGGGCGATAAAGGTCAGGGTGTGGTCGGCCTGAACCACTGCACCTGGCGTCGCGCCAGTCTGCGCGTTCAGGCCGGAAGGGATATCCAGCGCCACCACCGGCGCCGGATGGTGGTTCGCCTGGTGGATGAGCGCCGCAACGGGATCGCGCGGCGCGCTGCGCAGACCGGTGCCGAGCAGGCCATCAATAATCAGTGAGATATCGTCGGGCCAGGGGATGGTCGCCGCATGGATCACGCCGCCCGCGTTAAGCCACGCCTCTCGCGCCGCCTGCGCCTCTTCCGGCAGCGGGCTGTCACTCTCTACCGCCAGCAGCGTCACCCGCCGCCCCGCGGCCTGCGCCAGACGCGCGACGACATATCCGTCGCCGCCGTTGTTACCATGTCCGCAGAGGATCAGCCAGTGCGCACTGGCGGGATAAGCGCGGCTGGCCAGCTGAAAGGCCGCCTCGCCCGCGCGCTGCATCAGTTCGAACAGCGTCAGCCCCAGGCTGTCCGCCGCCTCTCGTTCGGCCAGGCGCAGCGCCTCCGCAGGCCAAATGTTGTATGGTATACTGTCAGGGTTTTTCGTCATTGTATGGTCCATCATGTCACAGCCCCTCGATCTCGTTCAGTTAGCGCAACAAATCAAACAATGGGGCACAGAGCTCGGGTTCCAGCAGGTGGGTATCGCCGATACCGACCTCAGCGCCGGTGAACCCAAACTGCAGGCATGGCTGGATAAACAATACCACGGCGAAATGGAGTGGATGGCCCGTCACGGAATGATGCGCGCCCGCCCCCATGAACTGCTGCCCGGTACGTTACGCGTCATCAGCGTGCGGATGAACTATCTGCCCGCCAACGCCGCCTTTGCCCGCACCCTGAAAGATCCCGCGCTGGGTTACGTCAGCCGTTATGCCCTCGGGCGTGATTATCATAAGCTGCTACGTAATCGCCTGAAAAAACTGGGGGAGAAGATTCAGGAACAGTGTGCTTCGCTCAATTTTAGACCTTTTGTCGATTCCGCGCCTATCCTGGAACGGCCAATCGCAGAAAAAGCGGGCCTTGGCTGGACAGGTAAGCACTCACTTATCTTAAGCCGCGACGCGGGGTCATTCTTTTTCCTCGGCGAACTGCTGATCGATCTGCCTCTACCGGTCGACAGCCCGGTTGCGGAGGAGTGCGGACGCTGCGTCGCCTGCATGACCATCTGCCCCACAGGCGCCATCGTTGAGCCCTACACCGTCGACGCCCGGCGCTGCATCTCCTATCTCACCATCGAGCTGGAAGGCGCTATCCCGGAGGCGTTCCGTCCGCTTATCGGCAACCGTATTTACGGTTGTGATGATTGCCAGCTCATCTGCCCGTGGAACCGTTTCTCACAGCTCACCGATGAAGAGGATTTCAGTCCACGCAAAGCGTTGCATGCGCCACCGCTGGTGGAGCTGTTCTCCTGGAGCGAAGCGTGGTTTCTGAAGGTAACCGAAGGGTCGGCGATTCGTCGCATTGGCCACCTGCGCTGGCTGCGCAATATCGCCGTCGCGCTGGGCAATGCGCCCTGGGATGAAGCCCATCTTCGCGCGCTGGAGAGTCGCCGGGGTGAGCACCCGCTTCTCGACGAGCACATCGAATGGGCTATCGCTGAGCAAATAAACAAGCGGAACGCTGACGCCGTCGAAGTACAGCTGCCGAAAAAATTACGTCTGGTCAGGGTGGTAGAGAAAGGCTTGCCGCGCGACGCCTGATTCATTCACAGGCTGTGAATAAAATCTAAAACACATTGCGTTTCAAGGCGCAGACCGAGGTCAAGTGATCGGATTAACATTTCGAAATGAAATTTAATTGTTAAATTTCAATGAGATATAAAGATACTATTTACAAAGCGAAGCATTTACGCCGTCAAAGACGGAACGACAACCTGTGGATAACTCTGTTCACAGTATTTCTGAAGATCAAACAAAAATCATCCCCGGCGCTGGATTGCACTGTGGATAAATAAGAGATGGAAGAAAATTTGGAGCGGGAAACGAGACTCGAACTCGCGACCCCGACCTTGGCAAGGTCGTGCTCTACCAACTGAGCTATTCCCGCTTAATCATCGTCATTCAAGCTATCGTGTAGCAACCTGAATACTGCGACTGGTGTGGTATGTCTTTCAAATTTTGGAGCGGGAAACGAGACTCGAACTCGCGACCCCGACCTTGGCAAGGTCGTGCTCTACCAACTGAGCTATTCCCGCTTAATCTTCGGCTTTCGCCTCGCATCTGCGAGTTGAAATCCTGTGATCAGGATGGTGCTTTCAAATTTTGGAGCGGGAAACGAGACTCGAACTCGCGACCCCGACCTTGGCAAGGTCGTGCTCTACCAACTGAGCTATTCCCGCGTTACTGCTTTTTTTGCCATATTTTGATGGCGTCGTAATTTGCATTTCTGCGTCGTTACGGGAGGCGCATTATACGAGAATTCGATGCCCCTGCAACCCCCTGACGATCACTTTTTTGCGTTTTTTGTTTAAGTGGACATTTTCTCGCCACCTACGCCGCTGAATTGTATAAATAAGCGTCATAACGGGCAAAATTGCTTTTTCCGTCCGGCTGAATGACGCAAAATCGCTCGCATCATATTGCGGTGGCGCGACGTATAACGCGGCCACCACGACGCCAAACAGGGAATTAGCATGAGAAAAGTCCTCACCGTCCTGCTGCTGAGCACGCTGGCCATCGGAACCGCGTCAGCCGAGACGCTCCATTTTGGCACCACCACAGCCAATCCGCCATTTGTCACCACCAACGGCAAAAATCAGCCCGTCGGCTTTGATATCGATCTCGCTCACGCCCTGTGCCAGCAGATGCAGGCGCAGTGCCAGTTTACGGCGCAGCGTTTCGATACCCTGATCCCGGCATTGCGCTTTAAGAAGTTTGATGCGGTGATTGCCGGTATGGAAGTGATCCCAATGCGCGAGAAGCAGGTCGCCTTTAGCCGCCCTTATCGCCAGGCGCTCTCCGGGGTGGTGATCGTCAATAAAGATGTTGCCCATACCTTTGCCGATCTGAAAGCCAAAAAAATCGGCGTGGTGAAAGGCACGCTGCATCAGCACTATCTGCGCGATAAGCAGAAGGCCGTGCAGGCGATCCCTTACGACGACGTCGCTAGCGCTTTAGCCGCGCTGAAAGCCGGCGAAATAACCGGCGTCATGAGCGACTTCGCCACCCTTGACGCCTGGCAACAAGAGAACCCTGACTACGCCATCATGGATGAGCGGGCCACCGACCCGGCTTATTACGGTAAGCAGTATGCGATTGCGGTGCGCAAAGACGATCCGGAGTTGCTGAATGCCATCAACGATGCCCTGACCGCGGTCATGGCGACGCCTGACTTCCAGCAGATGCAGCAAAAGTGGTTTAAATAAACAGAAAGATGTACCGGGCCGCACCAGGCCCGGTTTTCACAGCCAGTCGTGGTTTACAGCTTAATGAAATGCTCGCGATAGTAAGCCAGCTCGGCGACCGACTCGCGGATATCGTCCATCGCCTGATGGGTGCCCTGCTTTTTAAAGCCGTCGAGAATTTCCGGCTTCCAGCGGCGAGCCAGCTCTTTCAGCGTGCTGACGTCCAGATAGCGGTAGTGGAAATAGGCTTCCAGTTGCGGCATGTACTTAAACAGGAAGCGACGATCCTGGCCGATGCTGTTGCCGCAGATCGGCGACTTGCCCGCCGGCACCCACTGCTTAAGAAACTCAATAGTCGCCAGTTCGGCATCGTGCTCGCCGACGGTGCTGGCCTTCACGCGATCCACCAGTCCGCTGCCGGTATGCGTCCGCACATTCCACTCGTCCATTAATGCCAGCTGAGCGTCTGACTGATGCACGGCGATGGTCGGCCCTTCAGCCAAAATGTTCAGGTTGGCATCGGTCACCAGGGTGGCGATTTCGATAATGCGATCGCGCTCCGGATCCAGCCCTGTCATCTCAAGATCGATCCAAATGAGGTTGTTTTCATTTGCACTCATGCTATTTTCCACCCTTCTTGCGTGACTATATTCATCTAAAATAGCGTGTATCATAGAGGTTTTGCCCCATCAGGGCGACCAGGAGCCAGTTCGATTGAGTAAAAATAAACTCTCCAAAGGCCAGCAGCGCCGCGTCAACGCCAACCACCAGCGCCGCCTGAAAACCACTGCGGAGAAGGCCGACTACGATGACAACCTGTTTGGCGAAACGTCGGAAGGCATTGTCATCAGTCGCTTTGGCATGCATGCCGACGTCGAATCCGCTGACGGCAGCGTCCATCGCTGCAACATTCGCCGGACAATCCGTTCGCTGGTCACTGGCGACCGCGTGGTCTGGCGGCCAGGTAAAGATGCCGCCGACGGCGTAAACGTCAAAGGGATCGTCGAAGCGGTGCATGAGCGCGCCTCCGTCCTGACGCGTCCGGATTTTTACGACGGCGTGAAGCCTATCGCTGCCAATATCGATCAGATCGTGGTGGTTTCCGCGATCCTGCCTGAGCTGTCATTGAATATTATCGATCGTTATCTGGTGGCCTGCGAGGCGCAGGATATCGAGCCGTTAATCGTTCTGAATAAAATCGATCTGCTGGATGACGATGGCCTGCGCTTCGTCAATGAGCAAATGGACATCTACCGCAATATCGGTTACCGCGTGCTCATGGTCTCCAGTCGGACTCAGGACGGCCTCAAGCCGCTGGAAGCGGCCCTGACCGACCGCATCAGCATTTTCGCCGGGCAGTCCGGGGTCGGTAAATCGAGCCTGCTGAACGCCCTGCTGGGGCTGAATGAGGATCAGATCCTCACCAATGATGTCTCGGACGTTTCCGGCTTAGGCCAGCACACCACCACCGCGGCGCGCCTCTACCACTTCCCGCACGGCGGCGATGTAATTGATTCACCGGGCGTTCGTGAATTCGGCCTCTGGCATCTGGAAGCGGAACAAATCACCAATGGCTTTGTCGAATTCCATGATTATTTAGGCCATTGCAAATACCGCGACTGTAAACACGATAACGATCCTGGCTGTGCGCTTCGCGAAGCGGTAGAGAACGGCAAGATCGCCGAAAGCCGTTTTGAGAACTACCACCGCATCCTCGAAAGCATGGAGCAGGTACAGGTAAAAACGCGTAAAAACTTTTCCTCGTCCGATGACTGATCATTAAGCTGAGCGTCACGTCAGGCTCTGCCAGGACGCGGTCAAACTGCGACTAACGCGGATGCCATTTGGCGAGGTTTACGTATAGAATCGTCCCCTTTTTTCAGGTCCCCGCCCGCGGGCGGGGTCAGGAACGACATATCATGGCCTGGAGGCTACTTTGTTAAACGATCTTAAACTTTCACTGCAATACATTCTGCCTAAACTGTGGCTCACCCGCCTCGCAGGCTGGGGTGCGAGCAAACGCGCAGGTTGGTTGACGAAACTGGTCATCGATCTGTTCGTGAAATACTACAAGGTCGATATGAAAGAGGCGCAGAAGCCGGATACCGCGGCTTATCGCACCTTCAACGATTTCTTTGTGCGTCCGCTGCGCGACGACGTTCGCCCGCTGAATACCGATCCCAACGTGCTGGTGATGCCGGCAGACGGCGTGATCAGCCAGCTTGGCGCCATTGAAGACGATAAAATCCTGCAGGCCAAAGGTCATGACTACAGCCTGGAAGCCCTGCTGGCCGGCAACTATCAAATGGCCGACCTGTTCCGTAACGGCAGCTTCGCCACCACCTATCTGTCGCCGCGCGACTATCACCGCGTGCACATGCCGTGCAACGGCATCCTGCGCGAAATGATCTACGTCCCTGGCGACCTGTTCTCGGTTAACCATCTGACGGCGCAGAATGTGCCTAACCTGTTCGCCCGTAACGAGCGCGTCATCTGCCTGTTTGATACTGAGTTTGGCCCGATGGCGCAAATTCTGGTGGGCGCGACTATCGTCGGCAGCATCGAGACCGTGTGGTCCGGCACCGTGACCCCGCCGCGCGAAGGCATTATTAAACGCTGGACCTGGCCCGCGGGTGACAGCGAAGGCTCCGTCGCCCTGCTGAAAGGCCAGGAGATGGGCCGCTTCAAACTGGGTTCCACCGTGATCAACCTGTTCGCCCCGGGCCAGGTGAAGCTGGTTGACTCGCTGCAAAGCCTGTCCGTGACTAAAATCGGCCAACCGCTGGCGACCGCCGTGGAAGCCAGCGCCGCTGCTGAACCCGCGCCGTTACCGGAAGAAGAGATCCGCGCCGAACACCGCGCCAGCCCGCTGGTTGACGATACACAAGACCAAGGTTAATTCTTCAGCAAAAAGGGTTATGCCGTGCGCCTGATATACACTTTCCTGTTGGCCTTGAGCCTCAGTTTCGGGGCGTACGCTGCGACAGCCCCGGATGCTAAACAGATAACCCAGGAACTGGAACAGGCGAAGGCGGCAAAGCCCGCCCAGCCTGAAACCGTTGAAGTTCTACAGTCCGCGCTGAACGCGCTTGAGGAGCAAAAATCGTCCCTCGAGCGCGCCCGTCAGTATCAGGACGTTATCGATAATTTCCCCAAACTGTTTCAAAGCCTGCGCTCTCAGCTCAACAATCTGAGCGAAGAACCGCGCCAGGTGCCAACCGGCCTGACCGCCGATGCGCTGAACCAGGAGATCCTGCAGGTCAGCAGCCAGCTGCTGGAATCGAGCCGCCAGGCGCAGCAGGAGCAGGATCGCGCGCGCGAAATCGCCGACTCCCTGAACCAGCTGCCGCAACAGCAAACCGATGCCCGTCGTCAGCTCAATGAGGTTGAGCGCCGCATCGGCACGCAAACCGGCAACAATGCTCTCGCCCAGGCGCAAAATCTTGCCCTGCAGGCGGAATCGGCGCGCCTGAAGGCGCTGGTGGATGAACTCGACCTCGCCCAGCTTTCCGCCAACAACCGCCAGGAGCTGTCGCGCGCCCGTTCCGAGCTGGCGCAAAAGCAGAGCGAACAACTGGATGCCTATCTGCAGGCGCTGCGCAATTTACAGAACAGCCAGCGCCAGCGGGAAGCGGAAAAGGCGCTGGAGAGCACCGAACTGCTGGCGGAGAACAGTGAAAACCTGCCGCCGGACATCAACGCGCAGTTCAAGGTCAACCGGGAGCTCTCCCAGGCGCTGAACCAGCAGGCGCAGCGCATGGATCTGGTGGCCTCCCAGCAGCGGCAGGCGACGAATCAAACGCTGCAGGTGCGCCAGGCGTTAAACACCCTGCGCGAGCAATCGCAGTGGCTGGGCTCTTCCAACCTGCTGGGCGAAGCCCTGCGCGCCCAGGTAGCGCGGCTGCCGGAGCGCCCTCGCCCACAGCAGCTGGATACGGAAATGGCGCAGTTGCGCGTGCAGCGTCTGCGCTTTGAAGATTTACTCAGTAAGCAGCCGCAGCTGCGGCAGATCCGTCAGGCCGACGGCGAACCGCTGACCAGCGAGCAGAACAAAATCCTGCAGGCGCAGCTGCGCACGCAGAACGAGCTGCTGAACTCGCTGCTGCGCGGCGGCGATACCCTGATGCTGGAGCTCACCAAGCTGAAGGTCGCCAACGGCCAGCTGGAAGACGCGCTGAAAGAGATCAACGAAGCGACTCACCGCTATCTGTTCTGGACTTCGGACGTTAGCCCTATCGGCTTCTCCTGGCCGCTGGAGATTGTCCAGGATCTGCGGCGCCTGATCTCCCTGGATACCATCAGCGAACTGGGCAAAGCCAGCGCGATGATGCTCACCAGCAAAGAGACTCTGCTACCGCTGTTTGCCGCCCTGCTGCTGGTTGGCTTCAGCATCAGCTCGCGGCGCCATTTCACCCGCTTCCTTGAGCGCTCCAGCGCCCGGGTGGGGAAAGTCACCCAGGATCACTTCTGGCTGACGCTGCGCACGGTCTTCTGGTCGATACTGGTGGCCTCGCCGCTGCCGGTGCTGTGGATGACGCTCGGCTATGGCCTGCAGTCCGCCTGGCCCTTCCCGCTGGCGGTGGCGATAGGCGATGGGGTCACGGCGACCGTGCCTTTGCTGTGGGTGGTGATGATCTGCGCCACCTTCGCCCGGCCAAACGGGCTGTTTATCGCCCACTTCGGCTGGCCGCGTAACCGCGTGGCGAAAGCGATGCGCTACTACCTGATGAGCATCGGGCTGATTGTGCCGCTGATTATGGCGCTGATCATGTTTGATAATCTTAACGACCGCGAATTCTCCGCTTCGTTGGGCCGCCTGTGCTTCCTGTTGATCTGCGGCGCGCTGGCGGTGGTCACGCTGAGCCTTAAGCACGCCGGTATTCCGCTCTATCTGGATAAAGAGGGGAATGGCGAGAATATGGTGAACCGCCTGCTGTGGAACCTGATGCTTGGCGCCCCGCTGGTGGCCATGCTGGCGGCTGCCGTCGGCTATCTCGCCACCGCCCAGGCGCTGCTTGCACGTCTGGAAACCTCGGTCGCCATCTGGTTCCTGCTGCTGGTGGTCTATCACATCATCCGCCGCTGGATGCTGATCCAGCGCCGCCGGCTGGCCTTCGACCGGGCCCGTCACCGTCGCGCGGAAATTCTCGCTCAGCGTGCCCGCGGCGAAGATGAGCCCGTTCACGTCAGCAGCCCGGAGGGGTCGGTGGAAACGGAGATCAGCGAGGTCGACCTCGATGCCATCAGTACTCAGTCGCTGCGGCTTGTGCGCTCCCTGCTGATGCTGATTGCACTGCTGTCGGTCATCGTGCTGTGGTCGGAAATTCACTCGGCGTTTGGCTTCCTTGAGAATATCTCGCTGTGGGACGTGACCTCGACGGTACAAGGGGTGGAAAGCCTTGAGCCGATCACGCTTGGCGCGGTGTTGATTGCCATTCTGGTGCTGATCATCACCACTCAGCTGGTACGCAACCTGCCCGCGCTGCTGGAGCTGGCGATCCTCCAGCATCTCGATTTAACGCCCGGCACCGGCTACGCCATCACCACCATCACCAAGTATCTGCTGATGCTCGTCGGCGGGCTGGTGGGCTTCTCGATGATCGGTATTGAGTGGTCGAAGCTGCAGTGGCTGGTCGCCGCGCTGGGTGTGGGTCTCGGCTTTGGCCTGCAGGAGATCTTCGCCAACTTTATCTCCGGCCTGATTATCCTGTTTGAGAAGCCGATCCGTATCGGCGATACGGTCACCATTCGCGACCTGACGGGCAGCGTCACCCGCATTAATACCCGTGCGACCACCATCAGCGACTGGGACCGGAAAGAGATTATCGTGCCGAACAAGGCGTTCATTACCGAACAGTTTATCAACTGGTCTCTGTCGGACTCGGTCACCCGCGTGGTGCTGACGGTGCCGGCCCCCGTGGACGCCGATACCGATGAGGTAACGAAAATTCTCATCGCCGCGGCGCATCGTTGCTCGCTGGTCATCGATACCCCAGCACCAGAGGCGTTTCTCGTCGACCTGCAGCAGGGGATCCAGATTTTCGAGCTGCGTATTTTTGCCGCCGAGATGGGGCACCGCATGCCGCTGCGCCATGAGATGCATCAGTTGATCCTGGCGGGCTTCCGCGAGCATGGCATTGATATGCCGTTCCCTCCGTTCCAGATGCGTCTGGAAAGTATCGACGGCAGACAAAGCAGTAAAACCATGACCTCGGCCGGGAAAACCAGCCGCCGTACGGCTGGCGGACTGTAAGTCATCACCTGCCCGGCAGCAACGCCGGGCAGGCTCTCTAACTCTCCATCACCAGCGCGCCGGACGCCATGCGCCGACGGTAGCTTTCGTAGATCCCCAGCGCCAGCAGTGAGAAGAAGATCGGCCCACCGACCATCCACAGGGTGCTGTTCCAGTCCCCGCTGTCGATGACGGGTTGGATAATGGTGAAGATATTGGCGAAGGTCACCACCAGCAACACCACGCCGGTCGCCAGCAGCGTCGACGGTCGGTTTTTGAAAATCACGAACGGCCGGTCGAGATGCGTTTTCGCCTTGAAGAACGGGAAGGCGATGGTCAGGAACAGGTAGGGTAAGGTCATGGAGACATTGGCCATCAGCGTCAGCTTGTTATAAAACGCCGAAGCACTATCCCCGCCGAACGACACCAGCACAATAAACACCCCGACCAGCAGGCACTGCAGCCACATCGCCGCGGCGGGCATGCCGTTGACGTTAAGACGGGTCATCACCGACGGCCAGAGCGCTTTTGGCGTGCCCTGAATAATCGCTTTCAGGGGCGAATAGCTGAGGGTGAAGAACGCGCCGGTGTAGGCGAGAAACATCGACAGGCCGGTAATACGGGCGAACCAGACTCCGGTCAGGGCCGCCGACTCTGGCGTCAGGTGCAGAGCCTGGCCGAGCGTCGTCCCAAGGCTGGTCATCAGCACATAGGTGATGTTGCCGAGGTTGGTCGAACGCGCGCCAAGCACCTGCTGCCAGTTGGCGCTCACGCCCCACAGCACAATCGCCAGCGAGTAACCGACCGAGATAACGATCGCCGCGATGATAATGCCTTTGGCAAAGTTCTTTTCCGGCTTATCGGTCTTATCCACTAAGCCGCCGACCGCCTCAATTCCGCCATAGGCAAAGATGGCAAATACCACAAACGACAGCATCGCCATGCCCGACTGATACCCGGGATTAGGTGAAAGGGTGAAGTTTAACGGTTGGGCGAAATGGCCGCCGTTGAGCAGGAGGATCGCCCCACTCACCAGCAGTAGCACCAAGTTAAGCCCCATCACCGCGATACCGCCGACGGCGGTGATTTTGGCGATTTTATTGATCCCTTTGACGGCAATAAAGGTCACGATGCCCATCCAGCAGGCTGCCAGAATGCCCACCGTCTGCGTCGGGGTCAGGCTAGCCAGCGCCCAGGTCTGGGTTTTGTCCGCGCCAAACAAAAAGGTGGATAACGGCACCCAAATTTTAGCCGCCGTACTCACCATCCACACCACGTACGACGCAAACCACATAAAGGTGCCGATGAAAGCAAAGCGCGGCCCGACGCTGTGGTTCATCCAGGAATAGATCCCGCCTTCTTCGCGACGATAAGCCGAGCCCATCTCCGCCATCATCAGCGCGAACGGAATAAAGAAAAAGAGGGCGGAAAAAAGATAAAACGGCATCGCACTGTAGCCCATCAGATAAAACGCCGACGGGCTGTTAGCAAAGCCAAACACCGAAGTGAAGATCATCAGAATCAGCCCAATCAGGCTCATCTTCTTGAATTGTTGATGCATAAATCTATCCAAACGTGGGCATCGCCCAACAGGCAACACCTGGCCTCAAAAAATGAGCGCGGATAGTAGCAAAAGCACGGAAGGAGATTGTGGGTATTCGGGCTAAAACCGGGATAGCGTGAGTGCGTTGTTTTCAGGGCTGGTCTGTCACCTCCCCCACCCTCAGGCGGCAGGAGGTGACAGCGCCATCAGGCGCGGTCGACCGTAAAGGCGATCACCTCACCGATGCTTTCGGCACCCAGCGCCAGCATCACCACACGGTCAACGCCCAGCGCTACGCCGGAGCAGTCCGGCAGGCCCGCCTCCAGTGCCGCCAGCAGGTTGTTATCGATAGGCTGCTGCGGAAGGCCGCGCGCGGCGCGTTTGCGGTTGTCCTGCTCGAATCGCAGACGCTGTTCGCGGGCATCGGTCAGCTCGTGGAAACCATTCGCCAGCTCAATACCTTTGTAGTAAACCTCGAAGCGCTCAGCGACCCGATGATCTTCCGGGCTGATCTGCGCTAACGAGGCCTGGGTGGCCGGGAAATGATAGATAAACGTCGGCCGATCTTTGCCGATGTGCGGCTCCACGCCCATGGTGAACAACAGTTGCAGCAGCGTGTCGCGATCTTCTTCAGTATCGGCGATATTGCTTAAATCCAGCTTCGCCGCGACTTCACGCAGCTGCGTTTTATCAGCAGAGAGCGGATCAATATCCAGATGACGCTGGAACGCCTGCTGATAGGAGAGGCTTTCCGCTGGCTGACACTCCAGCACCTGCTGCAGCAGGTCGTCCACCTCGTTGATCAGGCGATACATGTCATAGCACGGACGATACCACTCCAGCATGGTGAACTCCGGATTGTGATGCCGGCCCATCTCTTCATTACGAAAGCTGCGACACAACTGGAAAACCGGACCGCAGCCCGCCGCCAGCAGGCGCTTCATATGGTATTCCGGACTGGTCATCAGGTACAGATTGAGTCCCTGTGAATGGCCCGGGCCGACGAAACGGGTTTCGAACGGGAACAAATGAATATCCGTTACCGTCGCCTGACTCATGCAAGGCGTCTCCACCTCCAGCACGCCGCGATCGGTAAAGAAACGGCGGATTTCCGCCATCACCGCCGCGCGTTTCAACAGATTGGGAATGGGTGCGCTCGGCTGCCAGGTTGCCGTCTCGCTCATGGTACTTTCTCCGATTGCAAATTAAGGGCACGAAGTCTACTCGCAACCGGCGAGTGAAACAAATTTTGTGCAATCCCCGGCAGATTACATGCCATTAATCTATCGTTAACCTGAATGCATAAATATCACTGATAAATAACCGCACATATCGATAAAAAAATCGAACACGTCAATTTTCCATACTGACCCTACGGCTATACTCCTGTACCTATAAAGGAGCAGTGATACTTTTTCGCCAGCCCGGCGGCGAAATACACTAAAACTGGAGGAATGTCGTGCAAACTTTTCAAGCCGATCTCGCCGTAATTGGTGCCGGCGGAGCAGGCCTTCGTGCCGCTATCGCCGCCGCACAGGCCAACCCCAATGCCAAAATCGCCCTGATTTCTAAAGTCTATCCGATGCGCAGCCATACGGTCGCTGCAGAAGGGGGATCCGCAGCCGTTGCCCAGGATCACGATAGCTTTGAGTACCATTTTCACGACACCGTCGCCGGAGGCGACTGGCTGTGCGAGCAGGATGTCGTCGACTATTTCGTTCATCACTGCCCGACGGAAATGACCCAACTGGAACAGTGGGGATGCCCGTGGAGCCGCCGCCCTGACGGCAGCGTCAACGTCCGGCGCTTCGGTGGTATGAAAATCGAACGCACCTGGTTTGCCGCCGATAAAACCGGCTTCCACATGCTGCATACCCTCTTCCAGACCTCCCTTCAGTTTCCCCAAATTCAACGCTTTGATGAACACTTCGTCCTTGACCTGCTGGTCGATGACGGGCAGGCCCGCGGCCTGGTGGCGATGAATATGATGGAAGGCACCCTGGTGCAGATCCGCGCCAACGCGGTCGTGCTGGCCACCGGCGGTGCCGGGCGCGTCTATCGCTACAACACCAACGGCGGCATCGTTACTGGTGATGGTATGGGTATGGCGCTGGGCCATGGCGTGCCGCTGCGCGATATGGAATTTGTTCAGTATCACCCGACCGGTCTGCCGGGCTCCGGGATCCTGATGACCGAAGGCTGCCGTGGGGAAGGCGGGATTCTGGTCAACAAAAACGGCTATCGCTACCTGCAGGATTACGGCATGGGCCCGGAAACCCCACTCGGCGAACCGAAGAACAAATATATGGAGCTGGGTCCACGCGACAAAGTGTCCCAGGCCTTCTGGCACGAATGGCGGAAAGGGAACACCATCCCGACGCCGCGCGGTGACGTGGTCTATCTCGATCTCCGCCACCTCGGCGAGAAAAAGCTGCTGGAGCGCCTGCCGTTTATCTGTGAGCTGGCGAAAGCCTACGTCGGCGTCGACCCGGTGAAAGAGCCGATTCCGGTGCGACCGACCGCGCACTACACCATGGGTGGTATCGAAACCGATCAGCAATGTGAAACCCGGATTAAAGGGCTGTTTGCCGTGGGCGAATGCTCGTCCGTCGGTCTGCACGGCGCCAACCGTCTGGGTTCCAACTCGCTGGCCGAGCTGGTGGTCTTCGGCCGTCTGGCCGGGGAACAGGCCATGCAGCGCGCCGCTCAGACGACCGAGGCGAATACCGCCGCACTGGATGCGCAGGCTGCGGATGTGGAGCAACGTCTAAAAGCGCTCGTTAACCAGGAAGGTAACGAAAACTGGGCGAAAATCCGTGACGAAATGGGCCTGTCGATGGAGGAAGGCTGCGGCATCTACCGTACGCCGGAGCTGATGCAGAAAACTATCGATAAGCTGGCTGAGCTGCAGGAGCGCTTTAAGCGCGTGCGCATTACCGACAACTCCAGCGTATTCAACACCGACCTGCTTTACACCATTGAGCTGGGCCACGGCCTGAACGTTGCCGAATGTATGGCGCACTCGGCTATCGCGCGTAAAGAATCGCGCGGTGCGCATCAGCGTCTGGATGAAGGCTGTACCGAGCGTGACGACGTCAACTTCCTCAAGCACACCCTCGCCTTCCGCGAGGCCGATGGCACCACCCGCCTGGAATATGGCGATGTGAAGATCACCACGCTGCCGCCGGCAAAACGTGTCTATGGCGCCGAAGCGGAAGCGGCTGAGAAGAAGGAGACCACCCATGGCTGAGATGAAAAACCTGAAAGTCGAAGTGGTGCGCTACAACCCGGAGATCGACACCGCACCGCATAGCGCATTCTATGACGTGCCCTATGATGAGCAGACCTCGCTGTTGGACGCCCTGGGCTACATCAAAGATAACCTGGCGCCGGACCTGAGCTACCGCTGGTCCTGTCGGATGGCGATCTGCGGCTCCTGCGGCATGATGGTCAACAAGGTGCCGAAGCTGGCCTGCAAAACATTCCTGCGTGATTACACCAAAGGTTTAAAGGTTGAGGCGCTGGCCAACTTCCCGATCGAACGCGATCTGGTGGTGGATATGACCCACTTTATCGAAAGTCTGGAGGCCATTAAGCCGTATATCATCGGCAATAACCGCACGCCGGACCAGGGGCCAAACAAGCAGACGCCAGCCCAGATGGCCAAATACCATCAGTTCTCCGGCTGCATCAACTGCGGGCTGTGCTATGCCGCCTGCCCGCAGTTCGGCCTGAACCCGGAGTTCATCGGCCCGGCGGCGATCACGCTCGCCCACCGCTACAACGAAGACAGCCGCGACCACGGCAAAAAGGAACGTATGGCGCAGCTTAACGGCCAGAACGGCGTCTGGACCTGCACTTTTGTGGGCTACTGCTCGGAAGTGTGTCCGAAGCACGTCGACCCGGCGGCCGCGATCCAGCAGGGCAAGGTGGAAAGCTCGAAAGACTTTCTTATCGCGACCCTGAAACCACGCTAAGGAGTGCATTATGACGACGAAACGCAAACCCTACGTGCGGCCGATGACCTCCACCTGGTGGAAAAAACTGCCGTTTTATCGCTTCTACATGGTGCGGGAAGGCACGGCGGTACCGACGGTATGGTTTAGCATTGTGCTGATTTACGGGCTGTTTGCCCTCAAGCACGGCGCCGAAAGCTGGGCGGGATATATCGGATTCCTGCAAAACCCGGTGGTGGTGATCCTCAATCTGATCACTCTGGCGGCGGCGCTGCTGCACACCAAAACCTGGTTTGAGTTGGCGCCGAAAGCCGCCAACGTCATCATCAAAGGCGAAAAAATGGGGCCAGAGCCGGTTATTAAAGGGCTCTGGGTGGTGACGGCAGTGGTCACCGTAGTAGTCCTGTTTGTCGCTCTGTTCTGGTAAGGAGGCTGAGATGATTAATCCCAATCCGAAACGTTCCGACGAGCCCGTATTCTGGGGGCTGTTTGGCGCTGGCGGTATGTGGGGCGCGATTGTCGCGCCGGTGATGGTGTTGCTGGTCGGCATCTTGCTGCCGCTGGGGCTCGCCCCGGCCGACGCCTTCAGCTATGAACGCGTGCTGGCCTTTGCCCAAAGCTTTATCGGCCGCGCGTTCCTGTTTCTGATGATTGTCCTGCCGCTGTGGTGCGGTCTACACCGTATTCACCACGCCATGCACGACCTGAAAATCCATGTACCCAACGGTAAGTGGGTCTTCTACGGCCTGGCAGCAATCCTCAGCGTCATCACCCTCGTTGGCGTACTGTTTATCTGATCCTGCAAGAGCCCGGCCGCATTTCTGCTACCGGGCTCGCTTCATGTAAAAATCTTGCCGCATTTTCCCTGCTGGACTCTACACTTAGCTTAAAAGCCAGCAAGGAGCATGCCATGCGTATCCTGCCGATAATCACCGCGATTGCCGTCTCGTTCCTGTCTGTCGCCTGCAGCACGCCCACCCCGCCGCCGGGCGTCACCGTGGTCAGTCCCTTCGAGGTTCAACGCTATCTGGGTACCTGGTATGAAATCGCCCGCTTTGACCACCCTTTTGAAAGCGGACTGGAAAAGGTCACGATCACCTGGCACCCACGCGATGACGGTGGCATGGACGTGGTCAATAAAGGCTATAACCCCGACCGCGGTATGTGGCAGAAAACGGACGGAGTGGCGTACTTTACCGGGGAGCCCAGCCGCGCCGCACTGAAGATCTCCTTCTTCGGCCCTTTCTACGGCAGCTACAACGTCATTGCGCTGGATAAGGAGTATCGTTACGCGCTGGTATGCGGCCCCGATCGCGACTATCTCTGGCTGCTGGCGCGGGCACCCACCATCGCTCCGGAGGTCAGGCAGCAGATGCTGGATATTGCTACCCGGCAGGGCTTTGATGTCAGCAAACTGATCTGGGTCAATCAGCGCTACAACTAGTGCGCGCTAATCTTCAGTCCAATGATGCCGACCACGATGCAGGCGAGACTGGCGATACGCATAGCGCTGGCGGATTCACCCAACAGCACAATACCGGTCACTGCGGCGCCCACGGCGCCGATTCCGGTCCAGACCGCGTAGGCGGTACCGACAGGCAGGGTTTTCATCGCCCACGAAAGCAGCGCCATGCTGACGACCATCGCCACGATGGTGATGACGCTGGGAACCAGCCGGCTAAAGCCATGGGTATATTTCAGGCCGACGGCCCATACCACTTCCAGCAGACCAGCGATAAACAAGACAATCCAGGACATAAGGCTCCTTTGCTGGGGCCGTCCCCGAATGAGAAACGCCTACGGGTCGTCCCGTAAGGTGGATGAAAAGTCGCAGTGAGTATAGCCAACAGGATGGGGGAAGTGAAGAACGGTACGGCGTAAAACCGTACCGTCGACGGCGTTTATTGCTGAGCTTTGGTTGCTGCGCCAGAGATTGCGCTGCCGCCTTCGGAAATATCCTGACCCACTCCGCGCGTAGTGTTACAAGCAGTCAGTGCTGAAGAGAGGACCAAAACCGTAAAGAACGCTGCAATCGTTTTTTTCACCATAATGTCATCCTTAGTGTCAGTTTTGTTTTCATGCCCTATAAGCATAGACAAACCGTCCACAGATGAAGGGATCTTTGCGATTTTTAAGAGAAAAGGAATATTTGTGGAGGAAGCTGGCGCGCCAGGAAGCAACCGCCACTAGCAAAACGGAAGGAAATTTAGCTCACGGCGTGAGAGATGGCGTGGCCCAGGCCCTGAATATCTTCACCCACTCCGCGGGCGGTGTTGCAGCCAGCCAGTAACGCGCTGCTCAGAAACAGTAACACCAGAAGTTTTACGCTGCGCTTCATGTCTCGTGTTCGTCGTACCTGTGCGTAAAGAGCGGCGCAGCACGGAGGCTGCGCCAGTCATCATGACGCGAAATTATTTCACGCGGGATACGTATTCGCCAGAGCGAGTATCCACTTTGATCACTTCGCCAATCTGGACGAACAGCGGAACTTTAACCACGGCGCCAGTAGACAGGGTCGCTGGTTTACCGCCAGTACCCGCGGTGTCGCCTTTCAGACCTGGATCGGTTTCAATGATTTCCAGCTCAACGAAGTTCGGCGGGGTAACCGCGATCGGCTGGCCGTTCCACAGGGTCACGATGCACTCAGCCTGATCCAGCAGCCATTTAGCGTTGTCACCGATCGCTTTCGCGTCAGCAGACAGCTGTTCGAAAGTTTCGTTGTTCATGAAGTGCCAGAACTCACCGTCGTTGTACAGGTAAGTCAGGTTCATATCGACAACGTCCGCGCCTTCTGCGGAATCGGTAGATTTGAAGGTTTTCTCAACGCGGGTGCCAGTCAGCAGGCGGCGCAGCTTAACGCGCGCAAACGCCTGGCCTTTACCTGGTTTAACGAATTCGCTGGCTTCGACCGCATAAGGTTCGCCATCTAACATGATTTTAAGACCAGCACGAAAATCGTTGCTATAGTAAGTCGCCATAAGGCCCTCTGAAATTGTTTAACTGGTAGCTAAGCCACAAAATGGCGCATATTGTAACCCTAAATACCCCATCCAGAGAAGATTGGATAACGCAACTTGCCAATGTTGTGACCAGTCCTGATGAACTGCTGCGTCTTTTAAATGTAGACGCTGATGAAAAACTGCTGGCCGGACGCGAGGCCAGACGCCTGTTCCCGCTGCGCGTCCCACGCGCGTTTATCGCCCGCATGGAGAAAGGCAACCCTAACGATCCGCTGCTTCGTCAGGTACTTACCGCCGAGGAAGAGTTTATCGTCGCCCCCGGCTACTCCACCGATCCGCTGGAAGAACAGCACAGTGTAGTGCCCGGTCTGCTGCATAAGTATCGCAACCGGGCGCTGCTGCTGGTGAAAGGCGGTTGTGCGGTAAATTGTCGTTACTGCTTCCGCCGCCACTTCCCTTATGCCGAAAATCAGGGCACCAGGCGCAACTGGCAGACGGCGATGAACTACATAGCTGAGCATCCGCAGCTCGATGAAATCATCTTCTCCGGCGGCGACCCGCTGATGGCGAAGGACCATGAGCTCGACTGGCTGATGACCCAGCTGGAAGCCATTCCGCACGTTAAGCGTCTGCGTATTCACAGTCGCCTGCCGATTGTGATCCCGGCGCGCATCACCGAAACGCTCGCCAGTCGCTTCCAGCGTTCATCGCTGCAGGTGATCATGGTTAACCACGTCAATCATGCTAATGAAATTGATGCTGAGTTTAGTGAAGCGATGATCATGCTGCGCCAGGCGGGCGTCACGCTGCTCAACCAGAGCGTGCTGCTACGCGGGGTGAACGATAACGCGCAAACCCTGGCTGACCTCAGCAATGCTCTGTTCGATGCCGGGGTGATGCCCTATTACCTGCATGTGCTGGACCGGGTACAGGGGGCGGCCCACTTCATGGTCAGCGATGATGAAGCACGTGAAATCATGCGTGAACTATTGACCCTCATCTCCGGCTATATGGTGCCGAAGCTGGCACGCGAGATCGGCGGGGAACCCAGCAAGACGCCGCTGGATTTAGGGCTGAAGCAGCGATAATCGCCAGACACCTTCGTCTGCCAGCCAGCCTGGCAGACAATCTATTTGGAACTATCGTTCGGGATGGAGATTAAAGTAACCGTCTCCCCTGTTATTGCATAGCATGTATAAACTTCAGCGGCGACGAACTATCGGTGCAGCACCGCCAGCACAACGATATTAATTACAATCATCACTACAATCAGCGCGATTAACCACGTGGGCATTTTAAAAGTCACATGTAATCGTTCTGATACTTTCTCTGTCACTTCCACTTTATTCTCTATCAACTCATTGCTCTGAATCACTATGTTTTCTGTTAGTGGAATACCTAATTGATCGTCAGAATGCTCTCTACTCTCAGTAATAACATCGGCAACCTTATTATTCTTATAATGCGTTAATGTTACCCGATTCATATTCTCACACTCTTCATCAGAGAGAGGGATGATCAGAGTATCTGGCGCGACGCTAAACCCTTTTTGCCTGACGGTGATGATGATATCCTCAGAGAGCCCAGCTTTAATCAACGATTTTCGCAGCAAAGAGATATTTTGATAGAACGTATTTTGTGAAACCACTACCCCTCTATTTTCCCAGACGGCCGCCAGAAACTCATCCCGAGAAATCACTTTACCGCTATTCTGTAAGAGTAAAAGTAAGCATCTGGCGGTGGGTGCATTCAGGGTGACACACTCTCCGTCACCAGAAAGCGGCCGTAATTCATTCATATTGGCATTAAAGACAATCTCATGATTAATCATACACCCATTAAATAATACAGCGTCATCCATATCCCTGCCCCACGAAACACCGTTATCCATAATTGAATCAAATATAATCAGTCAAACTATAACATAAACATTATCCCCTTCAAAAAGTGGGAAGTGCAGTTCATATTGACTGTCATCGCACAGGATACAGCACATAAAAAGACATGCGACAGTTATCTCGTTTAGCCTCCGAATTTTCAGATTAAATTCACCTAAAATAGAAGCCACATATCAACATAGTATAAAAGCATTAAATTCACGGGTATTTCATAAAGAATTCACAAGCATTTTTTGCACCAGACTTTTAAATTACTCCCGCTTTCCCATGGTTCGCCATGGCAAGCGATATGGTAGCGTCGTTCAACAGGATGATTAGTCTCAGCACTATATAAAGGAATGCTGGCGCTTATTTTCAATATCAATGCGAATGCATATTCCATTCCCTTGATAACTGTTATTGACTCTACACAGGACTAAGTATCTATATATGGATTAATTAAATGAAAAAGACAATCGTAGCTGTAATGGTCGCTGCTTCTGCAGTGCTGAGTGCTCAGGCAATGGCAACTAACACTGCTCAGGTAACTGTACTGGGTGAAGTCTCTGACGCAGCTAACTCTTGCGTCGTGACTCCGACTGGTACCTTGAATAGCGGTATCGTTCAGCTGATCACCGTAACCACTACCGAAGCGAATGCTGAAGCGGCAGGCACTCTGTTCAAAACTCAGGACTTCGGTTTTGAAGTGAAAGACTGTGCACAGGGCAGCGCTACTCCGGTTACCGGCGTAACTGTAAACGTTTCTGGCATCACCTCCAGCGACAAAACCATCCTGGATAACACCGCTACTAACGGCGCTACCGGTATCGGTATCGGTATCCAGCGCCTCAGCGATTCCCATCGCGTAGCTTTCGATGGTTCCGACACCATGACTGAAACCTACTCTGCTACCAACGGCACTCAGCTGAACTACAAAACTGGTTATGTGAAAGTGAACGCTGCCACCCCGGTTACCGAAGGTCCGGTTAAAGGTGTTGCGACCTTTACTATCGATTACACCCTTTAATTTTTCCCCGAAGGGTCCCGCTTCACGGCGGGCCCTTTTTTGCATTCAGAGAAAAGCCATGTTCAGGACCTTATTAAATCTCACCGCATCCTGTGCATTACTCCTCAGCAGTATTGCCCATGCCGGTATTGTCGTTGAATCCACCCGCTATCTGTACAAAGAAGGTGCGCGCGAAATTACCGCGCAAATAGAAAATAAAGATGACATCCCCTATCTGATTAAATCCTGGGTTGAAACCCCGGCAGGAAAATCTCCCTCATTTATGGCTACCCCGCCGCTGTTCCGCCTTGAAGGAAAGCAACAGAATACAGTACGCCTGTTTTCTACCGGAAACGTTAACGCCCCGAACGATCGGGAATCCATATACTATTTTAACGTGATGGCGATCCCTCCAGCGGATGATGAGAAAGCCAGCGCCAACACTATTCAACTGGCGGTCCGCCACCGCATGCGTCTGGTCTATCGTCCCAAAACGCTTTTCGATCTCTCCCCTAATACGGAAGCGAAAAAGCTCGAATGGCGCAAAGCTGGCACTAAGCTGACGATCAAAAACCCAACGCCCTTTTTCTTCTATTTCCATAGCATCCAGATTGGCGGAAAAGAAGTAAAGCCGGAGGTCAACTCGGTCGCCCCAATGACGACCAAAGAAGTCACGTTAAAAGAAAACATCAGCGCTTCCAGTATTACCTGGAAAATCGTTAATGATTATGGCGGAGCAGGGTCGCTCTATTCCTCATCGCTGTAATAAGAATTTTATTTTATCATTATAGGGATGTGTCTATGCCAAATAAGAATAATGGATTATTCAAACTATCCACAGTTTTCCTTGCAATGCTTCCGGCATTGCTTTCTGGTTTGAATAATAAAGCGCAAGCACGTGACTTTTTCGATCCCTCATTCATTAGTTCATTGAATGGTAGCGATCCATCAACCACTCCCGACTTATCCATATTTCAGACCCAGTACGCACAGGCGCCGGGGGATTATCGGGTCGATATCATGTTTAATGGCCGCTACCTGGATACCAGGACGATAAAGTTTGTCGCCAACAATCGCGCCACCGACGATAACCGCGAACCTGCCCTGGTTCCCTGCCTGAGTCTAAAAGCACTCGCGGAATATGGTGTAAAGATAAAAGCCTTTCCAGAGTTAGCCGAGGACAAAAACGGCTGCGCAAACTTTTCGGTCATCCCAGACACCAAAGCGGATTTTGACTTCACCGCCCAGCGCTTAAATATTTCTATTCCGCAGGCGGCCTTATCCACTACCGCGCAGGGATATATTCCACCGGATCAGTTTGATGATGGCATCAACGCCCTGCTGGTGAACTACCAGTTCAGCGGCTCGAACGATATGCAGGCTAATGAGGAATACTACAGCCTGAACCTGCAGTCTGGCCTCAACGTTGGCCCATGGCGTATCCGTAACCTCAGCACCTGGAATAAAAACAATAGCGGTGCCGGGGACTGGGATTCCGCCTATCTCTATATGCAGCGCAGTATTCGCCCGATCAACAGTAACCTGGTGATGGGTGAGAGCTCATCGCTCTCAACCATTTTTGACAGCGTGCCGTTTACGGGTATTCAGCTGGCCACCGATACGTCGATGCTGCCGGAAAGTATGCGCGGCTATGCGCCAATCATTCGTGGTATCGCCAAAACCAACGCCCGCGTCATGATTAAACAGAACGGCTATCAGGTATACCAGACTTACGTGGCGCCTGGGGCATTTGAAATCACCGATATGTATCCAAGCGGCGGTAGCGGCGACCTTTACGTTACCGTAGAAGAGTCGGACGGTTCCAAACAAGAGTTTGTCGTGCCGTTCGCCACCCTGCCGGTAATGGTGCGTGAAAATCAACTGGAGTATGAGATTACTTCCGGTAAATATCGTCCTTACGATGGCGGAGTTGATGAGACCCCCTTTACCCAGGCCACCGCGACTTACGGCGTCTCCAGCAGCCTGACGCTTTATGGTGGCATGCAGGCGGCCTCGCGCTACCAGGCCCTATCGACAGGTCTTGGCTATAACCTGGGCGAGCTCGGTGCCGCCTCAGCAGACGTCACCCAGGCTTGGTCGAAAAAGAAAGACGATGAGAAGACCTCAGGACAGTCCTGGCGGGTACGTTACGGGAAAAATATTGTTGAAACTGGCACTAACGTCACCATCGCGGGCTACCGCTATTCCACCCGCGGATTTAATACCCTCTCCGAGGTACTGGATAGCTACTCTAATGACGGCAACTATAGCCCACGCTCGCTGCGTAACCGCACCAACCTGACGGTGAACCAAAGCCTGGGTAAAGGCCTGGGTAGTCTGTCCGTTAGCGGGTTAATTGAAGATTACTGGGACGATAAGCGTACCAACAAATCGATCAGCGTGGGGTACAACGGCGGTTTCCGCAATGTGAACTACTACCTCGGCTACAGCTATAACCGCTACACCTGGAGCGGGGATAACTCTGGAAAAGACGCCCAGGACGATCAGCGCATCACCCTGACGGTGACCCTGCCGCTGAGCAACTGGCTGCCGGGTACCTATACCAGCTATCAGTTAACCAACAGCAATCCGGGATCCACCGATCAGTCGGTATCCATCGGCGGCAACGCGCTGGATAATGGCAGCCTGGAATGGAGTCTGCAGCAAGGGTACAGCAACCGGGAGTACTACAGCGGCGATATGCGCGGGACCTATAACGGTGCCCGCGGCAGCGTCAATGCCGGCTACAGCTATGACAATCACAGCCAGCGTATTGACTACGGCGCCAACGGTAGCATTCTTGCCCATGCTGATGGCATCACGCTTGGCCAGGACATCACCGACGCCGCCGTGCTGATTAAAGCGCCGGGGCTGGATAACGTCATGTTGAGCAATGATAACACCATCTCCACCGACTATCGCGGTTACGCCATCGTCCCGTACGTTACGCCTTACCGTCGCACTGATATCACATTGGACAGCACCACCCTTGGTGAAGATATGGAGCTGCCGGAAACCACGAAGAGCGTTGTTCCGACGCGAGGCGCCATCGTGCGTGCTAATTATGACGGCAATATTGGACGTAGAGCACTCATTCAACTAGTAATGCCTGGAGATAAACCGGTTCCTTATGGTTCAACGGTAACGATAAAAAACAGTGCCAATACTCAAGCCAACATTGTCAGTGATGCAGGGATGGTTTATCTCTCAGGCTTGCAAGATAGTGGTGAGTTACTTGTTTTATGGGGCCAACGGCAGGATCAACGTTGCAATGCAACGTATCAATTACTTCCCACACAAGGAAGTCTCACAACATCCAAAGCTATTTGCCGCTAGTGATAAAAGGATTTCACACATGAAAAAAATATTTCTATTCTCGGCTTTATTGGCTATTTTTTGTAGTCAAGCAGAAGCAAACTGCGATATTAAAAGCACCGCAAAAAGGGTGAATTTTAATATGCCAAGCAATGTTAAAATATCTACTGACCCAACTATTCCGGTAGGAGGTATACTCTATACAAAATTGATGGGTATCGGCGGTTCCGCACCCGCGTTTACTTGCGACAACTCATCGAAGAATAGATATACCACTGTGATCACTGCCAGCGAAGTTCCAGGGGTGACTGGCATTATGGGTAAACCTGTTTATGAAACGGGAATCCCAGGCATTGGTTATCAAGTTAGTGATCTGCTTACTGGCTCGGTCTATGGAATGATGCCAGCGGTTGCAGGAAGCATACCGGTTCCAGGAACAACTGAAAATACACTTTATCGCTATTGGTTAATCAAAACTGGAACTATTGACTTAAGCCAGTCCCCAACTAATAGCAGCGTATCATTTTATGTTGCTGATAGCGATATAAAAGCCACACTGCCATCTAACTTACTATTATCAATAAATATGAAATTTGCAAGCCCTGTACCTCGCGAAAACTCATGCGAAATAACATCAACTAAAACCGTAAACCTCACAAGAATTGATAAACTGACACTTTTGTCTACTTCACCGGGAAGTAAAACTTCAAAAGAAAAAACCTTTAGCTTGAATATTAAGTGCGACCAAAAATCAACTGGAAATACGGTTTACTATTGGTTTAACCCTCGTTCGAGTACCGATGGAACTCCCGGGGTTCTCCTCAATAGCGATCCGACAAGTAGTGGAGGTGCACAAAACGTCAACACTATAATAAAAGAAAATGGCACCCCTGTTAATTTTTACGATTATGAAGCAAAGTCATTTATAGTAGATGCCAACAATCTCAATAAAGAGATTAATCTTACCGCAGATTACTATCGTACTACCGATGACATTACTATTGGCACCGTCAGAGGGTTGTTAGAGGTCGTCATTCAAGAGGAATAAATTTAATTCACATGAAATCACAATATAAACATAATAATTCATCAAGTTAGAGGTTGCTTTAAAGAAAGGATGAGCATAGCATTTTCCACCGTGAAATATACGAACCAAATAGAGATCTCTGGCAAATAATCTTTATTTGAGTGATGGTATGTTTCTTATCTTGAGGGCAATGCTCTCTATTAAATCATGGCTCAGTAAAATGACCATACACATTTTACTCCCTTTACAGGAAGTAAACTATTTAATTACAGGAGTATATATAATGCGTGAGTTAAACGTTTTTGAAATGCAGGAAATTTCTGGTGGCTATAGCTGGGATACCTCAAGCTTTATGTCAACTATTACAAGCCTAGTAACTAATGGTGTTGAAGCAGCAGCTTCCGCATTAGCCTTCGGAACTGTTACAGCTATGTGGGGTGCTTTAGCGGCAGGTGGTAAGGCTGGCGACGGCGGTGGCCTCCTTGGGTTTGGTATCATCGCCGAACTGGGTGGGGTCATCTTTGGTGCTGTTGGCGGCTTTATTGGTGGCTGCGTCAGCGGTGCGGCACTTGGCTGGGAAGCAACAGTAAAATATATCGCAGATTCTTACTCTTCAGCTCTTGACGGCACATTCACGCCTTGGGCATAAGTTAAAAATTTCTTTAACAAAGGCCCATACTGGGCCTTTTTACATCGGTAAATAAACAAAAAATGACAAGAAGATTATATCGCAAGGAAGCGATTGAGTACAAAAGAGTATATTGGAAAGGTAAATCTTTATTGCTGGCTGGAATGCCTGCTTGGTTAATCATAATATTATCTCTGCTATTCCTTGGCTTGCTTATATCAGCCATGATCTTTTGTAGCTTTACTCAGCGGATAGACGTTAATGGGGAAGTTATCACCTTACCTCATTCCGTAAATGTTTATGCGCCACAACAGGGTTTTATCGTATCACAATATGTGAAAGTTGGTGATGTGGTTAAAAAAGGACAACCTCTCTATGAAATAGATATCTCTCGTGACACGACTACTGGCAATGTTAGTTCTGTACAGATAGAAGTTAATAAAGAAAAGATAGCCAATGCTGAAGAAATAATAAACAAGCTTTCTCAAAACAAGCAAGAAACTTTTTCATCAATAGAAAAGCAACTTAAAGCTAATAAAGAATCGTTGAAAGAGATCAATCGACTTCTTGCCAATGCGTTAGCTGGATTAAAGAAAATGCACGATAATTTATCCAGCTATGATAGTTATCTTAGAGATGGACTCATCACAAAAGATCAATATAACTATCAACATTCATTATATTTTCAACAACAGAGTACATACCAATCACTTGTAAGCCAAAAGATGCAATTAGAATCGCAAATCACGCAATACAACAGCGACAAAATAACTAAAATCGCTGACTTTGACAATCAGATAACAGCACAACAAAATCAAATAAATGATTTCAAAAATCAATTGGTTGAATCAAATGCGAAAGGCAATGCTATTATAAAGGCTACGACAGAAGGGCGTATTGAGTCACTCTCAGTAACTAAAGGACAAATGGTTGATAACGGCAGCAGCTTGGCTCAAATTAAACCCACAGGTAACATTGAGTATTATCTAATATTATGGCTGCCAAATAATAGCATACCTTATGTAAAGCCTGGTGATGTTATAAACATTCGCTATGATGCTTTTCCCTCCGATAAATTTGGACAATTCCCTGGTGAAGTCATATCAATATCTTCCGTCCCCGCAGCACGGCAGGAAATGTCAGAATATACTAATGTGAGCACTGGAACCAATCAGCAAGAATTAGCCCTTTATAAAACTATAGTAAAGATAAAAAATAAAACCTTTTATTATAATGGTAAAACTCTGCAGCTATCAAATGGACTTAAAGCACAGGCAGTTGTTTTCCTCGAAAAACGTCCTCTCTATATGTGGATGTTTACCCCAGTTTATAAAATTACTCAAAGTGTGAGCGGCCCGATCAATGACTAACGAACTTTTTGAAAAGATCATCGCAAAAGTTAACTTTTCGCTTCTGAAAAAAACGCCCGTTATCTTGCAATCGGAAGCCGCTGAGTGTGGGATCGCCTGTCTGGCGATGGTTTGCGGTCACTATGGTCTAGATATTGATCTGTTTAATTTCCGCCAGCGTTTTGGCAGTGCTTCGCAGGGAGTCACGCTGATGTCATTAAGCAAAACGGCAGATCATGCCGGCTTGAAAAGCCGTGCTCTGTCGTTAGACCTGAATGAGATTCGTCAGCTTAAACTGCCCTGTATCCTGCATTGGGGAATGAATCACTATGTGGTGTTGACCAAAGTACGCAAATCCAGCTTTATCGTACACGACCCAGCGCTGGGCAAGCGCATCATTGGTAATCAAGAGATGTCCAATTATTTTACCGGCATCGCCTTAGAGCTCTGGCCCGATCAAAACTTTCAGCAGGAAAAGGCTAAATCACGCCTGCGTTTGTTAGATTTGATGCGCAATATTGTCGGATTGAAATCAGCGCTACTGAAAATTTTTGCCTTCTCGGTGGTCGTTGAAGCAATTGGTTTACTGCTGCCGATAGGCACCCAATTGGTTACCGACCATGTGATTATGGCGCATGACCAAAGCCTGCTATCTGTCATCTGTATCGGGTTGGTGTTTTTTACGCTGTTTCGCACTTTCATCAGTATGCTCCGCGCCTGGACCTCATTAACGCTTAATACGCTAACGAATATCCAGTGGAAAACCACCCTTTTCGATCATCTGACCAGTCTGCCGCTATCGTTTTTCGAAAAACGTCATCTTGGGGATATTCAGTCACGTTTCTCCTCCCTGGATACGATACGCTCGACGTTTACCAACAGTATCGTCAGCGGCATTATTGACTCGATCATGACTATTGGCCTGCTGATCATGCTGACACTGTACGGCGGTTGGCTGACCTGGGTGGTCGTTGGTTTTACCCTATGCTATGCGATTATGCGCTTTGCTACCTACCGCTTTTATCGTCGCGTAGCGGAAGAGCAAGTGATTAAAGGCGCACGCTCCAGCTCGCACTTTATGGAGTCTCTGTATGGCATCTCGACCATCAAGGCGCTAAACCTGAAAGAGCGTCGCTCCCAGCATTGGCTCAATATTAATATTGAAGCCTGCAATGCCGGGATCAAACAAACGCGCTTCGACATGATGTTTGGTGGAATCAATACTTTTATAACTACTATCGATCAGGTCGCGGTTCTTTGGCTAGGTGCCATTATGGTTATTGATAATAATATGACTCTCGGTATGTTTATGGCCTTCAACGCCTACCGTGGCCAGTTTTCACAGCGAGCTTCTAGTCTGATTGATCTCTGTATGCAACTCCGTATGCTTTCTTTACATAATGAACGTTTGTCAGAGATCGTCTTCAGCGAACCGGAACAGGAGCTTCCCGCAAGAGAAGTTTTCTCTGCTGACTCGGGCGCAAAACTGGAAGTCAAAAATCTCTGTTATCAATACGATCCTTTTTCTCAGCCTATTTTTTCTAATTTGAATATCACCGTGGAGCCCGGGGAATCCGTCGCACTTGTCGGGCCATCTGGCGTTGGTAAAACCACGCTGTTAAAAGTGATGTGTGGCCTGCTTTCACCGACCAGTGGCGATGTTTTAGCGGATAATCTTGATATCACTAAAATTGGTTTGAATAACTATCGTCACGGTACCGCCTGCGTACTGCAAGAGGACCGCCTTTTCTCCGGGTCGCTTATCGATAATATCAGTGGCTTCGAAGATAATGCCGATATTGATTTTGTGATGGAATGCGCCATGCGCTGCAACATTCATGACGAAATTATGAAGATGCCGATGGGCTATGAAACCATCGTCGGCGAACTGGGGTTAGGTATTTCCGGCGGGCAAAAGCAGCGCATTCTAATTGCCCGCGCGCTGTATCGCAGACCGAGCATTCTGTTTATGGATGAGGCCACCAGCCATCTTGACTTAAAGAACGAATCAGTTATCAACCAGTCAATTTCGTCATTAAGCATTACCCGAATTATCGTCGCTCACCGGCCATCGACTATTGCCTCTGCCGACCGCGTTATCGACCTGTCGCAGTCGAAAACCTTGGCGCCAGCCTAAAAAGGAGAAAATGATGCAAGGAACGTTTATTGGATTTAATACCTCAGGTATTACCTTTGAAAATCGCTTTATGGCATTGCTGTTGAAAATAAAGCAGAAAAATGGTTTCTGTCAGCAATATTATCTGCAAGCACCAATAGTGCTCGATCTTCTTCTTATCCTGCAAAATCGTCTGCTTGTGACGTATAAGCGATTACACGAACAAGGGGAAACCTATAAAGAAGAACTCATCGCTTATAATGAATCGTTGATCGCAAATATCCCTGCTGTAGAGATGACCGAGATTCAGCAGCCAAATCCGGAACGCCGCATTATGTCGATCACTCACAAACCAGACGAAACCGGATCAACGCTTATACTGGTTCTCCAGAATGAGCAAGTTTGTACGCTATGTATTGAAGACAGGCAGGTAGAAGCTCTCTTTGCTGGCATTCAGTACACATTGAAAACCGTAGGTGATCAAGAATTTATTCAGTACTTAAGCTCGAATCTTGAATTCTTAATGTGCTATACCGTGGACTTAACCACCCAACCAAATATTGATTATCAACAGTATCCTCAGGAAGAGTGGAAGCTGAACCTGTTTTCCCATTATCTGGGCGTGCTTTACTGCTGCGAGACGGACGAAGGGAAGAAAATTATCTCCGGAGGCGTAGTAAAAACCAGCGCGCCGCATCTGTCTGAACTGGAAAACAACGTGGTAATGCAGCTTATCGAGAAAAGTCCCAAGCTTAAGGCAATGCACGCGGAGCTGGCGCCATGCCAGATCTTCAGTACCATTATCCCTTCCCAGCCAGGAAGAATGCTCAGTCTGGAAGAGTGCCTGCGTCCCCTGCACGCGTTCTACCTTGAGAAGAAAGCAGAGCTTAGCGCCTGATCCGCATCTTCAACTACGCCTCTCTCCGCGCTCGCAGAGAGAGGCATCACGCATCAGTTCGGGCACTTATAAACCTGGCCGTTCATTTCGCTGTCGGTAGGTACAAAGCTCGACAGCAGGTTTTGCGTCGGGCTGCTGACGCCGTAAATCACGTTGCCGCCCATCGCTGCCGCCTGGTTGCGCAGGGCGTTTGCCGCACCGCGCATGGAACCACCCTCATCGCCATTCTGGCCGGAGAGCCAGTTGCTCTGTTTACCCGTCGCGGTCCCTAACAGCTGACAATCTGCGCCCGGCTTCTCCTGCACGAAACGCACATTCTGGCCGGCAGAGGTTAATTCATTGCTGGAACTGCAACCTGCCAACAGTAAGGCTGCGCCGACAATCCCTGCTAAATATTTTACCTGCATGTTATTCCCCATGATCGATGAGCTGGACGCACTGGCCCGGATGTAAATCTGTCATCCTTCAAACTGCGTCGGCATGAGCCGCGTTCATTCCCTCCCCGGTCGCGCTTGTCAGTTCACGCCCGAAACGGAGGTGCTTGCCGCTCTGATGCAGCTTAAATGATTTTTATGTATAAGCCTTATACTAAAAAGCGCGCCAAAAGAAAAACCCCCAGCCATTGCTGGCCAGGGGTTTCTGCTTTTTTAAGCTGTAGAGCGCACGATTACATCATGCCGCCCATACCGCCCATGCCACCCATACCGCCGGCAGCACCTAAGTCAGGCGCGTCGCCTTTCGGCAGGTCGGTCACCATGCACTCGGTGGTAATCATCAGGCCAGCAACGGATGCCGCGTACTGCAGAGCAGAACGGGTCACTTTGGTTGGGTCCAGGATACCGAAGTCGATCATGTTGCCGTATTCTTCAGTTGCCGCGTTGTAACCGTAGTTACCGTCGCCTGCTTTCACGTTGTTTGCCACAACAGACGGCTCTTCACCGGCGTTGGACACGATCTGACGCAGCGGTGCTTCCATTGCGCGCAACGCAACTTTGATACCGACGTTCTGATCTTCGTTCTGACCGGTCAGGCCAGTGAGTTTCGCTGCAACGCGAACCAGCGCTACGCCGCCGCCAGCAACCACGCCTTCTTCAACCGCAGCACGGGTCGCGTGCAGGGCGTCGTCAACGCGTGCTTTTTTCTCTTTCATTTCAACTTCGGTAGCCGCACCGACTTTGATTACTGCCACGCCGCCAGCCAGTTTAGCTACGCGCTCCTGCAGTTTTTCACGGTCGTAATCGGAGGTTGCTTCTTCGATCTGCTTGCGGATCTGAGCTACGCGGCCCTGAATTGCGGATTCTTCGCCAACGCCATCGATGATGGTGGTGGTGTCTTTGTTGATAACCACGCGTTTCGCCTGACCCAGGTCTTCCAGAGTCGCTTTTTCCAGCTCCATACCGATCTCTTCAGAGATAACGGTACCGCCAGTCAGCGTCGCGATGTCTTGCAGCATAGCTTTACGACGGTCGCCGAAGCCCGGTGCTTTCACCGCAGCCACTTTAACGATACCGCGCATGGTGTTAACCACCAGAGTCGCCAGCGCTTCACCTTCAACGTCTTCAGCGATGATAACCAGCGGTTTGCCAGCTTTCGCTACGGCTTCCAGAACCGGCAGCATTTCGCGGATGTTGGAGATTTTTTTGTCAGCCAGCAGGATGAACGGGCTTTCCAGCTCAACAGCACCGGTGTCCGGTTTGTTGATGAAGTACGGAGACAGGTAGCCGCGGTCGAACTGCATACCTTCAACCACGTCCAGTTCGTCTTCCAGACCGGTACCGTCTTCAACGGTGATAACGCCTTCTTTACCGACTTTATCCATCGCTTCCGCGATCAGTTTACCTACGGTTTCGTCGGAGTTAGCGGAGATGGTACCAACCTGAGCAATGGCTTTAGAGTCAGAGCACGGTACGGACAGCGCTTTCAGTTCTTCAACGGCGGCAACGACAGCTTTGTCGATACCACGTTTCAGATCCATCGGGTTCATGCCCGCCGCAACGGCTTTCAGGCCTTCTGCGATGATAGCCTGAGCCAGTACGGTCGCGGTGGTGGTACCGTCGCCTGCCGCGTCGTTCGCTTTAGAGGCAACTTCTTTCACCATCTGTGCGCCCATGTTTTCGAACTTGTCTTCCAGTTCGATTTCACGAGCAACGGAAACGCCATCTTTAGTGATGGTCGGCGCGCCGAAGGATTTGTCCAGAACCACGTTACGGCCTTTCGGGCCCAGGGTCACTTTAACTGCATCTGCCAGTACGTTTACGCCGCGCAGCATTTTTACACGAGCGTCGTTACCGAATTTTACGTCTTTTGCTGCCATTTCTTTTATTCCTCAAATTCGTTCAGGGTCGTGCGAATTACGCTTCAACAATTGCCAGGATGTCGCTTTCGGACATGATCAGCACTTCTTCGTTGTCGATCTTCTCAGACTTCACGCCGTAGCCATCGTTGAAAATCACGATGTCACCAACTTTAACGTCCAGCGGCTGCACAGTTCCGTTTTCCAGGATGCGGCCTTTACCGACAGCGATGATTTCGCCACGAGTTGATTTAGCTGCCGCAGAACCGGTCAGAACGATGCCGCCTGCAGATTTGGTTTCAACTTCTTTACGTTTGACGATCACACGATCATGTAACGGACGAATACTCATTGATAGCTCTCCTTCGAGAAAGTCATTATCAGTTATGGGTGACGCCGGGCCGAACGCGGTTTACCGGCTAGTGCTGAGAGAGATGGGGGTGGCCATTTCCCGCTTCAAGGGCAAAATCAAAAAAAATTTTTTCCTTTGCGCTAGCGCGCAAAAAGCGACGCTATCGGCCAACGCGTCATAAGGAAAAGCGATTGTGATACTCTCTTTTTTTTCACTGGCGCAGGATGGAATCATGAGTGGTTTAAAACAGGAGTTGGGGCTGGGACAGGGAGTCGGGTTGCTTTCCACCTCATTGCTGGGCACCGGCGTCTTTGCCGTTCCGGCGCTGGCGGCGCTGGTCGCTGGCGATAACAGTCTGTGGGCATGGCCGCTGCTCATTCTTCTTGTTTTCCCGATTGCCATCGTCTTTGCCCTGCTGGGCCGCCATTTTCCCAGCGCGGGCGGCGTGGCCCATTTTGTCGATATGGCGTTTGGCCCACGTCTGGCCAGCGTGACCGGTTGGTTGTTTTTATCGGTTATCCCGGTCGGACTCCCCGCCGCGCTACACATCGCCACCGGCTTTGGCCAGGCGCTGTTCGGCTGGCATGATGCGCAGCTACTGCTGGCGGAGCTGGGCACCCTGGCCATCGTCTGGTGGGTTGGTTCGCGTGGCGCCAGCTCCAGCGCCAACCTGCAGACGCTGGTTGCCATACTGATAGTGGCGCTGATCGCCGCCGTCTGGTGGCGCGGTGGAATAAGTCCGGCGCAGATCCCCTTCCCCGCCCTGACGGAGATCGACCGCGGCCAGCTCTTCTCCGCGCTGTCGGTCATGTTCTGGTGCTTCGTCGGCCTGGAAGCTTTTGCCCACCTGGCCTCGGAATTCAAGCATCCCGAGCGCGATTTTCCCCGCGCGCTGATGATAGGCCTGCTGCTTGCCGGCTCGGTCTACTGGGCCTGTACCGTGCTGGTGTTGCACTTCCACGCCTTTGGCGAGGAGATGGCGGCGGCCGCGTCACTACCGAACATCGTTGTCCGTCTGTTCGGCGTCGAAGCGCTGTGGGTGGCCTGCGTCATCGGCTATCTCGCCTGTTTCGCCAGCCTCAACATCTATATTCAAAGCTTCGCCCGCCTGGTCTGGTCGCAGGCGCAGCATAAGCCACAGAGCTACCTCGCACGGCTGTCGCCGCGGCAGATCCCGCGCAATGCCCTCAACGCCGTGCTGGGCTCCTGCGTAGTCAGCACCTTGTGTATCTATTTGCTCGATATCAATCTGGACGCGCTGATCGTCTATGCCAACGGCATTTTCATCATGATCTATCTGCTGTGCATGCTGGCGGGATGTCGTTTGCTGCGCGGGCGCTATAGGCTATTGGCGGTGGTGGGCAGCATTCTTTGTCTGCTGCTGCTGGCGATGGTCGGCTGGAAGAGTCTGTACGCGCTGGTGATGCTGGCGGGGCTGTGGCTGTTTTTACCCAGGCGCAAGCTGGCGACAGGCAGCGTGTAAGCCAGGAAAGAAAGCGGCCCGGTCGCATCTGCTGACCGGGCCGGGCGTGTATTAATCGCGGCGATCGTCCTTATGGTCCAGACGGTCGCGCTGTTCATCCTTGCGCTGGAATTCCCCTTCGAAGGTCTCTCCAGCGCCAGTTCCGGCGCTAAAGCCGCCGCCCGGCATCCGACTGAAGCGCAGATGCGGCATCAGCTTCATCGTCAGGTGCTTCTGCACCGGAGGCAGCAACAGCAGCAGGCCGAGGAAGTCGGTAAAGAACCCCGGGAGCAACAGCAGCAGACCGGCGATAATCAGTGAAACGCTCTTGATCATCTCCGCCGCCGGGCTCTCGCCCGCGGCCATCTTCTGCTGCATCAGCAGGAAGTTTTTGAAACCCTGGTTACGCACCAGCGACATCCCCACCACCGAGCTAAAGATCACCAGGATCAGCGTCATAAAGACGCCCAGCACGTGCGCTACCTGGATAAAGATCGATATCTCAATGTAAACGTAAAGAAAAAAGGCAATAAACGGAATCCAACGCACCGGCGTCTCCTTCATCAACGGGCGCTGCGTTCAGCGCCCGTAGTCATCAATTTGCTGATCGCATCCCACTAAGATGGGGATGCTGCGCGGCTTTTCAATCAGCGGAAATGCTTATTTTTTCCAGGAATAGGAAAGCGGTGACCCATTTCACAGATTAATAAATCTTATCCCGCCCACGACGTAATAAGTGATCAAGCTTACTGATATTCGCTATCATCAGCATATGATCTTGGGCACCAGGCCGGTTAAGGAAATAATCGTCGGCCAGAAAATATACTGAATCCTGGATATTCTGTGTATTTGGTGAATTCATTGGCAGCTTGAAAAGAAGGTTCACATGTTAAACAACATTCGTATCGAAGAAGATCTGTTGGGCACCAGGGAAGTTCCCGCGGACGCTTACTACGGCGTTCATACTCTGCGAGCGATTGAAAACTTCTACATTAGCAACAGCAAAATCAGCGACATACCAGAATTCGTGCGCGGCATGGTGATGGTGAAGAAAGCCGCCGCGCTGGCGAACAAGGAGCTGCAGACCATTCCCAAAAGCGCGGCAAATGCGATTATCGCCGCCTGTGACGAAGTCCTGAATAACGGCAAATGCATGGACCAGTTCCCGGTCGATGTCTTCCAGGGCGGGGCCGGCACCTCCGTAAACATGAACACCAACGAAGTCCTGGCGAACATCGGCCTTGAGCTGATGGGCCATCAGAAAGGCGAATACCAGTACCTGAACCCAAACGATCACGTCAACAAATGCCAGTCCACCAACGATGCCTACCCGACCGGGTTCCGCATCGCGGTGTATGCCTCCATCCTGAAGTTAATCGATGCGATTAAACAGCTGGGTGAAGGCTTCCAGGCGAAAGCCGTGGAGTTCCAGGACATCCTCAAAATGGGGCGCACCCAGCTGCAGGACGCGGTGCCGATGACCCTCGGCCAGGAGTTCCATGCCTTCAATGTGCTGCTTAATGAAGAGACCAAAAGCATTCTGCGCACCGCGGAGCTGCTGCTGGAGGTGAACCTCGGCGCAACCGCCATCGGTACACGCCTCAACACCCCGGACGGCTATCAACAGCTGGCGGTGCAGAAGCTGGCGGAAGTGAGCAACTTACCGGTCGTCCCGGCGGAAGATCTGATTGAAGCCACCTCGGACTGCGGGGCGTACGTCATGGTTCACAGCTCGCTGAAACGACTGGCGGTGAAACTGTCCAAGATCTGTAACGACCTGCGCCTGCTCTCTTCCGGTCCACGCGCGGGCCTCAACGAAATCAACCTGCCGGAGCTGCAGGCGGGTTCCTCTATTATGCCGGCGAAGGTTAACCCGGTAGTGCCGGAGGTGGTCAACCAGGTCTGCTTTAAAGTGATCGGCAACGACACCACGGTGACCATGGCCTCCGAAGCCGGGCAGTTGCAGCTGAACGTGATGGAGCCGGTGATCGGCCAGGCGATGTTCGAATCCATACATGTCCTGACCAACGCCTGCTACAACCTGCTGGAGAAATGCGTCAACGGCATCACCGCCAATAAAGCGGTATGTGAAGGCTACGTCTACAACTCCATCGGCATCGTCACCTACCTCAACCCGTTTATCGGCCACCACAATGGCGATATCGTCGGCAAGATCTGCGCCGAAACCGGCAAGAGCGTGCGGGAAGTGGTGCTGGAGCGTGGGCTGCTAACGGCGGCAGAGCTGGATGACATTTTCTCCGCACAAAACCTGATGCATCCTGCTTATAAAGCGAAGCGTTATACCGATGAAAGCGAACAGTAGTCTTTCTGGGTAGTGATTCAAAGGCATGTCAGCGATGACATGCCTTTTTGCTTTTTAGTTTTACTAAAATACAACAATCCAATATCAACTTGTTAAAAAACAAGGAAGGCATATATGTTTGGTGCAGAACTGGTTATTGTCCTGCTGGCGATTTATCTCGGCGCCAGGCTCGGCGGCATTGGTATCGGCTTTGCCGGTGGCCTTGGCGTCCTTGTCCTGACGCTTATTTTTCAAATTAAACCGGGTGCGATACCCTTCGACGTTATTGAAATCATCATGGCGGTCATCGCCGCTATCGCCGCCATGCAGGTCGCAGGCGGGATGGATTACCTGGTCAGCCTCGCCGAACGGATGCTGCGCCGCCACCCGAAGTACATTACCTTCCTTGCCCCGCTGGTGACCTGGTTTATGACCGTACTCGCTGGCACCGGCCATACCGCCTTCTCCACGCTGCCGGTGATCACCGAAGTGGCCAAAGAGCAAGGCATTCGCCCATCTCGTCCGCTGTCGATTGCGGTCGTGGCCTCTCAGATAGCGATCACCGCCTCACCTATCTCCGCCGCGGTGGTGTTCTTTGCCGGGATCCTTGAGCCGCTGGGCGTTAGCTACCTGACGCTGCTGGCCATCTGTATTCCGGTCACCCTGCTGGCGGTAATGCTCACCGCGATTGTTTGCAACTTCCTCGGCTGCGAACTGAAAGACGATCCCATTTACCAGGAGCGGCTGGCCAAGGGTGAAGTCAGACTGCGCGGCAGCCAGGTGTTTGAGCTGAAGCCGCACGCCAAACGTTCCGTTCTGCTGTTTCTGATCGGCATCGTGGCGGTGATGTTCTACGCCACGGCCATCAGCGATACCGTCGGCCTGATCAAGAACCCGGTGCTACCGCGTAACGAAGCGATCGTGGTGTTTATGCTGACCATCGCCACCCTGATTAGCATCACCTGTAAAATCGACACTGGCGAAGTGCTCAACGCCAGCACCTTTAAGTCCGGGATGAGCGCCTGCGTCTGCGTGCTCGGTGTCGCCTGGCTGGGCGATACCTTCGTTAAAGCACATATCAGCGACATCCAGGCCGTGGCCGGCGACCTGCTGCACAATTACCCATGGCTGCTGGCGGTGGTGCTGTTCTTCGCCGCCACGCTGCTCTACTCGCAGGCCGCCACCACCAAGGCGCTGATGCCCGCCGCGCTGCTGCTCGGCGTCAGCCCGCTGACGGCAATCGCCTCGTTTGCCGCCGTCTCGGCGCTGTTCGTGCTGCCAACCTATCCGACCCTGCTGGCGGCGGTGGAGATGGACGACACCGGCTCGACGCGCATCGGCAAATACGTTTTTAACCACGCCTTCCTGGTCCCTGGCGTTATCGCTATCACGCTGTGCGTGATCCTGGGCTTCATCTTCGGCGGGATTATGCTGTAAATCCCCCTGGCAACGGGCCCACCGTGCGCCCGTTGCCAGCTTCCGCCCCTTTCCCGCTCGTGACGCTAATATCCCCGCATCTTGCGTGTTATAGTGCCTCTTTTCGCTGATACGAGGTTCATGATGACTACGCCTGATGCTGTTGTTGTTCTCTGTACCGCGCCGGACGAAGCGACCGCCCAGGATCTGGCGGCAAAAGCCCTGGCGGACAAGCTTGCCGCCTGCGCCACGCTGCTGCCGGGCGCCACCTCGCTCTATTACTGGGAAGGGAAACTGGAGCAGGAGTATGAAGTTCAGATGCTGCTCAAAACCGACCTCGCCCATCAGCAGGCGCTGCTGGATTGCCTGAAGTCTCACCACCCGTATCAAACGCCTGAACTGCTGGTTCTGCCCGTCACTCATGGAGACAACGATTACCTCTCATGGCTTACCGCATCATTACGCTGATCCTGCTGCTGTGCAGCACGTCAGCCTCCGCCGGGTTATTCGACGCGCCAGGGCGCTCGAACTTCGTGCCTGCTGACCAGGCCTTCGCCTTTGACTTTCAGCAGCAACAGCACGATGTCAACCTGAGCTGGCAAATCAAGGATGGTTACTATCTTTATCGTCAACAGTTTACCTTCCGCGCCGCCGGGGCGACGATCGACGAACCGGCGCTCCCGGCGGGAGAGTGGCATCAAGATGAGTTTTACGGCAAAAGCGAGATTTTCCGCCAGCGCCTGACCGTGCCGATCTCAGTGAAGCAGGCGGAGAAAGGCGCCACCATCACCGTCACCTGGCAGGGCTGCGCCGATGCTGGATTCTGTTATCCACCGGAAACGAAGGTGGTCCCGCTGAGCGCCGTGCTGGCGGCTTCATCCGACGGTCAGGCAACCGCCATCGAGCCCGCGCCATCGGCGAGCAGCCGTCCGGCGTTCAACCCGCCGCTGCCGGTTGAGCCACGACCGGCCCCGGAGATCGCCACATCGTCTGCGCCAGCCACCGCGCTACCAGCGGACGCCCCTGCCCGCCTGCCCTTTACGGCGCTGTGGGCGCTGCTGATTGGTATTGGTATCGCCTTCACCCCCTGTGTGCTGCCGATGTACCCGCTGATTTCCGGCATCGTGCTGGGCGGCAAACAGCGGCTTTCCACCGCGCGCGCCCTGCTGCTGGCCTTTATTTACGTCCAGGGGATGGCCTTAACCTACACCGCGCTGGGGCTGGTGGTGGCCGCCGCCGGTCTGCAGTTCCAGGCGGCCCTGCAGCACCCGTATGTCCTGGCAGGACTGTCAGCGGTGTTTATTCTGCTGGCGCTTTCCATGTTCGGCCTGTTCACGCTCCAGCTGCCCTCGTCGCTCCAGACGCGGCTGGCGCTGCTCAGCAATAAGCGTCAGGGCGGCTCGCCCGGCGGGGTCTTTGCGATGGGCGCCATTGCCGGGCTGATCTGCTCCCCCTGCACCACCGCGCCGCTGAGCGCCATCCTGTTGTATATCGCCCAGAGCGGTAATCTGTGGCTGGGCGGCGGCACGCTGTACCTTTACGCGCTGGGCATGGGTCTGCCATTGATCCTCGTCACCGTGTTTGGCAACCGTCTGCTGCCGAAGAGCGGCCCGTGGATGAGCCATGTGAAGACTGCCTTCGGGTTTGTGATCCTTGCCCTGCCCGTCTTCCTGCTGGAGCGCATTGTCGGCGACCCGTGGGGATTGCGTCTGTGGTCAATGCTCGGTGTCGCCTTCTTCAGCTGGGCGTTTATCACCTCGCTGGGCGCTACCCGGCCGTGGATGCGGTTGGTGCAAATCATCCTGCTTGCTGCCGCGCTGGTCAGCGTGCGGCCCCTGCAGGACTGGGCATTTGGCGCCCCGGCAGTCGAGCAGCAGGCGCATCTGGCCTTCACCCGCGTCAGCTCGGTGGCCGAGCTTGACCAGGCGCTGGTCCAGGCAAAAGGCCAACCGGTGATGCTCGATCTTTACGCCGACTGGTGCGTGGCGTGCAAAGAGTTTGAAAAATACACCTTTAGCTCACCTGACGTGCAGCAGGCGCTCAAAGGTACCGTGTTATTGCAGGTTGATGTCACGAAGAACAGCCCGCAAGACGTCGCGCTGCTGAAACACCTGCAGGTGCTCGGTCTGCCGACGATCCTGTTCTTCAACGCTGAGGGTCAGGAACAGCCTGACCGGCGAGTCACCGGCTTTATGGATGCCGCGGCATTCAGCGCCCATTTGCGCGATTGGCAAGCGTGAGCGACACTTTAGGAGGAAAGATGGAGGAGAACACCGTGCTACGTGAAGACGTCCTGGCAGAAGCCATTAAAATTCTTGAAATTGAAGGTATCGCCAACACGTCGCTGGAGATGGTCGCTGAGCGCGTGTCCTGTCCGACGAGCGACCTGAAACGCTTCTGGCCCGATCGCGAAGCGCTGCTGTACGATGCGCTTCGCTATCTGAGCCAGCAGGTGGATGCCTGGCGTCGTCAGCTCCTGCTCGATGAAACCTTAGGCGCAGAGCAAAAGCTGCTGGCACGCTATGCGGCGCTCACCACCTGCGTCAGCAACCACCGCTACCCCGGCTGTCTGTTTATCGCCGCCTGCACCTTCTATCCCGATCCCCAGCACCCGATTCACCAGTTGGCGGAACAGCAGAAGCAGGCTTCGCTGGCCTACACTCACGAGCTGCTGACGCAGTTAGAGGTGGATGATCCGGAAATGGTCGCCAAACAGATGGAGCTGATTGTCGAGGGCTGCCTGAGCCGCCTGCTGATCAAGCGTAGCCAGACGGATGTGGACACCGCCCGGCGACTGGCTGAAGATATTCTGCGCTTCGCTCAGTGCCGTATGGGCGGCGCCTTAACCTGATTCTGATATCCTAACCGCCACGTCGCGCCTATAATTTCCCCCTCACTGATTGCTGACAGGGATTGATATGCGCGCGTTCTTCTGGGCTGCCTTGCTGGGCCTCTGCTCTACGTCATTGCTGGCGGCTCCCCTGCAAGGTTTTTCCTTTGCGCAAAAGGACTGGGAGCTCGCCTGCGATAACACCGGCACCTGCCGGGCGGCGGGCTATGGCGTCCGCATGGGCGAGGTCAGCGTGCTGTTAACCCGCAATGCGGGCAGTGAACAGCGCCTCGCCGCCACGGCCACCTTTGCGCAAATCGAGCACGATATCCCCGCCGACTCCACCGCCAGCCTGCTGATCGACGATCAGGATCTCGGCGCGCTGGACGCCCAGGACGACAGCCATTTCCGTCTGGACAGCGATCAGACTACCGCCCTGCTACAGGCATTGACGAATCAGCGCAAAATCGAATTCACCCTTAACGGCCAGCACCTGCCGCTTTCCAGCGCCGGCAGCCGCGAGGTGCTGGGTAAAATGGATGCGTTTCAGCGACGCACCGGCACCGCCGACGCGCTGCTGGATAAAGGCGATGCCGGCGACGATGCCATTTTGCCAGCCACTCCCGCCCCGGAGATTATCGCCGCCCCGGTGATCCATAACGCGCAGCCGGTGGCGCTGAGCATACTCCAGCGCCAGAAGCTGCTGCCCTCCCTGACGCCGCTGCTGAACCAGCGCTGTGACGACTGGCAGAACCCGGCCATCCCGGCGGCAGAGCGCCAGATCACGCTCACCGCGCTGGATAAAACCCATTCTCTGGTGCAGGCGCTCTGCTGGCGAGCGCCCTATAACGATGGCTATGCGCTGTGGCTGGTCGATAACGCCCAGCTGAACAAGCCACGGTTGCTGACCACCGAGGCCTCCAGCTACGCCAACGGTACTATCATCTTTTTGCGCAAAGAACGGGGCATTGCCGACTGCCTAACCGGCGAGACGCGCGTCTGGGAGGGTAAAACCTTTACCCCCAGCCTAAAGTACAGCACCGGTATGTGTCGGGAAATCACCCCCGGCGGCACCTGGATGTTACCGACCTTCGTCAGCCAGGTGATCCCCAGGCAGCAGAAAGAGGCGGATAACCTCGCCCTGCGAACGCTGTATAACGCAGTGCTGAAAGCGCAAAAAAGCGATCCAGAACTGGCGCTGAATAAGGTCGCCGAGCAGTTTCCGTTAACCGGCCATATTACCGACTTCACGCTCACTTACGCCGATGACACCCTGGTTTCGACCAGCAAACCCTCCCCGGATATCAGCGATGATGAATGGCAGGCGTTTCTGCGCTCCTCGATCAGCGCAGATTCAGAAAACGGTAAAGTCAGCTTTACCCTGATCGATCTCGATGGCGACGGCAAACGCGATCTGATCATCGACAGCTACGTGGGCGGCACCGGGCTCTTCAGCTACACCGGGGTGCTCCGGCGCGGCGATAATGACTTTGCCGCCGTCGACGGCAGCGACAGTGATAACGGCGATGATTTCGATGCCGGTGTGCCCGGCGCCCTCTTTTCCATCAATGGCCGCGGGGCTAACCAGTGGAACCACTGGGTCAAAATCAACGGCCAGGTGTATGCCCTGTGGTACAACGGCCAGTTTGGCGAAGATAATCTCTACCTGCTGCGCCCGTTCAGCACCGCGAGCCAGACGCCCGTGGTGACGGTTCGCTATCGCTATACGCTGAACAGCATACGCTCCCCGGAGAAAGACCAGCCGTTAACACCCCCCCTCAGCGACGGCGATAAAGCGGACCTGCTGCGTTCGCTGGAGGTCATGCAGGGCAGCCTGCTGAAAGACAAACCCGCCAGCGACAACGATGCGCCGATCTGCCCCATCCCACCGGGCACCTCCGCCGACGAGGCGGATAACTACTACAGCGGCGTCGCCGTCAACTATATCTATGAGACAGTGGCCTATATTCCGGTCTGGCTGAACGGGAAGTGTTATATCGGCACTATTTTCAGCCACCATGGCGCCTATCGCCACGGCGTGGATGCGGAAATTACGTTGAGCTCGCCGCGTGAGGATGAAGAGGTCATTGGCGATTATATTATCTCCGGGTTGCGCCACGTTATCGCCATTACCAGCGGCTGGAAAACCCGCGAGGGCGATAACGGCATGCAGTGAAGTTAAGCCAAAACGCGCCTTTGAACGCAGAATTGCCGCAAAGATAAGCAATCGATACGTAATTTAAGAAATTTGGTTGACGGGCTGGGCGGATTACGGTTTAATGCGCCCCGTTGCCCGGATAGCTCAGTCGGTAGAGCAGGGGATTGAAAATCCCCGTGTCCTTGGTTCGATTCCGAGTCCGGGCACCACTTATTCAGAGAACCCAGCCTATGGCTGGGTTTTTGCTTTTCTGCATCCGGACTCTCCATCGAACTCCACTCTATGACCCACTGCCCGGTGGCGCTGCGCTTGCACGGGCCTGCGCTGTTTGAGCCTGTGGGGGGACCCGTAGGCCGGATAAGGCATTTATGCCGCCATCCGGCACAACCGCGGGTACGGCGTCTGATGTGTATCGCCCGGCGGCGCTGCGCTTGCGCGGGCCTACGCTGTTTGAACCTGCGGGGGAACCCGTAGGCCGGATAAGGCATTTATGCCGCCATCCGGCACAACCGCGGGTACAGTGTCTGATGTGTATCGCCCGGCGGCGCTGCGCTTGCGCGGATCTGCGCTGTTTGAGCCTGCGGGGGGACCCGTAGGCCGGATAAGGCATTTATGCCGCCATCCGGCACAACCGTGGGTACGGCGTCTGATGTGTATCGCCCGGCGGCGCTGCGCTTGCGCGGGCCTACGCTGTTTGAACCTGTGGAGGACCCGTAGGCCGGATAAGGCATTTATGCCGCCATCCGGCACAACCGCGGGTACAGTGTCTGATGTGTATCGCCCGGCGGCGCTGCGCTTGCGCGGGCCTACGCTGTTTGAACCTGCGAGGGACCCGTAGGCCGGATAAGGCGAAGCCGTCAGGCAAACGCCATGAAGAAAGGTATATTACTCGGCGGCCGTTTTCCCTTTGCCGGGTAGCCTGAACGCTTCGCCATAGGGCTTCGCAATACCCATGCGATACTGCGTCTCTTTGGCCGCCTGGTGGAGGTCGGCAAACTCCTCTTTCGGCGCTGGCGGACGTTGCGCCTTTTTCAGACACTGATTACGGTGGTGACGGATCCACTCTCTGTCATCATCGTTCAGGCAGCGCTGCATCACCTCAATCCATCTGGATGCCGCCCGACGGTAGAGCCCACACGCCTCTAACCGTTCAGCAATACTGTCCCTTATTCTCATCCACCTCGCTCCTCTGATGCTTTCACGATATCCCATGGTATTCCGACACCTGAACCGGAATACCATGGTAGAGTTAATTTATGACAAAACTATTCCTGTGCAGCGCAAGGAATATATTCATTATAATAATCGCTGTGCATAGCAAACCGCATTCGCGGTAATTACTTCCAAAGAGCTCCGGAATTATATGTCGAATGCCGCCATGGATACCGGACGGTATCGACGGTTGTACCTATCAATAGCTATTTAATTTATTATATTTCCGTTATCCAATACCTTGCGATGTTATCCACTCTCTGTACAGCGAAGCCTCATGGCGAGCTACCGGCGTGCTCCAGCAGTTTATTTCTAAAGATAAATAAGCAAGCCTCATTGAAATTATCTAACCCCAGTCGCTCATAAAGCGCAGTGCGCTTCCGGTAAAGGCTTTTTACCGAGGTATTCAGATTCACCGCCACCTCCTCCATGGTCATACCCGCCCCAAGCAAACGAAGCATTAACTGTTCAGTCAAACTTAAGCGCAGATCGTCAAACCACTCTTTGGTCAGCCGCTTGCTCTTCATCTCCAGAAAAAGCCCAAATAATGTCGCCATATCGGCGGGTGATAATGACATGTTTAAAAACGATTTCAGACTCAGTAAATGCTCTTCCCGATGGCGCATGTCGAGGACAATACAACATATTCGCTTTCTGGATTGTGCCGCCTCCATCACCAGGTAATCGTAATGACAAAGCGGCGAACGGCTATCAACCAGCAGAGAGACCTCATCAACCTCATTATCTAAAATCGCTTTTCCGCTAGAATCTAACTGAATGATATCAGGAAAGAAATTCTTAACACCTTGAAAGAGATAGTAATCCTGGGTAACCAATATCATTGAAGTTGCCACAAATCGTCCCTTTAACATTTAATCAACAAATTCTCGTCAACCAGACGTTTTCCCTCCCCCTGTGAAACGCTTCGCATGGCGGTAAAAATAACGAGACCTGTGATTTATCATTAGCGCGGCATCTAAATCTGGCTGTGAAAAACCTCCTTGCGTTCTGACGGGAAATAAACAGATTAATTATAAATAAAAAAATCCCACAGAAAAGATGCTTTTTCTGCTATTGAGAATTTTTGTCAGAAATCATCTTAAATATCCACAAGAAAACATCACATACTCGCCAATATATCTTATTGCTCATTTTTGAAACAAAATTTCATCTACCGCTCTTTTTTATTTATTTCAGTTAGTTAAAGAACAGCCCCTCAACGCCAATGTTCGATCAAAGCCGATTTTACAGATTTATCTTAAAACGCAGTTCATCATTTACCCATATTTATCCGCTGCCATATCGGGTATAAATTATCCATCCAATTATCGACAGGAGATATGTTTATTACTTTGCAATAAGTCATTCACCCGCAGTGCCAGTCAGCTAAATGGGACCATCCTCATCCTTTAACTCACCGTCAAAGGACGGTCGTGTTGTGCAATGGATTCTTGATGAACATATGGCAAATAGAAATGGAAAGATCACCTTATTCAAATACGTTATTGTTTAATCGCAACACGAAACTCTCGCTGTCAATCGGCTTACTTTTGCTCTTCCCGGCGCTGGTTCAGGGAGCGGATTCGCTCTATGACCAGCAGATCCTGCAAGCGCGTCAAGGCCAGTATGCCCCCTTTCTCTCTTATCTTCAGCAGTACCAGCTGCGGCATGCCTTAACCCCTTCTCAAGTGGCGGACTGGCTGCAGGTAGCTCTCTGGGCCGGCCAGGACGATGAAGTGGTGAAAGTCTGGCGACGCTACCAGGTCTATATGCCGCTTCCCGCACGCGGCACCGCGGCGGCGGCGCAGGCCCTGCGCAACCAGAAACAGTGGCAAGCCTCGCTCACCCTCTGGCAGCAAGCCCTAAGCCAGGCACCCGACGACGATTATCGTATCGGCTATATCAAAACGCTGGCCGATGCCCGCAAGGACGGCGAGGCACTCAGTGAAGCGCGTCGCCTGGTGGCGGAGCAGGCGAGCACCGCGCACCTGCAAACGCTCTCATATGTCTACCTGCGGCTTGGCAAAAGCTGGGACCAGCTGCTGGTGGACACGCAGATCCTCGATCGTAAGCCGCAAAACAAAGCCGCGCTGACCAGCCTGATGGCGACCCTGACCCGCAACCGGATCGATTCCCCTGCTCTCGGCCTGGCGGATAGTGTCGAACTGACGCCTGCGGAAAAGCGCAATCTGCAGTTGAACGCCGCTGCCGAACTGGTGCGCCTTGCTGATACGCCTTCCCGCGAAGAAAACGCGCGTTACGCGCTGGCCCGCACGGCGCTAACGCAGTATGACGCGATGCTCGCCGCCTGGCACCCCGACCCACAGGCTGCGCCCGACATCATCCGGGCGCGCATTGATCGTCTTGGCGCCCTGTACGCTAATGCTGATTACGCGCAGGTCATCCGCGAATACCAAAATCTCATCGCGCAGCAGCAGACCGTTCCCGACTGGGCCATCGGCTGGGTCATCTCCTCTTATATCGCCCTTAAGCAAATTGAGCCTGCGCTGACGCTTATTCACCAGCATCCCTCGTGGCTAACGAGCCAACAGAATGAGGAACACGAGCTTTTCTACGCCCTGCTGGACACCGGTCAGTACCCGGCGGCGCAACAGTATGTCGCCCGCCTCACCCGGAATGCACCCTACATCCGTCGTCTCTACGGCTCGCCGACGCCGCAGCCGAATGACGACTGGCTCACCGCACAGTCGCTTAACGTGCACTATTTATCCGCCACCAACGCCCTGCCGCAGGCCGAATCCCGAATGCGGCGCCTGGCGGCGACGGCCCCCGGCAACCAGGGCCTGCAGATAGATTATGCCGCCCTTCTGCAGGACCGAGGATTGCCGCGAGCCGCCGAACACCAGCTAAAAGCAGCGGAATCTATGGATCCCACCAGCCTGCAGCTGGAGCGCCAGCAGGCCTGGGTCGCCCTCGATCTGCAGGAGTGGCGGCAAATGGAACTGCTGGCTGACGATGTCATCGCCCGCTCGCCACGAGATCTGAATACCCAACGCTTAGCCAGAGCCCGTGAGGTCCATCATCTTTCCGAACTTCGCCTGAGTGTTGGCAAAGGATTGCACTCCGATAACCCGGTCAGCGGCACGCACGACCTCAGTTTTGAGACGGCGATCTACAGTCCGCCGCTAGCCGACAGCTGGCGATTGTTCGGCGGGCACCGCTTCGCTGAAGGCAATTTTGAAGAGGGGAAAGGCAGCCGTTGCCAGCTATTTGCCGGCGTTGAATGGCGCCCGCGCGACTACTGGGGCGAGCTTGAGCTCTCCAGCGTCAATTTTCACGGCGAGAACAAGCCCGGCGTCCGCCTGTCCGCCGCCCACGACATCAACGATCGCTGGCAGCTGGGCGGCGAACTGGAGCGGATTTCGCAGCAGACCCCGCTGCGCGCGTTACGCAACGGCGTCAGCGCCAACCGCGGCGAAGGCTGGCTGCGCTGGTATCAAAACGAACGCCGGGAGTACCGCGTCAGCGTGGCCGCCAGCCGGTTTACCGACCACAACCGCCGCCAGGAGTACACCCTCTCCGGTAAAGAGCGCCTCTGGCAGACGCCATGGTTAACGCTGGATCTGCAGCCCGGTCTGTCGGCCAGCGCCAATAGCCGCACCGACACCGCCTACTACAGTCCGGCACGGGACCTCGCCGCCACCGCGGCGCTGGCCGTCGATCACACGCTTTACCAGCGCTATGACACCGTCTGGAGCCAGCAGCTGCTCGCCGGCGGCGGCAGCTACTGGCAAAAAAATCACGCCGCCGGCGCGATCACGGTGCTGGGTTATGGGCAGCGCCTGCGCTGGAACAACGTCGTCGACACCGGGGTGATGCTGAACTGGGACAAGCGCCCCTACGACGGTAAACGCGAAAACAACCTCGCCATCACTCTTGATGCAAATATACGGTTTTAAGGATGACCATGCGGAACACGACCCTGCGCAACGGCCTGATGCTTCTCGTCTGGCTGTGCCTTATCTTCAGCGTGCGTGCTGAGGAAGTCCCCTTCCTCGCCCCGCAGCAGCGCCCCCAACTGGAGGCCAATCAACCCTGGCCGGCGGATCGCTTTCTGGTGCTGGCCTACCATGACGTCGAAGACGACGCCGCCGACCAGCGTTATCTTTCAGTGCGCACCAGCGCGCTCAACGAGCAGATCGCCTGGCTGCTGCATCACGGCTACCATGCGGTGAGCGTCCAGGACATTCTTGACGCGCACCATGGCGTTAAGCCGCTGCCGGCCAAGGCTTTTCTTCTCAGCTTCGACGATGGCTATAGCAGCTTTTACACCCGCGTCTGGCCGCTGCTTAAAGCCTGGAATGTTCCGGCGCTCTGGGCGCCGGTGGGCAGCTGGGTGGACACTCCCGCCGGCCAGCCCGTTAATTTTGGCGGCCTGATGACGCCGCGCGATCGCTTCGCTACCTGGGAGATGGTGCGCGAGCTAAGCCGCTCGCCGCTGGTGGAAATCGGCGCGCACACCTGGGCCTCTCACTACGGCCTACCGGCCAATCCGCAGGGCAGCCGCGAGCCAGCCGCCGCCAACCGCGGCTGGGATAAAACCACCGGTCGTTATGAAAGCGACGCGCAATTTACCCGGCGGATGGCCGATGACGTGCAGAAAGTGACGGCGAAAATCCACGAGGTCACCGGGAAAGCACCGCGCGCCTGGGTGTGGCCCTATGGCGCCGCCAGCGGCAGTACCCTGGCTATCGCCAAACAGCAGGGCTATCAGCTGGCGTTTACGCTGAACGACGGCCTGGGCAACGTGAAGGACCTGGACAATATTCCGCGCCTGCTGATCGCCGGGAATCCGTCGATCAAGGCGTTTGCCAACGCCGTAACCCAGATCCAGGAAGCCGATCCTGTTCGGGTGATGCATGTGGATCTGGACTATGTCTATGATCCCAATCCCGTCCAGCAGGCGAAGAATATCGATAAGCTGGTGCAGCGCGTCTATGACATGAAAATCAGCCATGTCTTTCTGCAGGCCTTTTCCGACCCGCAGGGCGACGGCACGGTCAAGTCGCTCTATTTCCCTAACCGCTGGCTGCCGATGCGCGCCGACCTGTTTAACTTCGTCTCCTGGCAGTTGCAGACCCGCGGCGGGGTGAAGGTGTATGCCTGGATGCCGGTGCTGGCCTTCGATCTCTCGTCCGATCTGCCGCGCGTTCAGCGCTGGGATCCGCAAACCGGCAAGGCATTACTTGCCCGCCAGCCGTACGTTCGCCTGTCGCCCTGGGATCCCCGGGTTCGCCAGCAGATCACCGACATCTACGAAGATCTGGCCCGGCACGCCAGCTTCAGCGGGATTCTGTTTCACGATGACGCCGTGCTGACCGATTTTGAAGACGTGAGCCCGGAGGCGGTCGCCGCCTGGCGGCAGACGGGTCTGGGGCACGATGCCGGCCCGGTGCCCCAAAGCCCGCAAGAGCGCCAGGCATGGATGCGTTTCAAAAGCCAAACCCTGACCCGCTTCACTCTGGATCTACGCCAGGCGGTGCAGGCCATCCGCGGCCCGCAGGTGAAAACGGCGCGTAATCTCTTCGCCCTGCCGATCCTGGAGCCGCAGAGCGAAGCCTGGTTCGCGCAGAATCTGGATGATTTCCTTGCCGCCTATGACTGGACGGTACCCATGGCGATGCCGCTGATGGAGTCCGTACCGATTGACGCCAGCCAGCCCTGGCTGACGCGGCTGGTCCAGGCCGTCGCCAGCCACCCGGGCGCGCTGAAGAAAACCATCTTTGAACTGCAGGCCAGAGACTGGAACCGACGCCAGCAAAACGCCATTCCCGACCAGCAGCTGGCGGACTGGATGCGTTTGCTGCGGCTGAACGGCGTCAAAAATTACGGCTACTACCCTGACGATTTTATTAACAACCAGCCTGATATCTCCCATATCAGGCCGCAATTTTCTTCCTGGTGGTACCCTGACCATGACTGATCGCATCATCGCATTGTGCATTTTATGCCTCGTATTCGGGCTGCCGTTAGGTGTCGCAGCGGTATTTACCGGCGAGCTCATCCTCGACTTTGTCTTTTTCTGGCCGCTGTTTATGTCAGTGCTGTGGATCACCGGGGGCCTTTACTTCTGGTTTCAGCTGGAACGCCACTGGCCGTGGGGGGAGGATACCCCGCCGCCGACGCTGCCGGGCAATCCGCTGATTTCGATCCTGATCCCGTGTTTTAACGAGGAGAAAAACGCCCGGGAAACCATCAGCGCGGCGCTGGCCCAGCGTTACGCCAATCTCGAAGTGATCGCCATTAACGACGGCTCTTCGGACAACACCGCCCAGGTGCTCCAGCAGCTGGCGCAGGAGGAGCCGAGGCTGCGGGTGATCCACCTGGCCGCCAATCAGGGAAAAGCGGTAGCGCTCAAAGCAGGCGCCGCCGCCGCCCGCGGCGATCTGCTGGTCTGCATCGATGGCGACGCCCTGCTGGACCGGGATACCGCGGCCTGGCTGGTCGCGCCGTTGATCCACTATCCGCACGTCGGGGCGGTCACCGGCAACCCGCGGATCCGCACCCGATCCACGCTGATCGGTCGCATTCAGGTGGGAGAATTCTCGTCGATCATTGGGCTTATCAAGCGGACGCAGCGGATCTATGGCCGGGTCTTTACCGTCTCCGGTGTGATTGCCGCCTTCCGGCGCCAGGCGCTGGCGGACGTCGGCTACTGGAGCCCGGATATGATCACCGAAGATATTGATATCAGCTGGAAGCTTCAGCTCCGCCACTGGGACATCTTTTTCGAGCCGCGGGCGCTGTGCTGGATCCTGATGCCGGAGACCCTCAAAGGGTTATGGAAGCAGCGTCTGCGCTGGGCGCAGGGCGGCGCGGAGGTTTTTCTGGTCAACCTCCGTCGCCTGTTTCACTGGGAGCATCATCGGATGTGGCCGCTGTTTCTGGAGTATGCCTGCTCCACGCTGTGGGCCTTTGCCTACGCGGTTACCATTCTGCTGTTTATCCTCAGCCGCCTGATGCCGCTGCCTGACAATCTGGCGGTGCACAGCCTGTTTCCGCCGGAGTTCACCGGCATGCTGCTTGGCGTGATGTGCCTGCTGCAGTTCGTCGCCAGTCTGTATATCGAACGGCGCTATGAGAAAAAGGTCGCCAAATCGCTGTTCTGGGTGATCTGGTTCCCGATGGTTTACTGGATGATCGGCCTGCTAACCACGCTGGTCGCTTTTCCGAAAGTGATGGTGAAACGTCAACGTTCCCGCGCGCGCTGGGTGAGTCCGGACCGGGGAAAAGGAAGCCTGTGATGAATGAAAATACGCTCATCTTAACCGAACACCGTGTGCTGCCCCGGCTGGTCGACGCCGGTTTAACGCTGCTGGCCTGGCTCGGTTTTCTGTTCTTTCTGTACGCCAATTTGCTGATGCAGTTCATCGCGCCGCCCTCTCCGCGCTGGGAGTCGCTGATGGCTTCACTGAATACGGCGCTGGTGTATCTGCTGATTGCCGCGCTGAACGGCTGGCTGTTGATCCTCTGGTACCATTACAACCGGCGCCGCGCCCGCACCCGGCATCATACCACGGTGCTCACCCTGCAACATGATGAGCTGGCGAGCAGCTTTAACGTTGCGCCGCAAATTATCTCGGAGATGAGCCGCTATAATTTGCTCACCGTTTACCACGATCAAATCGGGCAGATTATTGATTTAAAAAGCCACGCGTTACCGCCGCCGCAGGAAGAGAGCGAGCGCGCATGAGAGCAAGGCCGCCGTCGGCGGCCTGGATAGGTAATAACGCCGGGGGATCAGCCGCCGGCTTTTTTGATGGCGGCTTCCAGCGAGGCCTGATCCGCCAGCCCCGGGAAGACGGTGATGCTGGCTTCCGTGGCGCCGGTGGTCGGCATCACGATCACGCCCGGCGTGCCGCTCAGACCAATCTCCTGCGCCAGGTCGTTAATGCTCTGCAGCACCGGTTCGACGTCGGTGGCCTTCTTCGCATCAAAGCCGGCTTTCTTCGCCTGCTGCTGGATATCCGCCGTCGTCAGCTTACCTTCGTTATGGCCGGTAGCGTAAATCCCGTTATGGTAGGCCAGATAGGCATCCGCCCCTTTCTGCTGATAGATCTGCAGGCCGGTTTTTGCCGCCTCCAGCGAGCTTTCCCAGCGGCCGCCGAAAATCGGCCACTCTTTAAAGGCGAAGCGGGTCTGCGGGTGCGCTTTAATCACCTGTTCCATCACTGGCGCCAGACGGCTGCAGTACACGCACTGGTAGTCGAAGAATTCGATCACCGTGACTTTGCCGTTGGCCGGGCCGTAGGTCGGGGTATTTTTATCCTGGGTCAATACAGCCGCGTTTTTCAGCACTGCCTGGGTGGCCGCGCTGGCCTGCTGTTCAGCCTGTATTTGCTGCAATTTCTGGCTCGCCTGCAGGAGGACTTCCGGGTGGGCGACCAGGTAGTCGGCGGCGATTTTGCCGATTTTCGCCTCCTGTTCCGGGGTGAAGGTCGCCGGCGCGTCAGCGGCAGAGGCCATCGCCGGCAGTAAGACAGCGCTCAGCAGGGCGACAGAGAGGTATTTCTTGTGGCCAGACATAGTGGGGATCCTTGCGATAAGTGAACGGCAGGTGAGTCTGGGTGACAAAATATCACCCTTTTTCGCCGAAGCCTTGCCCAACGGCGCGTTGATTCGTAACTTTATTTTTCAGGCTCGCTTTTCCCGCGCGACGGCGCGGGTCTGCGTCAGTGGTCAATGCGCCCCAGGCGGAGTACCCTGCGCAGCGGTTTTTCTTGCTCTTTTTCAGGTGGTTTCTCTCGAAATGAATGCATTACTCCAACAATGGGACATGGCGGTGATTATGCTGCAGATTGTCGCCATCGATTTACTGCTGGGCGGCGATAACGCCGTGGTGATCGCCATGGCCTGCCGCAAACTGCCGCCACAAAAACGCACCAAAGCGATCATCATCGGTACCGTGGGGGCGATCCTGGCGCGCGTGCTGTTGCTGGCAATCGCCCTGTATCTCCTGTCGCTACCGTGGCTGAAAATAGTCGGCGCGTTGCTCCTGCTGTGGATTGGCATGAAGCTGGTGAGTAATGAGGAGGAAGAGAGCGAGGTCGGCAGCTCCGCGAGCCTGTGGCGCACCGCGATCACCATCACCGTCGCCGATGTGATCATGTCGATGGATAACGTGCTGGCAGTCGCTGCGGCGGGGAAAGGGCACATTGCGCTGGTCGCCCTCGGCGTGGCGATCAGCATTCCGATTATCGTCGCGGGCAGCAAACTGGTCCTGGTCCTGCTCACCCGCTTTCCCGCCGTGGTGCTGTTGGGCGGAATGCTCATCGGCTGGATTGCCGGGTCGATGCTGGTCAGCGATCCCACCATTCAGCAGCTGTTTCCCGACGCCGGAGACGGCACCACACGCGTGGCCGGCGCCGTCGGCGCGCTGCTGGTGCTGTTTGAAGGATGGCGCCGTCGCCCACGCCCGCAGGCGAAAGACTAGCCTCGCCCATGACGCCGTTGACCCCGACGGCGTCAAGTTTCCGCCACTTTTCTTCCCCTTCAGGGCGCATTTGCCCTACGCTTTATACTGACGCCTGTTCCAGGGAATATGTAACCACCGCACTGAGCATAGATGAGATAAAATCATGGAATTGAAGGATTATTATGCCATTCTCGGGGTGCAACCAACCGACGATCTGAAAACCATCAAGACCGCCTACCGCCGCCTGGCACGCAAATATCACCCCGACGTCAGTAAAGAAAGCGATGCCGAAGCCAAATTCAAGGATCTCGCCGAAGCCTGGGAAGTCCTGAAAGATGAGCAGCGGCGCGCCGAATACGATCAGCTCTGGCAGCATCGCAACGATCCCGGCTTCGGTCGCCAGCAGCAGACACACGAGCAGAGCTACAGCCAGCAAGATTTCGACGACATCTTCTCCTCCATGTTTGGCCAGCAGGCGCATCAGCGTCGCCGTCAGCATGCCGCACGCGGCCACGATCTGGAGATCGAAGTGGCGGTGTTCCTTGAAGAGACGCTGGCCGAGCAGACCCGCACCATCAGCTATAACCTGCCGGTGTACAACGTGTTTGGCATGATCGAAAGTGAAACGCCGAAAACGCTGAATGTGAAGATCCCCGCCGGGGTAGTCGATGGTCAGCGTATCCGCCTGAAAGGCCAGGGGACGCCGGGCGAAAACGGCGGCCCGAACGGCGATCTGTGGCTGGTTATCCACATCGCCCCGCATCCGCTGTTCGACATCGTGGGCCATAACCTGGAGATCGTCCTGCCGCTGTCGCCATGGGAGGCGGCGCTGGGCGCGAAAGTGACGGTACCCACCCTGAAAGAGAGCATCCTGCTAACGGTGCCGCCGGGCAGTCAGGCAGGACAGCGCCTGCGCATCAAGGGCAAAGGGCTGGTGAGCAAAACCCACACTGGCGATTTGTTCGCCGTCATCAAAATTGTCATGCCGCCAAAACCAGATGAAAAAGCGCGTGAGCTCTGGCAACAATTGGCCGCCGCCGAAGCCAGCTTCGATCCGCGTAAGACATGGGGGAAAGCCTGATGGCTACAGTAACAGTGACGTTTACCATTACCGAATTGTGCCTGCGTACCGGGGTATCGGAAGAGGAGCTGGCGGAGATCGTCGGCTTAGGGATGATTGAACCGCACCAGCCGCAGGCGGAAACCTGGCTGTTCGACGACAGCGCGGTGACGATTGTCCATCGCGCGGTGCGCCTGCGTAACGAGCTGGAGCTGGACTGGCCGGGGATTGCAGTGGCGCTGACGCTGCTGGATGAGAACGCGCGGCTGACCCGCGAAAATCGCCTGCTGCAGCAGCGCCTGGCCCGCTTTTTAACCCACAGCTAAGCGGAATTTCCCGGGTCGCGGCGTTCCGCCTTACCCGGGCTACCGGACGGTGCAAACAGTAGCCCAGCTAAGCACAGCGCAAGCCGGGGAGTTCCCCGGGTCGCGGCGTTCCGCCTTACCCGGGCTACCGGACGGTGCAAACGGTAGCCCGGCTAAGCGCAGCGCAAGCCGGGGAGTTTCCCGGGTCGCGGCGTTCCGCCTTACCCGGGCTACCGGATGGTGCAAACGGTAGCCCGGCTAAGCGCAGCGCAAGCCGGGGAGTTTCCCGGGTCGCGGCGTTCCGCCTTACCCGGGCTACCGGACGGTGCAAACAGTAGCCCGGCTAAGCGCAGCGAAAGCCGGGGAGTTCCCCGGGTCGCGGCGTTCCGCCTTACCCGGGCTACCGGACGGTGCAAACGGTAGCCCGGCTAAGCACAGCGCAAGCCGGGAAGTTTCCCGGGTCGCGGCGTTCCGCCTTACCCGGGCTACCGGACGGTGCAAACAGTAGCCCGGCTAAGCGCAGCGAAAGCCGGGGAATTTCCCGGGTCGCGGCGTTCCGCCTTACCCGGGCTACCGGACGGTGTAAACAGTAGCCCGGCTAAGCGCAGCGCAAGCCGGGAAGTTTCCCGGATAGCGTAAACCGGGAATAGCGCTTAATCCGGTAACGAACCGGCGAGGTTACGCGCCGAAACGCTCTCGCTGACCGGTGCGGGCGGCTCCGGCGCCTTAACCGGAGCGGCCGCTGGCGCAGTTGCCGGGGCGGAAGAGGCCGGCTGGATCTCAAGGAACGAGGCCAGCATCTTACGCAGCGTTTCCGGTTTAGTGTCTTCCGCCAGCAGCGCCGCCAGCATTGACGGCAAGCGGCTATCGACTTCCCCTAACGCCAACCCCGCCAACAGCGCCGTACGCGACATATCGCCGCGGTCGCCGCGGTGATGGGCCTCAATTTTCGCGTCCGCAAAGCGCTCGCTGGCGCTGATATCCGGGCGCAGGTATATCAGAACCTTTCTGCGATCCAGAGTCATAGACGCTCCTTAGCCAATAATTTTCAGACCACGCACCAGGGCGAACTGCGGCTCTTCAGCCACCACGAAACGATCTTCGCGCAGGCCCATACGTTCACGAATCGCATCGGCAACCAGCGGCGCGCCGCCGCCAATCACGATGGCGTGCGAATAGCCTTTAAAGCTATCGATGGCGGTCAGGACACGGGTGGTCAGGCGTTCAATACTGTTCGCGATGACCTTCTTCACCTCAGATACCGCATCCGGATCGTTGATGTTGTCGGTCAGATACGCTTCGTCATGGCGATTGATAATAATCTGGTCAACGTTATAGCTGGAGGTGTCGGTATTCGCCCGCGCCAGCGCCAGCTTAACGGCGTCGGTCACCAGCGATACGCCCAGCTTCGGGTCGCCGTAAATACGCGAAACCGAGGTCATCTGCCCGGCCACCATCGAAATATCCAGCGTAGTGCCGCCGAGGTCGACAATGAGCACTGAATGCGACGGTTTCAGTTCATCACACAAGCTAATACCCGCCGGAATGGATTCCGGACGCACGGTGACTTTGGTGATATTGAACACCACGCCTTTATTCAGTTTAACGTCGCGCAGCAGGCTCTTTTTCTTACGCTCAATGTTGTCGAGGCGATATTGCGCATCTTCATCATAAAATTCGGTCAGCGGCAGGGTGACCACAATTTCAACATCCTGCGGCTCCAGACCACTGGTCAGCAGCGCGTGATGGACGGCGATGGAGTTCAACGGGCTATATTGCCAGTCAATGTTATTGGTCGGCAGCGCATCGGGGGTGATCAGGTCGAATGAGTACTTTTCATCATCCACGGTGTAGTTAAATGGCTTCCCGGAACCGAAGGTGGCAGACCAGCCTCGCTTGAAACTGTTGGGGCTGATATGGGTGAAAGTTTCGCCATCTTGCTCCCACAGCATTTTGATATTGGTTGAACCATCATCGATAAAAATGCGCATCGCATTGCTCCATCACTGAGACAAATAAGAGAAAAATGTAAGACCCAAAAAGAGTAGCAAGAGTTAAAAAGCAGCGCAAGAGCACGAAAAAGAGACAATTCCGAGTTTTATTTGAGAACAATAAGAGAAAAAAACAACTCCATGAGCCCGGAAAGAGAAATTATTGAGACAAAATAGAGAACTATGGTTTCCTCTCTCTGTCTGTTTCAGACGCTGTTTTTTGTACAAAAAGAGAGCATCCCTCCCCTCTTTCGTCAGCGGTTTTCGCACGCTTTTTATACCTGGTTGGGTACCACAATCGGCCGTTCCGGCTCGACGACATTTTCCGGTGCCCGGCGATATTTATCCAGCAGGTGAATCTGAATACGACGCAGCATATCGCCATTCAGTTTGTAATAACGAAAATAGAGAAACAACGTCAGGGCAAAAAAGAGCGTCGGCAGCGCAATCATAATCGCCTGCATCCCCAGTTTCGTCTGTGCAGATTGAACAACATTCGGCACGTAGCCGATGATACTCAGCACCACAGCGATAAACCAGGCCGCAAACGCCGAACCGGCTTTGACCACCAGCGTCTGTACCGAGTAGGCGATGCTTTCGCAGCGGATATTCATCGTATATTCGCCGTAGTCGACGGTATCGGCCACCATAATGACCTGCAGCACCCAGAACAGCGCGGTGCCGATATTCAACAGCACACCAGCCAGCGAAATCAGCGCGATGTTGTAGACCCCGCTCAGCGCCATCAGCAACAGCACGCCACAGCCCAGCACCGGCATGATTGATGCTCCCGCCCACAGAATGCGCCGCGACAGCCCTTTTACCAGCCGTGGGAACAGGATCAGCGTCAGCAAATTCGCCGCCCCCGCGTAGGACATGTAATACGGAAACATCTCCGCACTGCCAATGACGTAGGTAAAGTAGTAAATCGCAAAGCCAGCGATAATATTCGCCGCCGTGTTATAGGCCAGCGCCATGCCTAACAGACAGGCCAGCTGATCGTTTTTATAGATAAGCGCCACCATCTGGCGCAGTGAAAGATGGCTGGAATCCTCGCTCACGCCGCTGTCGGAGGAGTAAACCTCATGGACATTGCGCAGGGTGACGAGGGTGGAAACCACAAAGAAGGCGATCAGCACCAGAGTGAACATCTGAAAACCAAAACCGCGGTCGGCGCCGCCCACGGTGCTGACAAACGGCAGCGTGACACCGGCCGTCACAAATCCCGCCAGACTGGCGAAAAAACGCGGATAAGGTACCAGCTGTTCGCGTTCACGTTTATCGAGGGTAATGGTCGGCACCAGCGACCAGAACGGCACATCCATGATGGTGTAGGTGAAGCCCCACAGCAGATAGGTCAGCCACACCCACGCCAGTAGCGCCCCGCCGCTGAAGTGATGGGCGCTGAACAGCATATACAGCACCGCCGAGTTGGTTATCGTGCCGATCAGGATCCACGGTTTGAACTTCCCCCATCGCGATCGCGTGCAGTTGACGATCCATCCCATGATCGGATCGGCTATCGCATCGAGGATCCGCGCCACCAGGAACAAGGTGCCAACCACCCCAACCGATAGGCCAACAATATCGGTGTAGTAATACATCAGGTACATGTAGACGATACCGATAGCGAAATCTTTACCAAAGGCACCAAATCCGTAGCTGAGCTTTGTTGTCATTGAAATACTCATAGGGTACAGGTCGCTGTCGCCAGCGCCTCCTTCAGTGTTTGATAGAGCGTGCCAGGCGCCGCCGGGCCAGATCCCCCCGGCGGCATGAGAGGATTAACGGTGCAGCCAGGCCGGCAGCCAGTCGCCGTGGCTGGCGATCAGATCGTCCACCAGCGCGTAGATCTCTTCGATCCCCAGCACCGCGGCGGTGTGCGGATCCATCATCGTGGCGTAATAAACATAGTCGCGATTTTCCGTCAGAATGGCCTCCGTTAGCAGCGTCTGCACGTTGATGTTGGACTGCATCAGCGCCGCCAGATGCGCCGGCAGCGCGCCCACTTTCGTCGGTTGAATACCGTTGGCGTCCACCAGGCAAGCCACTTCCACACAGCAGCCCTGCGGCAGGTTGTCGATGAGATTATCGTTGCGCACGTTGCCGTACACCACGCTTGGCTCGCCGGTCCAGATGGCGTTCATGATGGTGCTGGCATACTCGCGCGAGGGTTTAACGTCGATGCGCTCACCGCGCTTATAGCTCTCCAGCTCTTTATGCCAGTTGGCCAGTTGCTCGACGCAGCGTTTAGGGTATTCATCCAGCGGCACTTTATAGCGAGCGATAAGGTCATCGCGGCCCGGCTTGATAAACCATGGCGTATATTCCGCGAAATGCTCCGACGATTCGGTGACAAAGTAGCCCAGCTTTTTGAACATCTCATAGCGGACGATGTTTTCGCAGCGCGGGTTGCCGTGCAGGTTCGGCTTCGGCGCCCGGCCCTCGGCGTAGGCCTGCAGCAGGTCGGGATAGAGACTGACGTAGCTGCCGTCAGCGAGCTTTTTCTCCAGCGACAGATAGAACGCCATATGGTTGATTCCCGCGCAGCGGTAGCGTAAATCCGCCGGATCGAGATCGAGGTCGCGCGCCAGCTCTTCCGCTGTCCCCTGTACCGAATGGCACAGGCCAACCTGCTTGATATGCGGGTAGCGCGCGTACATGGCCCAGGTGTTCATCGCCATCGGGTTGACGTAGTTAAGCAGGGTGGCGTCCGGGCAGACCTCGGTCATATCGTCGCAGATAGCCCACAGGTGGGGAATGGTCCGCAGCGCGCGCATAATGCCCCCCGGCCCCAGCGTATCGGCGATGGTTTGCTCCAGGCCGTGGCGCTTGCAGACTTCAAAATCGGTGACGGTACAGGGCTCATAGCCGCCAATCTGGAAAGCGACGACGACAAAATCGGCGCCCTGCAGGGCGGTTTTACGATCGCGATGGCAGCTGATTTCGCCGTTCGCGCCCACCGAATCCATCAGCTTGCGCACCACGATATGCGACTCTTCCAGCCGGGTTTCATCGATATCCATCAGCGCGATATGCGCCGATTTCAGCGCCGGGCGCTGGAAAACATCACCGAGAATATTTTTGACGAACACCGTCGAACCGGCACCGATAAAAGTAATTTTTGGGGCAGACATTGCACTCTCTCCATCAGATCATTGAACGCTTTCAGAGTGGCACGCCGCTCCCCGCTGCGCTGCCCCGTTCCCGCCGGAGCATTCCCGGAAACTCAGATCGGCCATTAAGCGCCACAAAATCTGAGCTTTTGGCAATAGATCGACTTAAAAGGAGAGAAAACGGGCCAGTTATTCCGCTAAGCTGTAGTCAGTTTTGGTGAAAAATGCAGCCACTCTGACAATCCAGGAACACGTTAATGATGGAACACCGCTTTACTTCCCTGCCCCCCGATCCCTTCATGTGCAGCAGCGACGAAAAGCAGAGCCGCAGCCCGCTGGCGCTCTACTCCGAGTATCAGCGTATGGATATCGAACTGCGCCCGCCGCACGCCATGCCCACCAGCCACTGGCACGGCCAGGTGGAGGTCAACGTGCCATTCGACGGCGATGTAGAGTATTTGATTAATAACGAAGTGGTGCGTATTGAAAAAGGCTATATCACCCTGTTTTGGGCCTGTACGCCGCATCAGCTGACCCGCCCTGGCGACTGCCAGCAGATGGCGATATTCAACCTGCCAATGCATCTGTTTCTCTCATGGCCGCTGGACCGCGAACTGATCAACCACGTCACCCATGGGATGGTGATTAAGTCCCTCGCCGCGCAGCAGTTAAGCGCCTTTGAAGTGCGCCGCTGGCAGCAGGAGCTGAACCACGACAATGAACAGATTCGCCAGCTGGCGATCGATGAAATCGCCCTGATGCTCAAGCGGCTGAGCCTCTCCGGCTGGCAGCCGATTCTGGTCAACAAAACCTCGCGCACCCACAAGAACAGCGTCTCGCGCCACGCCCAGTTTTATGTCAGCCAGATGCTGGAGTTTATCGCCGCCCACTACGATCAGGCGCTGACCGTCGACGCCGTCGCCGAGCACGTTAAGCTCAACCCGAACTACGCGATGGGGGTCTTTCAGCGGGTGATGCAGCAGACCATGAAGCAGTACATTACCGCTATGCGTATCAATCACGTGCGGGCGCTGCTGAGCGATACCGACAAGACCATCCTGGATATTGCCCTCACCGCCGGTTTCCGTTCCAGCAGCCGCTTCTACAGCACCTTTACCCGCTACGTGGGCATGCCGCCGCAGCAGTATCGTAAACTCAGCCAACAGCGTCGACACGGCCTGGCCTTGCAGGAGACATAAAAAATGCCGCCGGGGAAGCCCGCGGCGGCATGTTGCAACAGCCAAAAGGATTAGTCGTTAATACGAGGGTGCTGCTGCACCAGACGTGACCGTTTTGCCTGCAGATCGGAGATCTCCTGATCGATATCTTCGATTTTTTGCTCGATGTTATCGTAGTGCTCGCCAAGTATTTCTTTCGCTTCCTGGATATCCGACGCCGCTGGCGTCGCTCCTTTCAGCGGGCGGTTAGCCGTCTCTTTCATTGACAGGCCGGTAATCAGGCCAATCACCGCAATCACCATCAGATAGTAAGCAGGCATCATCAGGTTCTGGGTGGTTTCTACCAGCCACGCCGCCAGCGTTGGCGTCAGACCGGCAATCAGCACCGAGATATTAAAGGCGCTGGCCAGGGCGCTGAAGCGAATATGCGTCGGGAACATCGCCGGCAGCGAGGAGGCCATCACCCCGATAAAGCAGTTCAGCACGACCGCCAGCAGCAGCAAACCGGCGAAAATCAGGCCAATCACGTTGCTGTTGATCATAATGAAGGCCGGGATCGCCAGGGCAAACAGCGCCACACTACCAATCAGGATAAACGGACGACGGCCAAAGCGGTCGCTGAGCATACCGATAACCGGCTGTACAAACAGCATCCCGACCATGATGGCGATGATGATCAGTACCCCATGATCTTCCGAGTAGTGCAGGTTATGCGACAGGTAGCTCGGCATATAGGTCAGCAGCATGTAATAGGTCACGTTGGTGGAAATCACCAGACCAATACAGGTCAGCAGGCTACGCCAGTGCTTGGTGGCAATCTCTTTAAAAGAGACCTTCGGCCCTTCCTGCAGCCCTTCACGGTCGCCCTGTTCCATGGTATCCACATGCTGCTGGAACGCCGGGGTCTCTTCCAGCGCATGGCGCAGATAGAGGCCGATAATGCCTAACGGCAGCGCCAGGAAGAACGGGATACGCCAACCCCAGTCGAGGAAGTTCTCTTCGCCCACCACGCTGGAAATCAGGACCACCACGCCGGCCCCCATCACAAACCCGGCGATGGAGCCAAAGTCCAGCCAGCTGCCCATAAACCCGCGTTTACGGTCAGGGGAATATTCCGCGACGAAGATCGACGCCCCGGTATATTCGCCACCGACCGAGAAGCCTTGCGCCATTTTACACAGCAGCAGCAGGATCGGCGCCCAGATACCTATCGTGGCATACGACGGAATCAGGCCGATACAGAAAGTACTTATCGACATGATCACGATGGTTATTGCGAGGATTTTCTGCCGACCATATTTATCGCCCAGCATCCCGAAAAACAGGCCGCCTAACGGACGAATTAAAAATGGAACGGAGAAGGTACCCAGTGCGGCAATCATCTGCACGCTTGGGTTGGCATCGGGGAAGAAGACTTTACCTAAGGCGTAGGCCACAAAGCCATAGACGCCGAAATCGAACCACTCCATCGCGTTACCCAGGGAGGCCGCGGTGATCGCCTTTTTCAGTTTACCATCATCGATGATGGTCACATCCTTAAGGGTGATGGGCTTTATTTTTTTCCTTTTAAGCATATTTTTCCTCTGCTACTCCGCCTTGAGTACACGCATCATCGCCGAATGGCAATGCCATTCGCATCGTGCGTCAGGAGCGGTGAATTGCTGTGCTCCTCATTTCAAGCGTAGCAGGTTTGCCTGCACTGTCTGCTGACAGAATGTACAACCGAACCTGTTGACGCCTGCTCTGGCTACTGGTGAATAAATAGAGCGGCCGATCGTGATAACCGATGAAATTGACCTGCTCCCCTTTTTTACCCTAACAGTGTTTATATCTGCGATCAACTTCACATAAATTTACCGCCTTATTACAGAGTGTCCGAAAATAAATAAGTTCATTTTGCGGCGATCTTGCGGAAATTATTTCCTCATTTCCCCTCGGTCCCGTATGGATAATTTTGTCGGTTATTCTACTTTCAACAGAATATGGTGATGGGTTATTTTTACTAAAAAAACACCCGACAAAAGTGGGTGATTGCGCTATAATCAGCCATACTTTCGGCTATCAGCCGCTGTTTAAAGGACCAACGTCCTGTTTTTCGACGACATCACGAGGAACGTCATGCAACTGCCACACTGCCCAAAATGCGATTCGACTTACACTTATGAAGATAACGGCATGTATATCTGCCCGGAATGCGCCCATGAGTGGAACCCTGCCGAGGCGACAGAAGAAAACGACGCGCTGATCGTTAAAGATGCCAATGGCAATTTACTGGCCGATGGCGATAGCGTTACCGTCGTGAAAGATCTGAAGGTTAAAGGCAGCTCTTCGATGCTGAAAATCGGCACCAAAGTGAAGAATATCCGTCTGGTCGAAGGCGATCACAATATTGACTGCAAAATTGACGGTTTTGGTCCGATGAAGCTCAAGTCGGAATTCGTCAAAAAGAACTGATTTATTTCCGGGAGGGCGACGTCATTATTTTCCTGCACTGCCGTCGCCGCTTCTGATATCCTCGTGTGCCACCTGCTCCCTGTGCAACCTCTTATTTTCCGCCTCAGCACTCGCTATTTTCACTGGGCCATTGCGCCGGTATGCCGCCAAACATTTTCGCGCTGCCGTCTGGCTTAACGACATCCCAGGCGACTACGCTTTACGGGTTACGGTCACTGAGGTATTCACCATGTCCTTGAGTCCCTACCTTGCCTTTGCGGGCAACTGCGCCGAGGCAATCGCCTTCTATCAGCAGACGCTGGGTGCAGAGTTAACGTTTAAAATGACCTTTGGCGAAATGCCGCCATCGACACAGGAAGCGTCGGATGACTGCCCGTCCGGTCAGCAGATAGATCAAGACGCCATCGCTCACGCCAGCCTGCGCATCAACAACGGCGAGCTGATGCTGAGCGACAGCGTCTTCGGTTCCGATGCGCAATACACTGGCTTCACCCTCGCCCTCGCCCCCAGCGATGTCGATGAAGGTCAGCGCTGGTTCGAAGCGCTGGCCGTTGGCGGGCGCATTGAGATGCCCTGGCAGGAAACCTTCTGGGCCCACGGTTTCGGCCAGGTCGTGGACCGCTTTGGCGTCCCCTGGATGATCAACGTGGTTAAACAGGGCTGACCCCGGCAGGGCGGTCCTGCCGCCCTGTCATCCTTCTGGCACCAACTCTTCATCCTTTAGTCATCATCACTTAACCGAAATGCAACATAAACCGGTCAGGATCGGCCCACAACGCGAGGGACTTCCTCGCCTATGCTGTGTGAGGCTTGATGACTATGCACCTGTCCAGACATCCGACCAGTTACCCCACGCGCTATCAGGAAATTGCCGCCCGACTTGAGCAGGAGCTGCGCCACCACTATCGCTGCGGCGACTATCTGCCCGCCGAGCAGCAGCTGGCGACGCGCTTTGATGTCAATCGCCACACCCTGCGCCGGGCCATTGACCAGTTGGTTGAACGTGGCTGGGTCCAGCGCCGTCAGGGCGTGGGCGTGCTGGTGCTGATGCGACCCATCGATTACCCGCTCAATGCCCAGGCGCGTTTCAGTCAGAACCTGTTGGAACAGGGCAGCGATCCCACCAGCGAAAAGCTGCTGTCGGTGCTGCGGCCCGCCAGCGCGCATGTTGCCGAGGCCTTTGGCATCAATGAGGGCGATAACGTCATCCACCTGCGCACCCTGCGCCGGGTCAATGGCGTCGCCCTGTGCCTGATCGACCACTACTTCGCCGACCTGCGCTTCTGGCAGGTATTGCAAACCTTCAGCCACGGCTCGCTGCACGACCTGTTGCGCGATCGGCTCGCCGTCGAACTGACCCGGGCGCGCACCAAAATCAGCGCCCGCCGCGCGCAGGCAAAAGAGAGCAAGCTGCTGGAGATCCCCAACATGGCGCCGCTGCTCTGCGTGCGCACCCTTAACAGCCGCCAGGGCGAGCAGACCCCCATCGAATACTCCGTCAGCCTGACCCGCGCCGACATGATTGAATTTACCATGGAGCACTGAATGCACTTCGATACCGCCACCCGCCAGCGCTGGATGTCCATCCTGGCCCACAGTGAACCGCAAGATCTTCTGGCGCGCATGCAGTCCCTGCAGCTGGCGCCGGCGTATGAATTGATTCGCACCCCGGAAACCGGGCTGGTACAGCTCCAGGCCCGCATGGGTGGCATCGGCGACCGTTTCTTTGCCGGCGACGCCACGCTCACCCGCGCGGCGGTACGTCTGGCCGACGGGACGCTCGGTTACAGCTGGATCTTAGGCCGCGACCGCCCGCATGCCGAACGCTGCGCGGTCATCGACGCCCTGCTGCAGTCGCCCCGCCATTTTCACACGTTAATGGAAACCCTGATAACCCCGCTGGAAGCGCTACGCAGCGCGCGCATTGAAGCCCGACGCGCCGAAGTCAACGCCAGCCGGGTCGACTTCTTTACCCTGGTTCGCGGAGATAACGCATGACCTTACAACCCGCTTTTACCCTGGCTGTGCAGGATGCCCAACACAGTTTTCGTCGCTTGCTGAAAGCGATGAGCGAGCCGGGGGTGATTGTCTCCCTGCAGCAGCTTCAGCACGGCTGGCAGCCATTGAACGTGGCCTCCACCAGCCTGCTGCTGACCCTTGCCGATCATGAAACGCCGGTCTGGCTCACCAGCGCCCTGCATAACGATCTGGTGGGACAGAATCTGCGCTTTCATACCGGCGCGCCGCTGGTGGACCAGCCGCAGCAGGCGGTCTTTGCCGTCGCCAATGACGGTATCAGCGCCGAGCAGCTCAACGTCCTTTCCGCTGGCACCGTCACCGCTCCGGAAACCGGCGTCACGCTGATTGTTCAGCTCGCCAGCCTCAGCGGCGGACGCATGCTGCGCCTGACCGGGGCAGGCATTGCCGAAGAGCGAATGATTGCGCCCCAACTGCCGGACTGCATCATCGACGAATTAACCGAACGCCCGCACCCGTTCCCGCTGGGCATCGACCTGATCCTCACCTGCGGCGAGCGCCTGCTGGCGATCCCGCGCACCACCCACGTGGAGGTTTGCTAAATGTATGTAGCCGTCAAGGGCGGCGAGAAGGCGATCCTCGCCGCTCACGCCTTACAGGAACAGAAACGGCGGGGCGATGGACGGCTTCCCGAACTGAGCGTTGATCAGATAGGCGAACAGCTCAACCTGGCGGTGGACCGGGTGATGACCGAGGGTGGCATCGCCGACCGCAAACTGGCGGCACTGGCGCTCAAGCAGGCCAGCGGTGATAACGTCGAAGCGATCTTCCTGCTGCGCGCCTACCGCACCACCCTACCGCGGCTGGCGGTCAGCGAACCGATTAACACTGCGGAGATGCGCCTCGAACGCCGCATCTCCGCAGTGTACAAAGACATTCCCGGCGGCCAGCTGCTGGGCCCCACCTACGACTACACCCATCGCCTGCTCGATTTTACCCTGCTGGCCAACGGCGAAGCGCCGTCTGTGCAGCAAGCCGATGGCGAAGCAGAGCCGACGCCGCACGTCTTCCACCTGCTGGCGCAGCAGCGGCTGGCAAAAGCGGAGCAGGACCACGGCACGCCGCCCGATGATATTACCCGCACTCCACCGGTCTACCCCTGTTCGCGTTCCTCGCGTCTACAGCAGCTGATGCGCGGCGATGAAGGCTACCTGCTGGCGCTGGCCTACTCGACCCAGCGCGGCTATGGCCGCAACCATCCGTTTGCCGGCGAGATCCGCAGCGGTTACGTGCAGGTGGAAATCGTCCCGGAAGAGCTGGGCTTTAGCGTCAATATTGGCGAGCTGCTGCTGACCGAGTGTGAGATGGTCAACGGCTTCGTCGCCCCGCAGGATGAGCCGCCGCACTTCACCCGCGGCTACGGTCTGACCTTCGGCATGAGCGAGCGCAAAGCAATGGCGATGGCCCTCGTCGACCGCGCCCTGCAGGCGCCGGACTACGACGAAGAGATTGCTGGCCCGGCTCAGGATGAAGAGTTTGTGCTGGCCCATGCCGATAACGTCGAAGCGGCCGGCTTCGTCTCGCATCTGAAACTACCGCACTATGTCGATTTCCAGGCCGAACTGGCGCTGTTGAAACGCCTGCAACGGGAGAACGAACGTGGCTAACCCACTGACTGGCTATAACTTTGCTTATCTCGACGAGCAAACCAAGCGCATGATCCGCCGGGCGATCCTCAAAGCGGTAGCGATTCCCGGCTACCAGGTGCCGTTCGGCGGTCGCGAAATGCCAATGCCCTACGGTTGGGGCACCGGCGGCATCCAGCTGACCGCCAGCGTCATCGGCGAGAACGACGTGCTGAAGGTGATTGACCAGGGCGCCGATGACACCACCAACGCGGTGTCGATTCGTCAGTTCTTTAAGCGCGTCACCGGTGTCGCCACCACCGAGCGTACCGAAGACGCCACCCTGATCCAGACCCGCCACCGGATCCCGGAGACGCCGCTGGTGGAGGATCAGATCCTGATCTATCAAGTGCCGATCCCGGAGCCGCTGCGCTTTATCGAGCCGCGCGAAACCGAAACCCGCACCATGCACGCGCTGGAAGAGTACGGCGTCATGCAGGTGAAACTGTATGAAGATATCGCCCGCTTCGGCCATATCGCCACCACCTACGCCTACCCGGTGAAGGTCAATGGCCGCTACGTGATGGACCCTTCGCCGATCCCAAAATTCGATAACCCGAAAATGCACATGATGCCGGCGCTGCAGCTGTTCGGCGCCGGGCGCGAAAAGCGGATCTACGCGGTGCCGCCCTATACCCCGGTGGAGAGTCTCGATTTCGACGACCATCCATTTACCGTGCAGGAGTGGGATGAGCCCTGCGCCATCTGCGGCTCGCGCCACAGCTACCTCGACGAAGTGGTACTGGATGACAGCGGCCAGCGGATGTTTGTCTGCTCCGATACCGACTATTGCCGCCAGCAGAGCGAGGGGCAGAAAAAATGAGCCAGCCATTACTTGCTGTGAATAACCTGACCCATCTCTACGCCCCGGACAAAGGTTTTCGCGATGTCTCCTTTGAACTGTGGCCGGGAGAAGTACTCGGCATCGTCGGGGAATCCGGCTCCGGTAAAACCACCCTGCTGAAGGCGATTTCCGCCCGTCTGACGCCGCAGCAGGGCGAGGTGCTGTACCAGCAGCGCTCGCTGTATGCCATGAGCGAAGCCGAACGCCGCCGCCTGCTACGTACCGAATGGGGCGTGGTGCATCAGCACCCGATGGACGGCCTGCGTCGCCAGGTCTCCGCCGGGGGCAACATCGGCGAACGGCTGATGGCCACCGGCGCCCGCCACTACGGCAACATTCGCGCCACCGCCGAAAAGTGGCTGCAAGAGGTGGAGATCCCGCCCTCGCGCATCGACGACCTGCCCACCACCTTTTCCGGCGGCATGCAGCAGCGTCTGCAGATCGCCCGCAACCTCGTCACCCAGCCGAAGCTGGTGTTTATGGATGAACCCACCGGCGGGCTGGATGTGTCCGTGCAGGCGAGGCTGCTTGACCTGCTGCGCGGCCTCGCGGTGGAACTGAATCTGGCGGTGGTGATTGTTACCCACGATCTCGGCGTCGCCCGCCTGCTGGCGAACCGTCTGCTGGTGATGAAGCAGGGCCAGGTAGTCGAGAGTGGCTTAACCGACCGGGTGCTCGACGATCCGCACCACCCTTACACCCAGCTGCTGGTGTCGTCGGTGTTGCAGAACTAACCCTCGGTGCCATTCCCGGCGGCGCTGCGCTTGGCCGGGCTACAAATTCAGAGTAGCCCGGCCGAGCAACGCGACGCCGGGGAGGCTCAAATGCTAATGAGGCTAAAAATGAACGCCATACGCGTTGAAAACATCCATAAAACCTTTGTTCTGCACCAACAGCACGGCGTGCGCCTGCCGGTGCTGGCCGACGCCTCGCTGACCGTTAACGCCGGGGAGTGCGTGGTACTCCACGGTCACTCCGGCAGCGGCAAATCGACGTTGCTGCGTTCGCTGTATGCCAATTATCTGCCGGACAGCGGCCATATCCACATCCGCCACGGCGAGGAATGGGTGGATCTGGTCACCGCCACCCCACGCAAGGTACTGGAAGTGCGCAAAACCACCATCGGCTGGGTCAGCCAGTTTCTGCGGGTGATCCCGCGCATTTCAGCACTGGAGGTGGTGATGCAGCCGCTGCTCGACCTTGGGACGCCGCGTGAAGCGAGCGCCGCGAAAGCCGCCCAACTCCTGACCCGCCTCAACGTTCCGGAACGCCTGTGGCACCTTGCGCCGTCGACCTTTTCAGGCGGCGAGCAGCAGCGGGTCAACATCGCCCGCGGCTTTGCGGTCGACTATCCGATTCTGCTCCTTGATGAGCCCACCGCCTCACTGGATGCCAAAAACAGTGCTGCCGTGGTCAACCTGATCCACGATGCCAAAGCGCGCGGCGCGGCCATCGTGGGGATTTTCCATGACGAAGGAGTGCGCCGCCAGGTCGCCGACCGACTGCACTCCATGGGAATGACAGCATGATTATCAATAACGTAAAACTGGTTCTCGACCACGACGTGGTCCACGGCTCACTGGAAGTCCAGCACGGTCGCATCCTCGCCTTTGCCGAAAGCCAGAGCCGGCTGCCACAGGCGCTGGATGGAGAAGGCGGCTGGCTGCTGCCGGGCCTTATCGAGCTGCATACCGATAATCTCGACAAATTCTTTACGCCGCGGCCAAAAGTGGATTGGCCAGCCCACTCGGCGATGAGCAGCCATGACGCCATGATGGTCGCCAGCGGCATCACCACCGTGCTGGATGCCGTGGCGATTGGCGACGTGCGCGATGGCGGCGATCGTCTTGAGAATCTGGAGAAGATGGTCAATGCGGTGGAAGAGACGCAAAAGCGCGGCCTCAACCGCGCCGAGCACCGCCTGCACCTGCGCTGCGAGCTGCCGCATCACACCACGCTACCGCTGTTCGAAAAGCTGATTGACCGCGAGTCAGTGAGCATGGTCTCTCTGATGGACCACTCGCCAGGCCAGCGTCAGTACGCCGATCGCAGCAAGTACCGCGATTATTATCAGGGCAAATATCATCTGACGCATGACGAGATGGACCGTTTTGAAGCCGAGCAGATGGCCCTGGCCGCCACCTGGTCGCAGCCGAATCGCCAGACCATCGCCGCCATGTGCCGCTCACGCCATATCGCCCTTGCCAGCCACGACGACGCCACCGAGGAGCACGTGGTCGAATCCCACCAGCTGGGGAGCGTGATCGCCGAGTTTCCCACTACGCTGGCCGCCGCCCGGGCCTCCCGCCAGCACGGCCTCCACGTCCTGATGGGGGCGCCCAATATCGTGCGCGGCGGTTCGCACTCCGGCAACATCGCGGCGCACCAGCTGGCGAGCAGTGGATTGCTGGATATTCTCTCGTCTGACTACTATCCGGCCAGTCTGCTGGATGCGGCGTTCCGCATCGCCGACGCCGAGGATAACGCCTTCACCCTGGCACAGGCGATCCGTCTGGTCAGCAAGCATCCGGCGCAGGCGCTGGGCCTCGACGATCGCGGCGTTATCGCCGAGGGGAAACGCGCCGACCTGGTGCTGGCGCACCGTCGCGGCGAGCATGTGCACATCGACCATGTCTGGCGCCAGGGAACGAGGGTCTTTTAATGCCGGGAAAATTGATTTGGCTGGTGGGCCCTTCCGGCTCCGGTAAAGACAGCCTGCTGGCGGCACTGCGCGAACGCGAGCACCCGCAGCTGCTGGTGGCCCATCGTTACATTACCCGTCCGTTTAACGCGGGCAGCGAGAATCATATCGCCCTCAGCGAACATGAATTTTTTACCCGCGCCGAGCAGCATCTTTTTGCTCTCAGCTGGCACGCCAACAATACTTACTATGGCATTGGCGTGGAGATCGACCTGTGGCTGCACGCCGGCTTCGACGTGGTGGCCAACGGCTCCCGCGCCCATCTGGCGCTGGCGCGGGAACGCTACGGTGAGGTATTGGTGCCGATCTGTCTCGCTGTCTCGCCGCCGGTGCTGCGCCAGCGGCTGGAGCAGCGCGGCCGGGAAAATGCAGTAGAAATCGCCCAGCGTCTGGATCGTGCCGCGCGCTATAAGCCAGACAATTGCCTGACGTTGAATAATGACGGGAGTCTCAGACAATCGGTTGACGATTTCTTCCGCCTGCTGCGCAGCCACGTGGCACGCGTAGAGAATCAACCGGTATGAGTGAAAGGTGACACGATGAGCCTGACAATCCGCTTAACCGGCACCGGCGGCGCCCAGCTGGTACCCGTCTTCGGTTGCGACTGCGCGGCCTGCCGCCGCGCCCGCCGCGAGGAAAATCACCGCCGCCGCCCCTGTAGCGGAGTGGTGACGTTCAACAACGCCGTGACGTTGCTGGATGCCGGGAGGCCGGAACTGATGGAACATCATCCCGCCGGTAGTTTTCAGCAGGTGCTGCTGACCCACTATCATCTGGATCATGTGCAGGGGCTGTTTCCGCTGCGCTGGGGAGTCGGCGCGCCGATCCCGGTCTATGGCCCGCCGGACGACGCCGGCTGCGACGATCTGCTCAAGCACCCCGGCCTGCTCGATTTTAGCCATACCGTCACGCCATTTGTGGTGTTTGACCTGCAGGGGCTGCGGGTGACGCCCCTGCCGCTCAACCACTCGAAGCTGACCTTCGGTTATCTGCTGGAGTCGGCCCACAGCCGGGTGGCCTGGCTCTCGGATACCGCCGGACTGCCGGACAAGACGCTGAAGTTTTTACTCAACAACCGCCCGCAGGCGATGATCATCGATTGCAGTCATGAGCCGCGCGCGCAGACCCCGCGTAACCATAACGATCTGAACACCGTCCGCCACCTTAACCAGGTGATCGGCTGTCCGCGAGTGATCCTCACCCATATCAGCCACCAGTTAGATGTCTGGATGATGGATAACCCGCTGCCGACAGGTTTCGAAGCGGGATATGACGGGATGGAAATCGTGCTGGATTAAGCGCGGGTCTGCCGCAGGGCGATCAGTAGCTATCATCCAGGCGACGCTGGTCGCTTTCTAACTGGCGACGATCCTGATCGAGCTGGCGCTGGCGTTCGTCAAGCTGGCGGCGGCGATCGTCCAGTTGCCGTTGTCGATCGTCATACTGACGCTGGCTGTCGCGGCTCTGCTGACGGCTCCCCTGATAGCTACCGTCATCGTAGCGCCCGTCGTCGTCACTGGAACGGCTGCTGCCCGGGTTATAGGCGTCGTTAATGGCTTGCTGAATATTGCCGATCGCGTCGTCGATAATATCGGCGCGAGCGGCCAGGCTGGTCAGCGACAGGGTGCAAAAGAACAGTGCGGTTGCGTAACGTTTCATCGGGGCCAATCTCGTCAGAGTCCTGCCGCTACCTTAATCAAGCGAACGCCACCCGAGTAGCGGAGGAATCTCAAATCCTCGCGTACGCCGCGCTCAGCGCCTGCGCCAGCTGGGCGCGGGTAAACGGCTTACGCAGCCACTCCACTTCCGGCAGGGCCGGGTTCTGCGCCGGACGCAAATCCTGGCCGCTAATCAGCAGCACCGGCAGCGCCGGAAAGCGGCGTCGGGCGGTATGGATCACGTCGGCACCGCTCAGTGCGCCGGGCAGCATCAGATCGCTAATCAACAGCGCAATATCTGGCGACGCCTCCAGCAGCTGCAGCGCCTCTTCGCCACTCGGCGTCTCCAGCGTCAGCCAGCCCAGCTGATGCAGCTGTTCACACAGCGTCTGGCGGACATCCTCTTCATCTTCCAGCACCAGCGCCAGCCGTTCTCCCGCCGGCAGCGGCTCGTCCTCCGCTGGCGCCACCGTCGTCTCAACCTCGGTCATCGCCCGCGGCAGCTGCAGCCGCACCGTCGTCCCCTGCCCCGGCGCGCTCTCCAGCGCCACCCTACCGCCCGACTGGCGCACAAAACCATACACCATCGACAGCCCCAGACCGCTGCCGCTGCCGGTGGCTTTAGTGGTGAAGAACGGTTCAAACACCCGGGCTTTCACCGCCTGCGACATCCCACTGCCATGATCGATTACCTCCAGCGCCACCATATCCTGCCGCTGGCCGCTGCTGCGGGTGACCCGCTGATTCCAGGTGCGTATTTTGATAACCCCGTCGCGCCCGGCCATGGCGTCGCGGGCGTTCATCACCAGATTGATCAGGGCGTTTTCCAGCTGGCCAACGTCTATCCATGCCGGCCACGCCGGCGACTGCGCCTCAATTTCCAGGCTTAAGGTCGCTGGCAGGGAGTGACGCATCAGCTCGCTGAGGTTCTCCAGCAGCGGCGCCATCGCCACCGCCTGGGGATGCAGCGCCTGTTTGCGCGAAAAGGCCAGCAGCCGCTGGGTCAGAAGCGCCCCACGCTCCGCCGCCTTCAGCGCCCTGGAGAGTCGCGGCGCATCGCGTGCGTCCGGTTCCACCAGCTCGAGGCTGCCGATGATCACCGCCAGCAGGTTGTTAAAGTCATGCGCCAGCCCCCCGGTCAACTGGCCGACGGCCTTCATCTTCTGGCTGTGCAGCAGCGCCTCTTCCAGCTCCTGGCGCTTAATCCGATCGATCTCCATCTGGGTGGTCTTCTCTTTCAGCAGCCGGGTGGTGTGTTCCAGCGACGCCGTATTGCGGGCGAAAACGTTAAAGGCCCGCGCCAGCTCGCCCAGCTCATCACGCCGCTGCAGGGCCGGCACCGAGACGTTCGGCTCTCCCTGAGCCAGCCGTGACATCGCCAGGGAGATGGCGGTCAGGTTCGAGCCGAGGTTACGGTAGATATACCACCCGGCGCAGCCGGTGATCGCCAGCGCCAGCAGCGCGGAAAGCAGAATAAACATGCTGATGGAGCGCAGCTCCCGATGGCTCTGCGCCGCCCGCTGCTCTGAGGCTTCCGCCACCCGGGTCACGTACTGATTGATATCCTCGTTAAGCAACGCGACCAGCGCTTTGATGTGGTACATGTACCAGCTGATCGTCAGGTCACTCTCCTCCAGCTGGGCCGACAGCGGGGCCAGCTTCGCCAGCTCCCCGGTGACGTCGGGAAGAAAAAACGCCAGCGCGGGATCGGCGCTGCCTGCAGGCAGGTCTCCGCGCAGCTGGTCGAGCTGCAGGACGATCGACCGCGGCGTAACGGTATGGATCGCGGCCACGATCAGCCGGTCCATCTCGGCCAGGCGGCGCGGATCGATCGCCTTATCCCCGCCGCGATCGTTAAGATCGGCGAGATGGCGCAGGTTGCTCTGATTCTGGTAAAGCGAACTCAGCAGCGCATTGCGCTGCAGATGGCGGCGCTGGCCGCGCTCCAGCATCTCCGCCACGCTCTGCTGCAGCGCGTTGCTGCGGCGAATAATATTGGCCACCCGCGCCTGTTCCTGCTGCGCCAGCGGGGCCGCCGCCAGCTGGGCCAGCGAGTGCTTCAGCGCCTGCTGCGTCGCCAGCAGCCGTTCCGCTTCGCTTTTGTACTCCAGCGCCCCCACCACCTGCGACAGGCGCACCGCCGCCGTGGCGACATTCGCCGTGTCCCGCGCCAGATCCATACTGCCGCGCATGTCGTTGAGAGTCTGGCGCTGCACCTGCTCCTGCAGCTGGCTGGCGTGGTGAAAGCCAAACACCGCCACGCCGCTGACCAGCAGGGTGACCACGCCCATCAGCAGATTAAAGGAGAGCAGGCGGCCACGGGCGCTGGTGAAAAACGGGTGTCGGCGAGCGGTCATAGCAACTCCAGTGAAGGATCGGTCGGCAGATAAGCGTGACGGTGCAGAAAATGACGCCGCGTAACTGTGATCGCGGTTAACTATTTATCACTATGACAAATATGAATGGATTCTGACATTCTGCATTTATTTTCCGGTGGTGGACTGCAGCTATTGTTCTCACAGACAGGAGCGCCGCGATGACCGCCACCCCGGTACTGGAAATGCGCCATATTGCCAAAGTCTTTGGCAAATTCTACGCGCTGAAAGGCGTAGACCTGACGGTCTGGCCAGGGGAGATCCATGCCCTGATGGGAGAAAACGGCGCCGGAAAAAGCACGCTGATGAAGATCCTTGCCGGCGCCTATACCGCCACCAGCGGCGAGATCCTGATCGACGGTAAACCGCAAACCATCCGCGGCCCCAAGGACGCGCTGGCCGCTGGGATCACGCTGATCTACCAGGAGATGCAGTTGGCGCCGAACCTCACCGTCGCGGAAAACATTTTCCTCGGCAGCGAGCTGGCGCGCGGTGGTCTGGTGCAGCGTAAAGCGATGCTCAGCCAGGCGCAGGCGGTGATCGACCGCCTCGGCGCTCAGTTCAAAGCCAGCGACCGGGTGATGACCCTGACCATCGCCGAACAGCAGCAAGTGGAGATCGCCCGCGCACTCCACCGTCAAAGCCGCATTCTGGTGATGGATGAACCCACCGCCGCCCTCTCCTCGCGGGAAACCCAGCGCCTGTTCGAGCTCATCCTGCGCCTGCGCGATGAGGGGATGGCGATTATCTATATCAGCCATCGCATGGCGGAAGTATATGAGCTTTCCGACCGCGTCAGCGTCCTGCGCGATGGGCAGTATGTCGGCAGCCTGGTACGCGACAAGCTCAACGCGGCGGAGCTGGTGCGCATGATGGTCGGTCGTCCGCTCAGCGATCTGTTCAATAAAGCGCGCGATATTCCCCGCGGCCAGCCGCGCCTGCGGGTCGAGGATCTGACCGATGGCGGCAAGGTTAAGCCCAGCAGCCTGGTAGTGCATGCTGGCGAAATCGTCGGCCTCGCCGGACTGGTCGGCGCCGGACGGTCCGAACTGGCGCAGCTGATTTTCGGCGTGCGCAAAGCCACCGGTGGGGTGATTGAGATCGACGGCGAGCCGGTGGTGATCCACTCGCCGCGCGAAGCCATCGACCTCGGGATCGGCTTTCTGACCGAAAACCGCAAAGAACAGGGGTTATTTCTCGAACTGGCAGCCCAGGAAAACATCACCATGGCGACGCTGGAACGCGATGCGAACTGGGGGATGCTCAACCGCCGGAAGGCGCAAACCATCTCCGATGACGCCATCCAGTTGCTTAACATCCGCGTGCCGCACGCCCAGGTGCGCGCCGGCGGGCTGTCCGGCGGCAACCAGCAGAAATTATTGATTTCACGCTGGGTGGCGATTGGCCCACGCATTCTGATCCTCGATGAACCCACCCGCGGCGTCGACGTCGGCGCGAAAAGCGAGATTTACCGCATCATGAACGACATGGCGCGCCAGGGCGTCGCCATTCTGATGATCTCCAGCGAGCTGCCCGAAGTGGTGGGCATGAGCGACCGGGTCTATGTGATGCGCGAGGGCACTATCGCTGGCGAGCTGCAGGCCGGCGATATCAGCCAGGAAAGCATCATGACGCTGGCCACCGGCGTGAACGATTCTCACCTTAAGGCAGGGCAACTATGAGCATACCGAAAGAGACCTCCGCGCCGGTCGCGAAATCCGCTTCGGCGAAAAAAATGTTGATGGGCGACCTGATGCAGACCGTCGGCATTCTGCCGATCCTCATCCTGATCGTCGCCGTGTTCGGCTTTATCGCCCCCAACTTCTTCACGGAAAGCAATCTGCTGAATATAACCCGCCAGGCCTCGATCAACATTGTGCTGGCGGCGGGAATGACCTTCATCATTCTTACCGGCGGCATTGACCTCTCCGTCGGCTCCATTCTCGGCACCACCGCGGTGGCGGCAATGGTAGTGTCGCTGATCCCGGAGCTGGCGTTGCTGTCGATTCCGGCGGCGCTGATGCTCGGCCTGCTGCTTGGGCTGTTCAACGGCGCGCTGGTCGCCTTCGCCGGGCTACCGCCGTTTATCGTCACCCTCGGCACCTACACGGCGCTGCGCGGCGCCGCCTATCTGCTGGCTGACGGCACCACGGTGATCAACTCCGATATCAGCTTTGAGTGGATCGGCAATGACTATCTCGGCCCGGTGCCGTGGCTGGTGGTCATCGCCCTGGCGGTTATCGCGGTGTGCTGGTTTATCCTGCGCCGTACCACCCTTGGGGTGCATATCTACGCGGTGGGCGGCAACATGCAGGCGGCGCGGCTAACCGGCATCAAAGTCTGGCTGGTGCTGCTGTTTGTCTACGGCATGAGCGGCCTGCTCTCCGGTCTTGGCGGGGTAATGAGCGCCTCGCGGCTGTACAGCGCCAACGGCAACCTCGGCGTCGGCTACGAGCTGGATGCCATCGCCGCGGTGATCCTCGGCGGCACCAGCTTCGTCGGCGGTATCGGCACCATCACCGGTACGCTGGTGGGGGCGCTGATTATCGCCACCCTCAATAACGGCATGACCCTGATGGGGGTCTCCTACTTCTGGCAACTGGTGATCAAAGGGGCGGTGATCATCATTGCGGTGCTGATCGACAAATACCGTACCCGACACCATCAAAGTGCATAACAACAACATCTTACCTGCGAGGAAAAGCGAATGCGTTTAAAACCGATAGTGACCGCGCTGTGTGCTGGCGCGCTGCTGGCCGCCTCCCCCTTTGCGTCGGCCAAAGAGCTGAAAGCGATTGGCGTGACGGTGGGCGACCTTGCCAACCCGTTCTTTGTGCAGATCACCAAAGGGGCGGAGCTGGAGGCCCGTAAGCTGGCGGGAGATAACGTCAAAGTGACGCTGGTCTCCAGCGGCTACGATTTGGGCCAGCAGGTGGCGCAGATCGATAACTTTATCGCCGCCAAAGTCGATATGATCATCCTCAACGCCGCCGATTCGAAGGGCATTGGCCCGGCGGTGAAGCGGGCCAAAGAGGCCGGGATCGTGGTGGTGGCGGTTGACGTCGCCGCCGAAGGCGCCGACGCCACCATTACCTCCGATAACACCCAGGCGGGCGAGCTGGCCTGTAAATACATTAGCGACCGCCTGAACAACAAAGGCAGCGTGGTGATCATCAACGGGCCGCCGGTATCTGCGGTACAAAACCGCGTCGAAGGCTGCGAAACGGAGTTCAAAAAACACCCGGATATAAAAATCCTCTCCTCCAACCAGAACGCCAAAGGCAGCCGGGAAGGCGGCCTGGAGGTGATGACCTCCCTGCTGGCGGCCAATCCGAAGATTGACGGCGTGTTCGCGATCAACGATCCGACGGCGATTGGCGCCGATCTGGCGGCGAAACAGGCACAGCGTAGCGAGTTCTTCATCGTGGGCGTCGACGGCAGCCCGGACGGCGAAGAGGCGCTGAAGCGTAAGAACTCCCTGTTCGTCGCGACGCCGGCGCAGGATCCGCAGGTCATGGCGGCGAAGGCGGTGGAGATTGGCTACGACATCCTGCAGGGCAAACCGGCGCCGACCGCGCCAGTGCTAATCCCGGTGACCATGATCGACAAAAACAACGTCAGCTCTTACAAAGGCTGGACCGTGAAATAAGCGCAACCCGGCGCACAATCGTTCCGCCGATTGTGCGCTACGCTTAACGAGTATGACGGCGCGGAGTAGCGATCATGGAACGTAAAGGGATTATTGCCGCAGGCAACATGCTGGTCGATCATGTCCACCAGATCAGGCAGTGGCCGGAGCGCGGCTGGCTGGTGGAAATTGTCCATAGTGAACGCGCCACCGGCGGCGCGCCGCTGAATGTCCTGCTGACCCTGGCTAAAATGCATGCCGGACTGCCGCTGCAGGCGGTTGGCCTGATTGGCGAGGATAACGACGGCGACTACATTACCGCCATGCTCGATCAGTACCATATCAATCGCCAGCTCGTGCAGCGCACCAGCTCCGCCCCCACCTCGATGACCCAGGTGATGACCGACGCCGACGGCCAGCGCACTTTCTTTCACTCTCCCGGCGCCAACCGACTGCTTGACCTCCCGGCCTTTGAGCCGCTGGATACGCCGCTGAAGATTTTCCATCTCGGCTATCTGCTGCTGCTCGAAAGCCTTGATCGGCCCGACGAGGCGTTCGGCACCCGCAGTGCGCGACTGCTGGCGCAGATGCGCGATCGAGGCTATGAAGTGTCCCTCGACCTGGTGTCGCGCAAAGGCGATCCGCACTACCGCCCGCGGGTCCTCCCGGCGCTGGCGCATCTCGACTACCTGACCATCAATGAGCTGGAGGCCAGCGAGTTTAGCGGGCTGGAAATCCGCCTGCCCAACGGCGAGCCGCACGTCGCCAATATCGCCCGCGCCGCCAGCGCATTACTTGACGCCGGCGTGCGCCAGCGGGTGGTGATCCATTGTCCGGAGGGCGCATGGGGCGTATCCCGCACGGAAGCCGGGCGCTGGGTACCGTCATGGCGGCTGCCGCCGGAGGAGATTATCGGCAGCGTCGGCGCGGGGGATGCCTTCTGCGCCGGCCTGCTGTATGGCAGTCACGAACGCTGGCCGTTAACCGACAGTCTGCAGCTGGCCCACGCCTGCGCCCGCGCTAGCCTGCAGGCCGCCAATGCGATCGACGGCGCCAAAACGCTCCCTGAGCTGCAGGCGTTTATTCAGTTGCAGAATGGTTAGACTGGGCAGATCCCGCTATCAGGGCGATGCCACAGGAGAACGACGTATCATGGCGAGAAAAGGGATACGGTTTATTCAAATCACGCCTGTTTTACGCTGAGTTCAACAAGGGCGGGCCAGATGACTAACTGCGCCACTCGGCCAACACCTTTTCCAGTTTATCTAATGACTCAGCGCGTTTTATCGCTGGCATCTGATGAATATTGCGCAATTTCCACTGCACGGCAGGCAAATCCTGAATACGCGTTTCCGGCGCTAAACGCCAGTCTGGTTCGCCTCGTTTAAATGACAGCAAAAAATCGACATCCTGTTGCGTGAAACAGGATTTTAACGCATCAATCATCCTGTAAGGGACTGCTGTCAGTTCCTTCAGGGCTATCGTCTCAAATGTCATCCCGCTGAATTCACGGTAAAAAGGTTCAGCAATATCTTTCCAGCGAGGACTAAGCACTTCAGCCAGAGGCCGATTATGGCTAAGTAAATACGCGATAAACCCATTGAAAATGGGACGGTTAAGCTCCTGCGCATCAAGAAGTAATTTCACATCATAAAAATCTCTGGGATGCTGGCGATCCAGCGCCGCGCATAATTTTCCACCGTAGAGATCGGGCAACGAAACCACCGGAAGGCTGGCATAGCCAAAAACGTCCTCTACCGCCCCCACCACTTCTCGCTCCTGTGGTGGATATAATGTTCCCCGTGCGACCGGTGAGACCTCTATCTTTATTTGTGCGCTATCGGTAGTAACAACGACACGCATCTCATCGGAACGATTAGCTTGTAATACAGCGTTCATACCTGCCTGTTGTTGCAGATTGGCGGCAATACGTGCAAGCGCATCCCGTATATGAGGTAAAGCGATCGCTCTGCTTTCCAGGGGCACCCAGGCGAGGTCGATATCCACCGATAATCGTGGGAAATCACGGATAAAGAGATTGATTGCCGTGCCACCTTTCAGAGCAAATTCCCGTTCGACGGCAACATAGGGTAAAACCCGCATTAACAGAGCAACCTGCCGATAATAGGGCGCCTGTATATCCATATTTTTTATTCCTTTTGAAAGCGTTCAGGCACAGTGATTTGGTATTGAGCATTGAACTTGCCATTTACCACGATTTGCCGCTTACCCGCTCCCAGATCGATTTTTTGGCTATCGATTCGTCTGAGCCAACCATGCTCGTAAAAACTGGCGAAAAAGAGATACAAACGCTTGGTCTGCACGGACTGGCTGACAGAAAGCAGATACTCTACTTTACGAGGATTAAGATTAACCAGTCCCTGGAAAAGCTCTGCCGCGTGGTTAAATGAGAGGGTCCCCGGTACCGCACTCAACAACTCGTAAGCAGCCAGTTCCGGCGCACTGCCGGTGAGTCTTTTCCCTTTTACATCAAGCATTACGCGGTATTTATCATCCAGCACCGGCAGTTTTTGCCCCGATATGACTATCCACTCCACACCCGGGAATTCCCTGAACCATTTTGGCAGCAGCGCTTTATTTTCCATACTCAGCCAGCACTGGTTTTGTTTGAGCTGTAGATAGTGTGAACGACCCTGCCAGACTAAGCTACTGAGCCCCGCGACATACACCGGAGCGGCTAGCTGGTTTTGCAAACATGCTAATGCATCGTTCCACTCCGGCTCACGTCCCGCACGCGCGTATACGCCGTTGCCTCGTTTTTTTAACCAGCCACTTTGCGTGTATTTAAAGGCCAGAGAGGGCGAGATGGCATGCCGGCTTAACCAGGACTGAAGGATCACATCTCCGGGAGCACTGTTTTGCAGCAGCCAGTTTAATTTTGATGGCATAGATTAACCCAGAGTGTCACTTTAATAAAAAAAGTAAACTCGCTACGCCAAATAAAGTCAAGAGCGGGTTGGCAGCCCCCGCCCTACGCCGCCTTCTCACTGTGGGTCACGTCGGCGGAAAAGACATAGCCCAGACCGCGCAGGGTTTTAATCAACGTCGGCTGATGCGGGTTTAACTCGATTTTGCGGCGCAGGCGCATGATCAGCACGTCGATGGTCCGGTCGAACACCTCGGTGCTTTCATTATGGGTCAACGCCAGCAGCTGTTCGCGATTCAATACCCGGCGCGCGTTCTGCGCCAGCGCCAGCAGCAGGCCATATTCTCCCTGAGTCAGAGGAACGGCCTGCTGCTGCGGGTTATACAGTTCACAGCGCGTGGTATCCAGCCGCCAGCCGTTAAACGTCAGGCCGCTGCCGACGCCCGACGTCTCGCCGGCCAGCGCCCCGCTGCGGCGCAGTACCGCTTTCACCCGGGCGACCACCACCCGCGAGCTGAAAGGTTTGGCGATGTAATCATCGGCGCCCATCTCCAGGCCCAACACCACATCAGACTCACTGCCCAGACCAGACAGCATCACCACCGGCAACTCAGGCCGCGTGCGCTGCAGCTGCTGAAGCACCTGCAGACCATGGGTATCCGGCAGGATCATATCCAGCAAAACCAGCGCGATGTCTGCCCGCTGCGCCACCATCGCCAGCGCGTCGCCGCCGGTCTGGCAGACCAATACTTCAAACGCGTGCGCGCCAAGCACATCGCTGAGCAGTTCGCCCATCGCTATGTCGTCATCCACCACCAAAATGACTGGTTTCATCTTTGCCTCTGCCCGCGGGGAATTAGTGTCAGTCTGATCGATTCTGCAAGCCTGCGCCGACAAATTCCTCTCCCGGTGGCATTTTTTCAAGCGCCGTCACATCTCCAGCGTATCGACACGTCAAATCTGTCGACAGGCTGTTTTTCGTCAGCATTTCGCCCAAAAAAGCCGCGTATCATCAAGGAATATCCACAATGAAAATATGGCATAGAAGATGCATAGTGACGGCGCGATAGCGCAAACGCGCCCATTGAATAACTGGAGCAAGACCGATGAAAAAAGTCGTCACGGTTTGCCCGTATTGCGCATCAGGTTGCAAAATCAACCTGGTGGTCGATAACGGCAAAATCGTTCGGGCTGAAGCGGCGCAGGGGAAAACCAACCAGGGAACCCTGTGCCTGAAGGGCTATTATGGCTGGGACTTTATTAACGATACCCAGATCCTGACGCCGCGCCTGAAAACCCCCATGATCCGTCGTCAACGCGGCGGCAAGCTGGAAGCTGTCTCCTGGGATGAGGCGCTGGATTACGTCGCCACTCGCCTCAGCGCCATTAAAGCCAAATATGGCCCGGATGCGATCCAAACCACCGGCTCCTCCCGCGGCACCGGTAATGAAACCAACTATGTGATGCAAAAATTCGCGCGCGCCGTTATTGGTACCAATAACGTCGACTGCTGCGCTCGCGTCTGACACGGCCCTTCGGTTGCAGGTCTGCACCAGTCGGTCGGTAACGGCGCCATGAGTAATGCCATCACGGAGATTGATAACACCGATCTGGTGTTTATCTTCGGTTACAACCCGGCGGATTCCCACCCTATCGTGGCGAATCACGTCATTAACGCCAAACGCAACGGGGCGAAAATCATCGTCTGCGACCCGCGCAAAATTGAAACCGCGCGCATCGCCGACATGCACATTGCGCTGAAGAACGGCTCGAATATCGCGCTGCTCAACGCCATTGGCCACGTCATTATTGAAGAGGATCTGTACGATAAATCCTTCGTCGCCAGTCGTTCCGAGGGCTTCGAGGAGTATCGCAAAATCGTTGAAGGTTATACGCCGGAGTCGGTGGAAGCGATCACCGGGGTTAGCGCCCAGGAGATCCGCGCCTGCGCCCGGATGTACGCCAGCGCCAAATCCGCCGCTATCCTGTGGGGCATGGGTGTCACCCAGTTCTATCAGGGCGTGGAGACGGTCCGGTCGCTGACCAGCCTGGCGATCCTCACCGGCAACCTCGGCAAGCCGAGCGTCGGCGTCAACCCGGTACGCGGCCAGAACAACGTCCAGGGGGCCTGCGATATGGGCGCGCTGCCGGATACCTATCCGGGCTATCAGTACGTCAAGTTCCCGGAGAACCGCGAGAAGTTCGCCAAAGCCTGGGGCGTCGACAGCCTGCCGGAACATACTGGCTATCGCATCAGCGAGCTGCCGCATCGCGCGGCGCACGGTGAAGTGCGGGCGGCGTACATCATGGGTGAGGATCCGCTGCAGACCGATGCCGAACTCTCGGCGGTCCGCAAAGCGTTCGACGATCTGGAACTGGTTATCGTCCAGGACATTTTCATGACCAAAACCGCCTCCGCGGCCGACGTCATCCTGCCGTCCACCTCGTGGGGCGAGCACGAAGGCGTGTATACCGCAGCGGACCGCGGCTTCCAGCGCTTCTTTAAAGCGGTGGAGCCGAAGTGGGACCTGAAAACCGACTGGCAGATCATCAGCGAAATCGCCACCCGGATGGGTTACAAGATGCACTACAACAACACCCAGGAAATCTGGGACGAGTTGCGGCATCTGTGCCCGGACTTCTATGGCGCCACCTATGAGAAAATGGGTGAACTCGGCTATGTCATGTGGCCATGCCGCGATGAGTCCGACGCCGACCAGGGGACGTCGTATCTGTTTAAAGAGAAGTTCGATACCCCGAACGGGCTGGCGCAGTTCTTCACCTGCGACTGGGTCGCACCGATCGATAAGCTCACCGACGAGTACCCAATGGTGCTGTCGACGGTGCGCGAAGTCGGCCACTACTCGTGCCGTTCGATGACCGGTAACTGCGCGGCGCTGGCGGCGCTGGCGGATGAACCTGGCTATGCGCAAATCAACACCGCCGACGCCGAACGGTTAGGCATCGAAGATGAAGCGCTGGTGTGGGTGAATTCGCGTAAGGGTCGGATCATCACCCGCGCGCAGGTCAGTGACCGGCCGAATAAAGGCGCGGTGTACATGACCTACCAGTGGTGGATCGGCGCCTGTAACGAGCTGGTGTCGGAGAACCTGAGTCCGATAACCAAAACGCCGGAGTACAAGTACTGCGCGGTCAACGTTGAGCGGATTGCCGATCAGCGCGCGGCGGAACAGTACGTGATCGACGAGTACAACAAGCTGAAAGCCCGCCTGCGCGAAAGCGCGATGGGTTAAGGTTCGAACCTTTGTACCATTGAGTAGCCCCGGTAAGCGATAGCGCTACCGGGGATTTTCCCCGGAGGCGGCGCATTGCGCCTTCTCCGGGCTACCAAATCGCACAACGCTGTAGCCCCGGTAAGCGTTAGCGCCACCGGGGATTTTCTCCGGAGGCGGCGCATTGCGCCTTCTCCGGGCTACCAAATCGCACAACGCTGTAGCCCCGGTAAGCGTTAGCGCCACCGGGGATTTTCTCCGGAGGCGGCGCGTTGCGCCTTCTCCGGGTATTCACCCCGCTAATTCCCGCCATTTTCTTCTTTTTCGCCTCCCTTTATACTGCGCGCTATGTTCCTTGCTGATAATAAATACAAATGAAATACCTCTTTTTATTTTTACTGGTTTTCACCAGCGGCGCAGCGGTCGCCACCGAACCCGGCAGCCAGTATCAACAGCAGGCGGAAGCCGGCGATCGACGCGCGCAATATTACCTTGCCGATACCTGGGTCAGCTCCGGCGATTATCAGAAAGCCGAATACTGGGCGCAGAAAGCCGCGGCACAGGGCGATGGCGACGCGCTGGCATTGTTGGCGCAGCTCAAAATTCGCAACTCCCAACAGGCGGACTATCCGCAGGCCCGCCAGCTGGCGGAAAAAGCCGTCGAGGCGGGCAGTAAATCCGGGGAGATCGTTCTGGCGCGGGTGCTGGTCAACAGTCAGGCCGGCCCCACCGACGTGCCGCACGCCATCAAGCTCCTGCAGGATGCCGCTAAGGATAGCGAAAGCGATGCAGCGGTGGACGCCCAGATGCTGCTGGGGTTGATCTACGCCAGCGGCGTGGATGGCCCGGAGGATGATGTGAAAGCGAGCGAATACTTTAAAGGTAGCTCGGCGCTCTCACGGACCGGCTATGCCGAATACTGGGCCGGCATGATGTTCCAGCTGGGAGAGAAAGGTTTTATCGAACCGAATAAACAGAAGGCGCTGCACTGGCTCAACGTCAGCTGCCTGGAGGGGTTTGATACCGGCTGCGAAGAGTTTGACCGGATCAGTAAAGGCTAAGAAAAAGCCCGGCGCTCGCGCCGGGCTTTGTGTTTTATCGGGCGGTTTTATCAAACTTGCCCAGCACTTCGCGTTCATACGCCAGCGCTTTTTTGCGGTCGAACTTATGCTCCCATTTGGCGATAACCAGCACCGCCAGCGCATTGCCCACCACGTTCAGCGCGGTACGTGCCATGTCGAGAATACGGTCGACACCGGCGATAAAGGCGAGGCCTTCCAGCGGGATCCCCACGCTACCCAGGGTTGCCAGCAGCACCACGAAGGAGACGCCCGGCACGCCAGCGATCCCTTTCGAGGTCACCATTAAGGTCAGCACCAGGGTGATCTCCTGCCAGATAGAGAGGTCGATACCGTACAGCTGGGCGATAAAGATCGCCGCGATGCTCTGATACAGCGTTGAACCATCGAGGTTGAAGGAGTAACCGGTCGGCACCACAAAGCTGGTGATCGACGCCGGCGCGCCATAGGCTTCCATCTTCTCGATAATGCGCGGCAGCACGCTTTCGGAGCTGGCGGTGGAGTAGGCCAGAATCAGCTCATCTTTCAGGATGCGGATCAGGATCCAGATACTCAGGCCACACAGACGCGCGACAATCCCCAGCACCACCAGCGCGAAGAACAGGATCGCGAAGTAAACCAGCAGCACCAGCTTGGCCAGCGGCCACAGCGAGGCGAAACCAAAGGTGGCGACAGTCACCGAAATCAGGGCGAATACCCCGATCGGCGCATAGCGCATTACCATATGGGTGACTTTAAACATGGTCTCGGAGATGGAGCGGAAGACCGTCACCAGCGGCTCACGGTGGGTCGCCGGCAGCGAGGAGAGCCCCAGACCAAACAGCACCGAGAAGAAGATAATCGGCAGCATATCGCCTTTCGCCATCGACGCCACGATGTTGGTCGGCACCAGCGACAGGATAGTACCCATCAGGCCATGCGCATGGCTCTGCACCTCGGCAGTGGTGCTTTGGTATTTCGAAATATCGACCGCCGCCAGCTGCGACATATCAATGCCCGTTCCCGGCTGGAAAACGTTGGCCAGGGTGATACCCAGCACAATCGCCACCGTGGTGATCACTTCGAAATAGATAATGGTTTTGGCGCCGATCCGGCCTAACTGCTTGGCATCGCCCACGCCGGCAATCCCGACCACCAGGGTCGAAATGACAATCGGGACCACGATCATTTTAATCAGATGGATAAAGATATCGCCCGCCGGCGTCAGCAAATTGCTAATCAACCAATCGCGACTTTCGGCGTGGTAATGCAGATAACTGCCCAGAAGGATACCCAGCACCAGGGCTAGCAAGATTTGCCAGGCCAGACTGACTTTTTTCGTTTTCTTCACTACTGACTTCCTCAATGAAAGGCACCATTCCTTTTCGTCATGGTACCCACTGCAGGGGGTATGAATTGTGTTGCGTTGCTTTGTGGGGTTATTTAACGCGCAATATCAGTATCATTTGCACGGCATGCTGCGCAAGCCTTTAAGAATAGGGCTTTCTTCTGGTTTTCTGCATAAAGTCACGAATTTTCCCCAGTTACAATGCATAAGTATTTGTAATAAAAAATATTTCACACCTTCCGTTTCTATAAATTCATTTACGTAACTATTTCACTTCAAAGTTTCATTTGATGAAATTTCATTCAGTTGAATCATTGCGTGATCTGCCCCCCAATTAACAAACAAAGCTGTCAAAACCCCTACTCTTAACGTTTGTTTGACATATATTTAACAAGTTCAAAGGAGAAAAAAAGCCATGAGCCAAATACACAAACACCCTATTCCCGCTAATATCGCGGAACGTTGCCTGATTAACCCGGATCAGTACAAGGCGCAGTACCAACAATCCATAACCGACCCTGATACATTTTGGGGCGAGCAGGGCAAAATCCTTGACTGGATGCGCCCGTATACCCGCGTGAAGAACACCTCTTTCGCGCCGGGTAACATTTCCATCAAATGGTATGAAGATGGCACCCTGAACCTCGCCGCCAACTGCCTCGACCGTCATCTCGCCGAGCGCGGCGATCAAACCGCCATCATCTGGGAAGGCGACGACGCCAGCCAGAGCAAGCACATCACCTACCGTGAACTGCATGCGGACGTGTGCCGCTTCGCCAATGCGCTGCTCGACCTTGGGATTAAAAAAGGCGACGTGGTCGCCATTTATATGCCGATGGTGCCGGAAGCCGCGGTGGCGATGCTGGCCTGCGCCCGCATCGGCGCTATCCACTCCGTGATTTTCGGCGGCTTCTCGCCGGAGGCGGTGGCCGGACGCATTATCGACTCCAGCTCGCGCCTGGTGATCACCGCTGACGAAGGGCTGCGCGCTGGTCGCGCCATCCCGCTGAAGAAAAACGTCGATGACGCGCTGAAAAACCCGAACGTCAAAAGCATTGAGCACGTCGTGGTCCTGAAACGTACTGGCGGCAACATCGACTGGCAGGAAGGCCGCGATCTGTGGTGGAGCGACCTGATGGCGAACGCCAGCGCCGAACACCGGCCCGTCGAGATGAACGCCGAAGATCCGCTGTTCATCCTCTATACCTCTGGCTCCACCGGTAAACCGAAAGGGGTGCTGCACACCACCGGCGGCTACCTGGTCTACGCGGCCACCACCTTCAAATACGTTTTCGACTACCATCCTGGCGATATTTACTGGTGCACCGCCGATGTGGGCTGGGTCACCGGCCACAGCTATCTGCTGTATGGTCCGCTGGCCTGCGGTGCCACCACCCTGATGTTCGAAGGGGTGCCGAACTGGCCAACCCCGGCACGTATGTGCCAGGTCGTCGATAAGCACAAGGTCAGCATTCTCTATACCGCCCCGACGGCTATCCGCGCCCTGATGGCGGAAGGCGACAAGGCGATCGAAGGCACAGACCGTTCCTCACTGCGCATTCTCGGCTCGGTCGGCGAACCGATTAACCCGGAAGCCTGGGAGTGGTACTGGAAGAAGATCGGCAACGAAAAGTGCCCGGTGATGGACACCTGGTGGCAGACCGAAACCGGCGGCTTTATGATCACTCCGCTGCCGGGCGCGATCGAACTGAAGGCCGGCTCCGCTACCCGTCCGTTCTTCGGTGTCCAGCCAGTGTTGGTGGATAACGAAGGCCTGCCGCTGGATGGCGCGACCGAGGGCAACCTTGCCATCGCCGACTCCTGGCCTGGCCAGGCGCGTACCCTGTTCGGCGACCATGAGCGCTTTGAGCAAACCTACTTCTCCACCTTCAAAAATATGTACTTTAGCGGCGATGGCGCACGCCGTGATGAAGATGGTTACTACTGGATCACCGGCCGCGTGGATGACGTCCTGAACGTCTCAGGCCACCGTCTGGGTACCGCCGAGATCGAATCGGCGCTGGTGTCGCACCCGAAAATCGCCGAAGCGGCGGTGGTGGGGATCCCGCACAACATCAAAGGCCAGGCCATCTACGCCTACGTGACGCTCAATCACGGCGAAGAGCCTACCCCGGAGCTGTATGCGGAAGTGCGTAACTGGGTGCGCAAAGAGATCGGCCCGCTGGCGACGCCGGATGTGCTGCACTGGACCGATTCGCTACCGAAAACCCGCTCGGGCAAAATCATGCGTCGCATTCTACGTAAGATTGCCGCGGGCGACACCAGCAACCTCGGCGATACCTCGACTCTCGCCGATCCTGGCGTCGTGGAAAAACTGCTCGAAGAGAAGCAGGCCATGACGATGCCATCGTAAGCAAGGACCGATTCCCTACACCCTCTCCCCCGCCGGGGAGAGGATAAAAATAAGTCCCTCCCCCAGGATTTCACTCGCAGGAACGCCGTCAGTAAACCGTATCCCGGCTCCATCGCCGGAGGGGTTGCTGTCGCCAGCGTCCGCTGAGTGGATGACGAAAGGGAGACCTCTGGAGACGCTAAGATGAATGAACAACTTTGTCAGCGGATAGAAAATAGTGCGCATTTCAGGGAGTTAGTTGCATCACGGCAACGGTTTGCCGCCATTCTGTCACTGATTATGTTAGTGATCTATGTGGGCTTTATTTTGCTTATCGCCTTCGCGCCCGGCTGGCTCGGTACTCCTCTGCACGCCGGGACCAGCGTTACCCGTGGGATCCCGCTGGGCATTGGCGTGATCGTCATTTCGTTTGTCCTGACCGGTATTTATGTCTGGCGGGCCAACGGTGAATTCGACCGTTTGACCAAAAGCGTTCTGAACGAGGTAAAAGCATGAGCAAGAGAGTACTGACGGCGCTCGCCGCCACGCTGCTGCCCCTTGGCGCTCACGCCGCAGACGCCATTACCGGCGCGGTACAGCGCCAGCCGACCAACTGGCAAGCGATTATCATGTTCCTGATTTTCGTCGCCCTCACCTTATACATCACTTACTGGGCGTCAAAACGGGTACGTTCGCGCAGCGATTACTACACCGCTGGCGGCAATATCACCGGCTTCCAGAACGGGCTGGCGATTGCCGGTGACTTTATGTCAGCGGCTTCTTTCCTCGGTATCTCCGCGCTGGTGTATACCTCCGGCTACGACGGACTGATCTACTCGCTGGGCTTTCTCGTCGGCTGGCCGATTATCCTGTTTCTGATCGCCGAACGTCTGCGCAACCTTGGCCGCTATACCTTTGCCGACGTCGCCTCGTACCGCCTGAAGCAGGGTCCGATTCGCACTCTCTCCGCCTGCGGTTCGCTGGTGGTGGTGGCCCTGTATCTGATTGCCCAGATGGTGGGCGCCGGCAAGTTAATCCAGCTGCTGTTCGGCCTTAATTACCATGTCGCCGTGGTGCTGGTTGGCGTCCTGATGGTGCTGTATGTCCTGTTCGGCGGCATGCTGGCGACCACCTGGGTGCAGATTATTAAAGCGGTTCTGCTGCTGTGTGGCGCCAGCTTTATGGCCTTTATGGTGATGAAGCACGTCGGCTTCAGCTTCAATAACCTGTTTACCGAGGCGATGGCCGTCCACCCGAAAGGGGCGGCGATTATGAGTCCCGGCGGGCTGGTGAAAGATCCGATATCGGCGCTCTCTCTGGGTCTGGGTCTGATGTTCGGTACCGCCGGCCTGCCGCATATTCTGATGCGCTTCTTTACCGTGAGCGATGCCAAAGAAGCGCGTAAAAGCGTCTTCTACGCCACCGGTTTTATGGGCTATTTCTATATCCTGACCTTTATTATCGGCTTCGGCGCCATCATGCTGGTCGGCGCGAACCCGGCGTTTAAAGACGCGGCCGGACAGCTTATCGGCGGCAATAACATGGCGGCGGTACATCTGGCGGATGCGGTGGGGGGCAATCTGTTCCTCGGCTTTATCTCCGCGGTCGCTTTCGCCACGATTCTGGCGGTGGTGGCTGGCCTGACGCTCGCCGGCGCGTCAGCGGTGTCGCACGACCTGTACGCCAACGTCTTCCGCAAGGGCGCGACCGAGCGCCAGGAGCTGAAGGTGTCCAAGATCACCGTGCTGATCCTCGGGGTGGTGGCCATTCTGCTGGGTATTCTGTTTGAAAATCAGAACATCGCTTTCATGGTCGGCCTGGCCTTCTCCATTGCCGCCAGCTGTAACTTCCCGATTATCCTGCTGTCGATGTACTGGTCGAAGCTGACCACCCGCGGCGCGATGATCGGCGGCTGGCTGGGCCTGCTGACCGCTGTGATTTTGATGATCCTCGGCCCGACCATTTGGGTGCAGATCCTCGGTCATGAGAAAGCGCTGTTCCCGTATGAATATCCGGCGCTGTTCTCCATTGCCATCGCCTTCATCGGCATTTGGGTCTTCTCCGCGACCGATAACTCACCGGAAGGGATGCGCGAGCGCGAGCAGTTCCGCGCGCAGTTTATCCGTTCGCAGACCGGGATTGGTATTGAGAAAGGTCAGGCGCATTGATCGTCTCCCCCTTCCTCCGGTATGGCCGGGGGAAGGGCTCTTCGGTTGGCCTCAATTATAGGTTAAGGTGATCACCCCGGTGGCATTTGCCGAGCCAGCGGTCACCGTGCTTCCCGTCTTGTAATAGTTAGTGGAAAAGACAAGCGTCTGCATGGCTGCTGCGCCGCCGGGGCTGTCGGGGTTGGTGAAATAGCTGTAGCTGGCATCCGCGCCGCTGTTGGTCACCGTGGTACGGCTCGAGGTATAGAGGCTGATATCGGTATTCAACGGCAGTGCTTCGTCATTCATATTCAACTGAACCCCAACTCCGGTAGCCGCATTCGCCTCTGCCGTTAAGGCCATCACGGTGTTGTTTGGGTTATCCCCACTCGCTTGTGCCGCCGCCACCCGCATCGAAACGTTGGTCCCCTGCTCGCAGGCGAGAGTCAGGGTCTGCCGTGCTGACCCCACCTTCGTCGCGGTGTTGAATTCGCTGGCGTTGATGGTGCCCATGGCAAAACTGAGATTATTGCTGCTGACGATACATCCCATCGGGATTAGCTGGATGCTGGTCGTGCCGCTGATGTGCAGCCGCGAAATGGAGATCGTCCCGCCACTATCCTTTGCTGATACCGTGGCCACCGGATCGCTAAATGATAATTGACTATTGCTGGCGATAACGCCGCCGGTGGCCACCAGCTGCAGCTGATATGCCGGGGTGTAATAAGTGGAAGCATAATAATCAAACAGACCGGTGGGCTTACCGAGGTAGTAGTTCACATCCCCGATATAATGCACCTGCGAGTCAGGGCTGAAATCATCGGTATCTCCATCATATTCACCGCTAATATTGAGCCACACTTTGACACGAAGACCGATCCCCTGCACCGAGGTGGCATAAATATTATCCCCTATCAGCGCCCCGGCATTGTTCGAGGACCAGGCAAACACCGCGTAGACACTGCCCTGACAGTTAGTAATCTCCGTTTGTGCGCGGGTAATTTTTCCCGAGTCATACAGCACGGTGCCCGCGGTGTAGCTCCCGGCGTTGACCAGGATCTTTTCCGGCAGGTTGGTCATTGAGACATCGCCAAAGTTGGTTCCGCCGCAAGTCGCCCAGCTATAGAGCGGGCACAGTACCAGCATGAACAAGAAGATCAGTTTTTTCATACCCATCCCTGTCGAAAATATTATTTGTAGGCCACATCAAACGTGGCGGTAAACCCGACAATCCCGGGATTCACCTGGCCATAGGGTGAATACATGCGCGCCACCATATTGAACATATGGATATCTGCATTGTCCCCAAAGGTATAGAGATACTGGTCACCGGGGCCGAGGGGCTGCTGGTCGGCCATGCTCTGCAGCTGCAAACCGACGCCGCTGGCACCGTTGCTGCCAGTCTGGAAGTTTTTATAAATTGAAGCGTGGGTGCTATCGAAGCTGGTACCGCTAAATGCGATGGTCACCGCCGACGCATCGGCGGAACAGCTGGAAAAGACCAGCTTAACCGGCACGCTGGCTCCGCTCGCCCCGGCATGTCCGGAGAACGTCTGCGAGGAGACAGTGCCTAAATCGATACTGTTCGACGGCTCCACGGCCACCTCACAGGAGGGCGCTTTGATGGTGCCCGTGACGTTAAAATTGATCGTGCTGCTGCCATCATAAGCCAGCGCCGGAAGGGAGAGCAGCAAAAGGCTGGCCACCAGGATGCCCACTGTGCTGCTGTTTCGCATATTCATATCAACCTCTTCTTCCATGTTGAAAACGTGCGTCCATTACCGGCATTCGGCCTGATAAAACAGAATATCGTCGCTCAATGTGGTGCTGGAGAAATCATAATGAACGGTACACTGCTCACTGCTTTTCTCCCCCCAGCGCGCTAACAGCTGGCCTTTTTTCTGCAGCCCTGTGAGATACACCTGCCCCTCATCGCCGACAATATTGCTGCGCGCCGCGCTGGCGCGATCATTATCAAGGGTCACCAACGCGCCGAAAGGCACCACACCGCTGCGGGTACGCAGGGTGAGCATCGCCTTGTAGCCGATTCGGGTGTCATACTGCACTTTGACGATCGCGTTGCGCGTTGGGACCACCGTTCTGGCGACGTTATCCACCTCGGCGCCAGCCACCTGCTGTTCATCCAGCGCCAGGCTGTTGCGATGGTAAGGGCGAACATACGGTACGACGGCATACCCGGCGCCATCCGTTGTCACGTTGGTCTGGCCCTGAACCCGCACATCGCTGACGCCGGGCGTTTCAACCAGCGCAGAACTCTCGCCCAGAAAGCGTGACAGCGTGAGTCCGCCCGCATGGGCGACCATGCCGCCACGCAGCGAATAATTGTAGTGATTGCTGTAGTGGTCGTAGCCATAGCCGCCGGCGACATCGCCTTTTGCTCCCTGATAATTGACGCTGAGGTTGCCGGAGGTGCTCTTATCCTGGGTGTTGTAACCCTCCTGGAGGCTCCAGTTGAGAGAGCGATCCTCGAACGCCGAGCCGTTGAGCCCCACGTTGTGCGTGGTGTCGTTATGCCGACCATGGTTCATGCTGTAATTCGCCGAGAGCGTCTCGCCAAGTGGGATGCTTAGCGTCAGGGAGACGATAGTATCGCTGGCCGGCCGGTTATTGCCGCTGTCATCGGTACTTTGCACATTGCGGTTATAGGAATAGTTAATAAAGTAGGAAGCCTTGCCGATCGACCCGCTATAGCCCACGCCCACCGACTCCATGCGCGAGCTGTCCCAGTAGGTTTCATTGACCAGTGAGAGGGAGAGCGAGCCATAGCCGAACAGCGTCTGCGACAGCGAAGCGTCAAACCGGCCTTTTGTCCTGCCGCTCTGCGTACAGCAGTCGCGCTGCGTGGAGGCGTTATCGACAAAATCCTGAAACGAATAGTATCCCGAGGTGGAATAGCGATAGCCGGCCACGGAAAAGTTGGTGCCCGTCTGCAGAAAGCTTTTACTGAAGCGGACGCGATACGATTGCCCCTGTTCTTTGCTGGTTGACGAGGCCGTATCGCTGGTTTTCACGTCGGCCCACGACTGAGAGCCATCGAATGACAGCGCGCCGATGGTGCCAAGGTTAAAGCCGGCGCCTAACAGCAGGTTGGTGTATTTATCTTCCGCCTGCTGGAAGCCGGTATAGAGGGTGAAGTTACTGGTGGCGCCATAGGCCAGGGAAGACTGAATAAAGTTGTATTCTTTATCGTCGGAGCTGCCTGAGCGCGTCCTGCCGCTGCTCAGCGCATAGTCCAGCTGGCCCTCGCGCTGCAGGACCGCCAGCGAGGCAAAAGGCACCACAAAGTTTTGCTCGCTGCCGTCAGACTCTTTAACGGTGACGTACAGATCGCCGGCGCTGCCGGTGGCATACAGATCGTTAATCTCAAACGCGCCGGGGGCGACGGTGGTTTTATAAATGCTGTAACCATTCTGATAAACCGAAACCTCTGCGGTGGTACGCGCGATCCCTCGAATCGTTGGTGCAAAGCCATGCAGACTATCCGGCAGCATCTCTTTGTCCGAACTGAGCTGCAGACCGGTAAAGCTCAGGCTGTCGAAAATACCGGACGACGTATAAGTGCTGCCCACCACCATCTGGCTGCGCAGGGTATGAATATCGCGGGCAAGGTACGAGTAAACCGACTCCCAGCGGCTGTTGTTGTCGCTGTGGCTATAGGTACTGTAGTTGCGCAGACGCCATGGCCCCAGATTCACCCCAGGCTGCAGGCTAACAAACTGGCTGTCTACGGTCGCGCCATTATGCCGCGGCGCATTGCGCTGCCCGGTGACACTATAGTTGAGAAGACCGGCGTTGATCCCCTGCTGCCACTGGCTCTCCGGTATATAGTCTCTTGGGCGATTCAGCATCGCGGCCTGCGGGACGGTAAAATCGATTCGCTGCTGGGCAAGAGTCACCGAGAACGTCATCCCGGGGATCGCCGACAGCCGGGCGCAGGTTTCCCCTGCTTCAAATAGCTGCGGATAGGCGGTGGTATTAATCAACCACGAATTCAGATACTCCGTGGAAAGACAGGGAGAAGCGGTCGCGCCTGCATCATGGCCAACTTCCTGAAAGGTCAGTGATTCTGAACTGACGTACTTATCATTGATGTAAACATCCAGGTGATAGGTACCCGGCGGTACGCCATCATGCGAAAAATAGGACAGATCAACCGAAGCCACAGGATCCTCGGCGACTTCGAGTAAATTCGGGTTGAAATATTCACCGGCCTCAGCGCGAGAAGATAAGGTACTCAGGCACAAAACAATAGCGACGCAGATACTTTTGGTTGAAAACAGTAGCTCAACGCTACTGAATGATAGCGGTATATTTCTTCCCTGACATACCATAATCATTAATCACGCTCCATGTGATCTCTTTTTTCCCTGTCGCGGACAGGGTACTCTGCACGGGTATTTTTAAGGTAGAAAAGGGGGCAGCAAACCATGCGCCAGAAATATTTTTTCCGTTAAGGCTAACCTGGGAAAAATTCATATACAGCGGTGAGTTGTTTTTTACCGTCACCGATGCCCCCTCTTTTGCCCACTGTAATTTTTCGGCATACGATTCCGGTGTATTGCCTTTTAACGCGGCAGGTCGATAAATCAATTTTATTTTCGAGTTGATGGCAAACTGCACCACATTTTTATCCGGGACATATTCCGTTGCCGGGATCCCTTTGATATTGAGCCAAAACATCGACTCGCGATCGTCGGGTAGTTTTTTTCCTGAGCGGACAACGCGCACGAATCCTTTCTCTCCGGCTTTGAGACGGAACAGCGGCGGCGTAATAATAAACGCGTCTTTGGCTGGCGAAGCGGCATCCACCACCGAGAGCCAGGACTGTACGATATTGCTGCTCTGATCTTTATTCTCAACCGTAATGACGGCGTTGTTTTTCGCACCATCAAACACCAGACGCGTGCCGCCCACGACCACGCTGGCTTGCGCAATAGAGGATGACAGCAAAAAACCGACCACAAAAAAAAGATATCTCATACGTTTAATTAAAGGGGAATAACAGACGATTCCCCTTTCTCCATTCAACAAAACGCCGAATTAATAATAGGTCACGTTATAAGTTACAGTTGTCTGAACGGTACCTTTCGTCGGGTCGGCAGCACCCGCTTTTACCATTTTAACGGTGAACGGAATGGTTGCGGCGCCGGAAGAAATATCGACATCCGAACCTTCTTCGTTATTCTTCATCAGGCTGCCAGCTTCGTCATAAAGCGCCACAGCGACCCCCGTTGCCGCGTCAACTGTCGCCTGGTTTTTAAAGTAATCGCTATTCGCGGTATCCGAAACGCCACCAAAAGTGACGCGGGCGATGCTGTTGCCACCGTCTTCCGTGGTCGGGCAATCGGCTAAGCTAAAGGAGAAGTTTTTGGCTGCACCGAATTCATACGCTTTCAGATCCGCCACTGAGGTGGTGCCCATATCAATGGTAGTCACACCGCCATCAATGGTCGCCGTGCAGGTGGTATCTGAAACAATACCTTTAAAGATAATGGTGTTATCAGCCTGGGCAACAGTAGACAGCGCGCTGCAGGCAGAGAAAATCAGGGCACCCGCCAGAAATTTTTTACTCATCTTCATATTTATTCCCATATCCATTATAAAAGACAATCAGTCCGTCAATTGTTTTATGCAGATATATTAGAGAATGAATTTGCATCCGCGCGGCGTCACATACACATTTACGTGACATATGATTTATGATAATTAATATTATACATAAATAAACGACCAGCATTTGAATCCATTCAATAATACAAGCCCGCGTAAAAAGAATAACGAACAGAGGGTAGAATCTCAATTATTAATGTAAAAATTGATTTTTTAACAAAGCGCCTTAAAGAATTAGCGAAATAAAAGAAACCACCTTTAAAATCATTGAGATAAAAACTTATAAAATTCGCGGAGATAATAGAAAATCTGTACATCATTCGTGATGTAATTAGATCACCACCGGCTGTGTAATATTTAGTTACAAAGAGAGGATGGCAATAAGAATTGACTTAATCTTTTCTGATGACCAATAACGGGCATAAACAAAAAGGGGCGAAAATAGCTCATAACTATTCCCTCCCTCAATATTTCATAACATCAGGCTACGGGATAACGTTAAAACAGCAGCCAGCGCACTAACGGCGCTGCCAGTACCACCACTACGCCGGACAGCATCATCACCAGGCTGGCCACCACGCCCTCCTGCTGGCCCAGCTCATAGGATCGCGCGGTCCCCGCCCCGTGGGACGCCGCGCCAAACCCGGCCCCTTTCGCCATCCCTTCCCGAATAGCAAGGCGTAAAAACAGCATATCCCCTACCGCCATGCCAAAGACGCCGGTGATCACCACAAACAGCGCCACCAGATCAGGCTGACCACCGAGCGGTTTCGCCGCCGCCAGCGCAAAGGGCGTAGTCACCGAGCGCACCGCCAGGCTGCGCTGGATTTCATCAGACAACATCAATCCGCGCGCCAGCCATACGGAGCTGGTCACCGCCACCACCACCGCCGTCACCACCCCGGCGCTGAGCGACATCCAGTGGCGTTTGATCACCGCGACATTTTCATAGACCGGGACGGCAAAGGCGATAGTCGCCGGGCCCAGCAGCCACAGCAGCCAGTGGGTCTCTCCCATGTAGCTCTGATAAGAGATATGGCCCAGCACCAGGATCAGCACCAGCAGGATCGGCGTGAACACCAGCGGCATCAGCGGCAGTTTATGAAAACGGCGATACAGTCTTTTATTGGCGTAATAGAGACCCAGCGTCGCCACCAGACACAGAATGCTCAGCATGACATCATTCATTTTTTTAGCCGGCTCACTTCGTAACGGTAAACCCTGTCGACGACCCAGGCCGTGGCGCCCAGCACCATCAGCGTGCTTAAGGCAATCACCAGGAAAATCCGCCAGCCATCAACCATCAGCAGCTGCGCATAGTTGACCACCGCGACCACCGCCGGGACGAAAAACAGCAGCATCTCCGCCAGCAACCAGCGGGCGCCGGCGCGAACCCAGTTCAGGGGGATCACCCGGCAGACGATCAGCAGCAGGAGCATCACCATGCCGACCAGATTAGGCGGCAACGGAACCTGCCACGTATTCACCAGATATTGCGCAAAAATAAATAACCCGACATAGAGGAGCACCTGCGCCGGGATCTGAAGTCGCTGCGCCACGGCGGGGGCAACGCGAGCTGGCGCGAAGGCCATGAGCGAGATTCCTGAAAAAAGAAGTCAGGCAAGCAGTATAGAGAGCCGCCGAAGCGGACAGAAATGAATTAAAATCATCGCAGGTATAGTCTCAGGGAATAATTATGGATATCCGAACGCTGCGCTATTTCGTTGAAGTGGTTCGTCAGCAGAGTTTTACTCGCGCGGCGGAAAAGCTGTTCGTCACACAGCCCACCATCAGCAAGATGCTCAAAAATCTCGAAGATGAACTGAACTGCACACTGTTGATCCGCGATGGTCGTAAACTGCTGCTCACCGATACCGGGCGCGTCGTTTTTGAACGCGGCCAGGCCATCCTTGGCGAGTTCAGCCAGCTGGAGTCAGAACTGAGCGATATCAACCACCTGCATAAAGGGGTGCTGCGGCTTGGCATTCCACCGATGGTCGGAATGCTGATGGCGGAGCCGATCAGCCGCTTCCGCGAGCGCTACCCGGGCGTCGAGCTGAAAATCGCCGAGTTTGGCGGCCTGACGGTCCAGCAGGCGGTCAGCAACGGCGAGCTCGATATGGCAATGACCGCCCTGCCCATCGAAGAGGGTAGCCATCTCACCACGCTGCCGTTGTTCAACCACCCGCTGTGCGTCCTGACGCCAAGAACCGCGCCGTGGGAGGGCGTGACCGCCCTCTCGCCGGCAGAGCTGGCGGCATATCCGCTGGTCATCTACAACGAAGAATTTGCCCTCAGCCAGCAGCTGATGCGCCTGTTTACCGAGCATGACGTGAAGCCGCGTATCGCGGTGCGCAGCGGTCAGTGGGATTTTCTCGCCGCGATGGTGCAGGCCGGCATTGGCGTGGCGATCCTGCCCGAGCCGATTTGCCAGCGTCTCGACCCGCAGAACTTTTGCTGGATCCCATTGCAAAGCGAGCTGCGCTGGGAGCTGGGGATGATTTGGCGGGAGGGCGTGTATATGTCGCGCAGCGCTGAGGCCTGGCTGGCGTGCAGTAAAGCGTTCTGGCTGGAATAATCCCCTGGTGACAACGCGTTTCGCAGAGGAATGGGTAGCCCGGGTCAGGCGCTTGCGCCGCTGCCCGGGCTTCCCCCGGTCGCGCTAACGCTTACCGGGGCGACACATTTACTGCAGTCTCGCCAGTAGCCCGAATAAGCGTCGCGCTATCCGGATTACAGGTTATTGATCTTCGATTAACAGCGCTTCCAGCAGGTCGAGATCGTGCAGCAGCTTCTGCAGCGTCTCGTTACTGATCTGCCGGGTGGCGCGCAGATGATATAGCTCTCCGCGTTCAGAGCGCAGCGCCGCCAGACGGAAGCGACGCTCCAGACTCTCCTCCAGCATAGAGGTTTCCACGTCGTTACGACCATCGACGCGGCGGCGCAGGTTACCGATTACCCGCGAACTGACTTCGGTCAGCAGCTGGTTATCGATATTCTCTTTGGTATCCGCCGCCAGCCGCTCTTCCATCTTCTGGATCGCCACAATCGCCACGTCTGCCGTCGCTGCGCGCGCCAGTCGTTCCTCTTTCCGCTGCTGCACGTTGTCACTCGATTCAATGTGGCGCAGCAGGATCGGCAGCGCAATCACCCCGACGAACAGCGAGAACAGGATCACCCCGGCGGCGAGGAAAATCAGCTCATAGCGCGCCGGGAAAACATTCCCGTCCGGCAGCAGCAGCGGGATCGAGAGCACACCGGCGAGGGTAATCGCCCCACGCACCCCGGCCACAGAGGAGATCAGCAGCTCGCGGGTGGTCCAGGAGCCAAACTCCATCGGTTTCTTCTTCAGGAAGCGCTGGCTAAGCTTACGCATCGACCACAGCCAGCCAAAACGCACCAGCATCAGCGCGGCATAGATCAGGATAATGTCGGTAAACAGCATCCAGGTCTCGACGTTGGGGTCAGCTTCCGCCGCCACCAGCGAGCTGGAGAGGATATCCGGCAGCTGCAGGCCCAACAGCAGGAAGACCATGCCGTTAAAGACAAACTCCAGCATCGCCCAGGTGCTGTTGGCGCGCAGGCGCATGGCCAACGGCGCGGTACGCATCACGCCGGAACGGGTGATGGTCATCCCCGCCGCCACCGCCGCCAGGATGCCGGAGACACCGATATGTTCGGCAATCAGATAGGAGGCAAACGGCAGCAGGAACAGCAGGACAATCTGCGTGGCGGGTTCATCCCCGCCCCAGCGGCTGAGGAAACGCATCGAACGGCCATACGACCAGCTCACCACAAACCCGGCCAGCACGCCGCCGATCGCCACCTTCAGAAACTCTACGGTCGCGCCGCCAACGGTGAAGACCATGGTGCCCATCGCCACCGCGACGGCAAACTTGAGTGAGACCAGGCCAGAGGCATCGTTCATTAACGCCTCGCCCTGCAGAATACCCATGATTTTTTTCGGTATCCGCCCTTCCCCGACGATACCGGAGAGCGCCACGGCATCGGTCGGCGAGAGCACGGCCGCCAGCGCGAACGCCGGGATCAGCGGAATGCCAGGCACAATCCAGTAGATCAGAAAGCCGATGCCGACTACCGTCACGACCACCAGCGCCAGCGCCAGGCCAAGGATCTCCCGCCCGTGTTCAATAAATTCACGGGTCGGCGTTTTCCAACCGTCGGCGAACAGCAGCGGCGGGATAAACAGGACCAGAAACAGCTCTGGATCAAATTCAACGTGCAAACCGAAGGTCGGCCATGCCAGAAGCGCGCCAATGGCGATTTGCATCAGTGGGAGTGGAACCTGAAAGGGCAGTACACGTGTCACTACCCCGGACAGTGAGACCACGAGGGTCATGATGAGGATGGTAAAGAATATTTCCATGTGTTCCCTGTTTGCTGCGTTTTCTTTTATACCTGTGAGGCGTCGTGCCTGTGAATCATACGCCACCCAGATTAACGCAAATGGAAACAGGATGTGGCTTAAAAATAAAACGGGCGGCCTGAGCCGCCCGTGAGGAGCACGAAGGGTTTAAATCGCCCAACCGCCCGCGTAGAACGCCACCAGCGCCACGGCGATAATCACCGTACCGAGGTTCAGCTTGCGCCACTCGCCGGAGACCAGACGGCCAATCACCAGGGTAGCAAAACCGATCATGATGCCGGTCACGATGTTACAGGTCAGCACGATAAACACCGCGGTGATCAGGCCAGCCATCGCGTCAACGAAGTCATTGAAATCGATTTTCGCCACGTTGCTCAGCATCAGCAGGCCGACGTACATCAGCGCCGGCGCGGTCGCGTAGGCCGGAACCAGATAAGAGAGCGGAGAGAGGAACAGGATCAGCAGGAACAGGACACCGACCGTCACCGCGGTCAGACCGGTTTTACCGCCGGCCGCGGTACCCGCCGCCGATTCAATATACACCGCCGCCGGCGCCGCCCCGACTAAACCGGAGAAGACGCTGCTCAGGGAGTCGGTGGTCAACGCTTTACCGCCGTTGATGATCTGCCCGTCTTTGTCCAGCAGGTTCGCCTGGCCGGCCACCGCGCGGATAGTACCGGTGGCGTCAAACACCGCCGTCATCACCAGCGCCAGCACGCTTGGCAGCACAACCGGGTTCAGCGCGCCGACGATGTCGAGGCTGCCAATCAGCGAGTTGCCTTTATCATCACTCAGGGATGGCATGGCGAAAATACCGGAGAAATGGACGTTCGGATCGAAAATAAGCCCCACAATCGACACGCCAATAATGGTCAGCAGAATGCCGCCCGGCACCTTCATTTTTTCCAGACCAATGATCACCGCAAGGCCAATCAGCGACATCACTACCGGGAAGCTGTCAAATTTGCCCAGCGCCACCGGCAGACCGTCCAGCGGGTTTTTGATCACCAGGCCAACGCCGTTGGCGGCAATCAGCAGCAGAAACAGGCCAATCCCGATCCCGGTACCGTGCGCCACGCCCTGCGGCAGGTTGCGCAAGATCCAGCTGCGGATGCCGGTCGCCGAGATCACCGTAAACAGGACACCCATCAGGAATACCGCGCCGAGGGCCACCGGAATACTGATCTGCTGCCCCAGCACCAGGCTGAAGGCGGTAAAGGCAGTCAACGAAATGGCGCAGCCGATAGCCATCGGCAGATTTGCCCATAACCCCATCACCAGCGAGCCAACGCCCGCCACCAGACAGGTCGAGACAAACACCGCGGCCGGCGGGAAGCCCGCTTTACCGAGCATGCCCGGCACCACGATGACGGAGTAAACCATCGCCAGAAAGGTAGTAAGACCTGCAACAATCTCCTGACGCACGGTGCTACCGCGCGCCGAAATTTTAAACCAGGCGTCTAATGAACCGCCGGTACGCGCTGAAGGCGTAGACATAGAAAACTTCCCCTGAAAATTTTTATTGTTCGTTGATATGCGTGGTGGACCCTCCACTGCCAGTTAAACGCGATCTCCTTGTACCGAATCGCAGCGCCAGGGGGGCTGCAAAAAAGCAAACGTTTAACTCCGCGCATACACTACGGTGTGTCAACCTTATCTCCTCCCTCTGGATAGCAGAAAAAAGAGGGAGCAAAACAGAAAGGCAAACGATTATCCGGCCTTTAGATAACCCTTTTCAACCGATGTTTATCGTATTTCGCTAAATTTCGCTTATGACGAGCAGAAAATAACCAGACGATGCGCAAACGTTATCGTCTATGCGCAATCCGCTAACAAATTTTTAGTGAGTTGCTTTCATTTATCAGCGTCATCGGATCCGCTGATACCTCAGGCGCCAGGTAAGGAAAAGGGGCCGCCGCGCTCGATGGCCCGCTGCCAGGCCGGGCGCTGCTCCACCCGCTGTCGCCAGGCCTCGATATGGACAAGGTCATGCACGCCACCGCGCGCCAACAGCGCCATCACCGGGAAGCTCATCTGGATATCGGCCATACTCAGTCGCTCGCCGGCAAACCATGGCCGCGTGGAAAGATGGTCGTCAATAAACCGCGTATGGGTGGCCAGCTGGGGATCCAGCCACGCTTTTTGAATGCCCTTGCCCAGCAGGGCGCCCAGCGAGCGGACGCCAAAGGGCACAGGGGGTTTACCCAGGCTGGCGAACACCAGCTTCATTAACAGCAGCGGCATCAGCGAGCCTTCGGCATAGTGCAGCCAGAAGCGGTACTGCAGTTTGTCCTCTATCGCCTGCGGCTTCAGCAGCCCGCCGCTGTCCCAGGTCTCCTGCAAATACTCGAGAATGGCCCCGGACTCCGCCAGCACATAGCCGTTGTCTTCCAGCACCGGCGATTTCCCCAACGGATGGATTTTCTTCAGCGCCGCCGGCGCCAGCATCGACTTTTCCCGCTGATAGCGGACTATCTGATAAGGCAGCTGCAGCTCTTCCAGTGCCCACAGTACGCGTTGCGATCGTGATTGATTAAGATGGTGTACTGTCAGCATGGGCCTCTCCCGTGGTTTGTTCGAATTAACTATAGGAACTGGCGCTCATTGCCGGGAAAATTTCGGCAAAATAGTGAGGAAAAAATGGCGGCAGATGCCATAGTTAAAGTGTCGACGCAAACCGGAACCTCCATCAACAGATTGCGCAATACTGAGGGACGTCGATGTCGGGGGAAACCCTCTCGTGAACCAGCGAGATAATGCGAAAGACAAAGACCGGAAAACAACTAAAGCGCCCAGTTGTGGCGCTTTAGTTTTATTACTCCTCTTCCAGCAGCCGGGCGCCGGTCCCCTCTTCCCCCAGCTTATCGCCTGGGTTGCGCAGCGGGCAGTCGCGCCGTGATAAACAGCCGCAACCGATGCAGCCGTCGAGCTGGTCGCGTAGCGCCGTCAGGGTATGAATACGCCGGTCCAGCTCCTCACGCCACTGCGATGACAGCATCTTCCACTCTTTTGCGCTGAGATTGTGCCCTTCCGGCAGTACGCCAAACGCGTCGCCGATGGTCGCCAGCGGGATGCCGATGCGTTGCGCAATTTTGATTATCGCCACCGCGCGCAGGACATCGCGCCGGTAACGCCGCTGGTTGCCGGCATTCCGCTGGCTGTGGATCAACCCCTTACTCTCATAAAAATGGAGAGCCGAGACCGCCACGCCGGTTCGTTTTGCCACTTCCCCGGGCGTCAGCAGCATTTTGATACGGGGTGATTTCTTTTCCATAAAGCGCTTTACCTCAAGTTAACTTGAGGAATTATACTCGCCCGCAGACAAAACGACGAATCGAGAATTGAGAGAGGCCGCTTTATGTCCCATCAGGATATTATTCAAACACTGATTGAATGGATTGATGAACATATCGATCAACCACTTAACATTGATATAGTCGCCAGAAAGTCAGGATACTCGAAATGGTATCTGCAGCGGATGTTCCGTACCGTAATGCATCAGACGCTGGGTGATTATATTCGTCAGCGCCGCCTGCTGCTGGCGGCGGAAGCGTTGCGAACCACTCAGCGACCTATCTTTGATATCGCGATGGATCTGGGCTACGTCTCGCAGCAAACCTTCTCCCGGGTGTTCCGCCGCGAGTTCGACCGCACTCCCAGCGACTACCGCCATCAGATCTCCGCGTGATGCGGCGGCTGAGGCCTGCTTATAGGCGTGGGAGCATTCGCTAACCACTGCATAAACTCCCGCGCCGGCATGGCTTTCGCAAACAGCCAGCCCTGACAAAATTGCACGCCGCGCTTGTAGAGCCAGCTTACCTGCTCCGGGGTCTCCACCCCTTCCGCGATAGTTTTTAAACGCAGCCCGCGCGCCATCTCGATGATGTGCTCAGCGATCAGATGGCTGGTGTTGTTGGTGGTCAGCGTATCAACGAAGGTTTTATCGATTTTGAGGATATCGACGTTCAGCGCGTGCAGATTATGCAGATTCGAGTAGCCGGTACCGAAATCATCGATCGCAATCTCATAGCCTGCTTCGCGGAACGCCTGGATCACCGGCGTCGTTTTCGCCACGTCGATAAACCCGCGCTCGGTCACTTCGATTTTGATCTGCCCGATGCAGACCGCATAGCTGTGCGCTTTCTCGCTGATCTGGGAAATAAGTCGCGCCGAGTGGAAATCGGACGCAGAGAGATTGATCGCCACATACAGCTGCGGATGGCTGGCAAGAAACTCACCCATTTCATAAAACAGCTCGTCCACCACGTAGTCCGTGATCTGGGCAATCATGCCTTCATTTTCCGCCAGCGGAATAAACTCCGCCGGATTCATCACCGGGCCGTCAAATCCCGGCCAGCGCAGTAGCGCTTCCGCCCCAACGCAGCGGTTATTTTTAATATCAATAATCGGCTGGTAGTGCAGCCGCAGCTGGCGGCAGCTCAGAGCCCGCTGCAGCATATTGCGCGGCGAATGATACTGCCGACGGGTTCGTGTCCACACCAGCACCAGTAAAATACTGCAAATCAGCCCCAGCGGCAGGGTCAGGCTCGCCTGGTCACAGAAGTTGTGGTAGTAGCTGGCCCGTGAGGTGGACATGATGACCGCGATCGGCCGGATAGCAGAGCGGGCTATCGTATACACCCGACCATTCTGATTAAAAAAAGCATCGCCTTCGCGAATTAACGCCTGGAGTTCGGCGGGTTCGACATTATCACTCAGCGAGAAAAAGAGGTGAGTTTTGGTATCGAAAACGCCATAGGCTAAATCGCGGTCGCTGGCAATCACCGAGCTGAACGAGTAGGGGTTGACCACCACTACATAGGGCCCCTTCTGCATATAATTCATGGCAAAGCCCGGGTAAAACGGCGTATCCCGGTAGTAGTAAATCGCCACATCCGGCTTTTTAGTATAATTCGCCGCCGGCATCCGCCAGCCGGTCGCGGGATGGACAGACGTTGAACAGATAAAGCGCTGGCCCTGAGCGTAGATCATATCTTCCACATACAGCAGACCGCGAACAATATGCAGTAAATAACGCTGGTGCTCCGCTGAGCACAGTTCCCCGCGATACTGGCTAGCTTTCGCCCGAGCCTGATCCGCTTCCCGGATAACCATTTCCGTTTTTTGCAGCGCCAGCTGCGAAAATGAGTGTAATTGATCAATAGTTTCGGCTTTGGCCCGCAGCTGGGCAAACCACAATGCCAACACCACCGGCAATAAAATAACGACACCGATCCCGACGAGTCTGAGCGCCTTATGCGGCGCACTGTCACCCATTTACGCTTTCATCCATGCGATATGCCTTAATTAAGGTAGCCCGAACACGTTAGCAATCGCGACTGCGATAGACACCCGGAGTAAGTGGCAGGCCCTTCACAGGCGCCATCATTCCAGCGGGTAGTGTTGAATAATACTTATTTATCAGGTATTCGAAAGATATTCTCGTCAGATTAAGAATAGACGTGCATCTGACTCGGTTTCTCCGTGTAATAAACAAGAACAGGTAATAAAACCCGCAGAATAATAATCATTAGCCGCAGAATGAAAATAATTAATGACCATCGCTCACCCATATCCACATAAATATCAGGCTTATTAAGCGCGGCGAAAGCTCATTTTTTGACTGGTGAATAAAGCGCCAAGTGTGATATAGTTCACACAAGTTGATGAAACAGGAATGACGTTTCATCACTCTCTAGTTTGCCAGTCAAGACCAGAGCGCTATGCCATCGTCAGTCGCGCCAGGTCATCTATGGCTCCCCGACTTTCTTTGAGGATAGGTTAATGGCCATTACTACCAGTGTCGTTTTGTTGCGCTGGCCCCTGGTGAGCGCGGTACTGATGTTTCTCGCCAGCTCGTTGAATATCCAGCTACGGAAAAGCGATTATGCCGGTCTGGCAGTGATCTGCAGCTGCCTCGGCCTTGCCGCCGCCTGCTGGTTCGCCACCGGTTTGCTGGGGATCACCCTGATCGATATCGCAAAAATCTGGGGTAATATCAAAGATGTGATGATTGAGGTCATGAGTCAGACGCCGCCAGAATGGCCAATGATGATGACCTGATGTTAAAAAGCTTCCCACCGGGAAGCTTTTTTGTTTTCTACCGTCCTTATTTCCCCAGTTTCGCCATCATCTCCGGACGCATAAATTTATGGATCACCACCATAAAGAGCAGCGATGGCACCAGCAAAATCAGCGCCGTAATCGACGAGACCTGATAGTTACCCGACATGCTGGCGTTATAGAGCAGTAGCGGCAGCGTGGTGATATCCGGCGCACCGACAAAGAAGGTGCCGGTAAATTCATCCAGCGATTCCAGAAAAACGAAGATGCTGGCGGCAACGATCCCCGGCGCCGCCTGCGGCAGCACAATGTGCCAGAAGGTATACACCGGTCCGGCGCCAAGGTTACGCGACGCCCGCGCCAGCAGCGGGTCGATGGATGAGAAGGCGGCCACACAGATCCACACCGAATACATCAGGCCGTGGACGCTATGCACCAGCACCACCCCCGCGATACTGCCGTTCAATCCCCACTGATAAAACAATCGGGCAACATTCATGTATACCGTCAGGTTGGGAAAGGCCTGCGGGGTGAGAAACAGCAGCATAAACAGCACCCGCAGCGGCATTTTCCGCCGGGAAAGTGCATAGCCGGCAGGTACGGAAATCAGTAAACAGACCCCCACCGACAACAGGGCGATCAACACGCTGGTTAACAGCGAACCGGACACATCGCTGTATGGGTTGAAAACCTGATACCAGTACTTCAGCCCCCACTGACTGGGCAGCGAATGGGGAAAATACCAGCTTTCCGCTACGGTCCAGATCAACAGGTTCAGCAGCGGGCCAAACATCGCCAGCAGCATAAACAGCAGCAGCAGGGTCTGCAGCGCCAGGCTGGCGCGCACTTTACGGCGCCCTTTCATCCACCATGACGGGGATGAGGCGAGGGTCAGCGCTTTCATGATTCCCCTCCTTTTTGCTGCAGGCTGTGGCGCAGGTAAAACCACGACAGCGCGCCGCAGATCGCCAGCGACACCACACCAAGCGCATTCGCCACCGCGTAATCGCCATAGGAATTCACGCGAAACGCCATATCCACCGTCAGCATCGTCGGCGTCCCTACGCCGATCATCAACGGTACCGACAGCACCGACATCATGGTCACCGTCGACAGCACCAGCGCCACGCCGATGGTCGGCAGGACCTGCGGCAGCATGATATCGAACAGGATCCGCGGCCGGGAGGCGCCAAGGTTACGCGCAGCAAGGATCTGTGACGACTCCAGCGCCGCCATCGCTCCGCAGATCAGCAGCGTGGCAAAGGCCAGTTGCTTCCAGACAAAGGTGATCACTATCCCTTTCCATCCCAGCCAGGAGAGCGTCTCCAGCGGTGTGACCAGGTCGGCCGCCACCAGCGCATTGTTCATCAGGCCATTTTTGGCGAGAAAAGTGCGCATCATCTGGGCGACAACGATAAACGGAATAAACAGCGGTAAGCGATACAAAAAACCCAGCAGACGAACAACGGGTCGGCACGGTGACAGCGCAATCACTGCCGACAGGGTAATGGCGATCAGCGCTAACAGCGCCACTGAGACCAGTACGATAATCAGCGAAAAGAGCACATCACTGGCGTAAAGCGCATAGACCTTGCGGAAGTGATCGAGCGTGAACGGCTGTCCCGGCGCGGTAAACGCCGAGACCAGCGAAAACCCCTGCGGATACAAAAACAGGATCGCGATCATCAGCGCCGCCGGAGCAACCAGCAGCAGATATTTTAATGAACTGGACATAATGCACCTGGCGTCAGCACAAGAAAGCGCCCGGGCCGACAACCCGGGCGGGAGAAGGCGTTAGTTGGCCACCTGGCTTTCGTAACCCTCTTTGATGTCGTCAAAATAGGGAGCGATCGGGAAGCTTTTGCCATACTTTGCCAGCGCTTCCGGCGAGATTTCGGCAAACAGCTTTTGCCAGGTCGCCGTATCCAGCTTCGGCTTCACCTGGCCGGCGTCGATGCCCGGATACCAGTTAAACTGCTTAACGATCCCCTGCGCCTGCACTTCCGGGCTGGTGGCCAGCGCGATAAAGTCGCGCGCCAGCTGCGGATTCGCCGCCTTCGCCGGGATGACGTAATACATCGGCTGACCCGGCATACCCGGCGCCAGTAAAGCAAGCTTGATCGAGGGCGGCAGCTTGCCCTGATCTTTCCAGCTATAGAACATATCGACCCACACCGGGCCCATGGCGATTTCCCCCCGGCTCAGCATGTCGAGCGTCCCGGCGTTGCCCGGGGTAAAAGTTACGTTTTTATTGAACGCCTTCAGCTTCTCATAGGCCTGCTGCCAGCCTTTTTCGACGCTTTTATCATAGGGCCCGGCGGAGAGACGCTGGGCGTCGGTCCCGTAGGCGTAGATCCAGCCCACCACAAAGCTGACGCCGGACATGCCGTTCTTGATGCCGTTATAGCCAAAAGCCTGCGGATGTTTCTGCGTCCAGGCCACCAGCTCGTCATACGACGCCGGTGGGGTACTGAGCAGATCGCTGTTCCAGGCGATAGCGGTCTGGCTTAAGAACATCGGCATGACGTATCCGTCGACGTTAACGCCCAGCGCCTGAGTGGCGCTCGGCGAACTCACCATGCCGCCGGTCTGAATATCCTGACGGTATTTTTGCAGTAATCCCTTTTCCACCTGCTCACCGCCCGCCTTCTGGTGCACTACCGCGACGTCGATATCCCACTGCTGCGCGCCGCTCTCCTGCTGGGCCGTTAGCTTCTCGCTAATTTTATTCGACCCGGCGTCGCCGGGGCCGGTACCGATCACCCGCACCTTGACGCCGGGATGAGCGGCTTCAAATTTTGGCCCCAGCCAGGTTTTTACATAATCCACCATATTCTGATCGCCCGCGGTGGCGACATTCAGAATGGTGTCGGCCTGTGCGCCAAGGCTCAGGAAGAGGGTCGTTACGATCGCTGCTTTCGTCTTAGTCAACATGGATTGTCCCCAGAATGAACACGCTGATATCACTGTGATAGTGGTAAAGGAAAAATATGCAGGGCCGGCGTTGGCACATGGAGCCGAACGCGGCTTCTCGTCGGCCAGCATTGCGCGGCATCGGCCAGTAGCAGGCGGTCATGACAGCGCACGCTGTGGCGATACAGATTGCCCAGAAACGCGCTTTGCTCCACCACGCCCTCCAGAGCAAGTCCCTCCTGCGGCGCAGGCTGCGTTAATTCAGCGAGCGCGGCATCAGCGCTGCGAAAATAAATAACTTTTTCCCCCTGCTGAGCGGCGGATAAACCGGATATTGCGGCAGCGGATAATTCACCGGAGGTTATTTTATTATCGGCGCCCATAAAATCAGCGACGAAGGGCGTCGCAGGATGTTGATATATTTGTTCCGGGGTGCCAGTTTGTTCAATACGCCCCTGATTTAATACCGCAATGCGGTCCGCCATCACTAAGGCTTCCTGCTGATCGTGGGTGACAATTAATGATGTGAAACCCAGTCTCTTTTGCAGAGATTTAATTTCATGGCGCACATTCAGGCGCACTTTGGCATCCAGATTAGATAACGGCTCATCCAGCACCAGCACCTGGGGCTCTATGGCCAGGGCTCTTGCCAGCGCCACCCGCTGCCGCTGACCGCCCGACAGTTCGGTCACTTTCACCTCGCCAAGTCCCTCAAGATTCACTATTCGCAGCAGCTCCGCCACCCGCCGCGCGATATCCGCCCCGCGCCATTTGCGCAGCTTCAGGCCATAGCCGATATTGCGCGCTACCGTCAGGTGCGGCCACAGGGCGTAGCTTTGAAACACCATGGTGATATTGCGCTGCTCCGGCGCAAGATGGGTGATCGTTCGACTGGCAATAGCCATCTCGCCGCTTTGCACCGGAATAAAGCCGCAGAGCGCGTTCAGCAGCGTGGTTTTTCCGCATCCCGACGGACCCAGCAGGGCAATCATTTCCCCTTGCTCGACCGCCAGATCGATATTATGTAAAACCACGTTATCGCCATAACTAATTTTAAGGCCGGTGATCTGTAAATAACTCATATTCGCTACCTGAAAGCGCTGCTGCGGCATTTTTTTAGCAAGGTGAACACGTGTTCATTTGGCTGTAAAAAAAATGCAACGTTAACTCGACATGATGTGAGCCTACTTTGTCGGGTATTTATGACAATTTAATTAAGCGGCAAAAAATTTTGGCGAGGGTCAATGAAAATAGATGTGCTTGGCTGCGGGAGCGCCTTTTCCTGCACGCAAAATACCTCCGCGCTGCGGGTGATCGACGCGGACAACAAACAGTGGTTAATCGACTGCGGCCCCACCGTTCCCCGCGCACTCTGGCAGCGCGGCGGTGGGGTCAATGATATTGACGCAATCTACTTCACCCACGTCCATCCGGATCACTGTACCGGTCTGACGGCGCTGCTGAATTACTGGAAAAGTGGCTCCCGTCAGAAGCCGCTGATTATCTACTGCCAGCCAGCGCAGCAGCCGGTGCTCATGCAGCTGGCCGCGCTGGCGAACTGGCCTCAGGCGGACCCTGGTTTCACCATCGACTGGCAGGAATGCCGCGAAGCCTGGACGTGGCAGGACTGGCAGATCCGCACCGCCGCCACCCAGCATGAGCTGAGTAATCGCGCCATCCGCATCACCATTGCCGGGCAGACGCTGTTTTACAGCGGCGATGGCCGGCCAACCGCCGACTCGATAGCCCTGATGGCCGGCGCCGGGCTGGCGTTTCAGGAATGTGCCTCAGTGGCGGCCCTTGACGACGATGCTTCTCATGGCGATTTCCCCTCCTGCCTGATGCTGTTCAGAACGCTGCAGCTCCCGGCGCTGGGGCTCTATCACTGCGAGGACGCCGCCCTGTCGGCGCTGAAGCAAGCCTGTCAGCCGTGGCAGGGATTATTCGTGTCGCAGGATGGGGACCACTTTACGCTGCCGCGTCCCGCATTCGCCGATGAGGCGCATGCCCTATGAGCCCACGTAAACCCAGCGTCACCGCCCAGGACGTTGCCAGACTGGCCGGCGTCTCCCGGGCGGTGGTGTCACGCGCGCTGAGCAGCAACGGTAGCATCTCTCCCGACGCCCGGGCGCGGGTACTGCGCGCCGCCGAAGAGCTGGGGTACCAGGTTAACTTCCTTGCCCAGGGGCTCAATCGCCAGCGCAGCCACTTAATCGGCGTGGTCGTCTCGCGCATCAGCGATCCTTTTCGCAGCGCTCTGCTTGATGCGCTGCTCAACGAGATCCAGCGCCAGGGCTTTCAGGCGCTGGTGAGCGAGATCCACAGCGAGCAGGACCTGGCGCACACCCTGCGCCGTTTCACGCAGTTTCGCGTCTCCGGCGTTATCGTCACCTCCGGCCAGCCGCCGGAGGCGTTGGTGAACGAGTGCGTCCAGCAGCATATCCCGGTAGTGGGCATAAACCGCCAGCCGACGATCCCCGGGGTGGATTACGTCTGCTCTGATAACGTCGCGGGAGCCGAACTGGCGGCCGACCAGCTGCTGCGCAGCGGCTGCCGGCGGTTTGGCTGGCTCAACCACTCTCCTTCCACCTGGGCCGGGCGCATGCGTGGGGAAGCATTCAGCCGGGCACTGCAGGCGCGCGGAGCGGACGTCGAACGCGATCTGGCGATCCTCACCTGCCCGGAAGAGGGCTATACGGGCGGGTTTCAGGCCGCAGCGCTCGCCGACGAGGCGCTGGAGGGGATCTTCTGCGCCAACGCCCAGCTTGCCTGCGGCTTTCTCGATGGAATGCGCCAGCGCGGCAAACAGGCGCCTGAGGATTACCAGCTAATTGGTTTTGATAACACGCCGCCGACCGCGCAATATAGCTACCAGCTCACCACGCTACATCAGGATGTGGCGGCGATCTCCCGCCAGGCGCTCGCCCGGCTGCAGGAGCGCACCGTCGACCCTTTACAACCTTCACGCACCACCTGGGTGGAGGTGACGTTAATTCACCGGCGCACGTCGCCCTTTGTTATCTGAGAGCAGGACCATGACGGAAGCACAACGAGAGTCATTATGCGCCTTGATTCGCCAGGCAGGCGCCCACGCCCAGGCGCTGCGCGATGCGGGATTGCAGGTCGATAAAAAATCGCGCCAGGACTTTGTGTCGCAAGCGGATCTCGCGGTAGAACAGGAGATTAAAGGGTGGCTGAAGGCGCACTTTCCGCAGGAGGGTTTCCTCGGTGAAGAGAGCGGTTTCGAAGGCGATGAGCACACCGTCTGGGTGCTTGACCCCGTGGATGGCACCACCAACTTTATCCTTGGCATGGATTACTGGTGTATCTCACTGGCGAGAGTGTGCCAGGGCGAACTCTCGCTCGGCATCATCTACGCCCCCGATCGCAATGAGTTTTTCTTCGCCGGCCGCGGCGAAGGGGCATTTCTCAACGGTCGTCGCCTGACGCTGCGCGAGCCGGATCCCGACGCGGTGGTGATCGGCATGGGGCGCTCAAGCCGCGCCCCGGCCAGCGACTATGCCCGGGCCATCGACACGCTGCTCGACGCCGGCCTGGAGTATCGCCGTTTTGGCGCGGGCGCCCTGATGCTGGCGCATGTCGCTGCCGGTCAGATCCATGGCTATTTTGAAGCGCATATGAACAGCTGGGACGCGCTGGCGGGGATGCTGTTGATTGAGGAGGCGGGGGGAACGTGCAATGCATTTCTCGCCAATGAAGGGCTGCGGCAAGGCAACCTCGTCCTCGCCGGCTGCGCAAGCGTCCAGCCACGAATGGCCGCCCTGCTGGTCAAATAACATCGCGCCGCCGGTAGCCGACCGGCGGCGTTCTCGGGCTAACGCCAGGGTTCACCGCGGGGAATATTATTCGGGCAGCGCTTAATCGCGCAAAAGGACTGGAAAAAACAGGAGTCAGACCGCTTGCCGCCAGCCTGATACGGGCATGATGGCCGTTCGCGTAATTTCTCCCACTGCGCCTCGTCATACACCGCAATATTGTAGATTTTTAATGAATGATACTGGTCATTAATTAAAACTCTCGAGGAATAGAGCTTCATCGACTCGCCGGGCAGCAGTATCACATCGGCCTCGTACCACATAATAAACTTTAAGAAACGCAGGCTGGATATTGCCGAAAAGGCGATGCCGGATTGCGGGCAGATGAGAGTATTAAGAATAGTCCATTTCATATTCCTTCCTTATAACAGATGTTACAAATTATTAGCTTATATAGTGATAGCATCCATTATTATAAACTGCAAGCACACCTGACAATTATGTGACTTAAGACAATCCCTAACAACATAACCCATTATCGGTAACCTTAATTCTTCATTAAGAGATTAATGATTAGCCTCTATAAAAAAAGAAATAAATTAACCACAGAAAAGAAAATATAATAAAAAATAAGATAATATAAACATAATTGACAAAACGTCTTAGTCCTTGTGGATGAGCTCTCAGTCATGGGTATCAGGCAATGTCGCGCGCAGCGTCGCCAGCGCCTCGACTGGCATGGTCAGCAGGGTAATTAATGCCCGGGCAGCGGCTGACTGGCTTTTATGCGGCGGGTAAAGCACCGAGAAAGGCCGTGAACGTCCGGCGAACGCCGGAAGAACAGGAACCAGCTCCCCGCGCGCGATCGCCTCCTGCACAATAAACGCATAGCTCTGACAGATCCCCGCCCCCTGCAGGGCCAGCGAGACCACCCCGAGCACATCATCGGAAACATGCAGAGATGACGTTGGCAGCCAGCTGATATCCTGGCCATCCTCACGAAATACCCATTCGGCGACTTTTCCCGTTGCCGGCATAATAAATGTCAGGCATGAATGGTGGCGCAAATCGGCTATTTTACTCAGCGGTCTCGCTGTCGAGCGTAAATAGGCCGGCGAGGCCACCAGACATAGCGCCGCATCTTCCAGCTTTTTTGCCACCAGGCCGCTGTCGGGTAAATGTCCCTGGCGCACCACCAGATCGAAGCCCTCAGCGATAATATCGACATTACGGTTGGTAATATTCAGCTCAATCTGTACGTCGGGGTGCAGCTGACGGTACAACGCCAGCCGGGCGGGCAAACGATAGTGTCCCCAGGTGGTGGGAGCGCTCAATTTAACGTGCCCGGATAACGCCCCTTTTTGCCCCTGCGTCTCCCGTTCGGCATTATCCAGCACCTCAAACGCCTGGCGGACCTGACTCAGATAGGCGCTTCCGGCCTCGGTCAGGCTGATCCGCCGGGTGGAGCGACGCAGCAGCTGGCACCCCAGGCGCGCTTCAAGACGGGTGACAGCCCGGCTCAACACCGACGGCGTCGACGACAGCGCCACCGCGCCGGCGGTAAACGACCCGCGCTCGGCCACCGCCAGAAAGACTTCCACATCCGCAAGATAATCAAACCGCCGGGCCATTTGGTTCTCCAGAGAACAAATGATTGTCATTCCAGGCATCTTATCTTCCCGAAGGGATTTAATAAAATCGTTTACCGAGGCTTAACCGGGCTATCTGCCCCTCTTTTTTTACTGCTTTCTGGAGACCATGATGCATCGTTTTTCACTCTTCGTTCTCGGCCTGCTGTCCCTGGGGCAGACCGCACTGGCGGCCGGGCCTGACGCCCCTGCCCATCTGGCGCTATGGCGCAGCTATACCGGGGTCACCTGGCAGCAGCGCGTCGATGCGCATTCCGTCAATGCGCCCATCGCAGGATTGCACTTTGACGCCGCCGGTCGGGCGTTTGTCAGCACCCCACGTCTGATTTCGACCCAGGCGCCCGCCACGCTCAGTCTGCTCGATACCAAGTCCCTGAGCGGCCCGGCACGACTCACTGCCTTTCCGTCCACCGCGGCCAACAGCATCAGCGCCGATCCCCGCACGCACCTGCGCAATGTGCTGGGCTTTTACGTCGATAACCGCAACGGCTGGCTATGGGCGTTAGATCAGGGCTTTGTCGCAGGCGAAAAGACGGCGCCGCCGGGGGCGCAAAAAATCATGATCTATGCGCTCAGCGACGGTCATCTGGTGCAGCGCATTCCACTCGACAGCGTCGCCGACCGGGAAGGAAGCTTCCTCAACGATATTGTGGTCGATGAGGCGCGCCGGGTGGCATATATCGCCGACAGCGGCCTGCGCAGCGCGCCGGACAATCAGGCCGGACTGATCGTCGTGGATGCTAACCGCGGGACGGTCCGCCGGGTACTGAACCAGCACCCGGCGCTGATGCCGGTTGCCGGCCTGCAGGTGGTTTCACATGGGGAAACGGTCTGGCCGGGCAACCCGATTATGCTTGGTATCAACGGTATTGCGCTGTCACCGGACCAGGAAACCCTCTACTGGACGGTCACCACCGGTACCACGGCGCGGACCATCGCCACCGCCGCGCTGCGCGATCCCGCGATGAACGAACGCCAGCTCGCCGCGGCCATCCGTACCGCGGGTGAGGTCGGCGGGAATAGCGATGGGATCGTGGTCGATAAGCATGGCGCACTCTATATCACCGATGTGACCCATAACGGTATTGTCCGTTATCGCCCGCAGAGCGGGCGGTTCACCCTGCTGGCCGCTGACGATCGCGTGTACTGGCCCGATACGCCGACTATCGGCCCGGATGGCGCGGTAATGTTCACCGCCAGCCATTTGAACCAACACTTCGCTCAGGCGGTAAAGCCGGGAGAAGAGAAATATACCATCTGGAAAGTGGTGCAACCCTGATCCACACGGCAGGCAGGCCCGTTGGACCTGCCTGCGTTTTTACCAGGTTTTGCCAATATTAAACTGAAACTGTTCTGCTTTATCGCCATCATACTTTTTAAATGGCTCTGCCCAGGAGAAGACCAGTGGACCGAGGGGAGACATCCACTGCACGGCAATCCCCGCGGAGAGACGAATATGACCCGGATCGCCGTAATCAGGGATCCCTGCCGCCAGCGTCTGCGCGGTGTTCTGCCAGGATGTGCTCCAGACCGTCCCGGCATCAACAAACAGCGAGGTTCGCAAGCTATCGGCGTACTTATCATTCACAAAGGGGGTTGGAATGATAAATTCGCTGTTCAGCACCGCCATGGCATTCCCGCCGACCGCATCAGATGAGGCGTCCAGCGGGCAGGCGCTATAGCTGCTTTCGCTACCATTGCAGCGGTAATAGGCCGCTTTAGGCCCAATGGTGTTAGAAGAGAAGCCGCGCACTGACGACGAGCCGCCGGCGTAAAAGTTATCGTAGAACGGTACACTTTTGCCGTCTAACCCACCGGCATAGCCTGCACGCAAACGTTCCATCCAGACCCAGCGCTTATTCTCGCTCAGCGGCAGATACTGGGCGGTGTCAAATGAGAGCTTGTAGTAGCTATTATCCGAACCGGGGAGGGTCACTTTACCGCTAAGACTGCTCTTGTTTCCCGCACGCGGGAAGAAGCCGCGATCGAGATCGTTATATCCCCATCCAAGACTCACAAAATAGTCGTTGGCGCTATATTTCGCGCCGCTGTCGCCATCTTTCGTCACCACGCTGGGCTCGATTCCCCGGGAGCTGAGGTAGCGCCAGGTCGTCAGCTCCGGATCCATATTGGTCAGGCGATTATGAACATAATCCAGTCCCAGGTTCAGGGAGTTATTTTCGCTAATGGGAAACCCCAGCGTACTGCCTAAGCCATAGCTCTGCTGGTTATAGCTCCCGGCATCCGCATCGGAAGCATCATAGCTGTTATAAAAAATCTTTCCGCCCAGGCTGATGCCATCGACGGTAAACCACGGGTTCGTCGCCCCCAGTTCAAGATAAGACTGGTAGCTGTTGCGCGTCCCGTTGAAGCTAACGCTATTACCCGTTCCCAGCCAGTTATCCTGAGTCACGCCAAGCTGATAGCTCACGCCGCTGTCCGTACCAAATCCCAGGCCCACGTTAAATGAGCCGGTGTTGCGCTCCTTCACCTTGTAGACCACATCGACCTGATCTGCCGTCCCACTGACCGGAACGATCTGCTGTTCAACGTTCTCAAAAAAACCCGTTCGGTCAAGACGTACTTTCCCTTGTTCGACTTTTTCGTTGTTGAGCCACGCCCCTTCCATTTGGCGCATTTCACGACGCAGCACCGCGTCCCGGGAGGTGTCGTTACCGGAAAAGCGGATCTGGCGTACCGAGTAGCGGCGGCCCGCGTTGACCTGAATATGCAGCGCCACGCGGTGATGCGCATCATCGATTTCCGGCGTGGTCGTCACCTGCGGCCAGGCATAACCATACTTACCGAAACGCTTTTTGATCTCATTTTCAACTGTGGTGACTTGCGCCCCGCTGTACCATGCCCCCGCCAGCGGCTGGGCAAGGGCCTCGATCTCTGGGCCATGCTGCGCCAGGTCGCCTGTCACCTGAGTTCGGTCGACCCGATAACGTTCGCCTTCATTGAGGGCGATAGTGATATACAGGGATTTTTTATCTGGCGTCATACTGACCTGCGTGGACTCGATAGCAAAGCGCGCATAGCCGCGATCGAGATAAAAACTGCGCAGCGTTTCCAGATCGGCTTCCAGCTTCTGCTTCTGGTATTTTTTATCGGCTACCACGTTCCACCACGGCACATTATCGCGTAGCTGAAGCTGGTCCAGGAGCGTCTCTTCCCGAAACGCCTGATTACCGATAATGTTTATTTGTGCGATTTTCGCCGAGATGCCTTCCTGAAAGACGAACGTTAAGTCAACGCGATTACGCGGTAACGGGGTCACCACCGCGTGAACCTGCGCACTGTATTTCCCCGCACTGTAATAGAAATCCTGTAACCCTTTTTCTATTTCGCTAAGCGAATTTCTGTCCAGTGCGCTACCTGCAGAAATACCGGACGCGGTGAGATTTTCCTTTAGCGCATCATCCTTCACTGACTTATTCCCGGAAAAACTGACGCTGGCAATAGTGGGCCGTTCCTTAACCTGCACCACCAGCGTTTTCCCATCGCGCAGGATCTGCACATTCTCGAAATTGCCGCTCGCATACAGCGCGCGCACAGCCTCGCTGACATCTTCTGGCGTCACCGCATCTCCCGCGTGCAATGGCATACTTAATAGCGCCGCCCCGACGGTCACGCGCTGTAGCCCTTCAAAACGGATATCATCAACTTGATATGATGTTGCGGCATATAACGTTAAAGGGGCGATCAATAATCCGCTGATGATATGAGTCTTTTTTAACATGAATGTGTCGTCTACGAGATAATGAGCAATAGCAGTGTTCTGCTGGCGTTGAGCTTATTTGTTCAGGATGCATCTCTAAAATATGCGACAGAAAATAACCTGAGCGAGGCGCAGAATTACATGCAATTATGGCGACAAAATGGAGAAAAAAAGGATGTTAAATCATCTTTAAAAATATATTTAATGATGGAACTTTTCCTGAACGCCGTGGTTCTAATGGCCAACACCAGAGCTATATTTAGATTTACCTGAACGTTTTTATTAAAAAAGCCCCCTTTCTTGTTAATGGAAAGGGAGAAAATTCTCGTTAGGAATGATGCTCTCTGGGATCACCAGGAACAGGGAGGAAAATATCCTGAAACCCAGCAGATATAATGAAGAGAAATTGAATAAATTATGCAGCTGATATCACAACATTCTACCCCGTATACACCGCCAGATGCCGTTAACGAACATCTCCATATTTTCCTCAAAATAGCAGAATACAGTAGGGTCGCCTTATCAAGGCATCAAGGAAAGTCTATCGTTATCTACAATAGCCAAGCAGTGGCGCCTCGCCAGGGAAGGTGAGGCATAGGCTTCGCCATCCTGCCGCCTCCCATCATTAGCAACAGGGAACTGCGTATGACACGCTTACTCAAGACGATCTTACCCGTCATCCTCTGCGCCCTCTTTGGGTTATCGTTCGCTTCACCCACGCAGGCTGCCGCCAGTCTGCCGATGGTTCTCCCCGCGCTAACATGCGATGCGCTGAGCGCGACCGACTTCAGCGCCGCCGTTGGCGCAAAGGTCACTATCAACCACACTGAAATGCAGAACTCCGCGCAGGGAAGCTGGTGCAAGGTGAGCGCCACTATCGCCCCCCTGATTGGCGTGCAGATTGCCCTGCCGACCCAACGCTGGAGTCAACGTTTCTTGCAGGTCGGCTGCGGCGGACTGTGCGGGAGTATTAACCTGAGTCTGTCGAATGCCAGCGGCTGCCTGCCGGCAATGAACGGCGAGTTCGTGGTGGCAGCAACCGATATGGGGCACCATGGCAGTATGATGGATGCTTCATGGGCCGAGGATCCGCAAAAGCGCATCGATTTTGCCTGGCGCGCCAACCACCTGACCGCCGTGCTGACCAAAGCGGTGATTCAGACGCTTTACCGCCAGCAACCAAAGTACGCGTACTTTATGGGCTGCTCGGACGGCGGTCGCGAAGCATTGATGGAAGCACAGCGCTTTCCGCAAGATTTTGACGGTATCAGCGCTGGCGCGCCTGCGGCCTTTTTCCAGTTTCAGAATTCCTTCTTCCACGGCTGGAATGTGGCCGCCAATCAGCGTCCGGACGGTACCGCTATCCTGCTGAAAGATCGCCTTCCTCTGATTCACCAGGCCGTGCTGGCTCACTGCCCGACGCTTTCCGGCGTGCAGGATGGTATCCTGCAAAATCCGTATGCCTGTCAGTTCTCTGAGTCATGGCTCCCCCGCTGTCCCTCCAACGCTCAGGACCGTTCCGCCTGCCTGACGCAGGAAGAGATCGAGGTGGTGAAAAAGCTCTACCGCGGCGCTTACGACAGTCATGGCGCCCAGTTTGTCGCTGGCGGTCTGCCGCTGGGCTCCGAGCTACGCTGGCCAGTGCCCGAGACCCCGACCGGCCACTCGATGTCGGAAATGATGGTACTGCCGGCTCTGCAATCCGTACTCCTGCCGGGAGGAAAACAGAAGATCCAATCGATGCGGGATTTCCCACTGAACCAGCAGAATTTTGACGCCGTCGCTCAACTGGCACCGCTCTATAACGCGGCAAATACCAATCTTCATGCCTATCAACAGCGCGGCGGCAAGCTTATCCTGTGGCACGGTCTGGCCGATGACTCCGTCAGCCCAGCCTTTTCTATCGCCTATTACCGCGGCGTAGAAGCAGAGATGGGCCATGCCGCAACGGATACCTTCCTGCGGCTGTTTCTGCTGCCAGGGGTGGCTCATTGCGGTAATGGCGAAGGTTACGATCAAATTGATCTCCTGACTCCACTGATGCGCTGGACCGAGGAAGGCATCGCACCGCAAGAGATCATGGCCGGAAAACGGGCGCCAGCCGCCACCAGCCTGCCGCCGATGACAGAAAAACCAGATGCCCAAACGCAGTTTCATGGCGTGCAGAAAGTCAGTCAGCCTTACGCTGACGCCGCCCCAGCCGTTATCGCGACTCGCCCGGCGTATCCCTTTCCGGCCATTGCCCGTTATAACGGACACGGCGACGTGAATGACGGTGAAAATTATCATGCAGAACAATCAACCGCGTTTGGTCATCTGCAGCTGGCAAAACCCGCCAGCGACTATATTGGCCCTGATAATCAAAAAAATTATCAGGTTCGCCACGGCGAACTCACTGTTCAATAAACCCCAAGGCTCCTCGCTGAGGAGCCATTCGTTATGGGAGTAGCCGCAATCATGCGTAGCAAAACGCTCCAGCAATCGGTATTAAACGACCTGCTCCTGTGGATCGATAATAATCTGGATAAGAAACTGACCGTCAACGATCTGAGCGATATCTCTGGTTATTCCCCCTGGCATTTATTTCGACTCTTCCGCCATTATTTTGATCGTTCGCCCATGGAATATATCCGCCAGCAGCGCATGTCGCTGTGTTGCCGTTTATTGCTGACGACGCCTGGTTACCGAATCGTCGATATTTGTATGATGGTCGGTTATGACGATCTCAGTGCGTTTAATCGTACCTTCAAAAAATATCATGCGCTCACACCCACTCAGTATCGCTATCAGATCACGCGGCAAAAATAAGGAGGTCCCCCTCCTCCGCATCGCTGCGGTTGGGAATGGAAGGGGGACAGGGGATATTACAGAAGGGAAATAGCAGGATGCTATTATCGAACCCGGTCGGGATCAACGACCTTGCGCGACGGAAATCAGTATAAAAGGATATTTTGAGCTAATAATGTAGAGGGCGTGAAGATTTTGTCACGAGTTATAACCACCTCCTCCGCTCTCATCTGAAATAAAAAAACCGGGTCGTGCTGCACCCGGTTTACTCCTCATCAGGATCATCAGAAATGAGTATTAACGCTCATAAAGAAAGTCCGCCCCGACTCGTTATAGGTCTCCGCACCCGCGCCATACAGATAAGCCCCCGTCGTCGCGTTGCCGGTCGTTTGCGCATTCCCTGCCCGGTAGTGGCGAATATCAAACAGGTTATCTATCCCGCTGGTGAAGCTCAGATTTTTGTTCACATCCCAGGTCGCGCTGAGGCCGACAATGCTGTATGGGCTGACTTCGTTTAGTTCGCTGCCGCTGACCGCCTCGCCCTTATAATTAAAGCGTTTTGGTTTCTGTCGACCATACCAGGTAAAGGTGCTCTGCAGGGAGAGATCTTCACGAACCTGCCAGCTCAAAGTCGAGTTCAGGGTAAACTGCGGGATCACTGACAGCCGGTCGCCTGTCGTCTTATTCTTGCTCTGCAGCATCCATGTCAGGTTATTGCTCCAGTTAACCGTCTCCCCCACCGGAAGATTCAGCGTTCCTTCCAGGCCTTCCACTAACGCCTTTGGTACGTTTTCCCACTGATAGATATTGGTGGTGCCGTTGCTGGCGGTGCCCACCGCCGCGTACCCTGACTCAATCTTGTTGTGATAGTCGTTACGGAACCAGGTGATTCCCGCCTGATAGCCATCATGCTTGTACTCAAGACCAATCTCTTTATTAACGCTGGTCTCCGCTTTCAGGTCGCTATTCCCCATCAGATAGCAGGCGGAACTACTGGCGTAACAGCCTTGACCGTTGCTGTAGAGAATATAGTTCGGGTTCAACTGGTAGAGGTTAGGTGCCTTGTAAGCGCGGGCAATGCCCAGCTTCAGCGTCCAGTCATCCGTCAACTCCTGGGAGAGGTTCAGTGAGGGGCTCCAGTTATTGCCGACGATGCTGTGGTGATCGAAGCGCAGAGCGGGCGTCAGCATGGTACTGTCCGTTAGCGCCATATTATCTTCGGTAAACAGCGAGAAGATCTCGGCGCTGGAGTACGGGCTACGACCGGTAGCCGACACACCGTCGATAGTCCCGTAAGAGAGCGCCTGGGTTGTCGATACGCCATCTTTCATCCGCTGCTGATTCCATTCGGTGCCCAGCGTCAGATTCTGATCGACCCCCAGCGTAAACGGAATATTCACTTCGCTATGTAGCAGGACATCGGCCAGATCGATATCTGAAAACTCGCTACTGGAGAAGATCCCTTCCGTACCGCCCGCCAGCCCTTCATTCATTCGCGAGTTACGGGTATGTTCGTACTGGGCATAGCTGTTGCTGGTCACGCCATTATCCCAGCCGCCGGTCCATGTGACGCCGTAAGTTTGCCGGTAGAGACGGTTGGTCTCTTTCCCGTACATACTCTTCACCAGCGTACTGGTATTGGTGTTTTGCGTGTCGCCGGCATAGAGGTTGCCCTGGCGGCTGTAGCCAGCCTCAAACTCCAGGGCCTGCATCGGGGCGAACTCCCAGCGCAGCTTACTGTGAATATCTTTGTTCACCACCCCTTCACGTCCGGCGGGATAAGAACCGGCGTAGGAACCGGTACGTTCAGCTTCATGCCCGGCGTTAATGTCCTGAGCATCAGCCTGGGTTTTACTCAGATTACCCCAGAGATTGAAGCTGACACTGTCCGACAGCGGACCATTGAGGCTAAAGTTGGTACGTTTCGTCGCCCCTTCTTTACGGTGCTGCGGAGCATTCATATAGGTATTCCACGAACCATGCCATTCTGGCGTGGTCGGTTTGGTCACGATGTTGACGACCCCGCCCATCGCGCCATTACCATAGCGCGCCGCCGCCGGGCCGCGGATCACATCGATATGATCGATCATCTCCGCTGGCACCCAACTGGTATCGCCACGGGAGTCACGATCGCCGCGCCAGCCATACCGCACCGAGTTACGGCTGGTCACCGGTTTACCATCGACCAGCACCAGCGTATTCTCGGGCCCCATGCCACGGATATCAATTTGCCGGTTGTTGCCGCGCTGCCCGCTGGTGGAGTTGCCGGTCAGGTTTACCCCAGGTTGCGTACGAATTAACTCCGATACATCGCGGGCGGGGGGATGTTTGCGAATCTCCTCTGCGGTAATGGTCGACACGCCCGGCGCCTGCAGGTTCTGCCTGGCAGCGGTCACCACCATCGTTTCCTCGTGGTTTTCGGCCGTTGGGGTGCTCTCATCGCGCGTCGATTGTTCAGTCATATTCTCTGCCGCCTGCAGCGGCACGCTACAGGCGAGCAAAGGAATGACGATCCCCAGCGGGAAGTGAGACGTGTATTTCATAGAATATGCCCTGTTTTCTGTTGCTGTCGGGCATAACGCCTTCCCCAATTGAAAAAACAATGGGATAAAATACTCGCCTCTGCGCCTCGCCAGATTTTGGCGTAGGTCAGCCCCTTCCCGATAGTCATGGGAATAAGAAAACAGCATGAGGCATAATAAAATTAAGTGCCCTGTTTCATCATTAGAGAAAAAGCGCTGCGCGCTATTCTTTGATAGCGTAATCCAGACAGCGAATAATAAGAGTAATGTGCTGTGTTACGGTAATAAAAATGAGATTCATTATCAAGATGATAATAATCAATATCGGAGAAAAATAAAATAAACACAAATAATCAAACGGTTACAACAAAACAAATGGAGAAGCATAAAATAAAAATATCATCATTATTTTCTATTTATCATTAAAAAAACACATTTCCGCCATATTATCTCCATAGTTAAAGCAAAGATAAAAGCACATTAATAGTGAGCGATAAAATGGGAGAAAACTATTTGTCGGCATCGTTATGTTTTTTACGCCCTTGTCGTGCCCGGCTAACGACAGCCGTTCTGCTAAAATAATCACATCCCCCTGCGGAGTGTTCCTCCATGAACGCCAACTTGCTATCACGCCTGTTTATCGCCTGGCTCACCTGCCTCGCGGCGCTGTTATTCGCCCCTCTTCTGATTGCGGCGGAGGCGGAAAAAGCGCCGCCAGTCGCAACCGAAGACAATACGCTGTCGATCCACATCGACGATATGCTGCAGCCGTGGAAAGGCGATCTGCCCGGCATGACCGACCGGCGCACCATTCGGGTATTAACCACCTACAGCAAAACCTTCTTTTTTATTGATAAAGGCACCCAGCGTGGCGCAACGCACGACATCTTTATGGCGCTGGAAAAAGATCTTAATAAGCAACTGGCGAAGGATAAAAAGTTCAAACAGCGCCACCTGAAGCTACATATCGTTTTTGTGCCGGTCAGTCGGGATAATCTCTTTACCGCGCTTAATGAAGGTAAAGGCGATATTGCGGCTGCCAATCTGACCATCACGCCCTCGCGGGAAGCCCAGGTCGACTTCGCCCAGCCGCTCTACAGCAACGTGAAAGAATTACTGATCTCCGGCCCGGCATCGCCGAAGGTCGACAGCCTGGAGCAGCTCTCTGGTCAAACCGTCTTTGTTCGTCGCTCCTCCAGCTATTACGAGAGTCTGCAGGCGCTGAATGCCCGATTTGCCAGTGAGTCGCGGCCGCCGGTTATCCTGGAGGCAGCGCCGGAAGCGCTTGAGGATGAAGATCTGCTGGAAATGCTCAACGCCGGGCTGATTCCGCTGATCGTCGTCGATCAACACAAAGCCGTTTTCTGGAAACAGGTGTTTCCGAAAATTCAGGTCCATGACAACGTGGTGCTGCGCGACGGCGGCAACATTGCCTGGGCGGTACGCAAAGACAGCCCGCAGCTGCTGGCAGTGCTAAACAACTTCGTCAAAAAGAATCGTCAGGGCACCACGCTGGGTAATACCCTCCTGCTGCGTTACCTGAAAAATGCCAAATATGTCAAAAATGCCGCCGCGAGTAAGGAACGGCGCAAGTTCCTCGCCATGGTGGAAGTCTTCCGCAAATATGGCGATCGCTACGATGTCGACTGGCTGCTGATGGCGGCCCAGGGGTACCAGGAATCGCGACTGAACCAGTCGGTGCGAAGCCACGTCGGCGCCGTCGGGGTGATGCAGGTGATGCCCAGCACCGGAAAAGAGCTGAAAGTGGGCGATATTAAACAGCTGGATCCCAACATCCATGCTGGCGTGAAATACATGCGCTGGATGATAGATCGCTACTATGCTGATGAGCCCATGACCCGGCTCGATAAGGCGCTGTTTGCCTTTGCCTCCTATAACGCGGGTCCGGCGCGTATCGCCCGCCTGCGCACCATGACCAAACAGCGCGGGTTTGACCCAAACGTCTGGTTCGGTAACGTCGAAAATCTGGCAGCAGAAAAAATTGGCGCCGAGACGGTCACCTACGTCAGTAATATCTATAAGTATTACATCGCCTATCGGCTGATCGTCGATGATATGGCCCGCAAACAGAAAGCGACGGCCGCGCCGCGACAGGAGCCAGCAGAGCCAGTGAAACCGCAGCCCAGCGTGGCGACGCCGGAGACCGCTCAGGCGCCCTCTGCCTGAAACGCTCGTCGCCACAGGTTAAAACCTGTTCTGAGACGGTGGTGCAGAAATGTTGCTGAAAGTGCTGAAAGGATAAAGAAAAAGCCCCGGCGAAACCGGGGCTTTCTGTTTTTTTACTGCGCAGGCAACGCGTTTAAGGCAAGCCTTAGAACGGGATGTCGTCGTCGAAGTCCATCGGCGGTTCGTTAGAAGAAGGCGCTGCCGGGGCCTGCTGCTGCGGACGGGACTGAGCGCCGCCGCTGAACTGGTTGCCGCCCTGCGGCTGCTGAGGCTGACCCCAACCGCCCTGCTGCTGGCCGCCGCCTGCCGGTGCGCCGCCACCCTGACGGCCACCCAGCATCTGCATGGTGCCGCCAACGTTAACCACGACTTCGGTGGTGTATTTCTCCTGACCGGATTGATCGGTCCACTTGCGGGTACGCAGCTGGCCTTCGATATACACCTGCGAACCTTTGCGCAGATACTCGCCAGCGACTTCCGCCAGTTTGCCGAACAGCACAACGCGGTGCCACTCGGTCTGCTCTTTCATTTCGCCGGTCTGCTTGTCACGCCAGGATTCGGAAGTTGCCAGCGTGAAGTTGGCGACAGCGCCGCCACTTGGCATGTAGCGTACTTCCGGGTCCTGCCCCAGATTACCGACGAGAATCACCTTGTTTACGCCTCTGCTGGCCATGTTCGTGTCTCCTGAATACGTTTCTTAATAGTGTAAACGCGCGAGTGTACCATTTCCACGTAGCATTTTGATAGCTGCGAGGCTGATTCCAGAGATAGCACTCGTACAAGACATTGTTGCACACTCCCCCTGAATTTGCATTCCGATACTGTATATTCATTCAGGTTAAATTGTGTCATAATTAGCCGTTTCTGCCGTTTGTCCTTCAAGCAAACCAGGCAATCCGTGTATCTACCTACCGGGAAAGGTGAATGGATAAGATCGAAGTTCGGGGCGCCCGCACCCATAATCTCAAAAACATCAACCTCGTTATCCCGCGCGACAAACTCATTGTCGTCACCGGGCTTTCCGGGTCTGGCAAATCTTCACTCGCTTTCGACACCCTGTATGCCGAAGGCCAGCGTCGCTACGTCGAATCGCTCTCCGCCTATGCGCGACAGTTCCTGTCGCTGATGGAGAAGCCGGACGTCGACCATATCGAAGGGCTGTCGCCGGCGATTTCCATCGAACAGAAATCAACCTCTCACAACCCCCGCTCGACGGTGGGTACCATTACCGAAATTCACGACTACCTGCGTCTGCTGTACGCCCGCGTCGGTGAACCGCGCTGTCCGGATCATGATGTGCCGCTGGCGGCGCAAACCGTCAGCCAGATGGTCGATAACGTCCTCGCCCAGCCGGAAGGCCTGCGCCTGATGCTGCTGGCGCCCATTATTAAAGAGCGCAAAGGCGAGCACACCAAAACCCTGGAAAACCTCGCCAGCCAGGGCTACATCCGCGCACGGATCGACGGCGAAGTCTGCGATCTCTCGGATCCGCCGAAGCTGGAGCTGCAGAAGAAGCACACCATCGAGGTAGTGATCGACCGCTTTAAGGTGCGCGACGATCTGGCGCAGCGCCTGGCCGAGTCGTTCGAAACGGCGCTGGAGCTCTCCGGCGGTACCGCCGTCGTGGCCAATATGGATGATGAAAAAGCGGAAGAACTGCTGTTTTCCGCTAACTTCGCCTGCCCGATCTGCGGCTATAGCATGCGCGAGCTGGAGCCGCGCCTGTTCTCCTTCAACAACCCGGCGGGCGCCTGCCCGACCTGCGACGGTCTCGGCGTTCAGCAATATTTCGATCCCGACCGCGTGGTGCAGAATCCGGAGCTATCGCTGGCGGGCGGTGCTATCCGCGGCTGGGATCGCCGCAACTTCTACTACTTCCAGATGCTGAAGTCGCTGGCGGAGCACTATAAGTTTGATGTCGAAGCGCCATGGGGCACCCTCAGTGCTAATGTGCAGAAAGTCGTGCTGTACGGTTCCGGCAAAGAGAACATTGAATTCAAATACATGAACGATCGCGGCGATACTTCAGTGCGCCGCCATCCGTTCGAAGGCGTGCTGCACAACATGGAGCGTCGCTATAAAGAGACCGAATCCAGCGCCGTACGTGAAGAACTCGCGAAATTCATCAGCAACCGTCCATGCGCCAGCTGCGACGGTACGCGTCTGCGCCGCGAAGCGCGCCATGTGTTTGTAGAGAACACGCCGCTGCCGACCATTTCCGATATGAGCATCGGCCACGCGATGGACTTCTTCAACAACCTGAAGCTCTCCGGCCAGCGGGCGCAAATCGCTGAAAAAGTGCTGAAAGAGATCGGCGATCGCCTGAAGTTCCTCGTCAACGTCGGCCTGAACTACCTGACGCTTTCCCGCTCGGCAGAAACCCTCTCCGGCGGTGAAGCCCAGCGTATCCGTCTGGCGAGCCAGATTGGCGCCGGGCTGGTTGGCGTGATGTACGTGCTGGATGAGCCCTCCATTGGCCTGCACCAGCGCGATAACGAACGCCTGCTGGGTACCCTGATCCATCTGCGTAATTTAGGCAACACGGTGATCGTCGTTGAGCATGACGAAGACGCGATTCGCGCCGCCGACCATGTGATCGATATCGGCCCTGGCGCCGGGGTTCACGGCGGCCAGGTGGTGGCCGAAGGGCCACTGGACGCCATTATGGCGGTACCAGAATCCCTCACCGGGCAGTTCATGAGCGGTAAGCGCAAAATCGAAGTGCCGAAACAGCGCGTGCCCGCCAATCCGGAAAAAGTGCTGAAGCTGACCGGCGCGCGCGGCAACAACCTGAAGGATGTGACGCTGACCCTGCCGGTCGGTCTGTTTACCTGCATTACCGGCGTTTCCGGCTCGGGTAAATCGACGCTGATTAACGACACCCTGTTCCCGATTGCTCAGCGCCAGCTTAACGGCGCGACCATTGCCGAACCGGCGCCGTATCGCGATATCCAAGGGCTGGAGCACTTCGATAAAGTGATCGATATCGACCAGAGCCCGATCGGCCGTACGCCGCGCTCCAACCCGGCGACCTATACCGGGGTGTTTACGCCGGTGCGCGAGCTGTTCGCCGGGGTGCCGGAATCACGTTCACGCGGCTATACGCCGGGGCGCTTTAGTTTTAACGTCCGCGGCGGCCGTTGTGAAGCCTGCCAGGGCGACGGGGTGATCAAGGTCGAAATGCACTTCCTGCCGGATATCTACGTACCGTGCGACCAGTGCAAAGGCAAACGCTATAACCGCGAAACGCTGGAGATTAAGTACAAGGGTAAGACCATCCACGAAGTGCTGGATATGACCATTGAAGAGGCGCGTGAATTCTTTGATGCCGTACCGGCGCTGGCGCGCAAGCTGCAAACCCTGATGGACGTCGGCCTGACCTATATCCGTCTCGGCCAGTCGGCGACGACGCTGTCCGGCGGCGAGGCGCAGCGCGTGAAGCTGGCGCGCGAACTATCCAAACGCGGTACCGGCCAGACGCTGTATATCCTCGATGAGCCGACCACGGGTCTGCACTTCGCCGATATTCAGCAGTTGCTGGAAGTGCTGCATCAGCTGCGCGATCAGGGCAATACCATCGTGGTGATTGAGCATAACCTCGATGTGATTAAAACTGCCGACTGGATTGTCGATCTGGGTCCGGAAGGCGGTAGCGGCGGCGGCGAAATACTGGTCTCCGGAACGCCTGAGACCGTCGCCGAGTGCGAAGCCTCGCACACCGCGCGCTTCCTGAAACCGATGCTGAAATAATTAGCGGGATAGCTGCTGCCGGACTGGCTCCGGCAGCATTTTCACCGCCTGCTGGTAAGATGCATCGACCAGGTAGTAGATTTGCGAATCCGGCAGCGAGCCATCCAGAAAGACGGTGCTCCAGTGCGCTTTATTAAGATGCTTGCTGGGCCGGACATCGCGATGCTGCTCTCGCAGCAGCTCCGCCAGTTCCGGACTCGCTTTCAGCGCGACCGCCGGCCGCTGGTCCTCAACTTCCTTCACCATGGCAAACAGCACGTCCGAGACCTTGATCTGCGTGGCTTTCCAGTCGCTATGGACGCTCTGCTCCGCTCCCGGTTTCGCCATGCAGTACTGCAATAACTCCGAAATTGTCATCTTTTATTCCCCCATGAGCGTCGCAACGATGTGCCGCGAACCGCCGTGTATCCGATGCTCCCCCAGCCAGATGCCCTGCCAGGTTCCCAGCCTGACGCGCCCGTCCTCGACCGGCAGCATCAGCGACACGCCAAGCATCGATGATTTGATGTGCGAAGGCATATCGTCAGGACCTTCATAATCATGTTCGTACGGCGCATTGTCCGGCACGGCGTTGAGAAAATACTGCTCCATGTCATAGCGGACGGTGGGATCGCAGTTTTCGTTGAGCGTCAGGGAAGCGGAAGTATGCTGGAGCAGGAGGTGCAGCAGGCCAACCTTCACCCCGGACAGCCCGCGGATCTGGCCGAGGACCTCATCGGTGACCAGATGAAAACCGCGGGATTTTGGCCCAAGCGTCAGGGTTTGCTGATACCACATCATCGACTCCTTTTGCGAATGAATCCTTCTAAGTGTGCAGCAATACGTGAAAAGGTAAAACCTTCCACCCCTGATTTTGCATAAAAAAACGGCAGCGCTGCCGCTGCCGTTTATCGCGTTCAGGCGATCATCAGTATTCGGAATTGACGATCACTTCTTCGCCCAGCGCCCCGGCCATCGGCAGCGGCTTATAGGAGGAGTTGGCGGCCCGTAGCACGCGGATCCCACGGGCGCCGGCCTCACGGGCGGCGGTGATATCGTTATCCGAATCGCCGTAGAAAACCTTCATCTGCTTCGCCTGCAGCCACTGGGTCTTGGTGTTCTGGCCAGGCTTATCGCCGGCGAAAATCACCGGATTCATATTGGCGGCCGGAATGAGAAAATCATCCTGCAGGGTTTTAGAAACGGTTTCTGTTTTGGTCTGGCTGCGGCCGGTGACGAACCAGATGCTGTCCCCACGCTTCACATGCATCGCGATCAGCTGGCGCGCCACCTCTTTCGGCATGCTGAATTCATCCCAGCCGTTGTTCATTTTTTCCCAGAACTGCGGGTTTTTCAGGTAATCCTCACTGCCGGGAGAGAAGGTTTTTTGCCCGCGCCAGAAGCCCGGACTGGAGAAGAGGACGGTGTCATCGATATCAAAGCCGACGGCCATCGGCGGCCGCCCCAGCAGGCTGTTCTCGATTTGCGCCACCGAAACCCAGTGGATCGGCGCCTGCTCGGCCAGCTGGGCCACATTGGTGCCCACCCACAGCGGCTGTGGCGTAGAGGCGCGCGCCACAACGGCGCTGTTCAGCGTGAACAAGAGAGAAGCCGCCGCAAAGGCGAGAGTAAGTTTGCGCATATTTATCCCTAAATCTATCAATCATTATTATTTTTAATAATGTGCATGCTTAGCAACGCCCCGACCTTACCCGCCGATCGCGTGGATGAAAAGCCTTTTTCGCGTAGATGTCATAGAAAAAGAGGATGATCACAATCAGAGAGGAGGTTGCCCCTGCCCGTTGACCGGCAGCGGCAACCCACCGGGGAGCGGCTTACATCACCGCAGCAAAGGCTTTCGCCACCTGCTGAACATTACGTGAGTTTAACCCTGCCACGCACATACGACCGCTGGCAATCAGGTAGACGCCAAACTCGTCGCGCAGACGATCAACCTGCGCCGCGCTGAAGCCGGTGTAGCTGAACATCCCGCGCTGCTTAAGCAGGTAATCCACCTTGCTGCCCGGGGCAACCTGCTGCAGCGCGTCGACCAGCGCCTGACGCATGGTCAGGATATGCGCGCGCATGGCGTCCACTTCCGCCTGCCAGGTGGCTTTCAGAGCTGCATCATTCAGCACCGTCGCCACCACCTGCGCGCCAAAGCTTGGCGGGCTGGAGTAGTTGCGGCGCACGGTGGCCTTCAGCTGACCCAGCACGCGGCCTGCGGTTTCGCTGTCGTCACAGACCACTGACAGGCCGCCGACGCGCTCCCCGTACAGGGAGAAAATCTTGGAGAACGAGTTGCTGACCAGCATTGGCATCCCGGCGCTGGCGATGGCGCGAATGGCGTAAGCATCCTCTTCCAGCCCCCCGCCAAAGCCCTGGTAGGCGATGTCGAGGAAGGGGATCAGCTGACGCGCTTGTAACACCTCAACCACGCGGTCCCACTGGGCTGGCGTCAGGTCGGCGCCGGTCGGGTTGTGGCAGCAAGGGTGCAGCAGCACAATATCGCGCGCCGGCAGCGTTTGCAGCGTGGCCAGCAGGTCCTCAAAGCGCACGCCGTTGGTGGCTTTATCAAACCAGGGGTAAGTACTTACTTCGAAGCCAGCCCCTTCAAAAATGGCGATGTGGTTTTCCCAGGTCGGATCGCTGACCCAGACATGAGACTCTGGAAAATAGCGTTTGAGGAAGTCGGCCCCGACCTTCAGCGCGCCCGAACCGCCGACCGTCTGAATGGAGGCAATGCGATTTTGCTTAAGCGCGGTATGCTCTGCGCCAAACAGCAGCGGCGCAATCGCCTGACGGTAGCCGCTCAACCCTTCCATCGGCAGATACAGCGAGGCGCCATGCGGCTCGGCGTTCAGGCGCGCTTCCGCTTCCGCCACCGCCTGCAGCTGCGGAATAATACCGTCATCGTTGTAGTACAGCCCGATACTCAGGTTGACTTTGTCGCTTCGCGGATCTTCTTTGAAGCGTTCCATCAGAGAAAGAATAGGGTCGCCGGCGTAGGCGTCAACTTTTTGAAACACGCGATGTATCTCCAGGTTTACATAGGGCAGGTTCTTACACAATAAACCGGATATGACGGCAGGTCGAGAGGATGTTGAGGGGAAAATGACCGCGAAGTGGCATAAACCGCTTTTTCGCTCGCGGCTATGCCCATTGCGTACCGGATAACCATCAGGGTTATCCGGTACGGCTGGTGCTTAGTCGAGGTATTTCATGGCGACGCGGGAGGTCAGTCGCGTAATAAGTTCGTAAGCACTCACTTTCGTTATCTCGGCGATGCGCTCTACCGGGAGCCCCTCTCCCCACAGCACCACCGCGTCGCCGGCTTTATCCTGGGCCTGCGGTCCGAGGTCAACGCAGATCATATCCATCGCCACCCGGCCGACAATCGGCACTTCGCGGCCATTGACCAGCACCGGCGTGCCCGACGGCGCGGCGCGCGGATAACCGTCGCCATAGCCCATCGCCACCACGCCGAGACGGGTATCGCGTTCGCTGATCCAGGTGCCGCCGTAGCCGACGGGCTCCCCTGCTTTATGCTCGCGCACCGCAATCAGGCTGGACGTCAGGGTCATCACCGGCTGGCAGCCAAAATCTTTCCCGGTGGAGCGATCGTCCAGCGGCGACACGCCATACAGGATAATCCCGGGACGCACCCAGTCGTAATGCGATTGCGGCCACAGAAGAATGCCGCCCGAGGCGGCGATAGAGCGCAGCCCCGGCTTGCCTTCGGTAAAGGTGGTGAAGATATCCAGCTGGCGTTCGGTGGCGCCGCAGGTCGGCTCATCGGCGCGGGCGAAATGGCTCACCACGTTCACCGGCTGGCGGACGTTTTTACACTGGCTCAGACGCTGATAAAACGCCTCGGCCTCTTCCGGGCGCACCCCTAAGCGATGCATGCCGGTATCCAGCTTCATCCACACGGTTACCGGCTCGGGGAGATCGGCTTGCTCCAGCGCCGCCAGCTGTTCGGGGCTATGCACCGCCGTATGCAGGCGCTGGGCGGCGATCACCGCCAGGTCTTCCGCAGCAAAAAAGCCTTCCAGCAGGAGGATCGGCTGGGCGATGCCCCCCGCTCGCAGGCGCAGCGCCTCTTCCAGGCGGGCGACGCCAAAGGCGTCGGCGTCGGTCAGCGTTCGCGCGGTCTCGAGAAGACCGTGTCCGTAGGCGTTCGCTTTCACCACCGCAACCAGTTTGCTGGCAGGCGCCAGGTCACGTAGACGTTGCAGGTTGTGTCGCAGAGCGCGGCGGTTGATGACTACAGTTGCCGCTTGCATTTGAATTCCTTAAAAAAAGACTGACGGAGGTTTACTCATCGTCATACTGAGGGCCGGCATAATTATCGAAACGCGACCACTGGCCGTTAAAGGTCAGTCGCACGGTGCCGATCGGGCCGTTACGTTGTTTACCAATGATAATTTCCGCGATGCCTTTAAGATCGCTGTTCTCGTGATAAACCTCATCACGGTAAATGAACATGATTAAGTCGGCATCCTGTTCGATAGAGCCGGACTCACGCAGGTCGGAGTTGACCGGGCGTTTATCGGCGCGCTGTTCCAGGGAGCGGTTCAGCTGCGACAGCGCCACCACCGGCACCTGCAGCTCTTTCGCCAGCGCCTTCAGCGAGCGGGAGATTTCGGCGATCTCAAGCGTACGGTTGTCGGAGAGCGACGGCACGCGCATCAGTTGCAGGTAGTCGATCATAATCAGTCCGATGCCGCCGTGCTCGCGGGCGATACGCCGGGCGCGGGAACGCACTTCCGTCGGCGTCAGGCCGGAGGAGTCATCGATGTAGATGTTACGTTTTTCCAGCAGGATCCCCATGGTGCCGGAGATCCGCGCCCAGTCTTCATCGTCCAGTTGACCGGTACGAATGCGGGTCTGATCGACGCGCGACAGCGAGGCCAGAGAACGCATCATGATCTGTTCTGAGGGCATCTCGAGACTGAAGATTAATACCGGCTTATCCTGCAGCATTGCCGCGTTTTCCACGAGGTTCATCGCGAAGGTCGTTTTACCCATCGACGGACGGGCGGCGACGATAATCAGATCCGACGGCTGCAGGCCAGCGGTCTTTTTGTTGAGGTCGTCGTAGCCGGTATTCACCCCGGTGACACCGTCATGCGGCTGCTGGAACAGCTGTTCGATACGGGCGACGGTGGCATCGAGCACATCGGCGATGTTTTTCGGCCCTTCGTCTTTATTGGCCCGGCTTTCGGCGATTTTGAAAACCCGGGATTCGGCGAGATCGAGCAGATCTTCGCTGGTTCGCCCCTGCGGGTCGAAGCCGGCTTCGGCGATCTCGTTGGCCACCGAAATCATCTCGCGCACCACCGCGCGTTCGCGCACGATGTCAGCATAGGCGCTGATGTTCGCCGCGCTGGGCGTGTTTTTGGACAGTTCGGCCAGGTAGGCGAAGCCACCCACGCTGTCCAGCTGCCCCTGACGCTCCAGCGACTCCGCAAGGGTAATCAGATCAATCGGGCTACCTGACTCCTGCAGACGCGCCATCTCGGTAAAGATATGACGATGCGGACGAGTATAGAAATCTTCCGACACCACGCGTTCGGCGACGTCGTCCCAGCGCTCATTATCCAGCATTAAACCGCCCAACACCGACTGCTCCGCTTCAATCGAGTGCGGCGGGACTTTCAGCCCGGCGAGCTGCGGATCGCGTTCGCGGGTTTCTGTCTGTGGTTTGTTGAAGGGTTTATTTCCTGCCATAGCCTAACATTTCACCGATACGGAAAAGAGCGTGACAGTATAGCGAGAAACCCATTGCCGCTAAAGAACCGGACCAGGCAATACGTTCAGCCTCGCCTCATCCACCGACGACGGCCAGCACCAGGAACATAAGCATTATCATGCAGATAAATATAAAAAATTTTCTGCCTGCCCCTGCTTTTAACGAAAAAAATAACAGACAAATCAGGCCTGCCAGTGCCAGGCCTACCGCAATGGCCAGAATGACCAGGCCATCGTAATGAAAATTCGTCATTTACTCTCCCTGTCCGCCCGATGGCGGCTCTCTCCTTTTTCCTTCTGCGCGACCTGACCTTATGGCGGGTAAGAAAATCCGTCACCGCCGCCGCAGGCTGTTAAGCTTACTGGATAATCTCAGAACAACACAGGAGCGAACATGGCAACACGCATCGAATTTTCAAAACACGGCGGGCCGGAGGTGCTTCAGGCGGTTGAGTTCACGCCCCGCGATCCCGCAGAGCATGAAATTCAGGTCGAAAACAAAGCCATCGGCATCAACTATATCGACACCTATGTTCGTAGCGGCCTCTATCCACCGCCGTCGCTGCCGAGCGGTCTGGGCACCGAAGCGGCCGGCATCGTCAGTAAAGTCGGCCACGGGGTGACGCACATTAAGGTAGGCGATCGGGTGGTGTACGCCCAGTCGTCGCTCGGCGCCTACAGCACGGTACACAATGTGCTGGCCGACAAAGCCGCGGTTCTGCCGAATGCCATCTCTTTCGAACAGGCCGCGGCATCGTTCCTGAAAGGATTGACGGTGTGGTATCTGCTGCGCAAAACCTATGAAATTAAGCCTAATGAAGTGTTCCTGTTTCACGCGGCCGCCGGCGGCGTGGGGCTGATTGCCTGTCAGTGGGCGAAAGCGCTGGGCGCGAAACTTATCGGCACCGTCGGCAGCGCGCAGAAAGCACAGCGTGCCAAAGAGGCTGGCGCCTGGCAGGTGATTAACTATCGCGAAGAGCAAATCGTGGAGCGGCTCAAGGCGCTTACCGACGGTAAGAAAGTGGCCGTGGTCTACGACTCGGTGGGGAAAGATACCTGGGAAGCCTCTCTGGACTGCCTGCAGCGACGCGGCCTGATGGTCAGCTTTGGCAACTCCTCCGGCCCGGTGACCGGCGTCAATCTGGGGATCCTGAATCAGAAAGGTTCTCTGTATGTCACCCGACCATCTCTGCAGGGCTATATCACCAACCGGGAAGAGCTGGCGGAAGCCTGCAGTGAACTGTTTTCGCTGATCGCCAGTGGGGTAATTAAAGTGGACGTGCCCGAGAGTCAGACCTATCCGCTGACCGAGGCCCGTCGGGCGCATGAAGTTCTGGAAAGCCGGGTAACTCAGGGGTCGAGTCTGCTGCTGCCGTAAGCGGACAGAGGGACAAAAGTTTAGGGCTTCCACCTGGGAAGCCCTTACTTTTTTTTAGTTCGGCTGTATGTAGGGTACAGCGCGATGAATTCGTTAACGCGCTAATAGTGACAGATTTGCTCAGTAATGCCTACGCGGTTGTCTGCAAAATTGTTCAGGTTGTGACAGACCCCTCAATACCTTAGTAACGCCAGCGGTTATTGTCGCGAAAAGCGTTTCCGTTCGGGGATTTCAGCGCCCGAATAATCCACACCACCACCACGGCCAGCAGCAACCACGGCAGTAATTTGATCATCAAGGCAAACAAGCCGCCGACGAACATCAGCGCGGTAGCGACCACGATAGCCGCGATAATCCCCAGCAGCGATACGCCGGTCACCAACAGCATGACAAAAAATCCAATGACAAATAGCAGTTCCAGCATGGTTCTCTCCCCAACGAATGAATACTTCACTCTGCAGGTATTACAAAAAGCATGCCAAACATAAGCCTTTGACTTTAAAAGAAAATGCCCCGCGTCAGTGCGCGGGGCGTGGTCAATTTCACCAGGTTTTCGTCAGAAATTAACGTTTATCGGCCACCAGCTTCAGAGCATGCTCCAGCACCGCAATATCGGCGCCGGCTTTATGCGCGTTCTCGCTCAGGTAGCGACGCCACTGGCGAGCGCCGGGGATCCCCTGAAACAGCCCCAGCATATGGCGGGTGATATGGCCCAGATAGGTGCCATTGCTGAGCTCACGCTCAATATACGGGTACATGGCTCGCACCACCGCCACCGGATCGGCATCCGCGCCTGCGATGCCGAAAATTTCGCGGTCGACCGAGGCCAGAATGCCCGGGTTCTGATAGGCCTCACGCCCGACCATTACCCCATCCATATGTTCAAGCTGCAGTCTGGCTTCGTCCAGCGATTTGATCCCGCCGTTGATCGCCATCGTCAGGTGGGGGAAGTCGCGCTTCAGCTGCCAGACGCGGGGGTAATCCAGCGGCGGGATCTCGCGGTTCTCTTTTGGGCTCAGGCCGGAGAGCCAGGCTTTGCGGGCGTGAATAATAAACATCTCACACTCGCCCTTGCCGGAGACCGTCTCAATGAAATCGCACAGAAACTCATAGCTATCCTGATCGTCGATCCCGATACGGGTTTTCACCGTGACCGGAATCGACACCACATCGCGCATCGCCTTAATACAGTCGGCCACCAGTGGCGCATTGCCCATCAGGCAGGCGCCAAACATCCCGTTCTGCACGCGATCGGAGGGGCAACCGACGTTGAGATTGATCTCATCGTAGCCGCGCGCTTCGGCCAGCTTCGCGCACTGCGCCAGGGCCTGCGGATCGCTGCCGCCGAGCTGCAGAGCAACCGGGTGCTCTTCTTCGCTATAGGCCAGATAGTCACCTTTGCCGTGAATAATCGCCCCGGTGGTCACCATTTCGGTATACAGCAGCGTATGCCGCGACAGCAGCCGCAGGAAATAGCGGCAGTGTCGGTCAGTCCAGTCGAGCATCGGCGCGATGGAGAAGCGGTGAGCAGGGAAAGCAGGTGACGTTGATTCAGGCATCATGGCGAATAAATAAGCATCCGGGTAAAAAGGGGCGCTACTATAGCATAAAGATAAACCACTGGCGCATAGTGCGGCGAGCGTCACCCCTCCCCCAGGTCGATTACTTTTTCCGCGGTTTGCCGTCGTGTGGACCAAAGAACTGCGGCGGATGGTCAACCCAGCGATCCTGGCGCGTCGCGGCATAGCCGGGATTAAGCGGGTAATAGATGCGATTGTATTTTTTGTTGGACTCACCCACCACCAGCAGACGAACCTCCTGCTCGGTGTTATTGAGAAAAGTGTGGCAGATGCAGGTACCCGCGGGAAAACCCACGCTGTCGCCCGGCTCCAGCTTCCAGAGATAGCCGTTTATCCATACCTCCGGATAGCCCTCCAGCACATAGATGAACTCTTCCTCATCGCTCTCGGCGTGCGGGTAAGAGGTGCGCCGTCCCGGAGGCAGTCGCTCGTGATGTATCCCCAGCCGGTTGAGCCGTAAACCGCGCCCCAGCGGCGCGCCAATCGAAAAACGCTCCGGGCTGTCGGGATAAGTGGCATCGTCGGGCCCTTCCAGTTCGCGCCAGTGGCGAATGCAATCAGGTCGTTTCATCGTTTTCTCCCGAAAATGAGACACTTCAGATATAGCATACCCTGGGTCAGGCGTGTTGCGATTAAATCGGGCAGGACGGTTTTAGCGATCGACTAAGGCGTGGTCTGTACGAAAGTCAGCGGCCAGCACCCGGAGCTGGCGCAGGTACCGACAATCTGAAGTATGACCCGTATCACCCGCCGGCTCTCGGTGTTTTCTGAGGAACGTGATAAAGTAACAGATTCAAATTCACGCAACCCGAGGATGCTCATGGATAAGACCCCTTCGCAAGAGATGTTAGCGCATGCTGAAAAGCTATGTGCGCAGCGCGGCGTACGCCTGACCCCACAGCGTCTGGAGGTGTTGCGCCTGATGAGCCTGCAACAAGGGGCGATCAGCGCCTACGACCTGCTGGATCTCCTGCGTGACAAAGAGCCGCAGGCTAAACCACCGACGGTTTACCGCGCGCTGGAGTTTTTACTCGAGCAGGGTTTTGTTCATAAGGTGGAGTCAACCAACAGCTATGTGCTGTGCCATCTCTTTGACCAGCCGACCCATAGCTCAGCCATGTTTATCTGTGACCGCTGTGGCGTGGTGAAGGAAGAAGCGGCGGAAGGGGTGGAAGATATCATGCATACGTTAGCGGCCAGAATGGGCTTTGCCCTGCGCCATAACGTGATTGAAGCCCACGGCCTTTGTGCAGACTGCGTGGAAGTCGAAGCCTGCAGCACACCGGGACACTGCCAGCACGACCATACCATTCAGCTGAAAAAGAAAGCCCGCTGAGCGTCAGCCGCAGCGGGAAACAGGGTTAACGGCGCGTCCTTACGCCATTCAGACAGGCACTAACACAAATGCTTTATTCTTTGAGCCACGGAACGCTACCAGCGGTAGTCGTTCTTATGCTCCCAGTCTGAGACTTCTTTCTCAGCCTGATCCTTCGCATAGCCGTACCGTTCCTGAATTTTACCGACCAGTTGATCGCGCTTACCTTCGATCACGGTCATATCATCATCGGTAAGTTTGCCCCACTGTTCCTTGGCTTTACCTTTCAACTGTTTCCAGTTACCGCCGATTTCGTCTTTATTCATGATAACGTCCTCATCATTCGGTGGGTTTACAGCCCGTTTTGTACCGGACATGGTATTAACTATAGATGAGAATGCTGGTACCGATTCGTTATTCGGAATTTTTAACCATCATACCGATGGATAAGGCTGAAGAGATTTTCCCGGCTTGCGCTGCGCCGGGCTACTGAGTTGCCCCGGTAAGCGGTGCGCAACCGTGGAAATTCATGGATGGCCGTGATGAACGGCACTGACTAGCTAAACCAGGTGCCGTGTCGCCAGTGGCGACGCCAGATCAGCGCCAGCGACAGGCCGCGCAGGGCGAGGAACACCGCCAGCGCCAGCCACAGTCCGTGGTTGCCAAGTACCGGGACCGAAAGCAGCGTCACGGCAAACCCCACCGCGGCGACCGCCATGCTGTTCCGCATCTCCGCGCCGCGCGTCGCGCCGATGAACATGCCGTCCAGCAGGTAGCACCAGACGCCCACCACCGGCAGGATGGTCTGCCAGATCAGATAGCGATCGGCCAGCTGCTGCAGGGAAGGCAGCGAGGTTAACAACGCGATGATGTACTCCCCCGCCAGGCTGTAAATCAGGGCAAACGCCAGCGCCACCATGCCAGACTGGCGGCAGGCCGCCCGCCAGACTTCAAGAAGCTGGCTGCCGTCGCGCGCGCCGTAGGCCTGGCCGGAGTGGGCCTCCACGGCATAGGCAAAGCCATCCAGCGCATAGGCGGTAAAGGTCAGCATGGTCATCAGTACCGCATTGACCGCCACAATGTCGCTGCCCAGACGCGCGCCGTACACGGTCAGCGCGCCAAAGCACAGCTGCAGCAGCAGGGAACGCAGCATGATGTCCCGATTCAACGCCAGCAAACGGCGCAGATCCCCGCGCCAGGCGTTTTTCAACATGCTCAGCGACACGCCGCGCAGCGTCAGCACCCGCTTCGCCATCATCAGGCCGATAATCAAGGTCGCGTACTCCGCGGTAACCGTGGCCAGCGCCGCCCCCTGGACGTTCATCCGCAGGCCCATCACCAGCCACAGGTCGAGTACAATATTCAACAGATTGCCGACCACCAGCAGAATCACCGGCGCCCTGGCATACTGGACGCCCAGCAGCCAGCCGAGCAGCACCAGGTTGGCCAGCGAAGCGGGGGCGCTGAGCCAGCGAATTTCAAGGAACCGCCTCGCCTGCTCAAGCACCGCCTCACTGCCGCCGACAATATGCAGAGCGAGATTAATCAGCGGCAGGCGAAACAGGATGATGAGAGCCCCAGCGCCCAGCGCCAGGGCCAGCGGCTGCACCAGCGCGCGCGCAAGACGCAGCGGATCTTTGGCACCCCAGGCCTGAGCGGTGAGCCCGGTGGTGCTCATGCGCAAAAACAGCAGCAACATGAAGAGAAAACTGGTGGCCGTCGCCCCGACCGCGACGCCGCCGAGGTATACCGGGCTGTCAAGGTGGCCGATCACCGCCGTATCTACCAGCCCCAGCAGCGGGACGGTGATGTTGGAGAAGATCATCGGGATAGCAAGGCGCCACAGCGCTTTATCGGCAGCGTTGAGCAGCATGATGGGGGACCTGATTGAGGAAAAACGTCGCAGCGTCATGCATCAGATGACGCTGCGCAGGGGCAGGCGCTACAGCCATTCTCCGTTACGGATCACGCCAACGGCCAGACCCTCAATGGTAAAACTCTGCTGGCGCAGATCGACAACGATAGGGGAAAACTCGCTGTTTTCCGGCAACAGCTCGACGACGTTGCCCTGCTTTTTCAGGCGCTTCACCGTCACTTCGTCGTCAATGCGCGCCACGACCACCTGGCCGTTACGCACGTCCTGGGTTTTGTGTACCGCCAGCAGATCGCCATCAAGGATACCGATGTCTTTCATCGACATGCCGCTGACGCGCAGCAGGAAATCCGCGTTGGGTTTAAACATCGACGGGTCGACCTGATAGTGGCCCTCAATGTGCTGCTGCGCCAGCAGCGGCTCGCCAGCGGCGACGCGGCCGATCAGCGGCAGGCCGTGTTCTTCTTCCGTCAGCAGGCGGATACCGCGAGATGCGCCGGAGACGATCTCGATCGCGCCTTTACGCGCCAGCGCTTTCAGGTGTTCTTCCGCCGCGTTTGGGGAACGGAACCCCAAGCGCTGAGCAATTTCCGCACGCGTCGGCGGCATGCCCGTCTGGCTGATATGATCCCGAATGAGATCAAACACCTCTTGCTGCCTGGTCGTTAACGCTTTCATTCCGCCCCCTGGGTGTATATACAGTTATGCTGTGAGTATATACAGCTAACGGTGATTTTGGAACCACATGGCACACAAAAATCGGTAGATTGTTTATATTTTGCGAGGCTTAGCGAAGAACGTTAGTGGTAATGGCTCCACAGCAGCGTTCCCCAGGTGATCAGCGCGATGATAATCGCCAGCAGGACCGCCGCCGACCCCATGTCTTTGGCGCGCCCTGAAAGCTCATGATAATCCGAGCCTATACGGTCCACGACCGCCTCAATCGCGCTGTTGAGAATTTCGACTATCATCACTAGCAGGACCGACCCAATCAGCAATACGCGGGTGATGGCGTCGACGTCCAGCCAGCAGGCTATCGCGACGGCCACGATGGCGGCGACGCCTTCCTGACGAAACGCGGCCTCGTTGATCCACGCCGCGCGAAATCCTTTCCAGGAGTAACCTGCCGCCTTAATGATTCGGGTTAACCCGGTGGTATTATTGGCCATCACAAAACCTTTTTACGTAAATGACGTCGATGAGTGTACGCGTTTGCCGCGTGGTAACGGAAATTTTGCCCACTTTCTGTTATTCTTGCCGCGCATTTGCATGATTAACCAGAGGCTTCACATCGTTTATGTCCGGCTGGCAACGAATTTACTATAAATTACTGAATTTACCATTACGGGTGCTGGTAAAAAGCAAGTCTATTCCGGCAGAGCCTGCTCAGGAATTAGGACTCGATACCTCGCGTCCGGTCATGTACGTCCTGCCCTATAATTCCAAGGCGGACCTGCTGACGCTGCGCGCCCAATGCCTGGCGCATGATTTACCCGATCCGCTTGAACCGCTGGAGATCGACGGCGCGCTGCTGCCGCGTTACGTATTCATCCACGGTGGGCCGCGCGTATTTACCTATTACACGCCAAAAGAAGAGTCCATCAAGCTGTTCCACGACTACCTCGATCTGCACCGCAACCATCCGGACCTCGATGTGCAAATGGTGCCGGTCTCGGTGATGTTCGGCCGCTCGCCGGGTCGTGAGAAAGGAGAAGTCAATCCACCGCTGCGGATGCTTAACGGTATCCAGAAATTTTTCGCCGTCTCCTGGCTTGGCCGCGACAGCTTTGTGCGCTTTTCGCCTTCCGTGTCGCTGCGCCGCATGGCGGATGAACACGGCACCGATAAGATCATCGCCCAGAAGCTGGCTCGCGTCGCCCGGATGCACTTTGCCCGCCAGCGCCTGGCCGCCGTCGGCCCGCGTCTGCCGGCCCGCCAGGATCTGTTTAATAAACTGCTGGCCTCGAAAGCGATTGCCCGCGCGGTGGAAGACGAAGCGCGCAGCAAGAAAATTTCTCACGAGAAGGCTCAGCAGAACGCTATCGCGCTGATGGAAGAGATTGCCGCGAACTTCTCGTACGAGATGATCCGCCTGACCGACCGCATTCTCGGCTTCACCTGGAACCGCCTGTACCAGGGGATCAACGTGCATAACGCCGAGCGCGTGCGTCAGCTGGCTCACGACGGCCATGAGATTGTCTATGTCCCCTGCCACCGCAGCCACATGGACTATCTGCTGCTCTCCTACGTTCTGTATCATCAGGGCCTGGTGCCACCGCATATCGCGGCGGGCATCAACCTCAACTTCTGGCCAGCCGGGCCAATCTTCCGCCGCCTGGGCGCGTTCTTTATTCGCCGCACCTTTAAGGGCAACAAGCTCTATTCCACGGTGTTCCGCGAATATCTTGGCGAACTGTTCAGCCGCGGCTATTCCGTCGAGTATTTCGTCGAAGGCGGCCGCTCCCGTACCGGCCGTCTGCTCGATCCGAAGACCGGTACGCTGTCGATGACCATCCAGGCGATGCTGCGTGGCGGTACCCGGCCTATCACTCTGGTGCCTATCTACATCGGCTATGAGCACGTGATGGAAGTAGGAACCTACGCCAAAGAGCTGCGCGGCGCCACTAAAGAGAAAGAGAGCCTGCCGCAGATGGTGCGCGGCTTGAGTAAGCTGCGCAATCTTGGCCAGGGCTATGTCAACTTCGGCGAACCGTTGCCGCTGATGACCTACCTCAACCACCATGTGCCGGAGTGGCGGGAAGCCATCGACCCAATCGAAGCCATCCGCCCTTCCTGGCTGACGCCAACGGTGAATAACATCGCCGCAGACCTGATGGTGCGCATCAACAACGCCGGCGCGGCCAACGCCATGAACCTGTGCTGCACGGCGCTGCTGGCCTCGCGCCAGCGTTCGCTCACCCGTGAGCAACTGACCCAACAGCTGGAGTGCTACCTCGCACTGCTGCGCAATGTGCCCTATTCGCCAGATGCGACCGCCCCTTCCGCTTCGGCCAGCGAGCTTATCGACCATGCGCTGCAGATGAACAAGTTCGAAGTGGAGAAGGACACCATCGGCGATATCATCATCCTGCCGCGCGAGCAGGCGGTGCTGATGACCTACTATCGCAACAACATCGCCCATATGCTGGTGATTCCGTCGCTGTTAGCCGCCCTGGTGACTCAGCATCGTCAACTCAGCCGCACCGAAGTGCTGCGCCATGTCGAAACGCTGTATCCGTTCCTCAAGGCCGAGCTGTTCCTGCGCTGGGAGAAAGCAGAGCTGGCCGGGGTGGTGGATGCGTTGATTGCCGAGATGCTGCGTCAGGAGCTGATCGTCGTCGATGGCGATGTGATGAGCCTCAATCCGTCGCACTCTCGCTCCCTGCAACTGCTGGCCGCTGGCGCGCGCGAGACGCTGCAGCGCTATGCCATTACCTTCTGGCTGCTGAGCGCCAACCCGTCGATCAACCGCAGTTCGCTGGAAAAAGAGAGTCGTACCGTGGCCCAGCGTCTGTCGGTGCTGCATGGCATTAACGCGCCGGAATTCTTCGACAAAGCGGTGTTCAGTACTCTGGTGCTGACCCTGCGCGACGAAGGCTACATTAGCGACACCGGCGATGCCGAGCCGGAAGAGACGCTGAAGGTTTATCGGATGCTGGCGGAATTGATTACGTCGGATGTGCGGCTGACGATTGAAAGCGTCACGCAGGACGACGCGTAACGCGGAGTTTTCTGCCCTCGCTTCCCCCCGGTATGCCGGGGGGAAGCGGACAGGGGTTACAGGTAGCTCATCGCCAGGCCCAGGAACAGCACCAGCCCGACGTAGTTATTGTTCATAAACGCTTTGAAGCAGTTATCGCGGTCGCGATTGAAGATAAGCTTCTGCTGCCAGCCAAACAGACCCGCCGCGACAAATAACGACCAGTAGTATTCCCAGCCCAGCCCATTCAGCCAGCCCACCGCGCCCATCAGCGCCAGCACGGCCACCTGCAGAATACCGATAATCAGACGATCGTTTTCGCCGAACAGGATCGCCGTCGACTTGATGCCGATCTTCACATCGTCATCTCGATCCACCATCGCATACTGCGTATCGTAGGCCACCGCCCACAGAATGTTGGCGAGGAACATCAGCCAGCAGCTCAGCGGCAGCGATTCGCTAACGGCCGAGAAGGCCATCGGGATCGACCAGCCAAAGGCGGCCCCCAGCACCACCTGCGGCAGATGAGTGTAGCGCTTCATAAACGGATAGACCCATGCCAGGGCCAGCGCCGCGACCGACAGCAGGATGGTCATGGTGTTGAGGGTGAGCACCAGCAGGAAGGAGAGCAGCACCAGTACGATAAACAGCGTTCGCGCCTCTTTCTCGGTAACATCGCCGCTCGGTAGCGGACGACGGGCGGTACGCTTAACGTGACCATCAAATTTTCGATCGGCATAGTCATTCACCACGCAGCCGGCGGCGCGCATCAGCCAGACGCCGGCGACGAATACCGCCAGGATCCACAGCGGCGGTACGCCCGGCGAGGCTACCCACAGCGCCCACAGCGTCGGCCACAGCAGCAGCAAGGCGCCGATCGGTTTGTCAGTGCGCATCAGGCGATGAAACGCCAACAGCTTATTCTGCGACAGACTCCACTCCATTTTTTCTTCCTCTTAGTACAACGGCGACGCAGGCAAAAACAGCTCGGTCAGCAGCAGGGGTTTGCCGCTCAGCCGCAGACGGGAACGACGCCCCCACAGCGCTGCATCGCGACCAATTTCAATAAAATCGCGGGTTAATGTCGACGACGTGAACAGGTATCGGCCCAGCGGGATCTGCCCGAGCTGCTGTAGCGCCAGCTCCGGACCACACAGCGTCGACTCCGGCACCACCGTGCGCCCGGCCAGCCAGGGCTCGCCATCGGCGTTGAGTATAATCTCCCGCAGCCAGTAGCGCGGCTCGTCAGGTAGCAGCGCCGCTTCGTCAGTCAGCGCCTCACGCTCAATATACCCTTCGTTAATCAGGGTCACGGTGACCTGCTTTCCTTGTTGCTCAAAGCGCTGGGTCATTGAGTCCTCCAGCAGCAGCCAGTCACTCAGGGGCGGCGCCAGGGATGGCATAACGGCAAAATAGCGCAGCGCGCGCAGTCGCGTAAGCGCAGGATGGGACATGCCTGATTCTCCGGTACATAACGTGAGAGCATTGTATCGCAGAATAGGCGGTTGGTGGCGGGCAAACGTCAATATACGATCATTCACGCAACAGCCATGCAACAGGCTGCCGCGCGTGCAAAAAAAGGTGCATCCCGGAGGATGCACCTAAAGGCTGTGCCTAAACATCAGCATTGTGGGGAGACGATTACCCCTTGCCTTTTACACTGCTGATAAAGGTGGAACGAGCGGATTTCGAGCCGAGGCGCTCAGCTTCGTTCATCAATTTCAGGGCTTTGTCGATGTCACCTTGTTTCACCGCCTGCTTAATACCGTTGTTGAAGTAGGTTTCGGTATCGCTGAGCATCGGTTCACTTTTGGCTGCCGGCGCCGCAGCGGCTGCGGCGGCTGGCGCGGCTACCGGCGCGGCGGTATTGCCGACGGTCACCGGTCCCGGGCCGGAAGAGCCGAACAGCGGGCCCACCAGCACGCTGGAGGTGCTATTGGTTTTCACTTTCAGCTTCAGCACGCCATCGGTGGTATGTTTAGCGATCGGATCCGGGATATCCGGGGCCGCATTTCCGGCGCCTTTGGCATAGGCTTTCGCCGGATCCAGCAGGGTCGTGGTCTGCTGGAGATCTTTTTCAGTGGTAAATACCAGCACATAGAGCTTCTGCTGGCCCAACGCCGGAGTCAGGCGCATCACGCCGCCCAGGCGATCGGCGGTCATCACGCCCGGCTGCTGATAGGTAAAGTAGTTGCTGGGGAAGAACGCCGCTGGCGTCATGTTCTGATCCAGAATCAGCACGTTCGGCGCAAAAATCTGCTTATGTTTGTTCAGTTCGCTGTCGAGCGTCAGGGTCAGCTCGCCGATATTGGCCGGTACGCTCCAGGCGGCGACCGGTCCGACGATCCCCGGGACATCCAGGCGTTGACCGCCGGTGGTTAAATCAACGCTCTGCGTCTTTGATTGATCGGCAGGCGTCCAGATCAGCTGTTGCAGCGCGCTGGCTGGAATAGACGGCGCGGCGCTGGTGTTCTGCGGGACAAAGTTAACATCGGCAAGGCTCATTCCCGGCACGCATGCCAACATCCCTGCGGATAAACACAGAGCGACGAGAGTTTTCTTCATTTTCATTGTTCTCACCTTGGATAGCATCGGTTTAGCGGTAGCCAGGCAATAGCGCGCTAACCCTGAATTGTCAGGAGGGGCTGACGCCCCTCCCAGGTTACACCCGTCCTGCGGACGGTATTACCACCACACTTCCATCTGGGCACCGAAGGTAACTTCGCTGTCGTCACCGCGGCTGGAGGTGTACATGCCGCTTCCGCTGCTGTCTTTAGTCTGCAGACCGGAGGCGTTGCTGTAACCCCAGTTTTCATCCCACTTCGCGTAGGTTGCGAAGATACGGATAGCCGGACGAGACCAGACGCTGTTGCCTGCCTGCCACTGTTGAGCCAGAGTAATTTTGTACTGGTTGTTGTTTTCGCTGGTACGCTGGGATTTCACGTTGTCGTAACCGATTTCCAGCTGGGTGCTCATGATCGGCGTCCATTTGTACATCGGACGGACACCCACGGTGTACCAGGTAGAACCGTTTTTGCTGTCCAGGTCCACGTCCTGGTACATCGCCACGTACATCAGGCCCCAATCATCGTTGAAGTCCATCGCGCCGTGATCCAGAACGCGGATCATGCTGCCGTTGTTATCGATGCTGGTCCCTTGAGAGTGGCCGCTGTTCCAGGAGGTCATCGCGTCGGTCGCGTACTGAACCACGAACTTGTTGAAGCCGCCCCAGATAGACTGGGTATGTTCACCAGTCCACAACCAGCCGTCTTTCGACGCGCCGTCTTCCAGACGATAATCATCCTGCGGGTTCGCACGACCGTAATCGACACCTAACTCCAGCACGCCGCCCGGGTTAGTTTCCAGGCCCGCCAGACGGACGTCAAAGACGTCGTTTGCGGTTTTCGCTGCGTATTTTTTGGTGTCATCGCTGGAGAAAGTGTAAGAGCCGCCGCTTTCTGAGTTGCGGGTAGCGGCCAGAGAGAGCTTGCCAAAGCCAAGGTCAACGTTTTCCAGACCTGCACCCGGGCCGGAGATATCCCAGTAGTAGAAGTCGATCATGTGAACGTCATGACGCTGATAGAAGCGTTTACCTGCCCACAGCGTGGAGCCCGGCAGCCAGTCGATCAGGTTTTTACCCTGGATGTTGGCTTCACGGAACGCCGGAGAGGTGCTTTCCCAGTCATCTTCCTGATTCACGGAATAGGCAACGTTAGTATCGAAATAAAAACTCTTATCCCCTTCTTTCCACAGTTCCTGGCCCAGCTTCAGTTCCGCATAGGTTTCACATTCGTTACCAAGACGGTACTTACTTTGTGCGCCTGTCGCTTTGAAACACTGTTGCTCGCCGCCGCTGCCGGTCCAGCCAATGCCGGAACGCGCGTAACCATGGAAATCGACAGCCAGCGCCTGAGCAGACATAACGCCTGCTGCGACGGCGACCGCCAGAGGAAGTTTGCGCAGAGTAATCATCATTCTATCTCCTGAGATCATTGCTTTTCTTTGAACGCTTCGCCGGTGTACCGCCAGCCGGGTTCGCGCTTTTTTTTAATGGGAAGCCTTACACGCCCGGCTCTTTATGCAGCCGACGACAAGCGGTGCCATCCTCACGGAATAAGTGGCAACGTTCTGGCGGCAAACCGATGGCGAATGTGGCTCCCTCTTCTACCAACACCACGTCATTCTGGCGGTAAACCAGGTTCTGACGGATGGCGGGGATCTGGATATGAATTTGCGTCTCGTGACCGAGCTGTTCGACGACCTGAACCTCACCTTCGAGGGTCACATCGGCGATATCGCTGGGCAGTAAATGCTCGGGGCGGATACCTAATGACATGTTGGCGCCAACCTGAACGTTGGCGCTGTCTACCGGCAGCCAGATTTGCTGGCGGTTCGGCAGTTCTACTTGCACCTGATCGATAGCCGTCGCGGTGACTTTCACCGGCAGGAAGTTCATCTTCGGTGAACCGATAAAGCCGGCAACGAAGCGGTCAGCCGGATAATGATAGAGCTCCAGCGGTTTCCCGACCTGTGCCACACGGCCGGCGTCCAGAACCACAATCTTGTCCGCGAGGGTCATCGCTTCCACCTGATCGTGGGTAACATAAATCATGGTACGGGCCAGCCGCTTATGCAGACGGGAGATCTCGATACGCATCTGGACACGCAGGGCGGCATCCAGGTTAGAGAGCGGTTCATCCAGCAGGAAGACGCTTGGCTCTGCCACCAGCGTACGGCCGATCGCTACACGCTGGCGCTGACCACCGGAAAGCGCTTTCGGTTTACGCTCCAGAAGATGCGCCAGCTGTAAGACCTCAGCCACCTGAGTCACTCGCTGGTTAATGACCTCTTTTTTCGCGCCGGCCAGCTTCAGGCCGAAAGACATATTTTCGGCAACGGAAAGATGGGGATAAAGCGCATATGACTGGAATACCATGCCGATGCCGCGCTCAGCGGGCGGCACGTCGTTCATCCGGGTATCGCCAATGAACAGATCGCCGCTGGTGACGGTTTCCAGTCCGGCAATCATACGCAGCAGAGTGGATTTGCCGCAGCCCGACGGTCCAACAAACACGACGAACTCCCCATCCTGGATCTCGAGATTGATATCTTTAGATACCACCACGTCGCCCCAGGCTTTCGTTACATTTCGTAGCTGTACGCTCGCCATGCCCTTCTCCCTTCGTTACAACCTGTCACTTAAAGACACATTCAAGATGGGTCGACTATGCGGCATTCCTTAGGCTGGCAAATCCTCCACCCCCCGGCTTTTTTATGGGGGAGGAGATGGGAGGATGAGAGATTGCCTCTCGCCACGGGGGATGGCGGACGAAGCGTGATTTCGTGATGGGGACGACAAAATTGGGCACTTTTTTCTGTGCTCCAGGACGCAATACGGCCGTTTTTGCAATGGAGATCACACAACCAGCGGGTGGGGCGTAGACCAGGGGAGGATGGAAAGGGGTTGTTAAAAAAGGAAACTCATCATCGTTAAGCCACCGAAGTGTATCCACGAGTACATCACCAAATAGGACGGGTATATGAAAATCAAAACTGGCGCTCGCATCCTCGCGCTGTCAGCACTGACCACGATGATGTTTTCCGCCTCTGCCCTCGCGAAAATTGAAGAAGGTAAGCTGGTTATCTGGATTAATGGCGACAAAGGCTATAACGGCCTCGCTGAAGTGGGTAAAAAGTTTGAAAAAGACACCGGCATTAAAGTTTCCGTAGAACATCCGGACAAGCTGGAAGAGAAGTTCCCGCAGGTTGCGGCGACTGGCGATGGCCCGGACATCATCTTCTGGGCGCATGACCGTTTCGGCGGCTACGCACAGTCCGGCCTGCTGGCTGAAATCACCCCGGACAAAGCGTTCCAGGACAAACTCTACCCATTCACCTGGGATGCCGTGCGCTTTAACGGCAAACTGATCGCCTATCCGGTGGCGGTTGAAGCCCTGTCCCTGATTTATAACAAGGACCTGGTACCGAACCCGCCGAAAACCTGGGAAGAGATCCCGGCGCTGGATAAAGCACTGAAAGCGAAAGGTAAGAGCGCGCTGATGTTCAACCTGCAGGAACCGTACTTCACCTGGCCGCTGATCGCTGCCGACGGCGGGTACGCCTTCAAGTTTGAAAACGGCAAATATGACGTGAAAAACGTCGGCGTAGACAGCGCAGGCGCGAAAGCGGGTCTCACCTTCCTGGTTGACCTGATCAAGAACAAGCACATGAATGCCGACACGGATTACTCCATCGCGGAAGCCGCCTTCAACAAAGGCGAAACCGCCATGACCATCAACGGTCCGTGGGCGTGGTCTAACATTGATAAGAGCAAAGTTAACTACGGCGTCACCCTGCTGCCGACCTTTAAAGGCAAACCATCGAAACCGTTCGTTGGCGTACTGAGCGCGGGTATCAACGCCGCCAGCCCGAACAAAGAGCTGGCGAAAGAGTTCCTCGAAAACTACCTGATGACCGATCAGGGTCTGGAATCGGTTAACAACGACAAACCGCTGGGTGCTGTCGCGCTGAAATCCTTCCAGGAGAAACTGGAAAAAGATCCGCGCATCGCCGCCACCATGGCGAACGCCCAGAATGGCGAAATCATGCCTAACATCCCGCAGATGTCTGCCTTCTGGTATGCCGTTCGTACCGCGGTTATCAACGCCGCCAGCGGCCGCCAGACTGTCGATGCTGCACTGAAGGATGCACAGAGTCGTATCACTAAGTAAGAAAACGGCGGGTAGCGCTTGCGCTTACCCGCCCTACCACTGCGGCTCGGACCGTAGGTCAGGTAAGCGAAGCGCCACCTGACAAATAAGTTTTCACCGCTGTAGAGGATGATCCCCATGGATGCCGTTAAAAAGAAACACTGGTGGCAAAGTCCGCAACTCACATGGTCTGTGATTGGCTTACTGTGCCTGCTGGTGGGTTACCTTGTTGTTTTGATGTACGCCCAGGGGGAGTACCTGTTCGCCATCATGACGCTGATTTTAAGCTCAGTTGGCCTGTATATTTTCGCTAATCGCAAGGCTTATGCCTGGCGCTATGTCTATCCCGGCCTCGCCGGCATGGGCCTGTTCGTCCTGTTTCCGCTGATCTGTACCATTGCCATCGCCTTCACGAACTACAGCAGCACCAACCAGCTGACCTTTGAACGTGCGCAGCAGGTGCTGATGGATCGCTCTTTCCAGGCTGGCAAAGCCTATAACTTCACGCTGATCCCGGCGGGGGACGAGTGGAAACTGGCTCTGACCGACGGCGAGAGCGGTAAAAACTACCTTTCCGACGCTTTTAAATTCGGCGGTGAGCAGAAGCTGGCGTTAAAAGAAACCGACGCCCTGCCGGAAGGCGAGCGCGTCAGCCTGCGCGTCATTACCCAGAACCGCACGGCGCTGAACCAACTGACCGCCGTGCTGCCGGATGACAGCAAAGTGATCATGAGCTCGCTGCGTCAGTTCTCCGGCACTCAACCGCTGTATACGCTTAGCGAAGATGGGGTGCTGACCAACAATCAGACCCACGTCAAATATCGCCCGAACAATGACGTAGGCTTCTACCAGGCGATTAACGCCGACGGCAGCTGGGGCACTGAAAAGCTGAGCCCGGGCTACACCGTGACGATCGGCTGGGATAACTTCACCCGCGTCTTCCAGGACGAAGGGATCCAGAAACCGTTCTTCGCTATTTTCGTCTGGACCGTGGTGTTCTCGGTGCTGACGGTGATTTTGACCGTGGCCGTGGGAATGGTGCTGGCTTGTCTGGTGCAGTGGGAAGCACTGAAAGGCAAAGCAATTTACCGCGTCTTGTTGATTCTGCCGTATGCCGTACCGTCGTTTATTTCGATTCTGATTTTCAAAGGGCTGTTCAACCAGAGCTTTGGTGAAATCAACATGATGCTCAGCGCGCTGTTCGGCATTAAGCCGGCCTGGTTTAGCGACCCGACCACCGCGCGCACCATGATCATCATCGTCAACACCTGGCTGGGCTACCCGTACATGATGATCCTGTGCATGGGGTTGCTGAAGGCGATTCCGGACGATCTGTACGAAGCGTCGGCGATGGATGGCGCCGGTCCGTTCCAGAACTTCTTTAAAATTACGCTGCCGCTGCTGATCAAGCCGCTGACGCCGCTGATGATCGCCAGCTTCGCCTTTAACTTTAACAACTTCGTGCTGATTCAGCTGTTGACCAACGGTGGTCCGGACCGTCTCGGCACCACCACCCCGGCCGGTTATACCGACCTGCTGGTGAGCTACACCTATCGCATCGCCTTTGAAGGCGGCGGCGGTCAGGACTTCGGCCTGGCGGCGGCTATCGCAACGCTTATCTTCCTGCTGGTTGGCGCGTTAGCGATTGTGAATCTGAAAGCCACACGCATGAAGTTTGATTAAGGGAGATAACGATAATGGCTATGGTCCAACCCAAATCGCAGAAGCTACGTTTATTTACCACGCATCTCCTGCTACTGATTTTTATCGCCGCGATTATGTTCCCGCTGCTGATGGTCATCGCTATCTCGCTGCGCGAAGGCAACTTCGCCACCGGCAGCCTGATCCCGGATACCATCTCCTGGGAACACTGGCGCCTGGCATTAGGCTTCAGCGTTGAGCACGCGGATGGCCGCGTCACGCCGCCGCCATTCCCGGTACTGCTGTGGCTGTGGAACTCGATTAAGGTCGCCGGCATTACCGCGATCGGCATCGTCGCCCTTTCCACCACCTGCGCCTACGCTTTTGCCCGTATGCGCTTCCCGGGGAAAGCGACGCTGCTGAAAGGGATGCTGATTTTCCAGATGTTCCCGGCGGTGCTGTCGCTGGTGGCCCTGTATGCATTGTTTGACCGCCTGGGCCAGTACATCCCGTTCGTCGGCCTCAACACCCACGGCGGCGTGATCTTCGCTTATATGGGCGGTATCGCGCTGCACGTCTGGACGATTAAAGGCTACTTCGAAACCATCGATGGTTCGCTGGAAGAAGCGGCGGCGCTGGATGGCGCGACCCCATGGCAGGCTTTCCGCCTCGTGCTGCTGCCGCTGTCGGTGCCGATTCTGGCGGTGGTGTTTATTCTGTCGTTCATCGCGGCCATCACCGAAGTGCCCGTCGCCTCGCTGCTGCTGCGCGATGTGAACAGCTATACCCTGGCGGTAGGTATGCAACAGTATCTCAACCCGCAGAACTATCTGTGGGGCGACTTCGCCGCCGCGGCGGTGCTCTCCGCCATCCCGATCACGGTCGTCTTCCTGCTGGCGCAGCGCTGGCTGGTTAACGGCCTGACGGCGGGTGGGGTGAAAGGTTAAGTTTTTTTGTAACACCGGCCCCAAATTTCAGATGAGGGCCGACGGTCTAGCCGCAATACACGACCCCAACCGGGTATTGTCGCCGTCGCCCTCAGCTGAAAAAGTAAGGCCAATGCCACTGCTATCCTCAACTGGACCCTACATAAATTCTATTTGTGACTGTTGGTCAGCGGCCCTGGAGGCCGCTTTTTTTTATTCGCGTTTCAGGCGATTGGAGTTACACAGCCAGAGCGTAATCACCAGGATCAGGATCGCGGCGGAGTAAATCAGCACTGCCATCGGCGACTCATGGTCGATGATAATCAGGCGCACAATCGCGGTGATGCCGATATAGACGAAATAGCGCAGCGGGAAGTGGAACCCCGACTGAAAATACTTGACGATCAGCGCGATAAACTCGAAGTAGAGGAAGTAGACCACCAGACCTTCCACCAGCCGGTACTTACTGGTCGGCTCCGGGGTAAAGAGGACATCGGCCAGATGCAGCGTCTCTTTCCCGAGGAAGACGATCAAAATAATCCCCAGGCACAGCAGCCCAAGATTCAAAACCGTTTGCATCGCGGTGGCGATAAAATTCACCAGCGGACGATAAACCGACGACATAAATACACCTCATCATTATGCTTCTTTGAGACCTGTATAACGCAAAAATGTGATCCAGATCGACATTATTCGCTAACTTTTTGCCACCACCGGCGAAGATGTAACAATCACAGCCCAGACGGACGGGTTAAAAAGGAAACAACCATGCTAAAGATTCGTACCGCACGCGCAGAGGATGCGGCTTTACTCAATGAAATGGGCAATGCCAGCTATCGCCATCACTTTGCTCACCTCTGGCATAACGCCGACGAGCTGGCGTGCTACCTGCAACAAGAGTATTCCCTGGCCTCGCTGCAACGCAGCCTGACCGATTCCCGGTGCTGTTGGTTGATTGCTGAAGCCCCCCACCCTGTCGGCTTTGCGAAATACGCCTGTCGTCAGGCGATAAGTCCTGAAGGTCCGTCCGGTACGCTGTTGCATAAGCTCTATCTGCTGCCTGACACAACGGGCCACCGCTACGGTGAGCAGATATTTCGCGCCGTCGAGGCGAGAGCAAAAGCGGCCGGTGAAAGCTGGCTGTGGCTGGAAGTGCTCGCCGATAACCCCGCTGCGCGCCGTTTTTACGAACGTCAGGGGATGCAGCACGTGAAAGATGTCGCCTTTCATTCCGCCAGCCAGCAAAGCACCTTACATATTCTGGCCAAACCGATCTGAGAGGCACTATGCATACCCTTCGGGAAACGGCGATCCGCAACGTCACCAGCGGTGAGAACGTGGTGATCTACCAGCCCGCCAACCTGTACGACTGTGTCCTTGGCGATAACGTCTTCGTCGGGCCGTTCGTTGAGATCCAGGGCAATACCCGCATTGGCGCGAACAGTAAAATTCAGTCCCATACTTTTATCTGCGAGTACGTCACCATTGGCCAGCGCTGCTTTATCGGTCACGGCGTGATGTTTGCCAACGACCTGTTTCGCGACGGCAAACCGAATGCCGACCGCACCAGCTGGGGGCGGATTGAGATTGGCGATGACGTGTCGATCGGCAGCGGCGCCACAATTCTGGCCGTCAGCATCTGCGACGGCGTGGTAATTGGCGCGGGCAGCGTGGTGACGAAGTCCATTACCGAGAAAGGAGTGTGGGCGGGAAATCCAGCCCGCCTGCTGCGGCGGCTGTAAAAAAATGCCGACCTAAGGGTCGGCATTGCGTCTTAGCTGCGCAAGATTATGCGCGCCAGGCTTTATAACGGTTAATCAGGCCGTTAGTTGAGCTGTCGTGGCTGCTAACTTCGCTGCCGTCTTTCAGCTCCGGCAGGATGCGGTTAGCCAGCTGTTTGCCCAGTTCAACGCCCCACTGGTCGAAGGTGAAGATGTTGAGGATCGCGCCCTGGGTGAAGATTTTGTGCTCGTACAGGGCAATCAGCGCCCCAAGGCTGAACGGGGTGATTTCACGCAGCAGGATGGAGTTCGTCGGGCGGTTGCCTTCAAACACTTTGAACGGCACCACGTGCTCCAGAGTTGCCGGATCTTTACCCTGATCGCGATATTCCTGCTCGACCACTTCACGGGATTTACCGAAGGCCAGGGCCTCGGTCTGGGCGAAGAAGTTGGACAGCAGCTTCGGATGATGGTCGGACAGCGGGTTGTGAGTGATAGCCGGGGCGATGAAATCGCACGGTACCATTTTGGTGCCCTGGTGGATCAGCTGGTAGAACGCATGCTGACCGTTAGTGCCCGGCTCACCCCAGATGATCGGGCCAGTCTGGTAGTCTACCGCGTGGCCGTTACGGTCAACATACTTACCGTTGGACTCCATGTTGCCCTGCTGGAAATAGGCGGCAAAACGGTGCATATACTGGTCGTACGGCAGAATCGCTTCGGTTTCTGCACCGAAGAAGTTGTTGTACCAGATACCGATCAGCGCCAGCAGTACTGGCAGGTTTTTCTCCGCCGGGGTGGTGGAGAAGTGCTTATCCATCGCATGCGCGCCGGACAGCAGCTCAACGAAGTTGTCGAAGCCCACGGAGAGAATGATGGACAGGCCAATCGCTGACCACAGAGAGTAACGGCCGCCAACCCAATCCCAGAATTCGAACATGTTAGCGGTGTCGATACCAAATTCGCCAACCGCTTTACCATTGGTAGAGAGCGCGGCGAAGTGTTTGGCCACGTGCTTGTCGTCGCCCGCGGTCGCCAGGAACCAGTCGCGCGCGCTATGGGCGTTGGTCATGGTTTCCTGAGTGGTGAAGGTCTTGGACGCCACCAGGAACAGGGTCGTTTCCGGATTGACGTTCTTCAGCACTTCAGCAATGTGGGTGCCATCGACGTTGGAGACAAAGTGCATGTTGAGGTGGTTTTTGTACGGACGCAGCGCTTCGGTCACCATGAACGGACCGAGGTCGGAGCCGCCGATACCGATATTCACCACGTCGGTGATCGGTTTGCCGGTATAGCCTTTCCAGCTACCGGAGATAATCGCTTCGGAGAAGGTTTTCATCTTCTCCAGCACGGCGTTTACTTCCGGCATCACATCTTTGCCATCAACCACAATCGGCGTATTGCTGCGGTTGCGCAGCGCGACGTGCAGAACCGCGCGGTCTTCGGTACGGTTGATCTTTTCGCCGGAGAACATCGACTTAATGGCGCCTGCCAGATCGGTCTCTTTCGCCAGATCCTGCAGTTTAGCCAGCGTCTCTTCGGTGATGCGGTTTTTGGAGAAGTCCACCAGCATCAGATCGTCGAACGTCGCGGAAAACTTAGAAAAACGGTCGCTATCTTTGGCGAACAGCTCGCTGATAGTGACATCTTTCATTTCGTCGAAGTGTTTCTGTAATGCCTGCCAGGCAGAGGTCTGCGTTGGGTTGATGTTTTTCATTAGCAATACTCTTCTGATTTGAGATTGTGACTTCGGTCGATTGTAGCGCCGGTGACGGAAAATTGTGATGATTTTTGTGACTTGTCCCTGACGCCGGTCAGGAATCGGGTCAAAACGGAGTAAAAAGCCCCATTAGTATAGCTATCATAAGGCTTTTTTCTGTTAGCCGCAGGGGCATGAAAAATCCGCATAACCGCAGCGTTGACATAGCTGGTGTTAAGCCTTTATATATCCGCAGTGCTTACGTATTGGTAGGTATCTATTGCTCGCGCATTTCACGCTACAGCGAAAGGGTATTCGCGGGGGATATAATGTCTCAAATCCCCCGGCCTGGTGAAAGACGTCGGTAATTGCCAGAAGAGGTGCGTTGCCCAGGTAACCGTATTGGAGGAACCAGTCCGGGGAAAATACGTGAGGGGGAGCAACGCCGAGGTGAAAGAGCGTCTGGTCACGCTCCTCACCGGCCACAGGGGCTGAATCCCCTGGGTTGTCACCAGAAACGTTCGCAGTCGGGCGTTTCATACCCGAACACCTCAGCGCCCAGAGCGGTGAGTCGGGTCTACAAGGTGGAGCACTTCTGGGTGACATCGTAGTTGTTTATCACTCTGCGCCACCCTGTTTATCGCTCTTCCCTTGTGCCATGGCTGAATAATTTGGCCTGGCTTATTAAGACATTTTGTTGCGATCCGGCGGCGTCCAGCCCCTGCCACGATCGGTGTTCAGGAATCGTTTTAATAAGTCAGGCCCCCTGACACGAGGTTGTTATGACAGATCTAGTCGTCGCCAAATTTGGCGGCACCAGCGTTGCCGATTTTGACGCCATGAACCGCAGCATCGATGTGGCGTTGCTCGATGCTAACACCCGTATTGTTGTGCTCTCCGCCTCTGCTGGCGTGACCAACATTCTGGTGGCCTTAGCGGGAGGGCTGGAACCCACCGAACGTTTTACCCAGCTGGACGCTCTGCGCCAGATCCAGTCCAATATTCTGGAGCGTTTGCGCTATCCCAATGTGATTCGCGAAGAGATTGAGCGCCTGCTGGAAAACATCACGACGCTGGCGGAAGCCGCCGCGCTCGCCTCCTCGACCGCCCTGACCGACGAACTGGTCAGCCATGGCGAACTGATGTCCACCCTGCTGTTTGTGGAAATCCTGCGTGAGCGCGGCATTCAGGCGCAGTGGTTTGACGCCCGTAAAGTGCTGCGCACTAACGATCGCTTTGGCCGCGCCGAACCGGACATCGCCGCTGTCGCCGAACTGACACAGCTGCAGCTGGCGCCGCGTCTGGCGGAAGGCCTGGTGGTGACCCAGGGCTTTATCGGCAGCGAAGCGAAAGGCCGCACCACCACCCTCGGCCGCGGCGGCAGCGATTATACCGCCGCTCTGCTCGGCGAAGCGCTGAATGCCACCCGCGTCGACATCTGGACCGATGTCCCGGGGATTTATACTACCGATCCTCGCGTGGCGCCGGCGGCGAAACGCATCGACGTCATCGCCTTTGAAGAGGCGGCGGAAATGGCCACCTTTGGCGCCAAAGTGCTGCACCCGGCGACCCTGCTGCCTGCCGTGCGCAGCGATATTCCGGTGTTTGTCGGCTCGAGTAAAGAGCCTAAAGCGGGCGGTACGCTGGTGTGTAAAACCACCGAGAACCCACCGCTGTTCCGCGCCCTGGCCCTGCGTCGCCGTCAAACGCTGCTGACGCTGCACAGCCTGAATATGCTGCACTCCCGCGGCTTCCTCGCCGAGGTATTCGGCATTCTGGCGCGCCATAACATCTCCGTCGATTTGATCACCACCTCCGAAGTGAGTGTGGCCCTGACCATGGATACCACCGGCTCAACCTCTGCAGGCGATACCCTGCTGACCCAGGCGCTGCTGACTGAACTCTCCTCGCTGTGCCGCGTGGAAGTGGAGGAAGACCTGGCGCTGGTGGCCCTGATTGGCAATGAGCTGTCGAAAGCCTGCGGCGTCGGCAAAGAGGTCTTTGGCGTCCTCGAGCCGTTTAACATCCGCATGATTTGCTATGGCGCCTCCAGTCATAACCTCTGCTTCCTGGTGCCTGGCCCCGATGCGGAGAAGGTGGTGCAGAAGCTGCATCATAATTTGTTTGAATAAAACTCCTTAGCACGATAAACAATACCTATAGCCGGGCTCGAACCCGGCTTTTTTATAACAACATCAACACAACCAGCTGACCTGCTCGCCGCCCCATCGGGATGGCGCGGCCCGGTTCGCGTATCGCAAGGAACACAACATGCTCGCAACTCTGACGCGGCTGTTCCCGTTATGGGCACTGCTGCTCTCCGTTCTGGCCTATTACACTCCCACCACCTTCACCCCGATTGGCCCGTGGGTCACCACTCTGCTGATGCTGATCATGTTCGGTATGGGCGTGCATCTGAAGCTGGAAGATTTTAAGCGCGTCCTGTCGCGCCCGGCGCCGGTCGCTGCGGGGATCTTTCTCCATTATCTGGTGATGCCGCTCGCCGCCTGGCTGCTGGCGCTGCTGTTTCATATGCCACCCGAGCTCTCCGCCGGGATGGTACTGGTCGGTAGCGTCGCCAGCGGAACCGCCTCCAACGTGATGATCTTTCTTGCCAAGGGGGATGTTGCACTGTCGGTAACCATCTCCTCGGTCTCCACTCTCGTCGGCGTCGTGGCGACACCGCTGCTCACCCGTCTGTACGTCGACGCGCACATTCAGGTCGACATCATGGGGATGTTGCTCAGCATTCTGCAGATCGTGGTCATTCCCATCACGCTGGGGCTGATTGTCCATCATCTGCTGCCGAAGGTGGTGAAAGCGGTAGAGCCGTTCTTACCTGCCTTCTCGATGGTGTGCATTCTGGCGATCATCAGCGCGGTGGTGGCGGGTTCCGCCGCCCATATCGCCTCCGTCGGCCTGGTGGTGATTATCGCGGTGATCCTGCATAACACTATTGGCCTGCTTGGCGGGTACTGGGGCGGACGTCTGTTTGGTTTTGATGAATCCACCTGCCGTACGCTGGCGATCGAGGTGGGGATGCAGAACTCCGGCCTGGCGGCCGCGCTGGGTAAAATTTACTTCGGCCCGCTGGCGGCGCTGCCAGGCGCGCTGTTCTCCGTCTGGCATAACCTGTCCGGTTCGCTGCTGGCCGGGTACTGGTCAGGAAAGCCCATCGCCAAAAAAGCCGACAAGCGCTGAGCGTGATACGTCCGGGCGCAGGCCCGGGCGTGCGCCTGCTTTAGTTGCCATACAGGCTATCAGTAAAATATTCATTGCCGTACACTGGGTGCTCTGGTCTGACTGAGGGCACCACCATGGCACTCCCCCGTATTACACAAAAAGAGATGACCGAGCGCGAACAGCGCGAATTGAAAACGCTGCTTGACCGCGCGCGCATTGCGCATGGCCGCCCATTGAGCAATGCGGAAACGAACAGCGTGAAAAAGGAATATATCGATAAGCTGATGGCACAGCGTGAAGCGGATGCGAAGAAAGCCCGCCAGGTGAAAAAACAGCAGGCTTATAAAACGGATAAAGAAGCGACCTTTTCCTGGTCGGCGAATACGCCGACCCGCGGCAGGCGTTAACGACCTTTCTTTTTACGTCCCGGCTGGGTGAAACGTTTCCCGTTAGCAGCCGGGCGGCCTTTATCGTTGCTATTTTCCATCTTCACCACCGGGCGCTTGATCCCGGGTGTCGCCGCTTTGGCCTTCGGCCTGGCTTTCGGCTTCGCTTCGGAAGAGGAGTTTTCAATCAGCTTGAACAGGTCGATCAACTCGTCATCGGTTAGATCACGCCATTCACCCAAGGGGATCCCCGTCAGGCTCACGTTCATAATCCGCGTACGCTCAAGCTTCGTCACTTCATAGCCAAAGTGCTCACACATACGACGGATCTGGCGATTCAGCCCCTGCACCAGAGTGATGCGGAAAACGAACGGCGCTTCTTTCTTCACCTTACATTTTTTCGTCACGGTCCCGAGAATCGGTACACCCGCGCCCATGCCGCGAATGAACTCATCGGTCACCGGCTTATCGACCGTCACCAGATACTCTTTTTCATGGTCGTTGCCGGCGCGCAGGATCTTGTTCACCAGATCGCCATGGTTGGTGAGGAAGATCAGCCCCTGAGAGTCTTTATCCAGACGGCCGATAGGGAAGATTCGCTTGCTGTGGTTGACGAAATCGACAATGTTGTCGCGCTCGCCGTCTTCCGTGGTGCTCACAATGCCGACCGGCTTATTCAGCGCAATCAGCACCAGATCATCCGCTTCACGCGGCTCAATCAACTGTCCGTTAACTTTGACTAAATCGCCAGGCTTCACCTGATCGCCAATGGTGGCGCGCTTGCCATTGATAAAGACGTTGCCTTGTTCAATAAAGCGGTCCGCTTCGCGACGCGAGCAGATGCCGCTTTCGCTGATGTATTTATTTAATCGGGTTGATGAGTCGGGCAGCATAGATTCTCCTGTAAAAGCGAAATATACCCTACCTTGTGGGCGAGAAAAAAGATGTGCCTTTGCGCCCTCCGGCGCAAGGTGTGATCGACTACGCCTTTTTTCACAAAAGTGTCCCGCTCAACGCCTGGCAACTTTGCATGATGAAATATCACAGAATCAGCGATTTAGCGTGCAATGCACAAAGGTGCCAACAACCCGCTATTGATAACGCAAATGTGCAAGATTATTCGCCAGATTAGGGTGATGAAATAAAAGAAAATCGCTTTAAACGGTGGCTCTAATAGGGTTATATCAGATCAACAGCACAAACCCGCGATTTGCACAAATGTGCAGGAGCCTGCAGATGACCATGGAAAACAGTGACGATATCCGGCTGATTGTCAAAATCGCCCAGCTCTATTACGAGCAGGATATGACTCAGGCGCAAATCGCTCGTGAGCTGGGGATCTATCGCACCACCATCAGTCGCCTGCTGAAGCGCGGCCGCGAGCAGGGCATTGTCACCATCGCCATCAACTATGACTACAACGAGAACCTGTGGCTCGAGCAACAGCTCAAGCAAAAATTTGGTCTGAAAGAGGCGGTGGTTGCCAGCAGCGATGGGCTGCTGGAAGAAGAACAGCTGAGTGCAATGGGCCAGCATGGCGCCCTGCTTGTCGACCGGTTGCTGGAGCCAGGCGATATCATCGGTTTTTCATGGGGCCGCGCCGTGCGTTCGCTGGTGGAGAACCTGCCGCAGGCCAGCCAGTCACGCCAGGTGATCTGCGTCCCCATCATCGGCGGGCCTTCCGGTAAACTGGAGAGCCGCTACCATGTGAATACGCTAACCTACGGCGCGGCAGCCAGACTGAAAGCGGAATCCCACCTTGCCGATTTTCCAGCCCTGCTGGATAACCCGCTGATCCGCAACGGCATCATGCAGTCCCAGCACTTTAAAACCATCTCATCCTACTGGGACAGCCTGGATGTGGCGCTGGTGGGTATTGGTTCACCGGCCATTCGCGACGGCGCAAACTGGCACGCCTTCTACGGCAGCGAAGAGAGCGACGATCTGAACGCCCGCCACGTCGCCGGGGATATCTGTTCGCGTTTCTACGATATTAACGGTGGGTTAGTCGATACCAATATGAGCGAAAAAACCCTGTCGATCGAAATGGCGAAGCTGCGCCAGGCTCGCTATTCCATCGGCATCGCCATGGGGGAAGAGAAATACTCTGGCATTCTTGGCGCATTGCACGGACGCTATATTAATTGTCTGGTGACAAACAGAGAAACGGCTGAATTATTACTTAAATAACACAGGATATGATTTCACGCAGCACGCGCTGCGGGGGATCCCTTTATCTAAAGAAATGGGAGTGAATAATGAATACATGGTTAAATTTAAAAGATAACGTCATTATCGTGACCGGCGGCGCCTCGGGAATTGGGCTGGCCATTGTCGATGAATTATTATCACAAGGTGCTCATGTCCAGATGATTGATATTCATGGCGGCGATCGCCATCACAATGACGATAATTATCACTTCTGGCCGACGGATATTTCCAGCGCAACAGAGGTGCAACAGACTATCGGTGCCATTATTCAGCGCTGGTCGCGTATTGATGGCCTGGTCAATAACGCTGGCGTGAATTTCCCGCGTTTATTAGTCGACGAAAAAGCACCGGCTGGCCGCTATGAATTGAACGAAGCCGCTTTTGAAAAAATGGTCAATATCAACCAGAAAGGGGTGTTTTTCATGTCGCAGGCGGTGGCGCGTCAAATGGTCAAACAGCGCGCCGGTGTGATTGTCAATGTCTCTTCGGAGAGCGGCCTGGAAGGCTCTGAAGGTCAAAGCTGCTACGCCGCGACCAAGGCCGCGCTCAACAGCTTTACCCGCTCCTGGTCCAAAGAATTGGGTAAATATGGGATCCGCGTGGTCGGCGTTGCGCCGGGGATCCTCGAAAAAACCGGCCTGCGAACGCCGGAATATGAAGAGGCGCTGGCCTGGACGCGCAATATCACCGTCGAGCAACTTCGCGAGGGATATACCAAAAACGCCATTCCTATCGGGCGGGCAGGAAAGCTCTCAGAAGTCGCTGATTTTGTTTGCTATCTCTTGTCATCGCGCGCCAGCTACATCACCGGAGTCACCACTAACATTGCCGGCGGAAAAACGCGCGGTTAAGGAGGAAGTATGGTTCACGCTATCTTCTGCGCCCACGGCCAGCTGGCCGGGGCCATGCTTGATTCGGTACGCATGGTCTACGGTGAGGTTAACGTCAGCGCCGTCGCGTTTGTTCCCGGTGAAAACGCGGCGGATATCGCCATTAACCTGGAAAAGTTAGTAAGCGCCCACACCGATGAGGAGTGGGTAATCGCGGTAGATTTGCAGTGCGGAAGCCCATGGAATGCCGCCGCCGGGCTGGCAATGCGTCACCCGCAGATCCGGGTGATTAGCGGCCTGTCGTTGCCGCTGGCGCTCGAGCTGGTGGATAACCAGCATACCCTGAGCGCCGATGACTTATGCCAGCATCTGCAGGTCATCGCCAGTCAGTCCTGTGTGGTCTGGCAGCAGCCAGAAACCGTTGAGGAGGAGTTCTGATGCAAATTACCCTCGCCCGTATTGATGACCGACTGATTCATGGCCAGGTCACCACCGTGTGGTCAAAAGTCGCCAACGCCCAGCGGATAATTATCTGCAATGACGATGTATCTAACGATGAGGTTCGCCGGACCCTGTTGCGCCAGGCGGCCCCGCCAGGCATGAAGGTAAACGTTGTCAGTCTGGAAAAAGCGGTTGCGGTCTATCATAACCCGCAATATCAGGATGAGACCGTCTTTTATTTATTTACCAATCCACATGATGTTTTAACGATGGTGCGCCAGGGCGTGCAGATCGCCACGTTAAATATTGGTGGCATGGCCTGGCGACCCGGAAAAAAACAGCTAACCAAAGCCGTTTCTTTGGATCCGCAGGATATTCAGGCATTCCGTGAACTCGATAAACTGGGCGTAAAACTCGATTTACGCGTGGTCGCATCAGATCCGTCAGTCAATATTCTCGACAAAATTAACGAAACAGCTTTCTGCGAATAAAAAATAGCGCCTGTTGTGATATGCCGTAGCAGGCAGGATGACTCACACCTTAAAGGTCATAAATTATGGAAATTAGTACCCTACAGATAATAGCCATATTTATTTTTTCCTGTATTGCCGGAATGGGCAGTGTGCTGGATGAATTTCAGACCCATCGGCCCCTTATCGCCTGTACCGTGATTGGCCTCATCCTGGGTGATTTAAAAACCGGGGTTATGCTCGGCGGTACGCTGGAGCTGATCGCCCTCGGCTGGATGAACGTGGGGGCAGCACAGTCACCAGATTCGGCGCTGGCCAGCATTATCTCCGCCATTCTGGTGATTGTGGGCCACCAGAGCATTGCCACCGGTATCGCCATTGCTCTGCCGGTGGCCGCCGCCGGGCAGGTGCTGACCGTTTTCGCCCGTACCATTACCGTGGTGTTCCAGCACGCCGCGGACAAAGCGGCCGAGGAGGCGCGCTTTCGCACCATCGACCTGCTGCATGTCTCCGCGCTGGGGGTGCAGGCACTGCGCGTGGCAATCCCGGCGCTGGTGGTCTCACTGTTCGTTAGTGCGGACATGGTCAGCAGTATGCTCAGCGCGATCCCGGAATTCGTCACCCGCGGTCTGCAGATTGCCGGTGGTTTCATTGTCGTCGTGGGCTACGCGATGGTGCTGCGAATGATGGGCGTGAAGTACCTGATGCCCTTCTTTTTCCTCGGTTTTCTCGCCGGAGGTTATCTCGACTTCAGCCTGCTGGCCTTCGGCGGCGTGGGCGTCATCATCGCGCTGATCTACATCCAGCTCAATCCGCAGTGGCGTAAGGCTGAACCCGCCGCCTCCACCGCCCCCTCTGCACCCGCCCTTGACCAGCTTGACGACTAACGGAGCCGAAAATGGAACAGAAAAAAATCACGCAAGGCGACCTGGTGAGCATGTTTCTTCGCTCCAACCTCCAGCAGGCCTCCTTTAACTTCGAACGTATTCATGGCCTGGGATTTTGCTACGACATGATCCCGGCGATCAAACGCCTGTATCCGCTCAAAGCCGATCAGGTCGCGGCGCTGAAGCGTCATCTGGTGTTCTTTAATACCACGCCGGCGGTGTGTGGCCCGGTGATCGGCGTCACCGCCGCCATGGAGGAGGCCCGGGCTAACGGCGCGGCCATTGACGATGGCGCTATCAACGGCATCAAAGTGGGTCTGATGGGCCCGCTGGCCGGCGTCGGCGACCCGCTGGTCTGGGGCACGCTGCGGCCGATTACCGCGGCCCTTGGCGCCTCGCTGGCCCTCTCCGGCAATATTCTGGGACCTTTGTTATTTTTCTTTATTTTCAATGCAGTGCGGCTGGCAATGAAGTGGTACGGCCTGCAACTGGGCTTCCGTAAAGGGGTCAATATCGTCAGCGATATGGGCGGTAACCTGCTGCAGAAGCTGACCGAAGGCGCCTCCATTCTCGGCCTGTTTGTCATGGGGGTGCTGGTGACCAAATGGACCACCATCAATGTGCCGCTGGTGGTGTCCCAAACGCCCGGTGCAGACGGCGCCACCGTCACGATGACCGTCCAGAACATCCTCGATCAGCTCTGCCCCGGCCTGCTGGCGCTGGGCCTGACGCTACTGATGGTGCGTCTGCTGAACAAGAAAGTGAATCCGGTCTGGCTGATTTTCGCCCTTTTCGGCTTAGGCATTATCGGCAACGCCCTCGGCTTTCTGTCCTGATTATTCCGCCCCGGCGATGCCGGGGTGACGTCAACAACATAGCCCCGAAAGATAAAGGGGATGAGGTGGTTTATGCAAACAACAACGGCCCTGCGCCTGTATGGCAAACGAGACCTGCGCCTGGAAACCTTTACCCTCCCGGCGATGCAGGACGATGAGATCCTCGCCCGGGTGGTCACGGACAGCCTGTGTCTTTCCTCATGGAAAGAGGCCAATCAGGGTGCCGATCATAAAAAGGTGCCAGATGATGTGGCCACCAGGCCTATTATTATCGGTCATGAATTCTGCGGCGAAATCCTTGCCGTCGGTAAAAAGTGGCAGCATAAGTTTCAGCCGGGGCAGCGCTACGTGATCCAGGCCAACCTGCAGTTGCCCGACCGACCCGACTGTCCCGGCTACTCATTCCCATGGATCGGTGGCGAAGCCACCCATGTGGTGATCCCCAATGAGGTGATGGCGCAGGATTGCCTGCTCACCTGGGAGGGGGATACCTGGTTTGAAGGATCGCTGGTGGAGCCGCTCTCCTGCGTCATTGGCGCCTTCAACGCCAATTATCATCTGCAGGAGGGGAGTTACAACCACGTGATGGGGATCCGTCCTCAGGGACGCACCCTGATCCTGGGCGGGACGGGGCCGATGGGGCTGCTGGCCATCGACTATGCGCTGCACGGCCCCATCAATCCTTCACTACTGGTAGTGACCGATACCAATAAGCCGAAGCTCAGCTACGCCCGCCGTCATTACCCCTCTGAGCCGCAGACGCTGATCCACTACCTCGACGGCCATGAGGTCAGTCGCGATACGCTGCTGGCGCTCAGCGGCGGCCATGGCTTCGACGATATCTTCGTGTTTGTGCCAAACGAACAGCTGATCACCCTGGCCTCCTCGTTGCTGGCTCCGGACGGCTGCCTGAATTTCTTTGCTGGCCCCCAGGATAAGCAATTCAGCGCCCCGATCAACTTCTACGACGTGCACTACGCCTTTACCCACTACGTCGGCACCTCCGGCGGTAATACTGACGATATGCGCGCCGCGGTGGCGCTGATGCAGGCGAAAAAGGTCCAGACGGCGAAAGTGGTCACCCATATTCTCGGCCTGAACGCCGCGGGCGAAACCACCCTCGATCTGCCTGCCGTCGGCGGGGGAAAAAAGCTGGTGTATACCGGAAAAGCCTTCCCGCTCACGCCGCTGGGCGAGATCGCCGATCCCGAACTGGCAGCGATTGTGGCGCGTCACCATGGGATCTGGTCCCAGGAGGCTGAAGCGTATCTGCTGGCCCACGCGGAGGATATTACACATGATTAACCGCGATACGCTGTTGTGCATCTCCCTGGCGGGTCGCCCCGGCAACTTCGGCACCCGCTTTCATAACTATTTGTATGACAAGCTGGGATTGAACTACCTCTACAAAGCCTTTACGACTAAGGATATTGAGGCGGCGGTAAAAGGGGTTCGTGCATTGGGTATCCGCGGTTGTGCGGTCTCCATGCCGTTTAAAGAGAGCTGCATACCGTTTCTTGACGCTATCGATCCGTCAGCAAAAGTCATCGATTCCGTCAACACCATTGTCAATGACGACGGGAAGTTAACCGGGCTAAACACCGATTACATCGCGGTCAAAAGCCTGATCGCCAGCCATCGGCTCGATACCAACGCCAGAGTGATGATTCAGGGTAGCGGCGGCATGGGGAAAGCCGTCATTGCCGCCTTCCGTGATGCCGGTTTCCGCGACGTGATCATTGCGGCCCGCAATCGCCAGCGCGGCCTGGCGCTGGCAAAACAGTATGGCTTTCAGTGGCAGCCCCTGCCGGAAGGGATCGCAGCCGAGATTCTGGTCAATGTCACACCGCTGGGCATGGCGGGGGGAGCGGAAAGCACCACGCTGGCGTTCAGCGAGGCCATGGTGGCCCAGGCCAGCGTCGTGTTTGACGTGGTCGCGTTGCCGGCGGAAACCCCGCTGATCCGCCTGGCGCAGCAACGGGGTAAGCAAACCATCAGCGGCGCGGAAGTCATTGCCCTGCAAGCCGTCGAGCAATTCGTCCTTTATACCGGCGTACGGCCGGATAGCGCGCTGGTGGCAGAGGCCTCGACGTTTGCCAGAAGCTAGGATGTCCCTCCCGGGAAGGCGTCAACCACGTCCCGGGAGGGCTATCCCGCCAGAAAAGAAGCGGCACGAACGGGAAAGGAAACCGCTTCAGTAGTCATCCCGTTCGTCGTCTTCATCCGGTTGCTCCATCACGCTGTAGGCCACCGAGCAGAACAGGCTGTTCAGACGCTTCATATCCCCCAGCAGCGCCAGGTGCAACGTACTGGTTTCGATACTCTGTACGTTCTGCTGATGCAGACGGTCAACGTGCGCATGCGAGTAACGGCGGTTAAGAATGCGGAACCGGTGTTTGCTGCGCCGCAGACGGCGGGCGCTGGGTACATCGCTGGAGAAGAAGACCGACATCGCCAGCTGCAGATTGCTGAGCAGCAGATCGTACAGCGCATCCAGCTCCTTTAACCCTTCCACCGAGAAGGCGCGCCGCGCCGCCAGCGATTTATCGGCGATCTCGCTGCCCATCCGCTCGACGATATCGGAGGCCTGTTCGAGGTTTAACGACATCTCAATAATTTCCGCCCAACGCCGGGACTCCTCCTCCGCCAGCTCATCCTTTGGCATTCGCGCCAGATAGAGCTTAATGGCGGTGTACAGCACGTTGATATCGTCCGCCATACGACGTAGCTCTTTTTCCTGACGCGGTTCGCCATGCATTACCTTGCGCAGGCTCTCCAGCATCTGCTCCATCGCATCACCAATGCGCAGGGTCTCGCGCGCAGCATTGGCCAGCGCCAGCGCCGGCGTATCCAGCGCCGACGGGTCGAGATGCTTGGGTTTCAGCTGGTTATCCAGCTCGGGCTCATCGCGGATCATACGCTGGCACAGCTTTGCCATCGGTCCGGCAAAGGGGACCATCGCGATGCAGCGCAGCAGGTTGTAAAAGACGTGAAAGTAGATAACCAGCTCGGACTCCGCCAATGGCAGCTTGTGCATCGCCGCAGCCAGCGGATGCACGAACGGCAGAATAATCAGGCTACCCACCAGCTTAAACAGCAGGCTACCCAGCGCCACCCGGCGCGCCGCCGCGTTTGCCGCGCTGTTGTTAAGCATCGCCAACAGCCCGGATCCCAGGTTGGCGCCAATCACCAGGCACAGGGCCACCGGGAAGGAGATCGCTCCCGCCGCGGTCAGCGTCGCCGTCAGCAGCACCGCCGCCAGGCTGGAGTAGCTGATGATCGCGAATACCGCGCCAATTAAGGCATCCAGCATGATATCGCCGGTCAGCGAGGCGAAAATCACCTGCACGCCGTTGGCCTGGGTGATGGGGTTCACGGCCTGCACAATCAGCTCCAGGGCCAGCAGGATCAGCCCCAGACCAATCCCCACCCGCCCCAGCTGCCCGGCGCGGGTTTGCTTGCGGCCAAGGAAGAAGATCACCCCGATAAAAATGAGTAGCGGCGACAACCACGACAGGTCGAAGGTCAGCACCCTCGCCATCAGCGCCGTCCCGACATCGGCCCCCAGCACCATCACCAGCGCTGGCGTCAGGCCCACCAAATCCTGGGCGACAAACGAGGTCACCAGCATGGTAGTGGCATTGCTGCTTTGTACCAGCGCAGTGACGCCAAGACCCGCGCAGAAGGCGAGCGGCTTTTTCTCTACGCTGCTACTGAGAACGGTACGCAGGCGAGCGCCATAGACGCGCATCACCCCGGTACGCACAATATGCGTGCCCCACACCAGCAGAGCAACCGCGGACAACAGGTGTAGCAGAGTTAACACGGAATCAGCTTCTCCTTATCGTTACAGGTGTTCCGACGTTCTGGAACTTCTCTCAGTATAAGGGGTTAACCTCAATAAAGAGACAAGGCGCTCACAGAGCGCCTTGTTTGTTGTAAGGAAAGATGACGGCTTAGTCAGCATCATAGCCCAGATTAGGCGCTAACCAGCGTTCGACTTCCGCCGGCGTCATCCCTTTACGCAGCGCGTAGTCTTCGACCTGGTCGCGCTGGATCTGCGCCACGGCGAAGTACTTGCTGTCCGGATGGCTGAAATACCAGCCGGAAACCGAGGCGCCCGGCCACATGGCGAACGATTCGGTGAGCTTCATACCGGTATGGGCTTCGACGTCCAGCAGCTGCCAGATTGTGCCTTTTTCGGTGTGCTCCGGACAGGCCGGATACCCCGGCGCCGGACGGATCCCCTGGTAGTTCTCGCGGATAAGCTCCTCATTGCTGAGGTTTTCATTGGCTGCATACCCCCAGTACACCTTGCGCACTTTCTCGTGCAGATACTCGGCGAAGGCTTCCGCCAGACGATCGGCGATGGCCTTGATCATGATCTTGTTGTAGTCGTCATGCTGCGCTTCATAGGCGTCCGCCAGCGCATCCTCTTCCAGGCCGCCGGTCACGGCAAAGGCGCCGATGTAGTCCGCCTTGCCGCTCAGCTTCGGCGCAACAAAGTCGGCGAGACAGTAGTTGGCGAAGCCGACTTTTTCCGTCTGCTGACGCAGATGATGGCTCACCGTCAGCACGTGGGTGCGGGTTTCATCACGATAGATTTCCACGTCGTCGCCGACGCGGTTGGCCGGGAACAGCCCCACCACGCCGCGCGGGTTCAGGGTTTTCTCCGCGCTGAGTTTATCCAGCAGCTCGTTGGCGTCTTTGAACAGGCGCTGCGCCTCTTCCCCCACCACTTCATCTTCCAGAATCCGCGGGTATTTGCCCGCCAGTGACCAGGTCATGAAGAACGGCGTCCAGTCGATGTAGTTGCGCAGCGTCTCGATGCTCGCTTCGACCTCGTGGATGCCCAGCCGATGGGCCACCGGCGGGGTATAGTTCTCCCAGTCAAAGGCCAGATCGTTCTCTCGCGCGGCGGCCAGGGTCACTGGCGGCGTACGCGGTTTTTTACGCCCGTGCTGGATACGCACGGTTTCATACTCTTTGCGCGTGCGGGCGACAAAATCATCGCGCTGCGTATCGGAGAGCAGCGAGGCCACCACGCCGACGGTGCGCGAAGCGTTCTGCACGTAGACCGTCGGGCCGCTGTAGTTCTGCTCGATTTTCACCGCCGTGTGCGCTTTCGAGGTGGTCGCCCCCCCGATCAGCAGCGGGATGGTGAAGCCCTGGCGCTCCATCTCTTTCGCCACGTTAACCATCTCGTCCAGCGATGGGGTAATCAGCCCGGAAAGGCCGATCAGATCCGCATTCACCTCTTTGGCGGTTTTAAGGATTTTGTCCGCTGGTACCATCACGCCCAGATCGATAATTTCATAGTTGTTGCACTGCAGCACCACGCCGACGATGTTTTTGCCGATGTCGTGCACATCGCCCTTCACGGTGGCGATCACCATCTTACCGTTGCTGGAGCCTTTTTCTTTACTGGCTTCGATATAAGGTTCGAGGTAGGCCACAGCTTGTTTCATCACGCGTGCGGATTTCACCACCTGCGGCAGGAACATTTTGCCTTCGCCGAACAGGTCGCCGACCACGTTCATGCCGTCCATCAGCGGCCCTTCAATCACCTCGATTGGGCGGGCGGCCAGCTGGCGCGCCTCTTCAGTATCCTGCTCGATAAACTCGGTGATCCCTTTTACCAGCGAGTATTCGAGACGCTTTTTCACGTCCCAGCTGCGCCATTCCGCCTGCTGGGCATTCGCGCCATCGTCCGCTTTGCTGCCGCGATATTTTTCCGCCAGTTCAAGCAGTCTTTCGGTGCTGTCATCGCGGCGGTTGAGGATCACGTCTTCGACCGCGTCGCGCAGCTCGCCCGGCAGATCGTCGTAAATCGCCAGCTGGCCAGCGTTAACGATCCCCATATCCATGCCGTTACGGATCGCGTAGTAGAGGAATACGGCGTGGATCGCCTCACGTACCGGGTCATTACCGCGGAAGGAGAACGACACGTTGGAGACGCCGCCGGAGATCAGCGCATGCGGCAGCTCGCGCTTAATGTCTTCACAGGCGCCGATAAAGTCCTGCGCATAGTTGTTATGCTCTTCGATACCGGTCGCAACCGCGAAGATATTGGGGTCAAAAATGATATCTTCTGGTGGGAAGCCGACCTCTTCGGTGAGGATTTTGTAAGCGCGACGACAAATCTCAATTTTGCGTTCGCGAGTGTCGGCCTGGCCGACTTCGTCAAAGGCCATCACCACTACCGCGGCGCCATAGCGGCGAACCAGCTTCGCATGGTGGATAAAGGGTTCGACACCCTCTTTCATCGAAATCGAGTTAACAATGCCTTTGCCCTGAATGCATTTCAGACCCTTTTCAATGACTTCCCACTTGGAGGAGTCGATCATGATCGGCACGCGGGCAATATCCGGCTCGCCGGCAATCAGGTTGAGGAAGCGCACCATCGCCGCTTCCGCGTCGAGCATCCCCTCATCCATGTTGATATCAATAATCTGCGCGCCGCTTTCGACCTGCTGACGGGCAACGTCCAGCGCTTCGCTGTACTTCTCTTCTTTGATCAAGCGCTTAAATTTAGCAGAACCGGTGACGTTGGTACGTTCGCCGACGTTAACAAACAGGCTGTTATCGCCGATGTTCAGCGGCTCCAGACCGGCGAGGCGGCAGGCCACCGGCAGTTCCGGCAATTGGCGCGGCGGTAAACCGGCCACCGCCCGGCTCATGGCGGCAATATGCTCCGGAGTCGTACCGCAGCAACCGCCGACGATATTGAGGAAACCGGCTTCCGCCCATTCGCGAATTTGCGTCGCCATGGTGTCGGCATCCAGATCGTATTCACCGAAGGCGTTGGGCAGACCGGCGTTCGGGTGCGCGGTGACGTAGCATTCGGCGATGCGCGACAGCTCCTGGACATACTGCCGCAGTTCGTCCGGCCCGAGGGCGCAGTTCAGACCAAACGATAAGGCTTCGGCGTGGCGCAGCGAGTTATAAAAGGCTTCGGTGGTCTGCCCGGAAAGCGTGCGGCCGGAAGCATCGGTGATGGTGCCGGAAATCATCAGCGGCAGGTCAACACCCAGCGCCTCCAGCTCCTCTTTCACCGCATAGATGGCCGCTTTGGCGTTCAGAGTATCAAATACCGTTTCAATCAGGATCAGATCCACACCACCTTCCACCAGCGCCCGGGTGGATTCGCGATAAGCGGCCACCAGCTGGTCAAAGGTAATATTACGGAACGCCGGATCGTTCACATCAGGTGAAATAGAGGCGGTACGGTTGGTCGGGCCAAGCACGCCCGCGACGTAGCGCGGTTTTTCCGGCGTGCGGGCCGTCCAGGCGTCGGCGCTGGCGCGAGCCAGCTTCGCCGCGGCAAAGTTGATCTCTGCCGACAGGGATTCCATCTGGTAATCCGCCATCGCGATGGTCGTCGAGTTAAAGGTGTTGGTCTCAATGATATCCGCGCCAGCCTCGAAGTAGGCGTCGTGGATCTCGCGGATCACCTCGGGCTTGCTGAGCACCAGCAGGTCGTTGTTGCCTTTCAGGTCGCACGGCCAGTCAGCAAAGCGCTCACCGCGAAAGTCCTGCTCACTCAGACGATAGCCCTGGATCATGGTGCCCATGCCCCCATCCAGAACCAGAATACGTTCTTTTAACTGCTGATGCAGTTGCTCAACTTTGCTGCTCACACTTGCTCCCGACAACGCTCAACTCAGGCCAAATAGCCAACAAACCATACTGGCATAAACCACCGGAGCGGAAAAGACAACAACAGGCAATATGAGACATGTTCAGCTTCACTCATCCGATGAGTCCGGTTGTGATTGCATTATCGCCAAATAAAACGAAAATCATTTCCACGATACAGAAAAAGGAGTCCGCGATGGCCACTACCCCCGTTCCCGCGAAACGCGGCAGAAAACCCGCGGCTGCCACCGCCCAGCAGGCTGGCGGTCAGGTTCAGTCGCTGACCCGCGGCCTGAAATTACTCGAATGGATTGCTGAGTCCCACAGCAGCGTCGCGCTGACCGAGCTGGCGCAACAGGCGGGTCTGCCCAACTCCACCACACACCGTCTGCTGACCACCATGCAGCAGCTGGGCTTCGTCCGCCAGGTCGGTGAGCTGGGACACTGGGCCGTCGGGGCGCATGCCTTCGTGGTCGGCAGCAGCTTTCTGCAAAGCCGTAATCTGCTGGCCATTGTCCACCCGATCCTGCGCCAGCTGATGGAAGATTCCGGTGAAACGGTGAACCTGGCGGTGCTCGACCAGAGCGACCACCAGGCGATCATTATCGATCAGGTGCAGTGCACCCAGCTGATGCGTATGTCGGCGCCGATCGGCGGTAAGCTGCCGATGCACGCCTCTGGCGCCGGGAAGGCGTTTCTCTCGCAATTGAGCGAAGAGCAGGTCACCAGCCTGCTGCACCGTAAAGGGCTTCATGCCTATACGCATGCCACGCTGGTCTCCCCGCTACATCTGAAGGAAGATTTAGCCCAGATCCGCAAGCGGGGTTACTCTTTCGATGACGAGGAGCACGCGCTCGGCCTGCGCTGCGTCGCCGCCTGCATTTACGATGAACATCGCGAACCGTTCGCGGCGATTTCTATCTCCGGCCCCATCTCGCGTATGACCGATGATCGGGTAACCGAGCTTGGCGCGCTGGTCATTAAGGCCGCGAAAGAGGTCACGCTGGCATACGGCGGGGTTAAATAAAAAATGCCCCAGAGGGGCATTTTAAGTAGGCCTGATAAGCGTAGCGCCATCAGGCAGATCGGCGCACCTTGCCGGATGGCGGCGTAAACGCCTTATCCGGCCTACTGTCGGCGCCATAGCGCACGCTAAAACGCTGCTTACGCCGGTAGGCGTAGACATCTTCCACATGGCCGTTTTTAATCCGCGTCTGCAGTTCGCGCCAGTAGTCCGCGCGCAGCAGGTCGGCATGCATCTCCTCAAACAGCGGCCCAATGCGCGGGTCGGCGCACAGCCAGTGGCGGAACTCCTCCGGAAACACATCCCCCGGCGAGACGCTATACCACGGCTCGCTGGCCAGCTCATCCTCCGGATAGCGCGGCGGCGGGATCTGGCGGAAATTCACCTCCGTCATATAGCAGATTTCATCATAGTCGTAGAACACCACCCGGCCGTGGCGGGTGACGCCGAAGTTTTTAAACAGCATATCGCCGGGAAAGATGTTGGCGGCAGCCAGCTGGCGGATAGCATTGCCATACTCTTCTACCGCATCACGCAATGCCTGGCCATTAACCTGCTCCAGCCACAGGTTGAGCGGCACCATTCGCCGCTCAATATAGAGATGGCTGATGACGATGCGGTCGCCGAGATCGGTGAGTTTGTTCCCCGCTTCCGCCTGCAACAGCGCCATCAGCGCCGGCGCGATTTGCCGTTTATCCAGCACGAAATTTTCAAACTCCTGGGTATCCGCCATCCGCCCGACGCGGTCATGCTCCTTTACCAACTGATAGCAGGCGCGCACGTGGGCGGCGGTCATCTCTTTCTGCGGCGCGAAGCGGTCTTTGATCACCTTAAACACCCGGTCAAACCCCGGCAAGGTAAACACCAGCATCACCATCCCGCGAATGCCCGGCGCTTCAATAAACTGCTCATCGCAGCGCGTAATGTAGTGCAGATATTCGCGATAGCTTTCGGTTTTGGCGTGCTTCTGACAGCCAATCGCCATGTACAGCTCGGCCGTCGTTTTACCCGGCAGGATCTCACGCAGCCATTCCACCAGAGCGCCGGGCAACGGCGCATAAACCATAAAATAGGAACGCGCGAAGCCAAAAACGATGCTCGCTTCGGCATGGGTTGTCAGGCAGGTATCGACAAACAGCTCGCCCTCATCGCTGCGGTGGATCGGTAGCAAAAAAGGCAGCGTCGCCATCGGCATCACCAGTTTGCCCACCAGCCAGGCGGCTTTATTTCGATAGAACAGCTCGTTGGCGACCTGCAGATGACAGGTGGCGAGCAGTTCCTCCCCCAGCGCCTCCTGCAGACTGGCAATGATATAGCCGATATCCCGCGCTTTGTTCTGCCACGGCAACCGCAGCGGCAAATCGGACAGTACTTTGCCCAGCAGGTGCGACCAGCCGCGTTCCGGAAAAAAATCTTTCGCCAGCGGTCGCGGGAGGGTGCGAAAGGGACGCTCGGGCTGCGAACTGAAAATAAAGAGCCGCTCGGGGGTCAGCGAGCGGTGGTCAAACAGTCGGCAGTAGACCGAATTGAAAAAGCTCTCGGCAATTTCAAAGCGAGGGTAATCCGGCAACAGTTGGGTGTACTGCTGTTTCACCCGCAAAAGAAAATCGACGTCGGTACTTTTCCCTTCGGTAATGCAGCGCAGCTGCTCTACCACCAGGCCAACGTGGTGATCGTAGAGATGGATACGCTGCTTCATCGCCTGCTGTACGGCGTGCCAGTCAGCCTGTTCAAAGCGCTGCTGCGCGCCGGAGGTCACCTCCAGGAAACGCCCGTACTGGGCGTCGAATCCCTGTAAAATGGTTTGGGCAATCAGTAGTTCCAGGCCACGCGTCATCGCTTTCCCCCATCCGGCACCACGTCATGCCGGATGGCGCGCTCGCTTATCCGGCCTGCATCCCTTCCCAGGCCCGGTCAGCGTCGCGCCACCGGGCATGGCTCAAAACTGATCTTCTTCGGTCGAGCCGGTCAGCGCCGTCACCGATGAGGCGCCGCCCTGGATAATGGTAGTGACTTTGTCGAAGTAGCCAGTGCCCACCTCCTGCTGGTGCGAGACGAAGCTATAGCCTTCCGGCGCGGCAGCGAATTCCGGCTGCTGCACTTTCTCAACATAGTGGCGCATCCCCTCACCCTGAGCGTAGGCATGGGCGAGGTCGAACATGTTGAACCACATGCTGTGGATCCCGGCGAGGGTAATAAACTGGTATTTGTATCCCATGTCCGACAGCTGCTGCTGGAAGCTGGCGATGGTTTTATCGTCGAGATTTTTCTTCCAGTTAAACGACGGCGAGCAGTTATAGGCCAGCAGTTTGCCTGGGAAACGTGCATGAATAGCCTCGGCAAAGCGGCGCGCCTGCTCAAGATCCGGTTTCGACGTTTCGCACCACACCAGATCCGCATACGGCGCATAAGCCAGCCCGCGACTGATCGCCTGCTCGATCCCGGCGTGGGTGCGGAAGAACCCTTCGCTGGTGCGATCCCCGGTAATAAACTCACGATCGTACGGATCGCAGTCTGAGGTAATCAAATCCGCAGCGTCGGCATCGGTACGGGCAATCACCAGCGTCGGGACCCCCATCACGTCGGCTGCCAGACGCGCCGCAACCAGCTTCTGAATCGCCTCCTGAGTCGGGACCAGCACTTTACCGCCCATATGACCGCACTTCTTCACTGACGCCAGCTGATCTTCGAAGTGAACAGCCGCTGCACCGGCTTCAATCATCGATTTCATCAGCTCAAAGGCGTTAAGGACGCCGCCAAAACCGGCCTCCGCATCCGCCACGATCGGCAGGAAGTAGTCGATATAACGCGGATCGTTCGGTTCAATCCCGACCGACCACTGGATCTGATCGGCGCGGCGGAAAGTGTTGTTGATCCGATCCACCACCGCCGGTACCGAGTTGGCCGGATACAGAGATTGATCCGGGTACATGCTGGACGCCAGGTTAGCATCCGCCGCCACCTGCCAACCTGAGAGATAAATGGCTTCGATGCCGGCCTTTGCCTGCTGCAAGGCCTGGCCGCCGGTCAGCGCGCCGAGACTATTGATGTACCCTTTTTTCGCCTCACCGTGCAGCAGACGCCACATTTTCGCCGCGCCAAGCTGCGCCAGCGTGCATTCCGGATTCACCGAGCCGCGTAACTTCACCACCTCTTCCGCGCTGTACGGGCGGGTAATGCCTTCCCAGCGCGGGTTCGTCCACTCTTTGTTTAATTCTTCGATTTGTTGGGTACGGGTTTTCATGTGCAGATGCTCCATATAATTTCCTGGCTCCCCAGGCTCATTGGTGAAGGACTAAATGGCGAACAACACCTTCTGGCGGTTAGGCCAACAGGCGGTAGCCCGGTAATGTCAGAAAATCAATTAGCTCGTCGGAGGTGGTGATCTGCTCCATCAGTCGCGCCGCATCGTCAAAGCGGCCGTGGCTGAAACGGTGCTCTCCCAGCTCCTCCTGAATCACCATCAGCTCTTCCGCCAGCCACTGGCGGAACAGCGCCTTAGTAACCGGGGTACCATCGTTCAGGGTTTTCTGATGATGGATCCACTGCCAGATAGAGGTGCGCGAGATCTCGGCCGTCGCGGCGTCTTCCATCAGGCCATAAATCGGGACGCAACCGTTGCCAGAGATCCAGGCTTCGATGTACTGCACCGCCACACGAATGTTGGCGCGCATCCCGGCTTCCGTACGCTCGCCCTCGCAGGGGGCCAGCAGCTGTTCGGCGGTAATTGGCGCATCCTCGTTACGGGTCACCGAGAGCTGATTCGGCTTATCGCCCAGCACACGGTTAAACACCGCCATAGCGGTATCCGCCAGCCCCGGATGAGCGATCCAGGTCCCATCGTGCCCGTTGTTCGCCTCCAGCTCTTTATCGGCGGTGACTTTATTCAGCACCTGGCGGTTACGTTCGGCATCTTTGCTCGGGATAAACGCCGCCATGCCGCCCATCGCAAACGCACCGCGTTTGTGGCAGGTCTTAATCAACAAACGTGAGTAGGCGCTGAGGAAGGGTTTATCCATCGTCACCACCTGACGGTCAGGCAACACGCGGTCCGGATGGTTTTTCAGCGTTTTGATATAGCTGAAGATGTAGTCCCAACGGCCGCAGTTCAGGCCAACAATATGGTCGCGCAGCGCATGCAGGATCTCATCCATCTGGAACACCGCTGGCAGCGTCTCAATCAGCAGCGTGGCCTTGATGGTGCCGCGCGGCAGGTCAAAGCGATCTTCCGTAAAGCTGAAGACATCGTTCCACCATGCCGCCTCCTGCCAGGCCTGGGTTTTTGGCAGATAGAAGTAGGGACCGCTCCCCTTCGCCAGCAGCGCCTGGTAGTTATGAAAGAAATAAAGCGCAAAATCGAACAGACTGCCGGGGATAGCCTCATTACGCCAGGTGACGTGTTTTTCCGGCAGGTGCAGGCCGCGCACACGGCATACCAGCACGGCGGGATTGGGCTGCAGCTGGTAGATTTTGCCGGCCTCGTTGGCGTAGCTGATGGTCCCGTTCACGGCATCACGCAGGTTAATTTGGCCATCAATGACTTTACGCCAGTCAGGCGCCAGCGAATCCTCAAAGTCCGCCATAAAGACTTTGACGTTGGCATTCATCGCGTTAATGACCATTTTGCGTTCGACGGGGCCGGTGATTTCAACGCGGCGATCCTGCAAATCCGCCGGGATACCGCGAATAGTCCAGCTTCCATTTCTAATGGAATCGGTTTCCGAAATGAAATCCGGAAGTACACCTTCATCAATGGCCTGCTGCTGCTGCTGACGCGCGGCCAGCAGCTTATTACGCGCCGGCGCAAAGCGGCTCACCAGTTCCGTCAGAAATTCTACCGCCTCAGGCGTTAAGATCTGCTTCTCCTGCTCGCCATAGGGCTGACTAAAGGCCAGTTCATCGGTGATTGTCGCCTGCTGCGTCATTGTGCTGTTCCTCTTGGTTGATCCGCTGGAAGCGAGCGAAAGATCGTTGTGTAGTTTTCGCTCAGCACAATTAAGACTACTCAATTAATTTTCAAAATCAAAAACAATTTCCATTTTAATTTTAAAATACCATTAACATATTGATAACAATAGAATTAAAGTTATCATTGGCCGTGAAGTGAATTTCGGAAATAAAAAAGGCACCCGAAGGTGCCAGAGGCAAAGTGCTGAAACGCTTTAGGATCGTTTCGTGTAGAGTATTACTCTAACGTAGGATTCATATGTCGCAGATCGTATGGTGTAATCTGGTAGACATAATAGTTAAGCCAGTTAGCGAACAGCAGATTGCCGTGGCTCCGCCAGGTGGCGCGCGGTTTGTTCTGCGGGTCGTTTTGCGGAAAATAGTTGTAAGGCACCTCTGGATCCAAACCGGCTTCCACGTCGCGGAAATATTCGCTTGCCAGGGTATTGGCATCGTACTCCGGATGGCCGGTGACAAAGGCTATACGCTTATCTTTGCTGGCAAACAAATACGCATCGCCCTCTTCCGTCTCCGCGAGGATCTCGAGATCGGTGTAGTCGCGGATAAGCCCCGCCGGAAAATCAGCATAGCGTGAGTGCGGGGCCAGGAAAGAGTCGTCGAAGCCGCGGGTCAGTAAGGCGTGTGGATGCAGAATATGGTGTTCATAGACGCCGGAAATCTTTTCGGCGCGGGTCTGCTTGGGAATGCCGTACAGAATATTCAGCGCGGCCTGAACCGCCCAACAGACGAACAGCGTGGAAGTGACGTGATCCTTCGCCCACTCCAGCACCTGTTTGATCTGTGGCCAGTAAGCAACATCGTTAAACTCAACCAGGCCTAAGGGGGCACCGGTGACAATCAGGCCATCAAAGTTCTGATCGCAGATCTCATCGAAATTGCAGTAAAAGTTATTCAGATGCTCCGTCGGCGTATTACGCGACTCACGCGCATCAATACGCAACAACTGGATGTCCACCTGCAGCGGAGAGTTCGACAGCAGACGCAGGAACTGATTTTCCGTCTCGATTTTCTTCGGCATCAGGTTGAGGATTAACACCTTCAGGGGGCGAATTTCCTGAGTCGTTGCACGCGTTGCCGTCATCACAAAGACGTTTTCATTGCGCAAGAAATTGACGGCTGGTAGCTCGTCCTGCACCCGAATTGGCATAACTGTATTACCTCATAGCATACGTATAAACGTTTAGACATCCAGATAGCTGAAGATAACCAGGAATCGGGTGAATGTCGAGTCTGCATGTTCACGGTGAGAAAATTTCACGGCGCGCGTTGAGTTAGAATATAAGAATGAAGAAAAGGAGAAAATATGGTTATTAGCATCCGCCGTTCCCGGCCTGATGAAGGGGATAAACTGATTGCGATATGGTGTCGGTCGGTCGACGCCACGCACGATTTTCTGTCAAAAGCGTATCGAAAGGAGCTGGAGGAGATGGTACGCGCATTTTTACCGGAGGCTCCGCTGTGGGTGGCGGTTAACGTCCAGGACGAGCCGATCGCCTTTATGCTGCTTACCGGAGAGCATATGGACGCGCTGTTCGTCGATCCGGATGTCCGCGGCTGTGGCGTGGGGAAATTGCTGATTGAGCATGCGCTGTCGTTAACGCCGAAGCTGACGACGAATGTGAATGAGCAGAATGAACAAGCGGTCGGGTTTTATCAGAGGATGGGTTTTAACGTGACAGGGCGTTCTGAGACGGACGATCTGGGGCAACCGTATCCGTTATTGAATTTGATACACGAGCAGCAGGCTGAAGCAGATTAAGATTGACGTCGCAACTGCTGACCCTTAGACAGGGGCCTCCCCGGAGGCGGTGCTGCGCACCTTGTCCGGGCTACCAGTCAGCCCCGGTTTGTAGCCCCGGTAAGCGCAGCGCCACCGGGGAGATATACCCCACACAGCAAAAAACCCCGCACCTTTCGGCACGGGGTTCTTTTTTAACGCAGAACAAAAAGCTCAGTCTTTCGACTGAGCTTTCTGCTTTATTTGATGCCTGGCAGTTCCCTACTCTCACATGGGGAGACCCCACACTACCATCGGCGCTACGGCGTTTCACTTCTGAGTTCGGCATGGGGTCAGGTGGGACCACCGCGCTGTCGCCGCCAGGCAAATTCTTTGTGCTCAGTACGCAATTCTTTATCGCATCAGCCGCGTTGCCTGCGCTCGTCAACTCAGTCACATACTTCAGTATGCTCCTTCCTTTCCTTCGCTTGTCGCCTTGCTGCTGCGCAAATTATTGCGTACTCAACTCTGAATCTAAGCTGAAAATCTTCTCTCAAATCGCCAAAACAGCTTCGGCGTTGTAAGGTTAAGCCTCACGGTTCATTAGTACCGGTTAGCTCAACGCATCGCTGCGCTTACACACCCGGCCTATCAACGTCGTCGTCTTCAACGTTCCTTCAGGAGACTTATAGTCTCAGGGAGAACTCATCTCGGGGCAAGTTTCGTGCTTAGATGCTTTCAGCACTTATCTCTTCCGCATTTAGCTACCGGGCAATGCCATTGGCATGACAACCCGAACACCAGTGATGCGTCCACT
>NZ_PIOK01000007.1:0-220400 GCF_002810515.1 Klebsiella sp. D-Nf1
CAGGCGGCTCAGGGAACAGACGGTTCACGGCGAGGGACATTCCCTGAATGGCAAAGATGAGCAGCAGCAGGAACACCAGCACAAAGCCCATGCCGAGAAACATCAGGGTGAAGCCTTCGCCTAACAGGACGGCATTGTCAGTCATTGGTACATCTCAAATAGGGGCACGATGGCGCGCTGCCTGGCGACGTTTCTGGCGTTTCCGGCTAAGGAGTAGGGTGGATTTCCCTCTGCCGCTCCCGGCATTGGACCCTGATAGGCCATTTACCTCGTCAGTTCAACGCGCCACCGTGCAAATGGGTTAAACCATCATGCCGAACACGATACTGGCGATGACCAGCACAATACCGCCGCCCAAACGGGAGGAGATTTGCGCATAAGAGATAAGGTTCATACGGTTACAAGCAGAGAGAACTTCCAGGTCGCCGGAGCCGCCGCGGTTGGCCATACACAGGCCCGCCGTGATCGCCGATTCAATTGGGAAGAAGCCCATCAGCCAGCCGCCGATCGCCGCGCCGAGCACTGCGCCGATAACGATTACGGCGGCGATAACAACGTTATAGACAGTAATGGCATTGATGATTTCCTGCAGGTCGGTGTAGCAGACGCCGACGCCGACCATCAGTACCCACAGCAACTGTTTAGAGAAGAAATCAGACAGACGCTTGGCGCCGGCTTTGATTTCTGGTGAGCACAGGCCGGAGGCGTTTAGCGCCGCAACGATCAGTACCATCCACGCGAAGTAGTGAATCGAAACGCCGCCAATGCTGGGCAGGATTTTCTTGGCGACGACGTACGCCAGCAGGAAGCAGGTAGTGGCAAGCACCAGGCCGACGGCGGTTTCACGATGGGTGATTTGTCCCGCTTTTTCATCGTCTTCCACTTTGAATGAGGCTTTACGCACCAGTTCGCCTTCACCGCTCAGCCAGGTGTGCTTTTTACCGATGATATCGAGAATCGCGGCAAAGACGATGGCGAAGATGTTGGCGATGGTCAGGATAGCGATGGCAGTAGAGTAATACTCTTCACGTGAGCGGCCGGTGACGGAGTGATAAATCTCCGACAGCGGTACCGCGCCCGCGCCGTTGCCGCCGCCCATGATCGGCAGAACGTAGAGCATCATGATGCGATCAACCGGAATCCCGAACACCAGACCGATAGCGATACCGAAAATCGACGCGCCGATAATGCCCATCAGGATGGTTGGGATGTAGCCGAGCAGCGATTTCAGCAGCAGGCGGCGGTTCACCGACAGAATCGCACCGGTAATTAATACTGCGATGAACAAGTTAAGGAAGTTACTCTTATCCATCACGTTGCTGATGGCATCGATCTCTTTCTGCGTGAAAATACCGGCATAAACGAAATAGGCTGCCACCAGGAAAATCATCACCGGTGCGCCACCGATATATTTATTGAATATTGGCAGGCGCTTACCAATTTCGCCGAACAAGGCGCCGATAATAAACATGATGGCGAAACCGCCGACAATGTCGGTGGGTAAAGCATTATAGAAATGTGAAAGTAATAGTGTAATTAATGCAAACGCGTAAAGAGGTAGCGGCATGCCGAAGATTTTAAATCCCAGCAGGTCGCTAACGCCCTTCTTCTCCGTTGCCGGAGCCTGACTCATGTTAGTCATAAACGTTATCCTGTTTATCGGTGGAGTATTAAGACCGGCGCATAGTAATAAATAGACCCAGTGGTAAGGTGTGATTACCTTCACTGAATACTCGTGTTTTTTATTAATTTAATTGGTTTTATGATTCTGAATTAATTAACAACATAAAAACCATAAAGCCAATTAAGCCACGAGAAAAACTGTGACTTAAATACAAGAATCCATAGCCGAACGCTGGCGAAATACAGGTCGTTTTGAAATGATGAAGCGCTAAAAAATGACACTGATATTAAAACGCGTTCAGCTATTAAAAGATAAACCGCGGCGAGAGGCGATCGATCGGTTTCTCCGCCAGCATCAACTGTCGTTAGAGGCCGACTGCGAAATGGCGATTATCGCCGAGTATCAGCAGCGGCTGGTCGGCTGCGGTGCTATCGCCGGCAATGTGCTGAAATGCATCGCCATCGCTCCCTCGCTGCAGGGGGAGGGGTTGAGCCTTAAATTACTGACCGAGCTCCTGACGCTGGCCTATGAGCTGGGGCGCAGCGAGCTGTTTTTATTCACTAAACCCAGTAACGCTGCGCTATTTTCCGGGGCAGGCTTCTGGCCAATTGCCCAGGCGGGCGATCGCGCCGTATTAATGGAAAATAGCCGCGAACGGCTGACCCGCTACTGCCGACAGCTGGCGATGTACCGTCAGCCGGGACGCAAAATCGGCGCCATCGTGATGAATGCTAACCCGTTTACCCTCGGCCACCGTTGGCTGGTGGAGCAGGCGGCACGCCAGTGCGACTGGTTACATCTGTTTGTCGTGAAGGAAGATGCCTCCTGCTTTTCCTATCACGATCGCTTTACGCTTATCGAAAAAGGTATCGCCGGCATTGACAAGGTGACGCTGCATCCCGGTTCGGCGTACCTCATCTCACGGGCGACGTTCCCCGGCTACTTCCTCAAAGAGCAGGGCGTGGTCGATGACTGCCACAGCCAGATCGACCTGCAGATCTTCCGCGAACGCCTGGCCCCGGCGCTGCAGATAACCCATCGCTTTGTCGGCACCGAGCCGCTGTGTTCGCTGACCCGCAGCTACAACCAGCGCATGAAAGCGTTGCTGGAAGCGCCCGGTGACGCGCCGCCTGTTGAAGTGGTTGAGCTGGCGCGTATCGAAAAAAACGGCGGGCCGATATCCGCTTCTCGCGTGCGCGAGCTGTACCGACATCGCAACTGGCAAGCCGTCGCGGCGCTGGTGCCGCCGGGAACCCTCTCTTTTCTGATGCAACTGGCGGAGAGCGAACATCAAACCGCCTGATTTATACGCCCTAACTAAGGATTTTCCCCTATGGAAATGAAGATTGACGCCCTGGCCGGCACGCTGGAGTCCAGCGATGTGATGGTCAGGATTGGACCGGCGGCACAGCCGGGCATTCAGCTGGAAATCGACAGCATTGTGAAACAACAGTTTGGCGCCGCGATCGAGCAGGTGGTCAGAGAAACGCTGGCGCAGCTTGGCGTGAAGCAGGCCAACGTGGTGGTCGATGATAAAGGCGCCCTGGAGTGTGTTTTGCGAGCCCGCGTACAGGCCGCGGCGCTGCGCGCGGCGCAACAGTCTCAATTGCAATGGAGCCAGCTATGAAACCACGTCGCAGTATGCTGTTCATCCCTGGCGCCAACGCCGCCATGTTAAGCACGTCATTCGTCTACGGTGCCGATGCGGTGATGTTCGACCTGGAAGATGCCGTCTCGTTACGGGAGAAAGATACCGCCCGTCTGCTGGTGTATCAGGCGCTGCAGCATCCGCTGTATCAGGATATCGAAACCGTGGTGCGTATTAACCCGCTGAACACCCCGTTTGGTCTGGCCGATCTTGAAGCGGTGGTACGCGCGGGTGTGGACATGGTGCGTTTGCCGAAAACCGACAGCAAAGAAGATATCCATGAGCTGGAAGCGCACGTTGAGCGGATTGAACGCGAGTGCGGCCGGGAAGTGGGTAGCACCAAACTCATGGCGGCTATTGAGTCGGCGCTGGGGGTGGTGAACGCGGTGGAGATCGCCCGCGCCAGCCCGCGTCTGGCCGCGATTGCGCTGGCGGCCTTCGATTACGTTATGGATATGGGCACCTCCCGCGGCGACGGCACTGAACTGTTCTATGCCCGCTGTGCGGTACTGCATGCCGCGCGCGTTGCCGGCATCGCCGCCTATGACGTGGTGTGGTCGGATATCAACAACGAAGAGGGGTTCCTCGCGGAAGCGAATCTGGCGAAAAACCTCGGCTTCAACGGTAAATCGCTGGTCAACCCACGACAAATTGAACTCCTGCATCAGGTCTATGCCCCGACGCGCAAAGAGGTCGACCATGCGCTGGAGGTGATTGCCGCAGCGGAAGAGGCAGAGTCGCGCGGTCTGGGCGTGGTGTCGCTGAACGGCAAGATGATCGACGGACCGATTATCGACCACGCTCGCAAAGTGGTGGCGCTCTCGGCTTCCGGTATTCGTGATTAAGGGGAACAAGATGAAAGAGACTGTAGCAATGCTTAATCAGCAGTACGTGATGCCGGAAGGACTGACCCCTTATAGCGGCGTGACGGCGAAAAGCCCATGGCTGGCCAGTGAAACAGAAAAGCGCCAGCGTAAAATCTGCGACTCGCTGGAAACGGCAATCCGTCGCTCCGGCCTGCAAAACGGCATGACTATCTCGTTCCACCACGCGTTTCGCGGCGGTGACAAAGTGGTCAATATGGTGGTGGCGAAGCTGGCGGAAATGGGCTTTCGCGATCTGACCCTGGCATCCAGTTCGCTGATCGACGCCCACTGGCCGCTGATCGAGCATATTAAAAATGGCGTGATCCGCCAGATCTACACCTCCGGTCTGCGCGGCAAGCTGGGCGAGGAGATCTCCGCCGGCCTGATGGAAAACCCGGTGCAGATCCACTCTCACGGCGGTCGCGTACAGCTGATTCAAAGCGGCGAACTGTCGATTGATGTGGCGTTCCTTGGCGTCCCTTGCTGCGATGAGTTTGGCAATGCCAACGGCTTTAGCGGTAAGTCGCGCTGCGGTTCGCTGGGCTATGCGCGCGTTGATGCGGAACATGCCAAATGCGTGGTGCTGTTGACCGAAGCGTGGGTGGATTACCCAAACTATCCGGCCAGTATCGCCCAGGATCAGGTAGATCTGATAGTCCAGGTGGACGAAGTCGGCGATCCGGAAAAAATTACCGCTGGCGCGATCCGTCTGACCAGCAACCCGCGTGAGCTGCTGATTGCCCGTCAGGCGGCGAAGGTGGTCGAGCATTCCGGTTACTTTAAAGACGGCTTCTCGCTGCAGACCGGCACCGGCGGCGCCTCGCTGGCTGTCAGCCGCTTCCTCGAAGACAAAATGCGCCGTAACGGCATCACCGCCAGCTTCGGCCTTGGCGGCATCACCGGCACGATGGTCGATCTGCACGAAAAGGGGCTGATCAAAACGCTGCTCGATACCCAGTCGTTCGATGGCGACGCCGCGCGTTCGCTGGCGCAGAACCCGAACCACGTCGAGATCTCCACCAATCAGTATGCCAGCCCAGGCTCTAAAGGCGCCTCCTGCGAGCGCTTAAACGTGGTAATGCTCAGCGCGCTGGAAATCGATACCGACTTTAACGTCAACGTGATGACCGGCTCCAACGGCGTGCTGCGCGGTGCATCCGGCGGACATAGCGATACTGCCGCCGGCGCGGATCTGACCATCATTACCGCGCCGTTAGTTCGCGGCCGTATTCCCTGCGTCGTGGAAAAAGTGCTGACCCGTGTGACGCCTGGAGCCAGCGTGGATGTGCTGGTCACTGACCACGGCATTGCGGTAAACCCGGCGCGGCAGGACCTGATCGACAATTTACGCAACGCGGGTATTCCGCTGATGACTATTGAGGAGCTGCAGCAGCGTGCAGAGCTGTTGACCGGCAAGCCGCAGCCGATCGAATTTACCGATCGGGTGGTGGCGGTCGTGCGCTATCGCGACGGTTCAGTCATCGATGTGATTCGTCAGGTGAAAAACAGCGACTAAACGCAGAGGGGAAAGGCCATGAGCGACGTGTTAATGAATCCTGCGCGTGTGCGGCGCGCGAAGCCACTGAGCGCCGAAGAGGTGGTCAGCGCGGTAGAGCGCGCGCTGTTGACCGAAGTTCGCCTGACCCCCAAGCCCGGGCTGGTGGATATTCGTAACGCTGGCGCGCACCGGGATATGGATCTGGCCTCGTTTGAGGCCAGCACTGCGGTGGTGGCGCCGTGGATGGAGAAGTTTTTTATCATGGGTCACGATACCGCGGCGGTTGCGCCAGAGCAGGTATTGATGATGCTGCGCCCGGTAGGGATGGCCTGTGAAAACGATATGCTGGAGGCCACCGGCGGGGTGAATACCCATCGTGGGGCGATCTTCGCTTTCGGTTTGCTGAGCGCGGCGGCGGGAAGGCTGGTGTCGAAAGGTGAGCCGATTGAACAACACCGGCTTTGTGACCAGGTGGCGCGCTTCTGTCGCGGCATGGTTATGCAGGAATTGTCCGCCGCGAGTGGGGAACGGCTCAGTAAAGGTGAGGCCCATTTTCTGCGTTATGGCCTCTCCGGGGCCCGTGGCGAGGCGGAGAGCGGTTTCCTGACGGTGCGTACCCAGGCATTACCGGTCTTTACCCGCATGATGGAAGAGACCGGCGACAGCAATCTGGCGCTGCTGCAAACCCTGCTGCATCTGATGGCGTGGAATGATGACACTAACCTGGTCTCGCGTGGCGGGCTTGCCGGGCTGAACTTTGTCCAGCAGGAGGCGCAGCGACTGCTGTGGCAGGGCGGTGTGCTGGCTGACGGCGGGCTGGAGGCGCTGCGCCAGTTTGACGACGAGCTGATTGCCCGCCATCTCAGCCCCGGCGGCAGCGCCGATCTGCTGGCGGTGACCTGGTTTTTATCCGCGTTTCCCTCTGGGGCGCTTTTCCCGCTATAACCCACAGCAACACCGCCTTCGCCCGCATTGTGCGGGCGAAGGCGCCATCATTAGCCTTCCCGGTTGTCACTACGTCAACGTGGAATTACGGCACAATCGTATAGTTTTTACTGATATCGTCCGCCGTTTGTCATAAATTTCTAATTATCGGCGTTTTTGAGTAGCGGCCCGCTGACGGGCTGGTTACTCTGAAAACAATTTACGTAATGTTAACAAAAGAGAATAGCTATGCATGATGCACAAATCCGCGTGGCCATCGCCGGCGCGGGCGGCCGGATGGGACGCCAGTTAATTCAGGCTGCGCTGCAGATGGAAGGCGTGGCGCTGGGCGCGGCGCTGGAGCGCGAAGGGTCAAGCCTGATGGGCAGCGACGCCGGGGAGCTGGCGGGCGCCGGCAAAGCGGGCGTCGCGGTGCAGAGCAGCCTCACGGCGGTAAAAGATGATTTCGACGTGTTGATCGATTTTACCCGCCCGGAAGGCACGCTGAACCATCTGGCGTTTTGCCGCGAGCATGGCAAAGGGATGGTCATCGGCACCACCGGTTTTGACGACGCTGGCAAGCAGGCGATTCGCGACGCCGCGCAGGAGATTGCCATTGTCTTCGCCGCTAACTTTAGCGTCGGCGTCAACGTCCTGTTAAAGCTGCTGGAGAAGGCGGCAAAGGTGATGGGCGACTACACCGACATCGAAATTATCGAAGCGCACCACCGGCATAAAGTGGATGCACCGTCAGGCACCGCGCTGGCGATGGGCGAAGCGATCGCCGGAGCATTGAACAAAGATCTGAAGGACTGCGCCGTCTACAGTCGTGAAGGTCATACCGGCGAACGCGTTCCGGGCACCATTGGCTTCGCGACCGTCCGTGCGGGCGATATCGTCGGCGAACATACGGCAATGTTTGCCGATATTGGCGAGCGTATTGAAATCACCCATAAAGCGTCCAGCCGCATGACCTTTGCTAATGGTGCAGTTCGTTCGGCATTATGGCTTAAAGATAAGAAAAGTGGTCTTTTTGACATGCGTGATGTGCTGGATTTGAACAGTTTATAACGATTATTACCCATCGTGATGTGGTTATTGCAATCAATAAGTCATTGATGCAAGGGGCAATATATTGTTGCCCTTTTTTATTTTTTATGGGTTTGGTTTGTGTTTTTCAATGAGTTGGCTATAAAGTATCATTTTCCTGCTGTTTTTGGTGAATGAAATGTAAATTTTGACCATTTGGTCCACTTTTTTGCAGTGCGACGCTTAATTTTACACTCTTCCTTGTCCGCAAGCGTTTTCTCAGCCAGGTTTGTTGATCTTTTTGGCGTAAAAATCACGTGTTATGCGCCAGTGGCGTAAAATGACATTAAAAATCTCCGCTTTAAGTTGACTTTTATCCGACATCTCTCCAGAATGCCGCCGTTTGCCAAAATTCTGCGGGCAACAGATTTGCATTGATTCAGATCGTGTTTATGAATTAATATGCAAATAAAGTGAGTGGATATTCTCTGGAGGGTGTTTTGATTAAGTCAGCGCTATTGGTTCTGGAAGACGGAACCCAGTTTCACGGTCGGGCCATCGGGGCAACCGGCACGGCGGTTGGGGAAGTCGTTTTCAATACTTCAATGACCGGTTATCAAGAAATCCTCACTGATCCTTCCTATTCCCGCCAAATCGTCACTCTTACTTATCCTCATATTGGTAATGTCGGCACCAACGCCGCCGATGAAGAATCTTCTCAGGTACACGCGCAGGGTCTGGTTATTCGCGACCTGCCGCTGATTGCCAGCAACTACCGCAATACGGAAGATCTTTCTTCTTATCTGAAGCGCCATAACATCGTGGCGATTGCCGATATTGATACCCGCAAGCTGACGCGTCTGCTGCGTGAGAAAGGGGCGCAAAACGGTTGCATCATCGCGGGCGACAACCCGGATGCTCAACTGGCGCTGGAAAAAGCGAAAGCGTTCCCGGGCCTGAACGGCATGGATCTGGCGAAGGAAGTGACCACCGCAGAGACCTACAGCTGGACGCAAGGCAGCTGGACCCTGGCGGGCGACCTGCCGGAAGCGAAAGCGGAAAGCGAGCTGCCGTTCCACGTCGTGGCGTATGACTTCGGCGCAAAACGCAACATCCTGCGCATGCTGGTTGATCGCGGCTGCCGCCTGACGGTGGTACCGGCGAAGACCTCGGCGGCGGATGTCCTGGCGCTGAATCCGGACGGTATTTTCCTCTCTAACGGCCCAGGCGACCCGGCGCCGTGCGATTACGCTATCGACGCGATTGAAAAATTCCTTGAGACCGATATTCCGGTATTCGGCATCTGCCTTGGCCATCAGCTGCTGGCGCTGGCGAGCGGTGCGAAGACCATTAAGATGAAGTTCGGCCACCACGGCGGCAACCACCCGGTTAAAGATATTGATAACGACGTGGTGATGATTACCGCTCAGAACCATGGTTTTGCGGTTGATGAAGCCACGCTGCCAGCCAACCTGCGCGTGACTCACAAGTCACTGTTCGACGGCACCCTGCAGGGAATTCATCGTACCGACAAACCGGCGTTTAGCTTCCAGGGGCACCCTGAAGCGAGCCCGGGGCCGCACGATGCCGCGCCGCTGTTCGACCATTTTATCGAGTTAATTGAGCAATACCGTCAGTCCGCGAAATAATCAGGAGTAAAAGAGCCATGCCAAAACGTACAGACATAAAAAGTATCCTGATTCTGGGCGCGGGCCCGATTGTTATCGGTCAGGCGTGTGAGTTTGACTACTCCGGCGCGCAGGCCTGTAAAGCCCTGCGAGAAGAGGGCTACCGCGTTATCCTGGTGAACTCCAACCCGGCGACCATCATGACCGACCCGGAAATGGCCGATGCGACCTACATCGAGCCGATTCACTGGGAAGTGGTACGTAAAATTATCGAAAAAGAGCGCCCGGATGCGGTGCTGCCGACCATGGGCGGCCAGACGGCGCTGAACTGTGCGCTGGAGCTGGAACGTCAGGGCGTGCTGGCAGAGTTCGGCGTGACCATGATCGGCGCCACTGCCGACGCGATTGATAAAGCGGAAGACCGTCGTCGCTTCGACGTGGCGATGAAGAAAATCGGCCTCGACACCGCGCGCTCCGGCATCGCCCACACCATGGAAGAAGCGCTGGCGGTTGCCGCCGACGTTGGCTTCCCGTGCATTATCCGTCCGTCCTTTACGATGGGCGGCACCGGCGGCGGTATCGCCTATAACCGCGAAGAGTTCGAAGAAATCTGCGAACGCGGCCTGGATCTCTCTCCGACCAACGAACTGCTGATCGATGAATCGCTGATCGGCTGGAAAGAGTACGAGATGGAAGTGGTGCGCGATAAGAACGACAACTGCATCATCGTCTGCTCGATTGAAAACTTCGATGCCATGGGGATCCATACCGGCGACTCCATCACCGTTGCCCCGGCGCAGACCCTGACCGACAAAGAATACCAAATCATGCGTAACGCCTCGATGGCGGTCCTGCGTGAAATCGGTGTGGAAACCGGCGGCTCTAACGTGCAGTTCTCGGTGAACCCGAAAGACGGTCGCCTGATCGTTATCGAAATGAACCCGCGCGTCTCCCGCTCTTCGGCGCTGGCCTCGAAAGCCACCGGCTTCCCGATTGCTAAAGTGGCGGCCAAGCTGGCGGTGGGCTACACCCTCGACGAGCTGATGAACGACATCACCGGCGGCCGCACTCCGGCTTCCTTCGAGCCGTCCATCGACTACGTGGTTACCAAAATTCCACGCTTTAACTTCGAAAAATTCGCCGGCGCTAACGACCGTCTGACCACCCAGATGAAATCCGTCGGCGAAGTGATGGCGATTGGCCGCACCCAGCAGGAATCGCTGCAGAAAGCGCTGCGCGGCCTGGAAGTGGGCGCTACCGGCTTCGACCCGAAAGTGAGCCTCGACGACCCGGAAGCGCTGACCAAAATCCGCCGCGAGCTGAAAGACGCTGGCGCTGAGCGTATCTGGTACATCGCGGATGCTTTCCGCGCCGGTCTCTCGGTAGACGGCGTTTTCAACCTGACCAATATCGACCGCTGGTTCCTGGTGCAGATTGAAGAGCTGGTGCGTCTGGAAGAGAAAGTGGTGGAAGTGGGCATCAACGGCCTCGACGCCGACTTCCTGCGCACCCTGAAGCGTAAAGGCTTTGCCGATGCGCGTCTGGCGAAACTGGCTGGCGTGCGTGAAGCGGAAATTCGCAAGCTGCGCGACCAGTATGACCTGCATCCGGTCTACAAGCGCGTGGATACCTGCGCCGCCGAATTCGCCACCGATACCGCCTACATGTACTCCACTTATGAAGAAGAGTGTGAGTCCAACCCGTCCGTTGACCGCGATAAAATCATGGTCCTCGGCGGCGGCCCGAACCGTATCGGCCAGGGTATCGAATTTGACTACTGCTGCGTACACGCCTCTCTGGCGCTGCGCGAAGACGGTTACGAGACCATCATGGTCAACTGTAACCCGGAAACCGTGTCTACCGACTATGACACCTCCGACCGTCTGTACTTCGAGCCGGTGACCCTGGAAGACGTGCTGGAAATCGTACGCATCGAGAAGCCGAAGGGCGTAATCGTCCAGTACGGCGGCCAGACGCCGCTGAAGCTGGCGCGCGCCCTGGAAGCCGCAGGCGTACCGGTTATCGGTACCAGCCCGGACGCTATCGACCGCGCGGAAGACCGTGAGCGTTTCCAGCACGCGGTTGACCGTCTGAAGCTGAAGCAGCCGGCGAACGCCACCGTCACCGCCATTGAGCAGGCGGTAGAGAGAGCGAAAGAGATTGGCTACCCGCTGGTGGTTCGTCCGTCTTACGTGCTTGGCGGCCGGGCGATGGAAATTGTTTACGACGAGCAGGATCTGCGCCGCTACTTCCAGACCGCGGTTAGCGTCTCCAACGATGCACCGGTACTGCTGGATCGCTTCCTCGACGACGCGATTGAAGTGGATGTCGATGCCATCTGCGACGGCGAGATGGTGCTGATTGGCGGCATCATGGAGCATATCGAGCAGGCGGGCGTACACTCCGGCGACTCAGCCTGTTCCCTGCCAGCGTATACGCTGAGCCAGGAAATTCAGGATGTGATGCGCGAGCAGGTGCAGAAGCTGGCTTTCGAGCTGCAGGTTCGTGGTCTGATGAACGTCCAGTTCGCGGTGAAAGATAACGAAGTTTATCTGATTGAAGTGAACCCGCGTGCGGCGCGTACCGTACCGTTCGTCTCCAAAGCCACCGGCGTCCCGCTGGCGAAAGTCGCGGCGCGCGTGATGGCCGGTAAGACGCTGGCGCAGCAGGGCGTGACCAAAGAGATCATCCCGCCGTACTACTCGGTGAAAGAAGTGGTCCTGCCGTTCAACAAATTCCCGGGCGTTGACCCGCTGTTAGGGCCAGAAATGCGCTCTACCGGGGAAGTGATGGGCGTGGGTCGCACCTTTGCCGAAGCGTTCGCCAAAGCGCAGCTGGGCAGCAACTCGACCATGAAGAAAAAGGGTCGTGCACTGCTCTCCGTTCGCGAAGGCGACAAAGAGCGCGTGGTCGACCTGGCGGCGAAGCTGCTGAAGTTTGGCTTTGAGCTGGATGCGACCCACGGTACGGCGATTGTACTGGGCGAAGCGGGCATCAACCCGCGTCTGGTGAACAAGGTGCATGAAGGTCGTCCGCACATTCAGGACCGTATCAAGAATGGCGAATACACCTACATCATCAACACCACCGCAGGTCGCCAGGCGATTGAAGACTCCAAGCTGATTCGCCGCAGCGCGCTGCAGTACAAGGTGCATTACGACACCACCCTGAACGGCGGCTTTGCCACTGCGATGGCGCTGAATGCTGATGCCACCGAGAAGGTGATTTCGGTTCAGGAAATGCACGCGCAAATCACCAAATAAGCGCACCGGCCTGGCCGGATAACAACAAGCCTGGGCTGACGACATCGTCAGCCCTTTTTTTTGGCTACGGTCATCTTCGGAGAGTTCTGCTTTTAACCACCTGTCGGGTCAGGCTAACTATAGTTAGCACCATAACGATACCTATTGATGAAAAGACAGGAGGATACAATGCGGAACAATATTCTGGTGGCATCCGCACTGGCAGCGACGGCAATCATGTTCGTGGCCGGCTGCTCATCGAATCAGTCGATCAAAACCACCGATGGCAAGACCATTGTCACCAGCGGCAAACCGCAGGTGGATGATGACACCGGCCTCGTCTCATACAAAAATGCCGAAACCGGCCGCGTGGAGCAGATTAACCGCGACCAGGTAAAATCCATGGATGAGCTGGATAACTAAGTGGTTATCCCAGGCCCCGCGGGGAGCGTGCGGGGCCGAACGATCGCGTTACAGCAGCGCGCGATCGATTTTGACCACGATTTTGCGCAACGCTGCGCCTTGATCGAGGCAGGCCATCGGGCGGTGTAATTCACCGGGGAAGAGGATCGCCAGCTCTTCCGGGTGGAGATGAATCAGCGTTTCGCTGTCGATAGCCTGGCAGAAACCGATATCCTGCGCCGTGTTGAAGGGGCCATCTTCAACGAGCGGCAGCCCTTTATTCCCGGCACCGATGATCTCTTCGCCTTTCAGCACAATGTGAATGTCGAGATATTGACAATGATATTCCGGGCGTTGCTCGCTCAGCGGCCGGGTGTGACCTTCGACGACGGTAAAAAACACATTATCACTCTCGACGGTATATTTCCCCGGCGGCAGCGCGTGCGGTTGTTGCTGTAATACGGCCTGCAGCGCCTGGCGAATCACCGGCGGATAGAGCTCATTTTCGGCGGCGGCGGTTAAGGTATCGATAATCATGCCGGGATCCTCTGCGGTTGTTGCGAATGAAGTAACGTTAATGAGTGAGCGACAATACTGGCGACGTCGGGGGTAATATCGACGGCCAGAACATCGCTTTCACTGGCGTCTGGCGTCTCCAGGGCGGCAAACTGGCTACGCAGTAGCGCCTCTGGCATAAAGTGGCCTTTACGCTGGCGCATACGCTGCAAAATGCAGTCATAATCCCCGGTCAACCACAGGAAGCGTAGCTTCGCGTTCCCCTCACGCAGGCGGTCGCGATAGCGCTTCTTCAATGCGGAACAGACCAATACACCAGACTCGTTTTTCTGCTCAAGGCTGAAAATAACGTCGGCGATACGCGTCAGCCACGGTTGACGATCCTCATCATTTAGCGGCTGGCTGGTGGCCATTTTGACGATATTGTTGCGTGGATGAAGGTCGTCGCCGTCGATAAATTTCGCCCCCAGCGCGTGGGCCAATGCCTGACCGACGGTGGATTTGCCGGTCCCGGAGACGCCCATCAAAATAATGCATTGTCCTGCCATCATGCGCTCCTTCTCTCAGACCGCGACCAGCATGCCGCCATCAACGAACAGCAGATGGCCGTTGACGAAATTCGACGCGTTTGACGATAAAAAGACGGCAGCGCCGACCAGCTCCTGCGGATCGCCCCAGCGGGCGGCAGGGGTGCGTTTGCATAACCAGTCGGTAAACGCCTTATCCTCAACCAGCGTCCGGGTCATCGCCGTATTAAAGTAGCCCGGGGCAATGCCGTTGACCTGAATGTTGTGCCGCGCCAGCTCAACGCACATCCCGCGGGTTAGCATCTTCACCGCGCCTTTGGCGGCGGCGTAAGGGGTGATGGTGTCGCGCCCCAGCTCGCTCTGCATGGAGCAGATATTGATGATTTTTCCCTGCTGGCGGTCAACCATGCGCTTCGCGACGGCCTGAGAGACGAGAAACACCGCCGTCTGGTTAACCGAAATCACGTCATTCCACTCCTGCACCGGGAATTCGGTAAACGGGTGTCGACGCTGGATCCCAGCGTTATTGAATAACACGTCGATTGGGCCAATATGCGCTTCGATATCGGCAATGGCCTCTTCAACGGCCTCGGCATCGGTCACGTTAAATACCGCAGCATGGGCGATGGCGCCTTCATCGCGGAGCTTCATCACCGCATCGTCCGCTCGCGGGGCAGAAAGGTCATTAATAATGATTTCTGCGCCATATTGCGCCAGACCCTGGGCCATGACAAAACCGATCCCCTGTCCTGCACCCGTAATTAAAATGCGTTTACCTTGTAAGCTGAAAAGATCGTTCATCTCGATATCCTGATTAGCGGCTGAAGAAAACCTGTGCCCTATCTCACGGATTTTTACCGGCGGAAACTGTGATGAAGATCACTCGAAACCGTGTTACAAAAAGGGGTTACCTTAAACGTGACGCTGCCGGTAAATCTCGCTGACTCAACGGGTTAACGGTTACGGGCGGGCATTCTCTTTTTACCCCCCGACAGGCATAATGGCCTGAAGCAGTCAGGTATTTGGCGGACACACAGATGAAAGCACAACGCATTACGCTCCATGATATTGCCGAGCTGGCTGGCGTAACCAAGATGACCGTTAGCCGCTATTTACGCACCCCGGAAAAGGTGAAACCGGAGACGGCGGAGCGCATTGCCAGCGTGATAGCGGAGATCGGCTATCAGCCCGACCCGGATAATCCGGCGATGACCAGCGTCGCCGTGCCGCGGATTGGCGTACTCATTCCCTCCTTTCATAATCAAATTTTTGCCGATCTGCTGGCCGGCATCGAATCTGTCGCCGCCGGGCATGGCTACCAGACGCTGGTGGTGAATTACGACTACGATCGCCAGCGTGAAGAGGAGCAGATTGCCGCCGTGCTGGCATTTAACGTGAAAGGGCTGCTGCTGACCGAGTCGGTGCACTCCCTGCGGGCGGACAAGTATCTGAATGCCGCGAAGATCCCGATCGCTGAAGTGATGGGGCTGGCGGAGAATCCGGGACGCATCAACGTCGGATTCGATAACTTCCAGGCCGGCTTCGATATGACCACCATGCTGCTGGCCAGCGGTAAACGACGGATCATCTACTTCGGCTCGATGTCCGACGTCCGCGACGAGCAGCGTTATCTGGGCTACTGTCGGGCGATGGAGAATGCCGGGCTGGCGGTGGGGCGCATTGCGCCGAATAAAGTCTCGTCGGTTTCCATTGGCACCGGCATGATGACCCTGGCGCGGCAAATGTACGCCGATATGGACGGTATCCTGTGCACTAATGACGATCTGGCGGTGGGCGTGTTACAGGAGTGCCTGGCATCCGGTATCAGCGTGCCCCAGGAGCTGGCTATCGCGGGCTTTCATGGCCTGGAGATCGGTCAGATCGTCTCTCCCCGGCTGGCCAGCGTCCTGACGCCGCGCTTCGAGATGGGTAAGGTGGCGACAGAGATTTTAATAAAGAAAATCAAAGGACTGCCCACCATTGAAAAAGTGGACCTCCACTACCGCCTGTCGATGGGCGAAACGATTTAACGGCCACCAGCCAGCGCCTGCCGCGTGTTAGCGAAAGGTTAATGCGCGCGCGGTCCATCGCCTGTCTGGTCGCCGTTTTGTCTTCACGATCACGCGTCCGGTAACACGCATTTTTAACACGATTCAGCGTGATACAGATCGCAAAATCCCCCGGTAAAAACCCGTTTGATAGTGGCTACCGTCGTAACCAAACGTCAAACAGGTGATCTGATGAAGAGTGTTATTCCCCGCGCCGTCCTTTTAGTGGCCCCCGTAATTGAAACCCTGCAGCTGCAGCTGGCGCAGCATTTCCCGCTGCTGCGTCTCTACGAGCAGGACGATCCGATCACCTTTCTGCGTGAACAAGGAGAGAACATTGCCGTCGTGGTCACTCGCGGCGACGTCGGCGTAGCAAACAGCGTCCTTGAGTTGCTGCCTCAGGCTGGGCTGATTGCCATCTTTGGCGTCGGTACCGATGCGGTGGATCTGGCGTATGCCCGTTCGCGGCAAATTGCCGTCACCATCACCTCCGGGGTGTTGACGAATGATGTTGCTGACCTGGCGATGGGGCTGCTGCTCGCCGGTTCCCGTCAGCTCTGTCAGGGCGATCGCTTTGTCCGCGAGGGACGCTGGCTGAGCGGCGGCATGCCGTTGGCGACTCAGGTGAGCGGGAAGCGTATCGGCCTGCTGGGCATGGGGAATATTGGCCAGGCGATCGCCCGCCGGGCGCGGGGTTTTGATATGCAGGTGCTGTATACCGACCGTAAAAAGATAGCGGGCCTCGATTATCAGTGGTGTGCCGACCTGCATACCCTGGCGCATGAGAGCGATTTTCTGGTGATTGCCGCATCCGGCGGCGAGGCGAACCGCGGCATCATCGACGCCTCGGTGTTTAACGTAATGCCGGCGCATGCCTGGCTTATCAATATTGCCCGCGGTTCGCTGGTGGATGAAAAGGCGTTGATCCACGCGTTACAAAACGGCGTTATCGCCGGGGCCGGGCTCGATGTGTTCGAGCAGGAACCCCAGGTCCCGGCGGCGCTGATCGCCCTCGATAACGTGGTGCTGCAGCCGCATGTCGCCAGTGCCACGCAGGAGACACGACAGAAAATGAGCGAAGTGGTTTTTGCTAACGTCGCCGCCTGGTTTGCCGGCTCAGTGCTGCCAAACGCTATCGATTAATTAGCTTTTTATTTTTGTACCCGCGCGATCTCAATCAAAACAATAACCTCTGCATAGAGAGTGCAAATATATGAACGAGAAAATTCCCAGCACCCGTTGGCTGCGTATCATTGTGCCGGTGTTAATTGCCTGCATTATGTCATTTATGGACCGGGTTAATATTAGCTTTGCCCTGCCAGGCGGCATGGAGGCCGATTTAGGCATTACCAGCCAAATGGCCGGCGTGGCCAGCGGTATCTTTTTTATTGGTTATTTATTTTTGCAAATTCCCGGTGGGCGAATTGCGGTTAACGGCAGCGGTAAAAAATTTATAGCCTGGTCGCTGGTAGCCTGGGCTATCGTTTCCGTGGCGACAGGGTTTGTGACTCATCAATATCAACTGCTGGTGCTGCGATTTATTCTCGGGGTATCGGAAGGGGGAATGCTGCCGGTAGTGCTGACCATGGTCAGTAACTGGTTTCCGGAAAAAGAGCTGGGTCGCGCGAACGCGTTTGTGATGATGTTTGCCCCGCTCGGCGGCATGCTCACCGCGCCGGTCTCCGGCGCCATTATTGCGGCGCTAGACTGGCGCTGGCTGTTTATCATCGAAGGGCTGTTGTCGCTGGTGGTGCTGGTCGTGTGGTGGTTTATGATCAGCGACCGTCCGCAAGAGGCCCACTGGTTGCCCGCCCGCGAGCGTGACTATCTGGTGACCACCCTGGCCGCCGAGCGTGCGGCGAAGCAGGCCGAAGCCCCAGTCAGCAAGGCCCCGGTGAAGGATGTGTTTGGTAATGCCGGACTGATGAAGCTGGTGATCCTCAATTTTTTCTACCAGACCGGGGATTATGGCTACACGCTGTGGCTGCCGACCATTCTGAAGGGGTTAACCGGCGGCAACATGGCCAGCGTTGGCTTCCTGGCGGTGCTGCCGTTTGTCGCCACGCTGGCCGGGATCTATGTGATTTCGTTGTTCAGCGACCACAGCGGTAAGCGTCGTCTGTGGGTTCGCTTCTCGCTCTACAGTTTTGCGGCAGCGCTGGTGGCGTCGGTGGTGCTGCGCGACCATATGGTGGCGGCCTATATCGCGCTGGTGATCTGCGGCTTCTTTCTCAAATCGGCTACCAGTCCGTTCTGGTCGATGCCGGGGCGTATCGCTTCGCCGGAGGTGGCGGGCAGCGCACGCGGGGTGATCAATGGCCTGGGCAATCTCGGCGGATTCTGTGGCCCCTATCTGGTGGGCGTGATGATGTATCTCTACGGCCAGAATGTGGCGGTCTGCGCCCTGGCCGGTTCGTTGATTATCGCCGGCACAATGACCTTTCTGCTACCGAAGCAATGCGATCTGGTCGACAGCGATTCTGATGTGGCGATCAAGAATCAACCCCGAAATGCGTAACCCACTGCGACATAAATCACAGTTATCATTGTAAGCCGTTGGCTTAACTGTCTACACTCTTGCTGATTATGACAAGAGCAAACGCAGGCCAATCAATGATTCTGATAATTTATGCGCATCCTTATCCGCAGCATTCTCATGCGAATAAGCGAATGCTTGAACAGGCAGGGACGCTTGAAGGCGTAGAGATACGCTCCCTCTATCAACTCTATCCCGACTTTAATATCGATGTCGCCGCCGAGCAGGCGGCGCTGGCTCGTGCCGATCTGGTTATCTGGCAGCATCCCATGCAGTGGTATAGCGTGCCGCCGCTGCTGAAGCTGTGGATGGATAAAGTGCTGGCGCACGGCTGGGCCTATGGTCACAACGGTATTGCCCTGCGCGGTAAATCGCTGATGTGGGCGGTGACCACCGGCGGCGGTGAAGGCCACTTTGACATCGGCTCATTCCCTGGTTTTCCGGTGCTGGCGCAGCCGTTGCAGGCAACCGCGCTTTACTGTGGGATGAAATGGCTGCCGCCGTTCGCCATGCACTGCACCTTTATCTGCGATGACGAAACGCTGCAGGCGCAGGCCCGCCACTATCGTCAACGCTTAATCGACTGGCAGGAGGCACACCAGAATGGATAGCCATACCCTGATACAAGCGCTGATTTACCTGGGCGCCGCGGCGCTGATTGTGCCCATCGCCGTCCGCCTGGGGCTGGGGTCGGTGCTGGGCTATCTGATCGCTGGCTGTATTATCGGCCCGTGGGGGCTGCGGCTGGTGACCGATGCCGAGTCGATTCTGCACTTTGCCGAGATCGGCGTGGTACTGATGCTGTTCGTGATTGGTCTGGAGCTGGATCCGCAGCGGCTGTGGAAGCTACGCGCCTCGGTGTTCGGTGGCGGCGCACTGCAGATGGTGGCCTGCGGGGTATTGATTGGCCTGTTCTGTATGCTGCTGGGCCTGCGCTGGCAGGTGGCCGAGCTGATAGGCATGACCCTGGCGCTCTCTTCCACTGCCATTGCGATGCAAGCGATGAATGAGCGCAATCTGACGGTCTCGCAGATGGGGCGGAGCGCCTTCGCGGTGCTGCTGTTCCAGGATATCGCGGCGATCCCGTTGGTGGCGATGATCCCGCTGCTGGCGGCCAGCGGCGGCGCCACTTCGCTGGTGGCGTTTGCTATCTCCGCGCTGAAGGTGGCCGCGGCGCTGGCGCTGGTGGTGGCTCTGGGGCGCTATCTGACCCGTCCGCTGCTGCGCTTTGTCGCCCGTTCCGGCCTGCGCGAAGTGTTCAGCGCCGTGGCGCTGTTCCTGGTCTTCGGTTTTGGATTGCTGCTGGAGGAAGTCGGGTTGTCGATGGCGATGGGGGCGTTTCTCGCCGGGGTGCTGCTGGCCAGCTCCGAGTATCGCCATGCGCTGGAGAGCGATATCGAGCCGTTTAAAGGGCTGCTACTGGGGCTGTTCTTTATTGGCGTCGGCATGTCGATTGATTTCGGCACTCTCGTGACCCATCCGCTGCGTATCGTTATTTTGCTGGTCGGTTTCCTGGCGATAAAAATGCTGATGCTGTGGCTTATCGCCAGGCCGCTGGGCGTGCCACGCGCCCAGCGCCGCTGGTTTGCGGTGCTGCTGGGACAGGGAAGCGAGTTCGCGTTTGTGGTCTTTGGCGCCGCGCGGATGGCGGATGTGCTGGACGGTGAATGGGCAAAGGCGCTGACCCTGGCGGTAGCGCTGTCGATGGCGGCAACGCCAGTCCTGCTGGTCCTGCTGACTCGCCTGGAGAAATCGGCCAGCGGCCAGGCGCGCGATGCTGACGAGATTGATGAAGAGCAGCCGCGGGTGATTGTCGCCGGCTTTGGTCGCTACGGGCAAATAGCCGGTCGTGTGCTGCTCTCCAGCGGAGTGAAAATGGTGATCCTCGATCACGACCCGGACCATGTTGATACCCTGCGCAAATTTGATATGAAGGTTTTCTACGGTGATGCCACCCGTGTCGACCTGCTGGAGTCGGCCGGCGCTGAAAAGGCGGAAGTGCTGATCAATGCCATCGACGATCCGCACGTCAGCCTTGAGCTGGTGGAGAGGGTGAAAGAGCATTTTCCGCATCTGCAGATTATCTCCCGCGCCCGCGATGTCGATCATTACATCAAGCTGCGCCAGGCTGGCGTCGAGGCCCCGGAGCGTGAAACCTTTGAGGCGGCGCTGAAGTCCGGCCGGATGACGCTGGAGGCGCTGGGGCTCGGCGCGTATGAAGCCCGCGAGCGGGCCGATCTGTTCCGTCGTTTCAACCTGCAGATGGTTGAAGAGATGGTGGCGATGGCGGAAAACGACGCAGCGTCGCGGGTGGCGGTCTTCAAGCGGACCAGCGATATGCTCACTGGCATCATTAACGAAGATCGTCATCATCTGTCGCTGGTGCAGCGTCACGGCTGGCAGGGGACGGAAGAGGGCAGGCACACCGGGGATATTGCCGATGAGCCGGAAAATAAGCCCTCAGCCTGACGCTCGCCAGTAACATTTTGTTTTCCGTTTAGAACCGGTTCTGGCGGCCCACGGTGTGAACGTGGGCTTGCCAGCAAATCAGAAAATTTTCTTATTCTTTACCTTCCGGCCAGTCGACGAAGTAGTACGCTTTCCGTATAGTGGCGACAATTTTTTGCACTCGGGAATGAATGAATGATCAGTCTGATTGCGGCGTTAGCGGTAGATCGCGTCATTGGTATGGAAAACGCCATGCCATGGAGCCTGCCTGCCGATCTCGCCTGGTTCAAACGCAACACGTTAAATAAGCCGGTGGTGATGGGGCGTCTGACCTGGGAATCCATTGGGCGCCCGTTGCCGGGGCGTAAAAATATCGTGATCAGCAGCAAACCCGGCAGCGACGATCGCGTGCAGTGGGTCTCCTCAGTGGAGGAAGCGATTGCTGCCTGCGGTGATGTGGAAGAGATTATGGTGATTGGCGGCGGCCGCGTTTATGAGCAGTTCCTGCCGAAAGCGCATAAGCTCTATCTGACCCACATTGATGCGGAAGTGGAAGGCGATACCCATTTCCCGGATTACGATCCGGACGAGTGGGAGTCGGTGTTCAGCGAGTTTCATGACGCTGACGCGCAGAACTCCCACAGCTACTGCTTTGAGATCCTCGAACGCCGTTAAGCGGGAAGGATAACTATGAAAAAACCCCGGTCGCGTCTGGCGTCACCGGGGTTTTCTTTTGCGTGAATTCCGCGACGATTGCGCACTCAGTATCTCGTCATATTTCCCGTCGCGGGCTTCGTCTTTCGGGAGCGCTGCCCGGGCGACAAATCGCAAGGAAATGTAGGTCGGGTAAGGCGTTAGCCGCCACCCGACACAAAAGTGGCTTCGCGTCCGCTGTTCTTGCCCGGCGGCGCTGCGCTTGCGCGGGCCTACGGGACTGCGTCATGTTTCTGATCGCGGGCTTCGTCTTTCGGGAGCGCTGTCCGGGCGACAAATCGCAAGGAAATGTAGGTCGGGTAAGGCGTGAGCCGCCACCCGACACAAAAGTGGCTCCGCGCCCGCCGTTCTTGCCCGGCGGCGCTGCGCTTGCGCGGGCCTACGGGACTGCGTCATGTTTCTGATCGCGGGCTTCGTCTTTCGGGAGCGCTGCCCGGGCGACAAATCGCAAGGAAATGTAGCCCGGATAAGGCGCAACGCGCCGCCATCCGGGAAGACTCAGGACGCGACAGCTTCGCCTTCGTCGAGGCTTTTCTGGCGGTTCGACGGCTGGGTGAAGTACTGCTTATCTTCCCAGCGCAGGCAGGTGAGTTCACCGCCCCAGCAGCAGCCCGTATCCAGGGCGTAAATCCCCTCCGGCGTACCGCGTCCCTCCAGTGAAGCCCAGTGGCCAAAGGCAATGCTGTAGGCATTGCTGACCGGGCCAGGAATGGCAAACCACGGCTTCAGCGGCGCCGGGGCGTCCTCGGGCGCCTCTTTCGAATACATATCCAGCTGGCCGTTCGGGAAGCAGTAGCGCATGCGGGTAAAGGCATTAGAGATAAAGCGCAGGCGCGCCAGACCACTCAGCTCGTTGCTCCAGTGATTCGGCATATCGCCGTACATGGCATCGAGGAAGAAAGGGTAGGAGTCGCTGGAGAGCACCGCTTCTACATCGCGCGCGCACTGCTGGGCGGTCTCCAGATCCCACTGCGGCGTGATGCCCGCGTGGGCCATCACCAGCTTTTTCTCTTCATCCACCTGCAGCAGCGGCTGGCGACGCAGCCAGTTGAGCAACTCATCGGCATCCGGGGCTTCCAGCAAGGATTTCAGACGATCCTTCGGCTTGTTACGGCTGATACCGGCGAAGACGGCCAGCAGGTGGAGGTCATGGTTGCCCAGCACCAGTCGCACACAGTCGCCCAGAGATTTGACATAGCGCAGGACCTCCAGTGACCCCGGGCCACGGGCCACCAGATCGCCGGTCAGCCATAGCGTATCGCTGCTCGGGTCGAATTCAACCTGCGCTAATAATGCGATCAGTTCATCGTAGCAACCGTGAACGTCGCCAATAAGGTATGTTGACATTGTTTTAATGAATGAGCGTTGGAACTGCGAGACGGAACACAGGGATCTCGATACGGAACGGCGCGCCGTCGATATCGATCATCTCATAATGACCCTGCATGGTTCCCAGCGGCGTTTCGATGACCGCGCCGCTGGTATATTGATATTCACCGCCAGCGGGAATATGCGGTTGCTCGCCGACCACCCCTTCACCCTGCACTTCAGTCTCACGACCGTGGCCGTTAGTGATGAGCCAGTAGCGGCCAAGCAGCTGAACCTGACTCCGCCCCAGATTGCGAATGGTGACCGTATAAGCGAAGACGTAACGCTCTTCTTCCGGAGAAGACTGCGATTCGATATAGACGCTTTGCACCTGAACGCAAACACGAGGCGAATTAATCATGGTTAGCTCTCCTTCGAAGGCAGATTGTTGGATAACCAGTTGGCCATCTTACAGTACTGCTCTACAGAAATATTTTCCGCACGCACTGCCGGGTCGACGCCCAGCTCGGTCAGCACTTCAACGCTAAACAGATTGCCGAGACTATTGCGGATGGTCTTACGGCGCTGGTTGAAGGCTTCGGTGGTGATGCGGCTCAGTACCCGGATCTCTTTTACCGGATACGGCATGGTGCGGTGCGGCACCAGGCGAACCACCGCGGAGTCGACCTTAGGCGGCGGGGTAAACGCGCTCGGCGGCACTTCGAGTACCGGGATCACCTGGCAATAATATTGCGCCATCACGCTTAACCGACCATACGCCTTACTGTTCGGCCCGGCAACCAGACGATTGACCACTTCCTTCTGCAGCATAAAGTGCATATCGGCAATGGCATCAGTATAGCTGAACAGATGGAACATTAGCGGCGTCGAGATATTGTACGGCAGGTTGCCGAAGACGCGCAGCGGCTGGCCCATTTTCTCCGCCAGTTCAGCGAAGTTCATGGTCATCGCATCCTGCTGATAGATGGTCAGCTTCGGTCCGAGGAACGGGTGCGTCTGCAGGCGAGCTGCCAGATCGCGGTCCAGTTCGATAACGGTCAGTTGGTCAAGACGTTCGCCGACCGGCTCGGTCAGCGCGGCGAGACCCGGGCCGATTTCAACCATCGCCTGGCCTTTCTGTGGATTAATCGCCGAGACGATGCTGTCGATCACAAACTGATCGTTGAGGAAGTTCTGCCCGAAGCGTTTACGGGCTAAATGGCCCTGATGGACTCGATTATTCATTGGGTATTAACAATCATTTTGATGGCGAGATTAAGCGCCGTGATAAAACTGCCGACGTCCGCTTTTCCCTGACCCGCTAATTCCAGTGCGGTGCCGTGGTCGACGGAGGTACGAATAAAAGGTAAACCGAGCGTAATGTTCACGCCACGGCCAAAGCCCTGGTATTTTAGCACGGGCAGGCCCTGATCGTGGTACATCGCGAGTACCGCATCGGCATGATCAAGGTATTTGGGCTGAAAGAGGGTGTCTGCCGGCAGCGGACCGCTGAGGTTCATCCCCTTCGCGCGCATCTCTTCCAGCACCGGAATGATGGTGTCTATCTCTTCCGTGCCCATATGGCCGCCTTCGCCAGCGTGCGGGTTAAGCCCGCAAACCAGGACATGCGGCTGGGCAATGCCAAATTTCGTGCGCAGATCGTGATCGAGAATGGTGATGATCTCGCGCAGCAGCTCGGGCGTTATCGCTTCGCTGATGGCTTTCAACGGCAGATGGGTCGTCACCAGCGCCACCCGCAGCTCCTCGGTCGCCAGCATCATCACCACTTTGCTGGCCTTCGCGCGCTCTTCGAAGAACTCGGTATGACCGGTGAAGGCGATGCCGGCGTCGTTGATGTTGCCTTTGTGCACCGGGCCGGTCACTAACGCCGCAAATTCGCCGCTAAGGCAGCCGTCGCAAGCGCGCGCCAGCGTTTCCACGACATAGGCGCCGTTTTGCACGTTCAGCACGCCGGGTTCCGCGGGAACGTTCAGCGGTACGTTAAGCAGCGTCAGCGTACCAGCGCGTTGCGGAACGGGCGGTTGCGCAGGATCGTATGGGAGGAGAGATAAAGGAAGACCGAGCCGCTGGGCTCGGTCAGTTAACAGGGCGCCGTCGGCGCAGATCACCAGCTCAACTGGCCAGTCGCGCTGGGCAAGCTGCACGACCAGGTCAGGGCCAATCCCGGCGGGTTCGCCGGGAGTGATGACAACTTTACGGATTTCAGGCATCGATATTAGTTGCTCAGAATTTTAACATACGCACTGGCGCGCTGTTCCTGCATCCAGGTTGCCGCTTCTTCAGAGAATTTGCGGTTCATCAGCATGCGGTATGCACGATCTTTCTGCGCGGCGTCGGTTCTGTCGACCTGACGGCTATCCAGCAGTTCGATCAGATGCCAGCCGAAGGAAGAGTGCACCGGTCCGCTGGTCTGCCCTTTGTTCAGACGCATCAGCGCATCACGGAATGCCGGATCGAAGATATCCGGTGTCGCCCAACCTAAATCACCGCCCTGGTTCGCCGAGCCCGGATCTTCAGAGAACGCTTTCGCCGCTTTGGCGAAGGTGGTTTTCCCGCTCTTAATGTCAGCCGCGATCTGTTCCAGCTTGGCCTGGGCCTGGGCATCGTTCATGATCGGCGACGGCTTAAGCAGAATATGACGGGCATGGACTTCGGTGACGGAGATGTTCTGAGTCCCGCCGCGCAGGTCGTTGACTTTCAGAATGTGGAAGCCGACGCCAGAGCGAATCGGGCCGACGATATCCCCTTTTTTGGCGGTGCTTAACGCCTGGGCGAAAATACCTGGCAGCTCCTGGATACGACCCCAGCCCATCTGGCCTCCCTTCAGCGCCTGTTGGTCAGCGGAGTAGGTGATGGCCAGTTTACCGAAGTTGGCGCCGTTACGCGCTTGCTCAACGATGGAATTCGCTTGCTCCTGGGCTGCGGCAACCTCATCCGCGGTCGGGTTTTCCGCCAGCGGGATCAGGATGTGGCTCAGGTTTAGCTCGGTGCTGGCATCGTTCTGGTCGCCAATCTGTTTTGCCAGCGCTTCGACTTCCTGCGGCAGCACGGTGATACGACGACGCACTTCATTGTTACGCACTTCCGAAATCAGCATCTCTTTGCGGATCTGGCTACGGTAGGTGTTGTAGTTGATGCCTTCATAGGCCAGACGGCTGCGCATCTGATCCATGGTCATATTGTTTTGTTTAGCGATGTTGGCGATGGCCTGATCGAGCTGGTCGTCAGAGACCTTCACGCCCATCTTCTGCCCCAACTGCAATACGATCTGGTCCATGATCAGTCTTTCGAGGATTTGATGGCGCAGTGTCGCGTCATCCGGCAGCTGTTGGCCAGCCTGACCCGCATTGAGCTTAACTGATTGCATCAAACCATCGACGTCGCTTTCCAGCACGACGCCATTATTGACGACGGCCGCTACTTTATCGACCACCTGAGGGGCAGCGAAACTGGTATTCGCGATCATGGCGATACCGAGAAGCAGCGTTTTCCAGTTCTTCATACTTTTTCCATTTCAATTAACCGCAAATGCGGACGATGTTGTAAACCAGCCGCATCACAGGGAGCTCTGGTACGGTAAAATGTTCGAACGCAGCATCTGCTGGGTGCCGAGGCCGTAGTTAGAGCTCAGACCGCGCAATTCAATATTGATTCCGAAGGTGTTGTCGTATTTGCTCTCGCCGCCGTTGTTGTTGCTATCCCAGCCGTTGACTTTACGTTCGTAGCCAAGACGGATGGCGTAGCAGCAGGAGTTATACTGAACACCCAACATCTGGTTTGCTGCTTTCCGGGTATTGGTATCGAAGTAGTATGCCCCGACCACGGACCAGCGATCGACGATCGGCCAGCTGGCGGTCATCCCCACTTGCGAAATACCCTGTTTATATTGTGCCGCCGTGGAATATGACGGCAGTGTAGCCTGAATATATTCCGGGCTGGCGTAACGATAGTTAAGCTGGACTAAGCGGTTTTCATCACGACGGTATTCAATGGTGCCGTTACCGGTGGCGACGTTATCCAGACGGGTGTCGTACTGGATCCCCCCGCGTAAGCCCCAGTCATCGGCGATGCGCCAGTAGGTATCGCCGGCCCATACCAGTGAACCCGTGGTGTCATTATTTTCCCAGTTGATGTTGTCATCACCGGTGCGTGACTCGGTGAAATAGTAGATTTGACCAACGGAAATATTAAAACGTTCCACGGCGGCGGCATCATACACGCGAGAGGTGATGCCGGTGGTGACCTGGTTGGCTGACGCGATGCGGTCCAGACCGCTGTAGGTACGGTCGCGGAACAGGCCGCTGTAGTCTGACTGCAGTAGCGTGGAGTCGTAGCTGCCGATTTCACTCTGATCGCGGTACGGCACGTACAGATACTGCATCCGCGGTTCCAGCGTCTGAGTGAATCCCTCCTGCAGGTCGCGCTCAAAGACCATTTTACCGTCGACTTTAAACTGCGGCATTACGCGGCTGACGGACTCTTTGTAGTTGGTACCGTTGGCGGCGTTGTAATCATCGAGGTTGCTCTGCTGGTAGTGGGTCGCCAGCAGCTTGGCTTCAGTATTCAGACTACCCCAGCCGTTGGACAGCGGCAGGTTGATCGTCGGTTCGAAGTGAACACGGGTCGCTTCCGGCATGTTGTTATTCGAGTTAACAAAGTGGGCGACCTGGCTGTACAGATGGGTATCGAACGGACCGACATCGTTCTGGTAGTAGTTGATGTCCAGCTGCGGCTCAGCCGAGTAGGAGTTGCTCGATTCCCGGTTAAAGACCTGGAACTGCTTGGTCGATACCGTCGCGTCAAAGTTCTGGTTGACGTAACCGGCGCTGAATTTCTGCGTCGCATAGCCATCGGTACTGGAACCATATTTCGAGCTGAAATCGCTGAAATAGTCTGGATCGCTCACCTTGGTGTAGTCAGCGTTCAGACGCCACACCTGATCGATAACCCCGGAGTGGTTCCAGTAGAACAGCCAGCGGCGGCTGTTGCTGTCTTTGGAGTGGTCGTCTTCGTAGACTTTATCCGATGGCAGGTAGTCGAATTCGGTTAAGCCGCTGCCGAGCTGGGTCAGATAGCGGAATTCGTTTTCCCACATCACGCCGCCGCGTTTGTTCATATAGTGCGGGGTGATGGTGGCATCGAAGTTCGGCGCGATATTCCAGTAGTACGGCAGGGAGAATTCCACACCGTTTTTGGTACTGTATTTAGCGTTCGGGATCAGGAAACCGGAACGACGTTTATCGCCCACTGGCAACTGCAGGTAAGGGCTGTAGAAAATCGGTACCGAGCCCAGCTTAAAGCGGGCGTTCCAGATCTCGGCAACCTGCTCTTCACGGTCGTGGATGACTTCGCTGCCCACGACGCTCCAGGTGTCTGAGCCCGGCAAACAGGAGGTAAAGCTGCCGTTTTCCAGAATGGTATAGCGGTTTTCGCCGCGCTGTTTCATCAGATCGGCGGTGCCACGCCCCTGGCGTCCGACCATTTGATAATCGCCCTGCCAGACGTTGGTGTCTTTGGTGTTCAGGTTTGACCAGGCTTTAGGCCCTTTGAGGATCACCTGGTTATCGTCGTAATGGACGTTGCCCAGCGCATCCACCGTTCGCACCGGTTGCGCCTGGCCTGCTGCCTGCTGCTGATGCAGCTGAACTTCGTCGGCACGGAGGCGGCTGTTCCCTTGATTAATGTCGACGTTACCGGTGAAGACGGCATTATCAGGGTAGTTGCCCTTCGCATGATCGGCATTAATCGTCACCGGCAACTCGCCAGGTCTCCCTTCCACGAGCGGACGATCAAAGCTTGGCACGCCAAGCATACATTGCGTTGCGAGATCGGCAGCGAGGCCTTGTTGGCTATACAAGGCGCTGGCAATCATCGTAGCCAGGAGGCTGGGAATACGTTTTTTCATACGTTGTATTTATTGTTCCATCATCTTGTGGCAGCGGCTTGCAAACGGTCAGAGCCTAACTTACTCAACTTTATCACGCTAGTGTTAATCCTGCCCGTTTCGAGCCCGAGCGTTAGGCACCCTGTTGAATGACGAGTATGATAAAGCAAATTATAGGCTATGTCCCACAATTGACCGAGGCGCGAGTGCCGGGTAACGTGCGGTCATATTCGAGCTTAACGGCGATAAACAGTTGGGGAGTCTATGCAGTATTTGGGTAAAGTGATTGGCGTGGCGGTGGCTTTGCTGATGGGCGGTGGGTTTTGGGGCGTCGTGCTCGGCTTCCTGGTGGGCCATATGTTTGACCGGGCGCGCAGCCGCCGGTTGAATCTCTTCGCCAATCAACAGGAACGCCAGTCGCTCTTCTTTTCCACCACTTTTGAAGTGATGGGGCATCTGACCAAATCCAAGGGCCGCGTCACCGAAGCCGATATTCATGTCGCCAATGTGCTGATGGATCGCATGAACCTGCACGGCGCATCGCGTACGGCGGCACAGCAGGCGTTTCGCGACGGTAAAGCCGACAACTATCCGCTGCGCGAGAAGATGCGTCAGCTGCGCAGCGTCTGCTTTGGCCGCTTCGATCTGATTCGGATGTTTCTGGAAATTCAGCTGCAGGCCGCGTTTGCTGATGGCGAATTGCACCCCAACGAACGTGAAGTGCTGTTCGTCATCGCTGACGAGCTTGGCATCTCCCGCGCCCAGTTCGATCAGTTCCTGCGGATGATGCAGGGCGGCGCCCAGTTCGGCGGTGGTGCGCAGCAGCAATCTCATGGTCAGCACGGCGGCAATGCCGGCTGGCAGCAGGCGCAGCGTGGGCCAACCCTCGAAGATGCCTGCAATGTGCTGGGAGTGAAACCGACCGATGACGCGGCGACGGTGAAGCGCGCCTATCGTAAGCTGATGAACGAACATCACCCGGACAAGCTGGTGGCAAAAGGGCTGCCGCCGGAAATGATGGAGATGGCCAAACAGAAAGCCCAGGAGATCCAGAAGGCCTGGGAGCTGATCAAAGAGCAGCGCGGCTTCTGAGTTTTCCTGCCCCTCCCGTCCGGCGAGGGGCTTTAGCTTTTAGGCTGCGCGCGTCGGTACAGCCGCCGCGGATGGCCGATTTTTCCGTACAGCATCTCCACTTCCAGAAAGCCGGTCTCAACGCCGTGTTCCAGATAGCGCCGGGCGGTGGTTTTGCTGAGCCCGGCGGCGCTGACCACCTCATCGACGGAAAAACAGTGCGCTTCCCGACCGCTAAACAGCCCCTGCACCAGCGCCAGCGTCTTCTCTTCAATGCCCTTACTGCCATTATCCACGCGATAGTTCTTTGCCTGCAGTTGATAGAGCGAATCGACGTTCTGCTGATCGACGATTTTCCATTCCCGCTGCTGATCGTAAAACTGGATAAAGCGCTCAAGCGACTGGCTCAGCCGCTTCCACGAAACGGGCTTGAGGATATAGTCGAAGGCGCCGTTACGGATCGCCAGGCTGCAGGTTTCCATATCGCTGGCGGCGGTGATAAAGATCACCGAGCAATGGGTGGTCGCCAGCACCGGGTCGGTCATCAGCGTGACGCCTTTGCCGTCCGGTAAATAGTTATCCAGCAGCACCAGCTGCGGCGGACTGGCATGGAGCAGTTGCCGCGCCTGGGCGAGGGAGGCCGCCATGCCTGCCAGCCGCAGTCGCGGGTGTTTTTGCACAAGCTCGGCGTGCAGGCGCGCCAGCTCGCTCTCATCTTCAATGATCAGCACATCGACCAGGTCATGATGCATCGTGGGCCTCCGTTTGCGGACAGGCGGGCGCGTCGGCCGGGATAAACAGGGTGAAGATGGCTCCCCGCGGCGCGTTGTCAGCGACTTCGATGGTGCCGCCCGCCTGAGTGACATAATGTTCAATAAGATACAGACCAATGCCGTGATCGCCACGGGTTTTAGTGGTCACGCCGCGCTCAAAAATGCGGTCGCGAATATCAGGACGGATGCCGACGCCGCGGTCGGCCACTTCGATGATCAGCTCCCGGGCGTTGAGCTGAATCAGCACTTCCACGGGCTCGTGCGGAAGCTCGGCGCGCTGCGTGGCTTCGATGGCGTTATCCAGCAGGTTGCCGATAATGGAGATCAGTTCGGATTCCTTCAACGACGGCAGCGGACGATCGATACGGCAGGCCGGGTCGAAGCTCAGTTCAACCCCTTTTTCGCGAGCACGGGTGGCCTTGCCCAACAGCAGGCCGCACAACGTCGGTGAGTGGAAGTGCGAGGAGATGAAATCCAGCAGCTCCTGGGCATGCTCCGACTGGGCCTGAATATAGCGGATCGCTTCGTCATAGTGGCCCATATGCAGCAGGCCGGAGAGGGTGGTCATCCGGTTGAGCTGCTCGTGGCGCATGATGCGCAGGTTGTCGACATAGCGCTTCACCTGGCTGAGCTGGGCGGTGAGGGCATTGATTTCGTTGCGGTCGCGGAAGGTGATCACCCAGCCCTGCAGCGTATTCTCCAGCATAATGCGCACCCGGCTGGCGAGCACGGTCAGCTGGTTGAAGCGGCACAGTTCGTCATGGGTGTCACGCTCGAGCATGTCGTCGCTGGCGAAAAACGGCTGTGGCGAAATGACGCTGTCGATCGACTGGCCGCGCAGCTGGCGGGCAGGCTGGCTGAGCTCCAGCAGGCTGCGGGCGGCATGGTTAATCACCTCAATGCGCCGCTGGTGATCGATGACGATCACCCCTTCAAAGATAGACTCCATCATTGCCTTTTGCTGACGTACCAGCAGGCCTATCTCCCGCGGCTCGAGCGAAAAAATCTGCTTCTTGATGCTGCGGGTAAAGTACCAGGAGAAGATAAACAGGGCGATGAGCAGCAGGACGGCGGCGATAAAAATATTGATCACTTTGGTCAGCGTGATGCTGTCGAGATAGCTGGTGAGGTAGCCAACAGAGACAATACCGATCACCCGCCCCTCGTCATCGACGATGGGCGTTTTGCTGCGCAGCGAGACGCCCAGACCGCCTTTGCGAATGGTGGTGATGGTGTGCCCCTCCAGTACCGCCTGGTTGTCACCGCCGACCAGCCGCGTGCCAACCCACTCCGGATGGACGGAGTGAAACAGATGCACGCCCTGACGATCGCCGATGACGATAAAACTGGCATCGCTATGGGCGGCGATTTGCTGCATAAACGCCCGGATCGCCTGCGGATCGTGCTGGCTGACCTGCTGACGTAAATTAGGCATCAGGGCTATCTCTTCGGCCTGAATTTTGGCCCGGCCACTCATTTCCTGATACAGCTGGCGGCTGGCATCAAAATAATAATAAATGCCCAGCGCAATAAAGAGGACCGAGAAAAAGGCGACCAGCGAAATAAACAGCTTATATTGAAAAGATACTTTCATAGGTCCCGGACAGCGTATTCACCATACCGGCACTCTATCATTTTTCTGTCACGTGACGTAAATGTTAAGGAAAAGTTGTGATCGCCTGCGCAGGCGCAGGCGCAGACTGTCGGCGGGAGGCTCGACGGAAATAACGCCTCAGGGAGAATAAACACCATAAAAACCACGACAATAAATCAGAGATATATCACCCCTTCGCGGTTCCGCGAATAGAAACCATAAAAACCATAGTGACCATTAAAACTTCTTTTTTAATCTGGGGAGCTTCACATTAACGACGCCGCTGTCCCTTTACGCTGAAAATGAATAATAACGACAGGGCTGAATTTATGAGCACCACAGACAATGCATTCTCTGCAACCCTTGAACCGATCAATACGCCGAAAACCACGCTGAAGCAGCGCTGGTGGCACATCATGGATAACTGGAAGGTAGGGATCGTCCCGCTGCCGCTGTTTTTGCTGGCTGGGGGGCTGATTGCCCTCGACTGCCTTGGCGGTAAACTGCCGAGCGATATCGTGGTGATGGTGGCCACGCTGGCTTTCTTTGGCTTCGCCTGCGGCGAGTTTGGTAAGCGCCTGCCGGTGCTGGGGAAACTCGGCGCGGCGGCGATCTGCGCCACTTTTATTCCTTCCGCGCTGGTCCACTACGGCCTGCTGCCGGACGTGGTCGTGGAATCCACGACTAAATTCTATAAATCCACCAACATCCTCTATCTCTACATCTGCTGCATCATCGTCGGCAGCATCATGAGTATGAACCGTACTACGCTGATTCAGGGCTTTCTGAAGATCTTCTTCCCGATGCTGTGCGGCGAAGTGGTTGGCATGCTGGTGGGCATCGGCGTCGGCACGCTGCTGGGCATGGAGCCGTTCCAGGTGTTCTTCTTTATCGTGCTGCCGATCATGGCCGGTGGCGTGGGGGAAGGGGCGATCCCGTTGTCGATGGGTTACGCCGCGCTGATGCATATGGAGCAGGGCGTGGCGCTGGGCCGGATATTGCCGATGGTGATGCTCGGCAGTCTGACGGCGATCGTTATCTCCGGCTGCCTCAACCAGCTCGGCAAGCGTTCCCCGCATCTCACCGGTGAAGGACAACTGATGCCGAACCGCAGCAATGAAACCCGTAGCCTCGGCGAGAGCGAAGGCGTGAGCGGCAAAACCGACGTCGGGACTCTGGCCTCCGGCGCGCTGCTGGCGGTGCTGCTGTATATGATGGGGATGCTTGGCCACAAACTGATTGGCCTGCCGGCGCCGGTGGGCATGCTGTTCCTCGCGGTGCTGTTAAAGCTGGCTAACGTGGTGTCGCCGCGCCTGCAGGAGGGATCGCAGATGGTGTATAAATTCTTCCGCACCGCGGTCACTTATCCGATCCTCTTTGCCGTCGGCGTGGCGATCACCCCGTGGCAGGAGCTGGTAAATGCCTTCACGCTGACCAACCTGCTGGTGATCGTCAGTACCGTCTCGGCGCTGGTGGCGACCGGGTTCTTTGTGGGTAAAAAAATAGGGATGCACCCGATCGATGTGGCGATTGTCTCCTGTTGCCAGAGCGGGCAGGGCGGCACCGGCGATGTGGCGATCCTGACCGCCGGTAACCGCATGAGCCTGATGCCGTTCGCGCAGATCGCTACCCGGATCGGCGGTGCGATAAATGTCTCGCTGGGACTGCTGTTCCTCAGCCACTATCTGGCGTGATTAAACGCTGCACTAAGCGATAAATCTGCCATTTTCCGCTACAGAACGCAGAAAATATCTGCGTTCTGTATCCTAAATGCTCCTCATTTAGCGTTACAATCAGCGCGCGATCGGCTATCGCATCCATCATCATGACAGCCCAGGCGCTGTCGCATTTATCATATGTAGGAGAGGAATTAATGTCAGTGGATACTCCCGCCCAGGCGGGCGTCAGCATCGATGCATTGCTGGCGGCGAAAGAGCAGCGTGCAGCCCGCCAGGCTGACTGGCTGGCCCATTATCAGCAGCCTGTTATTTCCCTGACCCTGGTGACCCCGGGGGCGGTGAAAGACAGCATTCGCTATCGCAACATGATGGGCGTTGCCCTCCAGGCCTGCGACCAGCTGCTGTGGAAGCACCGCTGGCAAGCGCTGGATCGTCAGGTGCTGTGGTTGCCGACCGGGCCCGAAGCGCTGTGGTGCGTGGCGCACCCGGCCAGCGAAATCAAAGCGATGTGCAGTACGCTGGAGCAGAGCCATCCGCTGGGACGCCTGTGGGATATCGATGTGATCTGTCCACAGAACGGGCAGGTAGGTCGTCAGTCGCTGGGTGAGTCGCAGCGCCGCTGTCTGCTGTGTGATGAGCCGGCGCACGCCTGCGCGCGCAGCCGTCGACACGACACCGATCTCGTCGTGGCGCGCGTTGAGCAGATGATTGATGCGTGGTTTGCCCGCGACTAACGGGTCAGTATTCCCCGGCGGCAAGGCGCTACCGGGGACGTCCTAAAAGTCGACCGGCGCGCGAAAGGTCATCGCGTTGCCGTAGGCAGGGTGGGTGATGGTGAGCGTCTCGGCGTGCAGCAGCAGACGCGGGGCCATCGCCAGCGCCTCCGGCGTGGCGTAAAAGCGGTCGCCGAGAATCGGATGCCCCAGCGCCAGCATATGCACGCGCAGCTGGTGCGAACGTCCGGTAATCGGCTTCAGGCGTACGCGGGCGGTATTATCCTCCGCGTACTCCAGCACCTCATACTCGGTTTGCGCCGCTTTGCCGGTTTCGTAGCACACCTTCTGCTTTGGCCGGTTCGGCCAGTCGCAAATCAGCGGTAAATCCACCAGACCTTCCGCCGGCTGCGGATGTCCCCAGACGCGGGCGATGTACTGCTTTTTTGGTTCGCGCTCGCGGAACTGGCGTTTCAGTTCACGCTCCGCGGCCTTATTCAGCGCCACCACAATCACACCGCTGGTGGCCATATCAAGGCGATGCACCGATTCGGCCTGCGGGAAGTCGCGCTGAATGCGCGTCATCACGCTGTCTTTATGCTCATCAAGACGACCGGGTACGGACAACAAGCCGCTTGGCTTGTTGACCACCATGATGTGCTCATCCTGATACAGGATCACCAGCCAGGGATCCTGCGGCGGATTGTAATTTTCCATCGCCATTTCGCGTTCCGTTACTGGTGGGTGACGACGATCAGACGCAGCGCGTCCAGACGCCACCCGGCCTGTCCCAGCGCCTCCAGCACCTGCTGACGGTTGCTTTCGATCGCCGCCAGTTCGTCGTCACGGATGTTCGGGTTCACTGCCTTCAGCGCTTCCAGGCGCGACAGTTCCGCTGTCAGTTTATCATCGGCTTCGCGACGCGCCGCGTCGATCAGCATCTGCGCCGCTTTGGCGATCTGCGCTTCGCCCTGCTGCAGAATCGCGTGAACGTCCTGCTGCACCGCGTTGACCAGTTTGCTGCCGGTGTGGCGGTTAACCGCGCTCAGCTGGCGGTTGAAGCTTTCAAACTCCACCTGGCCGGCGAGGTTGTTGCCGTTTTTATCCAGCAACATGCGGACCGGCGTCGCTGGCAGGAAGCGGTTAAGCTGCAGCTGTTTCGGCGCCTGCGCTTCGACCACGTAGATCAGCTCCAGCAGCAAGGTGCCGACCGGCAGCGCCTTATTCTTCAGTAGCGAAATGGTGCTGCTGCCGGTATCGCCGGAAAGGATCAGATCCAGACCGTTGCGGATTAGCGGGTGTTCCCAGGTGATGAACTGCGCATCTTCACGCGACAGCGCCACGTCACGCTCGAAGGTGATGGTGCAACCGTCTTCCGGCAGGCCCGGGAAGTCCGGGACCAGCATATGGTCGGAAGGGGTCAGGACGATCAGGTTTTCACCGCGGTCGTCCTGGTTGATGCCGACGATATCGAACAGGTTCATCGAGAAGGCGATCAGACTGGTGTCGTCATCCTGCTCTTCGATGCTCTCCGCCAGCGCCTGCGCTTTCTCGCCGCCGTTGGAGTGGATCTCCAGCAGACGGTCGCGGCCCTGCTCCAGCTGCGCTTTCAGGGCGTCATGCTGCTGGCGGCAGGATTTGATCAGATCGTCAAAGCCGTCGGTGGATTCTGGCGCCGCAAGATAGTTGATCAGTTCATCATGGACGCTGTCGTAGACGGTGCGGCCGGTCGGGCAGGTATGTTCGAAGGCGTCGAGCCCTTCGTGATACCAGCGCACCAGCACCGACTGCGCGGTCTTTTCCAGGTATGGAACGTGGATCTGGATATCGTGCGCCTGGCCGATACGGTCGAGACGGCCGATACGCTGCTCCAGCAGATCCGGGTTAAACGGCAGATCGAACATCACCAGGTTGCTGGCGAACTGGAAGTTACGTCCTTCGGAGCCGATTTCGGAGCACAGCAGCACCTGGGCGCCGGTGTCTTCTTCGGCAAACCACGCCGCGGCGCGGTCGCGTTCAATAATCGACATCCCTTCATGGAATACGGCGGCGCGGATGCCTTCGCGCTCGCGCAGCACCTGCTCCAGCTGTAGCGCGGTGGCGGCTTTGGCGCAAATCACCAGTACCTTCTGCGAGCGATGGCTGGTCAGGTAGCCCATCAGCCACTCGACACGCGGGTCGAAGTTCCACCAGGTACCGGTATCGCCTTCAAATTCCTGATAGATCTGCTCCGGATAGAGCATGTCGCGCGCGCGCTCTTCCGCGGTTTTGCGGGCGCCCATAATACCGGAGACTTTGATGGCCGTCTGGTACTGGGTCGGCAGCGGCAGACGAATGGTGTGCAGCTCGCGTTTCGGGAAGCCTTTGACGCCGTTACGGGTGTTACGGAACAGCACGCGGCTGGTGCCGTGGCGGTCCATCAGCATCGAGACCAGCTCCTGCCGTGCAGCCTGAGCGTCTTCGCGATCGCTGTTAGCAGCCTGCAGCAGTGGTTCGATATCCTGCTCGCCGATCAGATCGCCAAGGGTATTGAGTTCGTTATCGCTTAGCGTGTTGCCTGCCAGCAGCAGGGCGACGGCGTCGGCGACCGGGCGGTAGTTTTGCTGTTCTTCAACAAACTGCTCGAAATCGTGGAAGCGGTTTGGATCCAGCAGACGCAGACGCGCAAAGTGGCTCTCCATACCCAGCTGTTCCGGCGTCGCGGTCAGCAGCAGAATGCCCGGCACGCGTTCGGCCAGCTGTTCGATCGCCTGATATTCACGGCTCGGCGCCTCTTCGCTCCACACCAGATGGTGCGCTTCATCGACCACCATCAAGTCCCACTCGGCGTCGCACAGGTGCTCCAGACGCTGCTTACTGCGGCGCACGAAGTCTAAAGAGCAGATCACCAGCTGTTCGGTTTCAAACGGGTTGTAGGCATCGTGCTGCGCTTCGGCATAGCGCTCGTCGTCGAACAGTGAGAAGCGCAGGTTGAAGCGGCGCAGCATTTCCACCAGCCACTGGTGCTGGAGGGTTTCCGGGACCACGATCAGCACGCGCTCGGCGGCGCCGGAGAGCAGCTGCTGATGCAGGATCATCCCGGCTTCAATGGTTTTACCTAAGCCCACTTCATCAGCCAGCAGGACGCGCGGCGCGTGACGACGGCCCACGTCGTGGGCGATATTCAGCTGATGCGGGATCAGGCTGGTGCGCTGGCCGCGCAGGCCGCTCCACGGCATGCGGTACTGTTCGCTCTGGAACTTACGCGCGCGGTAGCGCAGGGCAAAGCGGTCCATACGGTCAATTTGACCGGCAAACAGGCGGTCCTGCGGCTTGCTGAACACCAGTTTGCTGTCGAGTAGCACTTCACGCAGAGTCACGTTAGCTTCCTCGGTGTCCAGCCGGGTACCGGTGTAGGACAGCAGCCCGTTCTCTTCATTCACTTCGTCAACGTGGAGCTGCCAGCCTTCGTGGCTGGTGATGGTGTCTCCCGGGTTAAACATCACGCGGGTGATCGGGGAATCGTTGCGAGAATACAGACGGTTTTCGCCGATGGCGGGGAAAAGGAGAGTGACCATGCGCGCATCCAGCGCTACCACCGTTCCTAATCCTAGTTCGCTCTCTGTGTCGCTAATCCAGCGTTGACCAAGTGTAAAAGGCATATGTGTTCGGCTCTTTGTTCTTTAATTGCAGGCAATAGTTGATCATCTCCATGAATAATCGGAGATGCGTCAAAATTGGGGCCAGGAATGGAAAGGGCGCTATATTACTGGATGGAGGAACGTTCGTCACCTCCTCCGCACCCTTCATTTTTCGGCTTTTGTGCCTGTGGAAGGGGTGAGAAAAAATCAAAATAGTCCCAGCTGCCCTGTCACTATTGTAGCAAAGTCATCGTTGACGAAGGGCAGGATCCCTTCCGCCACTGGCTGCAACTGCTTTGTTAAATAGTGATCATAATCGAGCGGCGACAGCTGGTAATCCACCGGCTCCGGGCCGCTGGTGGTCCAGACGTATTTAATGGTGCCGCGCTGCTGATACTGCTGCGCACGTCCCCGCTTCAGGTTGTGCTCATCGGCAAGCCTGGCCGCGCGTACGTGCGGCGGTACGTTGCGTTGATACTCGGCCAGCGGTCGGCGCAGGCGCTTGCGGTAAATCAGCTGTTCGTCGAGCTCGCCGTTCATCAGCCTGGCGATAGTCTCCCGCACATAGTCCTGATACGGCTGGTTGCGGAAGATGCGCAGGTATAACTCCTGTTGGAACTGCTGGGCCAGCGGCGTCCAGTCGGTACGCACCGTCTCCAGACCCTTAAACACCATGCGCTGGTCATCGCCCTCCTGAATCATCCCGGCATAGCGCTTCTTGCTGCCGGTATCGGCGCCGCGGATCGTCGGCATTAAAAAGCGGCAGAAGTGGGTTTCATACTCCAGCTCCAGGGTGCTGGTTAGCTGGCTTTTGCCAAGCTCCTGCGCCCACCAGGTATTGACGTCGCTGACCAGCTCGCGGCCGATTTCTGCGGCCTGCGCTTCGCTGTGCGGGTGTTTCAGCCAGACGAAGGTGGAGTCGGTATCGCCGTAGATAACGTCATAGCCTTTGGCTTCAATTAACGCTTTGGTCTGGCGCATGATCGCGTGGCCGCGCATGGTAATCGACGAGGCGAGACGCGGGTCGAAGAAGCGGCAGGCGCTGGTGCCCAGCACGCCGTAGAAGGCGTTCATGATGATCTTCAGCGCCTGGGAGAGCGGCTTATTATGCTGGCGTTTCGCTTCATCGCGGCCGTGCCAGATCTGCCCGACGATCCCCGGCAGGCAGTGCTTGTCGCGCGAGAAGCGGGCGCCGAGAAAGCCCTCGGTACTGTGCTGGTCATCGGGTTGCGCCAGGCCTTCCACCAGGCCGACCGGATCGATTAAAAAAGTGCGAATAATCGACGGATACAGGCTTTTATAGTCCAGCACCAGTACCGAGTCATACAGGCCAGGGCGGGAGTCCATCACGTAGCCTCCGGGGCTGGCCTGCGGCGGTACGTCGCCAAGATTCGGCGCCACGTAGCCCAGGCGGTGCATGCGCGGGAAATAGAGATGGCTGAAGGCGGCGACCGAACCGCCGTGGCGATCGGCGGGCAGGCCGTTAACCGTCGCCCGTTCGAGCAAAAACGGCATGATCTCGGTTTTGTGAAAGATCCGCGTGACCAGCTCGCAATCCTGCAGGTTATAGGTTGCCAGCGCCGGTTTATCTTCATGAAAACGGCGATCGATTTCGTCCATGCGATCCCACGGATTGTCGATGGCTTTGCCTTCGCCCAGCAGCTCGCGAGCCACGGCCTCGAGTGAAAAGGAGGAGAAACTCCAGAACGCCGATTTTAGCGCGTCGATGCCGTCGATAATCAGCCGCCCGCAGGCCTGGGCGAAAAAGACGCCGTTCTTAAAACCGTGCTCGCGCCACTCCAGCTCACTGTTGCCGCGGCCAAGACGCAGGGGGATGCGGTAGCGCTCGGCGTGCTTTTGCAGGACGCGGAGATCGAACTGCACCACGTTCCAGCCGATCAGCACGTCGGGGTCGTGTTCGGCAAACCAGGCGTTGAGCTTTTCCAGCAGCAGGGGGCGGCTGGCGATGTAGACCAGCTCGAAGTCGACGTCTGGCGGCGTTTCCGGTTCGGGGCCCAGCATGTAGACCACCCGCTGGCCGCAGCCTTCCAGCCCGATGCAGTACAGCTCGCCGTGGCGGCTGGTTTCGATATCCAGCGACACCCATCTCAGCGGCGGGCGATAGTCAGGGTTCGGTTTCATGCGCGCGTTGACCAGCTGCGAGCCGCGCGTTTCGCCTTCCACCCACACCGGGGCGGTAATAAAGCGCTCCATCAGGTAGCGCTCCGGCGGGCGGATATCACCCTCGTAGACGGTGACGCCGCTGTCGCGGAGCATCTTCTCCAGACGCATCAATTGACGATGGGCGCGGCAGTAGAGGCCGACAACCGGTTGCCGATGGAAATCTTTCAGGGCCAGCGGCGCGAAGCGGAAGCCTTTCTCCCCCTGCAGCAGCCGTTCAGCCTGCGCCCGCTGCGCTTCGGGGATAAAGGCAACGGACTCTTGCGGCGGGAGTGTGACCTGCAGCGGGCCGTCGTCGGTGGCCAGCCAGAAGGAGAGCTCGGTGCCCTGCGGGGTGTCCCGCCAGTGACGGGTGAGTAAAAAACCTGCTCGTGGCTGGGTCACGGGTATTCTCGCCGATAAAAAACCAGGCCTGATTATAGCCTGGTTTCTCAATAGGTGCTGGGGTTTTATACAGGTATGCGGCGCTAAGGTGGCCCCGGATTGCGGCTTGCGCCTTATCCGGGCTACCAGATGGTGGCGAGCAGGGTGATTATTGGCCGTAGTAGGCTTTGGCCCCGTGCTTACGCAGATAGTGCTTATCGAGCAGCGTCTGCTGCATATCCGGCAGCTGCGGCGCCAGCTGGCGGCAGAAGATGCCCATATAGGCGATCTCTTCCAGCACGATGGCGTTATGCACCGCGTCTTCGGCATTCTTACCCCACGCAAACGGGCCGTGGGAATGCACCAGCACGCCGGGCATCTGCGCCGGGTCGATTTCCTGCTGACGGAAGGTTTCGACAATCACGTTGCCGGTTTCCCACTCATATTCACCGTTGATCTCCGCATCAGTCATCAACCGGGTGCAGGGGACCGGGCCATAGAAATAGTCAGCGTGGGTGGTACCGGTCGCTGGAATGGATTGCCCGGCCTGCGCCCAGATGGTGGCGTGGCGCGAATGGGTATGCACAATACCACCCAGCGTCGGGAAGGCCTGATACAGCAGGCGATGAGTTGGGGTATCCGACGAGGGCTTCTTGTTGCCTTCCACCACCTCGCCAGTCTCCAGACTGACCACCACTATATCGTCGGCGGTCATCACGCGGTAATCCACGCCGGAGGGTTTGATAACCAGAACGCCCTGGTCGCGGTCGACGGCGCTGACGTTGCCCCAGGTTAAGGTCACCAGATTATGCTGCGGCAGCGCTAAGTTGGCTTCCAGAACCTGGCGTTTAAGATCTTCTAACATAATGTGCTCCGAATAGCAGGCGAGTCGGGTATCCCTCACCCCGACCCTCTCCTGGCGGGAGAGGGAGAAAGGCGGCATGGCGCCCTGTCGGTACCCTCTCCCCAACGGGGAGAGGGAAAGGGTGAGGGGACGGCCTCTTAGCGTTTTGAACCGTAATACACTTCATTCCAGCGCAGCGCGTCCTTGAAGGACGGCAGACGGGTATCGTTGTCGATGACCGTCAGCTCGATATTGTGCAGCTCGGCGAACTGGCGCATATCGTCGAGGTTCAGCGCATGGCTGAAGACGGTATGGTGCGCGCCACCGGCGATGATCCAGGCTTCCGAAGCGGTACGCAGATCCGGCTGTGCTTTCCACAGGGCGTTGGCCACCGGCAGCTTCGGCAGATCGTGCGGCGTCGGGACGGTTTCAATGGTGTTGACCAGCAGACGGAAGCGATCTCCCAGATCGATCAGGCTGGCGACAATCGCCGGGCCGGTCTGGGTATTGAAGATCAGGCGCGCCGGATCCGCTTTACCGCCGATACCCAGCGGCTGGACGTCGAGGATCGGTTTCTCGGCGGTAGCGATCGTCGGGCACACTTCCAGCATATGCGAGCCGAGCACCAGATCGTTGCCGTTGTCGAAGTGGTAGGTGTAATCCTCCATAAAGGAGGTGCCGCCCTGCAGACCGGTTGACATCACCTTCATGATGCGAAGCAGAGCGGCGGTTTTCCAGTCGCCTTCGCCGGCAAAGCCGTAGCCCTGCTGCATCAGGCGCTGCACGGCGAGACCCGGAAGCTGTTTCAGGCCGTGGAGATCTTCAAAGGTGGTGGTAAAGGCGTGGAAACCACCCTGCTCGAGGAAGCGTTTCATCCCCAGCTCAATGCGCGCGGCGTCCAGCACGTTCTGGCGCTTGTCGCCGTGAACCTGCGCCGCCGGGGTTAGACGGTAGCTGCTTTCATATTCATCGACCAGCGCGCTGATATCGCCGTCGCTGATGCTGTTGACCACCTGCACCAGATCGCCGACCGCCCAGGTGTTCACTGAGAAGCCAAACTTGATCTGCGCCGCGACTTTATCGCCGTCGGTCACCGCCACTTCGCGCATGTTATCGCCGAAACGGCAGACTTTAAGATGGCGGGTATCCTGTTTGGAGACCGCCTGGCGCATCCAGCCGCCGATGCGCTGGTGGGCTTCTTTATCCTGCCAGTGGCCGGTGACCACGCTGTGTTGCTGGCGCATACGGGCGCCGATGAAACCGAACTCGCGGCCGCCGTGCGCGGTCTGGTTCAGGTTCATAAAGTCCATATCGATGCTGTCCCACGGCAGCGCGGCATTGTATTGCGTATGGAACTGCAGCAGCGGCTTGTTGAGGATGGTCAGGCCGTTGATCCACATTTTTGCCGGCGAGAAGGTATGCAACCAGACCACTAACCCGGCGCATTTGTCATCGTAGTTGGCGTCGCGGCAGATATGGGTGATCTCGTCCGGGGTGGTGCCCAGCGGCTTAAGGACCAGTTTGCACGGCAGTTTGGCTTCCGCATTCAGGCTGTTCACCACATGTTCGGCATGCTTCGTCACCTGGCGCAGGGCTTCCGGGCCGTACAGATGTTGGCTGCCAATAACGAACCATACTTCATAGTTATCAAAAATCGTCATTTTCGTATCCTTAATGGGTGAGCGCTGCCTGAGATTGCGGGGCTTTTTCCGTCTTTGCAGCCGAAGGGAGATAGTGTTGTTCAGCGCTGACCGACCACTGCTGGTAGCGCTGATAGAGTTGTTCGAAACGTTGTGCCTGCGCCGGGCGCGGCTGCAGAGTGGTTTCCACCTGGCTTGCCATTCGCTGCTGGGCGGCTGGAATATCGTCGTAGACGCCGGCGGCGACGGCGGCGAAGATAGCCGCCCCCAGCGCACAGCACTGATCGGAGGCGACAATCTGCAGCGGGCGGTTCAGCACGTCGCAGCAGGCCTGCATGATGACCTGGTTTTTCCGCGCGATACCGCCGAGGGCCATGACGTTGTTAACCGGGATCCCCTGCTCGGTGAAGCACTCCATAATGGCGCGTGCGCCAAAGGCGGTAGCGGCGATCAGGCCGCCGAACAGCGCCGGCGCGTCGGTCGCCAGGTTAAGATCGGTGATCACCCCTTTCAGACGCTGGTTGGCATTCGGCGTGCGGCGGCCGTTGAACCAGTCGAGCACCACCGGCAGGTGATCGAGGGATGGATTATTGGCCCAGGCTTCGGTGAGCGCCGGCAGTAACTGTTTTTGGCTGGCTTTGATTTGCTCGCGCAACGCCGGCTGCTGCTGAGCCAGTTGTTCCAGCGGCCAGCCGAGAATGCGGCCAAACCAGGCGTAAATATCGCCGAAGGCGGACTGGCCTGCCTCCATGCCGATAAAGTGCGGAACCACGCTGCCGTCAACCTGCCCGCAGATGCCTTTTACCGTGCGCTCGCCGACGCTCTCTTTATCGGCAATCAGAATGTCGCAGGTGGAGGTGCCGATGACTTTCACCAGCGCGTTAGGTTGTGCCCCGGCGCCAACGGCGCCCATATGGCAATCGAAGGCGCCGCCGGAGATGGCCACAGTCTGCGACAGACCCAGACGCTCGGCCCACTCTGCGCTCAGCGTGCCGACCGGCACATCGGCCGTCCAGGTATCGGTGAACAGCGGCCATGCCAGATGCTGGTTAATGATGGGATCAAGCTCATCGAAGAAGCTGGCCGGCGGCAGACCGCCCCAGCTTTCGTGCCACAGCGATTTATGTCCGGCGCTGCAGCGGCCGCGGCGCAGATCCTGCGGGCGCGTGGTGCCGGAGAGCAGGGCAGGCACCCAGTCGCAAAGTTCTACCCACGAGGCGGCTGCCTGGGCGACGGCGCTATCTTCGCGGGTGACGTGAAGGATTTTGGCCCAGAACCATTCGCTGGAGTAGATACCGCCGATATAGCGCGAGTAATCCTCTTTACCTGGCTGGTGGCACAGGCGGGTGATCGCCTCGGCTTCCTCGACCGCCGTGTGATCCTTCCACAGGACAAACATGGCGTTAGGGTTGTCAGCGAATTCTTCGCGCAGCGCCAGCACGTTGCCCTCGGCATCAACGGGAGCCGGGGTTGAGCCGGTGCTGTCGACGCCAATGCCCACGACGTCGGCGCGCTGTTCGGCGCTCAGCGAAGCGAGCACGCTTTTCAGGGCCGCTTCCATGGACTCGATATAATCTCGCGGGTGGTGGCGGAACCGGTTGTTAGCCCCATCGCAATACTGTCCTTCCCGCCAGCGCGGATACCACTCCACGCTTGCCGCCAGCTCTGCGCCGGACGCGCATTCCACCGCCAGGGCGCGGACTGAGTCACTACCAAAGTCGAGGCCAATCGCAATTGCCATCTTGTTACTCCATGCAGAAATCATTCATGCAGCAACAGTAGATACCCCCGGCAAAATCCGTCAGGCCGGATTCGCTAATCTTATGGATTATTTTGCTGTCACCTCGCAAAGTGTGACGCCGTGCAAATATTCGATGTGGACTTTCCTGCCGTATTTATAGACACTTTTGTTACCCGGCATATCACGGTGGAATGCACGCTGCTGGCGCTTTTTTCGCTTACTGTGCGGCTTTTTAGCGAAATTCCCACCGCTGTCGCAGTCGCGACAGGGCCGAGAGCGATAAAATGATGAATATGGACAATTGGTGTCACTAATACCTTCGGGGAGAACCACGCGTATGGCCGAAACGCAAAACGATCCGCTGCTGCCGGGCTACTCTTTTAACGCTCATCTGGTCACCGGCCTCACGCCGATTGAGGCGCAGGGATACCTGGATTTCTTTATCGACCGCCCGCTGGGCATGAAAGGCTATATTCTCAACCTGACGATCCGCGGCGAGGGTGTTATCAACAACCACGGCGAGCAGTTCGTCTGCCGGCCGGGCGATATGCTGCTGTTCCCGCCAGGGGAAATCCATCACTACGGCCGCCATCCCGACGCCAGCGAGTGGTATCACCAGTGGGTCTACTTCCGGCCACGCGCCTACTGGCACGAGTGGCTCAACTGGCCGACGATCTTCGCCCAGACCGGCTTTTTCCGTCCGGATGAACAGTGGCAGGCGCGCTTTGGCGAACTGTTCGGCCAGATCGTCGATGCCGGGCAGGGGGCGGGGCGCTATTCCGAACTGCTGGCGATAAATCTGCTGGAACAGCTGCTGCTGCGGCGCATGGAGGCGATCAACGAATCGCTGCATCCGCCGCTGGATAACCGGGTGCGCGACGCCTGCCAGTACATCAGCGACCATCTGGCGGACAGCCATTTTGATATTGCCAGCGTCGCCCAGCACGTCTGCCTGTCGCCCTCGCGTCTGTCGCACCTGTTCCGCCAGCAGTTGGGGATCAGCGTGCTCGGCTGGCGGGAAGATCAGCGCATCAGCCAGGCCAAACTGCTGCTGAGCACGACACGGATGCCGATCGCCACCGTCGGGCGCAACGTTGGCTTTGAAGATCAGCTCTATTTTTCGCGCGTATTTAAAAAATGCACCGGCGCCAGCCCGAGCGAATTCCGTGCAGGATGTGAATAAAAAGTAAAGAAAGTGAAATGATGACCCGCTTAAATATCACAGCCAGTAAACTATTAAGACAATTGGTGGCTTGACGAGGGCGCGATGGCTCCGGAGAATCCGGGCTTCGTTTTTTAACCGGGTACATTATGCAAGCATTGCTGGAACACTTTATCACCCAATCCACGGTCTACTCGTTGTTAGCCGTGATGCTGGTGGCCTTTCTCGAGTCGCTGGCGCTGGTGGGGCTTATCTTACCCGGAACGGTGATGATGGCCGGCCTTGGGGCGCTTATCGGCAGCGGTGAGGTTAACTTCTGGCAGGCGTGGCTGGCGGGGATTGTCGGCTGTCTGCTGGGCGACTGGATCTCATTCTGGCTCGGCTGGCGCTTTAAAAAGCCGCTGCACCGCTGGTCGTTTATGAAGAAAAACCGTGCCCTGCTGGAGAAGACCGAGCATGCGTTGCATCAGCACAGCATGATCACCATTCTGATCGGCCGCTTTGTTGGGCCGACGCGACCGCTGGTGCCGATGGTCGCCGGGATGCTCGATCTGCCGGTGGCGAAGTTTGTGCTACCGAATATTATCGGCTGCCTGCTCTGGCCGCCGCTCTATTTCCTGCCCGGCATTCTCGCCGGGGCGGCGATTGATATTCCGGCCGATGAAAACAGCGCCAGCTTTAAATGGCTGCTGTTGGGGGCGGCGCTGCTGGCCTGGCTGGCAGGGTGGCTGTGCTGGCGGCTGTGGCGGAGCGCGAAAACCTCAGGCGATCGCCTGACCCGCTGGCTGCCGCGTGGCCGACTGCTGTGGCTGTCACCGCTGATGGTGGTGGTCGCCGCGACGGCGCTGACTCTGGTCTGCCGCCATCCGCTGATGCCGGTCTATCTGGCGATCCTGCACAAGGTTATTGCGCGCTGATGCCCATCAGATGCGAGGCGCTGCTGTTGCCGTTTAACAGCTCGGCGGTGGCGCCATCCCAGACAATCCGCCCTTCGGCGACGACTATCGAGCGCGGTGCGATGCGCGCGGCATCTTCCACACTGTGTGAGACCATCAATAGCGTGAGCTGCTGCTGCTCGCAGACATCGGCGACCAGGGACAGCATCTCCTGACGCAGCGCCGGGTCAAGCGCTGAGAAGGGTTCATCCAGCAACAGCACTGGCTGCTGGCGCACCAGACAGCGGGCCAGCGCCGCGCGCTGCCGCTGACCGCCGGAAAGCTCGCCCGGCAGGCGTTCCAGCAGCGGATCAATTCCCATCTGTCCGGCCATCGCCGCCACCTGCGCCTGCTGCTCGCGGCTCAGTTTCAGGCCCGGGTGGATCCCGAGGCTGATATTCTGCCGAATGGTCAGATGGTTAAACAGGTTATTCTCCTGGAACAGCATTGAGACCGGACGCTGCGCCGGCGGCGTCGCGTTATGCGTCTCGCCGTTGATCCGCAGGCTGCCGCTGGCGGGCGGCAGAAAACCGGCGATCAGATTCAGCAGGGTGCTCTTTCCGGCGCCGCTGGGGCCGAGCACCGCGATACGCTCGCCGCGCGCGACGTCGAGGGTAAAGCGCATCGGCAGATGCTGGTACAGCCAGGTCACATCATTGAGTTTTAGCATCACGCCCCGGAAGTTTTTCAATCAGCGTAAATAATAAGAAACAGAGCAGCAGCAGGAGCAGGGCGGTGACGGCGCCGTCCTGGCTGCGGTAGGCGCCTATCTGCTGGTAGAGATAGAAAGGCAGGGTGCGGAACGCCTCGTTACCGAACAGGGCCACCACGCCGAAGTCACCAATCGACAGCACGCAGGCGAAGGCTAACGCCTGGGCCAGCGGGCGCCGGAGGGCGCGAAGCTCAACCACCCGCAGCCGCGTGAAGCCTTCAATCCCCAGCGACTGGCAGAGCATACTGTAGCGGGCGGTCACGTCGCGCATCGGGTTTTCCAGCACTTTAAGCGCGTAGGGGATCGCCATCAGGGCATTGGTGAAGATGACGATGCCGTCGGCGGACTCCGGTAGTCCGACGCTGTTACTGAGCAGCAGAAAAAAGCCAGTGGCCAGCACAATCCCAGGCATCGCAAGGATTAACATGCCGCTCAGTTCCATCGCCTGCCCGGCCAGCGGCCGCTGGCGGGCGCGCAGCTCCCGGCTGCTCCACAGCAGCATCATCGTCAGGGTTACGCTCAACAGCCCGGCGGCGATGGCGATGCGCAGAGAGGTACTCAATGCCTGCCAGAGCGCCGGCTGCGCCAGCACGTTCAGCATGTTGCGGTTGATCCCGTCGACGATGACCGCCAGCAGCGGCGGGAGCAGCAGCAGCAGGGCGGCGCCGATCAAGAGTCCATCGCTCAGGCGGCTATGCAGGCGATCGTCAGGGTCGCGCCAGCCGTGGACATGGCTGACGCCGATAGCCACCGCTTTACTCAGACGCTGGCTGAGCAGCACCAGCGCGAGGCAGCAAAGCATCTGGATCAGCGCCAGCATTGCCGCTCGCGCCGGATCGTAGTCAAAGCTCAGCGCCTGGTAGATAGCCAGCTCAATGGTGGTGGCTTTCGGACCGCCGCCCAGCGACAGCACAGTGGCGAAGCTGGCGAAGCAGAGCATAAAAATCAGCGCAGCGACGGCGGGAATGTGCCGGCGCATCCACGGCCATTCGACGAGGCGGAAGAAGGCATAGCCGCGCATGCCAAGCTGGGCGGCAATTTGCCGCTGTTCACCAGGGATACTCTCCAGCGCCTGCAGCAGCAGGCGGGTGGCCATCGGCATATTGAAAAAGACGTGCGCCAGCAAGATGCCCTGCAGACCGTAGGGCGAGAAATCCCACTGCCAGCCGAGCGCGTGGAACAGCGCGGCGATCCACCCCTGGCGGCCATAGACGCTGAGGATACCAAACACCGCCACCAGCACCGGCAGGATCAGGGTCATTGCGCACAGGCGCAGCAGCAGCGTGCGGCCCGGGAAGCGACGCCGGTAAAGCGCGCGGGCGAGAAAGATCGCCGGCCCTACCGAGAACAGCGCTGACAGCGAGGCCTGCCAGAAGGAGAAGCGCACCACGTGCCACAGGTAGCTATCGCTGAAGACCGATTGCCAACCCGCGCCGGGCGCGCTAAACCACAGCGCCAGAAATGCCGCCAGCGCGACGGCGCAGAGCAGGGTGGCGGCAAAAAGGCCCGGTAATAGCCCGCTAAGGTTTAGCGGCTGACGGCGCGTTGCCATGCATTAATCCAGGTCTGACGCTCGCTGGCGACCTGCTGCGGGGTAAACGACAGGGTGGTCTGCGGCTTCACCAGGGTATCAAACCCGGCCGGCAGCGCGACCTGAGTCACCGGATACATCCAGTTCCCGGTGGGGATGGCGTTCTGGAAGCCAGGCGAGACCATAAATTTGAGGAACTTCTCCGCCAGTTCCGGCTGCTTGCTGGCGGCGGTACGCGCGGCAACTTCGACCTGCAGATAATGGCCTTCAGCGAAGCTCGCCGCCGCATAGTTGTCTTTCTTCTCTTCAATTATGTGGTAAGCCGGCGAGGTGGTGTAGCTTAAGACCAGGTCGCTTTCCCCTTTCAGGAACAGACCGTAGGCTTCACTCCAGCCCTTGGTGACGGTGACCGTTTTCGCCGCCAGCTTCTGCCAGGCCTCGGGTGCTTTATCGCCATAGATCTTTTGCATCCACAGCAGTAGGCCCAGCCCCGGGGTGCTGGTGCGGGGATCTTCGTAGATGACGCGCCATTTCTGCGGGCTCTCAACCAGCTCTTTCAGGCTCTTCGGCGGGTTAGCCAGTTTATCTTTGTCATAGACGAAGGCGAAGTAGCCGTAATCGTAGGGGATAAAGGTGTCATTATCCCAGCCGCCCGGCACGCTGACCGCGCTGGCGGGAACGTGGCTTTTGGCGAACAGTTTACTCTGCGCCGCGGCTTCCAGCAGGTTGTTATCAAGGCCAAGCACGACATCGGCCTTGCTGTTCTTGCCTTCCATGCGCAGGCGATTCAGCAGCGAAACGCCATCTTCCAGGGCGACGAACTTCAGTTCGCAGCCGCAGTCCGCTTCAAAGGCTTTTTTGACCGCCGGGCCGGGGCCCCAGTCGGCAGAGAAGGAGTCATAGGTATAGACGGTGAGGACAGGCTTAGCCAGAGCGGGCATGGCGACCAGCGCCAGCAGCGGGAGTAATTTTTTCAACACTTTGCACCTCAGAAAAAAGGGGTGGCAAAGGATTTTGAGTGAGCCTCAAATCCCTTCGCCGGCGTTATCCGGATCAGGTTCGACGGGTATTTTCTCAGCCCATACGCTTCATCCTTCAAGCCGCATCTGCGTTAGCTTCGCGCGTTCACCCCAGTCACATAGTTATCTATGCTCCAGGGGATTCACCCGCTTGCTGCCTTGATGCAACTTGAATGATATTGCGTATGTTTATTAGCACCCCGTTGAGAACGGCCTTAGTGTAATGATTTTGTCAGATGACGGAAAGCGCTTACGGCTCCGGCGGCGCAAACCACGCGGATTTAAAGTCGAACCAGCCGAGGGTGTTCATCCGTACGCCGCGCATACTGCGCTGCCCCTGAATCATCAGCCAGTGGTGGATCAGCGGCACGATATGTTGCCCGGCCAGCAGCCGCTGGCTCCAGGTGGCCGGATTAAACTCTCCCGCGCGCCAGTTGCAAGCGTCTGCCTGCCAGTCAATGGGGATGCAGCGCTGAATGAGCGGGACTTCGTACAGATAGGCGAAGAGTGAGAATTCGATCGGCAAGGTGAAGTTAACGCTGTTGAGCCAGATATCGCTGACCACCTCGCCGCGATGCCAGGCATCGTACTCCAGCTCCTGGATCTCCAGCTTTACCTGATGCGCTGCCAGCAGGTCGCGCATGATCCCGCCGATCACCCGATGTTCGACGTGATCGCGGTAATAGGTGAGGGTGACGGTCTCCAGCCCCGCAGGCTTCTCGCAGGCGTGGTTGCTGGCGTGATGCCAGCGCGGCAGCAGGCCGTAGGCGGGAAACCAGTTGCCCTGGTAGTGTTCGCCCGCATGGTAGAGCAGGTTGGCGGGCTGAAACAGATAGCTTAACCAGCGACGCACCGCGTCGTTGGCCCCCAGCGGGCTTCGCGAGTCGAACAGCAGGTAATAGCACCCTTCTTCCAGGCGACTCTCCACCGCTTTTTCGCTTTCGGTATTGCCCTGCAGCGTCAGGCCGCCATTGGGCTCTTCACTAATTTCCGGCAGCACCCAGACGTTCACCTCATCGATCAGCGCCCGGTAGCCAAAATAGTCTTCAAAGGCATGGATCTTGAGCTGGTTCTGATTGTTACGCACCACGGCATAAGGGCCGGTGCCGACCGGCATGGAGGAAAAGTGGTTCATGGCCTGCCACTCCTGCGGCAGCACCATCGCCGGCACCTGACCCAGCAGCCAGGGCAGCCAGCGGTCGGGCTGGCGCAGATGAATATCCAGGGTCCAGGCGGTGGGCGATTCGATGCGTTCGATATGTGAATAGAGCGGCAGGGCATTGCTGCGCTGCAGAGAGGCGATCACATCCGCCATCTCCAGCTCACGGCCGTGGTGAAAATGGATGCCTGGGCGGAGGAAAAAGCGCCAGTGGGTGGGGGTCAGCTGCTGCCAGTGGTGGGCAATATCGGCTTCCAGTTCCCCATTTTCCTCATTTACCCGCGTCAGGGCGCTGAATATTTGCCGGGCAATATGCGTTTCCGAACGCCGCAGCGCGCTGCCGGGCAGTAGATTCTTCATCGGACGGTAGTAGAGCACGCGCAGGATATGCCGCCCCTGGCGAAAGCTGCGGCCAAGATGAGAGATCAGCATCTGGCGGACGGCGGCCTTATCGCCGACCAGCTGCACCAGCTGATCGATGCGATCCTGCTCGAGGAGATCTTCGGCACGCTGCTGCTGCAGGGCGAGACCGGTATAGAGAAAGGTCAGCCGCGAACGCTTGCCGCGGCCTGCCTCCGCCTCCCAGGCCAACCAACCGCGGGACTCCATCATATTGAGCAAGGTGCGCATATGACGGCGCGAGCAGCTCAGCATTTCCGCCAGCTCGTTGAGGGTGGTCTCCTGCGACTTGCCGTCGCAGCACTGCCATAAGCGGATGAACTGTTGTTGCAGACGGCTGGAAGACATAAAAGGGGAACTCCTGCGCAAAACTCAGCAATTTATTACTCCCCATATTAAGCCAATAATGAATCCCGATGAAGCGAGGAGGTGAATATGATGAGGTCTACCGCAAAATCGTTCTACCGGCGCTATTTTTCTGCGACGCAGGATGCGTCCTGGCTGGCCCGCCTGATGGCAGGACGACAACAGGAAATCCTGGGAGAGCTGATGCAGTGGGGAGTGATGTCAAAGGCCTCTGATCATTGACTTGCAGACATCATGTGTGACTGAGTATTGGTGTTATACTCGTCGTTTTTCACGCTGCAGGTACGTTGGCTGCGACCGCTCGTTTCGCTGTCGATGCGCTCAGGGCCTAACGTTCTGGCCACGCTCACCCTTTCAGGGCCAGCACAAGCGCTGTGCAAAACGGTTAACCGTTTTGTCCTGCAACATGAAACCCATAGAGTATAGAATCACCCGCCAGCAGAAATCCTCTGCTGGCTTTTTTCGTTTACTTCGCGTGTGTTAAGGACATTCCATGCTGTGGTTGATGACGATGGGACGACGGCTAAACGGCGTCTATGCTGCCTTTATGCTGGTTGCTTTTATGATGGGCGTGGCGGGCGCGTTGCAGGCGCCGACGTTGAGTTTGTTTCTCAGCCGCGAAGTAGGGGCGCAGCCGTTCTGGGTGGGCCTGTTCTACACCGTGAATGCCATTGCCGGGATCCTGGTGAGTCTGGCGTTGGCTAAGCGCTCCGATAGCCGCGGCGATCGGCGGCGGTTAATTATGCTCTGCTGCCTGATGGCGGTGGGCAATGCGCTGCTGTTTGCCTTCAATCGTCACTACCCGACGTTAATTACCTGCGGCGTGATGCTGGCGTCCATCGCCAATGCCGCCATGCCGCAGCTCTTCGCCCTGGCGCGGGAGTATGCCGACAGCTCAGCGCGGGAAGTGGTGATGTTCAGCTCGATCATGCGCGCCCAGCTGTCGCTGGCGTGGGTGATTGGCCCGCCTCTGGCCTTTATGCTGGCGCTCAATTATGGCTTTACCACCATGTTTTCCATTGCGGCGGGCATCTTTGTGATTAGTCTGGCGCTGATTGCCATCAAACTGCCCTCGGTCCCGCGGGTGGAACAGCCTTCGGAAGAGGCGGCGGCGCTGGTGCAGGCCGGCGGCTGGCAGGATAAGAACGTACGCATGCTGTTCATCGCCTCCACGCTGATGTGGACCTGCAACACGATGTATATCATTGATATGCCGCTGTGGATCAGTAGCGATCTCGGCCTTCCCGATAGCCTGGCCGGGATCCTGATGGGCACTGCCGCCGGACTGGAGATACCGGCGATGATCCTCGCCGGTTACTACGTGAAGCGCTTTGGCAAACGTAAAATGATGGTGGCGGCGGTCGCGGCCGGTGTGCTGTTTTATGCCGGGTTGATTCTGTTTCATGGCCGTACGGCGCTGCTGGCGCTGCAGTTGTTTAACGCGGTCTTTATCGGCATTATCGCCGGGATCGGTATGCTGTGGTTCCAGGATTTAATGCCGGGTCGGGCGGGGGCGGCGACCACCCTGTTCACCAACAGTATTTCCACCGGCGTGATCCTCGCCGGGGTGATGCAGGGGGCGCTGTCGCAAAGTTATGGCCACGCCAGCGTCTACTGGACGATCGCCGCGATTTCGCTGGTGACGCTGTTTTTGACCAGCAAGGTGAAGGATATCTGACAAACCGCCTTGCCCCGGCGTACAGCGTCGCCGGGGCAAGCTGACTACTCCAGGACGATACGCTTGATATCGCCGATGATAAAAATGTAGGCAATCACGCCGATCAGCGCCGTCAGGCCGACGTAGATCAGTGCGTAAAAGAAATTACCCGTTGCGGAAATAATCACGCCAATTATCAGTGGCGCAATAATGGATGCCATATTGGCACAGAAATTAAATATGCCGCCGGTGAGGCCTGCCATATTTTCCGGGGCAATATCAGAAATTAATGTCCAGCCCAGACCGACCATTCCCTGGCCAAAAAACGCCACCGACATAATAATGATAACGGTGCTGTTAGCGCTTACCCAGTTCGCCGCAATAATACAGCTGGACAACAATAAACCGGAAATTATTGGTAACTTTCGACTAATGTTGACGGAGCCGGTTCGCTTCAGCAACCGGTCCGAGATCCAGCCGCCGAAGAGGATGCCGATCGCGGCGGCGAGGAAGGGCCAGGTGGCGAAGAATCCGACGTGAAGCCAGGGGAGATGGCGCTCGTTGGCAAGATAACTGGGAAACCACGTCAGAAAAAACACCAGCGTGGTGTTCCCGGCAAACTGGCCCAGACTGGCGCCTACGATCTGACGACAGCCCAGCAGACGCCTGGCGTCACGCCAGTTAAATGGAACGTTCTGGATTTTATTGTTAATGTTGTTTGCGCCGATGTAATCCAACTCTGCTTTATTAGCCGTGCGTGATTCATGCGGTTCGTGATAAAAACGCCACCACACCAATGTAAATAAAATACCTAATCCGCCGGTGAGAAAAAACAGCGTTCTCCAGCCATGGTGTTCGAGGATTAAAAATAACAGCGGCGAGAAAGCGGCCAGCCCTATATATTCGCCAACCGTATATGTTGCCGTCGCCCGCGCGCGCTCATGCTGGGGAAACCAGGTGCTGACGATGCGGCTGTTGGCCGGAAAGCAGGGCGCTTCGCTGACGCCAAGCCCCAGGCGCAGGAGGAGCAGGGTTTTCAGCCCGAGGGTAAAACTTTGCAGCAGGGTAAACAGCGACCAGAAGAAAATAGACAGAGCATAGGTGAGCTTGTTACCAAAACGGTCTAAAAATACCCCGCCAGGGATCTGCGCCAGCGCATAGGTCCAGGCAAAGGCGGAGAAAATGATGCCCATCATCGCCGGATCGATATGAATTTCCTGGGTTAATTGTGGGGCGACAATACCAAGGATCGTGCGATCGAGATAATTTATCATCGTTCCGACGGACAACAGCAGTAAAATAACTATCCGAACGCGGCTTCTTTTTTTCGTCCCCGATGAGGAAGTGAGGACTTCCTGAGAGTTTGACATACTCATAGCGAGTTCCTTTAAAGTTTAAAATATTTTTGCATATATTCGCACATGCAAAAACATCTCCAGGAACTATAGATAGTATCTATGAATGGCAACGCTTTGTTGCACATTCATACGCTTCACAAAAGAATATTTGATGTAACGCCGATATTTACCCGCTCACGCACATTATTGGTGGCTTGCATGGTATATTAGCGTCAGTGCATTTATTCTTATATTATACGGGCAAAAATAATGAACCTAAAGCAACTTTATTATTTTAAACGTCTGTCTGAAACCGAACATTACACCGAAGCTGCCTCCAGTCTGTGCATCACTCAGCCCTCGCTAAGCCATGCGATATCGGAGCTGGAGAAGGAGTTAGGGGTCGCGCTGTTCGCCAGACAGGGACGGAACGTTAAAATTACGCAAAACGGCAAGCGTTTTTTGCCATATGTCGAAGATGCGCTGGCCTCGCTGGAAAATGGCCGGGTGACACTACAAAAAAATGGCGTTGAGAATAAAGAGAACATTCGCATCGCCTTTATTTACACGATGGGCGAATATGTTGTTCCGCAGTTAATTAATCAATATTCTCTTTCACCTGAATGTCACAATGTTACTTTTTCTTTTACTCAGGGGACATCACTGACATTATTGCAGGAGCTGAAAGCAGGCAAAGTCGATCTGGCGATCTGTTCTTATATTGCGGATGAGCCGGATATCGATTTTATTCCTGTTATTCAGCAGGAGCTGGTGGTGGTCACGGCGAAGGATCATCCGTTGGCCCGCTTGTATGAATATGAGGTCGATCTGGTAGAGACGATTCATTATCCCTATATCTATTTTTCAGAGAATAGCGGTTTACGTCCGTTTATCGATAATGTGTTTATGCAGCAAAAGCTGGTACCGGAGATCGCCTGCTACGTGGAAGAGGATACCGCGATGGCCGGGCTGGTCAGTATTGACTATGGGATCGCGATTATGCCGCGTATCTCTGCGCTCTCCTATTACAACGTTCACATCCTGAAGATTAAAAACACCATCCCCCCACGTTACATCTATCTGGCGACAATGAAAGATCGGCTACTTTCCCCAGCGCTACAGTCATTTAAAAATGTGGTTATCCACGACAGCCAGAATCTCTGTTAGCGATTGGCCCGGAGGTGATCTCCGGGCCATCCGGGTATCAGGAAAGAATATCCATCACTTCACGTAGCTTGGCGATAGCGATCTGTCCCGGCGCAGAAGCCTGTCCTACGGTGCCGAAGGTCATCGCCGAACCGAACAAGCGCCCGGTCACCCGGCTAACGCCACCGGATTTCCCCATCGACATAGTAATCAGCGGGCGAGTGGCATATTTTTCTTTCATGGTCAGCGTGGCAGCGAGCAGGGTCAGAACGTCCTGCGGCGACTGCGGCATCACCGCGATCTTCGGCAGGTCGGCACCCAGATCCTGCATGCGGCGCAGGCGATAGATAATATCTTCCTGAGCGGGGGTCTTGTGGAAATCATGGTTACTCATGATCACCTTGACGCCCGCGGCATGCGCATCGTCAACCAGCGCGCGGATCTGCGCTTCATCATTGAATAGCTCGATATCGATAACATCAACCAGTCCGCTGCGCGCGGCTTCGCGATTGAGCGCGAAGTACGCTTCATCGCTGATCTCGGTTTCGCCACCCTCTTTCTTGCTGCGGAAGGTGAACAGCAGCGGGAGCGCTTTCAGCGCGCCACGGATTTCCGCCAGCGCGGTCATCACCTGGGTCAGTTCTCTGACCTGGGTAAAGTGGTCAACGCGCCACTCGATGATATCGGCCCCGGCATCGACCAGGCCGTGGGCGTTACCCAGTATCTCATCCAGGGTTTTGCCGATCAGCGGTACACAAATGAGGGTTTCCCCTTCCTGAAAGGTGATGTTCTTTACGGTTACTGCATTTGTCATGTAGGTATCCATTATTGTTCGCGTTGAACCTCAGGCGGTGACTGCGGTGCGGGACACTTTTTGCGCCGCCCGAGCCTGCAGTTGACGATAGCCGATGTACAGGGCGATCACAAAGCCGATTACGGCGATCAGGAGATCAAACCACATAATGCTGGCAATGCTGATCTGCGAAAGCTTTGCGGTGATCAGCGGGATCGTGAAGCTGGCGATACTGCCGGCGGTGTAGAAGATCCCGGTTGCCTTGCCTTTTCCGTTCGGGAAACTCATCGCCATGATGGTTGCTCCCAACTGCAGTACCCCGCCGGCGGCGGCAAAGCCGATGACAAAGGCGAAGCCGGTGACCATCATCGGCGTCGGGAACAGGCACACCAGCAGCAGCGAAATCATCGACAGGCCAGTATAGATGATCATGGCGATGGCTGAGCTGAACACCTCTTTGACGAAGGCGGCGGTCACGAAGACGCAGACCAGCGAACCGACGGTATAGATGCTAAGCAGTTTAATCGCCGAGGCATAGGGCAGGCCGACCACGAACTGACCATACTGCGCCAACCACTGGCTGACCAGATAGAAGGTCGCCATGCCAATGTAGCCGTACAGGGTGAAGACCACCATATCCAGCTTATTGGCCTGCGGCCGGGCAGTTGCTTCCGCCTGCGCCGTGGAGGCTTCCTCTTTTTTCGCCGACTGGCTATCAGGGAACGGCATTTTGAGCAGGTAGATACCGCTCAGGACAAACAGCGCCGCCGCAATCACGAACGAATAGCCGAACCACAGATTCGCCCAGATCAGGAAGCTGATAATGAACGGCAGCAGGAACTGCCCGGCGGAAACGAAGGCTTTGATCAGCACGTTGGCCCGGCTGGCGGAGTGCGGGAAAGACTCCATCAGCGCCGGGTAGGTTCCGGAGTCGAGGAAGCTATTCGCCAGGCCCGCCATAATGCCGAAGACATAGGCAAGATAGATATTTTTAGTCAGCAGGATGCCGACGAAGAAGATCAGATAGCTGAAGATCCCCAGATAAATAAAAGGCTTACGACCGAAACGATCCGACAAAAAGCCGGTTACGATAGTCGCCAGCTTGCCGATACCTAACGAGGAGATAACGATTGATACGCCAGCAGCGTCTGTTCCCCACTGTTCCTGAAGATGGGCCATGTTGAGGGTGATTAAAAGCACCCCCATGCCGTGGATCAGGTAGTTGAGATACAGCCCTGCCGCAGTAGGGATGTATTTATTTTTCATCATTCGCCTCTTAGAACAGAATGCTCTTGATGTAATCAACCGGCATCTGTTTACCCGTCCAGATTTCGAACGCGCGCGCGCCTTGCCACAGCATCATCCCCAGACCGTTCAGGGTGCGGCAGCCTTTTTTCTCCGCCACTTCCAGCAGGTGGGTTTTACGCGGGTTGTAGACGACGTCAGAGACGATCAGATCCGGGCGCAGGAAGCTGTCGTTCGGCAGCAGCATTTGGCCTTCGAACGGCTTCATGCCAACGCCGGTGGCATTGGTCAGGATCACGCTGCTGTCGATTTCGGCGCGCAGCTTGTCATGATCGTCGAGATCGAACAGATGGATCTCGCAGTTGGTGTTGTTGCGGATCTTAGCTACCGTTTCTTCGGCGTTGGCGAAGAATTTATCGCGGCGGTTAAAGATGGAGATTGCTTTCACGCCATCCAGCGCCGCCTGGACGCAGAGGGCGGTCGCCGCGCCGCCGGCGCCGAGCACGGTCATCTTCTTGCCGATGATATCGATACCCGCTTCGCTAAGGGCGCGCATATAGCCGGTGCCATCGGTGATATGACCGGTCAGTACGCCATCGTCGTTGACCACGGTGTTGACCGCCCCGACCAGCTGCGCCGCCGGCGACAGTTTATCGAGATACTGGCAAATTTCGGTTTTGTTCGGCATAGAGACATTAAAGCCGCGCAGCTTCATTGCCCGGAAGCCCTGCACAACGTCTTTCAGCTCCTGATTACCGACTTCAAAAGCCAGATAAACATAGTCCAGCCCGAGATGGGCGAAAGCCTCGTTATGCATGGTGGGTGACATGCTGTGGCGAATCGGGGTGGCGATCAGGCCAATCAGCTCAGTGTGTCCAGTAATACGTTCTGCCATGACAAAAATCCTCAATAAGTTAGAAAGGGAATTCGTTGTGCTTCGCGGCTGCCCAGCGCACCCATATCTTCCAGGGTATCCAGCACGTTGCGGCCTTCGCGGATGCCGTCGATAATGCGCCGTGCCATCAGGCTGTCGCCGATATTCATGATTTTGACGTTATTGGCATTAGCCCAGCGCTCGATCTCGTCGAGGCCCGTCCGATTGGCGCGCATCCCCAGGCAGACAAAGCCGTAGTCAAAGGGGATATCGAAGGTTTGCTGTGTATTTTTCACCCGGAAATGGTCGGCAGCGACCGCCATCAGTTGGGTATTCATGTGCTGTTCGACCTGGTGCTCGTCGAGCATGGTCAACATGGCATTTTTGGTAATAATGTCGAGATCGCGACCGGCGGCGTCCTGCATTTCGATTAAGACCGCTTGCGCGCCGCGCGCCGTAAAGTATTCGATAACGTCGAGGCCAACGGCGCCTGCGCCGACGACGGCGATGCGTTTACCTTCGATATTGGTAAATTTCGCCAGGTTGTCGATCATGCCGGTAATGGAAAAGACTTTGCCGTCCGCGGTATCAATGTTTTCCCGCAAGCCTTCAATGGGCGGCAGCAGCGGCGTTGAGCCAGTGGCGTTGACAATCAGATGCGGATGCAGGGCGGAAACTGAGGCCACGTCGGCACGTTTGCCGACCTGCAGCATCAGGTTGTCCAGCGAGGCGATGCGATTTTTCATAAACTGCGGGAAATCGGCGATACGCTTTTTCTCCGGCAGACGGGAGATATCGCTGGCGAGGCCGCCGACGTGGTTTTTCGCCTCCAGCAGCCAGGTATGGCAACCGACTTCCGCCGCGGTGCAGGCGGCTTCCATCCCGGCGGTGCCGGCGCCGATGACTACTACATTCGTTTCGCGACTGACGCGGCGCATTTTGTAGGCATCGCCGTGGATGATGTCTGGGTTAATCGAACAGCGCAGCGGGCGCGAGCGGGCGATACGATGGTCAGCGCAACCGATATTGCAGGAGATGCATTTGCGCATCAGGCGCTCTTTACCGCCTTGCACCTTCTGCACCCACTCCGGCTCGGCAATCAGGCCGCGGCCAATGGCAATAAGGTCGGCATCGCCGCTGGCGAGAATATCCTCGGCCACCTGTGGTGAGCGAATATTGCCGGCGATGACCGTGGGCTTATGGAATTTATCGCGCACCGCGCGGGAAAGATAGCGCTTCCAGCCATCCTCCAGCGACATCTGGTCGATTTGCAGATTCAGGTTGTCATTCTGCGCCGCAGAGACGTTGATGATATCGACCTTATCCTGGCAGAGTTCAAGGATCCGCAGGGAATCTTCGAGGGTATTGCCACCTTTGAGGAAGTCATCGGCGCTGATGCGCAGGCTGACCGGAAAACGCGGCCCCACGCAGGCGCGCACTTTATCGATAATCAGACTTAATATCCGGGTACGGTTTTCGACGCTGCCGCCAAATTCATCGGTGCGTTTGTTAAATAACGGCGATAAAAACTGGCTAATTAAATAGGAATGACCGGCATGAATTTCGACGCTGTCAAAACCCGCACGACGAACGCGCTCCGCGGCATCACCAAACTTTTCAACGGCATGATAAATTTCCTCATGCGTCATCGGGCGCGGAATATTTCCGTTCTTTTTCGAGGGCGTCGAGGAGGAGGAGAGCGGCGTCTGACCGTCGAGGCGGTAGGCATAAGCGGAAGCGCCAGCATGATTTAACTGAATGGATACGCAGGCGCCATGTTTATGCAGGGTTTCGGTTAATTTAAACAGTCGCGGAATATATTGATCGTTATCGATGCGCAGCTGTGTGGTGCCATTGGAAGCGAAGGGAAAATCAATACAGATATTTTCGATGGTGATAAGTCCGGTGCCACCTTTGGCTCGCAGTTCGTAGTATTCAAGCTGTTCCTGCGAGACCTCGCCGTTGAGCGTGGCCATATTGGTGCCCATAGGAGGCATGATAATGCGGTTTTTAAGCGTCATGCCGTTGATGGTCAACGGACTGAAAAGGTGCGGGTAGTGGCTCATCTCTTCTCTCCACAGGAGGCCGGGAGGCCGATATGCGGGGGCCCGGGCGTGTCCTTAGTTAATATTTCTCTGTGGTAAAAGATAGCGAGGGGAAAAATCGAAAAATAATGCTTTTTTTTGTTCTGAGCTATAGGGGTTCTCTATGAGATTAACGCTTCTTTCACATTCTTATATTTTTATATTAAACACTCGTACCTTATTTTTACTTGCAGTGAAGGGATAATACATAAACAGCGCAGAGAAAGGGGAGGAAAGCGGAATGATTCGCCTTTATCTCTAAGTACAGGTCAGTGTAATGGTCTGGCGACCAGCGCGAGAATATTGTTTTTTGTGCTCGGGATCTCAATTTTCCGCCACGATAAAATAAAAAACCCGGTCAAATGACCGGGCCCGAAGGTTAATTCATAAACGCCGGCAGCTTGCGTTCATAGTCGGAAATCGCCTCTCCGTGCTGCAGCGTCAGGCCGATGCTATCCAGGCCGTTGAGCATACAGTGGCGACGGAAGTCGTCGATCTTAAAGCTGTAGGTTTTATCCCCAGCTTTAACTACCTGCGCTTCCAGATCCACTTCAAACGTAATGCCCGGGTTGGCCTGCACCAGCTTGAACAGCTCGTCGACCTGCTCGTCGCTCAAGGTTACCGGCAGCAGCTGGTTATTGAAGCTGTTGCCGTAAAAGATATCGGCAAAGCTTGGCGCAATAACGACCTTAAAGCCGTAATCGGTCAACGCCCACGGCGCGTGCTCGCGCGAGGAGCCGCAGCCGAAGTTTTCACGTGCCAGCAGGATTGACGCCCCTTTGTATTGCGGGAAGTTCAGCACAAACTCCGGGTTCGGCTGCTGGCCTTTATCGTCGAGAAAGCGCCAGTCGTTAAACAGGTGGGCGCCAAAGCCAGTGCGGGTCACTTTCTGCAAAAACTGCTTGGGAATAATCGCGTCGGTATCGACGTTTGCAGCATCCAGCGGAACCACCAGGCCGGTATGTTGGGTAAATTTCTCTGCCATGATGGTCTCCTTACTTCAGATTACGGATATCGGCGAAATGACCGGTAACAGCTGCCGCTGCGGCCATTGCCGGGCTCACCAGGTGCGTGCGTCCGCCGCGGCCCTGACGGCCTTCAAAATTACGGTTGCTGGTGGAGGCACAGCGCTCGCCCGGATTCAGGCGGTCATTGTTCATTGCCAGACACATCGAGCAACCCGGTAAGCGCCACTCAAAGCCGGCTTCGATGAAGATCTTATCCAGGCCTTCCGCTTCCGCCTGCGCTTTCACCGGACCGGAACCCGGCACCACCAGCGCCTGGACACCCGGCGCCACTTTACGCCCTTTAGCGATTTCCGCCGCGGCGCGTAAATCTTCGATTCGCGAGTTGGTGCAGGAGCCGATAAACACTTTGTCGATAGCCACATCCGTCAGCGGGATCCCGGATTTCAGGCCCATGTAGGCCAGCGCTTTTTCGGCGCTGGCGCGTTCCACTGGATCGCTGAATGACGCCGGATCGGGGATATTATCAGTCACTGAGATCACCTGGCCCGGGTTGGTGCCCCAGGTCACCTGCGGGGCAATCTCTGCCGCCTGCAGCGTCACCACGGTATCAAACGTCGCGCCGTCGTCGGTTTTCAGGGTTTTCCAGTACGCGACGGCATCGTCAAAATCTTTGCCTTTCGGCGCATGCAGACGGCCGCGTACATAATTGAAGGTGGTTTCGTCTGGCGCGACCAGGCCCGCTTTGGCACCCATCTCGATCGCCATGTTGCACAGGGTCATACGCCCTTCCATGCTCAGATCGCGGATCGCTTCGCCGCAGAACTCAACCACATGGCCGGTGCCGCCGGCGCTACCGGTTTTACCGATGATGGCCAGCACGATATCTTTGGCGGTAATGCCCGGCGCCGCTTTGCCCTGGACTTCGATTTTCATGGTCTTCGCGCGGCCCTGTTTCAGGGTCTGGGTCGCCAGCACATGCTCCACTTCGGAGGTGCCGATACCGAACGCCAGCGCACCGAACGCGCCGTGGGTGGCGGTATGGGAGTCACCGCAAACAATGGTCATCCCTGGCAGGGTGACGCCCTGTTCCGGGCCCATGACGTGGACGATGCCCTGGTATGGGTGATTCAAGTCATACAGCTCAACGCCAAACTCTTTACAGTTTTTAATCAGCTCTTGCATCTGGATGCGGGCCATCTCGCCGGACGCGTTGATATCTTTGGTCTGCGTCGAGACGTTGTGATCCATGGTAGCGAAGGTTTTACCCGGCTGGCGCACCTGGCGGCCATGTGCGCGCAGGCCGTCAAACGCCTGCGGGGAGGTCACTTCGTGCACCAGATGGCGGTCGATGTACAGCAGCGGGGTTTCGTTCTGCGCCTCATACACTATGTGCGCATCAAATAATTTTTCGTATAACGTCTTCGCCATGATTACACCCCTTCTGCGACATAGCGGGCAATAATATCGCCCATTTCATCAGTACTGACCGCCGCCGTTCCGCGCGCCAGGTCGCCGGTACGAACCCCTTCTTCTAAGGCTCGGTTGATGGCGCTTTCAATGGCGGTCGCCGCTTCGTCAGCGTCGAGGCTGTAGCGCAGCAGCAGGGCCAGAGAGAGGATCTGCGCGATCGGGTTAGCGATATTTTTGCCGGCGATATCCGGTGCGGAACCGCCCGCCGGCTCATACAGGCCAAAACCTTGTTCGTTGAGGCTGGCGGATGGCAACATACCCATCGAGCCGGTGATCATCGCGCACTCGTCGGAGAGGATGTCGCCAAACAGGTTAGAGCACAGCAGCACGTCGAACTGGGACGGATCTTTAATCAGTTGCATGGTGGCGTTATCGATATACATATGCGCCAGCTCAACGTCCGGATACTCCTTGCCGATCTCAGTGACGATTTCGCGCCACAGAATGGACGACTGCAGGACGTTGGCCTTATCGATGGAGGTCACTTTATGACGACGCTTACGAGCGGATTCAAAAGCGATGCGCGCGATACGTTCGATTTCAAAGCGGTGATACACCTCGGTATCAAAGGCTTTCTCATGCTGACCGCTGCCTTCGCGGCCTTTCGGCTGGCCGAAGTAGATGCCGCCGGTCAGTTCGCGAACGCAGAGAATGTCGAAGCCGTTGGCAGCGATATCGGCGCGCAGCGGGCAGAACTCCTCCAGCCCCTGATACAGTTTGGCCGGACGCAGGTTGCTGAACAGTTTGAAGTGCTTACGCAGCGGCAGCAGCGCACCGCGCTCTGGCTGCTCGGCGGGCGGCAGGTGTTCCCATTTCGGGCCACCGACGGAGCCGAACAGGATAGCATCCGCCTGTTCACATCCGGCGACGGTCGCCTGCGGCAGGGGAGTCCCCTGACGGTCAATAGCCGCCCCACCGACGTCATACTGGCTGGTAGTAATGTGCATGGCAAAACGTTGGCGCACGGCTTCCAGTACTTTCATCGCCTGGTTCATCACTTCCGGGCCAATGCCATCACCCGGCAAAACGGCAATATGATAATTCTTCGACATTACACGGTTTCCTTATTGTTCTCTTTATTCTGAGCTTTGCGTTGCAATTCTTTTTCGACTTCGGCGGCGCGCCAGATGTTGTTCAGCACGTGAACCATGGCTTTTGCTGACGACTCAACGATATCCGTTGCCAGACCCACCCCGTGGAAGCGGCGGCCGTTGTAGTCAACGACGATATCCACCTGGCCCAGGGCATCTTTGCCGTGGCCTTTTGCACTTAAGCCATACTTCACTAATTCAATGTTGTAATTGGTGACGCGATTAATGGCCTGGTAGATGGCGTCGACCGGGCCATTGCCGTTGGCGGCTTCGGTTTTGATCTCATCCCCACAGACCAGCTTGATCGAGGCGGTCGCGATGTCGCTGGAGCCGGACTGGACGTTGAAGTAATCCAGACGGAAATGCTCCGGCTCTTCCTGCTGCTTGTTGATAAACGCCAGCGCTTCCAGATCGTAATCGAAGACCTGGCCTTTTTTGTCCGCCAGCTTCAGGAAGGCGTCGTACAGATGATCCAGGTTGTAATCGCTCTCCTGGTAGCCCATCTCTTCCATCCGGTGTTTCACCGCCGCGCGGCCGGAGCGGGAGGTCAGGTTCAGCTGTACCTGGTTCAGGCCGATGGATTCCGGGGTCATGATTTCGTAGTTTTCGCGGTTCTTCAGCACGCCGTCCTGGTGGATGCCGGAGGAGTGGGCGAAGGCGCCGGTGCCGACGATGGCTTTGTTGGCCGGGATTGGCATATTGCAGATTTGGCTGACGGTCTGGCTGGTGCGCCAGATTTCATGATGATTAATGTTGGTGTGCACGTTCATGATGTCTTTGCGCACTTTGATCGCCATGATCACTTCTTCCAGCGCGCAGTTACCGGCGCGTTCGCCGATACCGTTCATCGCGCCTTCTACCTGGCGTGCGCCAGCGTGGACCGCGGCGAGGGCGTTACCGACGGCGATGCCCAGATCATCATGGGTGTGGACGGAAATAATCGCTTTGTCGATATTCGGCACGCGATCATACAGGCCGCTGATAATATTGGCGTATTCGAAGGGCATGGTGTAGCCGACGGTGTCCGGGATATTAATGGTGGTGGCGCCAGCGTTGATCGCCGCTTCGACGACGCGAGCCAGATCGGCAATCGGCGTACGGCCGGCGTCTTCACAGGAGAATTCGACATCGTCAGTGTAGTTGCGCGCCCGCTTCACCATATAGATCGCGCGCTCAATCACTTCATCCAGTGTGCTGCGCAGTTTGGTGGCGATATGCATCGGCGAGGTCGCAATAAAGGTATGGATGCGGAAAGCTTCAGCCACCTTTAAGGATTCTGCTGCTACATCGATATCTTTCTCAACGCAGCGCGCCAGAGCGCAAACGCGGCTGTTTTTGATGGTGCGCGCGATACTTTGCACCGATTCAAAATCGCCCGGGGACGAGACCGGGAAACCGACTTCCATTACGTCGACCCCCATACGCTCAAGGGCCAGAGCGATCTGCAGCTTCTCTTTGACACTCAGGCTTGCCTGTAACGCTTGTTCGCCATCACGTAAGGTCGTATCGAAAATAATGACTTGCTGGCTCATGGTTTGGATCCTTAGTCTGTGTCCTGGCGCCTTGTTGACGAGCATAAAAAAACCCGCGCCAAGGCGCGGGTTTTATAGTCTTGCTGGAAGATGACTTAACGCTGAACGTCGCCCAACAGCCTACCGCGCAAATGGCATGCGTTTAGTAGTAGTAGGCTGGTGATACGAGCGGTGCGAATCATTGCGTCAAACTCCAGATGAAATCGTTATGCTTTTAGAGTTACTGGATAGCCGTTTTAAAGTCAACCCCTGGCACGGAAAAAGCGTTATTGGCTCACGATGTGAATTAGCAAATTGTGCTGATGTAAGCCCTGTTTTGCCGAAGATCCTATTTTGGACAAAGGGGGGCGCGTCCTCATTTGTTTCATTTGAAAAAGTGCTTTGCATTCAACGCATCGCCCACGATGTGCCGTGAACGAGGCGGCAAAAAAAAGCTATCTGAATGAAAATATTATATTTATTTTTCTTGTGAATGTATTTGCTCATTATCGGATTATTTTTCAATGATAAATATTTGTTAATAATATGGTGTTAAAACTAAAATACTTTATTATTGCTTAAGTTACAGTTAACTATTGGTGTTGTTTTTATTTTTACGGATTATGGTTACACTCATCATCATTAAGTAACTGGTATGGTTTGAGCGGTTCATTTTCCTGGTAATCCCGCTTTTTCACTGCCAATCATAGCCTTGATATATTCCTAAAAATCTCCTTTGCTATTTTGCAAATGTCATTTGCATGATAAATGATATTTTCGACGCTAATTATAGTGGTTTAGTAAAGGGAATTCATCGTGACGGCGGAATTAGATATGTTAATTGAAACTCCAGAATATAAAACAGCCCCCGGACAGGAAGTCGTTAAACCTCAACTACGGATGGTTGATCTCAATCTGCTCACCGTTTTTGATGCGGTGATGCAAGAGCAGAATATTACCCGTGCCGCCCATACGCTCGGCATGTCGCAACCCGCGGTGAGCAACGCGGTTTCACGTCTGAAAGTGATGTTTAATGATGAGCTGTTTGTGCGCTATGGCCGCGGTATTCAGCCGACGGCACGGGCCTATCAGCTTTTTGGTTCTGTGCGCCAGGCACTGCAGCTGGTCCAAAACGAATTGCCGGGCTCCGGTTTTGAACCGCTAAGCAGTGAGCGCGTTTTCAATCTGTGCGTCTGCAGCCCGCTGGATAACATCCTGACGTCGGTTATTTTTAATAAAGTTGCGGAGATCGCGCCCAATATTCATTTGGTCTTTAAATCCGCGCTGAATCAAAATACAGAACATCAGTTACGTTATCAGGAAACGGAATTTGTGATCGGTTATGAAGAGTTCCGTCGCCCTGAGTTTGCCTGCGTCCCATTATTCAAAGACGAAATGGTTTTGGTGGCCAGTCGCAACCACCCCCGTATTTCCGGGCCGGTGATGGAGGCGGATATTTATCGTGAGGAGCATGCTACAGTGGCTCTCGATCGGTATGCCTCATTCAGTTTACCGTGGTATGACACGGCCGATAAACAGGCGCGTATCGCCTATCAGGGTAATGCGATGGTCAGCGTATTAAACGTGGTATCGCAAACCCAGATGGTGGCCATTGCGCCACGCTGGTTGGCCAATGAGTTTGCCGATAAATTAGCACTGCAAATATTACCCTTACCGTTGAAGGTCAACAGCCGGACCTGCTATCTCTCGTGGCATGAAGCGGCTGGCCGCGATAAAGGCCATCAGTGGATGGAAGAGCTGCTGGTGGATATTTGCAAGCGCTGAGTCGATGGCAACGAGGATGAAAGGAGCTTCGGCTCCTTTTTTTATATGATATAAATTCGATAACGCAGAATTTTGTTCTGTTTGGCCTGTGCGAGACGCTCGTCGGGTTCGTGAAAAATGGATCAATTCCTGCTATCACGCCTTTTCTCCGAGTATTTACCATTCCCTTTTCTTATCTCTGAAGCAATCCACCATATTTTCACCTCTCCGCTTTCTTTTCTTCTTATTATGGGGGGAACACATCCCCTGCGGCGAATTGCCTGCCTGCTGGCGAGCAGTTATGGTAGTGGCATGCAGTCCATTCACCTCAGTGCGGAGGGTCTCTCCTCCGCATCGTGCGAGCGCGCGGAAATTGAGTTCCGCTGTCGTAAAACAATAAGCCTGGAGGCAAACCATGGAGATGTTGTCAGGAGCCGAGATGGTCGTCCAATCGCTTGTCGATCAGGGCGTCAAGCAAGTATTCGGCTATCCCGGAGGCGCAGTCCTCGATATCTATGATGCGTTACATACCCTTGGCGGTATCGATCATGTGCTGGTTCGCCACGAGCAGGCGGCAGTGCATATGGCGGATGGCCTGGCGCGGGCGACCGGCGAGGTTGGCGTCGTGCTGGTCACCTCTGGACCAGGGGCGACGAACGCCATCACCGGCATCGCGACGGCCTATATGGATTCCATTCCGCTGGTGATCCTCTCCGGGCAGGTGGCGACATCGCTTATCGGTTACGATGCCTTCCAGGAGTGCGACATGGTGGGAATTTCCCGTCCGGTGGTGAAGCACAGTTTCCTGGTGAAGCAGACCGAAGATATTCCCGGTGTCCTGAAGAAAGCCTTCTGGCTGGCGGCCAGCGGTCGCCCGGGACCGGTGGTGGTCGATCTACCGAAAGATATTCTCAATCCGGCGAAAAAGCTGCCGTACGCCTGGCCGGACGCGGTGAGTATGCGTTCGTATAACCCGACTACCAGCGGCCATAAGGGACAGATTAAACGCGCCTTGCAGACCCTGGCGGCGGCGAGTAAGCCGGTTGTTTACGTCGGCGGCGGGGCGATCAATGCGCATTGCGAACCCCAGCTGCGTGAGCTGGTGGAAAAGCTGAAGCTGCCGGTTGCTTCCTCCCTGATGGGGCTTGGCGCTTTCCCGGCGACGCACTCGCAGGCGCTGGGGATGCTGGGTATGCACGGCACCTATGAAGCCAACATGACCATGCACCATTCGGACGTCATTTTCGCCGTCGGCGTCCGCTTTGACGATCGGACCACCAACAATCTGGCCAAGTACTGTCCGAACGCGACGGTGCTGCATATTGATATCGATCCGACCTCGATCTCGAAAACCGTGCCGGCAGATGTGCCGATCGTCGGTGATGCCCGGCTGGTGCTGGAGCAGATGCTGGAGCTACTGGACCAGGAAGAGACGCAGCAGCCGCTGGACGACATTCGCGACTGGTGGCAACAGATTGAGCAGTGGCGTGCCCGCCATTGTCTGCGCTACGACGATCAGAGCGATAAAATCAAACCGCAGGCGGTGATTGAAACTATCTGGCGGCTGACCCAGGGCGATGCCTACGTCACTTCCGATGTGGGCCAGCACCAGATGTTCGCCGCCCTTTATTACCCCTTCGACAAGCCGCGGCGCTGGATTAACTCCGGTGGTCTCGGCACCATGGGCTTTGGCTTACCGGCTGCGTTGGGGGTCAAAATGGCTCTGCCGGACGAAATGGTGGTCTGCGTGACCGGTGACGGCAGTATCCAAATGAACATTCAGGAGCTCTCTACTGCGCTGCAGTATGAGTTGCCGGTACTGGTGCTCAACCTTAACAACCGCTATCTCGGGATGGTGAAGCAGTGGCAGGATATGCTCTATTCCGGACGCCATTCGCAGTCCTATATGGAGTCGCTGCCGGACTTTGTGCGTCTGGCGGAAGCCTATGGTCACGTCGGGATCCGCATCAGCGAGCCGCAGGAGCTGGAGTCAAAGCTTGCTGAAGCGCTGGAGCAGGTGCGTCAGCGCCGGCTGGTGTTTGTCGATGTCACCGTCGACGGCAGTGAGCATGTGTACCCCATGCAGATCCGCGGCGGCGGCATGGATGAGATGTGGTTGAGCAAAACGGAGAGGACCTGATTATGCGCCGGATATTATCGGTATTACTGGAAAACGAATCGGGCGCATTGTCCCGCGTTATCGGACTCTTTTCCCAGCGCGGCTATAATATAGAAAGCCTGACTGTGGCACCGACGGACGACCCTACGCTCTCCAGAATGACCATCCAGACCGTGGGTGATGAAAAAGCGATCGAGCAGATTGAAAAGCAGCTGCACAAGCTGGTGGATGTGCTGCGGGTCAGCGAGCTGGGGCAGGGGGCCCATGTCGAACGCGAAATCATGCTGGTGAAGGTACAGGCCAGCGGCTATGGCCGTGAAGAAGTGAAGCGCAACACCGAAATCTTTCGTGGGCAGATTATCGATGTGACGCCTTCTATCTATACCGTTCAGCTCGCCGGGACCAGCGATAAACTTGATGCTTTCCTGGCCTCGCTGCGCGATGTCGCTCGGATCGTGGAAGTCGCTCGCTCCGGTGTGGTCGGCCTGTCTCGCGGTGATAAAATCATGCGCTGAGGATCGGGAACTGATGCAAAAATAGCCCGGCAGCGACTGTCGGGCTTTTTTTTTGCGAAATCAGTAGGAACTGTAAGCGAAAGCGGTTGCTGCGCTAACTATTCTGCGCTTAGATGTTATAAAAAGGGTTCCATACCTGAATAATGGTTATGTTTGGCACTTCTTACCCAAGGGGCAATTGTGAAACTGGATGAAATCGCCCGGCTGGCCGGTGTTTCAAGAACCACCGCGAGCTATGTGATTAATGGCAAAGCGAAGCAGTACCGCGTAAGTGACAAAACGGTCGAGAAGGTGATGGCTGTGGTGCGAGAGCACAACTATCATCCGAATGCGGTCGCTGCTGGCCTGCGTGCAGGACGCACACGATCTATCGGTCTGGTGATCCCGGATCTCGAAAATACCAGCTATACCCGCATTGCAAATTATCTGGAACGTCAGGCGCGTCAGCGCGGCTATCAGCTGCTGATTGCCTGCTCTGAGGATCAACCCGATAACGAGATGCGCTGCATTGAGCATCTGCTGCAGCGCCAGGTTGACGCTATTATCGTCTCCACCTCGCTGCCACCAGAGCACCCTTTCTATCAACGCTGGGCTAACGATCCTTTTCCTATTGTCGCGCTTGACCGCGCCCTTGACCGCGAGCATTTCACTAGTGTGGTCGGCGCTGATCAGGATGACGCTGAAATGCTCGCTGCCGAGCTGCGGACCTTCCCTGGCGAAACGGTACTTTATCTCGGCGCGCTGCCGGAACTGTCGGTGAGCTTCCTGCGCGAGCAGGGCTTCCGCAAAGCCTGGCAGGACGATCCGCGTGAGGTGCATTATCTCTATGCCAACAGCTATGAGCGCGAAGCGGCGGCTCAGCTATTTGAGAAATGGCTTGAAACCCATCCGATGCCCCAGGCGCTGTTTACCACCTCTTTCCCGTTGCTGCAGGGTGTTATGGATGTGACGCTGCGCCGCGAGGGCAAACTGCCTTCTGAGCTGGCGATCGCCACCTTCGGCGATAATGAGCTGCTCGATTTTCTGCAGTGCCCGGTGCTGGCGGTGGCTCAGCGCCATCGCGATGTCGCTGAGCGGGTGCTGGAGATCGTCCTTGCCAGCCTCGATGAACCGCGCAAGCCAAAGCCGGGCCTGAGCCGTATTCGCCGTAATCTTTATCGTCGCGGTAGCCTGAATCGCCGTTAAGGGCGCTATATCGCCAGAGTCCAGGATTATTCCTGGCGGGCCTGCCGGAAAGCAGGCCTTTGGCGATTAATCAGGCAACTGACGTTAAAAATGCAAAACTGAATATATTTCAGACAAATCCCTAAACTTCTTTACGCGTTATTTTGTTTTATTCGCTGGCAGTCATTTTTGTTACTCAAAACGGGACACAAAAAATGATTAAGCGGGCTTTAATTGTATTATTTTGTTACATTCACCGGGTTAATTGCTGAATTAACACCCATTTTGTTCGCCCCGACCTTTCTCTCCTGCCCTATCCCGCGCCTGGTCCGCCCTTCAGACAGCAACAGGTACTGTTAACGGCCGGCATAATGGCCTAAAATGCCGCTCGCGTCGCAAACTGACACTTTATATTTTCCCGCCGAAGATATTTTGTTGTTTATAACTGTTACGAGTTTGTTGGTTATTTTCTTACACGTATTCATAACGTTAATTTGCCTCGCCTGTTGATGAATTTTTCATCAGGGCTAATGTCGGCTGTAAATAATGGGTTTTTGAGCTCTGTTGGCATCCGTGCTTGCTTGACAAGCTTTTCCTCCGCTCCGTAAACTCCTTCTAGTGGGAATTTGTGGGATAAAGTGGCGAAAAGGGGTGAGGCTGGCATGTTCCGTGGAGCAACGTTGGTCAATCTCGACAGCAAAGGCCGCCTGGCCGTGCCAACGCGTTATCGCGATGGGCTGATCGAGGACGCTGCCGGTCAATTGGTGTGCACCATTGACATTCATCACCCGTGCCTGCTGCTTTATCCATTGCCTGAATGGGAAATCATCGAGCAGAAATTGTCGCGTTTATCGAGCATGAATCCCGTTGAGCGGCGCGTACAGCGTTTGCTTCTGGGTCATGCCAGCGAATGTCAGATGGATAATGCCGGACGATTGCTCATCGCGCCGGTGTTACGGCAGCATGCCGGGCTGACAAAAGAAGTGATGCTGGTCGGGCAGTTTAATAAGTTTGAACTGTGGGATGAAACGACCTGGTATCAACGGGTCAAGGAAGATATCGACGCTGAGCAGTCCGCGACCGGTGAACTGTCGGAGCGCCTGCAGGATTTGTCCTTATAAAAATGATGGAAAATTTTAAACACACTACGGTACTTCTGGATGAAGCCGTCAATGGCCTCAATATTCGTCCAGACGGTATCTATATTGATGGTACCTTTGGCCGCGGTGGTCACTCGCGCCTGATCCTCTCCCAGCTGGGAGCGGAAGGACGTTTGTTGGCAATCGATCGCGATCCACAGGCGATTGCCGTCGCAAAAACCATCGATGATCCTCGCTTTTCCATCGTACATGGTCCTTTTTCACAGCTCGCTGACTACGTCGACGAGCGCAATCTTACCGGTAAGATCGACGGCATTCTGCTCGATCTTGGCGTCTCCTCTCCGCAGTTGGATGATGCGGAACGCGGCTTTTCCTTTATGCGCGACGGTCCGCTGGACATGCGCATGGATCCGACGCGCGGTCAGTCTGCGGCCGAATGGCTACAAACCGCAGAAGAAGCGGACATCGCCTGGGTGATTAAAACCTTTGGCGAAGAGCGGTTTGGCAAACGTATCGCCCGCGCGATCGTGGAACGTAATCGTATTGAACCGATGACCCGCACCAAAGAGCTGGCGGAGGTCATCGCCGCCGCGATGCCGGTAAAAGATAAGCACAAACATCCCGCGACCCGTACCTTCCAGGCGGTGCGCATTTGGGTAAACAGTGAACTGGAGGAGATAGAGCAGGCGCTAAAAAGCTCGCTCAGCGTGCTGGCCCCGGGTGGACGGCTGTCGATCATTAGTTTTCATTCGCTGGAAGATCGCATTGTGAAACGCTTTATGCGTGAACAAAGCCGCGGTCCGCAGGTTCCGGCGGGAATACCGATGACCGAAGCGCAGCTCAAAAAACTGGGCGGCCGTGAGTTACGAGCACTAGGCAAGTTGATGCCGGGCGAAGAAGAGGTGGCAGAGAATCCACGTGCCCGTAGTTCAGTGCTGCGTATCGCAGAGAGGACGAACGCATGATCGGCAGAGTGACAGAGGCCTTAAGCAAGGTTAAAGGGTCGATTGGAAGCAACGAGCGCCATGCTTTGCCTGGCGTGATCGGGGACGACCTTCTGCGGTTTGGGAAACTGCCACTCTGCCTGTTCATTTGCATCATTATTACGGCGATTACCGTGGTCACCACCGCGCACCATACGCGCCTGCTGACCGCGCAGCGTGAACAACTGGTTCTGGAACGTGACGCCCTGGATATTGAGTGGCGCAACCTGATCCTCGAAGAGAACGCACTCGGCGATCACAGTCGGGTTGAGCGGATCGCGACCGAGAAGTTGCAGATGCAGCACGTCGATCCATCACAAGAAAATATCGTTGTACAGAAATAAGGATTATTGCGACGGATGAAAGCAGCGCCAAAAACGCCAAAAGCAAAGCGTCAGGAAGAACAGGCCAACTTTATCAGTTGGCGTTTTGCGTTGCTGTGCGGCTGTATTCTGCTGGCGTTGACTTTCCTGCTGGGGCGTGTCGCCTGGCTACAGGTGGTCAGCCCCGATATGCTGGTGCGTCAGGGCGATATGCGCTCGTTGCGCGTACAGGAAGTGTCTACCGCGCGCGGGATGATTACCGACCGCTCCGGGCGGCCGCTGGCGGTCAGCGTGCCGGTGAAGGCTATCTGGGCCGATCCGAAGGAACTCCATGATGCCGGCGGGGTCACCCTGGATACGCGCTGGAAGGCGCTGGCGGATGCCCTCAATATGCCGCTGGATCAGCTGGCAACGCGCATCAACACCAATCCGCGGATGCGTTTTATCTATCTGGCGCGTCAGGTTAACCCTGACATGGCCGACTACATAAAAAAGCTGAAGCTGCCAGGCATTCATCTGCGCGAAGAGTCCCGTCGTTACTATCCTTCCGGAGAAGTAACCGCTCACCTCATTGGCTTCACTAACGTCGACAGCCAGGGGATTGAAGGGGTCGAAAAAAGCTTTGATAAATGGCTCACTGGTCAGCCGGGCGAACGTATCGTGCGTAAAGACCGCTATGGCCGCGTGATTGAAGACATCTCTTCTACCGACAGCCAGGCGGCACACAACCTGGCGCTGAGTATCGACGAACGCCTGCAGGCGCTGGTTTATCGCGAGCTGAACAACGCCGTGGCCTTTAACAAAGCGGAGTCAGGTACTGCCGTTCTGGTAGACGTTAACACCGGCGAAGTGTTGGCGATGGCCAACAGCCCGTCGTACAACCCGAATAATTTCGCGGGAACTTCCAAAGATACCATGCGTAACCGCGCCATTACCGACGTGTTCGAACCGGGTTCAACGGTGAAACCGATGGTGGTGATGACGGCGCTTCAGCGCGGCATTGTTAACGAAAATACTGTGCTGAATACCATTCCCTATCGAATTAACGGCCACGAAATCAAAGACGTGGCACGCTACAGCGAATTGACCCTGACCGGGGTGCTACAGAAGTCGAGTAACGTCGGTGTTTCTAAGCTGGCGTTAGCGATGCCGTCCTCAGCGTTAGTAGATACTTACTCACGTTTTGGGCTTGGAAAGGCGACCAATTTGGGGTTGGTCGGAGAACGCAGTGGCTTATATCCTCAAAAACAACGGTGGTCTGACATAGAGAGGGCCACCTTTTCTTTCGGCTATGGGCTAATGGTAACCCCGTTACAGTTAGCGCGAGTCTACGCAACGATTGGCAGCTATGGCATCTATCGCCCGCTGTCGATTACCAAGGTTGATCCACCGGTTCCGGGCGAGCGTGTCTTCCCGGATTCACTCGTTCGTACCGTCGTTCATATGATGGAAAGCGTGGCGCTGCCCGGAGGCGGCGGCGTGAAAGCGGCGATCAAAGGCTATCGCATCGCGATTAAAACCGGTACGGCGAAAAAAGTGGGGCCGGATGGCCGCTATATCAACAAATATATTGCTTACACCGCAGGCGTTGCGCCCGCCAGCCATCCGCGCTTCGCGCTGGTGGTGGTGATCAACGACCCGCAGGCAGGTAAATACTACGGTGGCGCCGTTTCCGCGCCGGTGTTCGGTGCCATCATGGGCGGCGTATTGCGCACCATGAACATCGAGCCGGATGCGCTGGCAACGGGCGAAAAAAGTGAATTTGTAATTAATCAAGGCGAGGGAACAGGTGGCAGATCGTAATTTGCGCGACCTACTCGCTCCGTGGGTGCCAAACGCACCGGAGCGCATTCTGCGAGAGATGACGCTGGACAGCCGGGTGGCTGCTTCCGGCGATCTCTTTATCGCGGTACAGGGTCATCAGGCGGACGGGCGTCGTTATATCCCGCAGGCGATAGCGCAAGGTGTGGCTGCCATTATTGCTGAAGCGCAGGGCGAGGCTGAAGACGGTGAGATCCGTGAAATGCACGGCGTACCGGTTATCTACCTGAGCCAGCTTAACGAACGTCTATCGGCGCTGGCCGGGCGTTTTTATCATCAGCCGTCGCAACAGCTGCGTCTGGTGGGCGTCACCGGTACTAACGGTAAAACGACCACCACCCAACTGCTGGCGCAGTGGGCGAAACTGCTCGGCGAAACCAGCGCAGTGATGGGTACCGTTGGCAACGGCCTGCTGGATAAAGTCGTGCCGACCGAAAATACCACCGGTTCTGCGGTAGACGTTCAGCATGTGCTCTCCAGTCTGGTCGAGCAAGGGGCAACCTTCGGCGCGATGGAAGTCTCTTCCCACGGTCTGGTGCAACACCGCGTGGCGGCGCTGCAGTTTGCCGCCTCGGTGTTTACCAATCTGAGCCGCGACCACCTCGACTACCATGGCGACATGGAGCACTACGAAGCGGCGAAATGGCTGCTGTACTCGACCCACCATTGCGGTCAGGCCATCGTCAATGCTGACGATGAAGTCGGTCGTCGCTGGCTGGCGAAGCTGCCGGATGCGGTGGCGGTGTCGATGGAAGATCATATCAATCCGAACTGCCACGGCCGCTGGCTGAAGGCCACCGGGGTTAACTATCACGACAGCGGCGCGACCATCCACTTTGACTCCAGCTGGGGCAAAGGCGAAATCGAAAGCCGCCTGATGGGCGCCTTTAACGTCAGCAACCTGCTGCTGGCGCTGGCCACGCTGCTGGCGCTGGGCTATCCGCTGGCCGATTTGCTGAAAACCGCAGCGCGTTTACAGCCGGTGTGCGGCCGTATGGAGGTGTTCAGTGCGCCGGGTAAACCGGCCGTGGTGGTGGATTATGCCCATACCCCTGACGCGCTGGAAAAAGCGCTGCAGGCCGCGCGTCTGCACTGCAGTGGCAAACTGTGGTGCGTTTTCGGCTGCGGCGGCGACCGTGATAAAGGCAAGCGTCCGCTGATGGGCGCTATCGCTGAAGAATTTGCCGACATCGTGGTGGTCACTGATGACAACCCGCGTACTGAAGAGCCGCGGGCGATTATCAACGATATTCTGGCCGGCATGCTCGATGCGGGTCATGCGAAGGTGATGGAAGGCCGCGCGGAAGCGGTCACTAACGCTGTGATGCAGGCGAAAGCGAACGACGTGGTGCTGGTGGCGGGTAAAGGCCATGAAGATTACCAGATCGTCGGCAATCGCCGTCTGGATTATTCCGACCGCGTCACCGTCGCGCGTCTGCTGGGAGCGGTAGCATGATTCGCTTTACGTTAAGCCAGCTCGCCGCGATCACTCATGGCGAACAGCAGGGTAGCGACATCGCTATCGACGAGGTGACCTCCGATACCCGTAAAGTGACGGCGGGCTGCCTGTTTGTGGCGCTGAAAGGCGAGCGTTTCGACGCTCATGATTTTGCCGAGCAGGCGAAAGCCGCTGGCGCTGGCGCACTGCTGGTGAGTCGCCCGCTGGCCTGCGATCTCCCGCAGGTGATCGTGAAAGATACCCGCCAGGCTTTCGGTGAGTTAGCCGCCTGGGTGCGTCAGCAGGTTCCGACCCGGGTCGTCGCCTTGACCGGCTCGTCCGGTAAAACCTCGGTCAAAGAGATGACCGCGGCGATCCTTAGCCAGTGCGGCAACACACTGTATACCGCCGGTAACCTGAACAACGATATCGGCGTACCGATGACCCTGCTGCGTCTGACCAAAGAGCATCAGTACGCGGTGATCGAACTCGGCGCCAACCACCAGGGCGAAATCGCCTGGACCGTCAGCCTGACGCGTCCGGAAGCCGCGCTGGTCAACAACCTCGCTGCGGCGCACCTTGAAGGCTTCGGCTCGCTGGCAGGCGTGGCGAAGGCGAAGGGCGAAATCTATACCGGTCTGCCGGAAAATGGCATCGCTATTCTCAATGCCGACAATAACGACTGGCTGAACTGGCAGACGGTGATTGGCGATCGCAAAGTGTGGCGCTTCTCGCCGAATGCGGCCAACAGCGACTTCACGGCGACCAACGTGCAAATCACCAGCCACGGTACCGAATTTACGCTGCAGACCCCAACCGGCAATGTTGACGTACTGCTGCCGCTGCCGGGACGCCATAACATCGCTAACGCGCTGGCGGCGACCTCGCTGGCGATGGCGGTTGGCGCTGATCTGGCGGCGGTAAAAGCCGGTCTGGCGCAGTTGCAGGCCGTTCCGGGGCGTCTGTTCCCGATCCGACTGACGGAGAGCCAGCTGCTGCTGGATGACTCCTACAACGCCAACGTTGGTTCGATGACCGCGGCGGTGCAGGTACTGTCAGAGATGCCTGGCTTCCGGGCGATGGTGGTCGGCGATATGGCAGAGCTTGGCGCGGAAAGCGCGGCCTGCCATCGCGAAGTCGGCGAGGCAGCGAAAGCGGCAGGGCTGGATTGCGTTCTCAGCGTCGGCACCTTGAGCGCGGATATCAGCCGCGCCAGCGGCGTGGGCGAACATTTTAATGATAAAGCCGCAGTAGTGGCTCGCCTGCGCGAGCTGCTGGCGGAGCACAAGATAATGACCATTTTAGTGAAGGGTTCACGTAGTGCCGCCATGGAAGAGGTAGTACGCGCATTACAGGAGACTGGGACATGTTAGTATGGCTGGCCGAACATTTGGTCAAATATTATTCCGGCTTTAACGTCTTTTCTTATCTGACGTTTCGCGCCATCGTCAGCCTGCTGACCGCGCTGTTCATCTCGTTGTGGATGGGCCCGCGCATGATCGCCCGTCTGCAAAAACTCTCCTTCGGCCAGGTCGTACGTAACGACGGTCCGGAGTCCCACTTCAGCAAACGCGGCACGCCGACCATGGGGGGGATCATGATCCTCACTGCGATCACCGTCTCCGTTCTGCTGTGGGCTTACCCCTCCAACCCGTATGTCTGGTGCGTACTGACGGTATTAATCGGCTACGGGATCATCGGCTTTGTTGATGATTACCGTAAAGTCGTGCGCAAAGATACCAAAGGCCTGATTGCCCGCTGGAAATATTTCTGGATGTCGGTGATCGCGCTGGGCGTGGCGTTCGCGCTCTATCTGGCGGGGAAAGACACCCCGGCGACCGAGCTGGTGGTGCCATTCTTTAAAGATGTGATGCCGCAGCTGGGCCTGCTCTATATCCTGCTGGCTTACTTCGTTATCGTCGGTACCGGCAACGCCGTCAACCTGACCGACGGCCTCGACGGCCTGGCGATTATGCCGACCGTCTTCGTTGCGGCCGGCTTTGCGCTGGTGGCATGGGCCACCGGCAACATGAACTTCGCCAACTACTTGCATATTCCATATCTGCGCCATGCTGGCGAGCTGGTGATCGTCTGTACGGCGATTGTCGGCGCAGGTCTGGGCTTTCTGTGGTTTAACACCTATCCGGCGCAGGTCTTTATGGGCGACGTCGGTTCGCTGGCGCTCGGCGGCGCGCTGGGCATTATCGCCGTGCTGCTGCGTCAGGAATTCCTGCTGGTGATTATGGGCGGCGTTTTCGTCGTGGAGACTCTGTCGGTGATCCTGCAGGTTGGCTCCTTTAAGCTGCGCGGTCAGCGCATCTTCCGTATGGCGCCGATTCACCATCACTATGAACTGAAGGGCTGGCCGGAGCCGCGCGTTATCGTGCGCTTCTGGATTATTTCGCTGATGCTGGTGCTGATTGGCCTGGCGACGCTGAAGGTACGTTAATCATGGCAGATTATCAGGGTAAAAAAGTCGTCATTATTGGGCTGGGTATGACCGGCCTGTCATGCGTGGACTTTTTCATGGCGCGCGGCGTGACGCCGCGTGTAATGGACACCCGCGTCGCGCCTCCGGGGCTGGATAAACTACCCGAATCGGTCGAGAGCCATATTGGTGGGCTCAATGATACCTGGCTGCTGGCAGCGGATCTGATTGTCGCCAGTCCCGGGATCGCGCTGGCCCATCCTTCCCTGAACGCGGCGGCCGATGCTGGCGTAGAAATCGTTGGCGATATCGAACTGTTCTGCCGCGAAGCGCAGGCGCCGATTATCGCCATTACCGGCTCTAACGGTAAAAGCACCGTCACTACCCTGGTGGGCGAGATGGCGAAAGCGGCCGGGGTTAACGTCGGCGTGGGTGGTAATATCGGCCTGCCGGCGCTGATGCTGCTGGACACCGATCGTGAGCTGTATGTGCTGGAGCTCTCCAGCTTCCAGCTGGAAACCACTTCCAGCCTGCAGGCTGTGGCGGCAACCATCCTCAACGTAACTGAGGATCATATGGACCGCTATCCGCTTGGGCTGCAGCAGTATCGTGCGGCGAAGCTGCGAATTTACGAGAATGCAAAAACCTGCGTGGTGAACGCGGACGATGCGCTCACGATGCCGGTACGCGGCGCGGACGATCGCTGCATCAGCTTTGGTGTCGATGTCGGTGACTACCACCTTAACCGCCAGCAGGGCGAAACCTGGCTGCGGGTCAAAGGTGAGAAAGTGCTCAACGTGAAAGAGATGTCCATCACCGGGCAGCATAACTACAGCAATGCGCTAGCGGCGCTGGCGCTGGCCGATGCCGCAGGCCTGCCTCGGGCCAGCAGCCTGAAGGCATTGACTACCTTCACCGGCCTGGCGCATCGCTTCCAGTTGGTGCTGGATCACAACGGCGTCCGCTGGATTAACGATTCAAAGGCGACCAACGTCGGCAGCACCGAGGCGGCGCTGAACGGCCTGCAGCTGGATGGCACGCTGTATCTGCTGTTGGGCGGCGACGGCAAGTCCGCTGATTTTACTCCGCTGAAGCGCTACCTTGGCGGCGATCGTATTCGCCTGTACTGCTTTGGTCGCGACGGCGCCGAGCTCGCTGAGCTGCGTCCGGACGTGGCGGTACAAACTGAGACCATGGAACAGGCGATGCGTCAGATTGCTCCCCTGGTGAAAGCGGGCGATATGGTCCTCCTGTCGCCGGCCTGCGCCAGCCTGGATCAGTTTAAGAACTTTGAACAACGGGGCGATATTTTTGCCCGTCTGGCGAAGGAGTTAGGTTGATGCGTTTCTCTCTCCCACGCCTGAGAATGCCGCAGCTGAGCTTGCCTCGGTTGAGACTGCCGCGACTGCCGGGGATGTTTATCTTCGCCTGGCTGTTCGCCGCGCTGAAAGGCTGGGTGATGGGCTCGCGCCCGAAAGATAACGACAGTCTGGTGATGTATGACCGGATGCTGCTGTGGCTGACCTTCGGCCTGGCGGCGATCGGCTTTATCATGGTGACCTCGGCATCAATGCCGGTGGGACAGCGCCTGGCGAGCGATCCTTTCCTTTTTGCCAAGCGTGATGGCCTGTACATCGTGCTGGCTTTTGTCCTGGCGCTGGTGACGCTGCGGTTGCCGATGGACTTCTGGCAACGCCACAGTACCGCGATGCTGATTGCCTCAATTGTGATGCTGCTGATCGTACTGGTGGTGGGTAGCTCGGTAAACGGGGCATCGCGCTGGATCGCCCTTGGCCCGCTGCGTATTCAGCCGGCGGAGTTCACCAAGCTGTCGCTGTTCTGCTATATCGCCAACTATCTGGTGCGTAAAGCCGACGAAGTGCGTAACAACCTGCGCGGGTTCTTAAAACCGATGGGCGTGATTTTCGTGCTGGCGATCTTGCTGCTGGCGCAGCCTGACCTCGGTACGGTGGTGGTGCTGTTCGTCACCACGCTGGCGATGCTGTTCCTCGCCGGCGCGAAGCTGTGGCAGTTCATCGCCATTATCGGCATGGGTATCTCAGCGGTGGTCCTGTTGATCCTCGCCGAACCGTACCGTATTCGCCGCGTGACCTCCTTCTGGAACCCGTGGGAAGACCCGTTCGGCAGCGGCTACCAGCTGACCCAGTCGCTGATGGCCTTCGGCCGCGGCGAGATGTGGGGGCAGGGCCTCGGTAACTCGGTGCAAAAACTGGAGTATTTGCCGGAGGCGCACACTGACTTTATCTTCGCCATTATCGGCGAAGAACTCGGTTATATCGGTGTGGTACTGGCGCTTTTAATGGTATTCTTCGTCGCTTTCCGCGCCATGTCGATTGGCCGTAAAGCGCTGGAGATCGACCATCGCTTCTCCGGCTTCCTCGCCTGTGCCATCGGTATCTGGTTTAGCTTCCAGGCGTTGGTTAACGTCGGTGCGGCGGCGGGAATGCTGCCGACCAAAGGTCTGACGCTGCCGCTGATCAGTTATGGTGGTTCCAGTCTGCTGATTATGTCGACAGCCATCATGTTGTTGTTGCGAATTGATTATGAAACGCGTCTGGAAAAAGCCCAGGCGTTTACGCGGGGTGTTCGATGAGCGGTCAGGAAAAGCGGTTGATGGTGATGGCGGGCGGTACCGGCGGGCATGTGTTCCCGGGGCTGGCGGTCGCGCACCATTTAATGGACCAGGGCTGGCAGGTTCGCTGGCTGGGTACCGCCGATCGTATGGAAGCGGATTTAGTGCCGAAAAACGGCATCGAGATTGATTTTATCCGTATCTCCGGCCTGCGTGGCAAAGGGATAAAAGCGCAACTGTTGGCGCCGGTGCGTATCTTCAACGCCTGGCGTCAGGCGCGAGCGATCATGAAGCGTTTCCAGCCGGATGTGGTGCTGGGCATGGGCGGCTATGTCTCCGGGCCTGGCGGTCTGGCGGCGTGGTCGCTGGGGATCCCGGTGGTCCTCCACGAGCAAAACGGTATTGCCGGCCTGACTAACAAGTGGCTGGCAAAGATTGCGAAGAAAGTGATGCAGGCGTTTCCCGGTGCGTTCCCGCATGCGGACGTGGTCGGGAACCCGGTGCGCACCGACGTACTGGCGCTGCCGCTGCCGGGTCAGCGTCTGGTGGGGCGTCATGGACCGATTCGCGTGCTGGTGGTCGGTGGCTCTCAGGGCGCGCGCGTCCTGAACCAGACCATGCCGCAGGTGGCGGCGAAGCTTGGCGATGCGGTGACCATCTGGCACCAGAGCGGTAAAGGCGGCCAGCAAACCGTGCAGCAGGCCTATGCCGCTGCGGGGCAGCCGCAGCATAAAGTGACGGAATTTATTGATGACATGGCCGCGGCGTATGCCTGGGCAGATGTCGTGGTTTGCCGTTCCGGCGCGCTAACGGTCAGCGAAATCGCTGCCGCCGGTTTACCGGCGCTGTTTGTACCGTTCCAGCACAAAGATCGTCAGCAGTACTGGAATGCGCTGCCGCTGGAGAAAGCCGGCGCGGCGAAAATTCTCGAACAGCCTGAGTTCACGGTAGAGGCGGTTGCCTCTACCCTGGCGAGCTGGGATCGGGAAACGCTGTTGGATATGGCGGAACGAGCGCGTGGCGCTTCGATTCCGGACGCTACCGAGCGAGTAGCAGAAGAGGTCAGCGCCGTAGCTTTGGCGCGCTAATTGCGGTGATTTTCACCGCCCGAATGACAGAAGTTGATGGCGTAAAGAATGAATACACAAGATTTGGCAAAACTGCGTTCCATAGTGCCCGAGATGCGTCGCGTCCGGCACATTCACTTTGTCGGCATCGGCGGTGCCGGTATGGGCGGTATTGCCGAAGTGTTGGCTAATGAAGGTTACCAGATCAGCGGCTCCGACCTGGCGCCGAATCCGGTAACCCAACAGCTGTCGCAGCTTGGCGCCACCATATATTTCAACCATCGCCCGGAAAACGTGCGCGATGCCAGCGTTGTCGTCGTTTCCAGCGCGATTTCTGCGGATAACCCGGAAATCGTTGCCGCACACGAAGCGCGCATCCCGGTGATCCGCCGTGCGGAAATGCTGGCGGAGCTGATGCGCTTCCGTCACGGGATCGCGATTGCCGGAACCCACGGCAAAACCACCACCACCGCGATGGTTTCAAGTATTTACGCGGAAGCCGGACTTGACCCGACCTTCGTCAACGGCGGGCTGGTGAAAGCGGCGGGCGTGCATGCCCGTCTCGGCCATAGCCGTTACCTGATTGCGGAAGCGGATGAGAGTGATGCGTCGTTCCTGCATCTGCAGCCGATGGTCGCGATTGTGACCAACATCGAAGCCGACCATATGGATACCTACCATGGCGACTTCGAGAATCTGAAGCAGACCTTTATTAACTTCCTGCACAACCTGCCGTTCTACGGACGCGCGGTGATGTGCGTGGACGATCCTGTGATCCGTGAACTGCTGCCGCGCGTCGGCCGGCAGATCACCACCTACGGTTTTAGCGACGACGCCGACGTTCGCGTTGAGGATTACCGTCAGGTCGGGGCGCAAGGTCATTTCCGCCTGGTGCGTCAGGATAAAGAGATCCTGCAGGTCACGCTCAATGCCCCGGGACGCCATAACGCGCTGAACGCGGCCGCGGCGGTGGCCGTGGCGACGGAAGAGGGGATTGACGACCAGGCAATCCTGCGCGCGCTGGAAAGTTTCCAGGGAACTGGACGCCGCTTTGATTTTCTTGGCGAGTTTCCGCTGGCGGAAGTCAACGGCAAGCCGGGCAGCGCGATGCTTATAGATGACTACGGACATCACCCGACGGAAGTGGACGCCACCATCAAAGCCGCGCGCGCTGGTTGGCCGGATAAAAATCTGGTGATGCTGTTCCAGCCGCACCGTTATACCCGTACCCGCGATCTGTATGACGATTTCGCCAACGTGCTGACCCAGGTCGATGCGCTGCTGATGCTGGATGTGTATCCGGCAGGTGAAGCCCCGATCCCGGGCGCCGATAGCCGCTCACTGTGTCGTACCATTCGCGGTCGCGGTAAAGTTGACCCGATTCTGGTCTCTGACCCGGCCCAGGCCGCGGAGATGCTGGCGTCGGTACTGACCGGTAACGATTTAGTGCTGGTGCAGGGCGCTGGCAATATCGGAAAAATTGCCCGTCACCTGGCTGAAATCAAACTGGCTCCGCAAAAAACGGAGGAAGAGCGCCATGGCTGATAAAATCGCGGTGCTTTTCGGTGGAACCTCCGCTGAACGTGAAGTGTCGCTGAATTCAGGCGCCGCGGTGCTGGCCGGGCTGCGTGAAGGCGGGGTGGATGCCCATCCGGTCGACCCGCGCGACGTCGATATTACCCAGTTAAAAAATCTGGGCTTTAAGAAAGCGTTTATTGCCCTCCACGGCCGCGGCGGGGAAGATGGCACGCTGCAGGGGTTGCTGGATCTGATCCAGTTGCCTTATACCGGCAGCGGGGTGATGGCCTCCGCGCTGTCGATGGATAAACTGCGCAGCAAATGGCTGTGGCAGGGGGCGGGATTACCGGTCGCGCCGTGGGTCGCGCTGACCCGCGCACAGTTTACTGCAGGACTTTCTGCTGCCGTTGAACAACAGATTGCGGCGCTGGGCCTGCCGGTCATCATCAAGCCGAGCCGTGAAGGCTCCAGCGTCGGGATGTCGAAAGTCAGTGAAAGCTGCGATTTACCGAGTGCATTGGCGCTGGCTTTTCAGCATGATGATGAAGTTTTGGTCGAAAAATGGCTTAGTGGGCCGGAATTTACCGTCGCCATTGTCGGTGAAGAAATTTTACCGTCAATACGTATCCAGGTCGCGGGAACCTTCTATGATTATGAGGCGAAGTATCTGTCTGATGAGACGCAATATTTCTGCCCTGGATTTGAAGATCCCGCGCGTGAGTCAGACATCCAGAGCCTGGTGCTTAAAGCCTGGAATGTTCTGGGTTGTAAAGGCTGGGGTCGTATTGACGTGATGCTGGACAGCGATGGCCAGTTTTATCTGCTGGAAGCAAATACTTCCCCGGGCATGACCAGCCATAGCCTTGTACCGATGGCGGCGCGTCAGGCAGGAATGAGCTTCTCCCAGCTTGTTGTACGAATTCTGGACCTGGCGGGGTGATATGTCGCAGGCTGCGCTGAATACGCGGAACCATGAAGAGGACGTTTCTTCTTCGCGTCGGAGTAATGGAACGCGGCTGGCAGGGATCGTTTTCCTGTTGGCGGTGCTGTTTACCGTGCTGGTCAGCGGGTGGATGGTTCTTGGCTGGATGGAAGATGCGCAGCGCTTGCCGCTGTCGAAGATGGTGGTGACCGGCGAGCGTCACTATACGCGCAATGATGACATCCGCCAGGCGATTCTGGCGTTGGGTTCACCGGGTACTTTCATGACTCAGGATGTGAACATCATTCAGAGTCAAATTGAACGCTTGCCGTGGATTAAGCAGGCGAGCGTCCGTAAGCAGTGGCCCGATGAATTGAAGATTCATCTGGTTGAATATGTGCCGATTGCGCGCTGGAATGATCAACATATGGTGGATGCAGAAGGAAATGCCTTCAGCGTACCGGCGGATCGCACCAGTAAACAGAATTTACCGATGTTATACGGCCCGGAAGGCAGTGAGAACGAAGTGCTGCAAGGGTATCGTGACATGGGGCAGGTGCTGGCAAAGGATAAATTCACGTTGAAAGTGGCGGCGATGACCGCCCGTCGCTCCTGGCAGTTGACGCTTAATAATGACATTAAGCTCAACCTTGGCCGTGGCGATACCATGAAACGGCTTCAGCGCTTTATGGAACTCTACCCGGTTCTTCAGCAGCAGGCGCAGACCGACGGCAAACGGATTAGCTACGTTGATTTGCGTTATGACTCGGGTGCGGCAGTGGGCTGGGTACCTGCTCCCGCAGAGGAAACTAATCAACAACAGAATCAGGCACAGGCAGAACAACAATGATCAAGGCGACGGACAGAAAACTGGTAGTTGGACTGGAGATTGGCACCGCTAAGGTGGCCGCTTTAGTAGGGGAAGTTCTGCCCGACGGCATGATTAATATCATCGGCGTGGGCAGTTGCCCATCACGTGGTATGGATAAAGGCGGTGTGAACGACCTCGAGTCGGTGGTGAAATGCGTACAGCGCGCCATCGACCAGGCCGAACTGATGGCGGATTGCCAGATTTCATCAGTTTATTTGGCACTTTCGGGTAAACATATAAGCTGTCAGAATGAAATCGGGATGGTACCGATTTCGGAAGAAGAAGTGACGCTGGATGACGTTGAGAACGTGGTCCACACCGCGAAGTCGGTTCGCGTCCGCGATGAACATCGCGTCCTGCACGTCATTCCGCAGGAATATGCCATCGACTACCAGGAAGGGATTAAAAACCCGGTAGGGCTGTCCGGCGTGCGTATGCAGGCGAAGGTGCATCTGATTACCTGCCATAACGATATGGCGAAAAACATTGTTAAAGCGGTGGAACGTTGCGGTCTGAAAGTTGACCAACTTATTTTCGCCGGGTTAGCGGCCAGTTATTCGGTATTAACAGAAGACGAACGTGAGCTGGGCGTCTGCGTCGTGGACATCGGCGGTGGTACAATGGATATCGCCGTCTATACCGGCGGCGCGCTGCGTCATACCAAAGTGATCCCGTATGCCGGGAACGTGGTGACCAGCGATATCGCCTATGCCTTTGGTACGCCGCCGAGCGATGCCGAAGCGATTAAGGTTCGTCACGGTTGCGCATTAGGTTCCATTGTCGGTAAAGACGAAAACGTCGAAGTCCCGAGCGTAGGCGGACGTCCGCCGCGCAGCCTGCAGCGTCAGACGCTGGCAGAGGTGATTGAACCGCGCTATACCGAGCTGCTTAATCTGGTCAACGAAGAGATCCTGCAGCTGCAGGAACAGCTCCGCCAGCAGGGTGTCAAACATCATCTGGCGGCAGGGATTGTGTTAACCGGCGGCGCGGCGCAAATTGAAGGCCTGGCGGCCTGCGCGCAGCGGGTGTTCCATACCCAGGTGCGTATTGGCGCGCCGCTGAACATCACCGGTTTAACGGATTACGCCCAGGAGCCGTATTATTCGACGGCGGTTGGGCTGCTGCACTACGGCAAAGAGTCACATTTGAGTGGTGAAGCGGAAGTCGAAAAACGCGTGACGGCGTCAGTGGGTTCGTGGATTAAACGACTCAACAGCTGGCTGCGAAAAGAGTTTTAATTTTTTAAGAGAACGCAGACAATTAGCGTTCTCAGGCGACAGGCACAAGACGGAGAGAAACTATGTTTGAACCTATGGAACTGACCAACGACGCGGTGATTAAAGTCATCGGCGTCGGTGGCGGCGGCGGTAACGCCGTTGAACACATGGTGCGCGAGCGCATTGAGGGTGTTGAATTCTTCGCGGTGAACACCGATGCGCAGGCGCTGCGTAAAACGGCTGTTGGCCAGACTATCCAGATCGGTAGCGGTATTACCAAAGGTCTGGGCGCTGGCGCGAACCCGGAAGTCGGCCGTAATGCGGCGGACGAAGACCGCGAAGCGCTGCGTGCGGCCCTTGATGGCGCAGACATGGTGTTTATCGCGGCAGGCATGGGCGGCGGTACCGGTACCGGTGCGGCGCCAGTGGTTGCGGAAGTGGCGAAGGATCTGGGTATCCTCACCGTTGCGGTGGTCACGAAGCCGTTTAATTTTGAAGGCAAGAAGCGCATGGCGTTTGCTGAGCAGGGGATCACCGAGCTGTCCAAGCACGTTGACTCACTGATCACCATCCCGAACGACAAGCTGCTGAAAGTACTCGGCCGTGGTATTTCTCTGCTCGACGCGTTCGGCGCGGCAAACGATGTACTGAAAGGCGCGGTGCAGGGTATCGCCGAACTGATTACGCGTCCGGGCCTGATGAACGTCGACTTCGCGGACGTCCGTACCGTGATGTCAGAAATGGGCTACGCGATGATGGGCTCCGGCGTGGCGAGTGGTGAAGACCGTGCGGAAGAAGCGGCTGAAATGGCTATCTCTTCTCCGCTGCTGGAAGATATCGATCTGTCCGGCGCGCGCGGCGTACTGGTTAACATCACTGCGGGCTTCGACCTGCGTCTGGATGAGTTCGAAACCGTGGGTAACACCATCCGTGCCTTTGCGTCGGATAACGCGACCGTGGTTATCGGTACCTCTCTGGACCCGGATATGAACGACGAGCTGCGTGTGACCGTGGTGGCGACCGGTATCGGCATGGACAAGCGTCCGGAAATTACCCTGGTGACCAACAAACAGGTTCAGCAGCCAGTGATGGATCGCTACCAGCAGCACGGTATGTCGCCGCTGACGCAAGAGCAGAAGCCGGCAGCAAAAGTGGTGAACGACAATACGCCGCAAACCGCGAAAGAGCCGGATTATCTGGATATCCCAGCCTTCCTGCGTAAGCAAGCCGATTAAGAATCGACTGGAAGTTGGGCATCTGCGCTCTTTGTGCTAAACTGGCCTCCCGATAGTGGTGTACACTTCGGTTGGATAGGTAAATTGGCGAGATTATACGATGATCAAACAAAGGACTCTTAAACGTATCGTTCAGGCGACTGGTGTCGGTTTGCATACCGGCAAGAAAGTCACACTGACGTTACGCCCTGCGCCGGCAAATACCGGGGTCATCTATCGTCGCACCGACTTGAATCCACCGGTAGATTTTCCGGCTGATGCCAAATCTGTGCGTGATACCATGCTCTGTACTTGCCTGGTTAATGAGCATGACGTGCGGATTTCTACGGTTGAACACCTGAACGCCGCATTGGCTGGCCTGGGTATCGACAACATTATTGTTGAAGTCGATGCACCGGAAATCCCGATTATGGACGGTAGTGCGGCTCCGTTCGTTTATCTGTTGCTGGACGCCGGCATCGATGAACTGAACTGCGCCAAGAAATTTGTCCGTATCAAAGAGACTGTTCGCGTCGAAGATGGCGACAAATGGGCTGAATTCAAACCGTACAATGGTTTTTCGCTGGATTTCACCATCGATTTTAACCATCCGGCGATTGATGCCAGCACCCAGCGCTATACGCTGAACTTCTCGGCCGATGCGTTCATGCGTCAGATTAGCCGTGCGCGTACCTTCGGTTTCATGCGCGATATCGAATATCTGCAGTCCCGCGGCCTGTGTCTGGGCGGCAGCTTCGATTGTGCCATCGTTGTTGACGATTATCGCGTACTGAACGAAGACGGTCTGCGCTTTGAAGACGAATTTGTTCGCCACAAAATGCTGGATGCGATCGGTGACCTGTTTATGTGTGGTCACAACATTATCGGCGCATTCACGGCGTACAAATCGGGTCACGCGTTGAATAACAAACTGCTGCAGGCGGTCCTGGCAAAACAGGAAGCCTGGGAGTATGTGACCTTCGAAGACGACGCAAAACTGCCTATGGCGTTCCGCGCACCGTCGATGGTTCTGGCGTAAGCCTGACCATTCAGTAAATTCGACTGGTAACCTGGTACTCTCTCCGACCAGGGAACCAGTCGTTTTTCTTTTATAACCCCTTCCAGTTATTTTTCGCAGTGATTGCCGGGCAATAATTAGCGTGCGTTCGCTGTTTTATTAAGCGTTTTCCCCGGGCAATCGCCTTCATTCATGCTGCCTCAGCGCGGTAATAATGTTAGTATTTGAGCGCAAAATTATTTCTCCGGGTTGCTTTACCCCGTGGATGTCAGGTTGTCCTGCAAAAAACGCTAATTAAGAGGCAGCCTGAACGATAACGGGTATACCAACGAAAGGTAATAAAAGTGAGTGGATTGCTGACGCGCTGGCGACAGTTTGGCAGACGGTATTTTTGGCCGCATCTCCTGTTGGGGATGGTCGCGGCCAGCTTTGGCCTGCCCGCGCTTAGCAACAGCCATGAAACCGCGACGCCGGCGAAGGCGACGGCCAGCAACCACAATCCGAGCAAAGTTAATTTCTCCCAGTTGGCGCTGCTGGAGAGCAATCGTCGGCCGAACTTCACCGTCGACTACTGGCATCAGCACGCCATTCGCACCGTCATTCGTCATCTCTCCTTCGCGATGGCGCCGCAGGCGTTGCCGGTGGCGGAAGAGTCGTCCCCGCTGCAGGCCCAGCATCTGGCGCTGCTCGATACGCTCAGCGCGCTGCTGACCCAGGACAGTACGCCGCCGGTGGTGATCCGCCAGGTGGCTTACATCCCTTCCTCATATTCTGCGTTCCGCGTGAGTGCCTGGATTAGCCAGGTGGCGGGGATCCGCGCAGGGCCTCAACGTCTCAGCTGAAAATAACCACGGACCATCCTATTTTTTGTGACTCCGCACTGCGGGGCGTTTGAGATTTTATTATGCTTATTAAAATGTTAACCAAGGTTTTCGGCAGCCGTAACGACCGTACGCTGCGTCGTATGCGCAAAGTTGTCAATATCATCAACGGTATGGAACCGGCGATGGAAAAACTCTCTGATGACGAGCTGAAAGCGAAAACTGCTGAATTCCGCGCGCGCCTGGAAAAAGGCGAAGTGCTGGAAAACCTGATCCCGGAAGCCTTTGCCGTCGTTCGTGAAGCCAGTAAGCGCGTGTTCGGCATGCGCCACTTCGACGTCCAGCTGCTGGGCGGTATGGTGCTTAACGATCGCTGCATCGCCGAGATGCGTACCGGTGAAGGTAAAACCCTGACTGCGACCCTGCCAGCGTATCTCAACGCGTTGACCGGTAAAGGCGTTCACGTGGTCACCGTCAACGACTACCTGGCGCAGCGTGACGCCGAAAACAACCGTCCGCTGTTCGAATTCCTTGGCATGAGCGTGGGCATCAATATGTCCGGTCTGCCAGCGCCGGCGAAGCGTGAAGCCTACGCTGCCGATATTACCTACGGCACCAACAACGAATACGGCTTCGACTACCTGCGCGACAACATGGCCTTCAGCCCGGAAGAGCGCGTTCAACGTAAACTGCACTATGCGCTGGTGGATGAGGTGGACTCCATCCTGATCGACGAAGCGCGTACCCCGCTGATCATCTCCGGCCCGGCGGAAGACAGCTCTGAAATGTACCGCAAGGTAAACAAAATCATCCCGCACCTGATCCGTCAGGAAAAAGAGGATTCGGATACCTTCACCGGTGAAGGCCACTTCTCCGTTGATGAGAAAGCCCGCCAGGTTAACCTGACCGAACGCGGTCTGGTGCTGATCGAAGAGCTGCTGGTGCAGGAAGGCATTATGGAAGAAGGTGAGTCGCTGTACTCCCCGACCAACATCATGCTGATGCACCACGTGACCGCCGCGCTGCGTGCCCATGCGTTGTTCACCCGCGACGTTGACTACATCGTTAAAGATGGCGAAGTTATCATCGTCGATGAGCACACTGGCCGTACGATGCAAGGGCGTCGCTGGTCCGATGGCCTCCACCAGGCGGTAGAAGCCAAAGAAGGGGTGGAGATCCAGAATGAGAACCAGACTCTGGCATCCATCACCTTCCAGAACTACTTCCGCCTGTACGAGAAACTGGCGGGGATGACCGGTACAGCGGATACCGAAGCCTTCGAATTCAGCTCTATCTATAAGCTGGATACCGTTGTCGTGCCGACCAACCGTCCGATGATCCGTAAGGACATGGCGGATCTGGTCTATATGACCGAAGCGGAAAAAATTCAGGCGATAATCGAAGATATTAAAGATCGTACCGCTGCCGGTCAGCCGGTGCTGGTCGGTACTATCTCGATCGAAAAATCAGAAGTGGTTTCGCGCGAGCTGACCAAAGCCGGCATTAAGCACAACGTCCTGAACGCCAAGTTCCACGCCAGCGAAGCGGACATCGTTGCTCAGGCGGGTTACCCTGCCGCGGTGACCATTGCTACCAACATGGCGGGTCGTGGTACCGATATTATGCTCGGCGGTAGCTGGCAGGCGGAAGTCGCCGCGCTGGAAAATCCGACGCCGGAACAGATTGAAAAAATCAAAGCGGACTGGCAGGTGCGCCATGATGCGGTTCTGGCCGCAGGCGGTCTGCACATCATCGGTACTGAGCGTCATGAATCACGCCGTATCGATAACCAGCTGCGTGGCCGTGCGGGTCGTCAGGGTGATGCCGGTTCTTCCCGCTTCTACCTGTCGATGGAAGATGCCCTGATGCGTATCTTCGCCTCCGATCGTGTGTCCGGCATGATGCGCAAACTGGGGATGAAACCGGGTGAAGCCATCGAGCACCCGTGGGTGACTAAGGCTATCGCCAACGCCCAGCGTAAAGTGGAAAGCCGTAACTTTGATATTCGTAAGCAGCTGCTGGAATATGATGATGTGGCCAACGACCAGCGCCGCGCGATCTACACTCAGCGTAACGAACTGCTGGACGTGTCTGATGTCAGCGAAACCATCAACAGCATCCGCGAAGACGTCTTTAAAGCGACTATCGATGCGCATATTCCGCCGCAGTCGCTGGAAGAGATGTGGGATATTGAAGGCCTGCAGGAGCGTCTGAAAAACGACTTCGACCTCGATCTGCCGATCAAAGAGTGGCTGGATAAAGAGCCGGAGTTGCATGAAGAGACCCTGCGTGAACGTATTCTGCAGAGCGCGGTAGAAACCTACCAGCGTAAAGAAGAAGTGGTCGGCGCCGAGATGATGCGCCACTTCGAGAAAGGTGTGATGCTGCAGACTCTGGACTCCCTGTGGAAAGAGCATCTGGCAGCGATGGATTATCTGCGTCAGGGTATCCATCTGCGCGGCTATGCGCAGAAAGATCCGAAGCAGGAGTACAAGCGCGAATCGTTCTCTATGTTTGCTGCGATGCTGGAGTCACTGAAGTATGAAGTGATCAGCACCCTGAGCAAAGTTCAGGTGCGGATGCCGGAAGAAGTTGAAGCGATGGAGCAGCAGCGTCGTGAAGAGGCCGAGCGCCTGGCGCAGATGCAGCAGCTCAGTCATCAGAGCGATGATGAGGCCGCTGCCGAAGATCTGGCGGCACAAACCGGCGAGCGTAAAGTGGGGCGTAACGATCCCTGTCCGTGCGGTTCCGGCAAAAAATACAAACAGTGCCACGGCCGTCTGAGCTAAGGCCTGATAAAAAAACAAAGGCGCAGAATTCTGCGCCTTTTTTATGGAGCTGATTCAATGAAAAAACTGCAAATCGCCGTCGGGATAATTCGCAATCCGCAAGGCGAAATCTTTATTACCCAGCGCGCCGCCGATGCCCATATGGCGAATAAGCTGGAGTTCCCGGGGGGGAAGATTGAATCTGATGAGACGCCGGAGCAGGCACTGATTCGCGAGCTGCAGGAAGAGGTTGGGATTACGGTAAGGTCTGCAACGCTATTTGATAAGCTGGAATATCAGTTCCCCGACCGCCATATTACGCTGTGGTTTTTCCTCGTGGAAAGTTGGCAAGGTGAGCCATGGGGGAAAGAGGGGCAGCCGGGGCGGTGGATGGCGGGACAAACACTGGATCCAGAGGCGTTCCCCCCGGCGAATGAACCGGTTATCAGCAAACTCATCGCCCAGGGCTGAGCATCAGGCTACGATGCTAACCCGATATATATATCGGGTTAGCATGTCGGTAAATCAGGGCTGCTGTTCACTCCATTCATCGCTGTCGGAGAGATCGCCCGCGCTGGGGATACGCTTCTCTTCTGCGGCCCATTCTCCCAGGTCGATCAGCTGACAGCGCTTGCTGCAGAATGGACGAAAGGGACTCTGCTCGCCCCACACCACGTTTTTGCCGCAGGTCGGGCAGTTGACGATGGTCTCTTCAGACATGTTATCTCCTTAGCAGCAGGCCAGTTCAAAATCAAAGCGCTCCGGCACGATCCCATACTCACTATCCAGCGGCATGAAGCGGATGGCGAAACGGCTCTTATGGCCGGAGATCTGCGGATACAGCTGGTGAGCCAGATCGAGACGCAGGCGTAGCAGGTCAGCATCATCGCCATTATCCTGGTAAAAACCATTGAGGCTGGTCTGTTTACGAAACGGCGCAGAGTTACGGATCAGGTCGAGGATCAGGTTCAGGGACTGTACCAGCGGATCGAGGCTGGTAAGCCAGCTGGCCACCTGCTCGTCTCGATGCGCCTGTGGCATATGGAGCCAGATATGCAGGGTCGGTAAATCGAAGCTGCAGCAGCCGCCTGGAATACTCAGGCGCTGACGCACCAGCGCAATCAGGCGATCTTCCCGCAGAAACTGACCAATACGCGGCGCGGCCATCAGGGTGCTGGAGGACTGTTTCAGTTGCTGGCGCAGCTCGTTAATACGCTCCTGATCGACGCCCGGCACTTCTGCCCAGGACTGGAGCTTGCGCTGCTGGCGCTCCAGTTCTTTAACCAGGTCGGTACGCACCTCGCCACGCTCCAGCACATCCAGCAGATCGCCGGCGTTACGGAAAAAATGGAGCGCATCGGCATGAGTGGCAATCATCGGATGGAAAGCCATCTGCTGGATCAGAAATTCGATGCGCAGCCAGGTACGCATTTTCTCATTAAGAGGATGTTCAAACAGAACGGGGGTATGCATTACGAGTTTTCCTGTGAGGCGGCCTGCGATGCCAGCGTTAAATACTTTTCGTGCAGGCGGGCAACATCCGATGCCACTGCATCCGGCGTGCCAGTGTTTTCAATAACATCGTCCGCGACGGCCAGGCGCTGCTCGCGCGTGGCCTGAGCGGCAAGAATATGTTCAGCATGTTCGCGGCTGACCTTGTCACGCAGCATGGTGCGTTCGATCTGCGTTTCTTTTGGCACATCGACGACCAGTACGCGATCGGCCTGGCCGGACAGGCGGTTTTCGACCAGCAAAGGTACGACCCAGAGGAGATAAGGGGAGGTAGCAGCCTGCATCTGGCGGCGCGTTTCCTGCTGGATCAGCGGATGTAACAGCGCGTTAAGCCAGGCTTTATCCTCCACGTGAGCAAAAATTTTTTCCCGCAGCAGGCGGCGGTTCAGCGTGCCGTCGGGGGCAATCATCTGCGACCCAAAGTGGCTGGCGATGGCCTGGAGCGCCGGGGTGCCAGGTTCGACCACCTGGCGGGCGATAACATCGGCATCAACAACGTTAACCCCGAGCTGCGCGAAGGCGTCGGCGACAGTGCTTTTACCGCTGCCGATCCCACCTGTTAACGCGACTGTGTACCCCATATCTTCTGACCCTGAAACGGATTGCTCGTATTTTTTGCATTCAGACAGCGATGACTGGCCGCACGTCGGAGAGGTGATAGTGATCATATCGTGATAGTCACGTGTCAACCGGGATCGCCGCCCGCTATTCTGTTTCTTTTAATCAAGCAAATCAAATGGTTAAAAATAATACGCTGGCGGGGAAAGGCATAAGTGCTTTTTTCTCCATTCACCAGGTAAATTTATACGATTGTAGCGTAAAAAAAGTGAAAATCGCAGTCTTGCGCAGGCCTGATTCGTGCGTATGATAACGTCACTGGAGTTGTGCTCTCACAATAATGCAATTAACCCCAGGAATTCGCACATGCGTATTGAAGAAGATCTGAAGCTTGGTTTCAAAGACGTTCTTATCCGCCCGAAACGCTCTACTCTCAAAAGCCGTTCTGATGTTGAGCTAGAACGTGAATTCACTTTTAAACATTCAGGCCAGACCTGGTCCGGTGTGCCAATTATTGCGGCCAACATGGATACCGTCGGCACCTTCAGTATGGCGAAAGCGCTGGCCACTTTTGGTATTCTGACCGCGGTACACAAGCACTACACCGTTGAGGAATGGCAGGCGTTTGTACAGGGCGCATCCGCAGACGTCCTCAAGCATGTGATGGTTTCCACCGGCACTTCCGATGCCGATTTCGAAAAGACCCAACAGATCCTCTCTCAGAATCCGCAACTGAACTTTGTGTGCATCGACGTGGCTAACGGCTACTCTGAGCACTTTGTGCAGTTTGTGGCGAAAGCCCGTGAAGCCTGGCCGCAGAAAACCATTATCGCCGGGAACGTGGTCACCGGTGAAATGTGCGAAGAGCTGATCCTCTCCGGCGCCGATATTGTGAAAGTCGGGATTGGCCCGGGTTCCGTCTGCACTACCCGCGTCAAAACTGGCGTCGGCTATCCGCAGCTCTCCGCCGTGATCGAGTGCGCTGATGCGGCACATGGCCTGGGCGGCCAGATCATTAGCGACGGCGGATGCACCATGCCGGGCGATGTGGCGAAAGCTTTCGGCGGCGGCGCCGATTTCGTGATGCTCGGCGGCATGCTGGCGGGCCATGAGGAGAGCGGCGGAACTATCGTTGAAGAGAACGGGGAAAAATTCATGCTGTTCTATGGCATGAGCTCCGAGTCGGCGATGACGCGCCATGTGGGCGGTGTCGCGAAATACCGCGCGGCGGAAGGGAAAACCGTTAAGCTGCCGCTGCGTGGCCCGGTGGACAATACTGCTCGCGATATCCTTGGCGGCCTGCGTTCAGCCTGCACCTATGTTGGCGCTTCGCGTCTGAAAGAGCTGACCAAACGGACGACCTTTATCCGCGTTCAGGAACAAGAGAACCGGATATTCAATAGCCTGTAATCGGCTTCGCTGGCGCCTGTGCTGCGCCAGCGTTTCTCACCCTCCCGCCCCACCAATGGCATCGCCCAGATGAAAAACAGGCAAATACATCGCCACCACCAGGATGCCGACCAGTGAGCCGGTTATCACCAGCATGAGGGGTTCGAGATGCGCAGCCAGACTGTCGGCTCGCTGATGCGTTTGCTCTCGATGATGGCGCGCCAGATTTTCCAGCATCTGATCCAGGGCCCCCGCGCTTTCACCCGTACGGATGAGCTGCAGGCACAGCGGAGTAAAACCGCCGCACCGGCTTAACGCCTGCCAAATCGGTTCCCCCTGGGCTATCAGCGCACGGGCTTGCGCCAGGCGCTGGCGCCAGAGCGGACACGACAGGGTTGCTTCCACACTTTGCAGCCCCTGCAGAAAGCTAATACCGGCGCTTTGGGTTAACGCCAGGACGGTGAAGATCAGGCTCAGCTGTTGGCCGCCGAGCAGGGGGCCGATGAGAGGGAGCGCGTTCAGCAGCCGCTGGCGACGCAGCAACCAGTCGCTACGCCGCCGGACCAGCTGGTTGAGCAGCAGCGGGCTCAGGAAAAGGGCCAGCAGTAGCGGCCAGCCGCGACTGAGCATGTCGCCTGCCGCAACGACCATCCGCGTCAACAGCGGCAGCGGCGTACTGAACGTCTGGTAGATGGCGGTGAACTCGGGCAGGACAAAATAGAGCATCCCCAGCACCACCAGCAGCGCCAGGGCGAGCACAATCAGCGGGTAACGCAGCGCTTTTTTGACCTTGCCGGCGAGCCGCTGCTGCTCCTGCTGTTGGTTGGCCAACTGCAGGCAGCAGATATCGAGCTTGCCCGTCAGTTCGCCGGTGCTAATCATCGCCAGATAAAGTGGCGGAAAGGCTTGCGGCCACTGCGCCAGCGCGGTAGAGAAAGCTACACCCTGAGCCAGCTCGCGGCCCAGGGCCTCAAGCAGGGCTTGCCATTGCGGGTGTGGTTGCTGCTGCGCCAGTAGCGATAAACCGTCCGCCAGCGGCAGGCCAGCCTGCAGCAAGGTGGCGAGCTGACGGATCGTTTCGCTACTGTAGCGAGGGTGCCAGAGGCTCAACTTCACTGCACAGCGGCGCACGGCCAGCGGCATGACATGCTGCTGCTGCAGGTGATGCAGCACCTCCAGACGACTGGTTTGCCATAGCATCCCCTGGCTCGGGGCGCCGTGCGCATCGATACCGCGCCAGCGCCAGAGACGTTTAGTCGCCATGGGGGATCCCCAGCACCCGCACCACCTCTTCAAGGCTGGTCAGCCCCTGTTCGATAGCCTGACAACCGCTTTCAAAAAGCGTCATCATCCCCGCGGCTCGCGCCAGAGATTCAATCTCAATGGCATTCAGCCCCTGGACTATTCCCTGGCGTAACCCGGGGGTGACAGGCATGACCTCAAACAGCGCCAGCCTGCCGTGATAACCGTGATAACAGTGTTCGCAGCCAGCCGCCTGCCAGCGCGGCAGCGGGCGCGGCCACAGGCTGTGCGGCAGGTCGGCGGCGCTACCGACATTGCGCCGACAGTGGGGGCACAGCTTGCGGACCAGGCGCTGGGCGATAACCAGCGAGAGCGCTGAAGATATCATCCAGCGGGCAATGCCCATTTGCTGCAGGCGAGTAAGGGTTTCGCTGGTGGAGTTGGTGTGCAAGGTGGAAAGCACCAGGTGGCCGGTCTGAGCGGCTTTGAGCGCGATTTCAGCGGTCTCGGCATCGCGGACCTCGCCTACCATGACAATATCCGGATCCTGGCGTAACAGGGCACGAAGTACGCTGTGAAAGGTGAGTCCGGAACGCGGATTAATTTGCGTCTGATTCATCCCGGCAATGGGGATCTCCAGCGGATCCTCCACACTACAGATGTTCACTTGCTCCTGGTTTCTGGCCTGCAGGGCGCTGTAGAGGGTCACCGTTTTACCGCTTCCGGTAGGGCCGGTGACCAGCAGTAGACCCTGCGGCTGATTCAGCGCCTGGCGAAAGGCCGCCAGCTGGGAAGAGGAGAGCCCGAGGCCCTCCAGATCCAGGGCCTGGTCAACCTGATGCAGAAGACGCAGAACAATTTTTTCGCCATAGCGGCAGGGCAGAGTGGCGATGCGAAAGGAGAGTGGTCGACCGCCGAGGTTCAGCGCGAACTGACCATCCTGTGGTAAACGATGCTCGGCGATATCCAGACTGGCCATCACCTTGAGTCGCGCGATAACCGGTGCGGCCAGCTCGGGGGCCAGCAACGGCAGGGCGTGAAGGACGCCATCGACCCGCAGGCGGATGCGCAAGTGCGTTTCCGTGGGTTCGATATGAATATCGGACGCCCGCTGACGCAGAGCCTGTTCGAGGATCTGGTTGACCCGTTCGGCGATATTCTCTGGCCCCGCGTTTTGCGCCAGTTGCGCCTGCTTTTCCTGGGCCTGCAGGCGCTTGTCCATCTGTTCCTGGCTCCAGCATTCAATATCGATTCGCTTTTGCGTCGCGAAGCGCAGCGCCTCCATCAGCTCCGCCGGTGGGGTATCGACCACCGCAATGGCTATTGTCTGCTCGTCGCTATGCAGCAGCATGGCGTGATAGCGGCGGCAGAGAGGGATCAGTTGTTCTGTTTTCATGTGTTTTCCCTTACTTCACCCGGAAGACGTCTTCGCAGGCCTGCTGAAGGGCGCTGTTGCTGGTGATGGTGCAGACGCGCTGCCAGCCAGTGACGCCCTCGGCGTTATCCCAGGTCGGCGTCAGAGTGACGCCTAGTCCGTTCAGGCTTTCCTGGCCGGTGAGGGTGACGACCCCTTTGGCTACGCTCATGGCGGAGAGGTAGCGCGTGGTTGTCGGCGAGGGAATGCCGTTGCTGCCGCCGTCACATACCGTCAGGCCGCCATGATCCAGCGCGCAAAGTTCGATGGCCGTCCGATAGGGGACAAAGGTCTGCAGCAGGTCGGTGAGGGCGGCTTTACGCAGGTAGTTCTGGTAGGCCGGGATGCCAATGGCGCTGAGAATAGCGATGATCCCAATGACCACCATCAGTTCAATCAGGGTGAAACCACGTTGTTTATCCATAAGTTGCTCCTTGTTGTGACAGGAGCACTGTGACGGGATTCGGGATGTCAGGCGAGAAGGCGAAAACGATCCGGGAAACCAGATTCCAGGGTTTTTACTTTGATTACATGGTGGGCATGAACGGCTGCGAGTCGGCTCGCAAATTCAGGCCCTCACGCCCGGAGGCGTGAAGGCCAATTGCTTAGCGAAAACGCATCGACAGGTCGAGCGCCTGCACATGTTTGGTCAGGGCACCGACAGAGATATAGTCGACGCCGGTGTCGGCAAATTCGCGGATGGTGTCAAAGGTGACGTTACCGGAGACCTCCAGCGCCGCCTGGCCTGCGGTGATTTTCACCGCCTCGCGCATCAGATCGGTGGTGAAGTTATCGAGCATAATGATATCGGCCCCGGCTTTTAACGCCTGCTCCAGCTCATCCAGGGTTTCCACTTCCACTTCCACCGGCACATCAGGATGTAGCCAGAACGCCTTTTCCACCGCCTGACGGATCGAGCCGGAGGCGATGATATGGTTTTCTTTAATCAGGAAAGCGTCGAACAGGCCCAGTCGATGGTTGGCGCCGCCGCCGCAGAGTACCGCGTATTTTAGCGCAGTACGCAGCCCTGGCAGCGTTTTACGCGTATCCAGGAGTTGGGTTTTGGTCCCGGCCAGCAGGTCGACGTAGCGACGGACGACGCTGGCGACGCCGGAGAGGGTTTGCACAAAGTTCAGCGCCGTTCGTTCGCCGGTGAGCAGAATACGCGACGGACCTTCGAGTTCAAACAGCGGCTGATCGGCTTTGACCGCATCGCCGTCGGCCACGTGCCAGGTGATGTTCACGTCGTCACCGGCGAGCTGAATGAAGACCTCTTCCACCCAACGTTTGCCACAGAAGACGCCATCTTCGCGGGTAATGACCACCGCATGGGAGTGTGCATCCTGCGGCAATAATTGCGCGCTAATATCGTTGTTGGCGTCGACTTCGCCGCCCAAATCTTCCCGCAGGGAGTGTGCGACAGCATCGGTAATATCGAGATTAATACGTTCCAGCAGCACGTCACGGCGGCGGTCGGGGTTGTAACGACGAGGCGACATGATAAAGCTCCAGATAGATAAGATTCAGAAGTGGGAAACATGCTAACCTGAACGACGTTTCAGTACCATACACACTTCATCCTTTGGGCCGGCGTGTGGCCCGGAAGCATGAGTTCGCGAAAGGAGATCCCGCATGCAGTTGAACGAGGGATGGCTGGTCGGCGCGCGTCGGGTTCCCTCGCCGCACCATGACTGCCGTCCGGATGAAGAAGCCCCTTCCTTACTGGTGGTGCATAACATTAGCCTGCCACCGGGTGAATTTGGTGGTCCGTGGATTGATGCGCTGTTCACTGGCACCCTGGATCCGCATGCGCATCCTTTCTTTGCCGAGATTGCTCATCTGCGCGTTTCGGCACATTGTCTGATTCGCCGTGATGGCGAAATCGTGCAGTATGTGCCTTTCGATAAGCGTGCGTGGCATGCGGGGGTCTCCTGCTATCAGGGGCGCGAACGCTGCAATGACTTTTCCATCGGCATTGAGCTGGAAGGCACGGATACCCTGGCGTATACCGATGCGCAGTACCAGCAGCTGGCGGCGGTGACGGAACTGCTTATCACGATTTATCCTGCTATTGCCGAAAACATCGCGGGCCACAGCGATATCGCGCCCGTGCGGAAAACCGATCCAGGACCGGCCTTTGACTGGATAAAATTCCGGGCGCTACTCAGTGCGCCGTCAGATAAGGAGACCTCATGACGCTGTTTACGACGCTGCTGGTGCTTATCGCCGAACGGCTGTTTAAGCTGGGCGAACACTGGCAGCTTGATCATCGGCTGGAGGTGGTGTTCCGCCGGATAAAACACTTTTCGCTGCTGGGCACGCTGCTGATGACGGTGGTGGCTGTCGTGGTGGTGTATCTCATTCAGCGCCTGCTGCAAGGGCAGCTATTTAACATACCATTGCTGGTGTTCTGGATCTTGCTGGGCCTGCTGTGCATCGGGGCAGGCAAGGTTCGGCTGCATTATCATGCCTATCTGAAAGCGGCGTCGCGCAATGACAGTCGAGCCTGCGATGCCATGGCCAGCGAGCTGACGCTGATCCACGGCGTACCGCCGGGCTGTGATGAGCGTGAATACCTTAGCGAACTGCAAAATGCGCTGCTGTGGATTAACTATCGCTACTATTTGGCGCCGCTTTTCTGGTTTGTCGTGGGTGGGGCGTGGGGCCCTCTGACGCTTATCGCTTACAGCGTACTGCGGGCCTGGCAGACGTGGCTGGCGCGCTACCAGACGCCGCATCACCGTTTGCAGTCCGGAATCGATGGTATCTTGCATATCGTGGACTGGCTGCCGGTGCGTCTGGTGGGGGTGGTCTATGCCCTGGTGGGACATGGTGAGAAAGCCCTTCCGGCGTGGTTTGCCTCGCTAGGTGACCGCCATTCGTCGCAGTATCAGGTATTGACCCGCCTGGCGCAGTATTCCCTGGCCCGTGAACCGCATGTGGATAAAGTGGCGACGCCAAAAGCCGCGGTATCGATGGCCAAGAAAACCTCGCTGGTGGTGGTGGTGATCATGGCGCTGCTGACGATTTACGGTACCCTGGTTTAACGGCCTGAGCCCGCACTCTGCCTGCCACGATGCACGCACCAGCGGGACTCTTGTTGCCGGGTGGCGGCTGCGCCTGACCCGGCCTGCAGAACCCGCGCCAGCGGGTGTCATAGCGAACCGCTACAGCGTATCCGCCGGCGGGATGCCGAAGTCGGGCATCCCGTCCTCCCTCCAGCTGACGAGTTTTAACCGCGTATGGCGATTGGGGTCATACAGCGGATCGCCTTCTATCTCGGTGTAATTCCGCGCGTGATACACCAGCACATCTTCTCCTTCCAGCGTTTGGGTAAAACTATTATGGCCTGGGCCATACTGGTGGTTTTCATAGCTGGTACGAAAGACCGGCTGCGGGGCTTTATGCCAGTTCGTCGGTTGCAGCGGATCGGCCTGCAGATCGATCCAGAGTAACCCCATGCAGTAGTTTTCATCGGTGGCGCTGGCGGAATAGCTGATGAACAGCTTATCGCCATGCACCAGCACCGCAGGACCTTCGTTGACCTTAAATCCCCGGCACTCCCAGTCGAACTCCGGCTTGCTCAGCATGACCGGCTCGCCTTTTAGCGTCCACGGGTTGGCCATTTCAGCAAGATACAGGTTTGAGTTGCCTTCAATATGCGGGGATTTTTGCGCCCACAGATACCAGCGTTTGCCCTGATGGATAAAAGTAGTGGCATCGAGGGCGAAGGTATCGAAAGGCGTGACCACCTGGCCTTTTTCCTGCCAGCGACCGGTCAGCGGATCGCTGTCGGCGCACTCGAGAACGAACATGCGATGCTGGAACATCCCCAGCGCATCCAGATCGTGGGTATGGGTAGCGGCAAAATAGATATACCACTTACCGTCTATTTCATGCAGCTCCGGCGCCCAAATCAGCTGGCTCATCGGCCCGCTTTGCGGCGCGCGCCAGACCACCACTGGTTCAGCATCGCGCAATCCTTCAAGGGTTGTCGCGCGCCGGATCTCCAGCCGGTCGTATTCCGGCACCGAGGCAATAAAGTAGTAGTGGCTAAGATGGCGCAGAATAAAGGGGTCTGCACGCTGTTCAATAAAGGGGTTTGGCCAGTTGTTCATCAGGCTTTCCTTACGTGTTCACTGGTTTTCAGTTCCTGGTATTCGTTCAGCTCGCTGTAGTTGCTGCGGCGCTTCTCTAAATCGCTCTGAATCTGGCGCATCAGGGTGCGGTCAACCTTGAGCAGGCGCACCACGCCGGCGGTGATCAGATAGCCGACGCCGGGGATGACCGAGAACAGCAGCACGATGCCGTTCAGCGCGGAGGCGCTTTGTGCTTTGGCACCGGCGTCGTAGCCGTACCATGACAGCAGGAAACCGACCATTGCCCCGGCGACCGCCAGGCCAACCTTGAGGAAGAACAAATTGCCGGAGAAGCTAATGCCGGTGATGCGCTTGCCGGTTTTCCACTCTCCGTAGTCATCAACGTCGGACATCAGTGACCAGTGCAGCGGGGAGGGGATCTGATGCAGGATGTTGAGCAGGAAGTAGAGCACCATAATCAGCGTGGTGGCGTGTGGATTAAAGAAGTAGAAGGCGCAGGAGAAAATCGCCAGCGCGATGTTGGTCCAGAAGAAGACCTGCAGTTTGCACCAGCGGTCGGTGAGGACTTTCGCCAGCATGCTGCCAATCATCATCCCGACCACGCCGAGGCTGATAAACAGGGTAGCAAAATGGGTGCTTTGTCCCATCACCCAGGTGACGTAATACATGGTGGCGGCCATGCGGATAAAGCCTGGACAGACGTTGCACAGCGTGAGCAACAGGATGCGCACCCACTGGTCATTTTTCCACACGTCTTTGAGATCTTTTTTCAGTTCATCATTCGTCTGCACCGCCGGGTGTATGCGTTCACGCACGGTAGCGAAGCAGAACAGGAACATACACATGCCGATAAAGGCCAGCACGGTCATCGCCATCTGGTAGCCCTTCGCTTTATCGGCGCCGCCGAACCAGTCGGCCATTGGCAGCAGCGTCAATGACAGCAGCAGCGTGGCGATACCCACCATCACAAAACGATAGGACTGGCAGGCAACGCGCTCTTTCGGATCAGCGGTCATCACCGTTCCCAGCGAGCAGTAGGGGATGTTAATCGCGGTATAGGTTACCGACAGCAGAAAGTAGGTGATAAACGCATAAATAACTTTGCTGTTATAGGTCCACTCAGGGGTAGTGAACATCAGCACGCTGAACAGGGCGTAGGGGAAGGCAATCCACAGTAACCATGGACGAAAGCGGCCATATTTACTGCGGGTACGGTCGGCAAGGGCGCCCATAATCGGGTCGGTCACCGCATCGATGACACGCACCGACAGCAGCAGTACGCCGACCAGCGCCGGCGCCAGACCGAAGATATCGGTATAAAAATAGTTCACAAACAGCATGATGGCGCCAAAGATGATATTGCATCCGGCATCACCCATCCCGTAACCAATCTTTTCCTTTATTGATAGTCTATTGTCTGCCATGTGCGGTCTCTCCGTTGCAGTATGGAGAGAATTATTGGCCGCTATCGAGGGAAATACGTTGCAGGAACTCGTTAACGATATGGATATATCAGCTATGGAGGGGAAAGTGTGAAGCAGGTAACAATGCTCTGCGCCCGTTATTCAGGGAGGAGCGCAGAGCAAAGAGAAGTATTTATGAGATGTATTATTGTGCTTTTATGGCGGCGGCGGCTTTCTGTTTAAACAGATAGCCCACGCCCAGCACCGCAACCCATACCGGGATCAGCCAGACGGAAATCGCCATCCCCGGGGTCATCAGCATTATCACCAGCACTGCCGCCATAAACAGCAGACACACCCAGTTACCCAGCGGGTAGAAGAGGGCAGGGAAGCGAGTGGTGACGCCCTGCTGCTGTTTGGCGCGACGGAATTTAATGTGCGCCAGGCTGATCATCGCCCAGTTGATGACCAGGGCCGAGACCACCAGCGCCATCAGCAGGCCGAAAGCGGATTCTGGCGCCAGATAGTTGATCAGCACGCAAAGCGCGGTCACCAGGGCAGAGACGAGGATGGTATTTACCGGTACGCCGCGTTTGTCGACGCTGAGCAGCGCTTTCGGCGCGTTACCCTGCTGCGCAAGGCCGAATAGCATACGGCTGTTGCAGTAGACGCAGCTGTTATAAACCGACAGCGCCGCCGTCAGCACCACGACGTTGAGGGCGTTTGCCACCAGCGTATCGCCAAGCTCATGGAAGATCAGGACGAACGGACTGGTATCTGCGGTGACGCGGGTCCACGGCAGCAGGGAGAGCAGTACCGCCAGCGAACCAACATAGAAGATCAGAATACGGTAGATAACCTGGTTGGTGGCTTTCGGAATGCTTTGCTCCGGATTATCAGCCTCCGCCGCGGTGATCCCCACCAGCTCCAGACCGCCGAAGGAGAACATGATGATCGCCATCATCATCACCAGTCCGGTAAAGCCGTGCGGCAGGAAGCCACCCTGATCCCACAGGTTACGAACCGTCGCCTGCGGGCCGCCGTTGCCGCTGAACAGCAGCCAGCCGCCGAACAGGATCATCGCCACTACGGCGACCACTTTGATAATCGCGAACCAGAACTCCATTTCACCGAACACTTTTACGTTGGTCAGGTTAATGGCGTTGATAGCGACGAAGAAGACGGCCGCCGAGGCCCAGGTCGGGATTTCCGGCCACCAGAACTGGATGTATTTGCCGACGGCGGTCAGTTCCGCCATGGCCACCAGGACATACAGTACCCAGTAGTTCCAGCCGGAAGCGAAGCCGGCAAAGCCGCCCCAGTATTTATACGCGAAGTGGCTAAATGAACCAGCTACCGGCTCTTCCACCACCATTTCACCCAACTGACGCATGATCAGAAAGGCGATAAAACCGGCGATAGCGTAACCAAGAATGATACCCGGGCCGGCGGACTGAATGACGGACGCGCTCCCCAGAAACAGGCCGGTGCCGATAGCCCCGCCCAGCGCGATAAGCTGAATGTGGCGGTTTTTCAGACCGCGCTTCAGCCGATCGCCGTGCTGTTGACCTTCCATATGAAACCTCGTGTGTGGTTATTTTTTGTGTACGTCATCCGTCAGATTGCTGCTTCACTGCTGTCCCTGCCAGAAAGCATAGCCAGCGAAAATTTGGGCGAAATGGCCCGCGTTTTATCTGAGTGATGTCGCGCACATATTGTTGTGTTTGTGTATTTAGCGACTTCCGTTTCTGTATTGTTTTGTTTACGGAAGGCGGTGCGGTAATTCAGAAAAAGGCCTTTCGTCTGAGGGAGAATAGTGTTAAGCGCGACCGAATGCACCTGCTTTATGAAGGGATGATGACGATGTGTCTAAAAAGACATCAATAGACATATTCTGTATTATTCCGCCGCACTACCCTGTAGTGGTTATTTATTCTATTAAAATGATTTTATATTCATTTATGGCGCAGTTGAATCGGTTCAGATAGCGTAATTTTTCGTTTCCATAAAGTTAACGCTACCCCTTTGTGAGTAAACGTAACATTTGTGCAAGGTTACATTTCTGAAATGTTATTTCTGTAAGGTTGTTAAAATGTCCGTGGTTTACTGATTTCAATCAAAACCTGTATGGACAGAAGGTAAATACTTTGTTACTTTAGCGCTACGAACTTTAAATTGGTAAGACCAATTGACTCCGGGCTAATGGCAGAGACAGGGAATATGGCCTACAGCAAAATCCGCCAACCAAAATTATCCGATGTGATAGAGCAGCAGCTGGAGTTTCTGATCCTTGAGGGGACCTTGCGCCCCGGTGAAAAACTTCCGCCTGAACGCGAACTGGCCAAACAGTTCGACGTTTCCCGCCCCTCGCTGCGTGAGGCGATTCAACGCCTCGAAGCCAAGGGCTTGTTGCTTCGTCGTCAGGGAGGTGGAACGTTTGTTCAGAGCCGCCTGTGGCAGAGCTTCAGCGATCCGCTGGTCGAGCTGCTGTCCGATCACCCTGAATCCCAATTCGATCTGCTAGAGACCCGTCACGCGCTGGAAGGCATCGCGGCTTATTACGCGGCGCTGCGCAGCAATGATGAAGATCGCGATCGTATCCGCGAGCTGCATCAGGCTATTGAACGCGCTCAGCAGTCGGGCGATCTGGACGCTGAGTCCGGCGCCGTCGTCCAGTATCAAATCGCCGTCACCGAGGCGGCACACAATGTGGTTTTGCTCCATCTGCTAAGGTGTATGGAGCCGATGCTGGCACAAAACGTTCGTCAGAACTTTGAATTGCTGTATGCCCGCCGGGAGATGCTCCCGTTGGTCAGCAACCATCGTACTCGCATTTTCGAGGCGATAATGGCCGGGGAGCCGGAGCAGGCGCGTGAGGCGTCGCACCGTCACCTGGCGTTCATTGAGGAAATTTTGCTGGACCGTAGCCGTGAGCAGAGTCGTAGAGAACGCTCACTGCGTCGTTTACAGCAACGAAAGGACGAGAACTCCGGTTCTTAAGCGCCATTTTTAGAGCGCGGCAACTAAACGCAGAACCTGTCTTATTGAATTTTTGGTTGTTCAAACGTGAAGAGCAAAGAGTTCAATGGGACAGGTTCCAGATTAATCAACGATTAGATAGATAAGGAATACCCCCCATGTCAGAACGTTTACCAAATGACGTGGATCCGATCGAAACTCGCGACTGGCTACAGGCGATCGAATCGGTCATCCGTGAAGAAGGTGTTGAGCGTGCTCAGTATCTTATTGACCAACTCCTTTCTGAAGCCCGCAAAGGCGGGGTGAAAGTGGCTGCTGGCGCATCGACCGGCGGTTACGTAAACACTATTGCCGTTGAAGATGAACCGGAATACCCGGGTAATCTGGATCTGGAACGTCGTATCCGTTCTGCGATCCGCTGGAACGCCATCATGACCGTTCTGCGCGCATCGAAAAAAGATCTCGAACTGGGCGGCCACATGGCGTCCTTCCAGTCTTCTGCAACCTTCTACGAAGTGTGCTTCAACCACTTCTTCCGTGCACGCAACGAGCAGGATGGCGGCGACCTGGTTTACTTCCAGGGTCACATCTCTCCGGGCGTATATGCGCGTGCTTTCCTGGAAGGTCGTCTGACTGAAGAGCAGATGAACAATTTCCGTCAGGAAGTTCACGGTAAAGGTCTGTCCTCTTATCCGCACCCGAAACTGATGCCGGAATTCTGGCAGTTCCCGACCGTTTCGATGGGCCTGGGCCCAATCGGGGCGATTTATCAGGCTAAGTTCCTGAAATATCTGGAACACCGTGGTCTGAAAGACACCTCCAAACAAACCGTTTATGCTTTCCTGGGCGACGGTGAGATGGACGAGCCGGAATCTAAAGGTGCGATCACCATCGCCACCCGTGAGAAGCTGGACAACCTGGTCTTCGTTATCAACTGTAACCTGCAGCGCCTTGACGGCCCGGTGACGGGTAACGGCAAAATCATTAACGAACTGGAAGGCATCTTCGGTGGTGCTGGCTGGAACGTTATCAAGGTTATCTGGGGCGGTCGTTGGGATGAGCTGCTGCGTAAAGACACCAGCGGTAAGCTGATTCAGCTGATGGAAGAAACCGTTGACGGCGATTACCAGACCTTCAAATCCAAAGACGGCGCTTACGTCCGCGAGCACTTCTTCGGTAAATATCCGGAGACCGCGGCGCTGGTTGCCGACTGGACTGACGAGCAGATTTGGGCCCTGAACCGCGGCGGCCACGATCCGAAGAAAGTTTACGCTGCACTGAAAAAAGCGCAGGAAACCAAAGGCAAAGCGACCGTAATCCTCGCCCATACCATTAAAGGTTACGGCATGGGTGACACCGCTGAAGGTAAAAACATCGCCCACCAGGTTAAGAAAATGAACATGGACGGCGTTCGTTACGTCCGCGATCGTTTCAACGTGCCGGTTGCCGATGCCGATCTCGAAAAACTGCCGTACGTCACCTTCCCGGAAGGTTCCGAAGAGCACACCTATCTGCACGCCCAGCGTCAGAAACTGCACGGCTATCTGCCGAGCCGTCAGCCGAACTTCTCTGAGAAGCTGGAGCTGCCGACGCTGGAAGATTTCGCTCCGCTGCTGGAAGAGCAGAATAAAGAGATCTCTACCACTATCGCGTTCGTTCGTGCCCTGAACGTGATGCTGAAGAACAAATCCATCAAAGACCGCCTCGTGCCGATCATCGCCGACGAAGCGCGTACTTTCGGTATGGAAGGTCTGTTCCGTCAGATCGGCATTTACAGCCCGAACGGCCAGCAGTACACCCCGCAGGACCGTGAGCAGGTTGCCTACTATAAAGAAGACGAGAAAGGCCAGATTCTGCAGGAAGGGATCAACGAGCTGGGCGCAGGCGCATCCTGGCTGGCTGCGGCGACCTCTTACAGCACCAACAACCTGCCGATGATCCCGTTCTACATCTACTACTCGATGTTCGGGTTCCAGCGTATCGGCGACCTGTGCTGGCAGGCAGGCGACCAGCAGGCTCGCGGCTTCCTGATCGGTGGTACTTCCGGTCGTACAACGCTGAACGGCGAAGGTCTGCAGCACGAAGATGGCCACAGCCATATTCAGTCGCTGACTATCCCGAACTGCATCTCCTACGACCCGTCTTACGCGTACGAAGTGGCGGTCATCATGCATGACGGTCTGGTACGTATGTACGGCGAAGCGCAAGAGAACGTTTACTACTACATCACGACGCTGAACGAAAACTACCATATGCCGGCCATGCCGGAAGGCGCCGAGGAAGGTATCCGTAAAGGTATCTACAAACTCGAAACCATCGAAGGTAGCAAAGGTAAAGTTCAGCTGCTGGGCTCCGGTTCTATCCTGCGTCACGTTCGTGAAGCAGCGCAGATCCTGGCGAAAGACTACGGCGTGGGCTCTGACGTCTATAGCGTCACCTCCTTCACCGAACTGGCGCGTGATGGCCAGGATTGCGAACGCTGGAACATGCTGCACCCGCTGGAAACCCCGCGCGTGCCGTACATCGCTCAGGTGATGAACGACGCTCCGGCCGTGGCATCCACTGACTATATGAAACTGTTCGCCGAGCAGGTTCGTACTTATGTACCGGCCGATGATTACCGTGTACTGGGTACCGATGGCTTCGGTCGTTCCGACAGCCGTGAAAACCTGCGTCACCACTTCGAAGTCGATGCTTCCTATGTGGTCGTTGCGGCGCTGGGCGAACTGGCTAAACGTGGTGAAATCGATAAGAAAGTGGTGGCTGACGCTATCGCTAAATTCGACATCGATGCAGAAAAAGTTAACCCGCGTCTGGCGTAAGAGGTAAAAGAATAATGGCTATCGAAATCAAAGTACCGGACATCGGGGCTGATGAAGTTGAAATCACCGAGATCCTGGTCAAAGTTGGCGACAAAGTAGAAGCTGAACAGTCGCTGATCACCGTAGAAGGCGATAAAGCCTCTATGGAAGTCCCGTCTCCGCAGGCTGGCGTCGTGAAAGAGATTAAAGTCTCCGTCGGCGACAAAACCGAGACTGGCAAACTGATTATGATTTTCGATTCCGCCGAGGGTGCAGCAGCCGCTGCACCTGCGCAGGAAGAGAAGAAAGAAGCCGCTCCGGCTGCGGCTGCGCCAGCAGCTGCCGCGGCAGCGAAAGAAGTTCACGTCCCGGATATCGGCGGCGATGAAGTTGAAGTCACCGAGATCATGGTTAAAGTGGGCGACACCATCGCCGCTGAGCAATCCCTGATCACCGTAGAAGGCGATAAAGCCTCTATGGAAGTGCCGGCGCCGTTCGCGGGTACCGTGAAAGAGATCAAAATCAACACCGGCGATAAAGTGTCCACCGGTTCCCTGATCATGATCTTCGAAGTGGCGGGCGCTGCGCCTGCCGCTGCTCCGGCACAAGCTGCCGCTCCGGCTGCCGCGGCACCGGCTGCCGCCGCTGGCGCGAAAGACGTTAACGTCCCGGACATCGGCGGTGATGAAGTTGAAGTCACTGAAGTGATGGTTAAAGTCGGCGATAAAGTGGCTGCCGAGCAGTCCCTGATCACCGTCGAAGGCGATAAAGCGTCTATGGAAGTGCCGGCGCCGTTCGCAGGCACCGTCAAAGAGATCAAAATCAGCACCGGCGATAAAGTCAAAACCGGTTCCCTGATCATGGTCTTCGAAGTGGAAGGCGCTGCGCCTGCCGCCGCTCCGGCTCAAGCTGCTGCTCCGACACCGGCTGCTGCACCGGCTCAGGCTGCTAAGCCTGCCGCTGCACCGGCTGCGAAAGCAGAAGGCAAAACCGAATTCGCTGAAAACGATGCTTACGTTCACGCGACTCCGCTGATTCGCCGCCTGGCGCGCGAGTTCGGCGTTAACCTGGCGAAAGTGAAAGGCACCGGCCGTAAAGGTCGTATCCTGCGCGAAGACGTTCAGGCTTATGTGAAAGACGCGGTTAAACGCGCTGAATCCGCACCGGCGGCTGCCGCTGGCGGCGGTATCCCGGGCATGCTGCCATGGCCGAAGGTTGACTTCAGCAAGTTTGGTGAAATCGAAGAAGTGGAACTGGGTCGTATCCAGAAAATCTCTGGTGCTAACCTGAGCCGTAACTGGGTGATGATCCCGCACGTTACCCACTTCGACAAAACCGATATCACCGATCTGGAAGCGTTCCGTAAGCAGCAGAACGCCGAAGCTGAGAAGCGTAAACTGGACGTGAAATTCACCCCAGTGGTCTTCATCATGAAAGCCGTTGCCGCTGCGCTTGAGCAGATGCCGCGCTTCAACAGCTCGCTCTCCGAAGATGGCCAGCGCCTGACGCTGAAGAAATACATCAACATCGGTGTGGCGGTTGATACCCCGAACGGTCTGGTGGTTCCGGTCTTCAAAGACGTGAATAAGAAGAGCATCACCGAGCTGTCTCGTGAACTGACCACCATCTCGAAGAAAGCGCGCGATGGCAAGCTGACGGCTGGCGAAATGCAGGGCGGTTGCTTCACCATCTCCAGCATCGGCGGCCTGGGTACCACCCACTTCGCGCCGATTGTTAACGCGCCGGAAGTGGCCATCCTGGGCGTGTCTAAGTCCGCGATGGAGCCAGTATGGAATGGTAAAGAGTTCGTTCCGCGTCTGATGATGCCGATCTCTCTGTCCTTCGACCACCGCGTCATCGACGGTGCTGATGGTGCCCGCTTCATTACCATCATTAACAACACCTTGAGCGACATTCGCCGCCTGGTGATGTAATCGAAAAAGCCGGCCTGACGGCCGGCTTTTTTCTGATAATCTCAGGCTGTTGGGGATTATCAGCAACAAAGGACAAAATCGTTTGCCGTTTGTTGTTTAAAAATTGTTAACAATTTTGTAAAATACACGCGGATAGAACGTCCCGGTGGACTTGGGCGTAAGAATAATAGCGTCAGACCCGCCGGATATAAATTACAGAGGTCATGATGAGTACTGAAATCAAAACTCAGGTCGTGGTACTTGGGGCAGGCCCCGCAGGTTACTCTGCAGCCTTCCGTTGCGCTGATTTAGGTCTGGAAACCGTCATCGTAGAACGTTACAGCACCCTCGGTGGTGTTTGTCTGAACGTGGGTTGTATCCCGTCTAAAGCGCTGCTGCACGTGGCAAAAGTTATCGAAGAAGCGAAAGCGTTGGCCGATCACGGTATCGTTTTCGGCGAACCGAAAACCGACATTGACAAGATCCGCACCTGGAAAGAAAAAGTTATCACTCAACTGACCGGCGGCCTGGCTGGTATGGCCAAAGGCCGTAAAGTGAAAGTGGTTAACGGTCTGGGTAAATTTACCGGCGCCAACACCCTGGAAGTGGAAGGCGAAAACGGTAAAACCGTGATCAACTTCGACAACGCGATCATCGCGGCGGGCTCCCGTCCGATTCAGCTGCCGTTTATCCCGCATGAAGATCCGCGCGTATGGGATTCCACCGACGCTCTGGAACTGAAATCCGTACCGAAACGCATGCTGGTCATGGGTGGCGGTATCATCGGTCTGGAAATGGGTACCGTATACCATGCGCTGGGTTCAGAGATTGACGTGGTTGAAATGTTCGACCAGGTTATCCCGGCGGCCGATAAAGACGTGGTGAAAGTCTTCACTAAACGCATCAGCAAGAAATTCAACCTGATGCTGGAAACCAAAGTGACTGCCGTTGAAGCGAAAGAAGACGGTATTTACGTTTCCATGGAAGGCAAAAAAGCGCCGGCTGAAGCACAGCGTTACGACGCCGTGCTGGTGGCTATCGGTCGCGTACCGAACGGCAAAAACCTTGATGCAGGCAAAGCTGGCGTGGAAGTGGACGATCGTGGCTTCATTCGCGTTGACAAACAAATGCGCACCAACGTGCCGCACATCTTTGCTATCGGCGATATCGTCGGTCAGCCGATGCTGGCGCACAAAGGCGTCCATGAAGGTCACGTTGCCGCAGAAGTTATCTCTGGTCTGAAACACTACTTCGATCCGAAAGTGATCCCGTCCATCGCCTACACCGAGCCAGAAGTGGCATGGGTTGGTCTGACTGAGAAAGAAGCGAAAGAGAAAGGCATCAGCTACGAAACCGCCACCTTCCCGTGGGCTGCTTCCGGCCGTGCTATCGCTTCCGACTGCGCAGACGGTATGACCAAACTGATCTTCGACAAAGAGACCCACCGTGTTATCGGCGGCGCGATTGTCGGCACCAACGGTGGCGAGCTGCTGGGTGAAATCGGTCTGGCTATTGAAATGGGCTGTGACGCTGAAGACATCGCGCTGACCATCCACGCTCACCCGACTCTGCACGAGTCCGTTGGCCTGGCGGCAGAAGTCTTCGAAGGCAGCATCACCGATCTGCCAAACGCCAAAGCGAAGAAAAAGTAACTTTTTCTTTCAGGCAAAAAGCATAAGCGGCTCCCGGAGCCGCTTTTTTTATGCCTGATGTTTAGAACTATGTCACCGTTCATAAACCGCTACACCTTATACATACTTTGAAAATAGTCACGCCATAAACTTATAGGCAGTTAACGATATGATTGAGGTGTGAGATGAAACGCTTTTTAACCGCAGCGCTGGTTGCTGCAACGTGCTTATCCGGTGTGGCCTGCGCGGCTGACGTGACCATTCCCTGGGCGGACAACAGCGGTGGTACGGAAACGACCCATATCGCGGCGATGGGCCAGGATCTGAATGCCCAGCATCAGCAGGTGACAAAGAGCAATGAAGGGGTATGGGCGGCGAACTCCGGAAGCATCAGCGCTGATGAAGCAGCATTATCCAGCACAAAGCCGATTTTTACCGGCGACCCGTCTCTGATGCCCCATCAGGGCTAAGCGAAGGGCTAAGCGAATAGAAACGCCAGGTTGCTTGAGGGCAACCTGGCGTTTTTTTATGGTTTGACAACCTGCCAGCCGGCGTCAGCATTGGGGGCAAAGCGCGTGATGGCCTGCGCTTTTGCGGCGCTCTCTTCACCGAGATTAGCCTGATAAACGGTATCGTGCTGATCGATCATAAAGCTCATCACTCCGGTTTCACCCCATTCCACAGGCCAGGCGAGCAAGGCCGCATCCTGGTCATCGCGGCCTGCGATAATGCGGAAACGATAGCCATGATAACCGGCACCGGGCTCCGTCGGGCTGAATGCTGGCCCCAGCGGACTGGGCGTTTCACCCGGCGACGTCGGCCAGTACAACCCATCTTTTTTGCCTTCACTGCTGATGATTTTCTGCGCCCAGCGGTGGTTCAGCTGGTAGTAATCCTGCTGGGCATCAACGTAAGCGTGCATGGCGGCTATCGCTGACAGCTCATTGCGACCGATGGCGCGGGTGAGGATCTCCTCTTCGCCTGCGGCCATATCAAAGTGCCAGCCCTGAGACGTTTTTACGATAGGCACAGGCAGCCGCCATGCCTCGCTGCCGACGTCGAGCCAGGCGTTATCACCCTGCTGCACGATGACATGTTTCACCTGCCAGTCGCGCTGAAAGCGGTCGACGGCGCTGGGGTCGATCCCATCGGGCGGTAAAAATTGCTGCCAGTTATCGCCGAGCACCTTGCTCAGCGCCGCTTCATTTTGCTGGCTGAGCGCCTCAGCCAGCGCGCTCGCGGCCTGTTCCGGGGTAGAAAACTGCTGCTGGGCGAACGCGGCTAACGGTGACAGCATCAATGTGAACAGGGCAATAGGTAATAGATTTCTCATTCTGCTCATCCTCAGCGGCGGCGCAGTTCATGGTGTTCGGAAGAACGTTCTCTGGCGCCGTTGCGCTGTTCGCGGTTTACGCCGGAAAACTGGCGGCTTTGCAGTCCCCGTTCCTGCTGCGCTTGCCAGGAGGGGGCGCGGCTTTCGTTGCCGCTAAGAGCGCTGGTACGTAAATGACTAACCTGCTGCTGCCGACGCTGTTGCTGCTGAGGTGTCGGGTTCTGCTCGCGGCTTTTGACGGTTTCTCGACGCTGCTGTTGCTGCGGCGTGGGATTTTTCAACTGCGTTTTTGCCGCATCGCGACGCTGCTGCTGGGTCGGTGTGCTGTCGTAACCGCGATAGTTGCTGCGCTGGGTAGCTTGTTTTAATTGCGCCGAGGCTGCCTGACGTTGGGCATCACGCGAGGGATTGTTTGCCGCCAGGTTACCCGCTGTGGCCGCCGGCGCATTGCGCTGCTGAAGCTGGGTTATTGCCGCCTGGCGCTGCGCATCGCGATCGACCGGCGTATGCTGGGTGGCACTCAGTCCACCGGCAACGTTGGTCTGATGGAAGCGCTGGGCGACGGTATTATCGGGATAAGGCACGTTTCCGCGATAGGCTGGGTTGTGTTGCCAGTTAACGCGGTTGCCTGGCAGATTCTGCCCGGTAATGTGGTTGAAATTATTCACATTGATATTGATGTTATCGCCATTGTGCGAGTAGTCGCCGCGGTGGTAGTCGTCATCGTGATGGTGGTAGTCATCATCATCCCAGTCGATGCTGCTAAACAACGCCCAGGTGGTGGCGACGCCGAGGCTGTAACCAAAGCCTTTGACGAAGCTGTCGGTAAACTGCTCGCCGGGAGGGGGCGGCAGGTAGACCGGCGGATAGGCGCTATTCGGCCAGGTGCCATAGACCGAGGCAGGGTTGTAGTTCGGGACATACACCACCTGCGGGTCGGTCGGTTCTATTTTAATGACCTGGGTCGGCGCGGGCGCCGCCGCGGTAGTGGTTGACGTTGATACGGTGTTGCTTTTTGCAGTAGTGGTCGGTGCAGGCGCAGCAGCGGTGACAATCACTTTCTGCTGCGGCGTGGATTTCAGCGTCCCGGTCTGCTGGGCAATGGTGCGCAGGCGCTGCACCGAGTCCATCACATCGTGTGGCTGGGCCAAAAACGCGTTGCCGAGGTTTTCTACCCACGGCGGGTTCTCGCCCATCATCGCCAGCAGGGCTGGGAAGGCGACAAGAGATTTGACGCTGGGATCCCACGGCTGGCTGGTCACCGCCTGCACGGCCGCGTCACCTTTCAGGGTAGGGTTGTCCTGGGACCACTGCACCGCCTGCATGACGTTATCCGGATAGGTGGAGGCCATCAGCACCTGCGACAGCAAACTGTCCGGATAAAGCGCGATGGGTGCGACCCACTGATCAATCTGCGCCGGCGTATAGGTGGTGGCTGCCGGTTGCGCGGTGGCAGGTGGCGTGGCTGGGGTTGGCGCAGGTGTCGGTGCAGGCTGCGCCGCCGCCTCAGTGACCGTCTCTGGAGTACGGCTTTGCACATAGAGTGTTCCCGCCGCCGCGAGTAAGCCAGCGCTACAGAGCAGGGCGATGATATGGGGTTTGAACGGCAGTGACATAGAAGCTCCTGACCCAAAAAGTAACCCATCTCGCTAAAGTATCGGCGAAAACGGCGCGTTTGCTGAGTATAAGTAAGCGGTATGGCTTTTTATTGATTATTGTTGGGATCGGCCCGGGGAGTTGTACGCGGAAAGGAATTTTTGTCGCGGGATTTGAACAGAAAGCCTGCAATATCCTGCCCTTAACGATTCAGCTAAATTTTAATGTTGCTTTTTTGTAAACAGATTAACACCTTTCAAAAATCCTGCTATGCTGCCGACGCGGTATCGGGCATTTACCCTACAAACTGCTGTCTCACAGGAGCGTGAAGAAAATCGCCCAGCCACTAAATCCTTCAAGATGCGTCAAGGCGGCAAACTGCCAATACCGAAGCAGATTGATTGAAGACGTGTAGGCCGCATTATGACAATGAGAAGCGAGGAGAACCGTCGTGCTAGAAGAATACCGTAAGCACGTAGCTGAGCGTGCCGCCATGGGGATTGTTGCCAAACCCTTAGATGCAACCCAAATGGCCGCGCTGGTAGAACTGCTGAAAAACCCGCCTGCGGGCGAAGAAGAATTCCTGTTAGACCTGCTGATTAACCGTGTACCGCCGGGCGTTGACGAAGCCGCCTATGTTAAAGCTGGATTCCTTGCCGCGATCGCCAAAGGCGAAGCGACCTCCCCCTTGGTAACCCCTGAAAAAGCCATTGAACTGCTGGGCACCATGCAGGGCGGTTACAACATTCACCCGCTGATTGATGCGCTGGACGACGCGAAACTGGCGCCGATTGCCGCGAAAGCGCTGTCGCATACTCTGCTGATGTTCGATAACTTCTACGACGTAGAAGAGAAAGCAAAAGCAGGCAATGAGCATGCTAAACGGGTCATGCAATCCTGGGCTGATGCTGAGTGGTTCCTGAACCGCCCGCAGCTGGCAGAGAAAATCACCGTTACCGTCTTCAAGGTCACCGGCGAAACCAATACCGATGACCTGTCTCCGGCGCCGGATGCCTGGTCTCGCCCGGATATCCCACTGCATGCGCTGGCGATGCTGAAAAACGCCCGCGAAGGTATTGAGCCGGATCAGCCGGGTGCGGTCGGCCCGATTAAACAAATCGAAGCGCTGCAGCAGAAAGGCTACCCGCTGGCCTACGTCGGCGACGTTGTCGGTACCGGTTCTTCGCGTAAATCCGCCACCAACTCGGTGCTGTGGTTTATGGGCGACGATATCCCGAACGTGCCGAACAAGCGCGGCGGCGGCCTGTGCCTGGGCGGCAAAATTGCCCCAATCTTCTTCAATACCATGGAAGATGCGGGCGCGCTGCCTATCGAAGTGGACGTGAACAACCTGAACATGGGCGACGTGATTGACGTTTACCCGTTCAAAGGCGAAGTGCGTAACCACGAGACCAACGAACTGCTGGCCAGCTTCGAGCTGAAAACCGATGTGCTGATCGACGAAGTGCGCGCCGGTGGCCGTATTCCGCTGATCATCGGCCGCGGCCTGACCACCAAAGCGCGCGAAGCGTTGGGTCTGCCGCACAGCGACGTATTCCGTCAGGCGAAAGACGTGGCGGAAAGCAACCGCGGCTTCTCTCTGGCGCAGAAAATGGTTGGCCGCGCCTGCGGCGTTGCCGGTATCCGTCCGGGCGCCTACTGCGAGCCGAAGATGACCTCCGTCGGTTCTCAGGACACCACCGGTCCAATGACCCGTGATGAACTGAAAGACCTGGCGTGTCTGGGCTTCTCCGCTGACCTGGTGATGCAGTCCTTCTGCCATACAGCGGCTTATCCGAAGCCGGTTGACGTGACCACGCACCATACCCTGCCGGACTTCATCATGAACCGCGGCGGTGTTTCTCTGCGTCCGGGCGATGGCGTTATCCACTCCTGGCTGAACCGTATGCTGCTGCCGGATACCGTGGGTACCGGCGGTGACTCCCACACCCGTTTCCCAATCGGTATCTCCTTCCCGGCGGGCTCTGGTCTGGTGGCCTTCGCCGCTGCGACCGGCGTGATGCCGTTGGATATGCCGGAATCGGTGCTGGTGCGCTTCAAAGGGAAAATGCAGCCGGGTATCACTCTGCGCGACCTGGTTCACGCCATCCCGCTGTATGCCATCAAGCAGGGCCTGCTGACCGTTGAGAAGAAAGGTAAGAAAAACATCTTCTCTGGCCGTATCCTGGAGATCGAAGGTCTGCCGGATCTGAAAGTCGAGCAGGCATTTGAACTGACCGATGCGTCCGCTGAACGTTCTGCTGCCGGCTGTACTATCAAGCTGAACAAAGAGCCGATCGTTGAGTATCTGAACTCCAACATCGTCCTGCTGAAGTGGATGATCGCCGAAGGCTACGGCGACCGCCGTACGCTGGAGCGTCGTATCCAGGGTATGGAAAAATGGCTGGCGGATCCGCAGTTGCTGGAAGCCGATGCTGACGCGGAATACGCGGCAGTGATCGACATCGATCTGGCGGATATCAAAGAGCCAATCCTGTGCGCGCCGAACGATCCGGACGATGCCCGCCTGCTGTCTGACGTGCAGGGCGAGAAGATCGACGAAGTGTTCATCGGTTCCTGCATGACCAACATCGGCCACTTCCGTGCCGCCGGTAAGCTGCTGGACAGCCACAAAGGCCAGCTGCCGACTCGCCTGTGGGTGGCGCCGCCAACCCGTATGGACGCCGCGCAGCTGACCGAAGAAGGCTACTACAGTGTGTTTGGTAAGAGCGGAGCGCGTATCGAAATCCCTGGCTGTTCCTTGTGTATGGGTAACCAGGCGCGCGTGGCCGACGGTGCAACGGTGGTTTCCACCTCTACCCGTAACTTCCCGAACCGTTTAGGTACCGGCGCTAACGTCTATCTGGCCTCTGCCGAGCTGGCAGCGGTGGCTTCTCTGCTCGGCAAACTGCCGACGCCGGAAGAGTACCAGACCTTCGTGGCGCAGGTGGATAAGACAGCGGAAGATACCTACCGTTATCTGAACTTCAACCAGCTGGATCAGTACACTGAAAAAGCTGACGGCGTGATCTTCCAGACCGCGGTGTAAAACCATTCGGTCAGCCCGGCTGACCGTTTGGCGACAAACTCCCCAATGCCCGGTGAACATTGCATCACCGGGCATTTTTATTTCCAAACCTCCTGCCCGTTACGCTTTTTTTCTTTCTGTCTGCTGCGATAATTACTGCATGGGTACAGTGCAGCGGTGACGCATTGCCCTTGCAGAGGAAAAGACTATGGACTACGAATTTCTGCGCGATATTACCGGAGTGGTAAAGGTGCGAATGTCGATGGATCACGAGGCGATTGGCCACTGGTTCAACGAAGAGGTGAAAGACAATCTTGCCCTGCTTGATGAAGTAGAGCAGGCTGCACGCACCGTGAAGGGCAGTGAACGTTCCTGGCAGCGGGCTGGCCATGAATATACGCTGTGGCTGGATGGCGAAGAGGTGATGATCCGCGCCAATCAGCTGGAATTTTCTGGCGATGAAATCGAGGAGGGGATGAGCTACTACGACGAAGAAAGCCTCTCTCTCTGCGGCGTGGAGGATTTCCTGCAGGTCGTTGCCGCTTATCGTGAATTTATGCAGCAGCGTTAATTATGCCGGGTGGTGCAAGACCGTAGCCCTGCTAAGCGTAGCGTGAGCAGGGGAAATCCCCGGGTAGCGGCTGGTGCCTTACCCGGGCGACCAGGCGGCGCAGTACCACAGGCCCGGCAAGCACAAGCGCCACCGGGCATTTCCAATATTACACGGCAGGAATATTGCGGCCGTAGTAAATCTCGCGCATCTCTTTCCACAGCAGGTCGGTAATGACCTTGCGCTCTTCGGCGGTCAACTCTTCCGGTCGGGTATGGAACATGTAGTGCTTAAGGTCAAACTCCTTGAGCAACATTTTGGTATGGAAGATATTTTCCTGATAAACGTTCACATCGACCATGTCATACAACGACTTAATGTCATCGGACATAAAGTTCTGAATCGAATTGATTTCATGATCGATAAAATGCTTCATCCCATTGATATCGCGGGTGAAGCCGCGCACGCGGTAGTCAATGGTCACAATGTCCGATTCCAGCTGGTGGATCAGATAGTTCAGCGCTTTGAGCGGTGAAATGACCCCGCAGGTAGAGACTTCGATATCGGCGCGGAAGGTGCACAGGCCACCTTCCGGATGGCTCTCCGGGTAGGTATGCACGCAGATATGGCTCTTATCGAGATGGGCGACCACGGTTTCCGGTAGCGGACCTGGATGTTCGGTTTGGTCGATAAGCTTGGGATCGACAGGCTCTTCGCTGACCAGAATGGTCACGCTGGCGCCCTGGGGTTCATAATCCTGACGGGCGATATTCAGGATATTGGCGCCAATAATAGAACAGGTTTCTGTCAGGATCTCCGTCAGGCGATTGGCATTATAGAGTTCGTCGATATAGGCGATGTAGCCGTCGCGCTCTTCCGCCGTTTTGGCGTAACAGATATCGTAGATACAAAAACTCAGGCTTTTGGTCAGGTTGTTAAAGCCGTGCAGCTTCAATTTTTTCAATTTAGTTCACCCCCTTACTTCGCGTCACGGTGCGGACAGAGCATCATGCAGATATTGTGGTAAGGCGAAGGCCGCCGTATGAATTGCCGGATTGTAGTAACGGCAGGTCAGGTTGGCTTTGTGAAAGCGCGCCTGAATGATTTCGCTGGAGAGATGGCGCAACGCCTCGTTGTCGCTCGCCCAGGCAAAGGTCATGATCCCGCCGTAATAGGTTGGGATGGCTGCCTGGTAGAAGCTGACGTCGCGAAAATAATGGCTCAGCTTGCGATGGCTTCCGACCGCTTCGTCCTGCTGCAGGAAACAAACGCCGTTTTGCGCAACGAATACGCCCCCCGGGTTCAGGCAGCGTTTGCAGCCTTCATAAAAAGCCGAGGTGAACAGGCTTTCGCCCGGACCAATAGGGTCGGTACAGTCCGAAATGATCACGTCAAACGTTTGCGTCGTCTGGTTAACAAAATTGACGCCATCATCAATCACCAGCGTGAAGCGCGGATCGTCGTAGGCCCCGGCGCTATGGTTGGGCAGGTACTGACGGCAGAATGAGACCACCCCGGCATCGATTTCCACCATGGTGATGGTTTCGATGCTACGGTGACGAGAGACTTCGCGCAGCATCGCGCCGTCGCCGCCGCCGATGATCAGGACATGCTTCGCGTTGCCGTGGGCCAGCAGCGGCACGTGGGTCATCATTTCGTGATAGATAAACTCATCACGTTCGGTGGTTTGTACGACGCCATCCAGCGCCATCACCCGGCCAAAGGCGCGGTTGTCGAAGATGATCAAATCCTGATGATCGGTTTTTTCGTGGTACAGCACGTTATCAACGCTAAAGTACTGACCAAAATGGTCATGCAGCGTTTCATGCCACAGTGGATTATCGGCCACGGTGAGGCTCCTCTTCGTTAACATCTGTTACACCCGTAAAACGAGTGCAACATCATAGACAACTATAGATGAGGATGCACGGCGGTTATTGCAGCAATGCGGCAGGAATAACCGCCACCGCCCGGGGAGGGCGGTGAGGTGGACGAGATTATTTCGCCGGTGCGGGTTGGGTATCGACTATCCGCACGGAATAAACCATGGTGGCGCCAGGCGGGATTTTCGGTGGCAATCCTTTACTGCCATAGGCTTTTTCGGGCGGGACGACCAGCGTCAAGGATCCATGGTTCTGCAGACGTTGCAGCGGTCCGCGAAACACCGGGGGATAGGCATCCAGCTTCTGGGTGAGCGCCTGATCTTTCGCTTCCATATCGTTGATCACTGTCCCGTCCGTCAGCATCTCTTTGATTACTACGGTGACCAGATCGTTACCGCTTATTTTTCCTTTGCCTGGATAATCGATACGACTGTAGACGCCATCTTTGAAGACCACATCTTTTTTGCGCGCAAACGTCTGCTGATATTTCTTACCGGCACTGATGTTTTTCTGCTCGATTTTATTCAGGTTCTGGAAAACCTGCTGTGAGACGTCAAACAGCGCCTTGTTACGCTCTTGTTCTCCGAGACGAAGCTGGCCGCTAAAGGCATCTTCGATACCCCGTAGCACCAGCCCGGCGTCGACGGTAATCCCCTGAGTGCGACGGGTGGTGAGGACGTTAAGGGCTTCTGTTCCCATCGAGGCGCCGATCGCATAAGCCTGCTGTTCTCCGGATGCGCTGAGTTTGATGTTGGCGCTCTCGCCGCTACGCGTTTTGGACTGTACAGAAAGCTGTGTTCTCAGCAGTTGGATTTCATCTTCTTTCATCCGTAGCTGGGCGTTGTCTTTGTCCGCCTGCAGGCGGTAGGCCGCAACAACCGCCGCCATCTCCGGTGGCTCATTTTTTGGCGCTGCGGCTGGATCAGGGCGGGTTGTTGGCGCTTTTTCCGCGGCGGCCAGTCGGGTAGTCAACGACTGCTTGTCGGCGTTTAGCGCCTTGACCTGGTCTAGAGCGGCCTGCTGCGTTTTCTCCGCGGCGTCGAGCCGGATAGTCAGCGACTGCTTATCGGTGGTCAGCGCTTTGACCTGTTCGAGAGCGGACAGCTTCTCTTTTTCCGCCGCGGCCAGTCGGGTGGCCAGCGGCTGTTTGTCGGCGTTAAGGGCTTTGGCCTGGTCGAGGGCGGTCTGTTTCTCTTTTTCCGCAGCCATCAGCCGGGCGGTGAGTGACTGCTTGTCTGTGTCGAGGGCTTTGAGCTGGCCGAGCGCGGTCTGCTGTGCTTTTTCCGTGGCGGCCAGCCGGGTGGTCAGCGTTTGTTTATCCGTATTCAGCGTGGTGAGGCTGGCGCTGAGCCGTTTATTTTCCGCTTCGACGCTCTGAAGCTGCGACGTTAATTGTTGGATCTGCTTAAGTGCGGCAGCCTGGCTCTGTTGCAGAGTATTATTCTGGGCAACCGCTTCCTTTTTAATTAACGCCTCATTTTCCGCCGTGGCGGCGGTTAAGGCGAGCTGTAATTGCTTTATTTTATTATTTAACGCCGCTTGCTCATTCGCAATGGATGTATCCGTGGCTGGTGTGGCGGTAAGCTGTTTTTTTAATTGTTGGATAATTTTATCTTTTTGCGCAATCGTTGCCTGTTGGCTGGCGATTCTTTTTTGCAACTGTGCGTTATTGGCCGTCGTTTTTTTATTGTCCGCGTTCTGGCGAGCGTCTGACGCTTGCTTTGCTGTGGCCGCAGAGCTTTTCTCTTCTTGCGCCTGAGCTTGCTGAGTTTGCTGCTGGGCGTAATCGAGAAAAGCCGGCGTAGCACCGGCGTAGAATGAGGTTGAAAGCGCCAGCGCCGCGACGAGCATCAGCAGTGGTGCTTTAGGGGTCAGCGTGGCGGGTTTGTTCATGGCAGTTTGTTTTCACCACGCTGTACCAGGGTATCGATCAGCGTTTTCTGGATATCGGAACACAGTTTGATGGATTTAAACTGATACATGGAGTCAATGCCCAGTCGGGTGGGATCGGCCACTTTCTCGCGCACGTTGTTGTATTGCGATGCCGAACGCACCAGGGCATTGAACTCATTGCTGAGTTTAGTTGCCTGCTGCGGGTTCACCTCTTTAAGTGAATCCAGCGCCTTTCGGCAGGACTCAATACGCTCCTGTTCGCTGGCCGCTCGCTCCTGCTCAGCCTGCTGCTGTGATGTGAGCGGCGTGGTGATCGGTTTTACCTGCTGGCGAGATGAGGTATTGCTACAGCCCACTAATAAAAGTGCGGCGAGCGGGATAATACGGAGAGTCGGAGAGATATTCACAATTTCAGTCCATGAAGTAGGTATATTTTCACCGGATTCTAGAAGGGTGCTTTTTATTTTGCAATATATGAGTAATGATATTTTATTAGTTTTTTAGTCATTCATCATTATTAGGGGTTTAATTTATTTGGCGAATTGATGGGTTTGCAATTAAATAAGATTTGTTTATATACAATAATAAATATAAATATTGATAGGTGACAAATGAAACGGTAACAGCGCGGAGCGTGACTGTCCGCGCAGGAGATTATTTGACGTAAGCCAACAGGCTGAGCGAATCGCGGGCCAGCGCTTTGCATTTTTTCGCCGTCGGGATGTTAATACCGCTGAGATCGCGGTAGCTGTCCTCGCCAAGCGCTTTCATGTTGTAGCTGTCGTAGTTGCTCAGGTCCCACTGGTTCTGTTGGGCAAAGAACACCAGCGCGCGTCGGATCTGTGTATTGGGCAGGTTCTGGTAGCCACAGTCGTTTTTCAGAAACACAAAAACCGCGGTTAAATCAGCCATATCTTCTGCTTCTGATTCGCTGAGCGCGTAGCTGTTGGCGGAGAGAGCAAGCAGGCTGCCGAGTACCATTGTTCTGAAAAGCGTCTTCATTTTTTCTACCATTAGATCACCGACGCTTCAAATTAGCATACTTCTTTACACAGCGCCGATCTTTATTCTTACTCTTCTGCTTGACCTTCCCGTTACGGTAGGGTTTAAGCTCAAATATTCGCCCGCAGAATAAAAAGGATGTGAATATGCAACGTCGAGACTTCCTCAAACTGACCGCCGCGGTCAGCGTGGCCAGTGCATTACCGCTATGGAGCCGTGCGGTTTTTGCGGCCAGTCGCCCGGCTCTGCCGATACCGACGCTGTTGACGGCCGATGCGCGCAACCGTATCGCCCTGACGATCCAGGCGGGCAAAACGCAGTTTGGCGCTCTGCACGCCACCACCTGGGGCTATAACGGTTCGCTGCTGGGTCCTGCGCTACAGTTGACGCAGGGGAAGGCCATTACGGTGGACATTACCAACCAGCTGGCGGAAGAGACCACGCTGCACTGGCATGGTCTGGAGGTCCCGGGCGAGGTCGACGGGGGGCCGCAGGGCGTTATCGCCCCGGGCGCCACCCGTACGGTGAGCTTCACGCCGACGCAGCGGGCGGCCACCTGCTGGTTTCATCCGCATCAACACGGGACCACCGGGCGGCAGGTGGCGATGGGGCTGGCCGGCCTGGTGCTGATCGAGGATGAAGAGAGCGGACGCCTGCTGCTGCCTAAGCAATGGGGAATTGATGATGTGCCGGTGATTGTCCAGGACAAGAAGTTCACCGCCGCCGGCGAGATCGACTACCAGCTGGATGTGATGAGCGCCGCCGTCGGCTGGTTTGGCGATACGCTGCTGACCAATGGCGCTCTCTATCCCGAACATGCCGCCCCGCGCGGCTGGCTCCGTCTGCGCTTGCTAAACGGCTGTAATGCCCGTTCCCTCAATTTTGCCACCAGCGATAAGCGTCCGCTGTACGTGGTGGCCAGTGACGGCGGTCTGTTGGCCGAGCCGGTCAAGGTCGATGAATTGCCGGTATTGATGGGGGAACGCTTTGAGGTGCTGGTGGACACCAGCGACGGTAAACCTTTCGATCTGGTGACCCTGCCGGTGAGCCAGATGGGCATGGCTATTGCGCCTTTTGATAAACCGCAGCCGGTGCTGCGCGTTCAGCCACTGGTCATTCCCGCCTCCGGCAAACTGCTGGATACGCTGGCCGCGCTGCCAGCGCTACCGTCCCTGACGGGGCTGACGCAGCGTCAGCTCCAGCTGTCGATGGATCCGATGCTCGACAGGATGGGCATGCAGGCGCTGATGGAGAAGTATGGCGACCAGGCGATGGCGGGAATGGACCACGGCATGATGGGGCATGGTGGCATGGGCGACATGAGCAATATGCACCACGGCGACATGAGCGATATGAGCAATATGAACCACGGGGCTGGTCGGGATCATGGCATGTCGTCAGGCAAGGGATTTGATTTCCATAACGCCAACCGCATCAACGGCAAAGCCTTCGACATGAATGTGCCGATGTTTGCCGCAGCCAGAGGCCAGTACGAGCGCTGGGTGATATCGGGTAAGGGCGACATGATGCTGCATCCGTTCCATATCCACGGCACCCAGTTCCGCATCCTCAGCGAGAACGGCAAGCCGCCAGCCGCGCACCGCAGCGGCTGGAAAGATACCGTCCGCGTGGAAGGTGACGTCAGTGAAGTGTTGGTGAAGTTTGATCATCCAGCGCCGAAGGAGTTTGCCTATATGGCCCACTGCCACCTGCTGGAGCATGAAGACACCGGGATGATGTTGGGATTCACGGTTTAGAGCTCTGCAGCCTGCTGCCATCTTCCATGGGGAGAAGGAATAAACACAAAAAAAACGGCAACTTTCGTTGCCGTTTTGCGTTTTATTTTGCGTCATCCGGGAGCGCATAGGCGACGATGTAGTCGCCCATTTTGGTACCGAACGAGCCGTGACCGCCGGCAGAGATGACAACATACTGTTTGCCATTCACTTCGTAGGTCATTGGGGTGGCCTGACCGCCGGCTGGCAGACGGGCTTCCCACAGCTTCTCGCCGTTGCTCATATTGTACGCGCGCAGGTAGTTATCTGCGGTCGCGCCGATGAACAGGACGTTACCGGCCGTGGAGATCGGGCCGCCAAGCATCGGCATCCCCATGGTGAACGGCAGCTTAACCGGCATCGGGAACGGCAGGCTGTCCTGCGGAGTACCGATACGTTTTTTCCATACCACTTCGTTGGTTTTCAGATCCAGCGCGGAGATATAGCCCCAGGCTGGCTGTTTGCACGGCAGACCGAACGGCGACAGGAACGGGTTCAGGGTCACGCCGTACGGGACGCCGTACTGTGGCTGCACGCCGGACTCGGTGCCAGAGCCTTTCGCATCTTTCGGCGGCTCCATCGGGTTGCCCGGGCCGCGTGGGATCAGTTTAGAGACGAACGGCAGCGCCATCGGGTTGGCAATAGCCACCTGACGGTTCGGATCGACGGAGATACCACCCCATTCAAACATCCCCAGGTTACCCGGGAAGACGAGAGTGCCCTGCTCAGATGGCGGAGTGAAGATACCTTCATAGCGCATCTGGTGGAAGATCACGCGGCACACCAGCTGATCGAACATGGTGGCGCCCCACATGTCCGCCCCGGTCAGATCTTTCTTCGGACGGAAGCTCAGATCGGAGAACGGCTGAGTTTTGGCGACGTAATCCCCTTTGGCAGCGCCCTGCGGAACCGGTTTTTCCGGGGCCGGGACCACCAGCTCGCCATTACGGCGATCCAGTACGAAGATGTTGCCGGTTTTCGCCGGGGCATAGACGACCGGTACGGTTTTACCATTAACCTCAATGTCCGCCAGCGTCGGCTGGGAGGGCATATCCATATCCCACAGATCGTGGTGGACGGTCTGGTAGCTCCAGGCCAGCTTACCGGTGGTGGCGTTCAGCGCCACAATCGAGCTGGCGTAACGCTCTTGCTCCGGCGTACGGTTGCCGCCCCAGATATCCGGGGTGGTCACGCCCATCGGCAGATAGACCAGATCCAGCTTAGCGTCGTAGGCGGCAGGCGCCCAGGAGTTCGGTGAGTTGAGTGTGAAGTGATGCTCATCGCTCGGGATGGCGTTCGGATCTTTCGCGCCCGGATCGAAGGCCCACAGCAGTTTACCGGTATTCACATCAAAGCCGCGGATCACGCCAGATGGCTCGCGGGTAGAGAAGTTATCGGTGACCGCGCCGGCAATCACGATGGTCTTATCGGTGATAATCGGCGGAGAAGTGGGTTCATACATACCCGGCGTGGTGACCGGCATGTTGGTCTGCAGGTTGAGAATACCTTTATTGGCAAAGGTTTCGCACAGCTTACCGTTGTCGGCGTTCACCGCGAACAGGCGGCCATCGTTCACCGGCAGGATAATACGGCGCGGACAGTCGGCGACGACGTCGGCAGGAGCGTTATCCGCTTTGGCTTCGTGATAAGAGACGCCGCGGCAGGTGACGTGCTGGAACGACGGATCGGCGTTCAGCTGCGGGTCAAAATGCCACTTCTCTTTACCGGTGGCCGCGTCCAGCGCGAACAGACGCTGGTGGGCGGTACACAGGAAGAGCGTGTCGCCGACTTTAATCGGCGTCACTTCGTTGGTGATTTCACCCGGGTCGTTCGGTTGCTTCAGGTCGCCGGTACGGAATACCCAGGCTTCCTTCAGGTTCTTCACGTTGTCGGCATTAATCTGCTTCAGTGGGGAGAAGCGCTGGCCTTCCTGGTTACGCCCATACGCCGGCCAGTCACCGTCGGCGACGGTGGAGATCGGCGCGGCCGGGGTGGCGTCGGCGCTCAGGGTACCGTTGACTTCCTGCGGGTCGTTAAAGCCGGCCCAGGTCAGCATGCCGCCGCTGATCAGCAGGGCGACGACCAGCGCGCCTACGGCGCCAGTGGAAGGGGAGGGCAGACGGCGCCAGACAAAGGGCAGGATCAGCCAGATACCAAAGAAGACGAGGATGTCGCTACGCGGCGTTAGCGCCCAGAAGTCGAAGCCGACTTCCCAGACGCCCCAGATCATGGTCGCCAGCAGCAGCGCGGCGTACAGCCACAGCGCAGCGCGTTTGCCGCGCAGCAGCATCACGGTCACGCCCAGCATCACCAGACCGGCGATGGGGTAGTACCAGGAGCCGCCAAGCACGACCAGCCATGCTCCGCCGATTAAAAGATAGAGGCCGCAGAACGCTGCAAATAGCGCAGTCAGCGTCACCAGGAGCCTTGATTGTTGAGACTTTGTTTCAGCCATAGAAAGTTACTCGTATGTTTGTTAATTTTTTAACTGCAATTAATTATAGGTTTTAACAAGTGTGATCGGAATCACAAATATGGCTTTATTAATCCCTGCACCGAAGATTTCTATTTGCTGGTATACTGGATGGCTTGCCGGTCATCGTCGGGGCGAAAGCAGCGGCTTTGATGATTTATATTTAGAATCAAATGGTTAGTCTTATGAAACATACTGTAGAAGTGATGATCCCGGAAACCGAGATCAAAGCGCGCATCGCGGAACTGGGTCGTCAAATCAACGAACATTACCAGGACAGCGGCAGCGAAATGGTGCTGGTGGGGCTGCTGCGCGGCTCATTTATGTTCATGGCCGACCTGTGCCGTGAAGTGCAGGTGCCGCATGAAGTCGATTTTATGACCGCCTCCAGTTACGGCAGCGGCATGTCCACTACCCGTGATGTGAAAATCCTCAAAGATCTGGATGAAGACATCCGTGGTAAAGACGTATTGATCGTGGAAGACATCATCGACTCCGGCAATACCCTGTCTAAAGTGCGTGAGATCCTCAGCCTGCGCGAGCCGAAATCGCTGGCCATTTGTACGCTGCTGGATAAACCAAGCCGTCGTGAAGTCAACGTCCCGGTTGAGTTCGTCGGTTTCGCCATTCCGGACGAGTTCGTGGTGGGCTACGGTATCGACTACGCCCAGCGCTACCGTCATCTGCCGTATATTGGCAAAGTCACCCTGCTGGACGAGTAAGAGATATCCCACTCTGGACAGCGCGCGCCGCGCTCTCCAGGGTGGCTAAGCCTGAAGGCTATTTGTGGTTGATATGCTTGATCTTGAGGTTGGAGATCCCGTGGCGATAGCGCTGTTCGAGGGTTTCCCGGCTCACAGCGGTGACATCCAGATCGCGCAGCAGCCCGTCGTGAATGCCGTATGCCCAGCCGTGGATGGTGACCTTCTGTCCGCGCTTCCACGCCGATTGCATAATCGTCGAATGTCCCAGGTTGTATACCTGCTCCATCACGTTCAGTTCGCAAAGGGTATCCAGACGGCGCTCCTCCGGCATTTCACCCAGCAGTGAGCTGTGCTTAAACCAGATATCGCGGATATGCAGCAGCCAGTTGTCGATGAGCCCCAGCTCCGGGTTTTCCACCGCCGCCTGCACGCCGCCGCAGCCGTAATGGCCGCAGATGATAATGTGCTCGACTTCGAGGACATCGACGGCATACTGCACTACCGACAGGCAGTTCAGGTCAGTGTGGATCACCAGATTGGCGACGTTACGATGGACAAACAGTTCGCCTGGTTCCAGGCCGGTAAGTCGCTCAGCGGGAACGCGGCTGTCAGAGCAGCCAATCCACAGAAAGCGCGGTTTCTGCGCCTGCGACAGTTTCTCAAAAAAGCCGGGGTCCTCTTCCACCAGCATTTTTGACCATAGTGCATTATTGCTGATGAGTGTATCTATATCATTCATGGACGTTATCGGCCTGTAACCAAGTAAGTGCGTTGCGCTAATATAGGGTAAGCTCACCTTTTTTAAAACCATCTTAACCCGTGATACTTCAGGCTACCGATGCGTTGGCGGCGCCAGCGCCAGTAGAATGCAAACGTGAGTCAGGCGGGTTAATGACGTGTCACGACACGAGAAGAGATATTTAATGACCATTGCTCTGGAATTAAAACAGCTCAAAAAAACCTACCCCGGCGGGGTTCAGGCGCTGCGGGGAATCGACCTGCAGGTCGAGGCGGGGGATTTCTATGCCCTGCTGGGGCCGAACGGGGCCGGAAAATCCACGACTATCGGCATCATCAGTTCGCTGGTGAATAAAACCTCCGGTCAGGTCAATGTCTTTGGCTACGATCTGGAAAAAGATGTCGTCAACGCCAAGCGTCAGCTTGGCCTGGTGCCGCAGGAGTTTAACTTCAACCCGTTCGAGACCGTGCAGCAGATTGTCGTTAACCAGGCGGGCTACTACGGCGTGGAACGCAAAGAAGCCGTCGCCCGCAGCGAAAAATACCTAAAACAGCTCGATCTGTGGGAAAAACGCAACGAACGCGCGCGGATGCTCTCCGGCGGGATGAAGCGTCGCCTGATGATCGCCCGCGCGTTAATGCATGAGCCGAAGTTGCTGATCCTCGACGAACCGACCGCTGGCGTCGATATTGAACTGCGTCGCTCAATGTGGGGCTTTCTCAAGGATCTGAACGATCGCGGGACCACCATTATCCTGACCACCCACTATCTCGAAGAGGCCGAAATGCTGTGCCGCAACATCGGCATCATCCAGCACGGCGCGCTGGTGGAAAACACCTCGATGAAAGCGCTGCTGTCGAAGCTGAAGTCTGAGACCTTTATTCTCGACCTCGCGCCAAAAAGCCCGGTACCGAAGCTCGAAGGCTACCAGTACCAGCTGGTCGATACCTCGACGCTGGAAGTCGAGGTTCTGCGCGAGCAGGGGATTAACAGCGTCTTTGCCCAACTGAGCGCCCAGGGGGTGCAGGTACTGAGTATGCGTAACAAAGCTAACCGCCTGGAAGAGCTGTTTGTCACGCTGGTGCATGAGCGAAAAGGAGAGTCAGCATGATGCAGCTTTATTGGGTCGCGCTGAAAAGCATCTGGACCAAAGAGATCCACCGTTTTATGCGCATCTGGATCCAGACGCTGGTGCCGCCGGTGATCACCATGACCCTGTACTTCGTGATTTTTGGCAACCTGATCGGGTCGCGCATCGGCGAGATGCATGGCTTTACCTATATGCAGTTTATCGTGCCGGGCCTGATCATGATGGCGGTGATCACCAACGCTTACGCCAATGTCGCCTCGTCGTTCTTCAGCGCCAAGTTTCAGCGCAATATTGAAGAGCTGCTGGTGGCGCCGGTGCCGACGCATGTGATCATCGCTGGCTACGTTGGCGGCGGCGTGGCGCGCGGACTGTGCGTGGGGATCCTGGTGACGGCGGTATCGCTGTTCTTTGTGCCGTTCCAGGTTCACTCCTGGCTGTTTGTCGCCCTGACGCTGATCCTCACCGCGGTGCTGTTCTCGCTGGCGGGTCTGTTGAACGCGGTGTTTGCCAAGACCTTTGACGACATTAGCCTGATCCCGACCTTTGTGCTGACGCCGCTGACCTACCTCGGCGGGGTGTTCTACTCGCTGACCTTGCTGCCGCCGTTCTGGCAGGGGTTGTCGCATCTGAATCCCATCGTCTACATGATCAGCGGTTTCCGCTTCGGCTTCCTGGGTATCAACGATGTGCCGCTGGTGACCACCTTTGCGGTGCTGGTGGTCTTCATCGTCGCCTTCTATCTGCTTTGCTGGTCGTTAATCCAGCGCGGCCGCGGCCTGCGCAGCTGATGCTCATCACGGTTAGCGCTTCCTGATGCCAATACGCGAAGCGCTAACCGCTTATCTTTGACCGCCATCACCGATACGTCATCCTCCCCTTGCTACATTGTTGGCTGGCTAAGGAGGGAAGCATGCTTGGTTGGGTCATTACCTGCCACGATGAGCTGGCGCAGGAGATGCTGGATCGTCTTGAACGAAAATTTGGTCCGCTGGCCCAGTGCCGGGCGGTCAATTACTGGCGCAATCTCAGCAGTAATATGTTGAGCCGGATGATGTGCGATGCGCTGCATGCCACCGACTCCGGGGATGGCGTCATTTTCCTGACCGACAGAACCGGCGCGGCGCCTTATCGGGCCGCGGCGCTGATGAGCCACAAACATACCCACTGCGAAGTGATCTCCGGCGTCAGCTATTCATTACTTGAGCGAATGTATCTGCTGCGGGGCACGTTAAGCAGCGATGCGTTCCGTCAGACTATCGTCAGTGCGGGCGGGCCGATGGTGAGCAGCTTGTGGCATCAGCAGCAGAAGAATCCCCCGTTCCGCTTGCGCCATGATACCTTCGGAAATTAAGCAGCGTGACAGATGCTGCTTTTGTTACAATAGCTGCCGTTTATGGTTTACCGGTTCGATGCGCATGCTTGCCCGATTTTTTACGTTTCTTTTTTTACTGACCTCGCTCAGCGCTTCCGCCAGCCTGCTTAGCCAGCAGGGCAAGCCTGTACGCTATATGCAGACTACCGAAGATGCGGTCATCTGGGCGCAGGTGGGGAACCGTGTGGTCAGCGTCGGCAATGTGCGTGCCGGGCAGATCCTCGCGGTCGTCCCGACGGCGGCTGACTATTATGAATTTCGCTTCGGCTTCGGCACCGGGTTTATTGATAAAGGCCACCTCGAGCCGGTACAGGGTAAACAGCGAGTGGAGGACCGACTGGGGGATCTCAATAAACCGTTGAGTAACCAGAATTTACTCACCTGGAAAGATACTCCGCTCTATGATGCTCCTTCAGTGAGCAGCGTGCCGTTTGGTACGCTGGCCACTAATCTGCGCTATCCGATCCTCAGCAAGCTGAAAGACCGGCTCAATCAGACCTGGTTTCAGATCCGCATTGGCGACCGGCTGGCGTGGGTCAGCAGTCTGGATGCGCAGGAAGATAACGGTATTCCCGTGCTGACCTATCACCACATTCTGCGCGACGAAGAGAACACCCGTTTCCGCCATACCTCGACCACCACCTCGGTACGCGCCTTCAACAACCAGATGACCTGGCTGCGCGATCAGGGCTATACCACGCTGACCTTGTATCAACTGGAAGGCTATGTGCGTAATAAAATCAACCTTCCGGCGCGGGCAGTGGTCATTACCTTCGATGACGGCCTGAAGTCGGTAAACCGTTACGCCTATCCGGTGCTGAAACAGTACGGCTTCCATGCCACTGCATTTATTATCTCCTCGCGTATTAAGCGCCATCCGCAGAAATGGGATCCGAAATCGCTGCAGTTCATGAGTATTTCTGAGCTACGGCAGATCCAGGATGTTTTTGATATTCAGTCGCATACCCACTTCCTGCATCGGGTTGACGCCAGCCGCCGGCCGATTTTATTCAGCCGCAATTACCATAATATTCTGTTTGATTTCGCCCACTCGCGCCGGGCGCTCAGCCAGTTTAATCCGCATGTTCTCTACCTTTCCTATCCCTTCGGCGGCTATAACGCCACGGCGGTGCAGGCGGCGAATGACGCCGGGTTTCATATGGCGGTGACGACGGTGCGGGGGAAGGTGAAGCCGGGGGACAATCCGTTTCTGCTGAAGCGGTTATATATCTTACGGACGGATTCGCTGGAGACGATGTCGCGGCTGATCAGTAACCAGCCGCAGGGGTAACACCGGCGCTGTGCCTGAGCGCAGCGCCGCGGTCATCAGGCGACCTGAACCGGAATGGCTTTCGCCTGGCGCTTCATTTCGTTGTCGCCTTCGAAGTAGGCGATGTTGGGCTGCCAGGTGCGCGCCTCTTCGTCCGACATGGTGACGAAGCTGGCGATGATCAGGATATCGCCGACGCTGGCGCAGTGCGCGGCGGCGCCGTTGACGGAGATGATTCTGGAACCCCGTTCGGCGGCAATGGCGTAGGTGGAGAAACGGTTGCCGTTGGTGACGTTCCAGAGGTGAATGGTTTCATTCTCCAGAATACCGGCCGCATCCAGGAAATCCTGGTCAATGGCGCATGAACCTTCATAGTGCAGGTCAGCCTGCGTGACTTTTACGCGGTGGAGCTTGCCCTGCAGCATATTACGCATCATAACTTCTACCCTTCAACCTTAATGTAGCAGAGCGGACAGGTCGTCCGCCCTGAGAAAAGCCCGGGCAAGTATTGCCCGATTTTTACCCGCTGTCTACTGACCGAGCGTGACGATCTGGTTGTCGATCAGGCGGGCCTGCCCTAACCAGGCGGCCATCAGGATCACCGCGCGCTGGCTGGCATCCGTCAGCTCAAGCAGGGTGTCGGCATCGCGGATCTGAATGTCGTCGGCGCGGAAGCCTTTTTCATTCAGCTCCTGTTCAGCGATAGCGATGATCTCGTCGAGTTGGCGATCGCCGGCGGCCAGTTTTTCCGCCACCGTGCTCAGCACCTTGTACAGGCCGGGAGCGATTTTGCGCTGGTCGGCGGTCAGGTAGCCATTGCGCGAACTCAGCGCCAGGCCATCTTTCGCGCGGACGATCGGCACGCCGATAATCTCGATATCGTAGCCCATGTCGGCGACCATCTTGCGGATCAGCGCCAGCTGCTGGAAGTCTTTCTCGCCGAAGCAGGCGACGTCCGGCTGAACCAGATTGAACAGCTTACTGACGATGGTCGACACGCCGCGGAAATGGCCCGGGCGGCTGGCGCCTTCCAGCATAGTGGACAGGCCTGGGACGTCGACGTAGGTCTGGCCTTCGGTGCCCTGCGGGTAGACTTCCGCCGGCGTCGGTGCGAAGACAAAGTCGACATGGCGCTTGTTCAGCTTTTCGCAATCATCCTGCAGGGTACGCGGGTAGCGTGCCAGGTCGTCGGCGCGGTCAAACTGCATCGGATTGACGAAAATACTGACCACCACCACGTCCGCGCTGGCTTTAGCCTCATCAACCAGCTTCATATGACCATCATGCAGGTTGCCCATCGTCGGAACTAGCGCGATACGCTTACCTTCCTGACGCAGACGGCGGATATGCTGACGCAGCAGCAGCACGGATTCAATAATCAGCACAACAAGACTCCTTAATGGAAACTGTGTTCTTCGCCCGGATAGACCCCGGATTCAACTTCGGCAATATACTGCCGTACCGCGGCGCGGATGTCGCCCGCTTCGGCAAGGAAATTCTTGGCGAATTTAGGGATGTGGCCGCCGGTGATCCCGAATGCGTCATGCATCACCAGGATCTGCCCGTCGGTGACGTTGCCCGCGCCGATGCCGATCACCGGAATGGTCAGGGCTTCGGTAATGCGTTTCGCCAGTTCTACCGGCACGCACTCCAGCACCAGCAGCTGCGCGCCAGCCGCTTCCAGCGCTAACGCGTCTTCAAACAAGGTCTGCGCCGCATCGCCGCGCCCCTGCACTTTATACCCGCCGAATACGTTTACCGACTGCGGCGTGAGGCCGAGGTGGCCGCAAACCGGCACCGCGCGTTCCGCCAGCATCTTCACGGTATCGGCCAGCCAGGCGCCGCCTTCGAGTTTGACCATATTGGCGCCAGCGCGCATCACGATGGCCGCATTTTCGAAGGTCTGTTCGGGAGTGGCGTAGGCCATGAAAGGCAGGTCGGCAAGCAGCAGGCTGTTCGGCGCACCGCGGCGGACGGCGCGGGTGTGATAGGCGATATCTTCCACGGTGACCGGCAGGGTGGAGTCGTGACCCTGTACCGTCATTCCCAGGGAATCGCCCACCAGCAGCACATTAATGCCTTCATCGGCGAACAGCTTCGCGAAGCTATGGTCGTAGGCGGTAATGGTGGCAAAGCGCTTCTTTTCCTGTTTGCATTTCTGCAGCAGGGCAATGGTGGTCGGTTTCATAACATTTCCTGATGATGAAAGTCATATTAACCGGCATTCTAACAGCAGCATTCAGAGGGGCAATGATTTTGGGCAACCGATTACGACGATCGCCGCAAATGCTAAAAAAGGGAGAGGGGATTACCAGCTCGCGGGTTTTTCCGCGCCCAGATTATCCAGCACGGCGCGCAGCGCAGGGCCGTCAGGAAAATGGAGATCCGGGGCGATCTCGAACAGCGGCCAGAGCATAAAGCCGCGGTTTTTCATATCGTAGTGCGGAACGGTCAGGCGCGGGCTATTGATGACCTCATCGCCAAACAGCATGATGTCGAGGTCGAGCGTGCGCGGTCCCCAGCGTTCAGCTTTGCGCACCCGACCCTGCTGCAGCTCGATGCGCTGAGTGTGATCGAGCAGCGCATCGGGCGCCAGGGTGGTTTCCAGCGCGACGGCGGCGTTGAGATAGTCCGGCTGATCCTGCGGGCCTAGCGGCGGCGTGCGGTAGAACGAAGAGACGTTCAACACGCGGCTGTGCGGAATATCGCCCAGCGCGCGGATGGCCGCCTGCACCTGCTCCAGCGGAGAAGCAAGGTTACTGCCAAGCGCGATATAGACCAGAGTCATGCGTTACCCTGACGCGGCGCGCGTTTGCGCGGACGGCGGTGGCGACGGCGTGGCGCCGGATCGTCCCCGAGGTCGTTGAGCATGTCTTTTTGTTCCGGCGGCGCGGCAACCTGGAATTCGCCCCACCATTTGGTCAGGCGCTGCAGTTCGCTGTTGTTTTCCGCCCCGGCACGCAGCTCCAGCAGATCGTAGGCGGCACGGAATTTCGGATGTTCCATCAGCTTCCAGGCGCGTTTGCCCTGACGACGGGACATGCGCAGCTGCAGCTGCCAGATATCACGAATAAGGGTAGTGATGCGTTTAGGGATCGCCAGCGTACGGCAGGCTTCGTCCAGGACATCGTTCATCGCCAGGGCGAAGGCGTCATAGTACGCCAGACCGCTCTCCTGGGCGATTTTTTGCGCCGTCTCCAGCAGTGGATACCAGAACATCACCGCGAAGAGGAAAGCCGGATTGACGCGCATGTCGTTATGAATGCGGGTATCGGTGTTCTTCAGCACCTGGCTGATGATCCGCTCCATCGGGCTGTCGCCGCGCTCGGTAAAGTAGCGAGTGATGGTCGGGAACAGCGGTTGGAACAGGTTGTATTCCCGCAGCAGCATATAGGTCTGGTAGCCATACCCGGCCTGCAGCAACTTAAGCACTTCTTCGAACAGGCGTGCCGGCGGCACGTCGTGGAGCAGGGTGGCCAGGCGCGGCAGCGGTTCAGCCGTTTCCTGGCTGATGCTCATATCCAGCTTGGCGGCAAAGCGCACCGCGCGCAGCATGCGCACCGGATCTTCGCGATAGCGGGTTTCCGGATTGCCGATCAGGCGGATCACGCCGTCCTGCAGATCCTTCATGCCGCCGACGTAGTCGCGAACGGTAAAGTCAGCCACGCTGTAATAAAGGCTATTGATGGTGAAGTCGCGACGCTGGGCATCCTCTTCGATCGAGCCGAAGATGTTATCGCGCAGCAGCATGCCGTTCTGGCCCTGCTGGGAGGTCACGCGATCGGTGGTGTGCCCTTCGTGATGGCCGCGGAAGGTGGCGACTTCAATGATTTCCGGCCCGAACATGACGTGTGCCAGGCGGAAACGTCGCCCGACCAGACGGCAGTTGCGGAACAGCTTGCGCACCTGATCCGGCGTGGCGTTGGTGGTGACGTCAAAATCTTTCGGCTTTTTGCCAAGCAGCAGGTCGCGGACACCGCCGCCGACCAGCCAGGATTCGTAGCCTGCCTTGTTGAGGCGGTACATGACCTTGAGGGCGTTTTCACTGATATCTTTGCGGGAAATAGCATGCTGCTCACGCGGGATCACCGTCATAGGCATGGGTTCGACGGCGGCTTCTGCCTCGCGCTCCTCACGGCTTAGCACCTTACGGCAAAAATTAGCGACTCGGGTAAAAATGGTGCACCTCGTAGTGTCAGACGGACTTCAGATCAACTGTACAGTATAAAAATAGCGGCTAATCATAGCTCAGCGGGAGCCATTTGAGAATGCTCGATTTTTGCGGGCTGCCAGTTGGCGACGGCCTGACTGAGTAAATCGTCAATGCTCAGGGCTTGCCAGTCCTGGGCGATGTCCTGATTAAGAAACCGGAGCGCCCGGACAATTTCGGGGCGCGGATCGCCTTCCGGCAGCGCCGGTGCGTGGTTTTGTTTAGAGAGTTTATTCCCGTCAGCATTGAGGGCCAGCGGCAGATGGAGGTAGTCCGGCGCCTGCCAGCCAAAATGCTGATACAGTGAAATCTGCCGGACCGTCGGCTCAATCAGGTCAGCGCCGCGGACGATCTCGGTGATCCCCTGAAAGTGGTCATCAACCACCACCGCCAGGTTGTAGGCAAACAGGCCGTCGCGACGGTGGATAATAAAATCCTCGCGCGCCAGCGGCTCATTGGCGATGAGCGTACCGTGCAGGCGATCGGTGAACTGCAACACCGGACGGGTCTGGCGTAGACGCAGCGCGGCGTTTTCCGCCCCCAGCCCGAGGTCGCGGCAGTGACCATCGTAGATCCCACCTACGGCATGGATCCGCGCGCGGGTGCAGGTGCAGTAATAGCTCAGCCCTTGTTCACCCAGCCAGGCCAGCGCCTCGCGGTAAGCTTCATGTCGTTGCGACTGCCAGAGCACGTCGCCGTCCCAGTGCAGACCGTAGTGGTCAAGCTGGCGCAGAATGGTGTCGGCGGCCCCGGGGACTTCGCGCGGCGGGTCGATATCTTCAATACGAACGCGCCAGATACCCTGGTTCGCGCGGGCTTGCAGGTAGCTGCCGAGCGCGGCAATCAAAGAGCCGAAGTGGAGTTCACCGGAGGGGGAGGGAGCAAAGCGCCCAATATAGCGTGAGTCAGTCATGTTACGGACAACAGAACCAGGCGGGAGAGACTCCCGCCAGAGAGTGAGGCAGCAGGGGATTAGCCCGCCATCTGTTTTTCGCGAATTTCCGCCAGGGTTTTGCAGTCAATGCACAGATCCGCAGTCGGACGCGCTTCCAGACGGCGAATGCCGATCTCCACGCCGCAGGATTCGCAGTAGCCGAAGTCTTCATCTTCAACTTTTTTCAGCGTTTTCTCGATCTTTTTGATCAGTTTACGTTCGCGGTCGCGGTTACGCAGTTCCAGGCTGAACTCTTCTTCCTGGGCGGCACGGTCTACCGGATCCGGGAAGTTGGCAGCTTCATCCTGCATGTGCGTTACGGTGCGATCCACTTCATCCCTGAGTTGATTACGCCATGCTTCAAGAATACGCTTGAAGTGCGCCAGCTGGGCTTCGTTCATATACTCTTCGCCCGGCTTCTCTTGGTACGGCTCCACCCCAGCGATGGCGAGAATACTCAGGGACGATGTTTTACGGTTTTGCCCTTCTTGCATGTTGCTTCTCCTTAACACGCACTATCGATCCCCATGTGGGGGAAAATCAGGCCGCTATAAATAGCAGATGCTTTTCCGGATAGCAATTATCTAAACGTTACACTTGACAACCCTGTGAAGAAAAGCGTATTCGCGCTTGCGACCCGAACACTATTTAGCCACTTATTTACCGGGGTTTAACACCACGGCAATCGGCTTATTCAGAGTCATCTTCGTCGTAGAAAGTTCCGCCTTCCAGGCGAGAATTTCCACCCCCTTGTCGCGGGCTTCTGTTAACAGCTGTGCGTATCTGGCATCAATATGATGCGCGGGGGAGAAACGGTCAATTGCCGAATGCAAAACGGCAAATAAAATCACCGCACGGTCGCCATTCGCCGCGACGGCCATCAGCTCCCGCAGGTGCTTCTGGCCGCGCGTGGTCACCGCATCGGGAAAATAACCGTATTCTTTCTCCGCCAACGTAACCGATTTCACTTCAATATAGCAGTTTTGTCGGTCATCTGCCTGCAACATAATATCGATACGGCTATTCTCTTCGCCATATTTCACTTCGCTTTTCAGTTGGTTATAGCCTGAAAGCTCAGGGATTATTCCGGCGGAAATCGCCTCTTTTGCCAGCGAATTCGCGCGCAGTGTATTGACGCAAATAACCGCACCCTGCTGCGTTTCAGTTAATTCCCAGGTATGGGCATATTTGCGCTTCGCATTGTCAGAAGTGGAATACCAGACGGTGTCGCCCGGGGCGGCGCAACCGGTCATTGCGCCGGTATTGGGGCAGTGAAGCGTCAGCTCACGGCCATCGGGGGTAACCACGTCAGCAAGAAATCGTTTGTAACGTTTAAGCAAAATAGCGGGTTGTAACGGCGGATCAAACTGCATCAACTTTCCTTATGAAACGGATAACGTTCCAGCGCCGTGTAGCGCGTGCGCCCGCGGCCAAAGCTGGACTCATAGAGCACGAACTCGTTCACCGGAAACGACCAGTGAAAGCCGGGGGCCGGGATCGGCACCGCCTGGCGGGCATCGCGCCACAGGGTAATATGTGGATGAAACGGCTGCGGGCTTTGATAGCAGCCGCTGCGTGCCGCCTGAGCGCGCAGCATACTGGCGAGCTGCAGCAGGCCGCGCGGCGGCTGACGGGTTCCGAGCCAGACCACCCGCGAGCGCAGCCACTGTCCGGCATCGTCCAGCGTCAGGGTAAAGCCCGGCTGACGGAGGCGGCCGGCGAGGGCGGCCAGCGCCCGCTGTTTTTCCGCGCTCACCTCGCCGAGAAACGCCAGCGTCAGATGGAGGTTATCCGCCGCGACGGGCCTGCCGGCATCCTCGGGGAAGTGGCTTGCCCGCCACTGGACAATCTGTTTCTGGACGGCAGGCGGCAGTTCAATCGCAAAAAACAGCCTTTTCGGCTCAGACATGATAGAGACTCGGTAATGAATTAGGGGGATGCTACAATGCGAGCCCCTGAATGTTAACCCCCGGAGCCTTTTGTGTCCTTATTGCCGGTTGCCGCCGTCCTCCCAGAACTGTTATCCGCCCTGCAGCACGCGCCGCAGGTTTTGCTTAACGCGCCGACCGGCGCCGGGAAATCGACCTGGCTGCCGCTGCAGATCCTCGCCGAGGGCAACATCGCGGGACGCATTATCCTGCTGGAGCCGAGGCGCCTGGCGGCGCGTAATGTCGCGCAGCGGCTGGCTGAAGTACTTGGCGAAAAGCCGGGCGAGACCGTGGGTTACCGCATGCGCGCCGAAACCTGCGTTGGGCCGCAGACCCGCCTTGAGGTGGTTACGGAGGGGATCCTGACGCGCATGATCCAGCGCGATCCGGAGCTGGCGGGCGTGGGGCTGGTGATCCTCGATGAGTTTCACGAACGCAGCCTGCAGGCGGATCTGGCGCTGGCCTTGCTGCTCGACGTCCAGCAGGGATTGCGTGACGATCTCAAGCTGCTGATCATGTCGGCGACCCTCGACAACGATCGCCTGCAGCGTCTGCTTCCTGAGGCGCCAGTGGTGGTCTCGGAGGGGCGCGCTTATCCGGTGGAGCGCCGTTTCAACCCGCTTCCCACGCACCAGCGTTTTGATGAGGCCGTGGCGGTGGCGGCAGCGGAGCTGTTGCGTCATGAACAGGGGTCGATGCTGCTGTTTCTACCCGGCGTCGGCGAGATCCAGCGCGTTCTCGACCAGCTGACGGAGCGCGTGGCGGAGGATGTCATCCTCTGCCCGCTGTATGGCGCGTTGCCTTTAAGCGAGCAGCGTAAAGCGATCCTCCCGGCGCCGGTCGGGAAGCGCAAAGTGGTGCTGGCCACCAACATTGCCGAGACCAGTCTGACCATCGAGGGGATCCGCCTGGTGGTCGACAGCGCCCAGGAGCGGGTCGCCCGCTTTGACCCGCGCACCGGGCTGACCCGGCTGGTGACGCAGCGCATTAGCCAGGCATCAATGACGCAGCGCGCCGGACGCGCCGGTCGTCTCTCCCCGGGGATCTGCCTGCATTTGCTCGGCAAAGAACAGGCCGAACGGGCGGCGGCGCAGAGCGAGCCGGAGATCCTGCACAGCGATTTGTCGGCGCTGCTGCTGGAGCTGCTGCAGTGGGGCTGCCACGATCCGTCCGCGCTGGCCTGGCTGGATCAGCCGCCGGCGGTCAACCTGGCCGCCGCGCGCCGCCTGCTGGCGGCGCTCTCGGCGCTGGACGGCGATCGGTTGTCGGCGTTTGGCCGCAAAATGGCGACCCTTGGCAACGAGCCGCGACTGGCGGCGATGCTGGCCGCCGCGCAGACCGATGACGAGGTGGCAACGGCGGCAAAGCTGGCAGCGATCCTCGAGGAGCCGCCGCGCGGCGGGGTGGCGGATTTGGGCGCCGTCTTTTCCCGTCAGCAGGCCAACTGGCAGCAGCGGGCGCAGCAGCTGATGAAGCGTCTGGCCCGCCGCAGCGGCCAGCCCGATGCCGGACGATTAGCGGGGCTGCTGGCGTCGGCCTTCGCCGATCGCATCGCCCGCCGCCGCGGTCAGGAGGGGCGCTACCAGCTGGCGAACGGCATGGGCGCGATGCTGGACGCCGACGACGCGCTGGGCCGCCATGAGTGGCTGATCGCTCCGTTGCTGCTGCAGGGCAGCGCCTCGCCGGATGCCCGCATGCTGTTGGCTCTGCCAGTGGATATCGGTGAGCTGATCGCCGCCCGTCCTGAACTGGCGAAAAGTTCCGACACGGTGGAGTGGGATGAAGCGCAGGGGACCCTGAAAGCCTGGCGGCGGACGGTGATAGGCCAGCTGGTGATCAAGACCCAGCCGCTGGCGAAACCCTCTGAGGTGGAGCTGCATCAGGCGATGCTCAACGGGATTCGTGAGAAAGGCCTCAGTGTGCTCAACTGGACGCCAGAGGCTGAGCAGCTGCGCCTGCGGCTACAGTGTGCGGCGCAGTGGCTGCCGGAAGAGGCGTGGCCCGCGGTGGATGACGCTTCGCTGTTGGCCTCGCTGGAGGCATGGCTGCTGCCGCAGATGAACGGCGTTCACTCGCTGCGGGCGCTGAAGGCGCTGGATCTGCGTCAGGCGCTACAGGACTGGCTACCGTGGCCGCTGCGCCAGAAGCTGGATCGCGAGCTGCCGACGCACTATACCGTGCCGACCGGCAGCCGTCTGGCGATCCGTTACCATGCGGAGAACCCGCCGGCGCTGGCGGTGCGTATGCAGGAGATGTTCGGCGAGGCCGCGACGCCGGTTATCGCTGAAGGGCGGGTGCCGCTGGTGCTGGAGCTGCTGTCGCCCGCCCAGCGTCCGCTGCAGATCACCCGCGATCTGAGCGCCTTCTGGCAGGGGAGCTATCGCGAGGTGCAGAAAGAGATGAAGGGACGCTACCCGAAACACGTCTGGCCGGACGATCCGGCTAACACCGCCCCGACCCGCCGCAGCAAAAAATATTCGTAGCCGCTAGACCATCTGCTGCCAGAGAAAAATTCCCCCTCCGGCCAGCGCCAGCCAGGGGCCGAAGGCCAGCGGCTGCTGCAGCGACTGCCGGGACCACAGGCGTTGCAGCAGGGTCCACACCAGTCCGCTGGCCGAAGCGAGCAATAGCACCTGCGGCAGGACCTGCCAGCCGCACCAGGCGCCCAGCGCCGCCAGCAGCTTAAAATCGCCATAGCCCAGCGCCTCTTTTCCGGTCAGCAGGCGGAACAGCCAGTAGACCGACCACAGCGCCAGATAACCGGCCATCGCCCCGGCGACCGCGTCCGGCAGCGCAATGTACACCTCGTTAAGATTGAACAGCAGCCCGGCCCACAGCAGGGGCAGAGTCAGACGGTCAGGCAGCAGCTGGGTCCGGGCGTCAATCCGCGCCAGCATCAGCAGGAACGAAAGCAGCACCAGGCCGCCCGCCAGCGGCAGGCCCGGCGCGAGCAATGCCCCGGCAAGCATAAACAGCAGGCCGGTGGCCAGCTCGGTCAGCGGATAGCTCCACGCGATGGGCGCCTGACAGCAGCGGGCGCGGCGGCCCAGCCAGAGAAAGCTGAGCAGCGGGATATTGTCCCGCCAGGCGATCGGCTGGCGGCACTGCGGGCAGGATGAGCCCGGGGTGCTGAGGGTTATCCGCTCGTCGTCCGCGGTCTGGGTCAGCATGCGCGGCAGGCGATAGATCACCACGTTGTAAAAGCTGCCCAGCGCCAGGCCGAACAGCAGCAGGAAGCCATACCAGATAAGAGGGAAATGCAGCGATAATGCCGTTAATGTCGTCATTTTTACTCCTGGTGTAACCATTTTCCCTGAATCTGCCACGGTGTGCGGCCCGACTCGTTTTTAGCGGCGGGGCGCGTGACCAGCAGCGCCAGCAGGGGCGGCATCCCCTGCCGGGGCTGCAGCGTACCGCGAAACAGATAGCGGCCATCGGGCGACAGGGTGCCCTGACCGCTGAGGCTCAGCTGATGAGAGTCCTGGCGGAGGGTCAGCGCCACGGCGCCGTCTGCCGTACAGCGGAAGGTGCCATTGACCTGGGCCAGCTCCAGGCTGCCGACCGGGGAATGCAGTCGGGCCTGCCGCCACTGCGCGCCTCCGGCGGTGATTTGCTGGCAGCGCCCCTCGCTGAAGTGCGCTTCGGCCAGGCTGAAAGTGACCTCTCCCGCGGCGCTGACGGGCATGGTCGACATCAGCCAGCGGCTGAGCAGGCTGGCGGGGGCGGTGAGCCGCCCCTCCTGCAGGCGCAGATCGCGCAGGCCCCACAGCCGGGCCTGACCCTCCACACCGCGGGGATCGCTGAGAGAGACCTGCCAGCCAGCCAAGGTCAGCGACCACGCCAGTCGTTCAAGCCGTTCGCCATGCCAGTAGACCGGCTGCGCCGCGCCGCGCCAGACGCTGCCGCTAAGGCTGCCCACCTGTACGCCGGGCGGCAGCATCGGGACCAGCAGGCGCGCCGGGGCGGTAGCAGCCAGCCACAGCAGATAGAGCGCCAGCAGCAGCGCCACCGCGATCCCTTTAGCTTTCATCGTCGCGCTCCAGCAGCAGATGGTTGACCGTGACCCAGCCCGGCCGCGACGGCTGCCTGGTCACGGACAGGGAGATCGCGTTGACGCCGCGCATCGCCGGGGCGTCGAGCCACGCCATCAGCGCCTGGAAGGTGCAGGGCTGGAGGGTGACCTGCAGACGTTTTCCCTGCGGCTGCAGGCGGGCGACGGCCAGCCCGTGGCTCGCCGCCTCGCGCATCACCAGGGCGGTGAGCGCCTCTTTTGCCGCCGGCGTGGGCTGCTGGCTGAGCTGCTGCAGGCGCGGAGTCTGCTGCGTCATCCAGCGCAGGCTGGCCTGCTCTTTCATCAGGGTTTGTCGCCACTGCGCCTCACGGGCTCGCCAGGGCTGCCACAGTCCGTACCAGAGAGCGCATACCACCAGCAGCCCCGCGAGGCACAGCAGCAGGCGCTGCTCGGACGGCGTGCGCTGCCGCCACCAGATAAGCAGATTAGCCATTGTTTTCCTCCAGCGTCAGTTGTCCCTCAATGCCATCCGGTTTCGTGGTCATGTCGCCTGGCCGGACGCGAAACCGCGGCTGCGCCCGCTGGGTGAACTGCTCCAGCGCCCGGGAAGAGACCGCGGCGATATCCAGCTGCAGACGGTTGCCCGCGGCATCCCAGCTCAGCGCCCGCAGGCGGATCCCCGGCGTGTCGCTGAGGATGTTTTGCAGCGCGCTGAGGCGATCGACGAGGGGGGCATGCTGCGCCTGACGGGCGAGGGTTTGCAGGTGTTGCTGCATCTGCAGTCGCGGATTAATCACCTTTTTCTCCGTCGGAAACCAGCGGTGATAGAAGGCCCGGCTGGCCTGCTGCGCCGCCTCGGCCTGACGCGCCAGATCGAGATGGTCCAGCACGCTGTTTGTCCCCACCAGTAACGCCAGAGCCAGCGCGGCATACTGCGCCGAACGCCAGGTCGCCTGTGCAGGCCGCCGCCGACGGACGGCGAATTCCCCCTGCAGCAGACTGAGCTTCTGCGCTGCCGGATGGCGTGCGGCAAGGGGCAGCAATGTCTGCGCAGGTTGCGCCCGCCAGACGCCCGGCGCTGCGGGCGGCGGTGAATAGCTGTCGATGACTTGCTCTTCCGCCTCGCTCTGCAGCAGCTCCGTCAGCCAGACGTTTTCCGCCGCCATGCCGCCCCACTGCTGGTGGCGGATCAGCCACTGTTCGTCCACCTGCACCGCGCTCCACGCGGGCGGATGCCAGGGCAGGGCCAGCACGTCGGGCGTCAACGCCAGGGGCCGAAGGGAGAGCGACTCGCAGCGGGCCAGCCAGTCACGCATTTTTTGCCGCTGTACGGCGACGATCTCGCACTGCGCCTGCTGGCGGTGGAGCAGGGCAAAATGGGTGGCTTCGACATCGTCGGCCAGCTGCTCTTCCAGCAGGAATGGGGCGACCTGCAGCGGCGGTTTACGCAAGCCCGCCGGCAGGGTGAGCGAGTGAAACGCGCAGTCGCTGGCCGGGATTAGCACCCAGGCGGGGTAGTGCGCCGCCAGCGCCGGGAAAGGGCTGGCGTCGTCAGCCGGCCACCGGCCGCTGGCCTCGTGGTGCGGCTCGCCGGGGGCGAAGAGTTGCCAGTGCAGCGGCGCCTGCCCGGGGGCGAAGCGCACGATCAGCGTGGCCTGGGGAGAAGCGTTAAACTTATTCATCGACCACCATAGAAAGTCCATATCGCCGCTGGACGACGGTAAACGTGCGCCCCTCCTGTTGCAGGACGCTGTGCAGCTGAAAGCGAAGATTGCCGGTCACCACGGTAAAGGCGGCGATAAAGCGCGTGCTGTGCACCGTCAGCCAGGGGCGGGCAAGCGTGGTATCGGTTTTCTGCAGCGTCGGCTGCGCGAGAAACGCAGCGACGCTGCTCCACCCGGTTCGTGGGCGGTTGTGCAGCAGCTGTTGCGCCTCCTGCAGCGTCAGCTCGCCGGGAAAGAGGGCCACCAGCAGAGCGGCCTGGGAGGGCCGCAGGGTGTTGACATTGACCTGCAGCGCGTCATCCGGCTGGACGCAGACGAAGGGGAGCAGGCGCTGATAGAGCGCGGCGTCCATACCCGCCAGCAGGCGCAGCTCGCTGACATCCTGCATCGGCTGGTTGGCGGCGAGATAGCCTGGGGTTTGCGCCATATAGACCTCATCCTCTGCTCCGTTCAGCCGCGGCTGGCCGTCGCTGTCCGTCCAGTCGCCAAGGGCGGCGGCGATCTGGCTGGCGCGCAGCGGTGACTCGCCGAGCAGCGCCAGCAGCCGGACGAAGACGTCGGTCGGGTAGGGCGTTCCGCTGCTGGTTTCATCCGCGCGATGATTGATGGCATTGAGGTTAAAGCAGGCGTGCCCGTCGCGGATCGTCGCGAGGATTTCGCCATCGTCGAGGGTAAAGCGGCGCCCCTCCTGCGCCCAGCTTTGCGCCAGGTTCGTTTGACTGGGTGAGTCCAGCGCGTCGCGTTGCAGGAGCGCGGCGGCCATATTTTCCGCCGCCAGGGCATACCATCTGGCCTGCAGATTATCGAGGGTCACGGCGGTATGCTGATACATGACCGCGGTGCGTTCGGTCATGGCGCTGACGAGGATCATCATCAGGGCGAGGATGAACAGCACCATCAGGAGCGCGACGCCGCGTTGCCGATTTTTCACTGGCTGCCTCCCGGGGTGAGTAAAAACAGGCGGGTGATCTCCCCGCTTTTCGCCAGCGTCAGGGTGATCTCCAGCCCCTGCGGCAGCGTCTGCGAGCGATCCCAGGTCTCCTGCCAGCGTCCGTCGGCGTAGAACCGCAGGCGAAACGCTGTCACCTCGCGCAATACCACCCGAACCGTCGGCTGGCTGCCGGTCAGCGGATCCTGCTGATCGAAGCTCAGTCGCTCAAGCTGCTGCTGACGCAGACGGTAGCTGACGTTCTGGATCTCCGAGCGCGGGAGGATCCCCAGCGGGTTCGGCCAACCGCTGCGGCTGAAGGCCAGCCCCCAGTCGTCGCTCTGCAACTGGAAACGTCCGGCGAAGAAAAGCGTGTCGCTGTTTCTGGCGCGACGGGGAATGATGTGGGTGACATCGTCGGCGATCTGGCGAAAGGCGCGCTGGAGGGCAGCGATCTGCTGGCTCTTCTCGCGGGTCAGGCCATCGGCACGGATGACGTTCTGCAGTACCATCACGGCGGCGGCGCTAAGGACGGCGAGGATAGCCAGCGCCAGCAACGTTTCAATCAGGGTGAAACCGCGCATCCTGGTTATCATGGCGGCGTCACCCAGGTGCGCAGGGTCGCCAGCGGCGCGGGATCGCTTTTTTGCCGCCGGACCTCCACGTCCAGCGCCCGCAGCTGCGGCAGCGCGGTTTCCACTCCCTGCCAGCGGACAAACCAGCGCGTTCCGGCGGCTTCCACGGTGGTTTCGGACCAACTGAGGGCGGGCCAGCGTTTCTCCAGCCGCAGCTGCACCAGCTGATTATCCGCCAGCCAGCTGGCGAGGATTTTCTCTTCCATACGCCCAAGCTGGCGCGTCTGCTGCAGGGTGGACTGCATCACCGCCAGACCGGCGAGGGCGAAAATCACCAGCGCGACCATCACTTCGATAAGCGTCATCCCGGCCTGGCGTTTCATGGCTGCTCCCGCGCCGCCAGCGGCTGGCTGTCACCCTGGGCGTCGATGGTGATGCCCGTCGCGGCGTCAATCCGCAGCTGAAACGGTGTGACTTCGCCGCCTGGGAAGATCAGCACGTCGGGCTGCTCGCCTGGCGTCCACGCCTGGCCGTCGGGAAAGCGCAGCGTCAGCCTGGTCCGGGGGAGGGTTTCCGCCGTGGTGACGCGTCCGGCCTGCAGCGGCAGCCACTGCGCGTTGCCCCACCGGTCGTCAGCCGCCGCCGGAGCGTCTTCGTCGGCAGGCTGCAGGCGCATAAACTGCCAGCGGTCAGGGTGGATGACGATCCCGAAGAGCTGACCGGTTTGCTGCCCGCGCTCACGGACAAAATCCAGCTGCGCCTGAAAGCGCGCCAGGATCTGTGTGGCCTCCTGGGTGCGGGCGGAGGGAAACGCCAGCAGCACCATGCTGGCGCTGACGCCAATCAGCAGCAGGACCAGCATCATCTCAAGGAGCGTGAAACCGCGCTGAGACACTATTTCTTCCCGAGGGTCCAGTTGCCGATATCGTCATTGGTGTCGGGCATCCCGTCCGGACCGACGCTGAAGACGTCGATGGCGCCATGCTGACCCGGGCTTAACAGTTGATACTCATTTCCCCACGGGTCCTGCGGCAGGCGGCGGATATAGCCGCCTTCCGGGTAGTTGCGGGCGTGCGGCTCGGCGGCCGGGGCGGTCACCAGCGCCTGCAGTCCCTGCTCGGTGTTGGGGTAGCGGCTGTTGTCCAGTTTATACATATCCAGCGCCCCCTCGAGCGCCACCAGATCGCTGACGACTTTCTGGCGGTCCGCTTTCTCCTTGTTGCCCATCAGGTTGGGCACCACCAGGCTGGCGAGAATGCCGAGAATGACGATCACCACCATAATTTCCAGTAACGTGAAACCGCGTTGCCGTTGCATAGTTTTCTCCATTAATACAGTTACATACTCATAAGGGTGTTCAGTTGCAGGATCGGCTGCAGGATGGCCAGCACGATAAACAGCACCATGCCGGCCATGGTGACCACCAGCAGGGGTTCAAACAGACTGAGGCCCATCTGGATCTGCGCGCTCAGCTCCCGGTCCTGGTTCTCCGCCGCGCGCTCCAGCATCGCGGTCAACTCGCCGCTTTGCTCTCCGCTGGCGATCATGTAGCGCATCATCGGCGGGAACAGGGCGGTGGATTCCAGCGCCCGATGCAGACTGACGCCTTCGCGTACCGATTCGCTGGCCGCCGCCAGCTGGCTGCGCGCCCAGGCGTTGCTGAGGACGCCGGCGCTGATGCGCATCGACAGCAGTAGCGGCACCGCGCTGGCATTGAGAATGCTTAAGGTGCGGGCGTAGCGTGCGCTGTTCACGCTGCGGGCCACGCGGCCGATGACCGGCAGGCGCAGCAGCATCCGGTCCCAGGCGAGCCGCCGGGCGGGCTGGCGCAGCAGATAACGCAGCGTCAGCAGCGCCAGTAGCGACAGCAGCACCAGCCAGGGCCCCGCGCTACGCACGATATCGCTCAGGCTCATCAGCAGCCGGGTGGAGAACGGCAGGGCCTGTTTCAGATGAACAAACTGCTCAACGACTTTTGGGACCACAGTGGAGAGCAGAATAGCGATCACGCTGATGGCGACCAGCGTTAGCACGATGGGATAGATCATTGCCTGCTGCAGGCGGGTGCGAAGCTGCTGGCGCTGCTCGGTATAGTCCGCCAGCCGGTTCAGCACGCCGTCGAGATGGCCGGAGGTTTCGCCAGCCGCCACCATAGCGCAGAACAGCCCGTCGAAGCAGGCGGGATAGCCGCGCATCGCCTCTGCCAGCGAATGGCCTTCGAGTACTTTGCTGCGCACCCCGGCCATTAACGTTCTCAGCGGCGCCTTTTCGCACTGCTGGGCGACGGCATCGAGCGCCTTTTCCAGCGGGATCCCGGCGGCGACCAGGGTGGCCAGCTGGCGGGTGAGCAGGGCTAAATCACCGGCGCTGGTACGCCGGGTGAGGGAACCGCTGCGCCACAGCCAGCGCGCCGGGTCGGCGGCGGTCACTTCCAGCGCCAGCCAGCCGTTGTCCCGCAGCAACTGGCGGGCGTGGCGGGCGGAGTCGGCCTGCTGAACGCCGCGGCGGGTTTTACCCTGCGGGTCCAGCGCCTGATAGCGAAACAGGGCCATCTCAGAGGCTTTCCGTCGTTTGCTGTTCGGTGACCCGCATCACCTCCTCCCAGCTGGTGATCCCCGCCAGCGCTTTGTCACGTCCGGCATGACGCAGGGTCTGCCAGGCTGGCCCCAGCTGCTGGATCAGGGTGATCTCATTCTCGCCGCGGTGGATGGCGGCGCGGACGCGGTCGTCGATGGGCAGCAGTTCATGGATCCCGGTACGCCCGCGATAGCCGGTGAAATTACACTCCGCGCAGCCTGTTGGCTGCCACAGCGGCGTGCCGGTAGGGACCGCCATCTGCCGGGCGGTGTCGGCATCCGCCTGCGTGGGTTGACGGCAGTGCGGGCACAGTTGGCGCACCAGCCGCTGCGACATCACCGCCAGCAGCGAAGTTGAGAGTAAAAAGGGCTCTACGCCCATATCCTGCAGACGGGAAATGGCGCCCAGCGCGCTGTTGGTGTGCAGGGTCGACAGCACCAGGTGTCCGGTCAGCGAGGCCTGGACGGCGATCTGGGCGGTTTCGCCATCGCGGATTTCCCCCACCAGTACCACATCCGGATCCTGGCGCAGTATGGCGCGCAGGCCGCGGGCGAAAGTCATATCGACTTTGGCGTTGACCTGAGTCTGGCCGATGCCCTCCAGCTCATACTCCACCGGATCTTCAATGGTCATGATATTGCGTTCGTGGGCGTCGAGGCGGCTGAGGGCGGCATACAGGGTGGTGCTTTTCCCCGACCCGGTCGGCCCGGTGACCAGAATAATGCCGTGTGGCCGGGCGATCAGCGCGTCGACCCGATCGAGCAGGGCCGGGGGCATGCCCAGCGTCAGCAGATCCAGGTTGACGCTGTTTTTGTCCAGCAGGCGCAGGACGACGCGTTCGCCGTGGCTGGAGGGCAGGGTGGAGACGCGGACGTCGATCGCCCGCCCGCCGATGCGCAGCGCCATCCGCCCATCCTGAGGGATCCGTTTTTCAGCGATATCCAGGCTGGCCATCACCTTGATACGCGAAATTAACAGCGCGGCCAGCCGCCGCTGCGGGCGCAGGATTTCGCGCAGCACGCCGTCGACGCGAAAGCGGATCTGCAGATGGCGCTCATAGGTTTCGATATGGATATCCGAGGCTTTCTCTTTGATGGCCTCGGTGAGCATGGCGTTGATCAGGCGGATGATCGGCGCGTCGTCCTCGCTGTCGAGCAGATCGTCGGTGTCCGGCAGCTCTTCGGCGAGGGTATAGAGGTCGAGCTCATTGCCGATATCGGCCATCATGCGGTGCGCTTCCGCCGAGTCGCGCTGATAGCTGAGCACCAGCACTTTCTCGAACGCGTCCGGCGCCAGACGGCTGACGCTCATCGGCCCGTCTGCCAGGCGACGCGCTTCCAGCAGCGCCCGGGCGGCGGTATCAGCGCGGCACAGCGCTTCGCAGCGTTCGCCGTCGCTGAGCAGCACAAGATGATGCGCGCGGGCCCAGGCAAAGGGTAGCAGCGGACGGCGTTCGGCGACTGGCGTCATGGGCGGCCTCCGAGGTTAAAGGCGTCAATGGCGGCGCTGACCTGGCGGAAGGCCTGGGTCTCCTGCTGGGGATAGATGTGCAGCAGATCGTTGCTGAGCGTCGCTTCGCTGCTGTCTTTGCCCCGCTGTTTGGTTTGCGCATTGTCGAATGCGGTGTACTGGCCGGAAGAGGCCTGACGGTACTCATCACGATCGCGAATGATGGTCGGGCGGATAAACAGCATCAGGTTGCGTTTCGACACTTTCTTGCTCTCGGAGCGGAACAGGGCGCCGATCACCGGGATGTCGCCGAGCAGCGGCACTTTGTCGGCGGTATCGGTGACGCTTTTATCCAGCAGCCCGCCAACCACCACCGTTTCACCGCTGCCGACCAGCACGGCGTTATTCACCGTCCGGGTATTGAAGGTCGCGCCGAGATCGCTACTGGTGCTGGAGGCCGAGTCGGCGACGCTCGATACCTCCTGCTCAATTTCCAGCAGCACGGCATCGCCTTCGTTAATCTGCGGTTTCACCTTCAGCTTAATGCCGACGGTTTTGCGCTCGACGGTATTAAAAATGTTGTCGCCGGAGGTGGTTTGCGAGCCGGTTAATACCGGAACTTCCTGGCCGACGTTAAAGGTGGCTTGCATGTTGTCGAGGGTCACGATGCTGGGGGTGGCCAGAATATCGTTCTTGGTACTGCTGGAGAGGGCGGTGAGCAGCATCGCCCAGTTCCCCTGATAGAAGCCAGCGGCGATACCGTTAAACGAGCCCAGAGCGCTGGCCAGCGAGCTGCTGACGGTACCGTCTTTGTTGTACTGATTGGCGCCAGCGATAACCGTGGAGATCGGCAGCCCGCTGTTGGTGAACTGGGTCATGCCGGCGTTTTTATTGGCCCACTGGATACCGAGGTTGAGGCCGTCGGCATCCTGCACTTCGGCGATAATCGCCTCCACCAGCACCTGCGGGCGGCGGATATCGAGCTGGGCGATCACCCGCTCGAGATCGTTCATCACGTCCGGCGCCGCGGTGACGATCAGGGCGTTGGTCTGGCCGTGGGCTTTGATAATGATATTTTTGTCGATCGCGGCCACTGGCTTGACGCTTTGCTTATCGCTCTGCAGCGAGCTGCTGATCCCGGTGAGGACCTCCACCAGATCGGCGGCTTTGGCGTACTTCAGGTAGATGACTTTGGTGTTGCCCTGTACCGCCTGCTGGCGGTCGAGCTGTTTGATCATGGCGATAATGCGCTGGCGCGAGTTCGGCTCACCGCTGACCAGTACCGCGTTGGTGCGCTCATCGGCCACCACGTTCGCCACCATCGAGCCCGGCAGCGCCGACTTGCTGCTGTCTTTATTGAGCTCGGTAACCAGCTTGACCACCTCCGCGGCGGAGGCCCAGGAGAGGGGAACGGTCACCACGCTGCGATCCCCGGCGTTGTCGACGCGCTCGACAATGGTCAGCAGGCGTTTGATGACCGCTGCGCGGCCGGTCATCAGCAGCACGTTGGAGGGCTCATAATGGACCACGCTGCCGGCGCCGGCGTTATCGTTCAGCTGGCGGAGCAGCGGGGCGAGATCGCGGGCGGCGACGTTGGTCAGGGGCACCACCCGGGTGACCACTTCATCGCCTTCGCCCGGTGCAGCCTCGCTGGCGACCGGGACGGCCGAGGTTTTCGCATCTTTAGCACGCACCACCTTCAGTACGCCGTTATTCATATTGATCACGGCGAAGCCATACACATCCAGCACGCTAAGGAAGAATTGATAATATTGCTCTTCATTGAGCATATCGTAACTGCGTACGGTAATGGTGCCGCGCACGCTGGGATCGATAATCACCGTTTTATTCAGGTTTTTGCTAACGGTATTGATAAACTCCTGGATATCGGTGCCTTTAAAGCTGGCGGAAAATTCTTCTGCGATGGCCGGGCGAAATAGCAGCGGCGTTAATATCAGCAGAACAGTCAGCATTTTCCGCAGTCGTTTTATGGTTGGCAATTATTCATCCCCCAGCGCGAAAGCGATATCGTGTCGTTGACCTTCTCGCTCAACGGTCAGCGTTATTTCGGTCTGTTCATTCAGGTGTTGCAGCGCCTGCTGTGCTTGCGCCTGATCGCGCAAATCAATGCCGTTTAGGGCAATGGCTAAATCATTTTCCTGCAGGCCAGACTGACGAAATAGCGCGGCGTCTTTGCCTGGATTAAGGCGATAGCCCTGCAGTTTGTCGCCACTGAGCACCGGCGAAATAGATAAATAAGTGAGGATATTTTGCGGCTGTTCGCGGAGTTGCTTCACAAGAGGCGGAGTGGCCGCTGTAGCGGGCGATGACGACGGCGCGCGGGTATCGTTAAATAACAAAATGGCCTCTTTGCGTCCCTGATAGTTAACGATGATCCGGTCGGGAAGAATAGCGACGATCCGCGCATCGTACCCCGGGACAGTATCGCCGGAACTAAGGCTAACCTGCTGATTTCCTTTTTCTATAATGGCGATGGATCGCGCCGGGTTACTGCTGGCGAGCAGACCCGTAAGGCGTAGTTTCAGGCTGGAAACCGGCACCTGATTGAGGTGGGTTGCATCCGTTGGCGCAGGGCTGTTTTTTGCCGCCAGACCAAACAGGGTAAATACGGGCCGTTCGGTTTTTAATTCCGACTCCGCCATTGGAGAAGCGGTTAATGGCAGGGCAGAAATATCCTCAGGACTGACAGGGAATACCACGCGCCAGGTTAATTTCGCCAACTGGGGGATAGCGGTTATTAATATGATGAGCGTCACAATTTGTGGTAATAATTTAATTATCCCTTTATTTATATTTGTTAACCCCATCACAGAAACTGGCATTTTAATTCCTTTGCTAATTTATTTTTCTGCACGTTGGCGTAATACCCTACCGAAACAGGTAGGTGATTATTGGCTTTTGAATTATTTATTGCCGGAGAGTGGCGATAAGCGTGGCGAATCATAATCAGTTTGCGGTTTCGGGTCGTCATTCCCTTTATTGATTTACTCCCCCGGCTTCCTACGCCCCCCTCTCATTTGTGGGGGATGATTGCGCCCCGGAAAGCAAAAATATCTAATTAGCGCGCTGTAAAGATATTCATCCTTTCTTACCTTTTATAATTTAATAAGCATATTAGGGACTATCGAATGCTCAGATATACCTGTCATGCCCTATTTCTTGGATCGTTAGTATTATTGAGTGGCTGTGATAACAGCTCTTCCTCTTCACCCTCTGGCTCACCGGGTTCACCAGGCAATCCTGGCAACCCAGGTACTCCCGGCACGCCCGACCCGCAGGATGTGGTCGTCCGCTTACCGGACGTTGCCGTCCCTGGCGAAGCGGTGCAGGCTTCCGCCAACCAGGCTGTCATTCACCTTGTCGATATCGCCGGCATCACCAGCAGCACGCCGGCCGACTATGCGACTAAAAACCTCTATCTGTGGAATAACGAAACCTGTAATGCGCTGAGCGCGCCGGTGGCGGACTGGAATGATGTCAGCACCACGCCGACCGGCAGCGACAAATATGGCCCTTACTGGGTGATCCCGCTGACTAAAGAGAGCGGATGTATCAACGTTATCGTGCGCGATGGCACCAATAAGCTGATCGACAGCGACCTGCGCGTCTCTTTTGGCGATTTCACCGATCGCACGGTATCGGTCATCGCCGGCAACAGCGCGGTCTATGACTCCCGCGCCGACGCTTTCCGCGCCGCCTTTGGCGTGGCGCTGGCCGATGCGCACTGGGTCGATAAAACCACCCTGCTGTGGTCGGGCGGAGAGAATAAACCGATTGTTCGTCTCTACTACAGCCACAGCAGTAAGGTGGCCGCCGACAGCAAGGGCGAATTTACCGATAAATATGTCAAGCTGACCCCCACCACTGTCAGTCAGCAGGTGAGCATGCGCTTCCCGCATCTCGCCAGCTATCCTGCCTTTAAGCTGCCGGATGATGTCAACGTCGATGAATTGCTGCAGGGCGAGGCGGTGGCGATATCTGCGGAAAGCGATGGGATCCTGAGCTCCGCCACCCAGGTGCAGACCGCTGGCGTGCTGGACGATACCTATGCCGCCGCCGCCGAGGCACTGAGCTACGGCGCCCAGCTAACCGATAGCGGCGTGACCTTCCGCGTCTGGGCACCCACGGCGCAGCAGGTCGAACTGGTGGTCTACAGCGCCGACAAGAAAGTGGTGGCCAGCCATCCGATGACCCGCGACAGCGCCTCCGGCGCCTGGTCATGGCAGGGGGGAAGCGACCTGAAGGGCGCGTTCTACCGCTACGCGATGACGGTCTACCACCCGCAGTCGCGTAAAGTCGAGCAGTACGAAGTGACCGATCCCTACGCCCATAGTTTGTCGACCAACTCGGAGTACAGCCAGGTGGTCGATCTCAACGACAGCGCGCTGAAGCCGGAAGGCTGGGACGGGCTGACGATGCCGCACGCGCAGAAAACCAAAGCCGACCTGGCGAAAATGACGATCCACGAGTCGCATATTCGCGATCTCTCCGCCTGGGATCAAACCGTTCCCGCTGAACTGCGCGGTAAATATCTGGCGCTCACCGCCCAGGAGAGCAATATGGTCCAGCATCTGAAACAGCTGTCGGCCTCGGGCGTGACGCATATTGAGCTGCTGCCGGTCTTCGATCTGGCGACGGTCAATGAGTTCAGCGACAAAGTCGCCGATATTCAGCAGCCGTTCAGTCGCCTGTGCGAGATCAACAGCGCGGTGAAGAGCAGCGAGTTCGCGGGCTATTGCGACAGCGGTTCGACGGTCGAAGAGGTGCTGACCCAGCTGAAGCAGAACGACAGCAAGGATAACCCGCAGGTGCAGGCGTTGAATACGCTGGTGGCGCAGACCGACTCCTATAACTGGGGCTACGATCCGTTCCACTACACGGTGCCGGAAGGATCCTACGCCACCGATCCGGAAGGCACGGCGCGCATTAAAGAGTTCCGCACCATGATTCAGGCGATCAAGCAGGATCTGGGAATGAACGTCATCATGGACGTGGTGTATAACCACACCAACGCCGCCGGCCCGACCGACCGCACCTCGGTGCTGGATAAGATCGTCCCCTGGTACTATCAGCGCCTGAATGAAACCACCGGCAGCGTGGAATCGGCTACCTGTTGCTCCGACTCGGCGCCAGAGCACCGGATGTTCGCCAAGCTTATCGCCGATTCACTGGCGGTATGGACCACCGATTATAAGATCGATGGCTTCCGCTTCGACCTGATGGGCTACCATCCGAAAGCGCAGATCCTCTCGGCCTGGGAGCGTATTAAAGCGCTGAACCCGGACATTTACTTCTTTGGTGAAGGCTGGGATTCCAACCAGAGCGATCGCTTTGAAATTGCCTCGCAAATCAATCTGAAAGGCACCGGGATCGGCACGTTCTCCGATCGTCTGCGTGACGCCGTGCGCGGCGGCGGGCCGTTCGATTCCGGCGATGCATTGCGCCAGAATCAGGGGGTGGGCAGCGGCGCCGGCGTTCTGCCGAATGAGCTGACCAGCATGACCGACGATCAGGCGCGCCACCTCGCCGATCTGACCCGTCTGGGCATGGCCGGTAACCTTGCGGACTTCGTGCTGATCGACAAAGACGGCGCGGTGAAGAAAGGCAGCGAGATTGACTATAACGGCGCGCCTGGCGGCTATGCGGCTGACCCGACGGAAGTCGTGAACTATGTGTCAAAACACGACAACCAAACGCTGTGGGACATGATCAGCTACAAAGCTGCTCAGGAGGCGGATCTCGATACCCGCGTCCGGATGCAGGCGGTGTCGCTGGCGACGGTGATGCTCGGCCAGGGGATCGCCTTTGACCAGCAGGGCTCGGAGCTGCTGCGCTCTAAATCTTTTACCCGCGATTCGTATGATTCCGGTGACTGGTTTAACCGCGTGGATTACTCCCTGCAGGACAACAACTACAACGTGGGTATGCCGCGCAGCAGCGATGATGGCAGCAACTATGACATTATCGCCCGGGTGAAAGACGCGGTGGCTACTCCGGGTGAAACGGAGCTCAAGCAGATGACCGCGTTTTATCAGGAGCTGACCGCGCTGCGTAAATCGTCTCCGCTGTTTACCCTCGGTGACGGCGCGACGGTGATGAAGCGCGTGGACTTCCGCAACACCGGCGCCGATCAGCAGACGGGTCTGCTGGTGATGACCATCGATGACGGGATGCAGGCTGGCGCCAGTCTGGACAGCCGTGTCGACGCCATCGTGGTGGCGATCAACGCCGCACCGGAAAGCCGGACGCTGCAGGACTTCGCCGGCACATCGCTGCAGCTGAGCGCCATCCAGCAGGCGGCAGGCGACCGTTCGCTGGCGAGCGGCGTGCAGGTTGCCGCTGACGGCTCGGTCACGCTGCCAGCCTGGTCGGTAGCGGTCCTCGAGCTGCCGCAGGGCGAATCGCAGGGCGCTGGCCTGCCGGTGAGCAGTAAATAAGGTGACGTGGGGTGCCCGTAAGGGCGCCTTCTCTGCACCGTGGGGGAACAGGAGACGGTTGTGATTGTTCGTGATGATAGTGAAAGAGGGATCCCGTCGCTGGTGGCGCATCAGCCGCCGTCCGCGCAGGCAGACGCGCCGGTAAGCTGCGGCCGGATGGTGCAGGTCCCCGGCTGGATTATCCCGCTGTACGCCGGATTATTTATCGCGCTCGGCTGGTTTGGCGGCGAGCAGTGGCGCCATCCGTCACCGCCGCAAACGCTGCCTCTGCCGGTGGCTCATGCGGCGCTTTTGCCGTTAACCGCCGCCGGGGAGACCGCGCCAAAAAAACCGTCGCCGGCGGTAAAACCCAGCGCGCCTGCGGCGCCGGTAGTGGACAGCGATACGCTGCCGCCCCTGCGCTACAGCGCCCATGTCTACGCCTCGCTACCGGAAAAGCGCAGCATTGTGTTAAACGGCAAAGCGTGGTCGGAGGGCGATTCCCCGCTGCCCAATCTGGTGGTGGAGCAGATCCAGCAGGATGTGACGATTTTTAGCTTCAACGGCACAACATTTACCCTGGCGGCGCTGGATGACTGGCCCGGCGGGAAAATTGACGAGGAGCCGAAAGGGGAATAAGGGGCACGCGCAATAATATGCGCGTTGAGAATATTTTGCTTAGTCGCTGCGCAAACTGGTAATAAAGGGAGCGAGCTGGCGATTAAATTGACTACACTGTGTGGCTTCCGGAGTGCTGTCCTGCAAAAGTTGTTGATAAAGCCGGTCGCTATTTTGGCTTAACGTCGCCACGTCAATATTTCCCCATCCGCGCGCTTTGCCGACATTCACCGCTGCCCGATATATCGTTTCATCGGCGGGCAGATCGCTACGATTACATTTATTCTTGAGATAGCGCGTCCCGGCCGCTACCGACGAGAGCTGCTCCAGCTGCGCCTGGCTGCTGATGGCCGGGCTGAGCGTTGAGGCGGGTTTCTGTTGGCAGCCAGAGAGCATGGCGACCACGCAAAGCGAAAATATAAACGGAATGCGCATAGTAGAGTAATCAAAATAATGAATCACTGGCCGCTAGTTTAACAAATATTCCCCTGGTGTCATCATAAAATATTATTCGGCATAAATGTTAACAGGCTCGCATTTTTATCAGCAGAAAATCAGTTAAACCCCTTTACTTCTCTCAATAATAAATGCTTTCGTCCGGGAAATATATTTTCAGTCGGAGATGAGGCCAGTGCGTTTGGCATCATGGCGAGCGTCATTTTTTATGTTATTAAAAAACATACTCTTTCCCATCTTGTTACGTGCGCAGGAGGTAAAATGCTGGTTAAGAATGTCGCATTTTAGTGCTATCCTGTATGCCCTGAACATTACGTGCTATGTTCTGACCATTTCTGCTGGTGATGCGTTTAACATAATGATTTTATGGTGAATTTTTATTGTTAATATCATGTAAAACGAAGCAAACCAACCTCATGAAAGGCTGGCGGCATGTCCTGCCTGCCAGCAGGTTGTCGTCCGAAGGATAAGCAGCCTGGACGTTAATTTGAGAGATTTCTTCTTCCTCTGTGCAGGGGAAGTATTGAGAATCAGGCCTTTGCGCCTGAACGTTGCGGAGAAAAAGCATGGCGGGAGATGACCGCGAGCCTATCGGACGTAAGGGGAGACCCTCGCGTCCGACAAAACAAAAAGTCACCCGTCGCCGGGTCCGGGAAGAGGACTACGACGACGAGTATGATGACGATGATTATGAGGATGAGAAACCGGTGCCGAGAAAAGGAAAAGGCAACGGCAGCAAACCTCGTCGTAAGCGCCGCTGGCTGTGGCTGCTGGTCAAGCTGGGGATTGTCTTTGCGGTGCTAATTGCCGCCTATGGCGTCTACCTCGATCAGAAAATCCGTAGCCGCATTGACGGTAAAGTTTGGGAGCTGCCGGCCGCGGTCTATGGCCGGATGGTGAACCTTGAGCCGGACATGCAGATCAGCAAAAACGAGATGGTGCGTCTGCTGAATGCCACCCAGTATCGTCAGGTCAGCGCGATGACGCGCCCGGGCGAATACACCGTGCAGGCCAACAGCATCGAGATGATCCGTCGTCCGTTCGATTTCCCGGACAGTAAAGAAGGGCAGGTGCGTGCGCGTCTGACCTTCGATGGCGATCATCTGGATACCATCGAGAATATGGATAATAACCGCCAGTTCGGTTTCTTCCGCCTCGATCCGCGGCTTATCACCATGCTGCAGTCGCCGAACGGTGAGCAGCGTCTTTTCGTGAAGCGCAGTGGCTTCCCGGATCTGCTGGTGGATACGCTGCTGGCGACCGAAGACCGCCACTTCTACGAGCACGATGGTATCAGCCTGTATTCCATCGGCCGCGCCGTGCTGGCGAACCTGACGGCAGGTCGTACGGTGCAGGGGGCGAGTACCCTGACCCAGCAGCTGGTGAAAAACCTGTTCCTCTCCAGCGAGCGCTCCTACTGGCGTAAAGCCAACGAAGCGTATATGGCGCTGATCGTCGACGCCCGCTACAGCAAGGATCGCATTCTTGAGCTGTATATGAACGAGGTGTACCTCGGCCAGAGCGGCGATAACGAAATTCGCGGCTTCCCGCTGGCGAGCCTGTACTACTTCGGCCGTCCGGTGGAAGAGCTGAGCCTCGATCAGCAGGCGCTGCTGGTGGGGATGGTGAAAGGGGCGTCGGTATATAACCCGTGGCGCAACCCGAAACTGGCCCTTGAGCGACGCAATCTGGTACTGCGTCTGCTGCAGCAGCAGCAGGTCATCGACCAGGAGCTGTACGACATGCTGAGCGCGCGTCCGCTGGGCGTGCAGCCGCGCGGTGGGGTGATTTCACCGCAGCCGGCGTTTATGCAGATGGTTCGTCAGGAGCTGCAGGCGAAGCTGGGCGATAAAATGAAAGATCTCTCCGGCGTGAAGATCTTCACTACCTTCGACTCGGTAGCCCAGGATGCGGCGGAAAAAGCGGCCTCTGAAGGGATCCCGGTACTGAAGAAACAGCGCAAGCTGGCAGACCTGGAAACCGCCATGGTAGTGGTTGACCGCTTCACCGGCGAAGTGCGGGCAATGGTCGGCGGCGCGGAGCCGCAGTTCGCGGGGTACAACCGCGCGATGCAGGCCCGCCGGTCAATTGGTTCTCTGGCCAAGCCGGCGACCTATCTGACCGCGCTGAGCCAGCCGAATCAGTATCGCCTGAACACCTGGATCGCCGATGCGCCGGTGACCATTCGCCTGTCCAACGGCCAGACGTGGTCTCCGCAGAACGACGATCGTCGCTTCAGCGGTCAGGTGATGCTGGTGGATGCCCTGACCCGCTCGATGAACGTCCCGACGGTTAACCTTGGGATGGCGCTGGGCTTGCCGGCGGTGGTCGATACCTGGACGAAGCTGGGCGCGCCGAAAGATCAGCTCAACGCCGTACCGGCGATGCTGCTTGGCGCGCTGAACCTGACGCCGATTGAAGTGGCGCAGGCCTTCCAGACCATTGCCAGCGGCGGTAACCGCGCGACGCTGTCGGCGCTGCGTTCGGTGATTGCGGAAGATGGCACGGTGCTGTATCAGAGCTACCCGCAGGCGGAACGCGCTGTGCCTGCCCAGGCGGCCTACATGACGCTGTGGACCATGCAGCAGGTGGTGCAGCGCGGGACGGGGCGTCAGCTGGGCGCGAAGTATCCGGGCCTGCATCTGGCGGGGAAAACCGGGACCACCAACAATAACGTCGATACCTGGTTCGCCGGCATCGACGGTAGCCAGGTGACCATTACCTGGGTGGGCCGCGACAACAACCAGCCGACCAAACTGTACGGCGCCAGCGGCGCGATGTCGATTTACCAGCGCTATCTGGCGAACCAGACGCCAACGCCGCTGGCGTTGACGGCGCCGGAAGACGTGGTCGACATGGGCGTGGACAGCAACGGCAACCTCGTCTGCAGCGGTGGCGTGCGTTCGCTGCCGGTCTGGACGACGCAGCCGGATGCGCTGTGCCGCCAGGGCGAGATGATGCAGCAGCAGCAGTTGCAGCAGCAGGAAGCGAACAACCCGTTTAATCAGTCCGGGCAACAGCAGCCGCAGCAGCAGCAACAACAGCAGCAACAGCCGCCGAAGCAGCAGGAAAAGAGCGACGGCGTCGCGGGCTGGATCAAGGATATGTTCGGTAGTAACTGATTTCGGCCGCATGACCCGACCCCTTAGTACGAAAGTATTAAGGGGTTTTTTTATACCTGTAAAAAAGTTAACGCCTCTTTAACTCCATAATAACTATCTGGTTATTAATTCGGCCTTCGGTTTCTCCAGGCGGGCATATCGCTTGCCTTGCCTTCGGCGTTTCGCCTATTATATCGCCCGTCATAATAATAATTATCGTTTACGTTATCATTCACTTTCATCAGAGATATACCCATGGCGCGTCCAAAAACTGCTCAGCCAAATCACTCGCTGCGTAAAATCGCAGTTGTAGTAGCCACGGCGGTTAGCGGCATGTCTGTCTATGCACAGGCTGCGGAACAACCGAAACAAGAAGAGACTATCACCGTCGTTGCGGCACCGGCCGCCCAGGAAAGCGCCTGGGGACCGGCGCCGACCATCGCGGCAAAACGCTCTGCCACGGCGACGAAAACCGATACCCCGATTGAAAAAACGCCGCAGTCTGTCTCGGTGGTCACGCGCCAGGAGATGGAGATGCGCCAGCCGACCACGGTAAAAGAGGCGCTCTCCTATACGCCGAGCGTCTTCTCCACCCGCGGTAGCTCGACCACCTATGATGTGGTCACCATCCGCGGTTTCACTACCTCGACGACCGTCAATACCAACCAGTATCTGGACGGCATGAAGCTGCAGGGAAATAACTACTCTGAAGTCTCCATGGACCCGTATTTCCTCGAGCGCGTGGAAGTGATGCGCGGGCCAACCTCGGTGCTGTATGGCAACAGCAACCCGGGCGGTATCGTCAGCATGGTCAGCAAACGCCCGACCACTGAGCCGCTGAAAGAAGTGCAGTTCAAGATGGGCACCGACAACCTGTGGCAGACCGGGTTTGACTTCAGCGACGCCATTGATGATGCCGGCGTCTGGTCCTATCGCCTGACTGGCCTGGGCCGCAGCCAGGATACCCAGCAGCAGATGGCGAAGTCTACCCGCTATGCGGTGGCGCCGTCCTTTAGCTGGCGCCCAGACGATAAAACCGACTTCACCTTCCTGAGCAACTTCCAGAATGACCCGGATGCGGGCTACTACGGCTGGCTGCCACGCGAAGGCACCGTGGTGCCGTATTACGACGCCAACGGGAAGGCGCACAAGCTGCCGACCGATTTCAACGAAGGCGAGGCGGATAATAAGATCTCGCGCCGCCAAAAGATGGTGGGTTATAGCTTCTCCCATCAGTTTGATGACACCTTTACCGTGCGGCAGAACCTGCGCTATGCCGAAGTCGATACCTTGTATCGCTCGGTGTACGGGAATGGCTATGTCGCCCCGGGCTACATGAATCGCGCCTATGTGCGTTCTGATGAGCACCTGAACACCTTTACCGTCGATACCCAGCTGCAGTCTGCTTTCGCCACCGGCGCGGTCAGCCATACGCTGCTGACCGGCGTGGATTACTCGCGGATGCGCAACGATGTGGATGCCGACTACGGGACGGCAGATCCTATCAGCATGAGCAACCCGCAATACGGCAACCCGAATATTCAGGTAACTTTCCCGTACGCGGTCCTCAACCGAATGGAGCAGACGGGCCTGTACGCGCAGGATCAGATGGAGTGGGATAAGTGGGTCATGACCCTGGGCGGCCGTTACGATTACGCCACCACCTCAACGTTAACTCGCTCCAGTAACAGCCTGGCGGAGAATCACGACCAGCAGTTCACCTGGCGCGGCGGTATCAATTACCTGTTTGATAACGGCATCTCTCCGTACTTCAGCTACAGCGAATCCTTCGAGCCGGTATCGGGCTCCGGGCTTAACGGCCAGCCGTTCGATCCGTCGCGTGGCAAGCAGTATGAAGCTGGCGTGAAATATGTGCCGAAAGACATGCCGGTGGTGGTCACCGCGGCGGTCTATCAGCTGACCAAAGATAAGAACCTGACGGCGGATCCGGCTAACCAGGCGTTCAGCATCCAGACCGGCGAGATCCGCTCCCGCGGCCTTGAGCTGGAGGCGAAAGCGGCGGTGAACGCTAATATCAACGTCACCGCGGCCTACAGCTACACCGATGCGGAATACACTCACGATACGGTATTCAACGGCAAGCGTCCGGCGGAAGTGCCGCGTAACATGGCGTCGTTGTGGGCGGATTACACCTTCCACGAAACCGCGCTCAGCGGTCTGACGGTCGGCGCCGGGGCACGCTATATCGGTTCAACGGTCAGTTACTACAAAAACGACACCAGCACCGGTAACAAAAATGATGCCTTCAATGTGGCCGGTTATGCGCTGATGGATGCGACGGTGAAATACGATCTGGCGCGCTTTGGCCTGCCGGGCTCTTCGGTCGGCGTCAACGTCAACAACCTGTTTGACCGCGAATATGTCTCCAGCTGCTATAGCGAATACGCCTGCTACTGGGGTGCGGGACGTCAGGTTGTCGCGACCGCAACCTTCCGCTTCTAACTACTCACGGGCGCGGTTCGCCGCGCCCAACATCAGGTTGTTGCTATGCAGGAACAGACTCCGCACTCTGAGACCACCTTTGCGTTAAATGGCGTGACCTTTCGCGTACCAGGTCGCACGCTGCTTCACCCCCTTTCGTTAACCTTCCCGGCAGGAAAAGTGACTGGCCTGATAGGCCATAATGGTTCCGGCAAATCCACCTTACTGAAAATGCTCGGCCGCCATCAGCCGCCTTCCGCAGGCGATGTGCTGCTGGACGGCCAGCCGCTGGAGAGCTGGAGCAGCAAGGCGTTTGCCCGCAAAGTGGCCTATCTGCCGCAGCAGCTGCCAGCGGCGGAAGGGATGACAGTTCGCGAGCTGGTGGCGATAGGTCGCTACCCGTGGCACGGCGCGCTGGGGCGCTTCGGCGCGGCGGATCGCGAAAAGGTGGAAGAGGCGATCGCGCTGGTGGGGCTGAAGCCTTTGGCGCAGCGGCTGGTGGACAGCCTCTCCGGCGGCGAGCGTCAGCGGGCGTGGATCGCCATGCTGGTGGCGCAGGATAGCCGCTGCCTGCTGCTTGATGAACCGACCTCGGCGCTGGATATCGCCCATCAGGTTGATGTGCTCGCGCTGGTGCATCGTCTCAGCCAGCAGCGTGGCTTGACGGTGATCGCGGTCCTGCATGATATCAATATGGCTGCCCGCTACTGCGATTATCTGGTCGCGCTGCGCGGTGGGGAGATGATCGCCCAGGGGACGCCAGCAGAACTGATGCGCAGCGAAACGCTGGAACAAATCTACGGCATCCCGATGGGGATCCTGCCGCACCCGGCGGGCGCGGCGCCGGTAAGTTTTGTCTATTGATGATGAACCCAACTCTGATAACCCGACGCCGCCTGCTGACGGCGATGGCGCTCTCGCCGCTGCTGTGGCAGATGCGCGGCGCGCAGGCGGCGAACATTGATCCGCAGCGCGTCGTCGCGCTGGAGTGGCTGCCGGCCGAACTGCTGCTGGCGCTTGGCGTCACGCCCTACGGCGTGGCCGACATTCCCAACTATCGCCTGTGGGTGAACGAACCCGAGCTGCCCGCGTCGGTGATCGATGTCGGCCTGCGCACCGAACCCAATCTTGAGCTGCTGACGCAGATGAAACCGTCGTTTATCGTCTGGTCGGCAGGCTATGGCCCGTCGCCGGAAAAGCTGGCGCGTATCGCGCCCGGCCGCGGCTTCACCTTCAGCGACGGCAAACGGCCGCTGGCGATGGCCCAGCGTTCGCTGCTGGAAATGGCCGACCTGTTGGGTAAACAACAGCAGGCGAAGCACCACCTGGCGGAGTTCGACGCGCTGATGGAGAACCTGCGTCCGCGTTTTGCCGGGCGTGCTGATCGCCCACTGCTGATGATTTCGCTGCTCGATGCCCGCCACGTACTGGTATTCGGTGAGAACTGCCTGTTCCAGGAAGTGCTCGATCGCTTTGGCATTAAAAACGCCTGGCGCGGCGAAGCGGCGTTCTGGGGCAGCATCACCGTCGGTATTGACCGGCTGGCGGCATTTAACGAGGCCGATGTGATCTGTTTCGATCATGGCAACGATCGGGAGATGGCCCAGCTGTTGGCGACTCCGCTGTGGCAGGCGATGCCGTTCGTGCGCGCGGGGCGTTTCCAGCGGGTTCCGGCGGTGTGGTTCTATGGCGCGACGCTGTCGGCGATGCATTTCGCCCGCGTGCTGGCCGATGCGCAGGGGAGGGCGGTATGAGCGCACGTCTCTCGCCGTTAGCCATTCTCCTGCTAACCGGGCTGCTGGTTGCCGCTTTCGCGCTGAGCATCGTCAACCTCAATGTTGCTTTACCTTACGCGCAATGGCGTCAGGCGCTGTGGCAGCCGGATATCGATAATATCGCCCAGATGCTGTTCCATTACAGCCTGCTGCCGAGGCTGGCGATATCGCTGCTGGTCGGCGCCGGGCTGGGCCTCGTCGGCGTGCTGTTCCAGCAGGTGCTGCGTAACCCGCTGGCGGAGCCGACCACGCTTGGCGTCGCCACCGGCGCGCAGTTGGGAATGACGGTCACCACATTATGGGCGATCCCCGGCGTGCTGGCATCGCAGTTTGCCGCGCTGGCTGGGGCTTGTCTGGTGGGGGCGCTGGTGTTCGGCGTCTCGTGGGGCAAACGTTTGTCGCCGGTGACGCTGATTCTGGCCGGTCTGGTGGTGAGTCTCTATTGCGGCGCGGTCAATCAGCTGATGGTGATTTTCCATCATGACCAGCTGCAAAGCATGTTCCTGTGGAGTACCGGCACCCTGACGCAGACCGACTGGAGTGTGGTGCAGCGTCTGTGGCCGCAGCTGCTCGGCGGCGCGATGTTGACGCTGTTGTTGCTACGCCCGTTAACCCTGATGGGGCTCGATGATGGCGTGGCGCGTAACCTTGGGCTGGCGCTGTCTCTGGCGCGGCTTGGCGTGCTGACGCTGGCGATTGTTATTAGCGCGCTGCTGGTTAACGCGGTCGGCATTATCGGCTTTATCGGTCTGTTCGCGCCGCTGTTGGCGAAAATGCTCGGCGCCCGCCGCCTGCTGCCGCGGCTGCTGCTGGCGGCGCTGATCGGCGCGCTGATCCTGTGGCTTTCTGACCAAATTATTCTCTGGCTCAGCCGGGTCTGGCGGGAAGTCTCGACCGGTTCGGTCACTGCGCTGATTGGCGCGCCTTTATTGCTGTGGCTGCTGCCGCGGCTGCGCAGCATCAGCGCCCCGGTGATGAACGGCGGCGATAAAGCGCTGATCGAGCGCCGCCACGTGCCGTGGTTCGCGCTGGGCGGCTTAGCGCTGCTGCTGTTGGCGATAACCGCCGCGCTAACCTTTGGCCGCGATGCCCATAGCTGGCAATGGGCCAGCGGCGATCTGCTGGCGCAACTGATGCCCTGGCGCTGGCCACGAGTGCTCTCGGCGCTGTTCGCCGGGGTGATGCTGGCGGTCGCGGGCTGCATCATTCAACGCCTGACCGGCAACCCAATGGCCAGCCCGGAAGTACTGGGCATCAGCTCTGGCGCGGCATTTGGCGTGGTATTGATGCTGTTCTTCGTGCCGGGCAACGCCTTTGTCTGGCTGCTGCCTGCCGGCAGTCTTGGCGCGGCGGCGACGCTGCTGGTTATCCTGATCGCCGCCGGGCGCGGTGGTTTCTCGCCGCACCGGATGCTGCTGGCGGGGATGGCGCTGAGTACCGCTTTCACCATGCTGCTGATGATGCTGCAGGCCAGCGGCGATCCGCGCATGGCGCAGATCCTGACGTGGATGTCCGGTTCGACCTATAGCGCGACGCCGGAGATGGTGCTGCGTAGCGGTGTGGTGATGCTGGCGTTGCTGGCGCTGGCGCCGCTCTGCCGCCGCTGGCTGACCATCCTGCCGCTGGGCGGCGAGGCGGCGCGGGCGGTGGGAATGGCATTGACGCCATCGCGTATCGGGTTGCTGCTGCTGGCGGCGAGCCTGACGGCGACGGCGACGCTCACCATTGGGCCGTTAAGTTTCGTTGGCCTGATGGCGCCGCACATTGCGAGGATGCTGGGATTCCGCCGGACGATGCCGCATATGGTGATTTCCGGGCTGACGGGCGGGATGCTGCTGGTCTTTGCCGACTGGTGCGGGCGAATGATTATGTTCCCCTACCAGATCCCGGCAGGGCTGTTGTCGACCTTTATCGGCGCGCCGTACTTTATCTATTTGCTGAGAAAGCAGAGCCGTTAACGATCCTGGATGGTTTCAATATCCCCGGTGGCGCTACCGCTTACCGGGGCTACAGCGTTGTGCGATTTGGTAGCCCGGATAAGGCGCAATGCGCCGCCTCCGGGAAACTCCCCGGTGGCGCTATCGCTTACCGGGGCTACAGCGCTGTGCGATTTGGTAGCCCGGATAAGGCGCAATGCGCCGCATCCGGGAAAATCCCTGCGCCGCCAGGCATTCAAGCACCTTACAGTTTGGCAAACACCCGACGGGCGGCGTCGATGGTGTTATTAATGTCCTCTTCGCTATGGGCGATGGACATAAAGCCGGCTTCAAACGCCGACGGCGCCAGGTACACGCCTTCCTCCAGCATCAGGTGGAAGAAGCGCTTGAAGCGTTCGACATCGCACTTCACCACGTCCTGATAACAGGTGACGGTTTCGGCATCGGTAAAGAAGATGCCGAACATGCCGCCAACGTTATTGACCACCAGCGGGATCCCGGTTTCGCGCGCCGCGTTCAGCAGGCCATCCGCCAGCTGGTTGGTCAGATCGGTCAGGGTTTCATGCACACCCGGCTGCGCCACTTCACTTAAGCAGGCGAAGCCAGCGGCCATGGCGATCGGGTTACCGGAGAGCGTGCCAGCCTGGTACACCGGGCCGGTCGGCGCCAGCGCGTCCATCACTTCGCGGCGGCCGCCGAAGGCGCCCACCGGCATCCCGCCGCCGATAATTTTCCCGAGGCAGGTCAGATCCGGCTCCACGCCGTAATAAGCCTGGGCGCCCGCCAGCGCCACGCGGAAGCCGGTCATCACTTCGTCGATAATCAGCAGCGCGCCGAACTCATCGCACAGCGCGCGCAGGCCCGGCAGGAACTCCGGCTGTGGCGGAATGCAGTTCATGTTGCCGGCCACCGGTTCGACGATGATACAGGCGATATCTTGCGGATACTGCTCGAACGCCGCGCGTACCGAGGCGAGGTCGTTATAGGTGCAGGTCAGGGTATGTTTGGCGAAATCGGCTGGCACGCCCGGCGAATTTGGCTGGCCGAGGGTCAGCGCGCCGGAACCGGCTTTCACCAGCAGACAGTCGGCATGGCCGTGATAGCAACCTTCGAACTTAATGATCTTGTCGCGGCCGGTGAAGCCACGCGCCAGGCGAATGGCGCTCATGGTTGCTTCGGTGCCGGAGTTCACCATCCGCACCATATCCATGGTCGGTACCAGTTCGGTCACCAGCGCCGCCATTTTCACTTCCATTTCGGTCGGCGCGCCAAAGCTCAGGCCGCGGGACGCCGCCTCGATCACCGCATTGCGGATAGCCGGGTGGTTGTGGCCCAGCACCATCGGACCCCAGGAGCCGACATAATCGATATAGGCCTTCCCATCCACGTCATAAAGGTAGGCGCCATCCGCGCGTTCAATAAACAGCGGCGTGCCGCCGACGCCGGTGAAGGCGCGGACCGGCGAGTTAACGCCGCCGGGGATCAGTTCGCGCGCAGCATGGTACAGATTTTCAGATTTGCTCATGGCCAGGGTCCTGGTTCGTGAAAAATGTTTTATCGGCTATTCTAAGTTATTCCAGGATGGTTATGAAAGTTTTGCCCAATTGAAACAATGTGCCGCAAGGGCATTTTTTTGACGACGCAGCGCGCCGGGGCGGCTAAAATGCCTCTCTCTTCATTTGTATTACCAATAATTGATAATGGCATGAAAGCAGATACTCCCTCTTTTGAAGCACATCAGTTCGTGCGGGTGCGTCGCGGCGATGCGGTGCGCCGTTTGATTCAGCGCGATAAAACGCCGCTGGCGGTCCTGTTTATGGCGGCGGTGGTCGGCACGCTGGCCGGTCTGGTGGGCGTCGCGTTTGAAAAGAGCGTGAACTGGGTGCAGAACCAGCGGATCGGCGCGCTGGCGCAGGTGGCCGATCATTGGTATCTGGTCTGGCCGCTGGCGTTTATCTTGTCGGCGCTGTTGGCAATGGTCGGTTATTTCCTCGTGCGCCGCTTTGCGCCAGAGGCGGGCGGCTCCGGGATCCCGGAAATCGAAGGGGCGCTGGAGGAGCTGCGGCCGGTGCGCTGGTGGCGCGTGCTGCCGGTGAAATTCATCGGCGGCATGGGGACCCTGGGCGCCGGAATGGTGCTGGGACGTGAAGGGCCGATGGTGCAGCTTGGCGGCAACATTGGACGCATGGTGCTGGATATCTTCCGCATGCGCAGTGCGGAAGCGCGGCACACGCTGCTGGCGACCGGTGCGGCGTCGGGGCTCTCGGCGGCCTTTAATGCGCCGCTGGCCGGTATTCTGTTTATCATCGAAGAGATGCGCCCGCAGTTTCGCTACAACCTGATCTCCATTAAAGCGGTATTTACCGGCGTGATCATGTCGAGCATTGTGTTTCGTATTTTCAATGGCGAAGCGGCGATCATTGAGGTGGGCAAGCTGAGCAACGCCCCGGTGAATACTCTGTGGCTGTATCTGGTGCTGGGCATGCTTTTTGGCTGCTTTGGCCCACTGTTTAATTTTCTGGTGCTGCGCACCCAGGATCTGTTCCAACGCATCCACGGCGGCAATATCAAAAAATGGGTGTTGATGGGCGGGGTAATCGGTGGGATCTGCGGCCTGCTGGGGCTGATGCAGCCTTCCGCGGTGGGGGGTGGCTTTAACCTGATCCCTATCGCTGCCGCCGGTAACTTCTCCGTCGGTCTGCTGCTGTTTATCTTTGTCGCCCGCGTGGTGACTACGCTGATTTGCTTCTCTTCCGGCGCGCCGGGGGGCATTTTCGCGCCGATGCTGGCGCTGGGCACGTTGCTGGGCACGGCGTTCGGCATGGCGGCTATTCCGCTGTTTCCGGCCTACCATCTGGATGCTGGCACCTTCGCTATCGCCGGGATGGGGGCACTGCTGGCCGCCTCGGTGCGCGCGCCGCTGACCGGAATTGTGCTGGTGCTGGAGATGACGGATAACTATCAGCTCATTTTGCCAATGATTATTACCTGCCTTGGCGCAACACTACTGGCGCAATTCCTCGGCGGTAAGCCTTTGTATTCGACCATTCTGCAACGTACTCTGGCGAAGCAGGAGGCCGAGCAGGCGGCAAAAGCGCAGCAGCCACCCCGGGAGAATACTTGAACGATTTACCAGGGTATTAGATAATGGCTCAAAAGGTCCGGTTATTCTTTAACCGGCCGGAAGTATCAATGGGAGCAAAAAATGAGTGATGACGTAGCGTTGCCGCTGGAGTTTACCGAAGCCGCAGCCAACAAAGTAAAACACCTGATTGCGGATGAAGATAATCCGAACCTGAAACTGCGCGTGTATATCACCGGCGGCGGTTGCAGCGGTTTCCAGTATGGCTTCACCTTTGACGATCAGATCAACGAAGGCGATATGACCATCGAGAAACAGGGCGTCGGCCTGGTGGTCGACCCAATGAGCCTGCAGTATCTGGTTGGCGGCGCCGTCGATTATACCGAAGGGCTGGAAGGTTCGCGTTTCATCGTGACCAACCCGAATGCGAAAAGCACCTGCGGCTGCGGGTCCTCGTTCAGCGTTTAACGAGAGTACGGCCGATTGCCTTCTCCCACAGAGAGAGGGAGTCAACGCGAAAAACGGTAACCTTACGGTTACCGTTTTGCTTTTATTACCTTCCGTTATCGTCCAGGGCAAACGTCGGCAGCTTCAGGTGCCAGCGGATCGCCGCCAGACGGATCACCAGTGTCACCACCATGCCCATCATCGCCGAATTCTCCAGCGGGAGATGAAAGGTGTCGTGCGCTGTAGCGTGGACAATGCCGCCGACAATACAGGCGGTGGCGTAGATCTCGGTGCGCAGAATCATGGGAATTTCGCGCGCCAGCACGTCACGGATAATCCCGCCGCCGACGCCGGTGACCACCCCCATGCAGACCGCCACCAGCGGACCACTGCCGGCGAGAAAGGCTTTATTGACGCCGATGCCGACAAACACCGCCAGACCGACGGCATCAAGAACGGGCAGTATCCATTTCGGCAGCCGACGCGGCTGGCGGACCAGCAGGATGGTCAGCATGCTGGTGACCATCGCCACCACCAGATCGGTGGGATCTTTGACCCAGAATACCGGGCCATTCGCCAGCGCCATGTCGCGGATGGTTCCGCCGCCCACCGCCGTCACCACGCCTAACACCAGCACGCCGAATGGGTCCATGCGTAATTTTCCCGCCAGCAGAACGCCGGAGATCGCGAAGACAGCCGTGCCAATAATATCCAGCCAATAGACAAGCATCGTTGATTCCCACTGAACATCCGGTGTGCCGGATGATTATTTTACCTGGTCAAGCGCCGCACAAAGTTGTTTGGCGGCGAGGATAATACGTGGGCTTGCGCGTTCAAACCAGTCGCTGTGTAACGCAATCAACGAAATGGTGAGCTGATGTTGCCAAAAGCGCTGCGCTTCGGCAATGCGGCTGGCGTCGCCGGTCACCACGATCGCCTGCGGCTGGCGGGCCAGCACCTGTTCGCGGCTCACTTGCGGCCAGGGAACACGGCTGGTGGCAAAGATATTCTCGCCGCCGCACAGCCTCAGCACCTGATCCTGAATCGAACCGGGACCACTGGTGAACAGCGGCGTGGATCCGAACTGCAGGAAGACGCGTTTCTTCGGCGCATTGGCATAGCGCGCTTTCAGCGCATCGTATTCCTGCTGCATCGCCTGTGCCGCCTGCTGCGCTTTTTCCGGCTGCGGGCTCCACTGCGCCAGCTGACGCAGGGTGGCGATAATCTCTTCTATCGTCGAGGTCTGCACCCAGAGGACGTGAATACCCAGCGACTGCAGCTGGTTAACCTGGCGTTCGGCATTGCCCCCGCGCCAGGCCAGCACCACGTCTGGCTTTAGCGCCACGATGCGCTCCAGGTTCATCCCCTGCCAGCTGGCAACCTGTTCTATGGTTTTGGCCTGCGGAGGATAATCGGAATAGCTGCTGACGCCGACCGGCGTGATCCCGGCGGCAAAGGCCAGTTCGGTATTGGCGGGGGAGAGGGTGACCACCCGCGGCGCGGCCAGTAGCCACGCCGGGGCGAGTAACAGCAGCGCGGCAAGCGCGAAGGATAGCGACTTAGCCACGTGCCAGGTTCTGTACCAGATTCTCCACCATCAGGGTGGACTGTCTGGCGGCGACCGCAAGGAACTCCTCAAAACTGAGGTGGGACTGCTGGTCGGCCACGTCGGAGATGGCGCGAACCACCACGAAGGGAACCTTGAAGTTATGGCAGACGTGAGCGATGGCGGTCGCTTCCATTTCCACGGCGATTGCCTGCGGGAAATTATGGCGGATCTTCGCCAGTGCGACGGAGCCGTTAATGAAGGCATCGCCGCTGACGATCAGGCCGCGAACGGCATTGAGATCTAACGCTTTAATGCAGTCTTCGGCGGCGGCCACCAGCTTATCGTCCGCTTTAAAGCCCGCCGGGCAGCCAGGCAGCTGGCCATACTCATAACCGAAGGCGGTGACGTCGGCATCGTGGTAGCGCGCTTCATCGGAGACGACGATATCGCCGACCTTCAGCGTCGGCGCGAGGCCGCCGGCAGAACCGGTATTAATGATCACGTCTGGCTGGCAGCGCTCCAGCAGCAGGGTCGCGCCCGTCGCCGCCGCCACTTTCCCGATACCAGACTTCAGCAGAGCGACGTCAACGCCGTGAAGTTGGCCGGTATAGATTTCGCTGCCGCCAATGGTGATGGTCTGGCGGTTTTCGATTTTGTCGCGCAGGAGGGTAACTTCCTCTTCCATAGCGCCAATAATGCCAATTTTCATAGATTTACTCGCGATGTGTCAGGTTTAGTTGCATAGTCTATCATGCGCTTAAGGGGAAGCGTATTGCTCGCGCGGGAGAGGCTATGGCAAAGATTGATTTTCGCAACAAGATAAACTGGCATCGACGCTTCCGTTCGCCGCCGCGGGTGGAGACGGAGCGCGACATCCTGCGGATCTTCGAAAGCGATCGGGGACGGATCGTCAACTCGCCGGCCATCCGCCGCTTACAGCAAAAAACTCAGGTCTTCCCGCTGGAGCGCAATGCAGCGGTGCGTACCCGCCTGACCCACTCGCTGGAGGTGCAGCAGGTGGGGCGCTATATCGCCAAAGAGGTGCTGAGCCGGCTGAAAGAGCAGAAGCTGCTGGAAGAGTATGGTCTCGAAGAGCTGACCGGGCCATTCGAGAGCGTGGTAGAGATGGCCTGCCTGATGCACGACATTGGCAACCCGCCGTTTGGCCACTTTGGCGAGGCAGCGATTAACGACTGGTTTCGCCAGCGCCTGGCCCCCGGCGATGCGCTCGGCCAGCCGTTGACCGACGATCGCTGCGAGGTGCAGGCGTTACGCCTGCATGAAGGGGAAACGGCGCTGAATGCGCTGCGGCGCAAAGTGCGCCAGGATCTCTGCAGCTTTGAGGGCAACGCGCAGGGGATTCGTCTGGTCCACACGCTGATGCGGATGAATCTGACCTGGGCGCAGGTGGGCTGTATCCTGAAATATACCCGACCGGCGTGGTGGTTCGAGGCGACGCCAGCCAGTCACAGTTATTTAATGAAGAAGCCTGGCTATTATTTAGCCGAAGAAGAGTATGTCGCGCGCCTGCGTAAAGAACTGGATCTGGCACCTTACAATCGATTCCCATTAACCTGGATTATGGAGGCCGCGGATGACATCTCATATTGCGTCGCGGATCTCGAGGACGCGGTTGAAAAACGTATTTTCAGCGCCGAGCAGCTTTATCAGCATCTTTACGATGCCTGGGGCAACCATGAAAAAGGATCGTTATTCTCTCAGGTGGTGGAAAATGCCTGGGAAAAATCGCGAGCTAATTACCTGCGACAGAGCGCGGAAGATCAGTTCTTTATGTATTTGCGGGTAAACACGCTGAATAAGCTGGTGCCCTACGCGGCGCGCCGATTTATTGATAACCTGCCGGCCATCTTCACTGGCGACTTTAATCATGCGCTGCTCGAGGACGATAGCGATTGCAGCCAGCTGCTGGAACTCTATAAAAATGTAGCGATGAAACAGGTCTTTAGCCATCCGGATGTCGAGCAGCTGGAATTGCAGGGCTACCGGGTGATTAGCGGCCTGCTGGATATCTATCAGCCGCTGCTGAAATTATCGCTGGAGGATTTCAGCGAATTAGTGGCGCAGGAGCGGGTACGGCGGTTACCCATTGCCTCCCGGCTGTATCAGAAACTTTCAACCCGTCACCGGCTGGCCTATGTTGAAGCAGTAAATAAGCTGGTGCGCACGGCGCCCGAATTTGCGCTGATGGAATACTATTATCGCTGCCGTCTGATCCAGGATTATATCAGCGGAATGACGGATTTGTATGCGTGGGATGAATATCGGCGATTGATGGCGGTGGAATAGGCTGGAGTTTTGTAAAGATGGACAATAAATTTTTACTTTTTCCAGAAACTTAATTCCGGAACTTAGCGCTATAAAATGACTCTGATAGTCACGTACACAGCAACTTTCGTTATCTGATATTGAGATTGAAACTGATGAAAAAAACCACGTTAGCAATGAGTGCACTGGCTCTGAGTTTAGGTCTGGCGTTGTCCCCGCTCTCTGCGAGCGCGGCAGAAACGGCATCTTCGGCGACTAATGCGCAGCAGATGCCAAGCCTGGCCCCGATGCTGGAGAAGGTGATGCCATCGGTGGTGAGCATTAACGTTGAAGGTAGCACCACCGTTAATACCCCACGGATGCCGCGTAACTTCCAGCAGTTCTTTGGCGATAACTCGCCGTTCTGCCAGGATGGTTCTCCTTTCCAAAGTTCACCGTTTTGCCAGGGCGGTGGACAGGGCGGTCAGCCTGACGGCGGCCAGCAGCAGAAATTTATGGCGCTGGGCTCCGGCGTCATCATTGATGCGGCCAAAGGGTATGTGGTGACCAACAACCACGTTGTGGACAACGCCACCACGATTAAGGTTCAACTGAGCGATGGCCGTAAGTTTGATGCCAAAGTCGTGGGTAAAGATCCGCGCTCCGATATCGCGCTGATTCAGATTCAGGATCCGAAAAACCTGACGGCGATTAAGCTGGCTGATTCTGACGCGCTGCGCGTTGGCGACTACACCGTGGCTATCGGTAACCCGTTCGGTCTGGGCGAAACCGTGACCTCCGGGATTGTCTCCGCGCTGGGCCGTAGCGGCCTGAACGTGGAAAACTACGAAAACTTTATCCAGACCGATGCGGCGATTAACCGCGGGAACTCCGGCGGTGCGCTGGTGAACCTCAACGGTGAGCTGATCGGCATTAACACCGCCATCCTGGCGCCGGACGGCGGCAACATCGGTATCGGTTTTGCTATCCCGAGCAACATGGTGAAAAACCTGACCGAGCAGATGGTGAAATATGGCCAGGTGAAACGCGGTGAGCTCGGCATCATGGGTACCGAACTGAACTCTGAACTGGCGAAAGCGATGAAAGTCGACGCCCAGCGCGGCGCCTTCGTCAGCCAGGTGATGCCAGGTTCGGCTGCGGCGAAAGCGGGTATTAAAGCCGGCGATGTGATCACTACCCTCAACGGCAAGGCGATCAGCAGCTTCGCCGCGCTGCGTGCTCAGGTCGGCACTATGCCTATCGGTAGCAAAGTTGAGCTTGGCCTGCTGCGCGACGGCAAACCGGTCACCGTTACCGTCGAACTGCAGCAGAGCAACCAGACCCAGGTTGATTCCAGCACCATCTTCAACGGGATTGAAGGGGCGGAAATGAGCAACAAGGGTCAGGACAAGGGCGTGGTGGTCAATAATGTGAAAGCCGGTACTCCGGCGGCGCAGATTGGCCTCAAGAAAGGCGATATTATTGTCGGGGCGAACCAGCAGCCGGTGAAAAATATCGCCGATCTGCGGAAAATCTTCGACGCCAAACCGTCAGTACTGGCGCTGAACATTCAGCGCGGCGACGCCTCTATCTACCTGCTGTTGCAGTAATCGTCAGCGCGAGCACCATAGCCCCTTCCCTCGTCGAGGGCAGGGGCTTTTTTTCGTTCTGTGACCGCTTCCACAACTCCGCATATCTCGCCCCGCCTTCGGGCATATGCACAATGCAGCAGGGCGATGACTCTTTTATGCTGGTCCCCTGCATAGGGGAGGATTACATGGCTGGCTGGCATCTTGATACCAAAATGGCGCAGGATATTGTGGCGCGGACGATGCGCATCATCGATACCAACATCAACGTGATGGATGCCCGCGGGCGGATTATCGGCAGCGGCGATCGCGAAAGGATTGGTGAATTGCACGAAGGCGCGCTGCTGGTGCTCTCCCAGGGGCGGGTAGTGGATATCGACGACGCGGTCGCTCGCCATCTGCACGGAGTGCGCCAGGGGATCAACCTGCCGCTGCGTCTCGAAGGTGAAATCGTCGGGGTGATCGGCCTGACGGGCGAGCCTGAATCGTTACGAAAATATGGCGAGCTGGTGTGCATGACGGCAGAGATGATGCTGGAGCAGTCGCGACTGATGCATCTCCTGGCGCAGGACAGCCGACTGCGCGAAGAGCTGGTGATGAACCTGATTCAGGCGGAAGAGCATACCCCGGCGCTGAACGAATGGGCTCAGCGGTTAGGTATCGATCTCAATCAGCCGCGGGTGGTGGCGATGATTGAGGTGGACAGCGGCCAGCTCGGTGTGGACAGTGCGATGGCTGAATTGCAGCAGCTGCAGAACGCGCTGACCACCCCCGATCGCAATAACCTGGTGGCCATTGTGTCACTCACGGAAATGGTGGTGCTAAAACCGGCGCTGAACAGCTTTGGTCGCTGGGATGCCGACGATCACGTCCGGCGCGTCGAGCAGCTTATCGCCAGGATGAAAGAGAATGGCCAGCTCCGCTTTCGCGTGGCGCTGGGCAACTTCTTCACCGGCCCCGGGAGCATCGCCCGTTCTTACCGTACCGCACGGACGACAATGATGGTGGGTAAGCAGCGGATGCCGGAGAGCCGCAGCTATTTCTATCAGGATCTGATGCTGCCGGTGCTGCTCGACAGCCTGCGCGGCGGCTGGCAGGCCAATGAACTGGCTCGTCCACTGGCGCGTTTGAAGGCAATGGATAACAACGGTTTGCTGCGACGTACGCTGCAGGCGTGGTTTCGCCATAACGTGCAGCCGCTGGCGACGTCAAAAGCGCTGTTTATTCATCGCAATACCCTGGAGTATCGGTTAAACCGTATCTCGGAACTGACCGGTCTGGATCTCGGCAGCTTTGACGATCGGCTGCTGCTCTATATTGCCCTGCAGCTGGATGAACAACGATAGGGAATTGAGATAAAAATGCCGGGAGGCGGTTTCGCCTTACCCGGCCTGGAGGATGCATGGCGTAAGCGGCAGATTATATCGTTTGCCCGGTCAGGCGGTGCGCCGCCGGGAACGCTGTTACTTACGGGTGAGCTTTTCCAGATCGGCTTCGATTTCGCTGATCTTGTTGGTGACCACACTTTCCAGATGGCGTAAGTCGTCGAGGATTTTACGCTTGAGATCGATTTCAGTGCGATCGCGCTGACAGATCTGATCCAGTTCATCGATGACGTAGCGCAGGTTCGGACTGATCTCCTGGACCTCTTTGTAGCCCTGGCCGACGCCGTCGGCGACGACGGTTTTGCGCTGACGCGGGTATTTGAACTTCACGCTCTTGGCGAAGAATTCGCCTTTGTCTTTCTGAAAATAGATTTTCAGGATGTCGTTGTTAGCTTCCTGCCGCAGGCTATAGCGATCGATTTCATCAGGGTTGGTAATGCCAAGACTTTTCAGATTATCGTACATAACGGTACCTTTGATAGCATCATAACCATTGAATAATTAACGAAAAAATCCATTTTCGCCAGCATCAAATATAAAAAAAGCGGGATATCTCCCGCTTTTTATTTGCTTTAGTCGATGGTGCGCAGCAGTTCGTTAATGCCGACTTTGCCGCGGGTTTTGGCATCGACTTTCTTAACGATTACCGCGCAGTACAGGCTGTATTTACCATCTTTCGACGGCAGGTTGCCTGACACGACCACCGAGCCAGCCGGTACGCGGCCGTAGAAGACTTCACCGGTTTCGCGATCGTAGATTTTGGTGCTCTGACCCAGGTAGACGCCCATGGAGATCACGGAGCCTTCTTCAACAATCACCCCTTCAACCACTTCAGAGCGCGCGCCGATGAAGCAGTTGTCTTCGATGATGGTCGGGTTCGCCTGCAGCGGCTCCAGTACGCCACCGATGCCGACGCCGCCGGACAGGTGAACGTTTTTACCGATCTGCGCGCAGGAGCCGACGGTAGCCCAGGTATCAACCATGGTGCCTTCGTCAACGTAGGCGCCGATGTTAACGTAGGACGGCATCAGCACGGTGTTGCGGGCGATGAATGCGCCCTGACGTACCGCTGCCGGCGGCACCACGCGGAAACCTTCTTTCTGGAAACGCGCTTCGTCATAGTCAGCGAATTTCATCGGTACTTTATCGAAGTAGCGGCTTTCCGCACCATCGATAACCTGGTTATCGTTAATACGGAAAGAGAGCAGTACCGCTTTCTTCAGCCATTGATGCGTCACCCACTGACCATCGATCTTCTCAGCGACGCGCAGCGCGCCGGAATCCAGAAGGGCGATAACCTGGTTTACCGCTTCGCGGGTCACGGTATCCACATTGGCCGGCGTGATGTCGGCGCGACGCTCGAAGGCGGACTCAATAACGTTCTGTAACTGCTGCATTGTTTCTTTCCATTCACTAAAAAAAATACGTCACCCTTTATCGTTTGGATTGAGGGCCTCTGTCAACCGTTGTTGCACTTCTTGTTGTAGCTCATTATTAAGGCCACGCCGGTCGGCGGTGGCGATTATAAATAAATCTTCTACTCGCTCACCAATTGTCGTAATTCGCGCCCCGTGAAGCGAAATACCGAGGTCGGCGAACACCTGTCCGACGCGGGCGAGCAGCCCGGGCTGATCGAGCGCAATCAGCTCCAGAAACGATTTTCGGTCGGTGTGTGTTGGCAGGAAATTCACCTCGGTGACCACGGAGAAGTGACGCAGTTTTGCCGCCTGACGACGTGGGGCCGGAGGCTCCCAGCTGCGCTGAGTTATCGTCTGTTCAAGACCGTGGCGAATCGCTTCGTGGCGATCAGCGGAAAGCGGGCTGCCGTCGGGTTCGAGGACAATAAAGGTATCCATCGCCATGCCGTCACGGGTGGTGAAGATCTGCGCGTCGTGGACGCTGAGGTTGCGGCGGTCCAGCTCGCCGCACACCGCGGCAAACAGATAAGGGCGATCCGGGCTCCAGATAAAAATCTCCGTACCGCCGCGGGTGGCCTGCGAGCTCAGCAGGATCATCGGCTTATTCAGATCGTGGCGCAGCAGGTTGCGGGCGTGCCAGGCGAGCTGCGTCGGCGTATGCCGCACGAAATAGTTGGCGCGGCAGCGGTTCCAGATCTGATGCAGCGCCTCTTCATTAATATTGTCCATCCGCAGCAGGGCCAGCGCCTGCAGCTGATGATGACGCACCCGTTCGCGCATATCCGGGGTGCTTTGCATGCCGCGACGCAGCTGCTTCTCGGTAGCGAAATAGAGTTCGCGCAGCAGGCTCTGCTTCCAGCTGTTCCACAGCGTTTCGTTGGTGGCGCAGATATCGGCGACGGTCAGGCACACCAGATAGCGCAGGCGATTTTCCGTTTGCACTTCCTCGGCGAACTGCTTAATCACCTCCGGATCCTGAATGTCGCGCCGTTGGGCGGTGACCGACATCAGCAGATGGTGACGCACCAGCCAGGCGACAAGCTGCGTTTCGCGGGAGTTCAGCCCATGTAGCTCGGCAAACTTCAGCACATCCTGCGCGCCGAGGATCGAGTGGTCGCCGCCGCGCCCTTTTGCGATGTCGTGGAACAGGGCGGCAATTAAAATCAGCTCCGGGTGCGTTAAGCGCGGCCATAGCTCCACGCACAGCGGGTGGCGGCTGCGGGTCTCTTCTTTGGCAAAGCTCTCCAGCTTCAGCATCACGCGGATGGTGTGTTCATCGACGGTGTAGGCGTGAAACAGGTCGAACTGCATCTGGCCGACGATATGTGACCACTGCGGCATATAGGCCCACAGCACGCTGTGGCGATGCATCGGCAGTAGTCCGCGGCTTACCGCCCCCTGATGGCGTAGCATGCTGAGAAAGAGCGTACGCGCCTCCGGGATATAGCACAGCGGCTGGGTCAGATGGCGCCGGGCATGGCGCAGATGGCGCAACGTCGTGGAGTAGATGCCGGTGATGGTGCTGTTGCGTACCATCATATAAAACATGCGCAGAATGGCCTGCGGTTCGCGAATAAACAGCGTGTCGTCACGCAGATCAATAAGGGTGCCGCGCAGCTGGAAGTCATCGTCTATCGGGCGCGGTTTTTCATCCTCGGTCAGGGCGAGAATAGCCTCTTCAAACAGCTGAAGCAGCATCTGGTTCAGCTCGCTCACCCGGCGGGTGACGCGGAAGAAGTCCTTCATCATATGCTCAATCGGCTGGTTGCCGTCGCCTTCATAGCCGAGCCGGCGGGCGACGCTGAGCTGACGGTCGAAAAGCAGGCGGTTGTCATAGCGCGTGAGCTCGAGATGCAGCGCGAAACGGATGCGCCACAGCTGGTGCAGGCACTCGTTGAGCTCATTGCGCTCGGCTTCGGTCAGAAAGCCGAAGCCGACCATCTCATCCATCGAGGTGGCGCCAAAATGGCGGCGAGCTACCCACTGTAGCGTATGGATGTCGCGCAGGCCGCCGGGGCTGCTTTTCACGTCCGGCTCCAGGTTATAGCTGGTGCCGTGATAGCGTTGATGACGGACGTTCTGTTCTTCGACCTTGGCGGCGAAGAACTTTTCCGATGGCCAGAAGCCGTCGCTAAAAATATGTTTTTGTAGCTCAAGGAACAGCGCGACGTCGCCGATCAGCAGGCGCGATTCAATCAAGTTAGTGGCGACGGTGAGATCCGAGAGGCCTTCGAGCAGACACTCTTCGAGGGTACGTACGCTGTGGCCCACCTCCAGCTTAACGTCCCACAGCAGCGTCAGCAGTTCGCCGACCTTTTGCGCCTGGTCGTCCGGCAGCTTTTTGCGGCTGAGGATCAGCAGGTCGACGTCAGAGAGCGGATGCAGCTCGCCGCGGCCATAGCCGCCGACGGCGACCAGCGCCAGATCGCAGACGGATTCAAAGCCGCAGGCTATCCACAACCGCTGCAGCAGCTGGTCGATAAATTCGGTGCGCGCCGCAATGAGCTGCTCCGCAGCGATGCCGGAGTCAAACGCCTCACCCAGCCAGTGCTGGAAGGTATCGATGTGCGCCTTAATTGCAGCACAGTTCAGATCGCCCTGCGGCCAGCTCACCGGATGTTCCGGCGGGACGGGCAGAAGAGGGGAGGCTGTGTCAGGTAATGAGTTGCTCATCGCGTCACCATAAGAAAAAACTATCTAATAAAAAAGCCGGCGGGCGCCGGCTTTTCATCATTCATCGTGCGAGATTATCGCCGGGATGGTGTCATCCTTGCGTAGCGTCAGAATTTCGCAGCCGTTGTCTGTCACCACAATAGTATGCTCGTACTGCGCAGACAAGCTCCGGTCTTTAGTTTTCACCGTCCAGCCGTCTTTCATACTGCGGATCTCTTTTTTACCGGCGTTGACCATCGGCTCGATGGTGAAGGTCATGCCGGGTTTGAGTACAACGTTGGTCTCCGGTGAGTCGTAGTGCAGCACCTGCGGCTCTTCATGGAAGCCGCGGCCAATACCGTGACCGCAGTATTCGCGCACCACGGAAAAACCTTCGGCTTCAACGTATTTCTGGATAGCAGCGCCGATGGTGCGCAGGTTGATCCCCGGCTTCACCATTTTCAGTGCCAGATACAGGCTTTCCTGAGTGATGCGGCACAGGCGCTCGCCGAGAATCGTCGGTTTACCGACGATAAACATTTTGGAGGTATCGCCATGGAAATCATCTTTAATGACCGTCACGTCGATGTTAACGATATCGCCATCTTTCAGCAGCTTGCCGTCGTCAGGGATACCGTGGCAAACCACTTCGTTGACCGAAATGCAGACGGACTTCGGATAGCCGTGATAGCCGAGGCAGGCGGAAATGGCCTTCTGCTCGTTAACGATATAGTCGTTACAGATGCGGTCCAGTTCGCCGGTGCTGACGCCCGGTTTAACCCAGGGTTCGATCATTTCCAGCACTTCAGCGGCCAGGCGGCCGGCAACGCGCATTTTTTCAATGTCTTCAGATGTCTTGATAGAGATAGCCATGGAGTATGTCCAGCAGTGTCGATATTTTCGACAATAATAGAGTAAGTCCTGCCAATGGTAACAGTCCGGGCAGGCTGGTGCCAAATTGAGAATCATTAACAGCACGTGACGTCAACAAGAGTTGGTGTCTGGATTGATTTTGTGGTATAAAGCGCGCCGGACTTCCGTTCCATCTCAGATACACAAGGATGGACGTAAGCGACATACTCATATTGTGTAAATAACACACACGTATCGGCACATATTCCGGGGTGCCCTTCGGGGTCGGTAATATGGGATACGTGGAGGCATAACCCCAATTTAATCTATAGAGGTTTTAAACATGGCAACTGTTTCCATGCGCGACATGCTCAAGGCTGGTGTTCACTTTGGTCACCAGACCCGTTACTGGAACCCGAAAATGAAGCCTTTCATCTTCGGCGCGCGTAACAAAGTTCACATCATCAACCTTGAGAAAACGGTACCGATGTTCAACGAAGCTCTGGCTGAGCTGAACAAAATCTCTGCCCGTAAAGGCAAGATCCTGTTCGTTGGTACTAAGCGCGCTGCAAGCGAAGCGGTAAAAGAAGCTGCTAACAGCTGCGACCAGTTCTTCGTGAACCATCGCTGGTTGGGCGGTATGCTGACTAACTGGAAAACCGTTCGTCAGTCCATCAAACGTCTGAAAGATCTGGAAACTCAGTCCCAGGACGGTACTTTCGAGAAGCTGACCAAGAAAGAAGCGCTGATGCGCACTCGTGAGCTGGACAAGCTGGAAAACAGCCTGGGCGGTATCAAAGACATGGGCGGCCTGCCGGACGCACTGTTCGTTATCGACGCTGACCACGAGCACATCGCTATCAAAGAAGCAAACAACCTGGGTATCCCGGTATTTGCTATCGTTGATACCAACTCTGATCCGGACGGCGTAGACTTCGTTATCCCGGGTAACGACGATGCAATCCGCGCAGTGACCCTGTACCTGGGCGCTGTTGCTGCTACCGTTCGTGAAGGCCGCTCTCAGGACCTGGCTTCTCAGGCGGAAGAAAGCTTCGTAGAAGCTGAATAATAAGGTTTAAGCCCTTATTAGTACCGTGTATGAATAGGGGCCCATTACAGGCCCCTTTTTTCAATTTACGCTGTTTGGCCGCTGGCCGGGCAGTATCCACATCTCCCGAGGATTTTAGAATGGCTGAAATTACCGCTTCCCTGGTAAAAGAGCTGCGCGAACGTACTGGCGCAGGCATGATGGATTGCAAAAAAGCGCTGACTGAAGCGAATGGCGACATCGAGCTGGCAATCGAAAACATGCGTAAATCCGGCGCGATCAAAGCGGCGAAGAAAGCAGGCAACGTGGCTGCTGACGGCGTGATCAAAACCAAAATCGAAGGCAACTACGGTTACATTCTGGAAGTTAACTGCCAGACTGACTTCGTTGCTAAAGATGGTGGTTTCCAGGCATTTGCTGACAAAGTACTGGACGCAGCTGTTGCTGGTAAAATCTCCGACGTTGAAGTTCTGAAAGCGCAGTTCGAAGAAGAACGTGTTGCGCTGGTTGCTAAAATCGGTGAGAACATCAACATTCGTCGTATCGCTGTTCTGGAAGGCGACGTTCTGGGTAGCTACCAGCACGGTGCGCGCATCGGCGTTCTGGTTGCCGCTAAAGGCGCTGACGAAGAGCTGGTTAAGCAGCTGGCAATGCACGTTGCAGCAAGCAAGCCGGAATTCGTTAAGCCGGAAGACGTGTCTGCTGAAGTCGTAGAAAAAGAGTACCAGGTTCAGCTGGACATCGCGATGCAGTCTGGTAAGCCGAAAGAAATCGCAGAGAAAATGGTTGAAGGCCGCATGAAGAAATTCACCGGCGAAGTTTCTCTGACGGGTCAGCCTTTCGTTATGGAGCCGAGCAAATCTGTTGGTCAGCTGCTGAAAGAGCATAATGCTGACGTGACTGGCTTCATCCGCTTTGAAGTGGGCGAAGGCATCGAGAAAGTTGAGACTGACTTTGCAGCAGAAGTTGCTGCGATGTCCAAGCAGTCTTAATTTTTACAAGGAGCCGCCTGAGGGCGGCTTCTTTTTGCGCCCATTTTGTAAATTCAGCCAACTGCGTATAGTGACCGCGCTGAAATGCGACATACAATGTCGCCAGAATTCTCATATCTCACTCGTTGACAGTCTCAGGAAAGAAACATGGCTACCAATGCAAAACCCGTCTACAAACGTATTCTGCTGAAATTAAGTGGCGAAGCGCTGCAGGGCTCAGAAGGCTTCGGTATTGATGCAAGCATACTTGACCGCATGGCTCAGGAGATCAAAGAGCTGGTTGAGCTGGGTATTCAGGTTGGCGTAGTAATTGGTGGCGGTAACCTGTTCCGTGGTGCTGGTCTGGCGAAAGCGGGTATGAACCGCGTTGTGGGCGACCACATGGGCATGCTGGCAACGGTCATGAACGGCCTCGCAATGCGTGATGCGCTCCACCGCGCCTATGTGAACGCTCGTCTGATGTCCGCCATCCCGCTGAACGGCGTGTGCGACAACTACAGCTGGGCAGAGGCGATCAGCCTGCTGCGCAACAACCGCGTGGTGATCCTCTCCGCGGGTACCGGCAACCCGTTCTTTACCACCGACTCCGCAGCCTGCCTGCGTGGTATTGAAATTGAAGCCGACGTGGTGCTGAAAGCGACCAAGGTTGACGGTGTGTTTACCGCGGATCCGGCAAAAGATCCTTCTGCCACCATGTACGATCAGCTGACCTACAGCGAAGTGCTGGATAAAGAGCTGAAAGTGATGGATCTGGCGGCCTTCACCCTGGCGCGTGACCACAAATTGCCGATTCGCGTCTTCAACATGAACAAACCCGGCGCCCTGCGTCGCGTGGTGATGGGCGAAAAAGAAGGCACATTGATCACGGAATAATTCCCGTCAGCGCCAAATCCGGGTAATATTCCGCTTTACTTTCGCGGGGATATTGCCCGGTGATTTTCATTAAATCTGACTATACTTAGCTCATTTTCCGACGGGTGCCCCGTCTGGTCTGACTGAGACAAGTTTTCAAGGATTCGTAACGTGATTAGCGATATCAGAAAAGATGCTGAAATCCGCATGGAAAAATGCGTTGAAGCATTCAAAAACCAAATCAGCAAAATTCGCACGGGTCGTGCTTCTCCAAGCCTGCTGGACGGGATTATTGTTGAATACTACGGTACCCCGACCCCGCTGCGCCAGCTGGCCAGCGTTACGGTAGAAGACTCCCGTACGCTGAAAATCAACGTCTTTGACCGCTCCATGAGCCCGGCCGTTGAAAAAGCAATCATGGCGTCCGACCTCGGTTTGAACCCAAGCTCTGCCGGCAGCGATATTCGTGTTCCGCTGCCGCCGCTGACCGAAGAACGTCGTAAAGATCTGACCAAGATCGTGCGTGGCGAAGCGGAGCAGGCGCGTGTCGCCGTGCGTAACGTTCGCCGTGATGCGAACGACAAAGTTAAAGCTCTGCTCAAAGAGAAAGAGATCAGCGAAGATGACGATCGCCGTTCTCAGGACGACGTGCAGAAAATGACTGACGCCGCCATCAAGAAAGTTGACGCGGCGCTGGCAGATAAAGAAGCGGAACTGATGCAGTTCTGATGCTCTGCTGTTGCTCGGGCCGACACTTCCTGGCCTGAGTAAAATCTGAAACGCCGTACAGAAGACTGTACGCTCAATTCTCGGGATTGCGTTGAGACGGCTGGCCTTGTAGCCTTTAGCGCTAAGTTGAAGGCCTGATGCCGCCGTCTTATCCCCGATAGTTGTCGCGTAGGGGCTTGCTGGCGGCGTTTTGCTTTTTATTCTGTTTCCTTTCTTCTGGACGTCTCATGAAGCAATTAACCGTTCTCGGTTCGACCGGATCCATTGGCTGTAGCACGCTGGACGTGGTACGCCATAACCCTGGTTGCTTTTCCGTCGCCGCGCTGGTCGCGGGGAAAAACGTTGACCGCATGGTTGAACAATGCCTGGAATTTACCCCTCGCTTCGCGGTGATGGATGATGCGCAAAGCGCTGAGCAGTTGCGCACCCGTCTGCATGAGCATGGCTGCCGTACCGAGGTGTTGAGCGGCCAGCAGGCGGCAGCTGAGGTCGCGGCGCTGGATGAGGTCGATCAGGTGATGGCGGCTATCGTCGGCGCGGCGGGACTGGTGCCGACGCTGGCGGCGATCCGCGCCGGGAAAACGGTGTTGTTGGCGAATAAAGAATCGCTGGTGACCTGCGGTCGCTTGTTCATGGAGGCCGTTCAGCGGTCGGGGGCGCGATTACTGCCGGTCGATAGCGAACATAACGCTATTTTTCAGAGTATGCCGGAGACAATTCAACAGCATCTGGGATACGCTGACCTCACCCAGAATGGCGTTTCGTCGATTCTGTTGACTGGTTCAGGAGGCCCTTTCCGCGAGACGGACGTGGCTGAACTGTCGGCGATGACCCCGGATCAGGCCTGCCGCCATCCAAACTGGTCAATGGGACGTAAGATCTCCGTCGACTCAGCCACGATGATGAACAAAGGTCTGGAGTATATTGAAGCGCGCTGGCTGTTCAATGCCTCGGCGCAGCAGATGGAAGTGCTGATCCACCCGCAGTCGGTGATCCACTCGATGGTTCGCTATCAGGACGGCAGCGTGCTGGCCCAGCTTGGGGAGCCGGATATGCGCACGCCGATTGCCCATACCATGGGCTGGCCGCAGCGCCTGACCTCCGGGGCCAAACCGCTGGACTTCTGCCAGCTGAGCAACCTGAGCTTCTCCGCGCCGGACTACGCCCGCTATCCCTGCCTGAAGCTGGCGATGGACGCGTTTGATGTCGGCCAGGCGGCCACCACGGCGCTGAATGCGGCCAATGAAGAGTCGGTTGCCGCGTTTCTGCATGGCGATATCCGCTTTACCGATATTGCGGCGGTGAATCTGGCGGTGCTGGATAAGATGAACCTGCAGGAGCCGCAAAGCATTGATGACGTTCTGGTTATCGACGCTGACGCTCGTGCGGTAGCTCACCAGCAGCTGAAGCGTTTGGGCGCGCAGGCGTAACGCGGTGGTATTTGTGGGCGAAAGGCTTCGGTGATATAGTCTGCGCCACCCGATCGTTGCATTTTGTTGTTAAAGATTACGGTGGCCGTGGCAAAACACGGCTTTTTTGCGTAAAGCTTTTGGTTGTTCTCTGCGATTGGCTGCAGCCCCGGCATCGGATAAAAATGCGTATCCAGCGCGGCCCGGTGGCCTCTGTTTGGTGGCTAGTTAATCCTTATTATGGACTTAAAACGCGTGATGTTGTCTGCTAATCAAACTGTCAGCGAAATATCGCCAACACATGGCTGCCGTCATGTCGCCATTATTATGGATGGCAACGGCCGTTGGGCGAAACGGCAAGGTAAAATTCGCGCTTTCGGGCACAAGGCCGGTGCGAAATCCGTGCGTCGTGCGGTCTCCTTTGCGGCGAATAATGGAATTGAGGCGTTAACGTTATACGCGTTCAGCAGCGAAAACTGGAACCGTCCGGCTCAGGAAGTCAGCGCGCTGATGGAACTGTTCGTCTGGGCGCTGGATAGCGAAGTCAAAAGTCTGCACCGACACAATGTGCGTTTGCGGGTGATTGGCGACACCACGCGCTTCAATGCACGCCTGCAGGAACGCATCCGCAAAGCGGAAGCGTTGACCGCAAACAATACCGGCTTAACGCTGAACATTGCGGCAAATTACGGTGGTCGCTGGGATATTACCCAGGGCGTTCGTCTGCTGGCCAAACAAGTGCAGGACGGGACGCTGCTGCCTGAAGAGATCACGGAAGAGATGCTGAGTCAGCAGGTCTGCATGCATGAACTGGCTCCCGTTGATTTAGTTATTAGGACCGGGGGAGAGCACCGAATAAGTAACTTTTTGATTTGGCAAATTGCCTATGCCGAACTTTACTTTACGGATGTTCTTTGGCCCGATTTTGCTGAACAGGACTTTGAAGGTGCACTCCATGCCTTTGTTAATCGAGAGCGTCGTTTCGGCGGCACTGAGCCGGGTGGCAGTCATGCCTGATGGGGGTCACTTTTGCTGAAGTATCGCCTGATATCTGCTTTCGTCTTAATTCCCGTCGTCATTGCGGCGCTGTTCTTATTGCCGCCGATGGGGTTTGCTATCGTGACCCTCGTGGTCTGTATGCTCGCCGCGTGGGAGTGGGGGCAACTGAGCGGTTTCAACTCAACGTCGCAGCGGGTCTGGCTGGCGGTGCTGTGCGGCCTTCTGCTGGCTGCCATGCTTTTTCTGCTGCCTGAATACCATTATGACGTTCATCAACCGATGGTTGAAGGTTCACTCTGGGCCTCGTTCGCCTGGTGGATCGTCGCCCTGTTGCTGGTGTTATCGTACCCAGCGTCGGCGGCATTCTGGCGCCATTCCAAAGTGCTGCGCCTTATCTTCGGCATATTGACCATCGTCCCGTTTTTCTGGGGCATGCTGGCGCTGCGCGCCTGGCACTATACCGATAACCACTACAGCGGTGCGGTGTGGCTGCTGTACGTCATGATCCTGGTCTGGGGTGCCGACTCGGGCGCCTACATGTTTGGTAAAATGTTCGGTAAGCATAAGCTGGCGCCGAAGGTTTCACCGGGAAAAACCTGGCAGGGTTTTTTTGGCGGTTTGCTGACGGCGGCCGTGATCTCCTGGGCTTACGGGGTGTGGGCGCATCTTGACGTCACGCCGACGGTGCTACTGGTCTGTTCCGTGGTGGCGGCCCTGGCTTCCGTGCTGGGCGACCTGACGGAAAGTATGTTTAAGCGCGAGGCCGGCATTAAGGATAGCGGGCACTTGATTCCCGGACACGGCGGTATTCTCGATCGTATCGACAGCCTGACGGCGGCGGTACCGGTCTTCGCCTGTCTGCTACTGTTGGTCTTCAGGACGATTTGACGGAAGGTTATATGCTGAGCGTGCTCTGGAATCTGGCAGCTTTTATCATTGCGCTTGGCGTACTGATTACGGTGCATGAGTTTGGCCATTTTTGGGTGGCGCGCCGCTGCGGCATCCGGGTTGAGCGTTTTTCTATTGGCTTTGGCAAAGCGCTGTGGCGGCGGATGGATAAGCAGGGCACGGAGTTCGTCATTGCTTTGATCCCGCTGGGCGGCTACGTCAAGATGCTGGACGAGCGCGTCGAGGCGGTAGCGCCGGAGATGCGCCACTACGCTTTCAACAATAAAACCGTCGGCCAGCGTGCGGCGGTGATTGCCGCAGGCCCCATCGCTAACTTCCTTTTCGCAATCTTTGCCTACTGGCTGGTCTTTATCATCGGCGTTCCCGGCGTGCGGCCGGTGGTGGGTGAAATAACGCCCAATTCGGTTGCCGCGCAAGCACAAATTGCAAAAGGAACGGAACTTAAAGCGATAGATGGTATCGAAACGCCTGATTGGGATGCGGTGCGTATGCAGCTGGTGGCCAAAATCGGCAACTCGCAAACAATACTTACCGTCGCCCCTTTCGGGACCAATCAGCGCCAGGATAAAATCGTCGATCTGCGGCACTGGGCGTTTGAGCCAGATAAGCAAGATCCCGTGACCTCGCTGGGGATCCAGCCGCGCAGCGCGCAGATAGATACGGTGCTGGCGGAAGTCCAGGCGGGCTCGGCGGCCCAGAAAGCGGGTTTGCAAGCGGGCGACCGGATCGTTAAAGTCGATGGTCAACCGTTAACGCAGTGGATGACGTTTGTTAATCTGGTGCGAGATAATCCGGGCAAAGCGCTGGCGCTGGAGATTGAACGGCAGGGGAGTGCGCTGCCGTTAACCCTGACGCCGGATGCGAAAACGGTAAAAGGTAAGGCAGAAGGGTTCGCAGGGGTGGTGCCAAAGGTCATCCCGCTACCTGAGGAATACAAGACAGTACGTCAGTACGGACCGTTTGCCGCCATCGCTGAAGCCACGGATAAAACCTGGCAGCTGATGTCACTGACGGTCAGGATGCTGGGTAAATTGATAACCGGTGATGTCAAACTGAACAACCTCAGTGGGCCGATCTCTATCGCTCAGGGGGCTGGAATGTCAGCGGAGTTTGGGTTGATTTATTATCTGATGTTCCTTGCGCTGATTAGCGTGAACCTCGGAATCATCAACCTGTTCCCACTGCCCGTACTGGATGGGGGACATCTGCTGTTTTTGGCGATTGAAAAGCTGAAGGGCGGGCCGGTATCCGAGCGAGTTCAAGACTTTAGTTATCGCATTGGCTCAATATTGCTGGTGCTGTTAATGGGGCTTGCACTTTTCAATGATTTCTCTCGGTTATAAGAGAGTTTGTTAGGAAGAACGCATAATAACGATGGCGATGAAAAAGTTGCTCATAGCGTCGCTGCTGTTTAGCAGCGCGACTGTATACGGTGCTGAAGGGTTCGTGGTGAAGGACATTCATTTCGAAGGCTTGCAGCGTGTCGCTGTTGGTGCGGCCCTCCTCAGTATGCCAGTGCGTCCTGGCGATACGGTGACCGACGATGATATCAGTAACACTATTCGCGCGCTGTTTGCCACTGGCAACTTCGAGGACGTTCGCGTCCTGCGCGACGGTGATACCCTGCTGGTGCAGGTGAAAGAGCGTCCGACGATCGCCAGCATCACCTTCTCCGGCAACAAGTCGGTGAAAGATGACATGCTCAAGCAGAACCTTGAGGCTTCTGGTGTTCGGGTGGGCGAGTCGCTTGACCGCACGACCATCGCGGATATCGAGAAGGGTCTTGAGGATTTCTACTACAGCGTCGGTAAATACAGCGCCAGCGTCAAAGCGGTCGTTACGCCGCTGCCGCGTAACCGTGTCGATCTGAAGCTGGTCTTCCAGGAAGGCGTCTCCGCAAAAATTCAGCAGATCAATATCGTCGGCAACCATGCGTTTTCGACCGATGAACTGATCTCCCACTTCCAGCTGCGCGATGAGGTACCGTGGTGGAACGTGGTCGGCGACCGTAAATACCAGAAGCAGAAGCTTGCGGGCGACCTTGAAACCCTGCGCAGCTACTATCTGGATCGCGGCTATGCCCGTTTCAACATCGATTCTACTCAGGTTAGCCTGACGCCGGACAAGAAAGGGATCTACATTACCGTCAACATCACCGAAGGCGATCAGTACAAGCTTTCCGGGGTGCAGGTAACGGGCGATCTCGCGGGCCATTCGGCCGAAATCGAAGCGCTGACCAAAGTCGAGCCGGGCGAACTGTACAACGGCGCGAAAGTAACCAAGATGGAAAACGACATCAAGAAACTGTTGGGTCGTTATGGTTACGCCTACCCGCGCGTTCAGTCGCAGCCGGAAATCAACGACAGCGATAAGACCGTCAAACTGCACGTCAACGTCGATGCGGGTAACCGCTATTACGTGCGTAAAATTCGCTTCGAAGGCAACGACACCTCCAAAGATGCCGTACTGCGCCGCGAAATGCGCCAGATGGAAGGCGCATGGCTGGGGAGCGATCTCGTCGATCAGGGTAAAGACCGTCTCAACCGTTTAGGCTTCTTCGAAACGGTGGATACCGATACCCAACGCGTGCCGGGCAGCCCGGACCAAGTCGACGTTGTCTACAAGGTGAAAGAGCGTAATACCGGTAGCTTCAACTTCGGTATCGGCTACGGTACCGAAAGCGGCGTCAGCTTCCAGGCGGGCGTCCAGCAGGATAACTGGTTAGGTACGGGTTATGCTGTCGGGATCAACGGCACCAAAAACGACTACCAGACCTATACCGAACTGTCGGTGACCAACCCGTACTTCACCGTAGACGGTGTGAGCCTCGGCGGTCGTATCTTCTATAATGACTTTGATGCGAACGATGCGGATCTGTCTGACTATACCAACAAAAGCTATGGTACAGACGTCACGCTGGGCTTCCCGGTCAACGAATACAATACGCTGCGCGCCGGTGTCGGTTATGTCCATAACTCCCTGTCCAATATGCAGCCGCAGGTGGCGATGTGGCGTTACCTGAACTCGATGGGCCAGTATCCGGACAACACCAACGACCGGAACTCGTTCAGTGCGAATGACTTCACCTTCAACTACGGTTGGACCTATAACAAGCTTGACCGCGGCTTCTTCCCAACGGAAGGTTCGCGCGTCAACCTGAACGGTAAGGTGACCATTCCGGGCTCAGACAACGAATACTACAAAGCGACGCTGGATACGGCGACCTACGTGCCGATCGACAACGATCACCAGTGGGTAGTGCTGGGGCGTACCCGCTTTGGCTATGGCGATGGTATCGGCGGCAAAGAGATGCCGTTCTATGAGAACTTCTATGCCGGTGGTTCCAGCACCGTGCGTGGTTTCCAGTCGAACACCATTGGTCCGAAGGCGGTATACTTCCCGTCGAGCAGCCGTCATGATGGCGATAGCGGTTATACCAATGACTGTAAGAGCACCGAATCCGCACCGTGTAAATCTGATGATGCGGTGGGCGGTAACGCAATGGCGGTGGCCAGCCTGGAGCTGATTACCCCGACACCGTTTATTAGTGACAAATATGCGAACTCGGTCCGTACTTCCTTCTTCTGGGATATGGGTACCGTATGGGATACTCACTGGGATTCGAACGCCTATGGCGGCTACCCGGATTACAGTGATCCGAGCAACATCCGTATGTCTGCGGGTATTGCCGTGCAGTGGATGTCGCCGTTGGGGCCGTTGGTCTTCTCCTACGCCCAACCGTTCAAAAAGTACGATGGAGACAAAGCCGAACAGTTCCAGTTTAACATTGGTAAAACCTGGTAATTGTAGGTGGCAACGGAATGCAAGTGCAGTATAGCGCTGACTGTAGGCGATAATGCGTTTATCGCCTCGCCACGCAAATAACGGTACCCCTGGGTACTCATGGGATGGTAAGGAGTTTATTGTGAAAAAGTGGTTATTAGCTGCAGGTCTGGGTTTGGCAATGGTTACTTCCGCTCAGGCGGCAGATAAAATTGCCCTGGTGAACATGAACAGCCTGTTCCAACAGGTTGCCCAGAAAACTGGCGTTTCCAACACGCTGGAAAACGAGTTCAAAGGCCGCGCTAGCGAACTGCAGCGTATGGAAGGCGACCTGCAGTCAAAAATGCAGCGTCTGCAGTCCATGAAGCCGGGCGCCGATCGTACCAAACTGGAAAAAGACGTGATGGCTCAGCGCCAGAGCTTCTCCCAGAAAGCGCAGGCATTTGAGCAAGATCGCGCACGTCGTTCTAACGAAGAGCGTGGCAAACTGGTTACCCGCATCCAGACTGCTGTACAGAGCGTAGCGAAAGATCAGAGCATCGATCTGGTGGTTGACGCAAATGCCGTTGCATACAACAGCAGCGATGTAAAAGACATCACCGCTGATGTGCTGAAACAGGTTAAATAAGTAATGCCTTCAATTCGACTGGCTGATCTCGCGCAGCAGTTGGATGCAGAATTACACGGTGATGGCGATATCGTCATCACCGGCGTTGCGTCCATGCAGAGCGCGAAAACGGGCCAAATCACTTTCATGGTCAACCCTAAGTACCGTGAACACCTGGCCGCTTGTCAGGCTTCTGCCGTTGTCATGACGCAGGATGATTTGCCTTTTGCCCATAGCGCCGCGCTGGTAGTGCGTAATCCCTACCTGACCTACGCGCGCATGGCTCAAATTCTTGATACCACGCCGCAGCCGGCACAGGATATCGCGCCGAGCGCGGTTATCGATCCGTCGGCGAAGCTGGGTAACAACGTGGCGATCGGTGCTAACGCCGTTATCGAATCCGGTGTTGTGCTGGGCGATAACGTGGTGATCGGCGCAGGCTGCTTCGTTGGGAAAAATACGAAAATTGGTGCCGGCTCGCGTTTGTGGGCCAACGTGACCATTTACCATGAGATTGAGATCGGCGAGAATTGCCTGATCCAGTCCAGCACGGTGATCGGCGCGGATGGCTTCGGCTACGCTAACGATCGTGGCAACTGGGTAAAGATCCCGCAGCTTGGTCGCGTTATTATTGGCGATCGCGTGGAGATCGGCGCCTGTACCACTATCGATCGCGGCGCGCTGGATGACACCCTTATCGGTAATGGCGTCATTATCGATAATCAGTGTCAGATTGCGCATAACGTGGTGATTGGCGACAATACCGCGGTTGCCGGCGGTGTGATCATGGCCGGAAGCCTGAAAATTGGCCGCTACTGCATGATTGGCGGCGCCAGCGTGATTAATGGCCATATGGAAATCTGCGATAAAGTCACCGTCACGGGGATGGGGATGGTTATGCGTCCTATTTCTGAACCTGGCGTATACTCCTCCGGTATTCCGCTGCAGCCGAACAAGGCGTGGCGTAAAACTGCGGCGCTGGTGATGAATATTGACGAGATGAGCAAGCGCCTGAAAGCGATTGAGCGCAAGGTTAATCAACAAGACTAATTCATCATTTGGTCACATGACATTTCCGGCCTGTTGCATTCGCTAAAAGATTGCCGCAGGCCGTGTTATTATTGCCTTTTAGTACATTTAGACAGGAAGAGTATTTTGACTACTGACACTCATACTCTGCACATTGAAGAGATTCTGGAACTTCTGCCTCACCGTTACCCGTTCCTGCTGGTAGACCGCGTGCTGGATTTTGAAGAAGGTCGTTTTCTGCGCGCAGTAAAAAATGTTTCTGTAAACGAGCCGTTTTTCCAGGGGCACTTCCCTGGTAAGCCGATTTTGCCGGGCGTGCTGATTCTGGAAGCGATGGCGCAGGCCACCGGGATTCTGGCATTTAAAAGCGTCGGGAAACTGGAGCCAGGCGAGCTGTACTATTTCGCGGGCATCGACGAAGCGCGCTTCAAACGTCCGGTAGTACCAGGCGATCAGATGATTATGGAAGTCACTTTCGAGAAAACCCGTCGTGGCCTGACCCGCTTTAAGGGCGTCGCGATGGTTGACGGTAAAGTGGTTTGCGAAGCGACGATGATGTGTGCGCGTAGCCGGGAGGCCTGATACGTGATTGATAAAACCGCTTTTGTTCATCCTACCGCCATTGTAGAAGAAGGTGCCGTCATTGGCGCTAACGTTCACATTGGTCCGTTTTGTATTGTTGGCGCTAACGTCGAAATTGGCGAAGGCACCGTACTGAAGTCTCATGTCGTCGTTAACGGTCACACCAAAATCGGCCGTGACAATGAGATCTATCAGTTCGCTTCCATCGGCGAAGTTAACCAGGATCTGAAATATGCTGGCGAACCGACCCGGGTGGAAATTGGCGATCGCAACCGCATCCGCGAAAGCGTCACCATTCATCGCGGCACAGTACAGGGCGGTGGATTAACAAAGGTGGGCAACGATAACCTGCTGATGATCAACGCCCACGTGGCGCACGATTGTACGCTTGGCGATCGCTGCATTCTGGCCAATAACGCAACCTTGGCTGGTCACGTATCTCTGGATGATTTCGTCATCATCGGCGGCATGACTGCAGTACACCAGTTCTGCATCATCGGCGCACACGTCATGGTTGGCGGTTGCTCCGGCGTGGCGCAGGACGTTCCGCCGTTCGTGATTGCCCAGGGTAACCACGCCACCCCGTTTGGCGTGAACATCGAAGGGCTGAAACGCCGCGGCTTTAGCCGTGAGGCGATTACCGCGATTCGTAACGCGTATAAACTGCTGTACCGCAGCGGCAAAACGCTGGACGAAGCCAAACCGGAAATCGCCGAACTGGCGACTCAGTATCCTGAAGTTCAGCCGTTTGTCGATTTCTTTGCCCGTTCCACTCGCGGCTTGATTCGTTAATGGCTGAACCGCGTCCCCTGACGATTGCCCTGGTCGCCGGAGAAACCTCCGGCGATATTCTTGGTGCAGGCCTCATCCGGGCTCTCAAAGCGCGCATCCCTGATGCACGCTTTGTCGGCGTGGCGGGGCCGCTGATGCAGGCGGAAGGGTGCGAAGCCTGGTACGAAATGGAAGAGCTGGCGGTGATGGGCATTGTTGAAGTGCTAGGTCGCTTACGCCGCTTACTGCATATTCGCGCCGATTTAACCCGCCGTTTTGGCGAGCTGCGCCCCGATGTCTTCGTCGGCATCGACGCCCCTGACTTCAATATTACCCTCGAAGGGAATCTGAAAAAGCAGGGCATCAAAACGATTCACTACGTCAGCCCGTCGGTCTGGGCCTGGCGACAAAAACGCGTTTTCAAAATCGGCAGATCGACCGATCTGGTGCTGGCATTTCTGCCTTTCGAAAAAGCGTTTTATGACAAATTTAACGTCCCTTGCCGCTTTATCGGCCATACCATGGCGGATGCGATGCCGCTGGATCCCGACAAGAACGCTGCGCGTGACCGGTTAGGGATCCCGCACAATGTGCGCTGTCTGGCGCTGCTGCCCGGCAGCCGCGGCGCGGAAGTCGAAATGCTCAGCGCGGACTTTCTGAAAACCGCACAGTTGTTACGCGTCACCTATCCCGATCTGCAGGTGGTGGTGCCGCTGGTCAATGCCAAACGGCGGGAGCAGTTTGAGCGAATCAAAGCGGAGACGGCGCCGGATATGATCGTGCATATGCTGGATGGTCAGGCGCGCGATGCGATGATCGCCAGCGACGCCGCGCTGCTGGCCTCCGGGACGGCGGCGCTGGAGTGCATGCTGGCGAAGTGCCCGATGGTGGTTGGCTACCGCATGAAGCCGTTCACCTTCTGGCTGGCAAAGCGTCTGGTGAAAACCGACTACGTCTCCTTGCCGAATCTGCTGGCCGGGCGCGAGCTGGTCAAAGAGCTGCTGCAGGATGAATGCGAGCCGCAGGCGCTGGCTGCCGCCCTGAAGCCGCTGCTGGCCGATGGCAAAACCAGCCACGAAATGCATGAGACGTTCCGCGCGCTGCATCAGCAGATCCGCTGCAACGCCGATGAGCAGGCCGCGGACGCCGTACTGGAGTTAGCAAAACAATGATGGAGTTCGTCTATCCGCATACCCATCTGGTTGCCGGCGTTGATGAAGTTGGCCGCGGGCCACTGGTTGGCGCGGTAGTGACCGCGGCGGTGATCCTCGATCCGGCGAAGCCGATTGTGGGTCTGAATGATTCCAAAAAACTCAGCGAGAAGCGTCGTCTGGCGCTGTGCGATGAGATTAAAGAGAAAGCGCTGTGCTGGAGCCTGGGGCGCGCCGAGCCGCACGAAATCGACGAGCTGAATATTCTGCATGCCACTATGCTGGCGATGCAGCGCGCCGTCGCCGGCCTGAGCATTGTTCCTGAGTTTGTCCTGATCGATGGCAACCGCTGTCCGTCGCTGCCGATGCCCTCCCTGGCGGTGGTGAAAGGCGACAGCCGGGTGGCAGAAATCAGCGCAGCGTCTATTCTGGCAAAAGTCACTCGTGACGCCGAAATGGCCACGCTGGATCTCGCATTTCCCCACTACGGTTTTGCCCAGCACAAAGGCTATCCCACCGCTGTTCACCTGCAGAAGCTGCAGGAACACGGCGCAACAGAGCATCACCGGCGCAGTTTTGGCCCGGTGAAGCGTGCCCTGGGCCTGGCGTCCAACTAAGTCACCGGGATCTAAAGATGGCTGAACCACGTTTCGTACACCTGCGGGTGCACAGCGACTATTCCATGATCGATGGGCTGGCAAAGACCGGGCCGCTGGTGAAAAAGGCGGCCTCGCTTGGCATGCCTGCGCTGGCGATCACCGATTTCACCAACCTGTGTGGGCTGGTGAAGTTCTACGGGACGGGACACGGCGCGGGCATTAAGCCGATTGTCGGCGCCGACTTTCACGTGCAGTGCGACCTGCTCGGCGACGAGTTTACCGAGCTGACTGTACTGGCGGCGAATAATGCGGGTTATCAGAATCTGACGCTGCTCATTTCCCGTGCCTACCAGCGCGGCTACGGCGCGCTGGGGCCGTGGATTGACCGCGACTGGCTGGTAGAACATCAGGAAGGGTTGATTCTGCTCTCCGGCGGCCGTAAAGGCGACGTTGGTGTTAGCCTGATCCGCGGCAATATGCCGTTAGTGGAACAGTGCGTCGCGTTCTATGAAGAGCATTTCCCGGACCGTTATTTTCTTGAGCTGATCCGCACCGGTCGTCAGGATGAAGAGTCCTATCTCCACGCCGCGGTGGCGCTGGCGGAAGCGCGTGGCCTGCCGGTGGTGGCGACCAACGATGTCCGCTTCCTCGACACCAGCGATTTCGACGCCCATGAAATCCGCGTCGCGATCCACGACGGCTTCACGCTCGACGACCCGAAACGGCCGCGCAACTACTCGCCGCAGCAATATATGCGCAGTGAGGAGGAGATGTGCGAGCTGTTCGCCGATATCCCGGAAGCGCTGGAAAACAGCGTTGAGATCGCCAAACGCTGCAATGTCACCGTGCGGCTTGGTGAATATTTCCTGCCGCAGTTCCCGACGGGCGATATGACCACCGAAGATTTCCTGGTCATGAAATCGAAAGAGGGTCTGGAGGAGCGTCTGGAATTCCTCTTCCCGGATCCTGCCGTACGTGCTGAAAAGCGCCCGGCGTATGACGAGCGTCTGGATATTGAACTCCAGGTCATCAACCAGATGGGGTTCCCGGGCTACTTCCTGATCGTCATGGAGTTTATCCAGTGGTCGAAGGATAACGGCGTACCGGTTGGCCCGGGCCGTGGTTCCGGCGCCGGTTCACTGGTGGCCTACGCGCTGAAAATCACCGATCTTGATCCGCTGGAATTTGATCTGCTGTTCGAACGTTTCCTTAACCCGGAGCGTGTCTCGATGCCCGACTTCGACGTCGATTTCTGCATGGAGAAACGCGACCAGGTTATTGAGCACGTGGCGGACATGTATGGCCGCGATGCGGTATCGCAGATCATCACCTTCGGTACCATGGCGGCGAAAGCGGTTATCCGCGACGTGGGCCGTGTGCTGGGTCACCCGTACGGCTTTGTCGACCGTATCTCCAAGCTGGTGCCGCCCGATCCGGGCATGACGCTGGCGAAAGCGTTTGAAGCCGAACCGCAGCTGCCGGAAATCTACGAGGCGGACGAAGAAGTTAAAGCGCTGATCGACATGGCGCGTAAGCTGGAAGGGGTGACGCGAAACGCCGGTAAACACGCCGGTGGGGTGGTTATCGCTCCCACTAAAATCACCGACTTTGCGCCGCTGTATTGCGATGAGCAGGGGCTGCATCCGGTTACCCAGTTTGACAAGAACGACGTCGAATACGCCGGGCTGGTAAAATTCGACTTCCTCGGTCTGCGTACGCTCACTATCATTAACTGGGCGCTGGAGATGATCAACAAGCGGCGGGCGAAGAACGGCGAAGGGCCGTTGGATATTGCCGCTATCCCGCTGGATGACAAGAAAAGCTTCGACATGCTGCAGCGCTCGGAAACCACCGCGGTCTTCCAGCTTGAATCACGCGGCATGAAAGATCTGATTAAGCGTCTGCAGCCTGACTGCTTCGAAGATATGATCGCGCTGGTGGCTCTGTTCCGTCCGGGCCCGCTGCAGTCGGGGATGGTAGATAACTTTATCGACCGTAAGCACGGCCGCGAAGAGATTTCCTACCCGGACGTACAGTGGCAGCATGAGAGCCTGAAACCGGTGCTGGAGCCGACCTACGGCATTATCCTGTATCAGGAACAGGTCATGCAGATTGCCCAGGTGCTTTCCGGTTATACCCTCGGCGGCGCGGATATGCTGCGCCGTGCGATGGGTAAGAAAAAACCGGAGGAGATGGCCAAGCAGCGTGGCACTTTCGAAGAAGGGGCGAGGAAAAACGGTGTTGATGGTGAACTGGCGATAAAAATCTTCGACCTGGTGGAGAAATTCGCCGGTTACGGGTTTAACAAATCGCACTCCGCTGCCTACGCGCTGGTCTCTTACCAGACGCTATGGCTTAAGGCGCACTATCCGGCTGAGTTTATGGCGGCGGTAATGACCGCCGATATGGACAACACTGAGAAGGTGGTTGGCCTGGTGGATGAGTGCTGGCGCATGGGGCTGAAAATTTTGCCCCCGGATATTAACTCCGGCCTGTACCATTTCCACGTCAATGATGACGGTGAGATCGTCTACGGCATCGGCGCCATCAAAGGCGTTGGCGAAGGGCCGATCGAAGCGATCATTGAGGCGCGCAACAATGGCGGTTATTTCCGCGAGCTGTTTGACCTCTGCGCGCGGACCGATATTAAAAAGCTCAACCGCCGGGTGCTGGAAAAACTGATTATGTCCGGGGCGTTCGATCGTCTCGGTCCGCATCGCGCGGCGCTGATGAACTCGCTGGGCGATGCGTTGAAAGCCGCCGACCAGCACGCGAAAGCGGAGGCCATTGGCCAGGCCGATATGTTCGGCGTGCTGGCGGAAGAGCCTGAGCAAATTGAACAGTCCTACGCCAGCTGCCAGCCGTGGCCTGAGCAGGTGGTGCTGGATGGTGAAAGGGAAACCCTGGGGCTGTATCTGACCGGGCACCCGATTAACCAGTACCTGAAAGAGATCGAGCGCTACGTCGGTGGCGTGCGGCTCAAAGACATGCATCCGACCGATCGTGGTAAAGTGACTACGGCGGCGGGGCTGGTGATTGCGGCGCGGGTAATGGTCACCAAGCGCGGCAATCGTATCGGCATCTGTACGCTGGATGACCGTTCCGGGCGTCTGGAGGTGATGTTGTTCACCGACGCGCTGGATAAATATCAGCAGTTGCTGGAAAAAGACCGCATACTTATCGTCAGCGGACAGGTCAGCTTTGATGACTTTAGCGGGGGGCTTAAAATGACCGCCCGCGAAGTCATGGACATTGACGAAGCCCGGGAAAAATATGCTCGCGGGCTTGCTATCTCGCTGACGGACAGGCAAATTGATGACCAGCTTTTAAACCGACTCCGTCAGTCTCTGGAACCCCACCGTTCGGGAACCATTCCAGTGCACCTCTACTATCAGAGGGCGGATGCACGCGCGCGGTTGCGTTTCGGCGCAACATGGCGCGTCTCTCCGAGCGATCGTTTGCTTAACGATCTGCGTGGCCTTATCGGCTCGGAGCAGGTGGAACTGGAGTTTGACTAATACAGGAATACTATGAGTCTGAATTTCCTAGATTTTGAACAGCCGATTGCAGAGCTGGAAGCGAAAATCGATTCCCTGACTGCGGTAAGCCGTCAGGATGAGAAACTGGATATTAACATCGACGAAGAAGTGCATCGTCTGCGCGAGAAAAGCGTAGAGCTGACGCGCAAAATCTTCGCCGATCTTGGTGCATGGCAGGTAGCCCAGCTGGCGCGCCATCCACGTCGTCCCTATACCCTGGATTATGTCCGCCTGGCGTTCGACGAGTTTGACGAACTGGCCGGTGACCGCGCCTACGCTGACGATAAAGCGATTGTCGGCGGTATTGCGCGTCTTGATGGTCGTCCGGTGATGATCATCGGCCACCAGAAAGGTCGCGAAACCAAAGAGAAGATCCGTCGCAACTTTGGTATGCCGGCCCCGGAAGGCTACCGCAAAGCGCTGCGCCTGATGGAGATGGCTGAGCGGTTTAAAATGCCGATCATCACCTTCATCGACACCCCTGGCGCCTACCCGGGTGTTGGTGCGGAAGAGCGTGGCCAGTCTGAAGCGATTGCTCGCAACCTGCGTGAAATGTCGCGTCTGAGTGTGCCGGTTATCTGCACCGTGATCGGTGAAGGCGGCTCCGGCGGCGCGCTGGCGATTGGCGTGGGCGACAAGGTTAACATGCTGCAGTACAGCACCTATTCGGTCATTTCGCCGGAAGGCTGCGCGTCCATTCTGTGGAAAAGCGCGGATAAAGCACCGCTGGCCGCGGAAGCGATGGGTATTGTCGCGCCGCGTCTGAAAGAGCTGAAGCTGATTGACTCTATCGTTCCGGAACCGCTGGGTGGCGCGCACCGCAATCCGGAAGTGATGGCAGCGAGCCTGAAAGCGCAGCTGCTGGCAGACCTGGCCGATCTCGATCTGCTCAGCGAAGAAGAGCTGCTGAACCGCCGCTATCAGCGCCTGATGAGCTACGGTTACGCCTAAGTTTTTCGCGAGCGCAAAACACTAAGGGCCGGATTTTCCGGCCCTTTTTTTATGTGCGATGCGCCGAGGGGATTGCTATGATGCTTGACTTAGGTGAATACCAGGAGGAAAGCGTGAATATCATCGCCATCATGGGGCCTCACGGCGTCTATCACAAAGACGAACCGATCAAAGAACTGGAAGCGGCGCTGCAACGCCAGGGCTTTCAGACCATCTGGCCGCAAAACAGCGCCGACCTGCTGCAGTTTATTGAGCACAACCCGCGCATCTGTGGGGTGATTTTCGACTGGGATGAATACAGTGTCGATCTGTGCAGCGACATTAATCAGCTCAATGAATATCTGCCCCTGTACGCCTTTATTAACGCCCACTCGACGATGGACGTCAGCAGTCAGGATCTGCGCATGACGCTGTGGTTCTTCGAATATGCGCTGGGACTCTCCGAAGAGATCGCCACCCGCATCGGGCAGTACACGCGCGAGTACCTGGACAATATCACCCCGCCGTTTACCCGCGCCCTGTTCAACTATGTGCAGGAGGGGAAGTATACCTTTTGTACACCGGGCCATATGGGCGGTAGCGCCTATCAGAAAAGCCCGGTGGGCTGCCTGTTCTATGATTTCTTTGGCGGGAATACGTTAAAGGCGGATGTTTCGATTTCGGTAACCGAGCTGGGGTCGCTGCTGGATCATACCGGCCCGCATCTGGAGGCGGAGGAGTATATTGCCCGCGCCTTTGGCGCTGAACAGAGCTACATGGTGACCAACGGCACCTCGACATCCAATAAAATTGTCGGTATGTACTCGGCGCCCGCCGGCAGCACGCTGCTGATTGACCGTAACTGTCACAAATCACTGGCCCATCTGCTGATGATGAGCGATGTGGTTCCCCTGTGGCTGAAGCCGACCCGCAACGCGCTGGGGATCCTCGGCGGTATCCCCCGGCGCGAATTTACCCGCGACAGCATTCACCAGAAAGTGCGCGACACGGGCGGGGCGCAGTGGCCCGTGCATGCGGTGATCACTAACTCCACCTACGATGGCCTGCTCTATAACACCACCTGGCTTAAGGAGACGCTCGACGTCCCGTCGATCCATTTCGATTCCGCCTGGGTGCCGTATACCCATTTCCATCCGATATATCAGGGGAAAAGCGGCATGAGCGGTGAGCGGATCCCCGGGAAAGTCATCTTCGAGACGCAGTCCACGCATAAGATGCTGGCCGCGCTGTCGCAGGCCTCGCTGATCCACATTAAGGGCAACTATGATGAAGAGACCTTTAATGAAGCCTTTATGATGCATACCTCTACGTCGCCGAGCTATCCCATCGTCGCGTCAATTGAGACCGCAGCGGCGATGCTGCGAGGTAACTCCGGTAAGCGTCTGATCCAGCGCTCCATTGAGCGAGCGCTGGACTTCCGCAAAGAGGTGCAGCGACTGCGCGAGGAGTCGGACGGCTGGTTCTTTGATATCTGGCAGCCGGAAGCCGTGGATAAAGCCGAGTGCTGGCCGGTGGCGCCTGGCGAAGACTGGCACGGTTTCAAAGATGCCGATGCGGATCATATGTATCTCGATCCGGTGAAGGTCACCATTCTGACGCCGGGCATGGACGAGCAGGGGAATATGGATGAAGAGGGGATCCCGGCGGCGCTGGTGGCGAAGTTCCTCGACGAGCGGGGCGTGGTGGTGGAAAAAACGGGCCCCTATAACCTGCTGTTCCTGTTCAGCATCGGTATTGATAAAACCCGGGCGATGGGGCTGCTGCGCGGTCTGACAGAGTTCAAACGCGCCTACGATCTCAATCTGCGGGTGAAAAATATGTTGCCGGATCTGTACGCGGAAGATCCCGACTTCTACCGCAACATGCGGATCCAGGACCTGGCGCAGGGGATCCACCGCTTGATCCGTCAGCACCAGTTGCCGCAGCTGATGCTCAGCGCCTTTGACGTCCTGCCGGAAATGAAAATGACGCCGCATCACGCCTGGCAGCGCCAGATCAAGGGTGAGGTGGAAACCATTGAACTGGAGAACCTGGTGGGCCGGATTTCGGCCAACATGATCCTCCCTTATCCACCGGGCGTACCGCTGCTGATGCCGGGAGAGATGATCACGGAGGAAAGCCGGGCAGTGCTCGATTTCCTGCTGATGCTCTGCTCCATCGGCCGTCATTACCCGGGCTTTGAGACTGATATTCACGGTGCGAAGCGCGATGAGGACGGCGTGTATCGGGTACGAGTCTTAAAAAATGACGAAAGGCTTGCGCGTTAACGGCGCGCACGAGTAACGTGGCTGGCTTAACAGAAGGAGTTTGACCATGCTGGGTTTGAAACGGGTTCACCATATTGCCATCATTGCGACGGACTACGCCCGCAGTAAAGCGTTCTATTGCGATATTCTGGGGTTTACGCTGCAAAGTGAGTTTTATCGCGCCGAGCGCGACTCCTGGAAGGGCGATCTGGCGCTCAATGGCGAGTACGTGATTGAGCTGTTTTCGTTCCCGTTTCCGCCGGCCCGACCCAGTCGCCCCGAAGCCTGTGGGTTGCGTCATCTGGCCTTTAGCGTGGATGATATCGACGCTGCGGTGGCGCATCTGACGGCCCATGGCGTCGAGTGCGAAGCGATTCGCGTCGATCCCTTTACCGGCAAACGCTTTACCTTCTTTAGCGATCCGGACGACCTGCCGCTGGAAATATATCAGCAGTAAACCTTGCCAGCGCGACCCTGGCCCGGTAACGTGCCGGGCCATCACTTCTCGGTATGTTCGTGGATATGACGGCTGATATTGCGCATACGCTTCATCCCCATCGCCAGCTGCTGGTGGCCTTCAGCGGCGGTCTGGATTCGACGGTTCTCCTGCACCAGCTGGTGCTGCTGCGGGAGCAGGATCCTTCGCTGACGCTGCGGGCAGTGCATGTTCACCACGGCCTGAGCGCCCATGCAGACGACTGGGTGGCGCATTGTCGGCAGATTTGCCAGCAGTGGCAGGTACCGCTGGTGGTGCATCACGTGACGTTAGCCCGGGGCGGTCTGGGCGTGGAGGCCCATGCCCGTGCGGCGCGCTATCAGGCTTTTCAGGATACGCTCAACGCCGGCGAGGTGTTAGTGACCGCCCAGCACCAGGATGACCAGTGCGAAACGCTGCTGCTGGCGTTAAAACGCGGCAGCGGTCCTACCGGTCTGTCGGCGATGGCGGCATCCTCTGCCTTTGCCGGCAGCCGACTACTGCGTCCTCTCCTCAATGAAACCCGCGAATCGCTACGCCAGTGGGCACTCGCCCATCAGCTCTCGTGGATTGAAGATGAGAGTAATCAGGACGATACCTATGACCGCAACTTTCTGCGCCTGCGGGTGATCCCGCTCCTGCGCGAGCGCTGGCCGCACTTTAGCGAGGCCGTCGCCCGCAGCGCCAGCCTGTGCGCCGAGCAGGAACAACTGCTGGACGAGATGCTGGCGGCGGAGCTGGCGTCGCTGGTGGCTGAAGATGGCTCGCTGGCTATCACGCCGCTGACGTCGATGAGCCCACCCCGTCGCGCGGCGTTGCTACGTCGCTGGCTCGCCGGGCATCAGGCGCCGATGCCGGCCCGCGAGGTGCCAGAGCGCCTCTGGCATGAGGTGGCGCTAGCGCGGGAAGATGCCAGCCCTTGTCTGCGGCTGGGGGAATTTACCGTCCGTCGTTTTCAACAGCGTTTGTACTGGGTGAAGTATCTTCCCGGCCAGACGGAAAGTGTCCAGCAGTGGCCCAACTGGCGCCAGCCGCTGCGGCTGGCAGACGGTCTCGGCGAGCTGATGCTGCAGCCCGGCGGGACGTTGCGCCCGCCGTCTGCGGATGAGCCGGTCACTATCCGCTTTCGCGCCAGCGGCCACCTGCATATCGTCGGGCGCCACGGCGGACGTAAGCTGAAGAAGATCTGGCAGGAGCTGGGCGTTGCTCCGTGGCGACGAGACACCACGCCGCTGCTGTTTTACGGCGAAACGCTGATTGCCGCAGCGGACGATCTGTTTGTGGCCAAAGAAGGTGCCGTCATGGAAGGGGAAGGGGTCAGGCTGGCATGGAGGAAAACGGGCGGTTAAGCCCGTTTTGATTCAGGATTCGCTCACCACCACGGTGCCGATTTCCGGGTGACTGAAGCTGGCGATTTTATCCAGGCGTAGCTCGCGGACGTTGCCGGCGAGTTCGACCACCAGATACTCGATATTTTTACGCGAGATTAGATCGCTGGCCTTCGCCTGCAGCTGTTCACCATCCTTCAGCGCCAGCGTCAGCACCAGGTGATGCTGGCAAGCCAGTTCCAGGTTGTCGTAATCGTCGCAGTTAATGGGTTGATAAGTATCATTCATTGACATAATCGCTCACCAGTAAGTTTGCTGCCGCATAAGCGGCCTTTTCCCTGACTGACTCCGAAAGGGCCTCATCCGCCGCAATCTCATTCAATACTTTCAACACGCAACCCAGCGCATCCGGGATATACCCTAAGTCTCCGCTGGCTATTTCCGCATACCGCTTGCGTATTAACTCACAATAGTGGTCCACATGCCCTCCTGTCAGCGTTCTGACTCAACCGTGGGATGCAAGTTTAAGCCTACGAAGATAAACTCTGTTTAGCAAGGGAACTATATCATAGTCATTTAAGCAATTTCAGCAGGATGAAACAGGTTGCTGCGATTGACGACAGCCTTTTGCCGCCAGTTTCGCTACAATGTACGCCATTCTTTTCAGGAGTTTATTCATGGCGCTGAAAGCGACGATATATAAAGCCGCGGTAAATGTAGCCGATCTGGATCGCAACCAGTTTCTGGATGCTAACCTGACGCTGGCGCAGCACCCCTCGGAAACCCAGGAGCGCATGATGTTGCGCCTGCTGGCGTGGATCAAATATGCCGATGAGCGGCTACAGTTTACCCGGGGGTTATCCTCGGATGATGAACCGGAACTGTGGCAGCTAAACGACCATTTGGGCATCGATCTGTGGATTGAACTGGGGCTGCCGGACGAGAAACGTCTCAAGAAAGCCTGCTCCCGGGCGCAGGCGGTGGCGCTGTTCGCCTATAATAGCCGGGCCGCTGAAATCTGGTGGCAGCAGAATCAGAACAAGCTTGCGGCGTACCCGAAGCTGACCATCTGGTATCTTGATGATGCGCAACTGGCGCAGCTTAGCGCCTTTGCCGATCGCACCATGACGCTGCAGGCCACTCTGCAGGACGGCGGTATCTGGTTATCCGACGCTCGGAATAATCTGGAAATTCATTTAACGGCCTGGCAAGCATCAACATGATTACCATTAGCCGCAGCGTGACCATTGCCGATGATGAAGTCACGCTGGAAGGCATTCGTGCCCAGGGAGCCGGGGGCCAGCATGTGAACAAAGCGTCGACGGCAATCCATCTGCGCTTTGATATTAAAGCTTCAAGCCTGCCGGAGTTTTACAAAGAGCGCCTGCTCGCCGCCAGCCACCACTTAATTTCTGCTGACGGTGTGGTTATCATTAAGGCTCAGGAATACCGCAGCCAGGAGATGAACCGCGAAGCGGCGATTGCCCGGCTGGTGGCCCTCATAAAAGAATTAACCGCAGTGCAAAAAAGTCGCCGGGAGACGCGACCGACTCGGGCATCCAAAGAGCGACGCCTTGCTTCCAAGGCACAAAAGTCCTCAGTTAAAGCGCTGCGTGGGAAAGTTCGCCAGTGAAGGCGATGGTGAACGGGTGGAATGGATGATAAGGAAAGCAAAGTGAAAAAAATCGTATTCTCCGTGATAGCGGCCTGTTCGCTGTTCGCGCTGTTTGGTTGTAACCATCGCGCCGAGACTGACACCGTACAGCCAGCGGCGATGGAAGAGCTCAAGCCGATGCAGCAAAGCTGGCGTGGGGTGCTGCCTTGCGCGGATTGTGAAGGTATTGAAACCTCGCTGTTCCTGGAAAAAGACGGTACCTGGGTGATGAACGAGCACTACCAGGGCGCTCGTCGTGAACCGTCATCTTTTGCCTCTTATGGCACCTGGGCTCGCACAGCGGATAAACTGGTGCTGACCGACAGCAAAGGTGAGAAATCATATTTTCGCGCGAAGGGCGACAAGCTGGAGATGCTTGACCGCAGCGGGAGCCCCGTTCAGTCTCCTCTCAATTATACCCTGGAGCCGGTGAAGGCCAGCCTGCCGACCACCCCGATGGCGATGCGCGGCATGTATTTCTATATGGCCGATGCGGCAACCTTTACCGATTGCGCGACCGGTAAACGCGTCGCGGTGGCGAACAATGCCCAGCTTGAGCGGGATTATGCCGCTGCCCGCGGCAATGATTCACGACCGGTGCTGCTGGTGATGGAGGGGCACTTTACCCTCGAGGCGAACCCGGACACCGGCGAAATGATGAAGACGCTGATGACCGACCAGGCCGGCAAATTTATTCCCGGTAAAGACTGCAGCCATTGATTGTCAGGCCCCTGCCCGGGAGCGGGCAGGGGATGATCCCCCCTGCTACCACCAGCTTGCTCCTGCTATTCGCCCTGTCACATCAAGAGTGAGCGTGGGTCTGGCTGGCGGAAAAGCGCAAATCGTTTTTTCACTCCGCATCTGTCTTCGATTTGTTCAGACCCACCAGCTTGCCGGCCTGAAGATAAACGCCCAGTTTCAGATGCCCGACATACTGCAACTGCGTTTCGGGTTTAAACGTGGCGACGTCTCCTTCCCGCATGTGCAGCAAATCAGAAGGACTGATCCACGCCGCCTGCGCCAGGGTCAGTGGATGCCCGGCTCTGACGAAGGCCTCGCTGACAAACTCCGAGCAAAACCACGCTTTCTTGTCGGCGCTTGCCGCATCGCCCAGTTGCGCTTTGGCCAGGCCGCTCACGCACTGCTGACGAAAGTTACGCGAGAAAGGGTTGAGCGAGCAGAGCGGTTTGGTGACCATATAAGGGATAAACTGAATAATACCGCGATAGTTATACCCGCTGTCTTTGACCTGCCAGGCAAAACTTTTCATCGCCGTTGCCTGGTCCGGCGTCAGGTCGGGCACCCTGAGGGCAAAGAGTTTATCGCTGTGCGCCAGCGCCTGCTGAACAGAAATCACCTGCACGCCGGCGCCGGTGGCTTCCGCGATCTGACCCTCGCCAAGATACAGCGCGACGTGGCTAACGGAAGAGGCGCTGAAGGCGCGGATCCCAAGCGAAGTGACGCCCAGGCTGGAGGAGAAGAGCAGGTCGCCGGAACGGAGGTCGCTTTCGCTAATTTCGTGGAGCCCGCTGCCGGCAATCGAGCTTTGACGCTGGAGAGTGACAGCCCATGGCGGGGAGCGGCCATCGGTAGCGGATACGGAAGGGGCGCTGCGGCCGACGTCTACGGTGCAGGCGGTAAGCAGTAGCAGGGCGGAAGTAAGCAGTCCGCTGCTAAGAATAGGTGCAGTCATGAGTACTGTCCTTGTAAAAAAAAGGCCCTGACATCCGTTCAGGGCCCTGAGGTGGGTGCTTAGCCTTTTATCGCTTTAACCAGATATTCCACGATATCACCGGTTTTAATTAGCTGCTTCTCACCGTTGCGACGATACTTGTATTCGATATCATCGTTATCGAGGTTCCGATCGCCCAGCACGATAGTGTGCGGGATACCGATCAGCTCCATATCAGCGAACATCACGCCAGGACGCTCTTTACGGTCGTCCATCAGCACATCGATGCCATGCGCACGCAACTCGGCGTACAGCTTCTCGGCCAGCTCCTGCACGCGATAGGACTTGTGCATATTCATCGGCAGAATCGCCACCTGGAACGGCGCGATGGCGTCTGGCCAGATAATCCCGCGATCGTCGAAGTTCTGCTCGATAGCGGCGGCCACCACGCGGGTCACCCCAATACCGTAGCAGCCCATGGTCAGGATCTGGTTACGGCCATCTTCGCCCTGAACTGCGGCATTCATCGCCTGAGAGTACTTAGTACCCAGCTGGAAGATGTGACCCACTTCGATACCGCGCTTGATAAGCAGGGTACCTTTGCCGTCCGGGCTCGGATCGCCAGCGACGACGTTACGAATATCGGCGACTTCCGGCGTGGCAACGTCGCGATCCCAGTTGATGCCGAAGTAGTGTTTGCCATCGATGTTGGCGCCAGCGGCGAAATCGCTCATCACCGCAACGGTACGGTCGATAACCACCGGGATCGGCAGGTTCACCGGACCCAGGGAGCCCGGACCGGCTTTCACCAGAGCGCGGATCTCCTCTTCGGTGGCGAAGGTCAGCGGGCTGGCGACCTGCGGCAGTTTTTCCGCTTTCACTTCGTTCAGCTCGTGATCGCCGCGCACCAGCAGGGCAACCAGCGGGAAGGCGCTACCTTCAACCGCTTTCACCAGCAGGGTCTTCACGGTTTTTTCGATCGGCAGGTTGAACTGCTCAACCAGTTCGGCGATGGTTTTGGCGTTCGGCGTATCAACCAGGGTCATCTCCTGGGTGGCGGCTGCGCGCGGCTCTTTTGGCGCAACGGCTTCGGCAAACTCGATGTTTGCCGCGTAGTCGGAGCTGTCGGAGAAGATCACATCGTCTTCGCCGCTCTGCGCCAGCACCTGGAATTCATGAGAGGCGCTGCCGCCGATAGAACCGGTATCAGCCTGTACCGCACGGAAATCCAGCCCCATACGACTGAAGATTTTGCTGTAAGCGGTATACATCGCGTCGTAGGTTTCCTGCAGCGATTCCTGAGAGGTATGGAAAGAGTAAGCATCTTTCATCAGGAATTCACGGGAGCGCATCACGCCGAAACGCGGGCGCACTTCGTCGCGGAATTTGGTCTGGATCTGATAGAAGTTCAGCGGCAACTGCTTATAGGAGTTCAGCTCGTTGCGGATCAGATCGGTAATGACCTCTTCGTGGGTTGGACCGAGGACGAACGGGCGATCGCCACGATCGGCAATGCGCAGTAGTTCCGGGCCGTACTGCTCCCAGCGACCGCTCTCCTGCCACAGTTCAGATGGCTGAACGACCGGCATTAACACCTCGATCGCACCGGCGTTGTTCATTTCTTCACGCACGATGTTTTCGACTTTTTTCAGGACGCGCACGCCGGTCGGCAGCCAGGTGTATAACCCGGAGGCCAGCTTGCGGATCATCCCGGCGCGCAGCATCAGCTGATGGCTGATTACCTCGGCGTCGGCAGGTGTCTCCTTCAAAGTGGAGAGCAGATATTGGCTAGTACGCATGTTGTAACGGTTCCAGTTAAACGAGCGGAACAGGCTGGTTGCCCAGCCTGAAACAAAAAAAGTGGTTTAGTTTACCAGTGTGGCAAAGATGCCAAAAGAGAGGAAAATAAAATTAGCGCGCTTCGAGGGCAAAGACTTCAAAACCGGAAGCGATAACCCGCCAGCGGACGTTGAAATCCAGCAGCCAGACGGCGTAATTTTTTCCTGCCTCTTCCTCTTTACGGTAGGCCGGGCGCGGATCCTGTGCCAATACTTCGCGAATAAACGCTTTGATATGCGGGTAGCGTTTTTCCAGGGTCAGTAACTGTGCTTCTGTTTCCGGTGTAAAACTGACGTTCATACCCGCCAGCGGCGCCAGCTGTGCATAGCTGGCGCTGGCGCTCGGCAGGGCTTCGGCGAAGGGCAGATACGGTTTGATGTCGACTACCGGGGTTCCGTCGACGAGATCGAGGCTACCGAGTTCCAGGATCACCTGATCCTTCTGACAACGAATGCCTTTCAGCTCAACCAGCGACATGCCGATGGGGTTGGGGCGAAACGTCGAACGGGTGGCAAAGACGCCCATCCGCGCATTGCCTCCCAGTCGGGGAGGGCGCACCGTCGGACGCCAGCCGCCTTCCATGGTCTGATGAAACACAAACAGGACCCACAGATGGCTGAAGTTTTCCAGGCCACGCACGGCGTCGGCCTGATTGTAGGGCGCGACCAGATGCAGTTCTCCGCCGCCGTGCTTAACCAGCCCAGGCTGGCGAGGAACGGCAAATTTCTCTTTATACGGCGAGCGGATAACGCCTATCTGCGCGAACTGGAATGCACTCATTGTGCCGAAACGTTAAGCGCCGAGCCCAGACAAACCGCCTGACGGTAGCAGCCTGGCGTGCCGCTGGTCACTTCGCAGCGGTGAAGCAGGACGGCATTGGCTTTCATGCGTGCCGCATTCACCTGCAGACGCTTGCGGGCGGTTGGGATGTTCGGTGGGGAATCCTGATTTGAGGCCTGGCATGACTCACCAGTCACTTCACCCAGATCGCGGAACGGTTTTCCCACCAACTCTGACGCATCGGTATAAATACGTACCGGCGCCGGACGGGTTACGCGTGGTTTGCTCGGCTCAGATTTAACCGGGGGGGTTGCAGTGCTTTGAACAGGTTCAACAGGGGATCTGCTTAGCATGGAACAACCGCTTAACATGAGTGCTAACAAACAGACCGGTAAAGCACGCATAGTATTTCCTCAATGAATAAAAAACAGGGCGTTATTGAATCAGGTGCTTGCATAAATGACAAGACGGGCGTGAAGCCCGTCCTGAATGATATTACGGTGAGAAAAGATTACCAGCCTTTCACTGCGCCGCCGTTAAAGATCTTGTTCGCTGCTTCGTAAACTTCATCGCTCTGGTAAGCCTGAACGAATTTTTTCACATTCTCAGCATCTTTATTGTCTTCGCGCGCCACAATCAGGTTCACGTAAGGAGACTCTTTGCCTTCAACAAAGATACCGTCTTTCGCCGGGGTCAGGCCAATCTGGCTGGCGTAAGTGGTGTTGATGACAGCCAGCGCAATCTGTGCATCGTCCAGAGAACGCGGCAGCTGCGGCGCTTCCAGTTCAACAATCTTCAGGTTTTTCGGGTTCTCTACCACATCCAGAGAGGTTGGCAGCAGGCCTACACCTTCTTTCAGTTTAATCAGACCCACTTGCTGCAGCAGCAGCAGGGAACGGCCGAGGTTGGTCGGATCGTTAGGGACGGCGATCTGCGAGCCCGGCTGCAGTTCGTCCAGCGATTTGATTTTCTTCGAGTAACCCGCGATCGGATAAACGAAGGTGTTGCCAACGGAGACCAGCTTATAGCCACGGTCTTTAATCTGCTGGTCGAGATACGGTTTATGCTGGAAGGCGTTCACGTCGATATCGCCTTTGCTCAGCGCTTCGTTTGGCAGCACATAATCGTTAAAGGTGACCAGCTCAACGTCGAGGCCATACTTCTCTTTTGCCACTTTCTGCGCAACTTCAGCGACCTGCTGTTCCGCCCCGACGATAACGCCGACTTTAATATGATTCGGATCTTTTTCATCCTGACCACAACCCACCAGCGCCAGAGAACCGATTAACGCGCCAACTGCCGCAAAGGTTTTGAAATTAAAGGCCATGTTATTTCCTTCCTGTAAGAATGAGTGTTGTCTGCCAATAACGTTATTTATGAGTCACAGCCCGGACGATACGATCGCCAGAGAATTGAATTAGATAAACCAGAATAACCAGTAATACCAGTACGGTATTCATCACGGTGGCGTTGTAGCCGATATAACCGTACTGATAACCAATCTGCCCCAGACCACCGGCGCCCACCGCACCACCCATGGCGGAATAGCCCACGAGAGTAATGAGGGTGATGGTGGCGGCGTTGACCAGACCCGGCAGCGCCTCAGGCAGCAGGACCTTGCGGACAATCTGCAGCGGTGTAGCGCCCATCGCGCGGGAAGCTTCGATGAGCCCGGTCGGGATCTCCAGCAGGGCGTTCTCCACCATGCGGGCGATAAACGGCGCGGCGCCGACTGTTAACGGCACGATCGCCGCTTGCAGGCCGATCGAGGTACCGACGATTATGCGAGTAAACGGGATCATCCAGACCAGCAGGATAATGAACGGGATGGAACGGAAAATATTCACCACCGCCGACAAGGTACGATACAGTTTGGCATTGGCGGCAATTTGCCCAGGGCGCGTGACATACAGCAGCACGCCCACCGGCAGACCAAGGACAAAGCCGAAGAAGCCGGAGACAAAGGTCATTGCCAGCGTTTCCCATACGCCGCGCAACAGCAGCCACATCATTGGCTCAGACATATCCCAATACCTCTACTTTTACATGGTGTTCCTGCAGCCAGGCGATGGCCGCCTGAGTGTCTTCCTGTGTACCGTGCATTTCGGTCAGCATGATGCCGAACTTCACGCCACCGGCGTAATCCATCTGCGCACTAATAATGTTGTTATTCACATTGAAACGACGCGCGGTTTCAGAGAGCAGCGGCGCATCGACGGAGTGGCCGGTAAATTCCATGCGCAGCATCGGTACACTGTCCGCTGCGGCGGTAGGTTTCAGGCGTGCCTGGTAGTCATCCGGAATATCCAGGTGCAGAGTCGACTGAATGAACTGCTGGGCCAGCGGCGTCTTCGGATGGGAGAAGACTTCGCTCACCGTGTCCTGCTCAATAAGCTGGCCGTTGCTAATCACCGCCACGCAGTCGCAGATGCGCTTCACCACATCCATTTCATGGGTGATCAGCAGAATGGTCAATCCCAGACGCCGGTTAATGTCTTTCAGCAGTTCGAGAATGGAACGGGTGGTGGCCGGGTCGAGAGCGCTGGTGGCTTCATCGCACAGCAATACCTTCGGGTTGCTGGCCAGTGCGCGGGCAATGGCGACGCGCTGTTTCTGGCCACCAGAGAGATTAGCCGGGTAGCTGTCGTGCTTATCACCCAGGCCGACGAGATCCAGCAGCTCGGTGACACGACGTTTGATTTCAGCCTGCGGGGTGTTATCCAGTTCCAGGGGCAACGCCACGTTGCCGAAAACGGTCCGGGAAGCCAGCAGGTTAAAATGCTGGAAAATCATGCCAATCTGACGGCGCGCGCGGGTTAGCTCTTTTTCCGACAGAGCAGTCAATTCCTGACCGTCAACTTGTACGCTGCCCTCGGTCGGGCGCTCCAGCAGGTTGACGCAGCGAATCAGCGTACTTTTACCGGCGCCGGAGGCACCGATAACGCCATAAATTTGTCCGGCAGGGACATGCAGGCTGACGTCATTCAGCGCCTGAATGCTGCGATTCCCCTGCTGGAACACTTTGGTGATATTGGAAAGTTTAATCATCAGTTATTTATTATCGTTTAGCCGTTTGCCGTGGCATTTTCTTCTGCCGTATCCAGGCGATGCCTGTCAATGAAATGGATGTTAAGGCATCCAGACGTCTAAATCAATCTGACTCTTTATAATGAGCACTTTCTTGCATGCCGAAACATGCGATACTAACGGCATTAGCCTTTTTCAGGAGCAAACCGGTGGCAAAGTCAGTACCCGCAATTTTTCTCGACCGTGACGGCACGATTAATATCGATCATGGTTACGTCCACGAAATCGACAATTTTGAATTTATCGATGGCGTCATTGACGCGATGCGCGAACTAAAAGAGATGGGCTACGCGCTGGTGCTGGTCACTAACCAGTCCGGTATTGCTCGCGGCAAATTTACCGAAGCTCAGTTTGAAACGCTGACCGAATGGATGGACTGGTCTCTGGCGGACCGTGGTGTCGACCTGGATGGTATCTACTATTGCCCGCATCATCCGCAGGGTACGGTGGAGGAGTACCGCCAGACCTGTGATTGCCGTAAACCACATCCGGGGATGCTGATCTCTGCACGTGATTTTCTGCATATCGATATGGCCGCTTCCTATATGGTAGGGGACAAACTGGAAGATATGCAGGCCGCCGCCGCAGCGGATATCGGTACTAAAGTGCTGGTGCGTACCGGTAAGCCCCTTACTGAAGAGGCGGAAAAAGCGGCTGACTGGGTGCTAAATAGCCTGGCAGAGCTGCCCGCGGCGATTAAAAAGCAGCAAAAATAAGCGTTGCGTTTAAAAGATGAGCGGTTGAAATAAAATTGTATTTTTCCGCTTGTCATTCACGGAGAGCTCCCTATAATGCGCCTCCATCGACACGGCAGATGTGAATCACTTCACGCAAACAACCGGTTCGGTTGAAGAGAAAAATCCTGAAATTCAGGGTTGACTCTGAAAGAGGAAAGCGTAATATACGCCACCTCGCGACAGAGCGCTAAAGCGCGTCGCAACTGCTCTTTAACAATTTATCAGACAATCTGTGTGGGCACTCAAAGTGACATGGATTCTTAATGTCTTCGGACAATAAATGAATACCAAGTCTCTGAGTGAACATACGTAATTCATTACGAAGTTTAATTCACGAGCATCAAACTTAAATTGAAGAGTTTGATCATGGCTCAGATTGAACGCTGGCGGCAGGCCTAACACATGCAAGTCGAGCGGTAGCACAGAGAGCTTGCT
>NZ_PIOK01000008.1:0-151020 GCF_002810515.1 Klebsiella sp. D-Nf1
TGAGACTATAAGTCTCCTGAAGGAACGTTGAAGACGACGACGTTGATAGGCCGGGTGTGTAAGCGCAGCGATGCGTTGAGCTAACCGGTACTAATGAACCGTGAGGCTTAACCTTACAACGCCGAAGGTGTTTTGGCGATTTGAGAGAAGATTTTCAGCGTGATACAGATTAATCAGAACGTCTTTAAGACGGGCTGATAAAACAGAATTTGCCTGGCGGCACTAGCGCGGTGGTCCCACCTGACCCCATGCCGAACTCAGAAGTGAAACGCCGTAGCGCCGATGGTAGTGTGGGGTCTCCCCATGTGAGAGTAGGGAACTGCCAGGCATCAAACAAAGCAGAAAGCTCAGTCGAAAGACTGAGCTTTTTGTTTTTGCGTTTTAACAAGAACCCCGTCCCGAAAGGTGCGGGGTTTTTTGCTGTGTGGGGTATATCTCCCCGGTGGCGCTGCGCTTACCGGGGCTACGGATTCGCACCCGCCCTGCACGACCTGTAGCCCGGACAAGGTGCGCTGCACCGCCTCCGGGGAAACATCCGGCCCGACCGCCGGGTTCGTTAACATCAGTAATACCTATCACATTAATAGGTTATCCTGCAATTGTCCTTACTAATAATATGGATTATCTTCCCTGCGTGATGAATCAACGCATCATCTCTCCCGAGGGAGAAAAATAGAAAGCAACTCGCTTATTTCTCATCCTGTTAACTGGTTATAAATTCAATGAAAAAACCGCTAATTGGGATTCTGGCTTTCGCTTATGGACTAAGCTTACCTCTGTTTGCTGCTGATACCGCCACATTAACGCTCTCCGGGCGGGTGGTTTCAGAAACCTGCAGCACCGATATCGTCAATAAACAACCTCAGCAGCGTTGCGGAAAGAATACCTATCTTATTGCTTCGCAAAATAGCGTGACGAATGCTCGTGGCGTGGTCACCCGGACGGTGAATTTACCGGATGATGCAAGTCGGAAAATAATTATCAGCAGCTACGATTAATATCATTTCTCTATTTCAGCGCCATTATATTGTATGTCGGCGAAATAATGGCGCTGCCTCTTCCTCCCGCAAAATAACGCACTTGCGATTCAGAAAAAATATTTCCGTGACTGAATACTTCGCTCCCGGATGTATTGTGCCAAACAGTATGCTTCTTCCCTGTTTTTGTCTTAATGAGCTACATCATTAACACTTTGTTAACTTGATCTGGTTTATATGGCGGAAAATTTGTTATACAAAGAGGGATGATTGCCTGTATGGATGCTGCCCGAAATACCTTGCGAGACATATGCAGGTTATCGGCTGGCAATATGAGAATAGAAATGAAAATCCTGCTTAACTGGTCGCCACTGCGCCAGCTCTTCACTTACATTCAGGAGCGCTTTACCTTTCTGGTGCTGCTCTGCTGGCCAGCGATTATCTGGCTGTTCTGCCGGGTCGGGGTGTGGCTCACCGATAAGGTGTACGAGCTGTTGGGGAAATCACCCGCGGAGTCCTTCACCGTCTATCTGCAGCCGTTTATGACCCCCGGTACGTTGCTGCGCATCTCCATCAGCTGGATTGTCTTATTGTTTATCCTGTTTAGTATGGCGATGGCCTTCACCTGGGGTTTACGTCGCTTTATGAACCGCCACAAATAAATCCCAGGGCCGCCGTCAGTCGACGGCCCTTCTTAAGCCCTTACGCCATCTCGCCAATAGTCTTACGAAAACGCAGCAACGCGATAGTAAAGAACACCCCGCCGATAGCCAGCAAGGTTAAGAACTGCGGCCAGACGATGGCGAAGCTGGCGCCACGGTACAGTATCGCCTGCGCCAGACTGACGAAGTGGGTGGTCGGCATGGTCAACATAATATCCTGTACCAGCTGCGGCATACTTTCCCGCGGTGTGGATCCGCCGGAAAGCATCTGTAGCGGCAGCAGCACCAGAATCATCAGCAGCCCCAGCTGCGGCATCGAGCGGGCGAGGGTGCCCATAAAAATGCCGATTGAGGTAGTAGCGAACAGGCTGAGCGCCACCCCCAGCATAAACAGTGGGATCGACCCCTCAATGGGCACCTGCAAAATCCCCTGCACCATCAGTATCAGCGACAACCCGGAGACCACCAGCACCACCAGGCCCATCGACCAGATCTTGGCCATCATGATTTCAAACGGCGTTACTGGCATCACCAACAAGTGCTCTATGGTGCCATGTTCCCGCTCGCGGATCAGCGCCGAACCGGTGAGGACGATCGCCAGCATGGTGATGTTGTTGATGATTGCCATCACCGCGCCAAAGCGCTCCTGCTCAAGGTTAGGGTTAAAACGCATCCTTACCGCCAGCTCTACCGGCAGCACGCTGTTATCCCGATAACGGGCGACAAAGCTGTTGACTTCGCCACTGATAATATTCTGGATATAGCCGTTACCGGTAAAGGCCTGACTCATTCGCGTGGCGTCAACGTTGACCTGGACTTCCGGCTGCCGACCGGCCAGCACATCGCGCTGGAAGTTAGGCGGGATGTTGATGGCGAAAGTGTAGCGCCCGGCATCCAGCCCGGCGTCCATCTCATCAGCGGTGATCAGCTCCGGCTCGAGAAACCAGGGACGGTAGAAAGCGTTAATAATGCGTGAAGAGAGCTGGGATTTATCCATATCAGCAACCGCGATCGGCGCCAGGTGCAGCGAACCGGGCATCACCGTGGCCGAGGAGTACACCGACACGGTAAAAGCAAACACGATCAGCGCCAGCATTGCTTTATCGCCGAGCAGGCTGCGCAGCTCTTTGACGCCAAGATTATAAATATTGCGTAATCCGCGCATCATCCCTCCTGTTTCTTCAGCAGCAGCACGCTCAGCCCGAGCACCAGCGGCACCGCAAGCAATAGCGGAATGAAGGAGCCCCACAAATCACTGAGATTCAGCGCCTTGGAGAAGGTGCCGCGAGCGATAGTCAGGAAGTGGCTGGTCGGATAAATTTGCCCAATCCAGCGCCCGGGCCCTTCCAGCGACGCCACCGGATCGATCATCCCGGAGAACTGGGTTGCCGGGATCAGCGTAATGATCGCGGTACCGAAAATGGCGGCGATTTGGCTCTTCATAAAGGTTGAGATCAGCAGCCCCAGACCGGTGGCGATGGTGACATACAGCAGCGCCGCCAGGGTCAGCGTCAGGAAGCTGCCCTTATGCGCGACGCCAAAGACAAAGACCGACAGCGCGCACAGCAGGAAGAAGTTAAACATCCCCAGTACGATGTAAGGCAGCTGCTTGCCGAGCAGGAATTCGCTGCGGGTAGTTGGCGTCACGTACAAGTTGATAATCGATCCGAGTTCTTTCTCACGGACTACGCTCAGGGCGCTAAGCATCGCCGGGATCATCATCAACAGCAGCGGGATCACCGCCGGGACGATGGCCGGCAGGCTCTTCACGTCCGGATTATAGCGATAGCGGGTCTCGATGGAGATGAGTGAGGTATCGCGCTGTGGGCTGCTCTGCCGGCCGGCCATCTCCTGCAGCCAGGCGAGATGCATCGCCTGCACGTAGCCGCGCACGGTTTCCGCGCGGTTGGGCATCGCGCCGTCCACCCAGACGCCGATTTGCACCGGTGTGCCGCGGGCGATATCGCGACCAAAGTTCGGCGGGATCTCTATTGCCACCGCCAGTTCGCCGTCGCGCATCCGGCGGTCCAGTTCGTCATAACTGTGCAGCGGCGCCTGTTCGATAAAGTAGCGTGAGCCGGCGATATTCTGCGACCAGCCCTGGCTGCTGATGGTTTGATCGCGGTCGAGGACGGCAAAGCGCAGATCCTCAACGTCCATGCTGATCCCATAACCCATAATAAACATCAGGATCACCGTCCCCAGCAGCGCCAGCGTCGATCGCACCGGATCGCGGCGCAGCTCCAGCGCCTCGCGGCGGCTGTAGCTAAACAGGCGGCGTAGACTGAAGGCCTGCCGTGGGGCCGTGTGTTCCGAATGCGATGCGACAGCAGACGTGGGTTCATCTGGTACTGGAGAGGACGGTTGGGCCTCTTTAAGCCAGGCGATAAACGCCTCTTCGAGGCTGGCGGCTCCGCGCTGCTCGACCAGCGCCTGTGGCGTATCGCTGGCCAACACCTTGCCAGCATGCATCAGGGAGATGCGATCGCAGCGTTCCGCCTCATTCATAAAGTGGGTGGAGATAAATATAGTAACGCGATCCTGGCGCGCCAGGTCTACCATCAGCTGCCAGAACATATCGCGCGCCACCGGATCGACGCCGGAGGTCGGCTCATCGAGGATCAGCATCTCCGGGCGGTGGATGACCGCCACCGCTAACGACAGGCGCTGACGGATCCCCAGCGGCAGATCGGCGGGAAGCGCGTCTTCAACCTCGCTCAGCATAAAGCGCTCGCTCATCTCAGCGACCCGGTTGGCTATTTCGTCGTCCGGGATATGAAACAGGCGGGCGTGCAGCTCGAGGTTTTGCCGAACGCTCAGTTCGCTGTAAAGCGAGAAGGCCTGTGACATGTAACCGACCCGCTGGCGGGTGGCGATATCCTTCGGGTCGACCGGCTGGCCGAACAGCCAGGCTTCACCTTCGCTGGCGGGCAGCAGGCCGGTGAGCATCTTCATGGTGGTGGATTTGCCGCAGCCGTTAGATCCAAGGAAGCCAAAGATTTCGCCGCGGGCGATGCGAAAGTTAACGTGGTCGACGGCAACAAAGTTGCCGAAGCGCATGGTCAGGCCGCGCGCTTCGATGGCGATCTCTTCCTCGCGGCTGTCGCGCGGCGGGATAACTACCGCCTTATGCGCCCGGCGCTGCGCTTCTAGCAACAGGGCGATAAACGCCTGCTCCAGGGTCTGGCTGCCGGTCTGGGCTTTGAGCTCCGCGGCGCTGCCGGTCGCCAGCACCTCGCCGGCATTCATCGCCACCAGCCAGTCAAAGCGCTCGGCCTCTTCCATGTAGGCGGTAGCCACCAGCACGCTCATCTCCGGCTGGCGCTGGCGAATACTGTCGATAAGCTCCCAGAACTGCGCCCGGGAAAGCGGGTCGACGCCGGTGGTCGGTTCATCAAGGATTAGCAACTGCGGGTCGTGGATCAGCGCGCAGCACAGGCCGAGCTTTTGCTTCATCCCACCGGAGAGTTTACCGGCGGGGCGATCGCGAAACGGCGCCAGCCCGGTGCTCTGCAGCAGCTCGTTGATGCGCAGTTCGCGCTCGGCTTTATCGTGGCCGAACAGGCGGGCGAAGAAGTCGACGTTTTCATACACCGAGAGAGTGTGATAGAGGTTTTTCCCCAGCCCCTGTGGCATCCACGCGATTTTCGGGCACACGTCGCGGCGGTGATGCACATCACGCATATCGCCGCCAAGCACCATCACGTTACCCTGTTCAATGGCCCGCGCCCCGGCGATCAGCGAGAGCAGGCTCGATTTGCCGACGCCGTCCGGGCCAATCAGACCAACCATACGCCGTGCCGGGATGGCCAGGCTGATATCCCGCAGCGCGATGGTGGCGCCAAACTGCTGGCCAACGTTTTCCAGCAGGGCGACGGGGGGCGAGGTATCCTGCGGCGTCAGTTTCATTGCGGCAACCTCACCGTTAGCGCCTCAGGCCAGGGTTGTTGTTTATCCAGCCGTACGTAAGCCATGCCGGGCAGGCCGGTTTTGACATATTCCAGATGCTGCGCCAGCAGCTCCGGCGGGATGCGCGCTTTGACGCGGAACATCAACTTAAGACGTTCGTCGCTGGTTTCTACCGTTTTCGGCGTGAACTGGGCGACGCTGGCGACAAAGCTGATGTTGGCCGGGATCACCAGATCCGGCGCGGCATCAAGGATCAAGCGCGCTTCGCTGCCGAGCGCCAGCAGACCTGCCTGCTCGGTTGGCAGAAAGAAGGTCATATAGACATCGGCGAGATCGACCATGTTCAGCACCCGGCCACCGGCGGCCAGTACTTCGCCTGGCTCAGCGACGCGATACTGAATGCGGCCATCACGCGGTGCTTTCAGCTCGCTATCGTCAATATCGGCAAGGATCCGCCGTTCGGTCGCCTGGGCGGCTTCGACGCGGGTTTGCGCCTGAATAATGCTGGTGCGGGCAGCTTCGATGGCGGCGTGGGCGGCAGAGACCTGGGCTTTTGCCGATTCCAGCGCCGCGCGGGCGCTCTCTGCTGCCGCGCGGTCGTCATCCAGCTGCTGGGCGGAGACGGCGCCGCGCTGCGACAGGGCATTCGAGCGGACATGGCGTTTCGCCGAGGAATCCAGCTCCGCCTGGCGCTGCTTCACGACTGCTTCGCTGGCGCGCATTTCACTCTGCCGCTGATCGAGCAAGGCTCTGGCGGCGAGCACCGCGCTTTCCGCCTCCTTGATTTGTGCAGCGGCTTCAAGACGCTGCTCATTCAGTACGCGGGTATCCATCCTCGCGAGGACTTCTCCCTGACGCACAAACTGGCCCTCTTTGACCAAAATCGTGTCGATACGCCCGGCGATTTTACTGGCAATATCGACTTCGGTGGCTTCGATTCGGCCGTTGCTGCTGGCAAAACCGTCCGGGAGGCCTGGCGGGCGCAGCAGCCACCATGCGGCGGCGGCGAGCACCACCAGTAAGCCGACAAGATACCCTGCCCAACGTTTCTTTAATTTGTCCATACGCGACTCGCTTGATTCCCTTTGCTGAGTGGTGCGCGTGTTTCCTCCGCCGAGCGGAGCGTCCTCCTTGCGAGGGACGAAAAGGTGGGGGTAAAGGCCGCTGACGCAGCGCTCTGCCGCGTCGATGCGCAGCCGATCGCTGTGCTACTTATGTGGTCATCATCAGCGATCCAGGCCTTAATGAAACACGCATAGTGAGAGCTATCGTCATCGCGATAGTAACATTCGTGGCGATGTTGTCCATATGAAGTGCGTGGTCTTGTCGGTGCGTTAACAGAAAACCCCAATGTCAGGATAAAACAGCGAAAACAGGCTGGTCCGTTTTGTTATCTGGTTGCCCCCCGGTAACTACGATATGATTCCGCTCCTGGCATTAAGAAACATCCGACGAGTGCTTTAATTTCATGAATGAAGAAAGCCAAAAATATATCGCCGTGATTTTTAAGGAATGGCTACCGCTGTATGACAGCCTGACGCCGGACGTCCGTGCATTGCTTAAAAAAATGGCTGATGAGCGATCGTCGATGTTAGCGACCCGCTTTTACGATTTTATTTTTCAGGATCCGGATATCGCCAGGCACCTCTCTTATGAGCTGGTTGAGGAACGTCTGAGCCGCTCTCTGGCGGGATGGGTGCAGCAGATCCTTACCTGTGAAAAAGAGGAGCTTCAGGCCCTCGCGGAGCGCCAGTATCAGATCGGCAACATTCATTCGCGGATTGGCATCCCGGCTGAGGCGGTGCTGCGCGGCGCGCGGCAGATAAAAGCCGGGCTGGTGGAGGCGATTCGTGACAGCCAGGTGGAGCGGGACACCGGGATAGCGGCTATCCATTACGCGATCATGGCGATAAATATGGCAGTGGAGATGATGTGTCACGCCTATACGCTGTCGCATTATCGGGCTACCAAAAATGAAGAAGCCTTTCGTCTGTACAGCCTGATGGATAACGTCCCGATGGAGTATGGCAAGCAGCAGGCATCGCTTTCGGGTTGGGAAAATAGTGCGATTTTTAATATCGTCAGCGAGAACAGGACGGACCTTAACGCAACGTTATTATCTGAATCCGAATTTGGTTTGTGGTTTCGCCATAAATGCGTTCGCTATTTTAACCACAATCCGCAGATGGGGGAGATTACTGAATTAATCGGTCAGGTGGATGCGTTGATTACCGAATGGCGTACCGCGGAACAGGATGCTGGTTATAAAAATACTCAGAGCTTGCTGCAAAGGATCCATATCCATTGTCAGCACATCAGCAGCCAACTGGGGGTATTGTTCAGTAGTCTGTCGCAGATGCAAAACGGCAAAGACGCGCTAACCAGCCTGCTTAACCGTCGCTATCTGCCGGTGGTGCTCAAGCATGAAGTCACCCTGGCGATTGAGTATGACCTGCCGCTGACGGTGGCAATTATCGATATTGATTTCTTTAAAGAGATCAATGACAAATGGGGCCATCTGGTCGGCGACCGCGCCATTAAGCACGTAGCCGATCTGCTCAGCGATAATATTCGCTCCAGCGACTATCTCTTCCGCTACGGCGGTGAGGAGTTTCTGCTGGTGCTGGTGGAGACCCGTGCGGCAGAGGCTTCCCCTCTCCTTGAACGTCTGCGTAAAAAGATTGGCCAACTGGCGTTTAACGTTGGCGGCGACACGCAGATCCCCATCACCGCCAGCATTGGCTTTGCCGTCCACACGGGGCACCCCGATTACAACCTGCTGCTGCGTGACGCTGATAACGCGCTGTATGCCGCCAAGCGCGATGGACGCAACTGCGTGAAGATGCACAAAGGTGGGGGATGAAACCGTAGCCCCGGTAAGTGTAGCGCGACCGGGGAAAGGATCTGAAGCTCAGAACAGCACCGGCAGCCCCAGCCCGCGCTTCACTTCATGCAGCGTCTGCTGCGTGAGCTGGTGGGCGCGTTCGCTGCCCTGACGCAACAACTCCAGCAGCATTCCTTTATCCTGACTGTAAGTGGCCCGGCGTTCGCGGATTGGCGCCAGTAGCGCCTGCAGGCAGGTTTCCAGTTCATTCTTACACTGGCGATCGCCCAGCCCACCACGCTGATAGTGGGCTTTCATCTCAGCAACCAGCGCCTTATCGCTATGGAAAGCGTCGAGATAGGTGAACACCACGTTGCCGTCGACATGCCCCGGATCGCTGACTCTCAGGTGCGTCGGGTCGGTGTACATCGCGCTGACCGCGCGGTGGATCTCCTCTTCACTGGCCGATAACGTCAACGTATTGCCCAGCGATTTCGACATTTTGGCGTTACCGTCGACGCCTGGCAGGCGGCCCACTTCGCTGAGTAGCGCTTTGCAGTGGCGCAGCACCGGTTCGCCGGTCAGGCTATTCATTTTGTGGACGATCTCGTTGGTCTGCTCAATCATCGGTAGCTGATCGTCGCCCACCGGCACCAGCTCGGCTTTGAAGGCGGTGATATCGGCGGCCTGGCTAATCGGATAGGCGAGAAAGCCCACCGGCAGCGAGCGGGCGAATCCCTTCTGGGCAATTTCATTTTTGACCGTTGGGTTACGCTCCACGCGGGCGACGGTGACGATATTCATATACAGCGCGCTGAGCTCCGCCAGCGCCGGCAGAGCGGACTGCAGGCAAATAGTGGTGAGCCTGGGGTCGATGCCGACGGCCAGATAATCGGCCATGACTTCGAGGATATGGTGGCTGATTTTTTGTGGGTTGCTGCCGTTATCGGTGAGCCCTTGCAGGTCGGCGATCAGGATAAATTGCTGGTGGTCGTGCTGCAGCGCGACGCGCTGGCGCAGCGAGCCGACGTAGTGGCCAAGATGTAGTTGGCCGGTCGGGCGGTCGCCGGTGAGGATGGTTTGTGGATGGTTCATCAGGGACTCCTTATCAGACTGTTCAGCCGAAAGACGTCCTGAAAACACCAAAGCCGCCTTCCGGCGGCTTTGAAAATGGAAACGTGTATCGTGCCGCCTGTTATGCAGGCAGCCACCAACGACGGGGGTAAGTAACGATAACGTTTCTGTTCATCTTTTTATCCTGCCACGAAATCACGGCGGGGTAAACCCGCCTCGTATTACATGGTCGAGAAGACGTTCATGATCACGCCGCCGGAGATAATCAGCGCCATGGCGATAATGGCCGCCAGGTCTGGTTTCTGCTTATAGAGGATCATGGAGCAGATAGTCACGCCGACGATACCGAAGCCGCACCACAGCGAGTAGGCCACGCCCACCGGAATAGTGCTCATCGCGCGGGTGAGGGCGAAGTAGCACAGGCCGTAGGCGCAGACCACCAGCACGGAAGGCGCCAGTTTGCTGAAGCCGTTGGTTTTTTTGATCATCGAGGTGCCGGTGATTTCGGAGCCGATAGACAGCGCCAGCCATAAAAATCCGAGATTAAACATAGGGTATTCCTTTCCTGTTAGTTGGCGATTTTCTTATCCATGGAGGCGACTGGCGTGACGGGGGCGGCCTCTTCGCTCTCTTCCGAACCCATTTTCGAGAACAGGTTCATGATAACGATGCCGCTGGCGATCACTGCCATGCCGATGATGGCGGCGGTATCCGGGTGCTGGCCGTAAAACGCCATTCCCAGCGTCGAGACCACCAGGATACCGGTGCCGGACCAGGTGGCGTATGCCAGACCGACCGGAATATCTTTCACCGCCCGCGACAGCGAGTAATAGCAGGTGCAGTAGAGCGCAATCAGCAGCCCGAGCAGCAGCATTTTGGTGCTGCCTTCGCTGCTACCGAACATTTTTAACGTCGAGGTTGCCGAGGTTTCGGAGAGGATAACCAGCAACATCCATAACCAGCATTTTGTTTTCGAAGACATCGTTAAGCTCCAGGTTTATCGTTGGGTAAGGTCATATCTTTCTGTTTTTTAAGTAATCAATGGCCGCATCGGTCAGCTGCGCGTGCGGAGTCGCTGCCAACGCTGGATTATTCACCACGTCTGTGACGGTGAGATAACGGCGCGGTTCGCTGTTGGCGGTGGCAGGCGCGGTGGGTGCGTCCAGCTTCGCCAGCAGCTCATTCATGGTGCCGAGGAAGACGCCGCAGGCTTCCAGACGGGCGAGGGTGGCCTGCAGGTGTCCGGCATAAGCGCTGTCGGCCTGCGCCCCGCGCAACTGGTTGAGTTCGCTGAGCGGATCGCAGTGGTAGCGCAGCGCCAGCACTGGAATACCCGTCAGCAGCGCCTCGTGCGCGCAGCGGGCGAGCGGGCTGCGCAGCGTGCCGTTCAGCAGATCCGAGGCCAGCGTATAATCGAGAAACGGTAGCAACACCGCCCGCCACGGCGCTGACGGCAGGGCATCCTGCCACGCTGACGGAGCGAGAATTTCGCCCGTCTCCTGCCACGCGGCGGCGTCGGCGAGGCCCTCCTCCAGCGCGAGGCGCAGCGGGTAGCCGCAGCCGGCCAGGCGCTGGCGGATTGCCGCGCGGTAGCCGTCAGCGGCGGTCACCATCACCAGTACTGGTGGCCGCAGGCGTTGCAAAATCCGCGCAACTACACCTTCAATCTGTTCATCGGTCATGGTGAGCCTCCGTTAGCCGATGAGCGTCACCTGCGCGCCGTTTTTCAACCCGGCGGCATTGGCTTCTTCGGTATCGATATGGAACTCCAGCGCGAAGTCATCGCGCACGCGCACCACCACTTCATCGAAGGTCAGCTGGCGTTCGCCGTTGCTGCGCACGCTGACCTTCTGGCCGTTGCTGACGTTGAGCTGGCGTGCGTCCTGCGGCGACATATGAATATGCCGCCAGGCGCAGATCACCTGCGAATGGAGTTCAACGTGGCCAGCGGGCCCAATCAGCAGCGCGCTGCCGGCATTCTCCAGTTGCCCGGACTCACGAACCGGCGCCTTAATCCCGAGCGTGAAACAGTCGGCGCGCGATACTTCCAGTTGCGATACCGGGCGGGTCGGCCCGAGGACGCGGACGTTGGTCAGCGAGCCTTTCGGCCCGACAACGGTCACGCACTCCTGGGCGGCGAACTGCCCCGGCTGGCGCAGCGGTTTGAACGGCGTCAGGCTGTAGCCTTTGCCGAATAGCGCCTCGACGTCCTGTTGCGCGAGATGGACGTGGCGGTTGGAGATCCCCACCGGGATCGCCGGCGCCGTTGCGTTCAGGCGGGTGGTGATTTTTTCGCGAAGCAGGGTGTCGATCATCACTTCTTCCCTTTCTTCAGCGTTGGGTTTTTATCTTCCGTTGCCTGCGGGGCGGCCTGCGGCGCGGAGGGAACGATCGCTTCTGGCGCGGCGGCGACAGCGACAGCTGCTGGGGCGGTGGGCTGCTTCGCGCGCGGTGGGTTGCCTTTGAGGTTGCTTAACGCTTCAACCACGCAGCGCTCAGGGCGGGCAATCACCAGCGACTTCACGGTGTGCTCGGCGCCAGCTACCGCTACGCCGCGCTCGATAGCAGTGTGAATGGCGCTGATCTCCCCTTCAAAGCAGACGCTCACCAGCCCGGAGCCTGGTTTGCGATAGCCAATGCAGGTCACTCCCGCGGCTTTACAGGCGGCGTCGACGGCCTGAATGGCGGCGACCCATCCTCGCGTTTCAATTACGCCTAAACTTTTCATGGTCGGCTCCTGTTAATGGCGGACTAAGCGAATATCAAAATCAAATTGCCGGAAGAAGGTTTCCAGCCGGTCCAGTTCGTCCGGTGAATAAGACGGGTCCTGGGTAATCGGGTAGGGCATATCCAGGCGTTCGTACTTTTTGCGCCCTAACTGGTGGTACGGCAGCATGTCGATGCGGCGGATATTTCCACGCTTCGCCAGCTTTTGTACGTAATCAATGGCGCCGGTAATGGCGTCGAATGAGTCGTTGTAGCCGCGGATAAGCGGCATGCGCACAATGACGTTGGCGCCGGAATCCACCAGCCATTCGAGATTGCGGCGGATCCCTTCGTTGCCGATGCCGAGCATCGCCCTGTGGTGATCGCTGTTGATCTGTTTGATGTCGAATAAGAAGGTGTCGGTGACCGGCGCCAGCTTCTGATAGTTGGCAAGCGGGGTGGTGCCCTGGGTTTCGACGGCGGTGTTAATCATCATCTTTTTGCATTCGCTGAATAAGGCAACGGCAAAATCGGTCTGCAGGCTCATCTCGCCGCCGCCGATGGTCACGCCGCCGCCGGAGGAGATGTAGAAGTCGTAGTCCTGCATGATGATCTCCATCAGCTCGCTGACGGTGACGTCCTTGCCCATAATGTCCAGCGCGTTCTGGGTGCAAATCTCTTCGCATTTGCGACAGCCAATGCAGTCTTTATTGCGGTCGACGAAGTGCTTCATTTCGCCGTTCTCTTCCGCCCGATAATGAATACCCGCCGGACAGACGCTGACGCAGTCGCCGCAGTTGATGCATTTGTCGTGCGAGAACATCACCTGGAACTGGCTGCTCAGCCCTTCCGGGTTGGCGCACCACGGGCAGCGAATGTTGCAGCCCTTAAAAAACACCAGCGTGCGAATGCCATCGCCGTCATAGATCGAATATTTCTGGATATTGAAAATTCGGCCCGTTAATTCTTGTTTTGCGATCACGCTTGCCTCCCGCTCCGTCCCGTTACGGGACGGAGAACTTCCGGTTATTTCTCAAATACAGCTCATTTAATTCTCTTTAAGAGAACTAGAACTTCTCAATCACCGTACGGCTGATGATCTCGTCCTGGACCTCTTTGCACAGCTCGACGAAGTAAGCGCTATAGCCGGCGACGCGAACGATCAGGTCGCGGTATTTCTCCGGCTCCTGCTGCGCTTTCTTCAGCACTTCGTTATCGACGTAGCTGAACTGCATCTGGCCGTTGCCGAGAATCGAGGCGGTACGCAGCAAGGTAATCAAGCCGTGGCGACCTTCCGGGGTATCGAGCAGCCCTTTGAGGAACTTGAAGTTGTGCACCATGCCGATGTTCATGGTTTCCACGTTCATCTTGCTGACCGACTTGATAATCGCCGTCGGGCCTTGTTTATCCGCACCCTGGGTTGGGCTGATGCCGTCGGAGAGCGGCATCCACGCCAGGCGGCCGTTCGGCGTGGCGTTGGTCAGCTCGCCGATTGGTGTGTTGTTGGAGATAGACAGGGTGCCGTGGCTGAGGGTCGAGTAGAGCATCTTGTACTTACGGCACTCTTTCTCGGTCCATTCGGTAATATCCAGCGCGTACTGGTCGACGTAGTTATCGTCGTTACCGTATTTCGGCGCGTTCAGGCAGTCACGGCGCAGCGCTTCGTAACCTTCGAAGTTGGCCAGCAGCGCATCGCGGATCTGCTCAAGGGTGTATTTCTTCTCTTCGAACACCAGCTTGCGGATCGCCGCCATCGAGTCGACGTAGGTCGCCAGACCGGAGAAAATCAACCCCGGCCCGTGGTTGACCATCGCCCCGCCGGCGGCGACGTCTTTACCGCTTTCCATACAGCCTTCAACCAGCAACGACATCAGCGGCTTCGGCGCCACATCGCGGTGGACGCGCTGGCTGATGACGGTACCGATGGCCGACAGGCGCACGATGTGGGCGATCTGCTGTTTCACCGCCGCGTCGAAATCGTCGAAGGTGCGCAGGTCGCGCAGGTCGCCGGTATCCAGCCCCTGATAGCTATCGAACAGCACCATCCGCCCGCGGTTGAGCACGAACTCGATAGCGATAGGCCACTGGGTGTAGCCGGTGGAGGTCCACTGGTAGATGCGCCCGGATTTCTGCGGCTCAACGCAGCCCATCAGGCAGTAATCACGGGCGTCTTCAAAATCGAAGCCCTTGCGCAGCATCATCTTGATGTGGGAGTCATCGAAGTGGCAGGCCGGGAAGCCCATTCCCGCTTTCACCACGTCGACGATTTTTTCCATGTATTTCTGCGGCGACTGGTTGTGGATACGGCAGGCCAGCGACGGCTGATAAACCTTCACAAAGCGCACGGCGTCCATAATCAGGTAGGTCAGATCGTTACAGGCGTCGCCGCCGCTGCGTTTCTGGCCGCCAACGGTGAGGTTGATAAACGGCTGATAACCGGCGAAATATTTCGCGCCCAGCTCGCTCGACATCCACATCAGTTCGGCACATTTGATGATGAACGCCTGCAGCAGCTCCAGCGCGCTGTCGTGGGTCAGGCGGCCTTCGCGGATATCGGCTTCGAACATCGGGTAGCAGTACTGGTCTACGCGCCCCAGCGACAGCCCGGTCTGGTTCTCTTCGATTTCAAACAGTGATTCGACGGTCCAGATGCTCTGCAGCGCTTCCTGCAGGGTCTTTGGCGGGTTGGCCGGTACGTTTTCATTGACATCGGCGATGGTCAGCAGCTCGGCGCGGCGCTGGGCGTTTTGCTCTTTAGCCGCCAGCTCGCGGGCGCGGTCGGCGATACGGCGGGCATAGTTGACCACCCCTTCACAGGTTTCGATTGCCGCTTTGTAGTAGTAGATACGGTCGATATCTTCCGGGTTTTCCATGCTCAGGCTGGCCAGATGCGCCTCGGCATCGGCTTTAATCCCATTCATCCCTTTGGTGAACAGCAGCACGTCGTAGCCCGGGCAGGTATCGCCGCCGCCGTTAATCTGGTGATAGGAGAGGTCGCTGACGAAGGTCTCGCCGCTGAAGGCCCAGACGCCGGCTTCACGGTATTGCGCTTCGCAAATCTCATCCAGCGAACGGCCTTCCCAGAACGGGACGATCTCTTCGCGAATGGTTTTTTTATCTGCTTCGCTGATCTCAAACGGATCCTGCGGGCGGGTGCTCATGGTGTCGAGCTCGTCGCGCACCCAGCGCCAGGCGATATCCGGCGAGAAGGCGCCCGCGCGCGGCTTGCCGCACGGATGGCCGACGATCAGCTCATCGTCCTGAATCAGAATCGGCGCGGTTTCGCAGGCGTGGCGGAAGGCTTTTGCCCGCAGCAGAATGGTCGGCATGCCAGGGTTGGCTTTGACCACTTCGGTAAAGGCCAGCGCGCGATAGATAGAGACGCTCGGGCGTACCGTCAGGTAGTGGTTACGCAGGCGCTGCATACGCGGGGTTAAGCCTTCCATCACCGGCGTGTCGGCGCAGGCGGCGAACGGCACGTGGCTGACCGGCTGTACGCCGCTAAACAGGCGCACCGGCAGATTCAGCGCGCTGAGGTTGCGTTGGGCGCTGATAAACATCGCCGAAAGTTCGTTCACTTCAGCATGGTCAAAAGCGGCGCCGTGCAGCATGGCGTCGAGCATCGGATAGCCGTCAATGGCGCAGGCGGCGCGGACTTCGCTCAGTTCCGCCAGCTTGAACCACAGGCACTCCACGATCTCATACGCCTGTTGGGCATTGAGCGCGCCGCTGTTGATATCGCGCTGATAATAAGGCAGCAGCGCGATATCCGCCCCTTGCGGGTTAACCGCATAGCTGCCGTTATCCAGCTGTAGCGCCAGCTGGAACAGATAGAACGCCTGGCAGGCTTCTTTGAAATTACGCGCCGGATGGGCCGGAACGTGGTGCAGAATGGCCGCGCTATCGAGCAGCTCGGCTTTGCGATAAGCATTGGTTTCCGCGGCCGCCAGCTGTTCGGCGCTGTTGGCCAGATTTTGCGCCAGCGCTAACAGAGCGTCACAGGCGTAGATGGCGGCGCGGCAGCCATTGACTTCATCCATACCGCTGCGGCTGACCGCGCTACCGAGGGCGCGGGTTTTCTCTTCTAACTGGTGCTTAATCGCCAGCACGCCTTTTTCGACCACCAGTTTGTAATCCGGCGAGTCCAGCTCGCTATTGAGGTTGAGGAACTGGAAAACCGATGGACGACGGGTCGCGTTTTCGTCATGGAAAATCGCCCCGTGCGGTTTACGGGTCTGGTTGCCGACGATCAGCTCGTCGGCGCTGATGGTCAGCGGCAGCTGGCGCATCAGTTCATAGAAGCGGCGCGCCGGTTTAACGGCGGCGGGAACGCCCGCGATGTCGCCATCAAGAGCGTTCAGTGTGGTGGCATGTTCGGTGCACAGAGTGCTTTTCTGGGCGAGTAAACGGTCTGCCAGCACTTTTACGCGCGGCGTTAAGTTGTAGTGTGCCATGAAGTATTCTCCAGATGTTCTTTTTCCGCGGCTGATGACAACCCGGTTGTGGATACAGTGTCCGTATTCCTGCCGGGTGGCGGCTGACGCCTTACCCGGCCTACAAATAATTCAGCGATCACCCGGTTATCTGTTACCCGTAGGCCCGTGCAAGCGGAGCGCCGCCGGGTGATTCCGGGCAACCGGACCACGCCTGGCGATAAAGTTCGGTTAACGCGTTAGCGTCTGGCGCGCGTGGGTTGGTCGGGGTACAGCTGTCGCGCAGCGCCTGACCGACCATCTCCAGCAAACGGCGGTCGAATTCAGCCGCCTCGATGCCGGTTTCGCTGATGCCGGAGGGCATGCTTAGTTCGTCTTTTAACGCCTGAATGGCGACCAGCAGGCTGGCGACGCCCTGGCGTGGCGAGGCGGCAGGCAGATCCAGCAGATGCGCCAGCCGGGCATATTTCGTTGCCGCGAGGGTGTCGCACTGGCCGTGGAAATCGGCGTTCCAGGCGACGACGTGCGCCATCAGCAGGGCGTTGGCGCGGCCATGGGGCACACGGAAGACGCCGCCGAGGGCGTGCGCCAGGCTGTGGGTTATCCCCAGCGACGCGTTGGTGAAGGCCATCCCCGCCATGCAGGAGGCGTTATGCATCTTTTCGCGCGCCTGCAGGTTGTCGCCGCTGCGCCAGCAGGTCGGCAGGTAGCGGAACACCTGCTGCACCACTTTCTCCGCCAGCGCATCTGAAAAGTCGCTGGCGGCGCGGGAGACGTAGGCTTCAAGGGCGTGACACAGCACGTCCATGCCGGTGTCGGCGGTAATCGCCGGCGGCACTGAAGCCACCAGCGCCGGGTCAAGAATGGCGATATCCGGCAGCAATGACGCATCCACCAGCACCAGTTTTTCCGCGTTGGCTTTCACCACCGAAAAGGCGGTGACTTCCGAACCGGTGCCGCTGGTGGTGGGGATGGCGACAAAGCATGGACGCGGGCGATCAGTCTGCGGACGGGTTTGCGCCAGGGAGAAAATAACCGCTTTGGCGGCATCGATGACCGAACCGCCGCCGAGCGCGATAACCAGATCCGGATAGTGGCTATCCATTAACTTCATGCCGCGCACCACGGTGGCGATATCCGGATCCGCCACCACGTCATCCCAGACTTGGCAGGCGATCCCGCGCTGGCGCAACAGGGCGGTGACGCGCTCGGCGAGGCCAAACTTCACCATCGCTTTATCGGTCACTAGCAGCACGCTGCGGGCGGAGAGTTCGTTCAGCACCGAGAGGGCGTCCTGACCGAAGCAAATCCGCGGTTTCAGTAAAAATTCACTCATTGGGCTATTCACTCCTGTTAGGCGTCCCGAAACACGTTCTCGACAATGGCGACCACCGACATCGCTTTGTAGCGCTCTTTATTGAGCGCGAAGTACTCTTCCGCCAGCACGATGTCGTGCATGCCGGCGCCGACGTTATCGACGGCGACCCAGGTCTGGTCCTTCATCGGCTGCTGATTGTCATCCAGTCGGGTGACCAACAGCAGGTTGCTGCCGCGTAGCTCATCGCATTTCTGCGTGGCGACGACATGGCCGGTTACCTTTGCGAGAATCATCGTTTATCGCCTTATATCAGTGCGTTACTTAGCAAGGCGCTCCAGCACCTGGCGGATAACGCGTTCCACGTTTTGCTCGTTGATTTCGCCTTCCATGCTGGCGGCGCCTGCGCTGGCGAAACGGTCATCGCTGCCTGCGGAGCGCGCTGGCGCGGCGCTGGCCGGGGCGTTGAAACGCACGTCATCAAGAATGCTGCGCTGCGGATCGCTCGCCGGAGTGACGATGGTCGGCTGTGGTTCAGGGCGGCTGCCCGGCGCGCGAAGCTCGTCAATCGACCGCACGCCGTAGCCGACTTTGCGGATATTGAGCAGGTTCATCGGGCCGACGTTGTCGGAGCTGGATCCGCCGCCGACTGCGCCGCAGCCGAGGGTCAGCGCCGGGGAGATGTTAGTGGTCGCGCCGATACCGCCGAGCGCCGCCGGGGTATTAATCAGAATACGGTTGACCGGTTTTTCGAGGCTGAACTGGCGGATGACGTCCTGATTACGGGTGTGGATCACCAGCGTATGGCCGAGTCCTTCGTTGGTCAGCAGCTCCACCACGCGGTGGCAGGCGGCTTTCCAGTCCTCTGCCACGTACAGGCCGAGCACCGGGCACAGTTTTTCACGCGAGTAGGGGTTTTTCGGCGACACGGTGGTCTGTTCGGCGATCAGCACTTTGGTGCTGGCCGGAACACAGAAGCCCGCCATCTGGCTGAGGTACAGCGCGGTTTTGCCGACCACTTTCGGGTTGATGGTGCCGTTCGGGCGCAGCAGCAGCGCCGCCATTTTCGCCGCTTCATCTTCATTCATGAAGTAGGCACCCTGCGCTTCCAGCTCGCGGTGAACCTCGTCGTAAATACAGCCTTCGACGATGATCGACTGCTCGGAGGCGCAGATCACCCCATTATCGAAGGTTTTGCTGGTGATGATATCTTTCACCGCGTGGTGGATATCGGCGCTGCGTTCGATAAACGCCGGGCCGTTGCCCGGGCCGCCGCTGATGGTTGGGGTGCCGGACGCATAGGCCGCACGCACCATGCCTTCGCCGCCGGTGGCGAGGATCAGCGACACGTCTTTGCTGTGCATCAGCTCAGAGGTGGCTTCGAGCGTCAGTTGGGTGATGCCATCGACGCAGCCCTCCGGCGCACCGGCCGCTTCCGCCGCGCGTTTGACGATTTCAATCGCCTTCCAGCTGCACTGACGCGCGCCCGGATGCGGGGAGAAGATAATGGCGTTGCCGGCCTTGAGGGCGATCAGCGCTTTGTAGATAACCGTAGAAGTTGGGTTAGTTGAGGGGACCAGCGCGCAAATCACGCCGAGCGGCACGCCCACGTCCATCACTTTTTTTACCGGGTCGTCATGAATGATGCCAACGGTCTTCATATCTTTGATGGCGTCGTAGACGCGCAGCGAGGCGAAACGGTTTTTCAGCACTTTGTCCTGCCAGTTGCCAAAACCGGTCTCTTCCGCGGCCATTTTCGCCAGCGCTTCGGCGTGGTGCGCTGCTTCCTGGGCCACGTTTTTCACGATGGCGTCGATTTGCTGTTGCGAAAAGGTGGCCAGCATCGCCTGCGCCTTTTTGGCGTTGCGCACCAGTTCCCGCGCGTTCTGCCGGGATTGCAAATCGTTATCCAGTTCAATCATGAGTCTATCCTTCATCAGACGAAAAGAGTGGAGACGGGGCGCGCCCTGTCAGGTCATGCTTTGTGCTGCGCCGCGATTTTTTCGATGTCGTTATGTGGACGCGCAATGACGCGAGAACTGACGACTTCGCCAATGCGTTTCGCCGCTTCCACGCCGGAATCGACCGCTGCGTTGACCGCGCCGACGTCGCCTTTCACCATTGCGGTGACGAGGCCGGAACCGACGTTTTCATAGCCGATAAGCTCGACGTTGGCGGCTTTACACATCGCGTCTGCGGCTTCAATGCAGGCCACCAGACCTTTGGTTTCGATAAGACCAAGCGCTTCTTTCATCAGGATTCTCCGTTAGTCCGCAATCTTGTAATGCGAGACGATTTTGTTGATGTCGTTATGCGGACGGGCGATAACCAGCGAGGTCACCACTTCGCCGATGCGCTGCGCCGATTCCACACCGGAATCCACCGCCGCTTTCACCGCGCCGACGTCGCCTTTCACCATCGCGGTGACCAGGCCGGAGCCGACGTTTTCATAGCCGATCAGCTCGACGTTGGCGGCTTTACACATCGCATCCGCCGCTTCAATGCAGGCCACCAGACCTTTGGTTTCAATCAGACCTAATGCATCACCCATTTGCGTTCTCCTGGCCTTCAGGCCTTGTGTTTAATGACGATTTTGTTGATGTCGTTATGCGGACGCGCGATGACCAGCGAGGTCACCACTTCGCCGATGCGCTGCGCGGATTCCACACCGGAATCCACCGCCGCTTTTACCGCGCCGACGTCGCCTTTCACCATCACGGTGACCAGGCCAGAGCCGACGTTTTCATAGCCGATCAGTTCGACGTTGGCGGCTTTACACATCGCGTCCGCTGCTTCAATACAGGCCACCAGACCTTTGGTTTCGATAAGCCCCAATGCATCACCCATCGTGATTTCCTCCAGAACAGGTTTTGTTATTCGGGAAAACCGTCCGCGTAACGGCATCAACACGCGGAAGCGGCGTTCGGGGTTCACTATAGGGAATGGGGAGGGAAGTGAAATTTAAATCCGTGTAGATGAATATTTTAGGTTTTTACTCTGTGATTTAGCCTTATTTAGCCTTCCATTTATATTTTCGTTCTGTTTTATGCGTGTCGATTTTTATGATGATATGGCGCTTTTTTAGACTATTTATCGGCGAGAGGTGAATGTTAATAAGATGCTAATTACTTGCCAGCAGGCGGTAATATAGCCGCGTGATAATTGTGGGTATGCGCAAGTTTTGGCGTCGAAGCTAAATGCAAAACGTGCGCTTTTAGCATCGTGGAAAGAGGGGGCAATAACGGAGCGTGAGCGAGGGCGCATTTTCCTCGCGGCGGTTCAGGGGTGACGGGTTAGTTAAGCGTGCTGCCGGACTTCAGCGTGCAGATGTAGAGCGGTGAGTTGATAGAGCTCAGCAGGATAGCTTTGTCGTTAAGCTTCTGCGCGTTGAGGAACAGGCCATCGTGGCTGTCGGACATCTCGCGCATGAAGTAGTCAAAGATGACATTCGGCGATTCGTCGATGGACGAGGCGCTGGATTCCCATTTTTTAATGCGGTAGTGGCGTTCGGTTGCCGAGATACGTTGGCTGGTGTAGCTGAATTTGACGTAGCGCTGCAGGTAGAGCCAGCCGGCGGCAGAATCGGTATAGCCTTCCACCACCATCGAACCGTTGCCGTTAGCGGCAAAGTTAAAATGGATATTGCCGTTCACATTCTCTTTTTCCATGTTTTCAAAACGCATGATCGCTTTGGTGGAACAGCTCATCACGCCGTCGCTGGCATCTGGCAGCAGGCGCCAGAGGCTAAACCCGGCGGCAGCGATAAACGCCAGAGCGGAAAGAGCGAAAAAGGTGCGGGGCGCGAGTCTCATTGCGGCTTCCAGGAGTAGTAAAAGTAGTTATCGCAATAGCTGAACGGGTTGTCTTCGTGCATCGCGCAGTGGGCGAGGAACACCCGGCCCAGGCCGTTGGTTTCCAGTCGGTCGCCATAGAAAAAAACAAAACGTTCGCCCGGCTTGCAACTGAGCTTCAGCCGCTGACGCACCTCATCAAAATTCTTTCCGTAGGCCGTTGCGGAGACCGAACGCAGCATCTCATCGCTGGCCAGCAGTTCGCACTGGCTGTGGTTCATCAGCGTCAGATTAATTGGCCGGGCGACGTGGGTACCGGCGAGACTAAACGCCACCAGCAGCAGGGTGATGAGCAGCAGACAGCCGCCGGCCAGATACCAGCACATCCCGCGCGCATGTCGTGAATCGGTGAGCGGCGTTGTCGCCGCTGGGGGGACGGTTTCATCAGCCCTCTCGGGTGGGTTAGCGGCCTCGGTAAGCGCCGGCCCGGCATCGAGCAGTTCAATGCTCAGATCCTGGTTCAGCTGCAGCATCCCGCGCGACACGGTGACGATAATGTTATCGATATCGTAGTGGCGGAAGGTTTTGCGCAGCATACTCAGGTATTGATTGAGGTTGCTGTTGGAAGAGGTTAAGCCGTTATCATCCCAGACTTTTTTTAATACTTCATCGCGGCTGACGACGCCGGTATGGCGGAGAAAAAAATAGAGTAGCGCGCTGGCGGTGATGGATAGCTGGCTATCCGGTTCATCGCTGCCGGGCAGGGTTAGCGTGCCGTCCGTTGCATCATAAATGAGACGGGCATTGATGTTGTAGCGCATCGCGGCCTCACTCTATTCGCTTCACGCGGGAAGCGTCATTTTGGTCAGATCGTTTACCAGCGACTGTCGGTGATCGCTGCTCATGGTACGCCCTTCGGTGAGTTCCGATAACCAGATGCCGTCGGCCGCGTAGCGTACCAGCGTGCCGGTCGGGCCGTTATCCAGCGCATCGCCCTGCGCCAGGTGATCCAGCATCCAGTCGCGCCAGCATTTTCGCAGCACCGGCTCGTCCGGCATCGCCAGCGACAGCACCATCAGCTGGCGGCTTTCGTGGGTATCCGTCAGCTCCGGGTTGGACAGATAGCGCAAATAGGCGCGGGTAAAGCGTCCGTAAGCGATGTTATCGGCGGCCATCAGTTCGCTAATCGCCTTTTCCATGATCGCCAGCAGCCGGGCGAACAGGGCGAAAATCAGCGCCTGCTTATTGGGAAAGTGATGCAGGAGGCCACCTTTGCTCACGCCAGCCTCGCGGGCGACGGCGTTCAGCGACAGGGCGGCGATACCGTCCCGGCCGGCAATCATCGCCGCCGATTCAATCAGCTGACGGTGGAGACGGACGGGATCTTTTTTACGATGCTGGGCTTCCATATTCATGGCCGGAATCATACCGACCAGACGGTATGATTATTCTTGATCGCTATCAATATGAACGGCGGCTTCGTGTGACGAGATGCTGTTAATGCGTGGAGGCTCACAAATTGTCATATTAATGAACGCGATAACCCGGATGGGCTATCGCGTCGAGGTTTATTTCGTTGCCAGATGCACCCCCAGACCGCTTTTCCCGGGCGCCAGCTCCGGGCGCAGCGTCAGCGACGGGATCAGATAATCGCCATAATTCTGCCGGCGGAATGGAATGGGCTCGGTTTGCCACAGCGTATCCAGCCGCTCGGCCAGGGTGGTGCACTGGTCGGCGAACTGGCCGGCGTCGATTTTGTCTGTGCGGTAGAACACCAGCGGCGGGAGTACCTCGAAGCCGGGATAGAACAACATGCCGTGCTGAATGGGGAACAGGATGTCGTTGATGGGGCCGTTGATCCCGCGCGGTGAATAGTGTTCTGCCCAGCCGCCGGCGGTGACGATCAGCATCGCCCGCTTGCCAGCGAAGGTGCCTTCTCCGTAACGGTCACCCCAGTGGCGGTCGCTTTGCTCGCCGACGCCATAGGCAAAGCCCCAGGCGTACACCCGGTCGATCCAGCCCTTCATGATGGCAGGCATCGAGAACCACCACAGCGGGAACTGGAAAATTACCGTATCGGCCCACAGCAGCTTTTCCTGCTCGGCTGCGATATCCGCACTTTGGGTGCCCTGGGCAAAGGCCTGTTTGGAATCGAGGGTCGGCCGCCAGAACTCGCCGACCGGCGGGGCGCCGCTGTCGTCGGCGTCATATCCGGCCTTCCAGCGCATGGCGTAGAGATCGGAGACCTGGACTTCATGCCCGGCCTGCTGCAGGTGGTGGATGGCGAAATTTTTGAGTCCGCCATTAAGCGAGCGCGGTTCCGGATGGGCGTAAATCAGCAGTACTTTCATAACATCACCTCTGGAGTGGGGAGAGCTGCAGAGTAGGAAAGCTGACGCTATAGTAGAAATTAATTACTTAAATTCCAGGTATAGCCGTGATTAATTTACATCGTCTGGATCTTAATCTGCTGCACACGCTCGACGTGCTGCTTAGCGAAAACAACGTCACCCGGGCGGCGCAGCGGCTGAATCTGTCGCAGCCGTCGGTCAGTATTCAGCTCGCCAGGCTGCGGGAGATTTTCGCCGACCCGCTGCTGATGCCGGGTCCGCGCGGCATGCAGCCCACCGCCCGCGCCGATGAGCTTCGCCAGCCGCTGCGCGCAGCGTTAGCCGCACTGGAGCAGGCAGTGGCGCCGGTGGCGCCCTTTAATCCGGCGACGGCGGCGGAGACCTGGCGGGTGGCGGCGACGGACTATATGGCCTCGGCGATCCTCCTGCCGATGCTGGGCAGGCTACGGCTGGCCTCTCCCGGCAGTCGGCTGGCGGTATTCGAGCTACAGCCAGCGCGGCTGGAGCAGCAGGCGGCCAGCGATGAAGTGGATCTCTGCTTCCATACCCGCGAGGGCGCGCCGCCGGGGCTACATCAGCGCCTGCTGTTTCGCGAACGCTACGTGCTGGCAGGCCGGGCGGAGCATCCGGCGCTGCGGCCTGGGCTTAGCCTGGAAACGTTCTGTCAACTGGAGCACGTGATCGTCTCCCCGGACGGAGGCGGCTTCAGCGCGGCGACCGATGTCGCGCTGGCGAACCTCGGACTGACGCGGCGGGTTGTCCTTTCCGTGCCACATTTCCTGTTTATGCTGGAGACCCTGCGCAATAGCGATCTGGTGGCGGTCCTGCCGGAGCGGCTGGTGCACGGGCAGAGCGGGCTGGTGATCGTCGAGCCGCCGCTGGCGGTCGCCGGCTTTGAGATGCTGATGCTGTGGCACGAGCGCTGGCACCGCGACCCGGCGCATCAATGGCTGCGCCAGTTCATTGTGAATTCACTGGAGGAACAGACATGCTGAGTGGACTGAATCACCTGACCCTGGCGGTCAGCCAGCTGGCGCCGAGCGTGGCGTTTTATCAGCAGTTGCTGGGCATGACGCTGCACGCCCGCTGGGACAGTGGCGCCTATCTCTCCTGCGGCGATCTGTGGCTGTGTCTGTCACTGGATCCGCAGCGGCGCGTTACTCCGCCGGAAGAGAGCGACTACACCCATTATGCGTTTAGCATTAGCGAAGCCGATTTTGCCCGCTTCGCCGCCCGCCTGGAGGTTGCCGGCGTGGCGGTCTGGAAGCTAAACCGCAGCGAAGGCGCCTCGCACTATTTCCTCGATCCCGATGGCCACAAGCTGGAGCTGCACGTCGGCAGTCTCGCCCAGCGGCTGGCCGCCTGCCGTGAGCAGCCGTATAAGGGGATGGTGTTTTTTGATGAGTGAAACGGCCTTGCAGACGCGGGGTAACCCGTAGCCCCGGTAAGCGCAGCGCCACCGGGGAGATGCCTTTACAAATTACTCACTCAAAATGTGAGGTTTTTTCCAACGCTGTCACTATTATCACCGGATAATCGTATATACTTTTTTGTATATACAAAAGGATGAATAGTATGCCAATGGAGTTTGAGTGGGATGCAAACAAGGCATTAAGTAATCTACGAAAACATGGAGTCCGGTTTGAAGAAGCGGTATTAGTCTTTGACGATCCGCGGCACCTTTCCCGCCAGGAGCGGTTTGAGAATGGTGAATATCGCTGGCAAACCATCGGTCTTGTGCATGGGATCCTTGTTATCCTGGTGGCGCATTCGGTCCGTTTTGAAAGTGGAACTGAGGTTATTCGTATTATCAGCGCCCGGAAGGCGGACAGAAAAGAGAGGAATCGTTATGAGCATGGTTAAACATAAACGCGACAATACGGCGGCGCTTACCGCTAAGCGTGATGCCGAACTCAAAGCGCTAGCGAGCAAAGCCGATGAGGACATTGATTACAGCGATATCCCCGCTACAGACGATGCGCAATGGTCAGATGCCGTACGCGGCAAATTTTTTCGACCGCTAAAAACACAGGCTTCTGTGCGCATTGATGCCGATGTCATGGAGTGGCTCAAACGTCCAGGAAAAGGCTATCAAACTCGACTGAATGCGATTTTAAGAGAAGCGATGATTCGCGATCTTAATAAGAAATAGTTGCTGGTAGCGGCGCTACCTATTTTCGGAGCCCGTAGCCCCGGTAAGCGCAGCGCCACCGGGGAAACAGGTTCAACTTCACTCCATCGCCACCTTCACCGCTTCTCCTAGCTTCACCATCACCGCTTTATGTTTCTCGGTCGGCGGCAGGGCACAGTTGATCCTGACGCAGTTGCGATACTTGCCCGCTGCCGAAAACAGCGAGCCCGGCGCGACCTGGATCTTCAACCGGCACAGCTGTTTGGCGACGCAGACCATATCCACCTGCTCCGGGAGCTCCACCCACAGCATAAAACCACCTTTTGGCCGGGTGACGCAGATCCCGCACGGGAAAAATTCCCGCAGCCAGCAGGTGTAGATCTCCATATTACGCTGATAGATCTGCCGCATCCGCCGCACGTGGCGGTGATAGTGGCCTTCGCGAATAAAATTACAGGCCGCCAGTTGAGTGGAGGGGACGTTAGTGCCGCTGGCGGCGTACTTCATCTGTAGCAGCTTGTCGTAGTAGCGCCCGGGCGCTATCCAACCGATGCGCAGGCCGGGGGCGATGGTTTTGGTAAAAGAGCTGCAGAGCATCACCCGGCCGTCGATATCCCAGGAGTGAATGGTGCGCGGGCGAGGGTACTCGGTGGCCAGCTCGCCGTAAATATCATCCTCGAAAATCACGATATCGTGGCGCTGGGCCAGGTTCAGCACCGCGCGCTTGCGAGCGTCCGGCATGATAAAGCCCAGCGGGTTATTGCAGTTTGGCACGAGGATCACCCCTTTGATCGGCCACTGATCCAGCGCCAGCTCCAGGGCCTCAATGCTGATCCCGGTTTCCGGATCGGTAGGGATCTCAATGGTCTTTAATCCCAGTCCGCGCAGCATCTGCATCGTGCCGTAGTAGCAGGGAGATTCCACCGCCACGATATCGCCAGGCTGGCATACCGACAGCAAGGCCAGAGACAGCGCGCTATGGCAGCCGCTGGTGAGCACCAGATCGTCAGCCGTCACTACCGAGCCGCCGTCAAGCATCAGACGGGCGATCTGCTCCCTCAGCTCGCGGCGCCCGGCCAGCTCGTCATAGTTCAGCACTTCGCTGAGGTTATGCTGGATCGCCCGGCTCAGTTCGCGCCAGATAGGCTTCAGGCTTGGCTGTGTGACATCCGGCGAGCCGCCGCCGAAGGGGATAATCGATTTATCGTAGCGGGCGTCGAGCATGGTCAGCACCTGATCCCACTGGGTGATCTCCACCGGGCGCTGTACCGGACGCGACATCGGCGGCACCGGCGGCTGGGCCTTGCGCGGGGCAACGAAATAGCCCGATCGCGGCTGCGGTACGATCATCTGTTGCTGCTCAAGCAACTGATAGGCCTGCTGGACGGTGCTGATGCTGACGCCGTGCTCCTGGCTCAGGCTGCGCACCGACGGCAGTTTTTCGCCGTGGCGATACAGGCCCTGTTCGATGCGTTCGGCCAGCAGCGTAGCGAGATGTTGGTAGCGGGTCATGCTGTATCCTTAATTGCAGCCATACAGATGGAATAACCAGTACAGATTGGCGTAAAAATTGGGCTCTGGTGTACGTTTTAGCTAATCTGTATGTTAAAGAAAAGCGTTTTGTGAATCTGTATTCCTTGGCCCCAAATCCGTGAAGATAAAGCCTCTGGCAAGGTGAGGAGGTAGAGGATGGAATTTCACGAGAACAGGGCAAGACAGCCATTTATCGGTTTCGTACTGCTGGTGCGGTTTATCAAAAAATGGTGGCTTCAGGAGCAAACGCGCAGAGCTTTGCAGCGAATGAGCGACGAACAGCTGAAAGACATCGGCCTGCGTCGGGATCAGATCAATTAAAAAGTGCGGTTTTTTTCAGGCATCATTCCTTCTTTGCCCCGGTAAGCGCTGGCGACGCCGGGGAATACATTCACGAAATTTATCAATTGATGCGGCGCGATCGTCCGTTTCTTGATACTTACCCTGATAAGTATTATTTTCTTCTCAACAATGAGAGGAAAACCTGTGACCGAAGACGACCTGTTTGCCCGCCGCCCGTTGGGGATGAGAATGGCCATGGTGGTGCGCCAGTGGCGCGCCATTATTGACTCCGCTATCACCGATACCGGACTCACCCAGTCCAGCTGGACGGTGTTGATGCAACTGCATCAGCTGGGAGACAACGTCTCGGTCAGCGAACTGGCGGAGGTGCAGGGAATTGAACTGCCGCCGCTGATGCGCACCCTCTCGTTACTGGAAAAGCAGGGCTATCTGGTGCGTTCTACATCGCCATATGACAAACGCATTCGCCTGCTGACGCTGACCGCCGAGGGGCGGGCGATTCTGGAAAAACTGAGCTGCGTGATCGAGACCTATCAGGAACGCGTGACTCAGACCATCCCGGAGGCCGACCTCGCCACCTTCAGCGACACATTAAATCAAATCGCCTGCCGTTTGCGGAATATCCGCGAAGAAGATAACAAGATCTAACACACTATGATGACGCCTGAACAAAAATTTGCCCGCTGGGTACGGGTGAGTATTGCCGCTTTTCTGGGAATATTCGCCTGGTTTATCGTTGCCGATATCTGGATCCCGCTGACGCCGGACTCCACCGTGATGCGCGTGGTGACCCCGGTATCGTCGCGGGTCTCCGGCTATGTCTCGCACGTTTACGTGCACAACAACAGCCAGGTTAAAAAGGGCGACCTGCTGTATGAGCTCGACCCAACGCCATTCATTAATAAAGTTGAAGCGGCGCAGATTGCCCTTGAGCAGGCGAAACTGAGCAACCAGCAGCTGGATGCACAAATCGCCGCCGCCCGCGCCAACCTGCGCACCGCGCAGTACACCGCCCGTAACGATAAGGTCACGCTCGATCGCTACCAGCGCCTGAGCACGATGCAGAACGTCTCGCAGTCCGACCTCGATAAGGTGCGTACCACCTGGCAGACCAGCGAGCAGTCGGTCTCGGCGCTGAATGCGCAGATCCAGAACCTGCTTATCCAGCGCGGCGAGCGCGACGATAAGCGCAACGTCACCCTGCAGAAATACCGTAATGCGCTGGAGGAGGCGCAGCTGAACCTGGCCTGGACCCAGGTGCGTGCCGAAACTGACGGCATGGTCAGCAACCTGCAGCTTAACCCGGGGATCTACGCCACCGCGGCGACGGCTGTGCTGGCGCTGGTCAACAACAATACCGATATCGTCGCTGACTTCCGTGAAAAGAGCCTGCGCCACACCGCGGTGAATACCGATGCAGCGGTGGTCTTTGACGCCCTCCCGGGGCAAGTCTTCCCGGCGCACGTCACCAGCAGCGATGCCGGGATTCTGGCGGGGCAGGAGGCGGTGAACGGCCAGCTGTCGCAGCCGGAGCAGTCCACCCGCTGGGTGCGCGACGCACAGCGCATGCGCATTCACGTCGCGCTGGATCAGCCGCTGGCGAAACCGCTGCCGACCGGCGCCCGCGCCACGGTGCAGTTGTACAATAGCGAGGGTCCTTTCGCCCGCACCTTTGCCGGCCTGCAGATCCACCTGGTGAGCTGGTTGCACTATGTCTATTAATACCCTGGCGCACGTCTTTACGCCGCACGGCAATATCGTCTATACGGCGAATGATTTTCGCCAGACGGTGCGTATCGCCGTGGCCGGGACTATTGCGCTCAGCATCTCCACTTTCTACGACGTCCAGTACGGTGTGTTTTTCGTGGTTTATCCGCTGATGCTGATGTCGCTGGTGCCGTTCTTCAACCGCCATGTCGCCCGCCAGTTTGTGTTTAGCGCGGCGGTGAACTGCGTCGAAATGGTATTGATTGTCGGCTATCTTTCACAGTGGCCGGTGATCATGACGTTAGTCGTCTTTGGCCTGTACGTCATGCGCTTTCGCTTTATGAGCCAGGGACCGTTGTTCCTGCTGGGATCGATGGGGGTGGTGTGCCAGAGCACGATGCTCAACTTTATGAGCTATCCCACCAGCAACTGGCACACCCTGATGTTCTCCAATATGGAAGCCTGCGTGCTGGCGGTGGCGCTGAGCGCGCTGCTACATTACTTGATCCCGGACGTCGAGCCGCGCAAGCCGCCGCCGCGGATTGAGAAAGACGCCGCCCGCATCCGCCATGAATCACTGCTCTCCGGTACGGTCGCGACGATCATCTTCGTGGTATTTCAGATCTGCGATCTCAGCGACTCGCTGTCGGCGCTGATGGCCGGGATCCTGATCCTGTTTCCGATGCACTATCGCGGGGCGGTGATCAGTTCGATCTGGCGCGTGGTAGGGGTGATGCTGGCCTGTCTTTATATTCTGGTGGTGCAACTGATTATCTATGATTTCAGCAACCACATGATCCTGATGATGCCGCTGATTGGTCTCGGATTGGCTTTCAGCGCCCGCCTGCACGTGATGGAGAAAGTGGGCGCCGGGGTGGGCTTTGCCAGCATTACCACCATCGGCATTATGTTCGGCCAGAACCTGCATCCCTATCAGGATCTGGTGTTCAGCGACCTGTACCGTATCACCTCGGTGACGGTTTCGCTGGTGGTGACGCTGACTCTGGTCTTTCTCATGCACCGTCTGCTGAACTGCTTTGCGGCGACGCGCTTTGTGATCACCCATTAACCCGTCTGTGGGAAGGTAGCGAGGCAGCGCCACGCTTCCCCATCCTGCTGATACAGCGCCGCCGTCTGTTCCGGCAGGATCCAGCTGCGCGCTGCGTCTTCCGTCCCCTCCAGCAGTACGCACAGTCCGCAACCGCTGCGCAGCTGGCGGGGAATATCTTTGACCTCGAAGGTCATCCCCGCCGCCTGCAGGGCTTTGCGCATCCGTACCACCCCCACCGTGGAATGAAATAAAAACAGAAAGGTTGTCATCCGCGCCTCCGCTGGCGCAGGCCGATCAGCGCCGCGCCGATCGCCCCGGCAAACTGGGCATCGGGGTGGGTTGTCACCGCCATGCCGACATGGCTTTCCAGCATCCGGGCAAAGGTGGCGCAGTGGCTGACGCCGCCGGTAAACAGCAGCGGCCCCTGCGGCGATAAGCGGCCAATAAAGTTCGCGCTGCGCCGGGCCATGGCGTTAATCACCCCGGCCAGAATCGCCTCCGGCGCGACGCCTGCCGACCGCAGGCTAATGACCTCCGATTCGGCAAACACCGTGCACATGCTGGTAATCGCATGCGGCTCGACGTCTGCAGTGATGCTGTCGAGTTGTTCGACGCTGGCGCCAAGCGTCCGCGAAATGATGTCCAGAAAGCGGCCGGTGCCGGCGGCGCATTTATCATTCATCAGGAAGTCGCTGAGATTACCCTCGGCGTCCAGCTGGATGACTTTGCTGTCCTGGCCGCCGATGTCAATCACCGTGCGGGTGTCCGGCGCCAGCAGGCGAGCGCCGAGGCCGTGACAAGAGATCTCCGTCACCTGCTTATCGGCAAAATCCACCAGCTGGCGACCATAGCCGGTGAGGGTTAAAAAAGGCGTCTCCGTGAGGCCAGCGCGTAGCGTTTCCCAGGCCTTATGGATGGCGTCGGCGGGGCGAAAGGGAGTGGGGCAGAGGAATCGGCGTACAATGACGCCGTCCGCCAGCAGGATGCCTTTTGTGGCGGTGGAGCCGGAATCAATGCCAACCGTATAGTTCACGCGAGCTCCTTACAGCATTTCGATAAAGGCGGCGACGCGGGTGCTGAGCTGGCCGAGGTCCGCCGTCGAATAGTCTGTTTCTATCGCCATATAAGGAAGGTCGTGCTGCTGGCGCAGATGGCGTTTAATCGCCAGCGATTCCACGGCATAGGTATGGCAGGCCTGCAGAATGACGTCGATCACCCCGTCGGCCTGATACTCCTCCACCATCTGGCTCAGCAGCTGCAGACGCTGGTCGTTGGGAGAAATACAGGAGCAGCCGATGGCGAGATATTTTTCGGTTAAGGCGTCGTAGACGTCGCCCTCTTCCGCCACGCAGCGCTCGGTCGCTTTCGCGCCGGTGCAGTTTTCATAGCCGACCACCCAGCCGCCGTTTTCCTCGATGGCGCGGACCACTTTTTCCGCCGCGCCGCCGATCGGGCAGCCAGTGATCAGGATCCGCGGACGTGGCTCGAGCCGTTTACCCTGCAGCCACTCCTGATGGATGCGCTCCGCCATGGCATGAAGTTCATCAATCAGGGCGGTTTTGTCGAAACGGAAGGTGGCGCCATACACCACTTTCAGGATGTCGCTGCCGCTGAGCGCCGGCGGATTGAGTTGCCCGAGACGATAAAAGTGGGCCAGCGCCCGGCGCTCGCGATTTTTCAACACGATGGCTTCACGCAGCGCCGCTTCGCTAATCGGCGTGCCAAACCGGGCCTCAATCACCTGCTGCAGGCGCAAGATCTCCGCTTTCCACAGCGCGCGGGAAGCCGCGTCGCTGGCGCTGTTCGGCAACTGCATGACGTGGACCGCCTTGAACTCGGCCATGTACTCGTACATCTTCTTTTTACCGTCGCAGGTGGTTTCCCCGACCACCAGGTCAGAGAAATAGAAGTACGGACATTTATCGGTTTTGCCGAAGCCGTAGCTGCTTTTGATCAGCGGGCAGAGGTTGCGCGGGAGATCTTTTTCCGCTTCCTCGATGGTTTCATCGGAGGTCGAGCATAGCGAGACGACAAGGGCGCCCGCTGCCATGGCGATCTCCTGAGGCATAAAGGTGCAGTAGGTGCCCACCAGCGGCACGTTCTGCTCTTTAAGATCCATGACGGTGAGAAAGCCCTTCTGGCGAGCTTCTGAGAACTGGTCAAAAATGGCGGGTAGATCGGTGATAAGCGACATGATTTTCCTTCCCCGTACACGGGAGATGCTGAAAGAGTCGCCATTATAGCCCTGTTGTTTGTGTGCTTTTATTGATCTCCTGCGTCTGCGCGCGGCGTTAATAGACCTTCTTCAAATCCATCTCTTCCTGGATCCGCTCGCTCCACGCCAGATGGGTGCGGATGGCCTCTTCGATACCGGCGTTGTAAAACAGCGGCCCCAGCTCTTTGGCGATAAAGTCGACAAAAAACTCGGCGTCAAACTGCTCCAGCTCGAGGTTGAAGGTCTCTTCGCAGTACTTGCTGAGCTTGTCGCGCAGCAGGTCGCGCTGCGCCTGGCTGAGTTCAATGTCGTTCATGATGGAGCTTTCTCCGTAAAAGGGCTCACGACTGCCGGGCTTCGATAACCGCTTGCCTACGCTGGCGCTGGTGGCGTAACAGTCCGGCCAGGCAGCAGGCGGCGACGATCCCGGCGGCCACCGCCAACAGGTGGAAGGGGAGTCTGCCGCCATGGAACCACAGCCAGCGCGCGCCTTCAATCGATAACGCGCTGACGCTGAGGATCACGATATTCAGCGAGGCGGAGACCGTGCCTTTCGGCAGGTCGTTGGAAAAGAGGGTAAAGCGAAACAGCGTCGGGAAAATCAGCCCGATGCCGAAGGCGTAGAAGCAAGTGCCGAGCACTGACCACAGCCAGACGTGCGGCCATGCCAGATTTCCAACGATCAGAATGGCCAGGCCGAGCATCTGTACCGGCACCGCGCTGAGCACAAAGCGCGGGCGGGTGGGATCTTTTACCCAGCGCGCCACCGACAGGTTAGCGATGATGACGGCGCTGAAGACCGGCACCTGGCTCCAGGCGAACTCGCTGGTGGTCAGTCCGCCGGCGTCCATTAAAATCACCGGCGAGACCGCCACCCAGCTCATCAGCGGAATATAGCTCAGCGACAGCGTGGCGGCGCCGAGCAAAAAGATGCGGTTACGGAAGACGTTGCGAAAATCGCGCAGCACGCCGGCCAGGCTGAACGGCACATCGCCGCGGTGCACCGTCTCCGGCATGGTCAACAGCAGGCCGAGCCAGGCCACCAGCCCCATGGCGGCGATAATGCCGAACAGCGCTTTCCAGTGGATGAAATGCATCAGCGCCGCGCCGGAGAGCGGGCCGACGATCGGCGCCACCAGCACGACGGAGGTGATCACCGCCATCAGCCTGATCGATCTTTTTTCCTCAAAGGCCTCCTGCACGGTGACGTAGCCGACGGTGGCGATAAAGCAGATGCTGGTGCCCTGCACGAAGCGGGCAATCAGGAACTGGGTCATGGAGGTAGTGAACAACGTCGCCAGGCACGCGAGGGTGAAAATCAGCGCGCCGGTGAGCAGCACCGGACGCCGTCCGATCCGGTCAGAGAGCGGCCCCAACAGCCATTGCAGCGCCATGCCGCCGGCCATGTACAGGCTCACCGAGGCCGGAGCCAGCGCCACATCGGCATTGAAATCCCGCACCACGTGCAGGATCCCCGGCTGGATCAGGTCGGTAGTGAGATAGGCGGAAAAATCATACAGGATTAGCGCCGCCGGGAAGAACAGCGCGGCGGCGTGGCGGGTCAGCCAGTGGGAAATCTGGTGCATCATTTCGCCCTCCCTGTGGAATATTTATCAGCGCTATTGTTCGGATAGTATCATTGCTAACCAATATGCAGATGCAGCAGCGAGGGGATCTGCGAGAACAGCCACAACATCAGGCCGATGGTCCCTCCCACCAGGGTGCCGTTGATGCGGATAAACTGCAGATCTTTACCGATATTGAGCTCGATCTGCCGCGACATATCGCGGGCGTCCCAGCTCTTCACCGTGTCGCTGATATGGCGGGTGAGGAAGGCGGCGAACTCCGGCGCCACCCGGTGCGCCGCCTGTTCCAGGTGTTCGTTAAGCGATTCGCGCAGGGCGTCGTCGCGGAGTAAGGTTTCACCGAACCACTGGCCGGCCTCGGCGATGCGCTGCTTAATGCGTGAGTCGTCGCTGCTGATATCGTTTTTTACCCAGCTGCGCAGGTCGCCCCACACTTCACCGAGATAGCGGTTAAAGGTCTCATCATTTTTCAGATATGCTTTGATGTTCTCGGCCTTCTGCGCCATGAGCGGGTCGGATTTCAGGTTGTCGATAAGCTTCTGCACCGCGTGGTCGAAGGCCTGGCGGATCTGGTGGGTACGGTCATGGCTCACCTCGTCCAGCAGGGTATTCACCGCGTCGGTGACCATCTCGGCGCTGTGCTCGCCGAGCCACTCGGTGGGCAACAGTTTGGCCTTCAGCGGGTGCTCGGTCTCCAGCCAGCGCACGATGCCACGAGCGATAAAGGCGCGGGAGTTGTCGCGCTGCAGCAGGGCGATAAGCTGGCTTATCAGCGAATCCAGCAGCTTCTGGTGGCGATTGTCGCGGGTCATCCCCTCCAGCATCATGGCGCTGGTCTGGGTCAGGTCGACTTTATCGATCGCCTTATGTACCGCGCGGCGCAGCAGGCGCTGAATGCGCGCGTCGTCGGTCAGTTCAAGAAAACCGCTCATCACTTGCAGCAGGTGCTGGCCGACCCGGCGGGCGTTCTCCGGCTGGCTGAACCAGTTGCCGAGCATCAGGGCTGGCTCATAGCGGCGGATCAACGCGACCAGCGAAGGGGTGTCGAGGAACTTCTCCTCAACAAAGCGGCCAAGATTATCGGCGATGCGGTCTTTGTTGCGCGGGATAATCGCGGTATGTCGGGCGACAAAGGGCAGCGGAATACGGCGAAACAGAGCGACCACCGCAAACCAGTCGGCCAGCGCCCCGACCATTGCCGCTTCGGAAATGGCCTTTAGCGCGCTGACCCACGGCGTCGGCGGCAGCAGCAGGGTGGTGATAAATAGCGCGGCGGCGATCAGCAGCAGCGACAGCGCCAGCAGTTTGGCGCGTTTGAGTTCAGCGAGTTTTTCCATAAACTTAAGCATATAACCTGACGGCGAGGTCGTGCAAAAATCGCCAGATAATCCACAGACCGAAGATCATCAGGACCGCCCCTGCCGCCCGCTCGACCTGCCAGACGATGGCGCCCAGGCGGCGCTGTATCTGCGGCAGCGCCATCGCGCTCACCAGCAGTAAATCCCAGAAGAACACCACGCTGACCATCCACAACCCGCTCACTGTTTGCTGAAGCAGGGTGACCGCCGGCCCGAGCAGGGAGGTCATCAGCGCCAGATAAAACAGGGCGTTTTTGGGGTTGAGCAGCGATGACCCCAGCCCGAGCAGTAGCTGTTTACCGATCCCCGGGAGCGGTGCGCGAACGCTCTCCACCGCCAGCGTCGCGGGACGGCTGCGTATCAGCAGGCTGCCAATCCACAGTAAATAGCCCGCACCCAACAGCTCGATGAGCAAAAACAGCAGCGGCGCCTGACGCAAAAGCCCCCAGCCGACGATGGCGAGAACAATATATAGCGCATTGCCGGCGGCGATGCCGAGACATAGCCCGATGCTGCCGCGGATCCGGTAGCGCACGGCGTAGCCGACCAACAGAAAAAAATCAGGACCTGGGCTGAGCAGGGCGACAAAGTGAGACAAGGCTAACGCCGGGAAGGCGGCGGGGAAGAGAGTCGATAAGGTATTCATAGTGGCCTCGATAATGGTGCTGAGGCCACCCTACGCTAGGTGGCGTATTACTTATTGTCGGATATTGATCTGCTTTGCGCATATTGCCGCGGCGTGGCGGCGGTATAGCTGACAAAGGTTTTATGGAAATGGCTCTGATCGGCAAAGCCAGCCTGATAGCCGACATCGGCAATAGGGTCCCCGGCGCGTAAGCGCGTTTTCGCATATTCGATGCGCGCCATATTGATCAAACTGGCAGGCGTCAGGCCGGTATCCTGTTTCACGGCGCGGATAACGGTCTCTTTACGAAGCGCGCTGTCGTGGGCCAGCTTATCCAGTGATGGCGGTGTCGGCAGCGTGCTTGCCAGGCGCTGAAACAGCAGGGCGCTGGCGTGATGTGGCGCCTGCGGCGCGGCGGCGCACAGCGGCAGTGCGTGCAGAAGTTGTGCCAGCCGGGCGGGCAGTTGTTCAAGGCTCCCGTGGCTCATCAGGGCGACAATCTGCTGGAAATCGGCAAAGAGAGGGCTGTCGCGCAACAGCGGCTGCGGCGAGGTGATACTGGCGCCAGGGGGAATATCCGGGCGCTGCGCGTGGCACCATGCCGCCTCCAGGTACAGCATATGGTAGCTGCGCGGCCTGTCATGCAGCGGATTACAGCTATGCGGCACGTGCGGCGGGATCACGATCAGATCTCCGGGCTGCAGGAGATATTCCTCACCATTGCACAGGCAGCGCGTTTCCCCCTCGATAATCGCCCCCACCGAGAGCTGCGGGTGGCTGTGGCGTTTGTAGGCCTGGCGGCTGTGCCAGGTACTGCGCAGCTCCAGCCACGGTAGACGATCGTCTCGCCAGAAGGTTTGGGGGATATCTCGGGTATGGTTCACCGCATCGACCTTTGCTGAGGAGGGAGAGGTCGTTTATAGCATGCTGCGCGGAGGTTGTCGCCCGCCTGGATTTGCGTACAGCCTCGAAAAAGGATGTCGCGCTTGCAGTCCGGGGAAATCTATTTTCGTGGCGGCGCGTACAGGTTGTATTGCCCGGGTGTCAGAGACATTCCGAGCGCGTAGAGTCCCTGCAGGATAAGCAGGCAGGGATGAGCCGATGGCAAAGGGCACCACCTCGACGCCGCATGATGCGGTGTTTAAACAGTTTCTCACTCAGGTCGACACCGCGCGTGATTTCCTGGCGATCCATTTACCGCCTGCGCTGCGTCAGCGCTGCGACCTCGATACCTTACAGCTGGAATCGGCAAGCTTTATCGAGGAGAGCCTGCGGGCCTGGTACTCCGATGTGCTGTGGTCACTCAAAACCGCGTCTGGCGAGGGCTACATTTATGTGGTTATCGAACATCAGAGCTCGCCGGACGCGCAGATGGCTTTTCGCCTGATGCGCTACGCCATCGCCGCGATGCAGCGCCATCTTGATGGGGGTCATACCAGACTGCCGCTGGTGGTGCCGATGCTGTTCTATCACGGAGCGACCACGCCATACCCGTGGTCGCTCAACTGGCTGGACTGCTTTACCGATCCGCAGCTGGCGAGGGAGCTTTATATCTCGCCCTTTCCGCTGGTGGATATCACGGTGATCCCCGACGATGAGATCGTTCGCCACCGGCGCGTGGCATTACTCGAGCTGATACAGAAGCATATTCGCCAGCGCGATTTAATGAACATCGTTGAGCAACTGACGACGATTTTACTTAGCGGGGATGCTAATGACAGACAGCTAAAAACGCTGTTTAATTATTTGCTGCAGACTGGCAACGCGCGCCGCTTTGGCCGGTTTATCCACGAAGTGGCGCAACGGGTTCCTCAGCACAGGGAGAGATTGATGACTATTGCTGAAAGATTACAGGAAGTGGGCCGCAGAAAAGGCAAACGGGAAGGCCGGCTTGAAGGATGGCAAGAAGGCAGACAAGAAGGCAGACAAGAAGGACAGCATGCCGAGGCGCTGCGCATTGCACAGAGGATGCTGGACGACGGTATTGCCCGCGAGACGGTGGTGAAAATCACTGGCCTGGCCGCCGACGAGATCGCCACGCAGGAACATTGATAACGCCGGGGCGGCCTGAGGGTAGCCCCGGTTAGCCTCTTTATGGAATATTCCGGATATACCTAACTTTACCCGCATCGCCAGCCATCTCGACTACCCTTAATATCCTTGACGGCATTTTTGACTGCCTTAATAGCGATAACAAGGAGACATGCGATATGGCCTATCAGACGGTGAATCCTGCGAATAATCAGCTTATTAAAACGTACCCGGCGCACAGCGACGCGGACGTGGAGGCGGCGCTGCAGCAGGCGGATGCGCTCTACCATTCAGCCTGGGCAAAAGGCGATATTGAACCGCGGCTGGCGGTACTGCATAAGCTGGCGGATCTTATCGACAGCCGGGCGGAAGAGCTGGCGAAAATCGCCAGCCAGGAGATGGGGAAACTCATTAAGCAGAGCCGCGGCGAAGTGAAACTTTGCGCGCAGATCGCCCGCTATTACGCCGATAACGCCAAATCGTTGCTGGCGCCGGTGAAATATCCCTCCGAACTCGGCGACGCCTGGGTTGAGCATCATCCTATCGGCGTCTTAATGGCGGTGGAGCCGTGGAACTTCCCCTATTACCAGCTGATGCGCGTCCTGGCGCCAAACCTGGCGGCCGGCAACCCGGTTATCGCCAAACACGCCAGCATTGTGCCGCACTGCGCGGAGACCTTTGCCCATCTGGTGCGTGAGGCCGGCGCACCGGAGGGGGCGTGGATCAACCTGTTTATCTCCCAGGATCAGGTGGCGAAGATTATCGCCGACGATCGCGTGCAGGGCGCCGCGCTCACCGGGTCGGAGAAAGCCGGCAGCGTGGTGGCGGCGCAGGCCGCGAAGCATATTAAGAAATCGACGCTGGAACTGGGCGGCAACGATGTGTTTGTGGTGCTGGACGATGCCGACCTGGAGCGCGCGGTGAAAATCGGCGTCCAGGCGCGGCTGAATAACGCCGGCCAGGTGTGTACCGCCGCCAAGCGCTTTATCCTGCACGAAAATATCGCGGATGCGTTCCTGACAAAATTTAGCGAGGCGTTTCGCCAGGTGAAAATCGGCGATCCGCTGGATGAAAGCACTACACTGGGGCCGCTCTCTTCCAAAGATGCGCTGGAAACGTTAAGAAAGCAGGTGGACGAGGCGGTGAAAAACGGCGCTACGCTGCATCTGGGCGGCAAAGCGGCGGCGCGAGAAGGCAACTTCTTTGAACCCACCATCCTGACCGGTATCACTCGTGATAACCCGGCGTACTTCGAAGAGTTCTTTGGCCCGGTGGCGCAGATCTACGTGGTGAAAAACGATGAGGAGGCAATCGCGCTGGCCAATGATTCCCACTATGGTCTGGGCGGCGCGGTGTTCAGTCAGGATATCGAACGCGCCAAACGGATGGCGTCGGCCATTGAAACCGGGATGGTTTACATCAACTGGCTCACCGATACCGCGCCGGAGCTGCCGTTTGGCGGCGTGAAGCGTTCCGGTTACGGACGGGAGCTCTCCGATCTCGGCATCAAAGAGTTTGTGAATCAGAAGCTGGTGGTGGTGCGACGCTAAGCCCTTAACCCGGCAATAAAAAACCTGCCATCCGGCAGGTTTTTTATGAATAGACCTTATTGCATGTCAATCTTATTGCAGGGACGTTGGCCGCTATCAGAAGGTGACCCCGCCGCCCACGTAGGCGCCATCAATCAGGGTGTGGTTTGGGCGACCCTCCTTGCCGTCAACGCTCACGTGACGGTAACCCACTTTCAGGGTCAGTGGACCCACCGGAGACCAGCTCACGCCGCCGTTCGCCTCAACATAGTTTTTCACGCTGTTGTTCAGGCCGTCCGGCGCGACATACCCTTCGCCAAACACGTGGATGCTGTCGGTCAGGGCCACGTTCACCCCGCCGCCGACCGGAAACGCGACGCCGTTATCGCCTTTTTTCGGCCCGAGGTAGATAGCTTTCGCGCCAGCGTTGAGCATAACCGGACCTACTTCCAGATTGTAACCCGCGCCAACGCCGCCGGTCTGGCTACCATCATCGGTATTCTTCAGCCAGTGGCTTTCGGCGTACAGGCCAGAAGAGGATTTACCCATTTCCATATTCAGATTGGTGAAGTTTTTACCTTGTTCAACGGTAAATCCCATCGCCATGGCGGAACCAGAGACCGCGGTCAGGGCAGCAACAATCAGGATGTTAAGCTTTTTCATGGTTTGCTCCTCGTCATTAAATTTGTCTGAGCGCACCTTAACAATCGATGTTTACCTCTGCAAATGTGACTTACGTCAATTTTTTATGCTGGGTTTGTCAGGGCGGTGTTTTGAAAATGTTGTAATGACGTTGGGTTACGACGAGGTCAATCATCAAATTTGGTCTGTTTAGCCGCGGTTTAATGGGTGGGCTAAACAGAAACTGAACAGGGCGGGCATTAATTATTAAGGATCCTATTCATTTAGTTTCTTATTATTTCCAAAAGTGTTTCTGCTGTTACTTATTAAAACGTTGCTTTACATTTTTCGACGCGCTGCCGACGTTTGGTCCCTGTTTTTGGCGAGGTGTCAGAGAGAGAACGGTGCCTGCGCCTTAGCGCGCAGGCGGGCAGGTTAGCGTCGTAACCCGGCAAATGCCGCGCGAATCTCTTCTTCCGGCAGCTGAATGCCGATAAACACCAGCGTGCTGTGCGGGCGCTCATCGCCCCACTGGCGGTCCCAGTCGGCGCTGTAGAGGCGCTGCACGCCCTGGAACAGCAGGCGATTCGGCTCGCCATCGATCCACAGCATGCCCTTATAGCGCATCAGCTGTTCGGCAAAGGAGAGCAGCAGATTTTCCATCACCCGTGATACCTCGCTGATGTCCACTGGATAGTCGAGCTCGACCACAATCGACGAGACGTCGTTCTGCTTTTCTGCAACAAAATGAAAACGCGGTTTGGCGCTGACAACCTTTTCTTCCAGCATAAAGCCGCTGGTGTTAAACAGCTGGCTTAGATCAATATCACCGTGTATGACGGTATAAACCGGCGCCCGCGCATTGATGCGCGCCAGCCGTTCGCGCAGCTTCTCGGTGTCGCCGGCAACGTCGGTTTTGGTTAGCAAAATGCGGTCCGCATAGCCGACCTGCGACTGGGCGATGGTGAACTGATCCATCTGCTGGTCGGCATGGACAGCATCCACCAGGGCGATCACGCCGTCCAGCAGATAGCGCTCGCAGAGCACCTCATGGGAGAAAAAGGTCTGGATAATCGGCCCCGGGTCGGCCATGCCGGTGCACTCAATCACCAGCCGGTCAAACTCGATTTCGCCGCGATCGCGACTGTCGAGGAGATCGAGCAGGGCGTCTTCCAGTTCGTTGGAGCGCGTACAGCAGATACAGCCGTTGGTCAGGGTTTTGATCTGCGTGGCGCGGTCGCCGATCAGCTGATCGTCAACGGAGACTTCGCCAAATTCATTTTCAATCACGGCGATTTTGAAACCGTGCTGCTCATTAAGGATATGGCGCAGGAGGGTGGTTTTTCCTGCGCCGAGAAAACCGGTGAGTAGGGTGACTGCAATCGGTGCCATTATTGCCTCCATTAACAACAGCGTACGCCGCCTTTGCCATCGCCGCCGTAGCGGGCCTGCTGGCGCTCGCGGAAGAATTCTTCATAAGTCATGTACGGCTGATCCGGATGGTTGGTTTGCATATGCGCGACGTAGTTGTCGTAATCCGGAATGCCAATCAGCATTTTTGCCGCCTGACCGAGATATTTTTTTGCCTGACCTAAGTTACCAAACATTATAAGTTCCAGATAACGAATAAAGCCGGATGGCGGCTAGCGCCTTATCCGGCCTACGTTAATGCACTTTTTGTAGGCCGGATAAGCGTAGCGCTATCCGGCATCAGAGTTAATGATGTGACGAGGTCTTCACGCCGCCTTCCGGTACCGGCACGTACGGAGTCTCTTTGTCGGTACGCACCTTATTGTTGCGCACGTTGAGCCAGGTTTTGATGCCGTAGAAGATGATGCTGTACACCACCACCAGGAACAGAATACTCAGTCCGGCGTTGGTGTAGTTGTTGACCACGATATGGTTCATGTTGGCAATCTGCTGCGCGGTCAGCTCGCCGCCGGCGGCAATCTTCTCTTTATACTGCTGAGCCATAAAGAAGAAGCCTTCCATCTGCGGGTTGGTGCTGAACAGCTTCAGACCCAGCGCCCAGGTGGTGCACAGCAGCAGCCACGCTGCCGGGATAACGGTGACCCAGATATATTTGGTGCGCTGCATTTTGACCAGCACCACGGTGCCAAGCACCAGCGCCACGGCGGCCAGCATCTGGTTAGAGATACCGAACAGCGGCCACAGGCTCTTCACACCGCCCAGCGGGTCGACCACGCCCTGATACAGCAGGTAACCCCACAGGCCGACGCAGCCGGCGGTACCGATAATCCCGGCGACCAGCGAGTCGGTTTTTTTCAGGAACGGCACGAAGTTACCCAACAGATCCTGCAGCATAAAGCGGCCTGCGCGGGTACCGGCATCCAGCGCGGTGAGGATAAACAGCGCTTCAAACAGGATACCAAAGTGGTACCAGAAGCCCATATCCGCCATCGGGATGATTTTATGGAACACGTGGGCGATACCGACGGCCAGTGTCGGCGCGCCGCCGGCGCGGTTCAGTACCGAAGGTTCGCCGATATCTTTCGCCGTCTGCAGGATCTGCTCAGGTGAAATCACGAAGCCCCAGGAGCTGACGGTCGCCGCCGCGTGGACGGTGACTTCTTTCAACTGCGCAGCGATCATCGCCGCGTTTTCACCGCCCATTTCATGCAGGTTTGGCATGACGATGCCCAGGCCCGCCGGCGGGGTGTTCATCGCGAAGTAGAGACCCGGTTCGATAATCGAGGCGGCGACCAGCGCCATGATGGCCACGAAAGACTCCATCAGCATCGCGCCGTAGCCGATAAAGCGGGCATCGGTTTCGTTGGCCAGCAGCTTCGGCGTGGTGCCGGAGGCAATCAGCGCGTGGAAGCCGGAGACCGCGCCGCAGGCGATGGTGATAAACAGGAACGGGAACAGGGCGCCTTTCCACAGCGGACCGGTACCATCAATGTACTGGGTCACTGCCGGCATTTTCAGGTCCGGGTTGAGGATAACGATCCCCAGCGCCAGGCCGACGATTACGCCGATTTTCAGGAAGGTGGCCAGATAGTCACGCGGCGCCAGAATCAGCCATACCGGTAGCAGCGCGGAGATAAACGCGTAGCCAATCAGAGTAAAGGTGATGGTGGTGTCTTTAAAGGTCAGCGCCGGGCCCCAGTACGGGTCGTGGGCAATGATGCCGCCAAACCAGATGGACGCCACCAGCAGCACGATACCGATAACCGAGACTTCACCCACGCGGCCAGGGCGCAGGAAGCGCATGTAGATCCCCATAAACAGGGCGATAGGCACCGTCGAGCAGACGGTAAAGACGCCCCACGGGCTTTCCGCCAGCGCTTTCACCACGATGAGCGCCAGCACCGCGAGGATGATGATCATAATCAGGAAGCAGCCGAACAGCGCGATAGAGCCCGGAACCGGCCCCATTTCCTGCTTGATCATCTCACCCAGCGAGGCGCCGTTACGCCGCGAGGAGATAAACAGCACCATGAAGTCCTGTACCGCACCTGCCAGCACCACGCCGGCCAGCAGCCACAGGGTGCCCGGCAGATAGCCCATCTGCGCGGCCAGCACCGGGCCAACCAGCGGGCCGGCGCCGGCAATGGCGGCAAAGTGGTGGCCAAACAGCACGTAGCGGTTGGTTGGCACGTAGTTCAGGCCATCGTTATTAATGACCGCCGGCGTCGAGCGCGTCGGGTCAAGCTTCATCACCTTCTGCGCGATATACAGGCTGTAATAACGGTAGGCGACGAGGTACACGGAAACCGACGCCACCACGATCCACAGGGCACTGACGTGCTCACCGCGGCGCAATGCGACGACTGAGAGGCAAAATGCCCCGATGATTCCCAGAATCACCCAGGGTATGTGCTTGAATAGTTTTTTGGTATCCATAGTAAAACCTGGCGTTAATTAGATGAATAATTGGCCGAAGCCGTCTGGTTTTAAGTAAGGGTTGATGGAGGTATTGATTAGCTAGGCTGCCTTCGATCTTGCCAGAACAGCGCACGCGTAAAGTTGGGTAAATGGGTGAGTGGTTGTATAGGGGGTTAAGCGGTTACTGGAAGGCGTAAGCGGTGGGTTGTGAAGTGAGCAGGTGGAGATTATGTGATTGAGATCACAGGGTATTGCGGCCAGTTCCCTTGTTGGGAAAGGCTCCTCCCCAGCCGGAGAGGAGCAGACGAGGCCATTACACCGCGACTTCCATTTCCATCATCACCGGGTGGAAACGGCGTTTAAAGTAAATCAGACCGTGCCCTTGCGGGCTCAGGGTAATATTCCTGATCTCCACCAGATACACCAGGTGGGTACCAATGGTTTGCACCTGGCTAATCTCGCCTTCGAGACTGGCCAGCGAACCCTTCAGCACCGGCTGTCCGAGCGCGCCCTGCTGCCAGCCGCTGAGGGCGAACCGCTCTTCCATCGTCACCCCGGTCATCCCGGCGAAATGACGGGCCATGATTTCCTGTTCGTGGTTCAGCACGTTGATGCACAACTTGCCGTTACCCTGAAACACCGGGTTCATCGCGCTGTTGGCGTTGATACACACCATCACCGACGGCGGCGTATCCGTCACTGAGCACACCGCCGTGGCGGTAATGCCGCAGCGACCGGCTTCGCCTTCGGTGGTGACAACGTTAACCGCAGCCGACAGGCTGGCCATGGCATCGCGAAAACGCAGGCGTTGTTCATCTAATTGCATTATGACCTCCCGCTGTGAATTACTTCAGCAGCTTATCCAACATGTTGATATCAGCGTTATTGTGCAGATGCGGCACCGTCCAGCCGTTCTGGTCGTACTCGGACAGGCAGCGGTCGACCATCGCCATCATCTTGTCCATATTGCCGGAGCTCTGCGCCTGGCGCAGACACTGCAGGCGGATTTCATCCTGGCTACCGGAGTAGTTGATCTCATACAGTTCATGGCGGCCGCCGAATTCGCTGCCGATCGCGTCCCACATCAGTTTGAGGATCTTGATGCGTTCAACGTGATCCATACCGTTGGAGCCGCGCACGTACTTCGCCAGATACTGGTCGATCTGCGGGTTGTTCAGATCGCGGGCGCTGGAGGGCAGATAAATCAGGCCGCTGGTGACGTTACGCTCGATGATGTTCTTGATCTTGGCGTAGGCCATCGGGGCCATCACGCGATAGGTCTGCAGCGCGGCGTGATCCGGCAGCCATGCGCCATTGACCCACGGCGTCGCTTCCGAGCACATGGAATCGCTTAACGCCCAGAACATGTTGCGCCATGCGACTACTTCGCCGAGGTCGGCCTGCACGCCGCGGAATTCGAGGGTGCCGGTACATTCCAGAGAACGCTTCAGCAGGGCAGTGATAAAGTCCAGTTTTACCGCCAGGCGCACGCAGGCCTGCAGCGGGTACATGCGGGCGAAACCGCCTTCCATGGTCCAGCGGCGGCAGCGGTCAAAGTCGCGATAAATCAGCACGTTCTCCCATGGGATCAGCACTTTATCCATTACCAGAATCGCGTCGTTCTCGTCGAAACGGCTGGAAAGCGGATAGTCGTACGGGGAGCCGGTCGCACCGGCGACCATCTCATAGGAGGCGCGGGAGATAAGCTTGACGCCTTCGGCATCCATCGGCGCGACGAACATCAGCGCGAAGTCCGGGTTTTCACCCATCACCTGCGCGGAGCCGAAGCCGATCATGTTGTAGTGGGTCAGCGCCGAGTTGGTGGCGACCACTTTCGCGCCGCTGACGATGATCCCGGCATCGGTCTCTTTTTCCAGCTTGATGTAGACGTCCTTCACTTCATCGGCCGGCTTGTGGCGGTCGATCGGCGGGTTGACGATCGCGTGGTTAAAGTACAGGCCGGTTTCCTGAATGCGGGTGTACCAGTTGCGGGCGTTCTGCTCGAACTGGCCGTAAAATGCCGGGTTGGCGCCCAGCGCACAGCCGAAGGCGGCTTTGTAGTCCGGGGTGCGGCCCATCCAGCCGTAGCTTAAGCGCGACCACTCGGCGATGGCGTCGCGCTGCTGGCGCAGATCGTCGGCGCTTTTCGCCACGCGGAAGAATTTGTGGGTGTAGCCACCGCTGCCGGTATCGGTGCCCCAGCACAGGGAATCCTGCATCTCCGGTTTGTGCAGCGCATCGTACAGCTGCGCGACGGAAGCGGCGGCGTTACGGAAGGCCGGGTGGGTGGTGACATCCTTCACGCGCTCGCCGTAGATATAAATTTCGCGGCCATCCTGCAGGCTTTTTAAATACTCTTCACCAGTTAACGGGCGTTTCGCGTCGGCGCGGAAATCTTCAGGTTTCATAGGGGCCTCTTCAGTATTTATCGGAAAAATAATGTTAAATATATGTTTTGTTTTTGTTGTTTAATTGAAGCGGTTATTGCGCTTGCCGTGAAGGGACGTTTGCGACAACGGCGGGTACTTTTCAGGCGGGATTAAATTTTGTGATCTCGGCAGCTTTTGGCGGGTGGCGCGGTGCTGACCCGTCCTGTGGACCGTAGCCCCGGTAAGCGCAGCGCTACCGGGGAATTACGACACCGGTACTTTTTGCGCCCGGTAGCTACTGGGTGAACAGCCGACCTGGCGGCTAAAAAAGCGCGCGAAATAGGCGGGGTCTTTAAACCCCAGCTGCCAGGCAATCTCATTCACCGCGCTATCGGAGAACAGCAGCAGCCGCTTTGCCTCGCGTAGCTGGCGGTCGAATATCAGCCGCTTTGGCGGGCGGTTGGCGAAGCGGCGGCAGATATCGGTCAACCGTGATTCGGTCAGATGCAGCTCCCTGGCGTAATCCGGTACCGTCCAGTGCTGATGAAAGTGGCTGTCGATCATCTGGTTAAAGCGCTGGAATAACTTCAGCTCGCCGCGCATCCCGCTGGCGGCATGATCGTCGAGCCTGGCGTTGCGCAGCAGCAGGGTAAATACCGCCTGCGCCAGCAGCGCCAGGGTGTGTTCCCGCCCGGGCAACTGGGCGGTGGATTCGCGGCGGATCAGCTGCCAGTAGTGGGCCAGCGCCGCCAGCTCGTCGGGTTTATCTGCCAGCGACAGACAGATCCCCGGCAGGCCGAAGGTCTCCCGTGTACCGGGATAGAGCACCTCCAGCAGCGGCCAGATCAGCTCCTCATGGACCGTCAAAACATGGCCATCGCTATCGGACTCGGTAATAAACGCGTGCGGCACCGAGGGCGGCGTTAACACAAACAGCGGCGCCTGCACCGAATAGCGATGGTCATCAAGCTGCAGCTCAATCTGCCCGGTATCAAGGTAGTGCATCTGGAAATAACGGTCGTGACGATGCGCCTGCATGTCGCGGCCAAAAAAGGCCGCCATGCGGGAAAACGACTGGTAGTGCACCTCTTCGGTGCCCAGACTCTCGTCGTAATCTTTATTGATATCGATATTGGCGATTGGGCTTTGGCACATAGCGGCTCCTTACGGTGTCGCGCGAGGGCGCGAGCCCTTCATCGGAATCGCCCAGATGATCACCGCGCCAATCACCAGCAGCGCGGCGACGAACCACAGCCCGCTGCTGAAGCTGCCGGTAATATCCTTCAGCCAGCCGATCATAAAGGGACTGAGCGCCGATCCGATATTGCCGGTGGCGTTGATCACCGCGATGCCGATTGCGCGGGCACGCAGACTGATGGACTGATCCGGCGTGGTCCAGAAGATGGCCATGGCGCTAAACGATCCGGTGGAGGCCATTACGATCCCGAGCAACTGGATCAGGTTGTGATCGGTGGCCGACGCCAGCAGCCAGCCCGCGGCGGCGAACAGGAACGGCAGGGCGGTGTGATGCTTCCGCTCCTGGTATTTATCGGAGTGGCGGCTCCAGTAGATCATCCCGAGAATGGTACAAATTTGCGGGATCGCCGCCAGCAGACCGATGGTGATATTGCTGCTGCTTTCGTTAAAGCTTTTGAGGATCTGCGGCGTCCAGATGCTGATCGCGCTGAGCGTATTGGTCAGACAGAAGTAGGCGAGGGTGTACATCAGCACGATCGGGGTGAAGACTTCGCGCCACAGGCTGCGTTGCTGCATGGAATGATGGCTGATGGCCCCTTCTGGCTGCACCAGGGTCAGACGATCGTTATCCATCATCTCCTGCAGACATTTCTTGTCCTCCGCCGTCAGCCACCTGGCCTTCGACGGTGAATCATCGAGCCAGAACCAGACCATAATGCCGAGCAGCACCGACGGGAAGCCTTCCAGCAGGAACAGCCACTGCCAGCCGTGCAGGTTCAGCAGACCGTCGAGGGACAAGATATAGCCGGAGACGATCGACCCCAGCGCGGTGGTCACCGGCATCGCAATCATAAACAACGCGTTGGCGCGGGCGCGGAAAAATGCCGGGAACCAGTAGGTCAGGTACAGCAGGATACCCGGCAGGAAACCGGCCTCGGTGATCCCCACCAGCATGCGCAGGATATAAAGACTGTTTGGTCCGGTGGCGAACATGGTGGCGGTAGAGGCGATGCCCCACAGCACCATGATGGTGGCGATCCAGCGTCGCGCGCCGACGATGCTGAGCATCACGTTGCTGGGAATGCCAAAAATGACGTAAGTGGCGTAAAACAGGGTGGTGGCCAGGCCAAACATGGTGGCGTTGAGGCCCAGATCCTGCCCCATGGTTAATCCGGCAAAGCCAATGTTGATCCTGTCTAAAAACGAAAAGATAAACAGGACGAATAAAAACACGATCAGACGGCGGAAGAGCTTGTTGATAACCGACTGCTGCTGCGCCGTCAGCTGTTTGTGCTGATTCGCCGGATCGAACTTTTCCGGGATGGCAGGTGATGTATCGCTCATTATTATTTTCCTCTAATGGGAATTTTGTAGGGTACTGCGGGTTGCCCGGTAGTGCTGCGCTTACCGGGCCTGCGATTCGCTGCTGCTCCGGGCCGGATGAGCGTAGCGTCACTCGGCGTTAGTAGACGCCTGACGAACCCAGGGCGGTTTTTTCCGCGCCAAACCGCGCCGCCAGCGCTTCTGCGCCGCGAGCCAGCAGGGTGGTATCGACGCCGACGGCGACGAACAGCGCGCCAAGCTCCAGATAGCGTTTCGCCAGCTGTTCATTGGCCATCAGGATCCCCGGCGCCTTTCCGGCCTGGCGGATTTGCTGGATGGCATCTTCAATGGCGGCCTGCACTTCCGGGTGCTGTGGGTTGCCGCCGTGGCCCATATCAGCGCTGAGATCCGCCGGGCCGATAAACACGCCATCCACCCCGTCGACATCGAGGATCTGCGGCAGATTTTTCAGCGCTTCGCGGGTCTCAATCTGTACCAGTACGCACATGGCGTCATTGGCCCGGTGGATATAATCCGGGACGCGATTCCAGCGTGAGGCGCGGGCCAGCGCGCTGCCGACGCCGCGGATGCCGGCTGGCGGGTAGCGGGTGGCTCTGACCGCCAGCCGCGCTTCTTCGGCATTCTGCACCATCGGCACCAGCAGGGTTTGCGCGCCGACATCCAGCAGCTGTTTGATCTGCACCGGATCGTTCCACGACGGACGCACCACCGGCTGGCTGGGGTAGGGCGCAATGGCCTGGAGCTGGGTCAGCACCGTTTGCACGTTGTTGGGCGCGTGTTCGCCGTCGATCAGCAGCCAGTCGAAGCCGGCGCCGGCCAGCAGTTCGGCGCTGTAGCTGCTGGTCAGCCCCAGCCACAGGCCGATTTGCGGACGCCCGGCCTTGATTGCCGCTTTAAAAGCGTTGTTCATCTTGCTCTCCTCAAACAAAGCGGCAGCTGATGGCGCCCATGTTGCCGTAGTCGACGTGGAAGGTATCGCCCTTGCGCGCCGGAACCGGGCGGGTGAAGGAGCCGCCGAGGATAATCTGCCCGGCTTCGAGCTGGACGTCATACGGCGCCAGTTTGTTGGCCAGCCAGGCCACGCCGTTCGCCGGATGATTGAGTACGCCCGCGGCGACGCCGGTCTCTTCAATCACGCCGTTGCGATACAGCAGGGCGGAGATCCAGCGCAGGTCGAGCTCGTCCGGTTTAATCGGTCGGCCGCCGAGGATCACCCCGGCGTTGGCGGCGTTATCGGAGATGGTGTCGAACACTTTGCGCGGACGCTGGGTTTCCGGGTCGATGTTGTGGCAACGCGCGTCGATAAGCTCCAGCGCCGGGATAACGTAGTCGGTGGCGTTGTAGACATCAAACAGCGTACAGTTCGGGCCGCGCAGCGGTTTGGCCAGCACGAAGGCCAGCTCGACTTCGATACGCGGAACGATAAAGCGGTCGGTGGGAATATCGCTGCCGTCGTGGAAGAACATATCGTCGAGCAGTGCGCCGTAGTCCGGCTCGCTGATCTGCGAACTGGCCTGCATCGCTTTAGAGGTCAGGCCGATCTTATGACCTTTGAGTACGCGGCCTTCGGCGATCTTCATGTCGACCCACTCGCGCTGGACGGCGTAGGCGTCCTCAATGGTGATCGACGGATAATCCAGCGAGATCGCACGGATCTGTTCACGCTGTTTTTCGGCCTGGTTCAGCCGCTGGGCGATCAGGGTTCGGGTCTGTTTATCGAGCATAGTGATTCCTGTGGCATTACCGGAAATGTGCACAATCGAGTAGCCCGGGCGAGGCGTTTACGCCGACCCCGGGGCGGCCCGGAGCAAACCCCGGCGTCGCGTTGCTCGGCCGGGCTACCTGCTGTAGGCCCGGTAAGCGCAGCGCCACCGGGCAATTTGCACGTTATTTAAATAACGCGTGCACGTTGTTCTGTTTGTAGTTCAGCGTCGGATCCAGCTCTTCCATGGCGAACGACAGCGCCAGATAGCGGCTCTCCATCAGCGCGGCAAAATGGGCTTTGATCAGCGCAAACAGCATATCTCCCACGTCCTGACGGCTCTCCAGGCTGCGCCCGGCGCCGATTTTCAGGGTCATATGCACGAAGGCGTAATCCTGCTTGCCGTCGGCCATCTGCCAGGTATCCAGCCAGTGGGCGCGGCTGCGAATACCGCCGATCGGGAAGATACCGGTGGCGGCCAGCGCCTCGTTGACTTTGGCAAACAGCCCAGGCAGATCGGCCTGCTCGCGGATGTTGTCGGTACACTCGGCGATAAAATGCGGCATGGGGCCTCCTTACGCCTGCGCCGGCAGCGGGAACACGGCGTTGACCTGGCCGGTGCCGGAGCTGGCGAATAGCTCGGTGATAAACTCCACCTTGCCGTCGTATTTATCCCAGCCCAGCAGGCCAAGCAGCATCACCGTGTCGTGCATGTTGCCTTCGCCATAGCAGTAGTCGGCGTACTCCGGCAGCATGGTGCAGAACTCTTTGAATTTGCCCTCCCGCCACAGCTTCACCACCCGCTCATCCATTTGATGGTCAAACTCGCGGGTATAGCTGTTCATGCCTTCTTCGGCACGCTGGTCGTCGATAAAGCGGTGCGACAGCGAACCGCTGGCCAGCACCGCCACGGTGCCATCATATTTCTCGATAGCGGTGAGAATGGCTTCGCCCAGCCTGCGGCTGTCGGCAAAATCGTGGACGGTACAGAAGGCGGAAATGGACACCACCTTGAAGTGCTTATCGCTGTTCATGTAGCGCATCGGCACCAGGGTGCCGTACTCCAGCTTCAGGCTCGGAATATTGTGTGCTTTGGCGCGCACCCCGAGCTTCACGGCCTCGTCGGCGATAAGCTGGCCCAGCTCCGGGTTGCCGTCGTAGTCGTAGGTCATGTCGCGAATAAAATGCGGCAGTTCGTTACTGGTGTAGACGCCCTGGAAATGGTCAGCGCAGTTGATGTGATAGGCGCTGTTGACCAGCCAGTGGGTGTCGAACACGATGATGGTGTCGACGCCCATTTCACGGCAACGCTTGCCAATTTCTTTATGCCCGTCGATAGCGCCCTGGCGGCAGCCGTGGTTTTTCCCCGGCAGCTCAGACAGATACATCGACGGCACGTGAGTGATTTTTGCTGCTAACGCTAACTTACCCATATCAGACTCCCCATTTCGGGATCGGATGGTCGCCCATCGAGATGCAGACGTTTTTCATTTCGGCGAACACTTCAAAGCTGTACTCGCCGCCTTCGCGGCCGGTGCCGGAGGCCTTCACGCCGCCGAACGGCTGACGCAGGTCGCGCACGTTCTGGGTGTTGACGAACACCATCCCGGCTTCAATACCGCGGGCCAGACGCAGCACTTTGCTGACGTCCTGGGTCCAGATATACGACGCCAGGCCGTATTCCACATCGTTGGCCAGACGCAATCCTTCCGCTTCGTCTTTGAACGGCAGCAGGCAGGCGACCGGGCCAAAAATCTCTTCCTGGGCGACGCGCATGCGGTTATCGACATCCGCCAGCACCGTCGGGCGCAGGAAGTTGCCGGATTTCAGATGCGCCGGCAGGTCGGACGGTTTATCCGGGCCACCGGCCAGCAGGGTGGCCCCCTCTTCGATGCCGAGGCGAATGTAGCCGGACACTTTCTCCCAGTGTGGCTTGCTAATCAGCGCGCCGACCTGGGTATTCGGATCGGTCGGGTCACCGACGCGCAGGCGGTTGGCGCGCTCGGCGAAGCGCTTGACGAACTCCGGATAAATACTCTGCTGAATGAAAATGCGCGAACCGGCGGTGCAGCGTTCGCCGTTGATCGAGAAAATGGTGAACAGCGCGGCGTCGAGGGCGCGCTCAATATCGGCGTCTTCAAAAATCAGCACCGGCGACTTTCCGCCGAGCTCCATGGAGTATTTTTTCAGGCCGGCGTTTTTCATGATGTTGCGTCCGGTGGCGGTGCCGCCGGTAAAGGAAACGGCGCGAATATCATGATGGCGCACCAGCGCATCGCCCGCGGTAGCACCATAGCCTTGCACCACGTTGAGCACACCTGCCGGGATCCCAGCTTCCAGCACCAGCTCGCCCAGGCGATCGGCGGTCAGCGGCGACAGTTCGGACATTTTCAGCACCGCGGTATTCCCCAGTGCGAGACACGGCGCGACCTTCCAGGTGGCGGTCATAAACGGCACGTTCCACGGCGACACCAGCGCGCACACGCCAACCGGCTGCACGAGGGTATAGTTGAGCATCTTGTCGTCGACCGGATAGGTCTTGCCGTTCATCTGCTGGCACACTTCGGCGAAAAATTCGAAGTTATGCGACGCCCGCGGGATCAGCACGTTTTTGGTCTGGTGGATAGGCAGGCCGGTATCGGCGGTTTCCATCGCCGCGATCTCCGGGACATTCTGATCGATCAGATCCCCCAGGCGGCGCATCAGGCGCGCGCGCTCTTTCATCGGCAGGTTAGCCCACTTCGGAAAGGCCTCTTTTGCCGCCGCTACTGCCTGGTGGACCTCGGCTTCACCGCCGGAGGCGACTTCAGCCAGTACCTCGCCGGTGGCCGGGTTGGTGGTATGAAAATAGTCTGCGCCGGCAACGTTTTTACCGTTGATCCAATGGTTAATCTTTTTCATGACAGTGTCTCCTCATACGCTTGCTGGCTGATGATATGGTTGACCAGGCGGCCCACGCCCTCGACTTCGACGATCACTTCGTCGCCCGGCACCACATCGGACAGCCCTTTCGGCGTGCCGGTGGCGATCATGTCGCCCGGTTGCAGGGTCATAAACTCGCTTAAATAAGCGATGAGAAACGGGATGCTGAAAATCAGATCGGCGGTGGTACCCTGCTGGCGCAGTTCGCCGTTGACCCAGGTGCGCAGAGCCAGATTATGCGGGTCCGGGATCGCCTCTTTGGCGACGATCCACGGGCCGATCGGCGTCAGGGTGTCGCGGCTTTTCACCCGCAGGTTCGGGCGGTAGTAGTTTTCCAGATAGTCGCGGATCGCGTAGTCGTTGCAGACGGTATAGCCAGTGACATAGTCCATGGCCTCGGCTTCGCTGACGCGGCGGGCGGTTTTGCCGATCACCACCACCAGTTCAGCTTCGTAGTGCATGTATTCGACGTTATCCGGGCGTACCGACTGCTGCTGGTGGCCAATAAAGGTGTTCGGCGCTTTGATGAACACCAACGGCTCGGTTGGCGGCTTAAACTCCAGCTCGCTGGCGTGGTCGGCGTAGTTCAGCCCCAGCGCGAACAGCGTGCCGTCAGCAGGCGGCAACCAGCGGAATTCGCCTTCTTTTAACACCGTGCCATCGTCCAGGTGAACCTGATCGCGTTCATCGACCAGCACGTCGCGTACTCGTCCCTGCCATTCAATGCGTGCCTGTTTCATGCCAGCTCTCCTTCTGCGACAACCGGATTTTCCAGCGCCGGGAAACCGTCGGCGAGAATACGTACGCGGTCGCCGGGGCGCAGCGTGACGCGGGAGTGGGGCGTACCGATGAGGATCGCGTCGCCAGGATTGAGGGTAGCGAACTCGCTTAAGGCGCTCAGCAGCTGCGCGGCGTTACGCTGCAGATCGCCGGTATGCCAGCTATCCGCCTCGCGGCCGTTGATTTCGGTGATGATGGTCAGGTTATCGACGTTGCGCACCGCCGACAGCGCGCCGACGGGGCAGAAGCCATCGCGGCACTTCGCCTTGATCGCCGGGCGATAAAAACTCTCTTCCGGCAGGCTCACGTCGTTAGCCAGCGCGTAGCCGGCGATATAGTTCGCCGCCTGTTCCGCCGCCACTTTACGTGCGGTTTTGCCGACAATCAGCGCCACGGTGGCGCCGCTTTGTACGGTTTCGCCCTGCGGATAGGGGATCGACTCGCCATCGCCAATCACGGTATTGCGCGGCTTGATAAACCAGACCGCGGTTTTCGGCGGGGTCTTGTAGGGGGCCTGTTGAAACGCTTCGCGCCAGGCGTCGAGCTGGCTGCGATGATTGAGCGCAACGGCGAAGATGGTACCTTTCATTCACCACTCCTCTGGAACTCATTTCGGATTCGAAGGGATTTCATTAATATGTTAATGATCATCTTTTATGCTTTGCGGCCAGGTTTAGCAACTGGAAGTGAATGTTTTGTGATCTGATTAACACAATATTTACACTTCAATTACTTATTCGTTTTTAATCAATAAGTTGAATATTTTTCAGGAAAAGGCTGGTACTTTTCAGGTGCAGAAACCGGTTGTACATGGCAGGATTAAAGCTAATTGTTAAGTTGTTAATAAGTTTTGGATGAGGCTGTAGAGGGGATACTATGCATGATTCATTAACCATTGCCTTGTTGCAGGCGCGTGAGGCGGCGATGGCCTACTTTCGGCCGATCGTCAAACGGCACAATCTCACCGAACAGCAGTGGCGGATCGTGCGAATTCTCGCCGAACGTCCGTCGATGGACTTTCACGATCTGGCCTTTCGCGCCTGTATCCTGCGCCCCAGCCTGACCGGGATTCTGACGCGCATGGAGCGGGATGGGCTGGTGCTGCGCTTAAAGCCGGTTAACGATCAGCGCAAGCTGTACGTCTCGCTGACGCCTGCCGGAACCGCACTGTATGAAAGCGCCCAGGCCGAAGTGGAAGAAACCTATCGCCTGCTGGAGGCCCAGTTCACCACGGAAAAGCTGCAGCAACTGACCTCGCTGCTGGAGGAGTTTATTGCGCTTGGCGTCCCTGCCGGGCGCGGTGATGAAGAAGAGTAGCGGTTACGGCTCGGCGCTCAACCTGGCGAGGGCAATAAGCGTTTCCGTGCGGGCGGGAGCCAGCGGTTCTCTTGGCTGCGGCAGCGGCCAGCCATACAACCAGCGGGCGCTGGCGGCGCAGGTGCGCCCCTGACAGGCGCCCATTCCGCAGCGCTGGGTCAGTTTGGCCTGCGGCCAGCCTCCGGCGGCCGCCACATCGCCGCAGCGTACATCTTCGCAGCGGCAGAGCAGGCTCTCCGGCGTCGCCGCGTTTTTCAAAGATTCCGCCAGCCGGAAGGTACGGTTAATGGCCGCGGCGAAGCGCTGCCAGCGGGCGCGACGGATAAATAACGCCTGCGCTTGCTGGCTGGCCCCGGCGGCGGCATACCCGGCGATTTCGCCCTCCGCCTGCGCCAGCTCGCTACCACCGAAACCGGTGCACTCGCCGGCGGCGTAGATATCCGCGATGCTGGTTTGCTGCCAGCGGTTAACCTGGATCGCCTCCTGTGCCGTGGCGCAGCCAAACAGCAGCCCCGTCTCGATATTGGGCACCAGCCCGTAGCCGATAGCCAGCCGATCGCAGGCGATAGTTCGCTCAACGCCGCGCTGGCGCAACGTCACGGCTTCCAGCCGCGTTGTGCCGTGAGCGCGGATCGCCTGCGCGCCGCTCAGATAGCCTTTCGGAGCCAGCGTCGCTAACTGTCGCAGCTTCTGCGGCCAGCGCCACAGCCCGCTGGCGAAGCGCAGCAGCGCCGGGAGCGGCGCTTGCTCAATGATATTAGTTACGTCGCCTCCGGCCTTGTTCACCGTATCCGCCACCGCCAGCAGCAGCGGACCACTGCCGGCAATCACCACCTTTTCTCCTTTCAGCGACAGGCCCTGTTTGATTTGCGCCTGCAAGCCGCCCGCGCCGGTTACGCCGGGTAAGGTCCAGCCGGGAAAGGGCAGCGACAGCTCGCGCGCGCCGCAGCAGAGGATCAGTTTTTGCCAGTAAACCACGCCAGCGCCGTCGACGGTTTCAAACAGCACGCTGTGCGCGGAGGGACGGGCAATCAGCCGCGCGCCGTTCACCACCCGGATGGCGGCAGACGCGGCGATGGCGTCGCGGTAGCGCCGGGCCAGGACGGGCAGCGTCGCCTGCGGACCGGCACGCCAGATTTGCCCGCCAGGGGCGGGGTTATCGTCGAGAATAATCACCTGTTTATCGCAGGCGGCGGCGGAGAGCGCGGCCGCCATGCCGGCGGGGCCGGCGCCGAGGATTAAAATGTCACAGCGCAGCGTGTTCATCGCGGCTCCTTTCTATTTGCATATCGGACCGGCACAGGGTCTGGCAGGCCAGCACCCGTAGGCCATCGACGGTGACCCGGCACTCCTGGCAGACACCCATGCCGCAAAACGGCGCGCGTGAGTCGCCCTTGACCGCCTGGCGGGTGGTGGGATCGCCGGTCAACGCCAGCGCCGCCGCCACGCTAATGCCTTCCGGCACCGTCAGCGCTTCGCCATCAATGGTGATAGTGAGAGTGGTCTTCATGCGATCGCCTCCTGTTGACACAAACGGGCCGGGAGCCAGGCGTCTGGCGCCAATGGGCAGCGTTCATCGAGGATCTGCGCCGCCAGCAGTTCAGCCGTGGCCGGGGCGGTGGTGACGCCCAGCCCTTCATGGCCCAGCGCCAGCCATACGCCACGGCGCGTGGGATGCGGGCCGATCAGCGGGTTGCCATCCTGCGAGGCGGCGCGCAGGCCGCTCCAGCAGCGGATGATATTCAGCGTCGCCAGCGCCGGCACAAAATGGCGGGCGCGGTCGAGCATCTGCCCCAGTAAGGGCAGATCCAGCAGCCGCTCGCGGTTATCAAACTGACGCGACGAGCCAATCAGCAGCTGGCCGGTCGGCCGCGGCTGAAGGTTAAACGCCACTGAGGTGCCGCCGCCGTGGGCGCTGGCGCCGTAACCCAGCTCAACCAGCTGATGATGCACCCGCGGCCGGTAGCGATCGGTAATCGCCAGCTGGCCCTTTTTCGGTCGCAGCCAGTTTTCCGCTAACAGCGCGTTGGCTTCAAGTCCGCAGGCCACCACGATTGCCCGCGCCTGGAGTCGTTTGCCGCTGGCGAGCAGCACCTGCGGCTCTTCAATCGCCTGGGCGCTGTCGTGCAGGCAGGTGAGATGGTTTCCGGCATCGGCCATCAGCCAGCGGGCGACGTTTGGCGCGTAGACGATACCATCGCCTGGCACCCACAGGCCGCCCGCCAGCCCGCCGCGCAGCAGCGGCTCGCGCCCGGCGATCTGCTGAGGGGTCTGGCGTTCGCTGGGTACCTGATAGCTGGCCATCCGCCGCTGTTTTTCGCCCGCGACGGCCATCTCTTCTTCGCTTTCCGCCAGCCACAGCGTGCCGCAGCCGCGCCAGGCGCAATGGTCGGGCATTCGCGGCGTGATAGCGCGCCAGCGTTCCAGCGACCACGCCGACAAGGCAAGCTCGGCGGGGTCATCATCCATGCACACCAGATGGCCCATACCGGCCGCCGTCGCGCCTGGCTGACCGTTATCGATAAGCGTCACGCTCTGCCCCCGCTTCGCCAGCTGCCACGCGCAGGCGGCGCCGATGATCCCGGCGCCGATCACGATGACATCGCACTGCTTCACGGTGCGATCCCCCAGCAGAAGGGATCGTCAGGGTTGAGGATCAACTGGTTATCGCCGCATACCCAGGCTTCGCCGCGGATCGTTGGAATGATGCCTTCAGCGGTGCGCTGGTAGCTGGCGGTAAACTGGCTGCCGATGATGCTGGCCTGACGCCAGATTTCTCCTGGCTGCAGCTTGCCATCCTGCGCCAGGCAGGCCAGCTTGGCGCTGGTGCCGGTACCGCACGGCGAGCGATCCCAGGCCTTTCCCGGACAGAGTACGAAGCTGCGGCTGTCGGCGGCATCGTCAGCGGCGAACAGCTCGATATGGTCGATAATGCCGCCGTCATCGCCGCGGATCCCCGCCGCTTCCAGCCCCTCGCGTACCGCCCAGGCGTAGTCGGTGAGCTGTGGAATCTGTTCGGGGGTAATGGCGAACGGGTGGTCGTTAATCAGAAAAAACCAGTTACCCCCCCAGGCAATATCGCCGATGACGGGACCCAGCGCGGTCTCAACGCGGATCTGTTTTTTCCAGCGGCGGGCCGGGACGTTTTGCACCGATACGCTGCCATCGTCGTGCAACGTGGCGCTTACGTCGCCGACCGGGGTTTCAATCAGATGTACGCCGGGCTGGATACGCCCAAGCCAGGCCAGCGAGGCGATAAGCCCGATGGTGCCGTGACCGCACATATTCAGAAAACCGGCGTTGTTGAAGAAAATCACGCCAGCGGTAGCCGCCGCCGAGACCGGTTTGCACAGCAGCGCGCCGACCAGTACGTCATTGCCGCGCGGTTCGAGAATGGCCGCCTGACGCCACTGGTCGAAGTCGCGGGCAAAGCGGTCGCGGCGCTCCTCCATGTTGCCGCCGCCGAGGTCGGGGAAGCCGTCAACGATCAGGCGGGTCGGTTCGCCGCCGGTATGTGAATCAATAGCTCTCAGCGTAACAGGGGGGCGTGGCGCGATCATCAGACTCTCCGGAAGTTAACAACATGTTTCATCATGCTGGCGCAACCTTCCCCGGCCTGCTTGAGCGCTTTCGTCAGAGAAAATGACGAAATCTGCACAGTAATCAGCACGGTATTTTTCAATTTTTCATAGTTATTTCTTATTAATCATTTGCTTAATGCTGTGGTAAACCGAAAGTGACCATTGCGCCAGTGGATAAATCAGGGGAAGGCGTAAAGCGGATCCAGGATCGCAAAACCGAGGGTTGCTGCTTGAGGTGTTAACAGAAAGTGAATAAATATCCTCCGGTCACTTACATGAGGAGGCCTTATGATCGGTGTTTCTGATGCGGCGCCGCCGCGCGCGGTTAACCAACCTGAGCTGGCCGTCGATGAGTTGAGCCAGATCTGCGAAGGGCTGGCGCGCCAGCGGCCGGAAAATATGCCAGCGCTGCTGAATGCGCTGGCGCTGATTGCGCCCCTGCTCAATGCCATTCCTAATGTGGTCTTTTTTATCAAAGATCGTCAGGCGCGGTATCTGCTGACGAACCTGACGCTGGCCCGCCGCTGTGGTTTCAAAAGCGTCTCCTCGCTGCTGGGCAAAACCTCCGCCGATGTCTTTCCTTCCGCGCTGGGTCAGGGCTACACCGAACAGGATCTTCGGGTGTTGCGGGAAGGGGTGACCCTGCGCGATCAGCTGGAAATGCATCTCTACAATGGCCGCGAGCGCGGCTGGTGTCTGACGCAGAAACTGGCGCTGCGCGATATCAGCGGCCAGGTGATCGGCATGGCCGGGATCTCTCACGATCTGCAGGAGGCCCACGCCCGCCATCCGGCGTGGCAGCGGCTGGCGATCGTCGACGATCATATCCGCCGCCACTATCACCGGCCGATCGCCATGGAAGAGTTAACCGCCTTAAGCGGGATGTCGATTGCGCAGATCGAACGCTACTGCAAACGGATCTTTCATCTCACCCCGCGGCAAATGATCCACAAAGTGCGCCTGGAAAAAGCCACCGAACTGCTGGCTGGCGATACGCCGATTACCGATATCGCCCTGCAGTGCGGGTATACCGATCACAGCGCTTTCAGCCGCCAGTTCAAGGCGATGACCGGCTCGACGCCGCGTGATTTTCGCCTCACGCTGCTCGGATAAACGCTGGCTCACACTTTTGTCGACTGTGCTAATTTCGTCATCGTATTGAGGGAAAACCGACAAGCCGCCGGTTCCGCGACACGTCAATCTGTCAGTGAATATTCACCATTCATTCACTTCGACTTAACAAAATGACGACAAGGAACTGAGCATGAGCAAAAAAGCGATTCACTGGAGCGGCGTATTCCCGGCGGTCAGCACGCAGTTTCGTAGCGATTTCACCCTCGATTTAGACGCCACTCACGCGGTGATGAAAAACCTGGTCAAAGATGGCGTTTCCGGGCTGGTGGTGTGCGGCAGCGTAGGTGAAAACACCTCGCTGAGCACCGATGAAAAACTGCAGATTATCGAGGTGGCGAAGGATGCCGCGGGCGGCAAAATTCCGGTCATCGCCGGGGTGGCCGAGTTCACCACCGCCTTCGCCCAGAAAATGGCGAAAGAGGCGGAGCGCGTCGGCGTCGACGGGATCATGGTGATGCCGGCGCTGGTCTACTCCTCAAAACCGCATGAAACCGCGGCCCACTTCCGCAGCGTGGCGAGCGCTACCGACCTGCCGATTATGGTCTACAACAACCCGCCGATTTACAAAAACGACGTGACGCCGGACATTCTCGCCACCCTGACCGACTGCGACAACATCGTCTGCTTTAAAGACTCCTCCGGCGATACCCGCCGCTTTATCGACCTGCGTAACACCGTTGGCGACCGCTTCGTACTGTTTGCCGGGCTGGATGACGTGGTGGTGGAAAGCATCGCCGTCGGCGCGGAAGGCTGGATCTCCGGAATGTCCAATGCCTTCCCGCGCGAAGGGGAAACACTATTCCGCCTCGCCCGCCAGCAGCGTTACGAAGAGGCGATGGCGCTGTACCGCTGGTTCATGCCGCTGCTGCATCTCGATGCGCGTCCGGATCTGGTGCAGTGCATCAAGCTGTGTGAAGAATTGCTGGGTCGCGGCAGCGCCATTACCCGTCCGCCGCGTCTGGCGCTGGAAGGCGAAACGCGCCAGCAGGTGGTGGCGATCGTTGAACAGGCGCTGGCCACTCGTCCGACGCTGCCGGATGTCGGCCTCTGAGCACAGGAGTCAATATGAATGCATCTCAGACCATGGCGGGACGGCAGTTTATCGCCGGACGCCGTATTGCCAGCGGTGAGGCGACGCTATTGAGCCTGCGGGCGGTGGACGGCGAAGCCACCGGCCACCGCTTTTATCCGGCTTCCCGCGGGGAAGCCGCACAGGCCGCAGAAGCCGCGCAGCAGGCCTTTGCTGTTTATTCACAAACCACGCCGCAGCAGCGGGCGCACTTTCTCAACGCCATTGCTGATGAACTGGATGCGCTGGGTGAGGCGTTTTTTGCTATCGCTGGGCAGGAGACCGCGCTGCCGCAGGCGCGGCTGCAGGGTGAACGGGCGCGCACCAGCGGCCAGTTGCGGATGTTTGCTGGCGTGATCCAGCGCGGCGATACCTTCGCCGCCCGTATTGATACCGCCTTAGCCGACCGTCAGCCGCTGCCGCGCCCGGACCTGCGCCAGTATCAGCAGGCGTTAGGGCCGGTGGCGGTGTTTGGCGCCAGCAACTTTCCGTTGGCCTTTTCCACCGCTGGCGGCGATACCGCCTCGGCGCTGGCGGCTGGCTGCCCGGTGGTGGTGAAGGCCCATCCGGGCCATATGGCCACCGCCGAGCTGACCGCCGAGGCGATCGTCAGGGCGGTGGCGCGGTGCGGTTTACCCGGCGGCGTATTCAATATGATTTTTGGGACCGATATCGGCGCCGAATTGGTCCGTCATCCGGCGATTCAGGCCGTTGGCTTTACCGGTTCGCTGGCCGGCGGTAAGGCGCTGTATCAGTTGGCGCAGCAGCGCCCGCAGCCGATCCCGCTGTTTGCTGAAATGTCGGCGATTAACCCATTGATTATTCTGCCGCAGGCGCTGCAGACCCGGGCCGAAGCGCTGGCGAATGAGCTGGTGGCGTCATTTACCCTCGGCGGCGGGCAGTTCTGTACCCGTCCGGGGCTGATTCTGGCGCTGCGCGGCGCCGGGCTGGAACGCTTTAAGTCGGCGCTGTGCGCGGCGATAGCGGGCTCTTCGCCGCAGGTGTTGCTCAATGCGCCGACCCTTCAGCACTACCGCCAGGGCGTGGCGGCACTGGCGGCGCACCCGCGTATCGAGAAGCTGGCGAGCGGCATCGCTGCCGGCGCCGGGCAGGCGCAGACCCTGCTGTGGCAGGCTCAGGTCGAGGATCTGCTGGCGCAGGATACGCTGCTGCAGACCGAAGTTTTCGGCCCGCTGTCGCTACTGGTGGAAGTGGACGACGCGGCCCAACTGCAGGCGGTGGTGAAAGCGCTGCAGGGGCAGCTCACCGCGACGCTGCACGCCGAGGCGGATGATGGCCCGCTGGCGGCGAGCCTGCTACCGCTGCTTTGCGAAAAGGCCGGACGGGTGCTGTTTAACGGTTATCCCACCGGCGTGGAAGTGTGCGATGCGATGGTCCACGGCGGTCCGTGGCCGGCGACCACCGACGCACGCGGGACCTCGGTCGGCAGCCGGGCGATTGAACGCTTTCTGCGCCCGGTCTGTCTGCAGAACGCGCCCGCCGCCCTGTTACCGCCGGCGCTGCAGGATGCGAACCCTTTGAACCTGCTGCGCCTGGTCAACGGCCAGTGGACCCGGGAAGCGATTTCCTCCTCTCATTGACGCAAGGGCATCACCATGACCATTCACTCTACGCATAACAGTCAAACCCGCGTTGCAGAGTCGGGTAAGTTTAAAAAACAGCTGACCCTAACCGATCTCACGTTTATCGGCCTGGGAGCGATTTTCGGCTCCGGATGGTTATTCGCCGCCAGCCACGTGGCCTCCATTGCCGGTCCGGCCGGGATCGCCTCGTGGGTAATTGGCGGTTTTGCGGTATTGCTGCTGGGGATTGTCTACTGCGAGCTGGGGGCGGCGCTGCCGCGCGCCGGCGGTATCATTCGCTACCCGGTCTTTTCCCACGGTGAGCTGATGGGCTATCTGCTGGGGTTCATCACCCTGATTGCGTTCTCCAGCCTGATCTCGATTGAAATCGTCGCCGCCCGGCAATATGCCGCCGCCTGGTTTCCGGCGCTGACCCAGCCGGGCTCCAGCTCGCCGACGCTGCTGGGGTGGGTGGTGCAGTTCTTGCTACTCTGTTTCTTCTTTGCGCTTAACTACTACAGCGTCAAGACCTTCGCCCGTTCAAACAACTTCATCAGCGTGCTCAAGTTTTTGGTGCCGCTGCTGGTGGTGGTGACGCTATTCACCTTCTTTAAACCGGAGAACCTGCACGCGCAGGGAATTGCGCCGTTTGGCATGTCCGGGGTGGAAGCGGCAATTAGCGCAGGCGGGATTATCTTTGCCTATCTTGGGCTGACGCCGATTATCTCGGTGGCCAGCGAAGTGCAAAAGCCGCAGCGAACCATTCCGATCGCGCTGATTTTATCGGTGGTGCTGTCGACAATTATCTATGTGCTGCTGCAGATTGCGTTTCTCGGCAGTATCCCCACCGAAATGCTGAACGGCGGTTGGGCCGAGGTGAGCAAACAGTTCTCGCTGCCGTATCGCGATATTGCCATTACCCTCGGGATGGGCTGGCTGGCCTTTATGGTGATAAGCGATGCGATCATCTCCCCGAGCGGCACCGGCAATATCTATATGAACGCGACGCCGCGGGTGATCTACGGCTGGGCGAAGGCGGGTACCTTCTTTAAAGCCTTTACCCATATTGATAAAGAGTCCGGTATTCCGCGCCCGGCGCTATGGCTGACTTTTGGACTGTCGATTTTCTGGACGCTGCCGTTCCCCTCCTGGGAACAGCTCATTAGCGTGGTGTCGGCTGCCCTGGTGCTGAGCTACGCCATCGCCCCGGTGACCGCCGCCGGGCTGCGCCGCAACGCGCCGGATCTGCCACGGCCGTTCCGCGTGCGCGCCTTCGGCATCATCGGCCCGGTATCGTTTATGATCTCGGCGCTGATTGTCTACTGGTCCGGCTGGAATACGCTCTCGTGGCTGTTGGGGCTGCAAATCGTGATGTTTGTCGTCTATGTGATGTGCAAAGGTAAGGTGCCGGAACATACCGTGAGCCTGGCGCAGCAGGTGAAATCGTCGCTGTGGCTGATCGTGTTTTATGCGTTGATTATCCTCTTTTCCTGGCTGGGCAGCTTCGGCGGGCTTAATGTTATCGGTCACCCCTGGGATACGGTGCTGGTGGCGGCGATGTCGTTGGGGATTTACTACTGGGGCGCGCGCAGCTGCCTGCCGCAGGCTAATTTTAGCGGAGATGAAGAAGAGTAAGGAGAGCACGATGGAGTCGGTAACCCTTTCGTTACCTGAAGCTTATGACCTGGCGCTGGAAATGCTCAGCGCCAATGGATTTAGCGCCGACCACGCGGCGGCCATTGCCCGTAATGTGGCCGCCGGGGAGCGCGACGGCTGCGCTTCCCACGGCCTGTGGCGGCTGTTGGGTATTGTCGATACCTTGCGTAAAGGTAAGGTATCGCCTGATGCCGAGCCGCATATCCACGACCAGGCGCCGGCGATTGTGCGGGCGGATGCCGGGGGCGCTTTTTCGCTGCTGGCCTACGAGCGAGCGCTACCACTGCTGCTGGAGAAAGCGCGGCACAGCGGTATTGCGGCGCTGGCAATTAACCGCTGCGTCCATTTTTCCGCGCTGTTTGCCGATATTGAGCCGTTGACCGAGGCAGGGCTGGTGGGGCTGGCCTGTACGCCAAGCCACGCCTGGGTCGCCCCGGCGGGCGGCACCCGTCCGCTGTTCGGCACCAATCCTATCGCTTTTGGCTGGCCGCGGCGGGACAAACCGCCGTTTATTGTTGATATGGCGACCAGCGCCGCGGCGCGCGGTGAGATCCAGCTGCATCAGCGTGCCGGCAAAGCGCTACCGGAAGGCTGGGGAATCGACAGTCAGGGACAGCCAACGACCGATGCCGCGGAGGTGCTGAACGGCGCGATGTTAACCTTTGGCGGGCATAAGGGCTCGGCGCTGGCGGCAATGGTCGAGCTGTTGGCCGGGCCGCTTATCGGCGATATGACCAGCGCCGAATCGCTGGCGTGGGATAACGGCGCGGGCGGTCTCCCCTACGGCGGCGAGCTGATCCTGGCGCTGGATCCGCAGCGTTTTCTCGGCGCGCAGGCACAAGAGCAGCTGGCGCGCGCCGAAACGCTGTTCAAGGGGATGCAGGAGCAAGGGGCGCGGCTGCCTGGCGAGCGGCGTTTCGCCTGCCGTCAGCAGAGTGAACGGCAGGGGGTCACTATCAGTCGTTCATTGCATGATGAGATTTGCGCCTTGCGGCCATAGTAAAGCGCGGAGCGCGGCGGGCCGACCATCAGAGCGACAGGCGCATGGCGCAGCGCGACTCGGGCGGCAGGCCGTGTCGGGTCTCCTGTTCCCTTTTTGCCGCCAGCCCGGCAGGCAGGGTCAGCTCATCGAGCATGGTGAATCCCAGACGGGTATAAAACGGCGCATTCCACGGCACCTCGCGGAAGGTGGTGAGGGTTACCGCTGGGTAGCCCATCTGCCGTGCGCCCTCGATAACCTGCTTCAGCAGCATCCGGCCGATGCCCTGATGCTGCCAATCCTCGTGGACGGCGATTTCGACGATAAATAAGGCATCGTCGAGCGGTTCGGTCAGAATAAAGCCAATCGGTTGCCCGGCGGCTACCGCCAGCAGGCTATGCTCTGTTTCCAGATAATCATGATGACGCGCAACGCTAATCACCTCGCTGTCCGCCAGCCAGGCGAGAGAGGGGATCTGGCGAAATGCCTGGGCGGCAGAACGTTCAATGGCGGGCAGAAGGGCGATATCGCTCTCCTGAGTCAGGCGTAATACGGCACCGGCAGTTATAGTGTTAGTTTTCATCACCTCAGCATAGCAGCCCTCGGGAGAAAAGTATGGAGCTGACCGCCGTTCCCGCCACGCAGTTCAGCAGCGTGCAGTTAACGGATATTCTCAATGCCTGTTTTGAAGCCTATCTGGTGCCTGTTACCCAGTCGGTAGAGGGATTTGTACAGCGTTTTAGCGCCGAGGGGATGAGCCTGATCGATTCCCGCGTCTGGCTGGCCGGAGATGAACCGGCGGCGATCGCGATTGTCGCGCGCCGGGGAAGCGCCGCTCGCCTGGCCGCCTTTGCCCTGCGCCCGGCCTGGCGCGGCAAAGGCCTGGGCCGGGAACTGATGCAAGAGCTGCTAATGCGCCTGCAACAGCAGGGGATCGAGACGGTATCCCTGGAAGTGATCCGCGATAACCACGCGGCTGTCGCGCTATATCAGGCGCTGGGCTTTACGCGACGCTATGGGCTCTGCGGTTACCTGAGCAATGAACCTCTGGTTCCGGTAGCGGGTGTATTACAGCTTTATCCCACCCTGGCCCTGCTACGGCGCGCCATTGACGAGAGTAATAGTCAGCTCCCCTGGCTGCTGGATCCGCTCACCTTCGCCACCCTGCCCTGTCAGGTCGTGACGCTGGAACAGCGCGCCTTCGCGGTACTAACGACGGCGGGCTCGCGGCCTGTATTGCAGTTTCTGTGGGTGGAGCCCGCCGCCCGCCGTCAGGGGCTGGCGCGTGAGCTACTGGTGACGCTGGCGCAGCAGTTCCCGGGTGTGGGTACTTCGGTGACGATCCCGGAAACGTTTACGCCGCTGTTTGCCGCGGCGGGATATGCGCCGCTATCGCTGCAGCAGTATGAAATGAGCGCAACGATGAATGCCCTGCGGTCAGCAGGGCGTTAAGATTCAGTCGTTACGCGGGTCACTAATCGGCTGGCGAACCAGGAAAATGTAGGCCAGTGCGCCGAGAGCGGTCACACAGCCGCATATAACCAGTGCCAGCTGGAAGGAATGGGTGGTATCGACAATAAATCCGGTCACCACCGGTGCGAATGAAGCGCAGATAAAGCTGGCGAAATTCTGAATACTGCCGACGGAAGCCGTCATTCTTGATGCTACGGCGACGTGGATCAATCCCCAGCAGGACGTTCCGGCAAAATGAATACAGAACAACGCCATACCGATTAACAGCACCGCCGCGATTGAGGTGGTGGCATGGGGCACGATCAGCGTAAACGCCGCGGAGCAGAACATCCCGGCAATAATGCAGATCTTGCGGCTTTTGATCGGGGCCATGCCGCCTTTGACCAGCCAGTCGGTGACGTAGCCATTGATCAGCATACCGGCGGCACCAAACAGGAAAGGAATGGCGGCCATAAACCCGGTACTTTTCAGATCGAGGTTATACGCCGTTTGCAGGTAACCCGGCAGCCATGCCAGATATAGCCACGCGGTATAGTTGATGCCGCTGAAGCCGAACATCATTCCCCACATGGTTTTGTTTTTAAACAGACTGCGCCATTCGGCAAAGCTCAGCGGGTCACGGCGCACGTTGACGCTTCCGGCATTAAGGTAGGCCTGCTCATCGGCGGTGAGGGGGATATCCTCCCGGTTGCGATAAAGCATATACCAGCCGATAGCGACAAAGATCCCCAGTACGCCGATGGTAATAAACATCCAGCGCCAGCCCATCATCAGCATCATCGCGGCAAGGATCGGCGGGCTGATCGCCACGCCAATCGTCGAGGCGGCGTTAAAGAAGCCCATTGGGCGACCGCGCTCTTTAATATTAAACCAGTCGTTGATCACCTTGACGCCGCACGGGTTCATCGGCGCTTCGCCGATCCCCATGCCGATACGCACCAGGACAAACTGGGTAAAGCTGTGCACCATCCCGGAGACCGCCTGAAATAGCGACCAAAAAAACATGCCCAGCCCCAGCATGATGCGTGGACCTTTGCGATCCAGCAGCGGCCCGCAGGGCAGTTGCGCAATGCCATAGGCCAGAGAGAAAACCGATAACAGCGCCCCGATTTCAGTGGCGGTAAGCCCTAACTCCTCGCGAATCGTTAAGTTCGCAACGGACAATGAACTTCGGTCGAGGTAGTTAATCACCGCCGCCAGAAATAACAGAATCATTGCCGTTGTTTGAATCTTTTTAATACGAGAACTACGTTGTAGTGTATTTTCTAAGGGCGCTGAAAGGGTTTCCGCTTCCCCCTTTTTAAAGTCGGTCTGCGGGTCTATGGTTATATTTTGTGATTCCACGCCTGACTCCTGATTATTATGTTTGAATGTCAAGTGACAACGAAGTGTTTAAACATCACCCACCTGTTTCACAGTAAAGTAAGTCGACTTGTTTTCAGCATAAATAACCTTTTTGAGGGCGCCGGATTACGTTTTTGGATTTGTGCTGTTGCTAATCATTTTCTGTTTTTAATCGGTACTTAATGCGCCAGCGATTCATTTTGCTTGAGAGAGTTAATCATGGATTGCTTCGCGGAGTTCAGGTGGTTACGTAGCGCCAGGTTGGCATCCAGATCGCTGCGACAGATGAGTGCGCTCAGGATCGTCATATGTTCATCAATGGCGATGATATTGCGCTGTTTAAGGTCGCTTTCATCCCACTGATAGTGGAAGTGAAAGATCACGGAAATAATTTCAAGTGATTGATTAAAAAATATATTATCAGCAGCGGAAAGCAGCAGCGAATGAAAATCACGATCGAGCTGGGAGAACATACGAAAGCTGTTGCCGATGCTGTCCCGCAGGGTGCGGTGGCGCTCGAGCAGGGTTTTGGCCTGCAGCCAGCGGGCATCGCTGTCCGGCAGATTAAGAAAATGTTGAAGTGCGTGGGTTTCCAGCATTTCCCGCAATTCGAACAGTTGTTCGGCCCAGGATTGCTCAAATTTCTTCATGTTCCACTGGCCGCGTTTTTCGCTTTCAATCAAGTTGTAGCGGCTGAATTTCAGTAAAAATTCTCTGACCACGACCGGGCTGACGCCCGCGGCACGCGCCAGTTGCAGTTCGGAGAACCGCTCCCCGGCGCGTAGCTGACGCTGGTTAATCATGGTGAAAAACGCTTGTTCAAAGAGACGGTTTTGTTCGGTCAGCGAGGCGCTGGAACCATCGAAGCCGTCCTGTACTTCTGGCTGACGAAGGATCTGGTAGTCGTGATTGACCTGGCTCAAGACGCCGCGCTCGCATAAGTGGCAAAGGATATGGCGCACCGTGGTACGGCTGATGTTATACATCTCCGCCAGTGCGCTTTGCGAGGGTAGCGGCGAGGGGATAAAGCCACGCGCCATATCGTTGATGACCTGGTTAATAACATTGTGACGTAGGTTTTGTGAGCGACTCATAACGTTTTCCTTTTTTATCCATTAAAGCCGGATTTAAAACAGTTTTGTGCGCGACATTTCACAGATTTTGCAATGACTTTCACTCTTTTTCTATTTTTCATTGATATCTAAGCCAACAAATACGGAGGCAATTATTATGACGTCGATGAATACTTTAGTGTGTCAGGAACCTAAAAAACTACACTGGGAAAAACGCCAGATTCCCATTCCCGGTGACGATGAAGTGCTCATTAAAATAAAAACGGTGGGGATTTGTGGCACGGATATTCACGCATGGGGCGGCAACCAACCTTTTTTTAGCTATCCGCGCGTTCTTGGACATGAAATATGCGGTGAGATAATTGGGCTGGGTAAAAATATTCTTAATTTGAAGAGCGGCCAACAGGTTGCTGTGATTCCCTATGTCGCCTGCCGCCAGTGTCCGGCCTGCCTGAGCGGCCGGACAAACTGCTGCGAGAAGATTTCGGTGATCGGCGTGCATCGCGACGGCGGGTTTAGCGAGTATCTCTGCGTGCCGGTCAAAAATCTGCTGGTGGTGGATGACGTCGAGCCGGAAGCCGCAGCGCTAATTGAACCCTTCGCCATCAGCGCCCACGCGGTGCGCCGCGCCGCTATCCGGGCAGGGGAGCAGGTGCTGGTGGTTGGCGCGGGCCCCATCGGCCTTGGGGCGGCGGCGATCGCTAAGGCTGACGGCGCGCAGGTGGTGGTGGCGGATACCAGCCCGGCGCGGCGCGATCATGTGGCGCAGCACCTTGGTCTGACAACGCTCGACCCTTCCGACCCGCAGTTTATCGAACAGCTGTGCGCAGCCTTCGGCGGTTCCCTGGCGCAAAAAGTGATCGACGCCACCGGAAATCAGTATGCGATGAATAACACCGTTAATTTAATCCGTCACGGCGGCAGCATTATTTTTGTTGGTCTGTTTAAGGGGGAACTGCAGTTCTCTGACCCGGAATTTCATAAGAAAGAGACGACGATGATGGGCAGTCGTAATGCGACGGAAGAGGACTTTGCCAAAGTCGGGCGGCTGATGGCCGAGGGGAAAATCACCGCCAGGATGATGCTGACCCACCGTTACGATTTCAGGTCGCTGGCGGACATTTACGAAAGCGAAGTGATTAATAATCGCCAGCTGATCAAAGGCGTCATTCATTTTTAGCAGGTAATCTTATGAAATCGTTAAACAGACAAGATTTTCCCGGGCCGCAGTACCCGACGCGCGCGATTCAGTTCGGCGAGGGCAACTTTCTGCGGGCGTTTATCGACTGGCAGTTGGATCTGCTGAACGCGCAAACCGATCTGGCGGCAGGCGTGACCATCGTTCGCCCGATCAACACCGCGTTTCCGCCGTCGCTCAATACCCAGGATGGACTCTACACCACGGTGATCCGCGGACTGGACGAACGCGGCGAGGCGGTGAGCGAGGCGCGGATTATTCGCTCCGTTAATAACGAGATCAATCCCTGGCAGGATTTTGCCGGCTATCTGGCGCTGGCTCGAAATCCGGCGATCGCGTTCGTATTTTCAAACACCACCGAAGCGGGCATCAGCTATCACGCCGGAGACCGGCCTGACGATAAGCCGCCGGTTAGCTTCCCGGCGAAACTGGCCCAGCTGCTGCTCGAACGGTTCCGCCATTTCAACGGCGCAGTGGATAAGGGGTGGACGATTATCCCCTGCGAGCTGATCGACTACAACGGCGAAGCGCTGAAGGCGCTGGTGCTACGCTACGCCAAAGAGTGGCAACTGCCTGCGGCTTTTCGCGACTGGGTTGAGACCGCCAATACATTTTGTTCGACGCTGGTTGACCGCATCGTCACCGGCTATCCGCGTGAGGATGCGGAAAAGCTGGAGGCGGAGCTGGGCTACCATGATGCTTTCCTTGATACCGCCGAATACTTTTGGTTATTCGTCATTCAGGGTCCGCAGGCGCTGGCGGAAACGCTGCGGCTGGATCGCTACCCGCTTAATATCCGCATCGTAGAGAATATCCGGCCCTATAAAGCGCGCAAGGTTGCCATTCTTAACGGTGCGCATACCGCGCTGGTGCCGGTAGCATGGCTGTGCGGGGTGAATACCGTTGGTGAAGCGATGCAGGACGAAGCCATTCGCCATTATGTACAGCAGACGATTGATGAAGAGATTATCCCGGCGCTCGATTTACCGGCCGAGGAGCTTCGTCAGTTTGCCGATGCGGTCACCGGGCGCTTTCTTAATCCCTATATTCGCCATCAATTGCTCTCCATCGCCCTGAATGGCATGACTAAGTTCCGCACCCGGATCCTGCCGCAGCTGCTGACGACTATCCGCCAGCACGGCGCGATCCCGCCGCGGCTAACGTTTGCCCTGGCGGCGCTTATCGCCTTCTATCGCGGCCAACGCGACGGACAGGTGTATCCGCTGCAGGATGATGACGTCTGGCTAACCCGTTTTGCCGAAGGATGGGCTCAGGTGGCGAACGGCAGCCCACTGCATGAACTGGTCACGGACGTCCTGCAGGATGCAGCGCACTGGGGTGAGGATCTGACGGCCATTCCCGGCCTTGCCGACCAGGTCACGCGCTATCTGGAAATGATTTTGAGCGCGGGGATGCGGGAGGCTATGGCGCGGCTGTAACGGGGCTGTTGATGGCGGCCAGCCGGGCTGGCCGCCATGCTATTCTCCGAGGCGCTTCCCAGAAAATTATCGTCAAACCCCACCGGGCAAAAACCGGTGGTAGAGTCCGGCTTTCCTTCTCTTTCAGGCAAGCGGATGGCCATGAAAAAACGGATGACCTCGACGCCGCACGATGCGGTCTTTAAACGATTTCTTCGCCACCCGGAGACGGCGAATGATTTCCTCACCCTCTACCTTCCAGAAGCGATCCGCCAGCGGTGCGATTTCGCGACCCTGAGACTGCAATCGGCGAGCTTTATCGATGAGGATCTGCGCGCCTGGTATTCGGACGTCCTCTGGTCGGTACAAACCACCTGCGGTGCGGGGTATGTTTACGTGGTGATAGAGCATCAGAGCTCGCCGGATAACCATATGGCGTTTCGCCTGATGCGCTATGCGATTGCCGCGATGCAGCGCCACCTGGATGCCGGACACAAAACGCTGCCGTTGGTGGTGCCGATGCTTTTTTATCACGGTGTGACCAGTCCATACCCCTTTTCCCTCAACTGGCTGGATGAGTTTGCCGACCCGCAGCTGGCGAAGACGCTGTATGGCTGTCCGTTTCCGTTGATCGACGTTACGGTGATGCCAGATGATGACATCGTGCAACATCGGCGAGTCGCCTTGCTGGAGCTGATGCAAAAACATATTCGCCAGCGCGATCTCAGCGGCATAACGGAGTCGTTGGCGGCCGTTGTGATGCTGGGATACACTAACCGTCGGCAGTTGAGAATACTGTTTCACTATATGCTGCAGTACGGTAATACGGCCGAGCCGGGCGTGTTTCTCCGCCGGCTGGCCCGCCGTCTGCCACAGTATGAGGAGACACTGATGTCTATCGCGCAAAAGCTTAAGCAGGAAGGTCGGCAAGAAGGTCGTCAAGAAGGTCGACTAGAAGGCCGGGAAGAAGGGCACCAGGAGGGCTTGCAGGAAGGAAGCCGGCGCGAGGCGCTGCGTATTGCCGGCAGTATGTTACAAAATGGCCTCGACAAAGAGATGGTACAGAAAATCACAGGGCTTTCGGCTGATGAACTACAGCCGCTGTAGGGTTAACGCTCTGCCACGGCAACCGTTGCCCGGCGCGCAAACCCGCCGGGCAGGATGATTTTAGCCTTCGCTTTTCACCACTTTGATCTCCACCATGCCGATCCCCAACTGACGTGGGGAGTGACCAAGGATATTCCCCTCGTTGGTGGACTGCGGGTCCGGCGGAGTGATGGTCAGGGTGTTGCTGTGCGACGGGTTGTCGAAATGCAGCGTCGTAGTGGTTACGTCATTGGCCAGTGTAAGCACTTGCTCACTGTCTCCCACCCGCACCGGGATCGGCTTATTGGCGTTTGGGCCGTAGGCTTTGGCGGTGATCACCAGATCAAATTTTTCCGGTAGCGGCTCTTTATATTCAATCTTCACGTCGCTGCCCAGCTGGGCGTTGGACCACCGACCCCAGGACTCGGGACGCGAAATGCCGCTGAACTGCTTGACCTCTTCCGGGGCGCCGGCGACGTTAAACACGAAGCTGTCGGCCTTGTAGCGAATATCGTTGTCGACGACTTTTAGCGTCTCGACGTTCCCCTTATAGCGCTCCATATCGATAAGGGTGTCCCTGAAAGCGGTTTTGCCTTGCCACTGCGGCTTATCGACGTGCTGGACCTTCTGCTCACCGCCCAACTGCCCCTGCGAGACGCACCAGTCGGTGGAGAGCGCCAGCTCAGGCGACCACAGTTGCCCCATTTTATAGCAGCGATCGACCCACACGAAATTGTCCCGCGGCGCGAAATCGGCCAGCTGGAAGCGCAACGGCGCGGAGTATTCGCTCTCCGGCAGCGGTTCAACGCGCTGGTCCGATACCCGCAGCAGCAGCGGCAAACGGAAATGGCTGCCGGAGAAAGCGATCATGTTCTTCTGCGAGTCGATAGTGAAGTTTTTCATCTCTTTCGGGAAGTTCCACAGGCGGATCACGTCCGGTTTCCAGGCCAGCACTTTCTCTTTCATATTCAAGAAAATACCGGAGAGCGACTGGCCGGAGAGGCTGCTGCGCCCGAGGCCGATAAAGTTATCGCCGCCGAGAATATCCAGCACCGTCGCGCCGTTATCCATGGTGTTGCGTTTCACCGCCAGCGTCTCCTGCTGCGGTTGATCGCCGCGCAACACGAAGAACAGATTGCTGCGATCGTGCTTGTTGAGATAATCCCAGGCGCTGTTTTTCATGGCCAGGTGATCGGAAGAGACCACGATGACCGTGTTTTTGAAATAGGGTGAGGCTTTGATCTTCTCGATCAGCGCGGCGATATGTTCCTGGCTGCAGCTAACGGCGCTGAAGGAGAGGTTTTTCTTACCGTCCACGTCATAGCGTTTACGCTCGCAGGTGCGCGAGATAAAGCCGTCGGGGTGGTGAGTATCCACCGTCAGGGCGAACAGTGAGAAGCGTTTACCGGAGCGCGACAGCTCTTCGAATTTTTTCCACGTCTCATCGAGCACGGTGTCGTCATAGAAACCCCAGTCGTTGCGATAGGCGGGATCCGCTACCGTAGTTTTGAGCTCTTCCGCCCCGTACAGGTGATCGAAGCCGTGGGATTTGAGAAACACGTCTTTGCCGGCAAAGCGCAGGTTGGCTCCCTGCACAAAGTAGTTTTCATAGCCGGAGTTTTTCAGGATATCGCCAAGGCAGATATTCTGCGGGAAGAAGCTGGAGACCGAGGCCGAGGCGTTGCCTTCAAACGGCGCGAACAGCGGAATGCCGCACTGCGAGGCGACCATACCGGCGATGGTGTAATCCGTCCCCGGGAGCTGCATGGTATTGCTGAAATCGAGGCCCTGATCTTTTATTTTGCCGAGCTCAGGGGTGAGGTTAGGAAAGGCGTCGTTATCAAAATAGGTACGCTCGAGGCTTTCGCCATAGATATAGACCAGGTTCAGCTGTGGATTGTCGATACGCTTCGACGGCTCTTTGTAGTATGCGGCAAAGTCCGGGTCACCTTCCCGTGACTGCGATTTCACCAGCTCGCTGATCTGATGGAAGGCCGGGCTGGCATCAACGGAGGCCAGCGCCAGCAGCAGCGCCGCCAGGCTGTAACCGACGTGATGAGGATGATGCCGACGGCGGCGCAGCACCCAGCCCAGCGCGCCAAAGACGGCAACCAGCGCGACGCCCACCCCGACGCCCGGCAGAATGTATTTGCCGATCCCGGCGCCAGTCAGGCTGTTGGTCAGGGTATAGAGCACCGCGTCGTTGATGCCGTCGCCGGTAAAATAGTCGCTGGCGTAGAGGGTGATGTTCAGCACCACGAACAGACCTAACACCGTGAGCGTGGCGGCAAACCACCAGGTGTTACGACCCGCTTTCCAGGCATAAAGCACCACCGAAGCTAAAAATAAGGCGATGGATAACAACTCTGACACAGCTCATCCTCATTAGCGCCAGTTGTCGGCTGGCAGAACAGATTACTTTTCACGCCACACTGTAATTGCAGCGCCATCTTGCTGCAATTCTAGCGTCATGAAACTGTGCAGTTATTCAGAATTGGTTTAGATGTTGCCTTTTTTGATCGGTGTCGCATCGGGTGTGGCGGGGAAGCGGAGAGGGAAAAAGGGTAAAAAAACCGTTTCAGGCCGCGCTGCCGTCGCGAAGGCGACAAACGCGGCATTAGCAGTACGTATCAGGAGAGGAAGTTAACGCCTTGTTTTAAGACCAGATCGCAGGCTTTGGTTTTCACCTGCTTCGCCAGCGAGCTGTTGCCAAGCGTATTCAGGTCCAGCTGCTGGCCGTTATTACTGTTGAGCAAGCCCTGCAGGCCATCGAGGTAGTTGGTGTCTTGTTTCTGTTTTTCCGGCGTGCTGAGTCCCAGTTTATCCAGTACCTGGTTTTTGACGTTATCGGCGCTGGTCACGGAGGCCAGCTTCTGTTGCGCGCAATATGACAGGATCCCGGCCGCATTATTCATGCTGCTGGCGGTCAGAGACTGGTTGCTGCCGCTGAGCAGGCTGGTTAGCGAGGAGACGGACATGCCGCCGCTGCCGGCCTGGGTGCTGCTGCCGCTAAGCTGGCTGGCGGCGCTGTTAAGAGAATCCTGCCAGGAGGCAGCGTGGGCGCCGGCGAGGGTAAATGCACTGGTGGCAAGCGCGGCAAGTAAGCCATTTTTAAACGATTTCATAGACGGACTCATAAGCGTGACTGAATAATCGCTTTAGTATAACGCCGTCGTCGTCCGGAAATCTCTTAATACTCCTTGCCAGTGACGCGGTGTCGGTAACTTTCCCAGTTGAAGATAACCCACAGGCTGTTCCCCAGCCGCATACGGTCCATTACCCGCTCGCCGAGCAGCTTGTTCATCTCTTCCATATTGCTGTTGGTGAGCATCCCGGTAGGCCGTTTGGATGAAGAACGACGGTCAACTATCTGATTGATAATGACCTTCTCATAGCGAGACTCCGTCTGCATACCAATTTCATCAATCACCAACAGGTCGACTTTGCTGAGGTCGCTCAGCAACTGCTCTTCGCTCGTTTCCCGGTTGCCAAAGGTATCTTTCATCGCCGACATAATATCGGCCACGGTGATGATTAAGACCGACTTCCCGCGCAGCAGCAGCTCGTTGCAGATGGCTGCCGCCAGGTGGTTTTTGCCGGTGCCAGGTTTGCCGGAGAAGATAAAGCTGGCGATATTGCCATCGAACTCTTCCACATACTGACGTGCGCGGGCGAGGGCGTTCATCTGTCCTTCGCACTCGACGCGGTAGTTATCAAAGGAACAGTTCTGATGCAGCGGGCGGATCCCTGAGCGGTTGAAGGTGCGCTGCATTTTCATCGCGCGGTTCTCCCGCTCCAGCGCTTCGGAACGCAGCCGGCCTTGCTCTTTTTGCCAGGCCAGCAGCTCTTCGCCGGTTTTAAACGCCGGTTCGATATGGGCCGGCATCATTTTCTGCAGACGCTTCATCAGGTCGCCCACGTTTTTCATGCTCATCCTCGGAAACCTCGTGGAATATGACTGTCGGGTTCGCTCACGCTGTTCACATCGCGCTTCGGCTGTCCGCCGTTGCTGGTGCGGCTGATTTGCACGCTGCGCGCCAGCTTCTGCTGCCACTGCACGTGGTGAAACACTTTACCTTCCGCCTGCCAGTAAGCGACGAAGGCGGCCAGCTCTTCCGGCGTGACTGGCTGGCTCAGGGCAATGCCCCACAGCGCGGCCAGGCGCTGAAAATCGGCGTCCGGCTGCCAGTCCGCGTACATGGCAAATTTGCCCATAGGCACCGCAACCGGCGCCGCGGCGGGCTCCTCGAAAAACTGCGGGTCAAGCGCGATGTCGCTGCCGGGGCGCGCCAGCCGGGCTTCCAGCTCCAGCAACTGCGCCAGCCGCGCTGGCGTCAGCGCATAGAATGCCGGCGCGTTATTGGCAAAAACGGCAACGGTGCCGTCAGTCGATTTCGCCAGCAGCGTCGCGTGCTGCTGGAGGAACTCTTCCAGGCCGCTAAAATGGGAGGTTAAAATTCGCGAAGACATAACTCTATCTCAACTCTGAACTGCAAAGAGTGGGGTGATCTGCACATAGTAGCACAGAGCCCATCGCGGAAGGAGCGTCGCGGCTGTACCGCGACGCCGGGGTCAGACGCGAGGGCGCTTGCGATACAGCCACAGACCGGGTATCGACAGGCCAATAGAAAGGGCGCCCACAATAGACGACGCCTTTAAAAAATTGCTCAGCAGCAAAATCATCATCTCTTCAGAATAGCCAAAATGGCTGATCTTTACCGCGGAGATCATCGCGGTATAGGCCGAGATGCCGGGAAACATCGGGATCACGGCGGCGACGGTAAAAATCTTCGGATGCGCCAGATACCAGCGTGACCACTGAATGCCGATGCTGCCCACCAGCAGAGCGGCGAGAAAGGTGGCCCATTCAATGTTAAAACCGGCGCTCATCATGACCATGCGCGAGCCGTGGCCGATCGCCCCCAGCAGCGCGCACCAGCGCAAGGCGCGCTGGGGGACATTAAAGACCATGGCAAAACCGACGGCGGGGATAGCCGCCAGCAGCATGTCTTCCGCCAGTGCGAAAATAAACGAGATTATGCCCATCCGCGCAGCCCCCATACGGTCATCGCCATCACCACGCCAATGCAGGTGGCAAGGGTTAACAGGCTGGCGATCGCCCAGCGGGCGAGCCCCGTATTAATATGCCCTTTAAACATATCGGCGACGGCGTTGATCAAAGGAAAACCCGGAACCAGCAACAGAACGCTGGCGGCCATGGCAATGGTTGGCGTGCTGGCAAAGGCCGGGAGGCGCAGCAGCAGCCCGGAGATGGTGGTGGCGACAAAGGCGGTGATGCAGAAGTTGATCTGCGGATGCATGGACCGGTGAGTCAGCACCTGACGAATGTACATGGCTACCGTACTGGCGCAGAAGCTGACCAGCGCGCCGTCCCAGCCGCCGTTATTCAGTTTGCAGAAACAGGCGCAGGAGAGCCCCACCATGATGACCAGCAGCCAGCGCGGATAACGCAAGGGAACGATCTGTGCAAAGCGCTTCTCGACGTCGCGATAGTCCAGCAGCTTATGTTCGGCGAGGATCACAATATGCTGCACTTCCGTCACCACATGCATATTGATGCCGCGGTCGACATTTTTACGCGTTGAGGTGAGACATTCGCCATCTTTAATGGTGGTCAGCACGATGGCATTAGACGAGATGGCGCTTTCGACGCTGTCCATTCCCAGCGCCCGTCCGAGGCGGGTGGAAAGCTCTTCCACCAGCGCACTTTCGGCGCCGTGCTGTAACAAAAAAAGACCACACTGGATGCACAATCGTGTGATTGCCCGCTGCTGTGACCGATCAACCTGCATAATTCCTCTGCTGTCCGCGACGTCTGGTTATCTGTCGATACTTTAACCTGAAGCGCCGTAGCGGCTGAGGGGGGCGGGATCAAATAATATGCAAAAATGTCCCAGCTGGCGGGGCGGCAGAATTTGAAGCGTCCCACACTTTTGCCAGTTTGGTGAAAAGTGCAATTTTTGTCGCCATTCATCCCTTCTTTTTCCCGTCTGACTTATCAAAAATGCAGGAAAGAACTTTTATTAAACAAAAATTATACAAATAATTAACCCTGCAAGAGTGAGACAACCCTATGAAAACACAGGTCGCGATTATTGGCGCAGGCCCCTCCGGGCTGCTGCTGGGGCAGTTGCTGCACAATGCCGGGATCCATACCGTGATCCTCGAGCGTCAAACGCCACAGTATGTGCTGGGGCGCATCCGCGCGGGAATTCTGGAAAGCGGCACCGTCGATCTGCTACGCGAAGCGGGCGTGGCGCAGCGGATGGATGCCGAAGGCCTGGTGCATCATGGGGTGGAGTTTCTGTTTGACGGCCAGCGGGTACCCGTCGCACTGAGCGAGCTGACTGACGGCAAGAGTGTGATGGTTTATGGCCAGACGGAAGTGACCCGCGACCTGATGGCGGCTCGGGCCGCCAGCGGCGCGCCGATCGTCTATGGCGTGAGCGAGGTGGCTATTCATGACGCGAAAAGCGACCGACCGACGGTCACCTACCTCAGCGAAGGTGAAACCTGCCGCCTGGAGTGCGACTTCATCGCCGGTTGCGACGGTTTTCACGGGGTGTCACGGCAAAGCATTCCCGCTGACATTCTCAAAACCTACGAGAGCGTGTGGCCGTTCGGTTGGTTAGGTCTGCTGGCGGATACGCCGCCGGTCAATCCGGAGCTTATTTATGCACACCATCAGCGGGGGTTTGTATTGTGTAGTCAGCGCTCACTTACGCGCAGCCGCTATTATCTGCAGGTTCCGCTGAGCGATAAGGTTGAAGCATGGTCGGACGAACGTTTCTGGCAGGAGCTGAAATGCCGCTTGCCGGAGGACCTGGCCTCCAGGTTAGTGACTGGTCACTCACTTGAGAAGAGCATTGCCCCGCTGCGTAGTTTCGTGGTGGAGCCGATGCAGTATGGGCGGCTGTTTCTGGTGGGAGATGCCGCACATATCGTTCCGCCAACCGGCGCCAAAGGGTTAAACCTGGCGGCATCGGACGTTAACTACCTGTGGCGGATCCTGCGCGAATACTACCATCGTGGCCGCAGCGATCTGCTGGCGACCTACTCGCAACTGGCGCTGGATCGGGTCTGGAAAGGGGAACGTTTTAGCTGGTTTATGACCCGCCTGCTGCACGATTTCCCGGACCAGAACGCGTTCGACGCCAAAATGCAGGCCGCCGACCGCCGCTACTATCTTGGCTCCCGTGCCGGGCTGACCACCATCGCGGAAAACTACGTGGGCTTGCCCATGGAACGCGTTACCTGACTAAAGAGGAGTGATTATGCCGCCCATGCAAGCCGTCCCCGTATTTAAGCTGTATGGCGAAGAGCGCGGCTGGCCAACGCCGGACCTGTTGCACTGTGAGTCAATTTTGCAGCGTAGCAGTCTGTACGAGTGGCATATTCGCGTTCATCAGCATGCGGAAATGGTCCAGCTCCTGTATCTGCATCAGGGCCGGGCAGAGATCGAAATTGAAGGTACCACCGCGGTGATGACGGCGTCCTGTATCCAGGTGGTTCCCGCCCTCTGTATTCATGGGTTTCATTTTTCGCCCGGGACGCAGGGGTATGTGCTCTCTCTGGCGCTGCCGCTGCTGAGCCGGTTTGAAAATCAGTTCGGTCGGCCGCTGGATGTGCTTAGCGTACCGCAGTGCGTGCCGGTAGGCCGTTCCCGGGGGCGTATGCATACACTATTTTCCGCGCTTCGCGAGGAGTATTGCGAAGAGCATGATGCGCGGGAGATGATGCTGTACTCGCTGCTGGGGACGCTGCTGGTCTGGCTGAACCGGCAGTGCCACCCCGCACCGCCCGCGGAAGATAAAGCGGAGCGGAAGCGCAGTATGATGCGTCACTTTTCCCGGCTTATTGAGAGTCACTACCGACAGCATCTCCCGCTGGCGGAGTATGCGAAGCTGATTGGGTTGTCGGTCACGCACTTAAATTATTTATGCCGCGAGTTTTATGGCTGTAGCGCTCTGGGGGTATTGCATCAACGCCTGATGCTTGAAGCGCGACGTAATCTGCAGTACACCCGCATGACGGTAACGCAACTCTCTGATTACTTAGGGTTTAGTGATGCCGCCTATTTTTCTCGCTTTTTCCGCCGCTATAGCGGCATGTCGCCTAAAGCATTTAGGGAAACAATCAAAGATAATGCTTTATAACGTTGGTGCCTGAAATTACTTTTGCTAAATGATAGTTTTATCTTTTCTAATTTATTAGCGCAGGAGCGTCTGTGTTAATATTAATCGCAAGTATACACAGTAATAATATTTACACGGTATGACCACGGTTCGGTCGTTACGTATACCGTGTACGCAGGCCATGAATATAGTTTTTATATTCATTCAAAGAATGATATGGCGGTGATGTTAAGCGCCAATTGTTTTTCGGTAGGCGAAGGAACTTCGACAGGAAGCGGAGGTGTTATGTTACCAGGACAAGGTAAATTTGGTGTCGTTATTAGTAAAATTCCCGTCATGCAGTCAGGGTTAAAGGTTATCTTCAATGAAAATCTCCCTGACTACGAACTCAGCTTTTGTCGTTCTCATGATGAGCTCACCCTTTTGCAACTGCGGCGGGCGGTGCTGGTCGTCGCGGATATCTCCGGCGAGATTGCGCATCCCCGGGCCGTTTGCGAGCGTTATTACTCCCTGATGACCCAGTATCGCGATATTCACTGGGTTTTTATGGTCAGCGACAGCCTCTATCCATTGGCCGTTGAGCTATTAATTCGCCCTGAAAGCTCGCTGATCTCCGAGAGCGAGCCGGTTAACCGGCTGATTGAGGTGATTTGCGCCGGCAGTCGTGCTGCCGAGCAAATTAGCCGGACGTTGTTCACCGGAGACGAGGATAGCGATTTCGCAAGCTACCACTCTGCGGCGATGCTGACCCTTTCGGAACGCAAGGTCTTGCGTCTTCTGGCAAAGGGATGGGGAATTAATCAGATCGCCGCGCTGTTGAAAAAGAGTAATAAAACCATCAGTGCGCAGAAAAATAGCGCAATGCGACGCTTATCACTGCGAAGTAATGCTGAAATGTATGCCTGGATCAACAGCGTGCAGGGAATGCAAGAGCTGAATATCAATTCAGCTTACGGGGAGCAAATGGAATGGAAAAAAATAGCACAACCCGCCATGTCGCCATCGTAGAAAAATGTGTGATGACGGAAATGGCCTGGCGCTATATCTTTAGTCGTGAAGATAATAGCCGATACCATATTCATTTTTTTAAAAATGTCAGTACGCTCAGGGCAGTGGAAACATCATTTCCCTGGTCAGCAATTATCTTTTCACTTTCGGGGAGTCGTTCATCAAGAGCCGAGAGTTTACTTTTTCTTCATGAAATGGCGCGAGGCCGACCGGAAGTACAAACGATTATTCTCGCTAATAATGAAAGTGAAATGCACCTGATCGGCCATCTTATGCCGGCCTGCCTGCATGGCATATTGAATAAATCCGCACCGCGACGCGGATTACAGGAGAGTTTGTTACAGCTGCTGGACAATCATCATCTCAGCGGCAGCGAGCAATTTTGCGACAGAGAGGCGTGCAACGATCCGTTAAGCCCAACGGAGCACGCCATTCTTCGCTATATGTCCTGGGGATATTCACTTTCTGAAATTGCGATACAGCTGAACCGGAACATTAAAACTATCCGCGCGCATAAATTTAACGCCATGACCAAGCTCGGCGTTCGCTCAGACATTGGTTTATTAAACGCGGCGGATATCTTGCTGCATTTACCGGTGAATGGCGCGAACAACGCCGTTAAACAGGTGGCGTAACGCGGCTATAAACACACATCTACCCATGTCGCATCGGTGAGCTGCGCCATTCGTTCTGGTTCAATACGAACGGCGCTGTGAATGGCTCCCGCTGCGGGTAGCACCTCCTGATAGTGCCTGAGCGAGACGTCGCAATAGACGGCCAGCGGGTTTTCCAGACCAAAAGGGCACACGCCGCCTACCGGATGACCGGTCCAGGTCACCACCTCATCGCTGCTTAACATTCTGGCTTTCGCACCAAAGGTCTCTTTCAGCTTTTTGTTATCCAGCCGCGCATCGCCCCTGGCGACGATCAGTACAATCTTATCCTTGATCTTGAGCGACAGCGTTTTGGCGATTTGTCCCGGCTCAACATTGTGCGCGGCAGCGGCGAGCGCGACGGTGGCGGTACTCTGATTTAACTCAATAATTTCGATATCGGGGGCGTGTTCGGCAAAAAACTGCCGTACAGACTGCAGACTCATTGGATTCTCCTGATTTAAGCCTGGTTAAATCTGTCACAAGCCTGGCGGAGTGTAAATAACAGCGCGGACAATCCAGATTCTTTCTATTTTGTCGATCTCCTTCACATTCACCGTAACCGGTTACTGTAACCGGTTGCGGTTGGGCGCGTAGAGATGAATACTGGAACAGTCACTTCTCACTTTATTTATAACATAAGAGCCGTGTATGAATCGTTGCGTCATGAGCAGTATAGCCGGTAATCCATCAACGGCCTGCTGCATCAAAAAAGGTCATCGTAACGGCAGGGTAATCGTTGTTGGGCCAGTATCAATAGCCTGTCAGGAGGGCTACTATGTCTGCTAACCATGCTGCGTTTAATTTGATATTTCGCTTTGTAGAAAATTACATAAGCCCCATAGCAGGGCGGATCTCATCGCAGCGTCACGTCATGGCTATCCGTGACGGTTTTATCTCAGCGATGCCATTTATGATCGTCGGATCGTTCCTGCTGGTGTTTGCTTATCCACCTTTCTCACCGGATACCACCTGGGGTTTTGCCCGCGCCTGGCTGGATCTGGCAAAAGAGTTTGAGGGACGAATTCTGACCCCCTTTGATATGACGATGGGGATCATGTCGATCTACATCTGCGCGGCGATCTCTTATAACCTCGGTAAACACTACGAGAAATCCAATCAGCTTGATCCCTTTATGTGCGCAATGTTGTCGATCATGGCCTTTTTGTTGGTTGCCGCGCCGAAGACGCAGGGTACGCTACCGGTGGATAGCCTCGGCGGGACGGGGATCTTTACCGCCATTCTGGTGGCGATCTACTGCGTGGAGATGATGCGTTTTCTTAAGGCGCATAATATCGGCATTCGCTTGCCGGATCAGGTTCCGCCGATGATCAAAAACTCGTTTGATCTGTTGATCCCGGTGCTGGTGGTCGTGCTGACGCTCTATCCGCTGAGTCTGTTTATCCAGCACCATTTTGACATGCTGATCCCGCAGGCCATTATGGCCATCTTCAAACCGCTGGTTTCGGCAGCCGACTCTCTACCGGCAATTCTGCTGGCGGTGCTTATTGGCCACCTGCTGTGGTTTGCCGGGATCCACGGTGCCGCGATTGTCTCCGGGATGCTGCAGATGTTCTGGCTGACCAACCTCGGTATGAACCAGCAGGCGCTGGCCCAGGGGGCGCCTCTGCCGCATATCTTCATGGAGGCGTTCTGGACATTCTTCATAGTGGTTGGTGGTTCCGGGGCGACCATGGGGCTGGTGTTCTGTTATCTGCGTAGCCGCTCAGCGCATTTGCGCTCCATTGGCCGTCTGAGCGTGGTGCCAAGCCTGTTTAACATTAACGAGCCGGTTATCTTTGGGACGCCTATCGTCATGAATCCGGTGTTCTTTATTCCGTTCCTGCTGGCGCCAATGGTGAACGCGGTGCTGGCCTGGGCAGCAATGAAGCTGGATCTGATTGGCCGCGTTATCTCGGTGGTACCGTGGACGGCGCCAGCACCGATTGGCGGCGCCTGGGCGCTGGGCTGGGATTTTCGGGCGGCGGTTCTGGTGATCGTTCTGGCCTGCGTGTCGGCGATTATCTACTTCCCGTTCTTTAAGGTGTATGAGAAACAGCTGCTTGCTCAGGAAGCGGAAGAGGCCGAGCGGGCAGAGCAGGAGAGTCAACAGACCGCATAAATAGCAACGGGCGGCAAGGGCCGCCCGTTAATTTTAGAGGTAGGGGGCGTTATTTCAGCGTGCAGTCGCCGCACTGTTGGACATCCGGCAGGCGGTAGCGCTGGCAGCAGGTGCGTCGGACTAACTGCCCTTCACGCAGCACCACCGTTCGCCACAGCGGGTTATCCTGACCATCGGCGAGCTGTTTTTCAAAGAAGCAGTGCTGACGCAGAGCAGCGACCTGCTCATCGCCCAGCAGCGTGCGCATTTCACCTAAATACCAGTTGATCAGATAGCCGGTATTACTCCAGATAAGTTTGCCATTGATCTCGCCCGTCGCTTCCAGCGCCTCAACCACCGGCTGCAGGGTACGAATCACCAGGGCATCCATCCGCGCTGGCGATGAAAGCGCTGCTATCCTGGCATCGCTATGCACGTCAATCCAGAAGCAGGCAGCCCGGCCGCTCTCGTGAAATTCGACATGCAAATGTTCTGGCGCCAGGCTGAGTCCCTGCGGTTCATTAAGCAGCGCCAGCATCAGCGGCGGCACCAGCAGACCAATATACCACTGGGCCCAGAGTGAGAGCAGGGGCTTCGGTTCACGCGGCTGCGTGGGTTGATGACGGTAGATGTGATCGGACCAGGTGGCCAGCAGGGAGCGTAACGCGGTGGGTTGCGACCACTCGGCGAGCGTTAACGCATGCGGTGGGGCAGGTTCATCCAGACGCAGGAAATCCAGCAGATGAGGGCGCAGGGCAGTGATTTTTTCCCGAATACTCTCCGCCAGCGCACGTTCAGCCGTCGGGAAGGGAGCCCGCCAGATAAGTTCATCGCTAAGAGAAAGGGAGCGCCAGGCCATTTGATTTCCAGATACAAATCTAAATGATAATGATTCCTGATATTAGTTGTTTGCAGGCGGCATGGCAAGGAGTTTGTCGGCGCCGCGATACCGCGGCGCGCGAAGGTAAAGCTAACTGGCAAGAATAATATTGCGTCCTTTATTTTTGGCCTCATACAGTGCGCCGTCAGCTCGTTCCAGCGCTTGCTCAATATTGTCATCAATTAACGGCGTCAGACCAATGCTGATGGTGACGTTGGTGGCGACACTTTCATTAAACATATGCGGGATCTTCAGATCATAGACCCGCTGACGAATGCGTTCGGCAGCCTGCCAGGCGGTTTCCTCGCTGCTGTTGGTCAGCAGCACCATAAACTCTTCCCCACCAAAGCGAGCGACAATATCGCGCGAGCGCACGGCGTTGCGGATCGCGGCAGAGACGCGAATCAGCGCCTGGTCGCCCATCATATGGCCATAGTGGTCGTTATAAGCTTTAAAGTGATCGATATCGAGGAGCAGCACAAAGTGGTTGTCGCCGTCCAGCGCCAGCAGGGTGTCGAGGCGGTTCTGCAGCCCGCGGCGATTATACAAACCGGTCAGGGGGTCCAGCATACTGAGATCGTTGAGCGTGTTGCGTTCCTGCATCAGTTTATCCATTAATCCTTGTGTGAAGGCATCGTTGCGCTTCTGGATAATATTTTGCAGGGTAATACCGGCAATAGGCAGCACAAAACAGTAGGTCATGCGCAACCATTGTTCCCCCTCTGACATTATCAGGCAGACAAGGAAAGTCGGTAAAGAGTGAAGGGTAAAGGCAGTGATATTATTGGAAAAAGCGATGGTGCCGATAAACAGAATGCTTAATAGGGCGATCACCAGATAGTTAAAATGTGGCGGTGTCAATAGCATCGCTTTTGCCACCACGTGCCATGCCCAGAGCATACCAAATAACAATGAGATAGCCGGAATATTTATTTTCGCTTGCGGCCATTTCCAGTGCCAGAGCAGCAACAGCCCGCTGCAGGCCACGATCAGGGCACAGGGCAGCGTAAAACGAACTACCGTAAATAGTGGGCTGACCAGCGACAGAGTGGAGGAAATGAAATTAAGCAGTAAAAAAAGCCGTAAGGAATATTGATATTTTTGTGCGTAGTGTGCTCGCCAGGTTTGTGCAGTCATATCGGAAGAATCATTATTAGTCGTTAAATTTCAAAATGATGAAAGCCAAAAATGAAGAGTCTGATAACAATGTGCAAAAAAAGGTTATTTGCAAAATAAGCAAAATATTTAATATATATCGGTAATCCGCTTAATTTATCACCTTCATGAATGTATGTCATTACCGCGAACGTAAAGAATAAGCTGCGGGCGCAGGGTAAATGACAAATGATAAAAATTATCATATGATATTGGTTATCATTATCGATATGAGAGGTGAAGCCATGTTGCAGCGAGCATTAGGGAGTGGTTGGGGTGTGGTGGTTCCCGGCGTGCTGATTGCCGCTCTCGGGTATGCCGGGGTATCGGCCGATGTGTGGCGAGCGCTGGTCGCGGTGGGCATGCTGATGTCCGCGGCGATGATATGGCATCGCCAACTGCGCCATTTTATCCTGCTGCCATCTTGCGTTGCATTGATTGGTGGAATAATGCTGATGATTCTGGATGTCAAACTGAGGGGATAATGCCAGAAGAGAGAAGAATATTGGTGCGAGGGGGGGGACTTGAACCCCCACGTCCGTAAGGACACTAACACCTGAAGCTAGCGCGTCTACCAATTCCGCCACCTTCGCACAGTATTCTTTCTTTAGGATATTGCCTCGTTGGTGCGAGGGGGGGGACTTGAACCCCCACGTCCGTAAGGACACTAACACCTGAAGCTAGCGCGTCTACCAATTCCGCCACCTTCGCCCAGTGCGAGCAATATCTTTGTGGATTATGGTGCGAGGGGGGGGACTTGAACCCCCACGTCCGTAAGGACACTAACACCTGAAGCTAGCGCGTCTACCAATTCCGCCACCTTCGCATACCATCGACACTATGAAAGTATCGTTACCACGGAGGCGCATTCTAGTGGTTTTCGGCGGCACGTCAATAGTTAATTATGCAGGTTGTATCGATTGCTGCAAAAATGGTCGGGTTTGCCGCGAAGAAGAGCCAGCGGCACCGCAAGTGGGCCGCTGGCGCCAGAAGACGATTATTTTTTCGCCTGGCGGGTCATGATGGTGCGATAGACCTTAAACCGTCCTGTTTGGGCGATCACTTCATGGAAGCCAAATGTCTCATCCAGTACCTGGGGATACGGCAGGAAGGCGTTGGCGACAATGCGCAATTCGCCGCCGCTGTTCAGATGGCGAACCGCGCCGCGGATCAGCGCCTGGGCCGCTTCGAGGCTGGTCTGCAGCCCATCATGGAATGGTGGGTTGGAGATGATCATGTCGAAGCGACCATTGACCTCCGAAAAGACGTTGCTGGCAAACACATCGCCTGCAAAACCATTAGCGGCAAGCGTCGCGCGGCTGGCTTCGACCGCCGGGGCGCTGACGTCGCACAGGGTCAGACGCACCTTCGGCGAATGGCTGGCCAGCACTGCGGCCAGCACGCCCGCGCCGCAGCCGACATCCAGCACTTTCCCTTTGGTATGCGGCTCGAGAGTGGACAGCAGCAGCTGACTGCCGACGTCCAGACCGTCGCGACTAAACACGCCAGGCAGCGTTTTAATCGTCAGATTATCCAGCGCATACTCGCCCCAGAATGCTTCGGCGTCGAAGGTCGGCTGCTTTTCCAGACGACCATGGTAGAGGCCACAGCGACGGGCGCTGTCGATTTTATTCAGCGGGGCATATTCGGCCAGCATTTGCTCTGCGCTGCGAACGCCGCTACGGTTTTCCCCGACGACGAAAATATCGATTCCCACCGGCAGCAGAGAGAGCAGGTTCATCAGCTGGAACTGCGCCTCGGGTTTGTTCTTCGGCCAGTAGTAGATCAGGGTGTCGCAATCGGCGACGTCGGCGGCCTCGGCCACTAAGCTAAAACGGACGTTGTCACCCATCTGACGGTTCAGCACCTGCCAGTGGTGGAACTGTTGGGTATGAGCGCGGCTGGCCGCGGTATCCAGACGCGCAGGCAGGTCATCCTGCAGGTCACCGGCAAACAGAACGCGGGCGGACTCGAAATCATCACTGTGGCGCAGCAAGACTTCACTTGCCGGGGTAAAAGCGGACATGAAACACTCCTTCATTAAGACTGGCGCCGATTATAGTAGTTTGTTGGCGCAGATACGACGGATTTGCTATATTGCGCGCTTGTTTACCAGGAGTGTTTCGCTATGACATCCCGACGAGACTGGCAATTACAGCAGCTGGGCATTACCCAGTGGTCGCTGCGCCGACCGGGGGCGTTGCAGGGCGAAATCGCTATCTCGCTTCCTGAACATATTCGTCTGGTGATGGTGGCAGAAACCCCGCCGTCGCTGACAGAGCCGCTGATTGGCGACATATTACGCGCGCTGGCCGTGACGCCAGATCAGGTCCTGCAGCTTACCCCCGAGCGGGTGGCGATGCTGCCGCAGGACAGCCGTTGCAACAGCTGGCGGTTGGGCACAGAGGCGTCGCTGCCGCTGGCGGGCGCCCAGGTGTCCACCCCCGCTTTTGATGAACTTCAGACCAGCGCGCCCGCTCGCAGGGCGCTCTGGCAACAAATCTGCGCACATGAACACGATTTCTACCCTCAGCACGGCTGATTTATCCAATGCCTGGCAAATCGAAAAACGCGCCCACGCTTTTCCGTGGAGCGAACAGACCTTTGCCAGCAATCAGGGTGAACGTTATCTGAATTACCAACTGGCAGTGGATGGGGAAATGGCGGCGTTCGCCATTACTCAGATAGTCCTCGATGAAGCGACGCTGTTTAATATCGCGGTCGACCCGGCATACCAGCGCCGTGGCCTGGGACGGGAACTGCTGGAACATGTTATTGATGAAGTTGAAAAACGCGGCGTCGTCACGCTGTGGCTGGAGGTGCGCGCTTCCAACGCTGCCGCCATTGCGCTCTATGAAAGCGTGGGTTTTAACGAAGCGACCATCCGCCGCAACTACTATCCGACGGTCGACGGGCGCGAAGACGCCATCATTATGGCTCTGCCAATCAGTATGTAAGACAAGGTGATACGATGAAATGGGACTGGATTTTCTTTGATGCCGATGAAACGTTGTTTTCGTTTGATTCTTTCAGCGGCTTACAGCGGATGTTTCTCGACTACAGCGTGACATTTACCGCCGAAGATTTTCAGGACTATCAGGCCGTGAATAAGCCGCTGTGGGTGGATTATCAAAACGGCGTCATCACCTCGCTGCAGCTGCAGCACCAGCGCTTTGACAGCTGGGCGGAACGTTTGAACGTTAAGCCGGGTGAGCTCAACGACGCGTTTATGAATGCGATGGCGGAAATCTGTGCCCCGCTGCCGGGGGCGGTCTCGCTGCTCAACGCGCTGCAGGGCAAGGTCAGGATGGGCATCATCACCAACGGTTTTACCTCGCTGCAGCAGACTCGTCTGGAACGCACAGGTTTACGCGATCACTTTGATTTACTGATTATTTCTGAAGAAGTCGGCGTCGCCAAGCCGGATGCGCGCATCTTCGATTACGCGCTGGCGCAGGCGGGTAATCCGTCGCGCGACAGGGTATTGATGGTCGGCGATACCGCCGAGTCGGATATCCGCGGCGGCGTCAATGCCGGGCTTGCCACCTGCTGGCTGAATGCGCACCAGCAAACGCTGCCGGCAGACCTGCGGCCCGACTGGACGGTGACCTCGTTAAGCGAACTGGAGCAGCTCCTGTGTAAACACTGATTGCCTCCCCCCCATTGATGGGTAAAATAGCCGCAATTTTTCGTATTCCACATGCGCAGCCCGTTGCTGCGTTTACTTAGAAGATTAATTATGACGTTGTCTCCTTATCTGCAAGAGGTGGCCAAACGCCGCACTTTTGCCATTATTTCTCACCCGGATGCCGGTAAGACCACCATCACCGAAAAGGTGCTGCTGTTCGGACAGGCGATTCAGACCGCCGGTACCGTAAAAGGCCGTGGCTCCAGCCAGCATGCAAAGTCCGACTGGATGGAGATGGAAAAGCAGCGTGGGATCTCAATCACCACCTCGGTGATGCAGTTCCCGTACCACGACTGCCTGGTGAACCTGCTGGATACGCCGGGGCACGAAGACTTCTCCGAAGATACCTACCGTACTCTGACGGCGGTTGACTGCTGTCTGATGGTGATTGACGCGGCGAAAGGCGTTGAAGACCGGACCCGTAAGCTGATGGAAGTTACCCGTCTGCGCGACACGCCGATCCTCACCTTTATGAACAAACTTGACCGCGATATCCGCGATCCGATGGAGTTGCTGGATGAAGTTGAGAATGAGCTGAAAATTGGCTGCGCGCCGATTACCTGGCCTATCGGCTGCGGCAAGCTGTTCAAAGGCGTTTATCATCTCTACAAAGACGAAACCTACCTGTATCAGACTGGTAAAGGCCACACCATTCAGGAAGTGCGCATCGTGAAGGGGCTCAACAACCCGGATCTCGACGCGGCGGTGGGGGAAGACCTGGCGCAGCAGCTGCGCGACGAGCTGGAGCTGGTGCAGGGCGCGTCGAACGAGTTCGATAAAGATCTGTTCCTGGCTGGCGAAATCACCCCGGTGTTCTTCGGGACCGCGTTAGGCAACTTTGGCGTTGACCATATGCTCGATGGCCTGGTGGAGTGGGCGCCGGCGCCAATGCCGCGTAAAACTGACACCCGTGAAGTGACGGCCGCAGAAGAGAAATTCACCGGTTTCGTGTTTAAAATTCAGGCCAATATGGACCCGAAACACCGCGACCGCGTGGCCTTTATGCGCGTGGTGTCCGGCAAATATGAGAAAGGCATGAAGCTGCGTCAGGTGCGTATTGGCAAGGATGTGGTGATTTCCGACGCACTGACCTTTATGGCTGGCGACCGTTCTCACGTTGAAGAAGCGTATCCGGGCGATATCATCGGCCTGCATAACCACGGTACCATTCAGATTGGCGATACCTTCACCCAGGGCGAGATGATGAAGTTCACCGGTATTCCGAACTTCGCACCGGAACTGTTCCGTCGTATTCGCCTGAAGGATCCGCTGAAGCAGAAACAGCTGCTGAAAGGGCTGGTTCAGCTCTCTGAAGAGGGTGCGGTACAGGTCTTCCGTCCGATCGCCAATAACGATCTGATCGTCGGCGCCGTTGGTGTGCTGCAGTTTGACGTGGTGGTAGCGCGTCTGAAAAGCGAATACAACGTGGAAGCGATTTACGAATCGGTCAACGTGGCCACCGCGCGCTGGGTTGAATCCACGGACGTGAAGAAATTCGAAGAGTTCAAACGTAAAAACGAAGTTCAGCTGGCGCTGGATGGCGGCGATAACCTGACCTATATCGCCCCGACGATGGTCAACCTGAACCTGACGCAGGAGCGTTATCCTGACGTGGTGTTCCGCAAAACGCGCGAACACTAATCCCTGATGAAGCGCGGCATAGCCCGCGCTTTTTTCTTCCCAGGTCCGCGTTTCCCTCCTTCTGGAAAGTTCTTAAAACACCGCTAATTCGTCTGTTTTTTGTCCATATCATCCGCAACCCCTTCGTCTGTCTACTATATTTAATTCGTGATTTTAAAAATGCTGGCGTAATTCACTGCTTTCAGACGCCAGCGCTGGTGAAAAAACGAGGACATCACGATGACCAGACTAAAGAATGCCAATATGTTGCTGGCGCTCTTCTTAGGCTTAGCCGCGTTGAACGCCTCGGCAGAGACGGAAAAAACAACGGTAGACAGTGCGAAGTCGGCTGCCAGCAATGCGGGAGAGGCGGTAGACAATTCGATTAACAAAGTCGGCGATTTTATGGATGACAGCACCATTACCGCGCGGGTAAAAGCGGCGCTGATCGACCATAAAGATATTAACTCCGGCGATATCTCGGTGAAAACGGAAAACAAAGTGGTCACCCTCAGTGGCAACGTCAACAGCGCTGAGCAGAAAAGCCAGGCACTGAGCGTAGCGAAAGGGGTCGAAGGCGTCTCTCGCGTCGACGATAAGCTGAAGGTCCATCACACCTCATCGAGTGAGACAGCGACGCTGAAAGGGTATGCCGGGGATACCGCCATTACCAGTGAAGTGAAAGCCAAGCTGCTGGCGGATGATATTGTTCCTTCACGCAATGTGAAAGTCGAAACCAACGCCGGCGCGGTGCGCCTGACCGGTACGGTGGCTTCCGCGGCGCAGGCGGAGCGTGCGGCAGAGATTGCGAAAGCGGTCTCCGGCGTGAAAAGTGTCCGCAACGATCTTAGCGTTAAGTAAATCGAGTTATTAACAAAAGTGTTGTCTGGCCAAGGTTGCCGAACGAATAGCAGCATCCACTGAGCGATGAGCTATACAGAAAGGGTGCGAAAACCGCTGTTCACCGTCCATTATGGTAAGGAGAAAAGTATGTTTCGATGGGGAATTATTTTTCTGGTCATTGCATTAATTGCTGCGGCCCTGGGCTTTGGTGGTCTGGCGGGTACTGCCGCTGGCGCCGCGAAAATCGTCTTTGTCGTCGGGATTATCCTGTTCCTGGTGAGCCTGTTTACAGGACGCAGACGTCCTTAGGCGGCCCACAATCCGGGCGATGCTGAAGCCTGAGCGTTTTTACTGACACGTCATCTTACACAAAGCCAGTCCTGCGGACTGGCTTTCGCGGTTTAAGCGACAGACAAATTGCGTTACTTTGTCAGGAGAAGACCAATCGAACAGGAAAGCAGGGTGGGGCAACGCATTCCCGTCACGCTGGGCAATATCGCCCCGCTGGCGGTTAAACCCTTTCGACCGGGCAAGCTGGCGCTGGTGTGCGAAGGGGGAGGTCAACGAGGGATTTTCACCGCCGGGGTGCTGGACGAATTCATGCGCGCCGGATTTAACCCCTTCGACCTGATGCTGGGCACCTCCGCCGGCGCGCAAAATCTCTCTGCCTATATGTGTAATCAACAAGGGTATGCCCGTAAAGTCATTACCCGCTACACCACCTCACGCCAGTTTTTCGATCCGATGCGCTTTGTCCGCGGCGGCAACCTTATCGACCTCGACTGGCTGGTGGAGGCCACCTCACAGCAAATGCCGCTGGCCATGAACTACGCCGAAGCGCAGTTCGCGTTGGGGAAAGAGCTGTGGATGTGTGCCTGCCGCGGTGACGATTACTCTGCCAGCTATTTTTCGCCGACGCCGCAAACGTGGCTGGACCTGATCCGCGCCTCCAGCGCCATCCCCGGCTTTTATCGCAGCGGCGTGTTGCTTGACGGTGTCAGCTACCTTGACGGCGGTATTAGCGATGCCGTCCCGGTGCAGGAGGCGGCCCGCCGTGGTGCGCAGACCATCGTGGTGATCCGTACCGTCCCCTCGCAGATGTTTTATACCCCGCAGTGGTTTAAGCGGATGGAGCGCTGGCTGGGGGAGAGCAGCCTACAGCCGCTGGTCAATCTGGTGCACCACCACGAAAACACTTACCGCGCTATCCAGCAGTTCATCGAGAAGCCGCCCGGTAAGCTGCGGATCTTCGAAATCTACCCGCAGCGGCCGTTGCGCAGTATGGCACTTGGCAGTCGGCTGCCGGCGCTGCTGGAGGACTACAAAACCGGCCGTCAGTGTGGCCGCTATTTCCTGGCGACGGTAGGTAAACTGCTGGCTGATCGGCCGCCGCTGCTGCGCCATGCGCCGCGTATTGTCCGGCCTGCGCCGGTGGTGGTGCCGCCCGTACCGGTGGCCAATGAAGCGCCTCAGGCGACCATCATTCCTGCACCGCAGGCGAATGACGCCAGCTTTGATCATGAGGATCTGGCATGAGCCACCGTTTTATCGATACCCACTGCCACTTTGATTTTCCTCCCTTCGCCGAGGATGAAACCGCCAGCCTGGCGCGAGCGGCGCAGGCTGGTGTCGGGCAGATCATTGTCCCGGCTATCTCCGCTGCGCGTTTTAACCGGGTGCTGGCGCTGGCGGCGCAGCATGAGGCGCTGTACGCCGCGCTGGGCATGCATCCGATCGTCATTGAGCAGCATGCCGATGAGGGGCTGGCGCAGCTGGAGAGGTGTCTGTCCCTGCGCCCGCCAAAACTGGTGGCGGTGGGGGAGATTGGCCTCGATCTCTATCGCGACGATCCGCAGTTTGACCGTCAGCAAGCGCTGCTGGAGGATCAACTGAGGCTGGCGAAGCGTTACGATCTGCCGGTGATCCTCCACTCCCGACGCACCCACGATAAGCTGGCGATGCTGCTGAAAAAACATGCCCTGCCGCGCACCGGCGTGGTACATGGCTTCGCCGGCAGCCTGCAGCAGGCCGAGCGCTTCGTTCAGCTCGGCTATAAGATTGGCGTTGGCGGCACCATTACCTATCCCCGCGCCAGCAAAACCCGTGAAGTGATGGCGCGTCTGCCACTTTCCGCGCTGCTGCTGGAGACCGATGCGCCGGATATGCCGCTGAATGGTTTTCAGGGCCAGTCGAACCGCCCTGAACAGGTGGCGCGCGTATTTGACGCGCTATGTGAACTGCGCGCGGAACCCGCACCGACGATTGAAGCCGCGATGATGGCGAATACAAAAAGCCTCTTTTCCGCGCTGGCGGCCTAAGTTCCCCCTTTTCCGTCCGAGGCGAAGCAGGCCTCGGGTTGCGCCTGTTGTGATAATTCCATCATTTTTTATCCATCTAAAATTCTTTATATCTCAACAATAAAGTGTTGTTTATGGCGACGGTGTGCACAAATTGTGCGCCGTAGCGTCGAGAAACTTCAGTGGAATATGTTAGAATAATAACATCATCACTCACTGCGCTTTGCCGGTTATGCTTAAACAGGACGTAAAGGTAAGTGTCGCGATAACTGATGATTAATTGTGACTTATATCACATTACAGTAATGCAAATTAGTAAGTAGTTTTCATTAACTGTGATGAATGTCGAAGTGTAGCGGCGAGTGGATGTTACAATAGTAACAGACTCGCAAGGTGAACAAACTATTGATCCGGCATGACGCCGGCGGAGTATGAAATGACTGATTTAAAAGCAAGCAGCCTGCGCGCGTTAAAACTGATGGATCTGACCACTCTGAATGACGACGACACCAATGAGAAAGTCATTGCCCTGTGTCATCAGGCGAAAACCCCGGTGGGTAACACTGCGGCGGTGTGCATCTACCCGCGCTTCATCCCGATTGCCCGTAAAACGCTGAATGAGCAAGGGACGCCGGATATTCGCATCGCTACGGTCACCAACTTCCCGCACGGTAATGACGATATCGACATTGCGCTGGCGGAAACCCGCGCAGCGATCGCTTACGGTGCAGATGAAGTGGACGTGGTCTTCCCGTACCGCGCGCTGATCGCCGGCAACGAGCAGGTTGGTTTCGACCTGGTGAAAGCCTGTAAAGAGGCTTGTGCGGCGGCCAACGTGCTGCTGAAAGTGATCATCGAAACCGGTGAGCTGAAAGAAGAAGCGCTGATCCGCAAAGCGTCTGAAATCTCTATCAAGGCAGGCGCTGACTTTATCAAAACTTCGACCGGTAAAGTGCCGGTGAATGCGACGCCGGAAAGTGCGCGCATCATGATGGAAGTGATCCGCGATATGGGCGTTGAGAAAACCGTTGGCTTCAAGCCTGCCGGCGGCGTACGCAGCGCGGAAGATGCGCAGCAGTTCCTGGCGATCGCAGATGAACTGTTCGGTGCCGACTGGGCCGATGCCCGTCACTATCGTTTTGGCGCATCCAGCCTGCTGGCTAGCCTGTTGAAAGCGCTGGGCCACGGCGACGGCAAGAGCGCCAGCAGCTACTAATCCCTTGATTTGCCGGATGGCGCTGCGCTTATCCGGCCTACGAATTGATGCCTGTAGGCCGGATAAGGCGCTCGCGCCACCATCCGGCAATTTATTCTCTTTGGGAGGTTACCGTGTTTCTCGCACAAGAAATTATTCGTAAAAAACGTGATGGTCATGCATTAAGCGATGAAGAGATCCGCTTTTTCATCAACGGCATCCGCGACAATACTATCTCAGAAGGACAGATCGCCGCGCTGGCGATGACCATTTTCTTCCACGATATGTCTATGCCGGAGCGTGTTTCGCTGACCATGGCGATGCGGGATTCCGGCACCGTTCTCAACTGGAAAAGCCTTAACCTCAACGGCCCGATCGTCGATAAACACTCCACCGGCGGCGTGGGTGACGTGACCTCGCTGATGCTGGGGCCAATGGTGGCCGCCTGCGGCGGTTATGTACCGATGATCTCCGGGCGTGGCCTCGGCCATACCGGCGGTACGCTGGATAAACTGGAAGCGATCCCGGGCTTCGATATCTTCCCGGACGACAACCGCTTCCGCGAGATTATTAAAGATGTCGGCGTGGCGATTATCGGGCAGACCAGCTCGCTTGCTCCGGCCGACAAACGTTTCTATGCCACCCGCGATATTACCGCGACGGTGGACTCCATCCCGTTGATTACCGCCTCGATTCTGGCCAAGAAACTGGCGGAAGGGCTGGACGCGCTGGTGATGGACGTCAAAGTCGGCAGTGGTGCCTTTATGCCGACTTATGAACTCTCTGCCGCGCTGGCCGAAGCGATCGTGGGTGTTGCCAACGGCGCCGGCGTGCGTACCACAGCGCTGCTGACCGATATGAATCAGGTGCTGGCATCCAGCGCCGGCAACGCCGTTGAAGTTCGCGAAGCGGTGCAGTTCCTGACCGGCGAATATCGCAACCCACGCCTGTTCGACGTGACGATGGCGCTGTGTGTGGAAATGCTGATCTCCGGCAAGCTGGCGGCGGATGACGCCGAGGCGCGCGCGAAGCTGCAGGCGGTGCTGGATAACGGTAAAGCGGCGGAAGTCTTTGGCCGCATGGTCGCGGCGCAGAAAGGGCCGACCGACTTTGTCGAGAATTATGATCATTATCTGCCGACGGCGATGCTGAGCAAAGCGGTCTATGCTGATACTGAAGGTTTTATTAGCGCGATGGATACTCGCGCGCTGGGAATGGCAGTGGTTTCTATGGGCGGCGGCCGCCGCCAGGCATCAGACACCATTGACTATAGCGTTGGCTTTACCGATATGGCGCGTCTGGGTGACCGCGTCGACGGACAGCGTCCGCTGGCGGTGATCCATGCCAAAGACGAGAACAGCTGGCAGGAGGCCGCGAAAGCGGTCAAAGCGGCCATTAAACTGGACGATAAAGCCCCGGAAATTACACCGACAGTCTATCGCCGCATCACTGAATAGCGATATACTGATCTGATCGCTTTTTTGCAGCGCAAGATGTATGGAGAACAAGATGAAACGTGCATTTATCATGGTGCTGGACTCCTTTGGGATTGGTGCAACGGAAGACGCTGACCGCTTTGGCGACGTCGGCGCCGATACGATGGGCCACATTGCGGAAGCCTGCGCCAAAGGCGAGGCTGACAATGGCCGCAAAGGCCCGCTGAATTTACCGAACCTGACCCGTCTGGGTCTGGTGAAAGCGCATGAAGGTTCTACCGGTAAAATTGCCGCCGGAATGGATGGCAATGCCGAAGTGATTGGTGCCTATGCCTGGGCGCATGAACTCTCTTCTGGTAAAGATACGCCGTCCGGTCACTGGGAAATCGCCGGTGTGCCGGTGCTGTTTGACTGGGGCTACTTCAGCGATCATGAAAACAGCTTCCCGCAGGAGCTGCTGGATAAGCTGGTGAAGCGTGCGAACCTGCCGGGCTACCTCGGCAACTGCCACTCTTCCGGGACGGTGATCCTCGATCAGCTCGGCGAAGAGCACATGAAAACCGGGAAACCGATTTTCTATACCTCTGCTGACTCAGTGTTCCAGATCGCCTGTCACGAAGAGACCTTTGGCCTCGATAAGCTGTATGAGCTGTGCGAAATCGCGCGTGAAGAGCTGACCGAAGGCGGCTACAACATTGGCCGCGTCATCGCCCGTCCGTTTATCGGCGATAAAGCCGGTAACTTCCAGCGTACCGGCAACCGTCACGATCTGGCGGTCGAACCGCCGGCGCCGACCGTACTGCAGAAGCTGGTTGACGAGAAAAACGGCCACGTGGTGTCCGTCGGTAAAATCGCCGACATCTACGCCAACTGCGGCATCACTAAGAAAGTGAAAGCCACCGGGCTGGACGCGCTGTTCGACGCGACCATCAAAGAGATGAAGGAAGCGGGCGACGAGACCATCGTCTTCACTAACTTCGTCGACTTTGACTCCTCCTGGGGCCACCGTCGCGATGTCGCCGGCTACGCAGCGGGTTTGGAGCTGTTCGACCGCCGTCTGCCGGAGCTGATGGAGCTGGTAGGGGAAGACGACATTCTGATCCTCACCGCCGACCACGGCTGTGACCCGACCTGGACCGGTACCGACCACACTCGCGAGCATATCCCGGTGCTGGTGTACGGCCCGAAAGTCAAACCGGGTTCGCTCGGTCACCGTGAAACCTTCGCGGACATCGGCCAGACTATTGCGAAATACTTTGGTACGTCTGACATGGAATATGGCAAAGCCATGTTCTGAGGTCATTGCCCGGTGGCGCACAGCGATCCGGGCCTACGATTTGTAGGCCGGGTAAGGCGTAGCCGCCACCCGGCAAAAACAACAATGTAAAAGGAACTGAAGATGGCAACTCCTCACATTAACGCAGAAATGGGCGATTTCGCTGACGTAGTTTTGATGCCGGGCGACCCGCTGCGCGCGAAGCACATTGCAGAAACCTTCCTTGAAGACGTGCGTGAAGTGAACAACGTGCGCGGCATGCTGGGCTTCACCGGTACCTACAAAGGCCGCAAAATCTCCGTGATGGGCCACGGTATGGGTATCCCATCCTGCTCTATCTACACTAAAGAGCTGATCACCGATTTCGGCGTGAAAAAAATCATCCGTGTCGGCTCCTGCGGCGCGGTACGTGAAGATGTCAAACTGCGTGACGTGGTGATCGGCATGGGCGCGTGCACCGACTCTAAAGTCAACCGTCTGCGCTTCAAAGACCATGACTTCGCGGCGATTGCCGATTTCGGCATGGTACGTAACGCGGTAGACGCAGCCAAAGCGCTGGGCGTTGACGCGCGCGTCGGCAACATCTTCTCCGCTGACCTGTTCTATACGCCGGACCCGTCCATGTTTGACGTAATGGAAAAATACGGCATCCTGGGCGTGGAAATGGAAGCGGCCGGGATCTACGGCGTCGCGGCGGAGTTCGGCGCGAAAGCGCTGACCATCTGTACTGTTTCCGACCACATCCGTACTCACGAGCAGACCACTGCCGCTGAGCGTCAGACGACCTTCAACGATATGATCAAAATCGCGCTGGAATCGGTACTGCTGGGCGATAAAGAATAAGACCTGTTGTGCCGGGTGGCGGCTTCGCCTGACCCGGCCTACGGTTTTCCAGGCCCGCTGCGCGCAGCGGGCTTTTTTATTAGCGCACCGCGCCGGCCATCCACGCCGACAGTTCTTTGAGTTCCGCTTCCTGCTCCGGGAAATCGCCGACCAGCGCCTCACACTGCTGCTGCAAGACTTTCGCCCGATACTGACAGCCAACTAAGCGTGCCGCCAGGGCCTCCAGCGGCGCCGGGTTCAGGCTATCGGTAAAGGCTTGCGCGCGGGTGATATGGCCTTTCTCGACATCAAAATGCAGCTCAACGCCGCCCCAGCGAAAGCGCTCGTCCAACAGATGAGAGAAGGCCGGCGCCTGACCGAAGTTCCACTCCCAGCTGCTCTGGCGGGCGAAGGTCTCGGCAAAATTTGGCAGGTCCGGCGTGTTGTCCGGGGAGATCACCTCGGCGTCCACCCGTTCGCCGTAATGGCTGAAGAACGCCTCCTGAATCGCCTCGCAAATGTGCTGATGAGTAATACCCGGCAGCAGCTCAACCAGGTTCGCCACGCGACCGCGCACCGAGGTAATGCCTTTGGTCTGTAGCTTTTTTTGGTCCGGGTTAAGGTAGTTAGCGAGGCGACTTAAATCGGCATTCAGCAGCAGGGTGCCGTGATGGAAACCGCGGTCGATGGTCTCGCGATAGGCGGATCCAGACACTTTGCGGTCGCCGCTGTCGGTTTTGACCACCAGATCGTTGCGCCCGGAGGCTTCGGCGGTTACGCCGAGTGAATTGAGCGCCGCCAGCACGATAGCGGTGGAGACGGTTTTGTCGTACTCCGGTTTGCCTGCCATAAAGGTAAAGCAGGTATTGCCGAGGTCGTGGAACACCGCGCCGCCGCCGCTGCTGCGACGGGCCAGCCGCACGTGATCTTCCTCCATGCGGCGAGTATTACACTCCTTCCACGGATTCTGCGCGCGGCCGATGACCACGGTATCGGCATTGCGCCACAGGAACAGCACCCGCTGGGTGGCGGGCATCTGGCGGAAAATACACTCCTCGACCGCCAGGTTGAACCACGGGTCGTAAGAGTCAGAGAGCAGGAGGCGCAATGTGGACATTATAGATTTCCTTTCTTTTCATCGTCTTCATCCTCAACCGGCTTGTTGGCGGTGAGCAGGAAGGGCGATTGCTGCCAGCGGGTGCGTTTACCCTGCAGCAGCGTGCGGGTTAGCACCACGCCGATAGCCAGGGACAGTAACAGCATCAGGCGTAATATATTGGTGGTATTATCCACCTGCTTCGCCTCGGTCGCCAGGGTATGAGTATCGAGGGTCAGACGCAGGTAGCCCAGCGGGCCGTTTTTTCCCGGAACCGGCTCGACAATCTGCTGGTTGAAGTAGCCGCCGGCTTTTTTGCCATCCAGCGCCAGCCGGTCGCGAACCTCGACGCTTTCGCCAGAGCGTGCCACCAGGTCGCCCTGTTCGTCATACACGCCGGCGTCCAGTACGCGGCTGTTATGGGTCAGCTGCGTCAACAGTTGATTAATGCGCTTCTCGTCCGGTGTTTCGTTGCGCATCAGCGGTACGAGATTCAGTACCACCTGCTGCGCCAGCGTGCGGGCCAGCTCTTCCAGCTGCGGATTGCGTTGTTTCTGACTGTTCTGACTGAACCACGAAGCGCCCTGCATCAATGCGACGAGCAGGGCGAGACAGATAAGGACAATGACCGCACGATGCAGCCGGAATTTCAGTTTTGCGCGAACCATATTCCACCTTTGAAAATTTGCAGCTTAATGTTGCCAGAAGCGCTGGTTACAAGGTAGCCTCATGCGTTATTTTCCTCGCCTGAATGAAGAGATGTGGAGCCGTAATGCCTAACAGTTTGACCTGGTGCGACCTGCCTGAAGACGTTTCCCTGTGGCCTGGGTTGCCGCTTTCCCTGAGCGGCGATGAGGTCATGCCGCTGGATTATCACGCCGGGCGCAGCGGCTGGCTGCTGTACGGGCGTGGGCTGAATAAGCGCCGTCTGACGGACTGGCAGCGCGAGCTGGGCGCCGCGTTAGTGATCGTTGCCTCCTGGGTGGTCGAGGATTACCAGGTGATCCGCCTGGCCGGTTCGCTGACTCCCCGTGCGACGCGACTGGCGCATGAGGCGGGGCTGGACGTCGCGCCATTGGGTAAAATCCCCCATCTGCGCACCCCAGGGCTACTGGTGATGGATATGGACTCCACGGCGATCCAGATCGAATGCATTGATGAGATTGCGAAACTGGCCGGCACCGGCGAGCTGGTCTCGGAAGTGACCGAGCGGGCGATGCGCGGGGAGCTGGACTTCACCGCCAGCCTGCGCCAGCGCGTGGCGACGCTGAAAGATGCGGATGCCAATATTTTGCTGCAGGTTCGCGACGCGCTGCCGCTGATGCCGGGCCTGGCACAGCTGGTGCTCAAGCTGGAAACGCTGGGCTGGAAAGTGGCGATCGCCTCCGGCGGCTTCACCTTCTTTGCGGAGTACCTGCGCGACAAGCTACATCTCGACGCGGTGTTCGCCAATGAACTGGAGATCCGCGACGGCAAGCTCACCGGCAACGTGCTCGGCGATATCGTCGATGCGAAATATAAAGCCAATACGTTGCGCAAGCTGGCGGAAAAGTATGAGATCCCAACGGCGCAAACCGTGGCTATCGGTGATGGCGCCAACGACCTGCCGATGATTAAGGCGGCAGGCCTCGGCATCGCCTATCACGCGAAGCCTAAAGTGAATGAACAGGCGGAAGTGACTATCCGCCACGCTGACCTGATGGGGGTATTCTGTATTCTCTCGGGCAGCATGAACCAAAAGTAAGAGGTAAACGTGGCGAAAGCTCCAAAACGCGCATTTGTCTGTAATGAATGTGGTGCGGATTATCCGCGCTGGCAGGGGCAGTGCAGCGCCTGCCATGCCTGGAATACCATCACCGAGATGCGCATCGCCGCGTCGCCGCAGGTGGCGAGAAACGAGCGTCTGTCAGGCTATGCCGGTAACGCCGGCGTGTCGAAGGTACAGAAGCTGTCGGACATCAGCCTGGAAGCGCTGCCGCGTTTCTCCACCGGCTTTAAAGAATTTGACCGCGTGCTGGGCGGCGGCGTAGTGCCGGGCAGCGCTATCCTGATTGGCGGTAACCCCGGCGCGGGGAAATCGACGCTGCTGCTGCAAACCCTCTGCAAACTGGCGGAGGGGATGAAAACCCTGTACGTCACCGGGGAGGAGTCCCTGCAGCAGGTGGCGATGCGTGCCCATCGTCTCGGGTTGCCAACGGCGAACCTGAACATGCTCTCGGAAACCAGCATTGAGCAGATCTGTCAGATTGCCGATGAAGAAAAGCCGCAACTGATGGTGATCGACTCCATTCAGGTGATGCATATGGCCGACGTGCAGTCGTCGCCGGGCAGTGTCGCCCAGGTACGTGAAACCGCAGCCTATCTGACACGCTTTGCCAAAACTCGCGGCGTGGCGATTGTGATGGTCGGCCACGTTACCAAAGACGGCTCGCTGGCCGGTCCGAAGGTGCTGGAGCACTGTATCGACTGCTCGGTGCTGCTGGACGGCGATGCCGATTCTCGTTTCCGCACCCTGCGCAGCCATAAAAACCGTTTTGGCGCGGTCAATGAACTCGGCGTCTTCGCGATGACCGAGCAGGGCCTGCGCGAAGTCAGCAACCCCTCCGCCATCTTCCTCAGCCGGGGTGATGAAGTCACTTCCGGCAGCTCGGTGATGGTGGTCTGGGAAGGGACTCGCCCGCTGCTGGTGGAGATCCAGGCGCTGGTGGATCACTCGATGATGTCCAACCCGCGCCGCGTGGCGGTGGGGCTGGAACAGAACCGTCTGGCGATCCTGCTGGCGGTGCTGCACCGCCACGGCGGCCTGCAGATGGCCGATCAGGACGTCTTCGTCAACGTGGTTGGCGGGGTCAAAGTCACAGAAACCAGCGCCGATCTGGCGCTGCTGCTGGCGATGGTTTCCAGCCTGCGCGACCGCCCGCTGCCGCAGGATCTGGTAGTCTTTGGCGAAGTCGGGCTAGCCGGCGAGATCCGCCCGGTGCCGAGCGGTCAGGAGCGTATCTCCGAAGCGGCGAAGCATGGTTTCCGCCGCGCCATCGTCCCGGCGGCCAATGTGCCGAAAAAAGTGCCGGAAGGCATGCAAATCTTTGGTGTGAAAAAGCTTTCAGACGTGCTAAGCGTTTTTGACGACTTATAATAAGTTAAAAGGAGATTAGCGATGTCGTCATTTGACTATTTAAAAAGCGCCATTAAGCAGAAAGGCTGTACGCTGCAGCAGGTGGCGGAAGCCAGCGGGATGACCAAAGGGTATCTCAGCCAGCTGCTGAATGCCAAAATCAAAAGCCCGAGCGCGCAGAAGCTTGAAGCACTGCATCGTTTTCTCGGGCTGGAGTTCCCCCGCCGACAGAAAAGCGTCGGTGTGGTGTTTGGTAAGTTTTACCCGCTGCATACCGGGCATATCTACCTGATACAGCGCGCCTGTAGTCAGGTCGATGAGCTGCATATCATCATGGGCTATGATGACACCCGCGACCGCGAGCTGTTTGAAGAGAGCGCCATGTCGCAACAGCCGACGGTGCCTGACCGCCTGCGCTGGCTGCTGCAGACCTTTAAATATCAGAAGAATATTCGCATCCACGCCTTCAATGAAGAGGGAATGGAGCCCTATCCGCACGGCTGGGACGTCTGGAGTCATGGGATCCGCGCTTTTATGAGCGAAAAAGGGATCGAGCCGAACCGGATCTATACCTCGGAAGAGGCCGATGCGCCGCAGTACCTTGAGCATCTGGGGATCGAGACGGTGCTTATCGATCCTAAGCGGACCTTTATGAATATTAGCGGCGGGCAGATCCGTGAGAATCCGTTCCGCTACTGGGAATATATTCCGACGGAAGTGAAACCGTTCTTTGTGCGGACGGTGGCGATCCTCGGCGGCGAGTCGAGCGGTAAATCGACGCTGGTCAATAAGCTCGCCAATATCTTCAATACCACCAGCGCCTGGGAGTATGGCCGGGATTATGTCTTTTCGCATCTCGGCGGCGATGAGATGGCGCTCCAGTATTCGGATTACGATAAAATTGCCCTCGGGCATGCACAGTATATTGATTTCGCAGTGAAATATGCCAACAAAGTGGCATTTATCGATACCGATTTCGTCAGCACTCAGGCCTTCTGCCTGAAGTACGAAGGGCGTGAGCACCCGTTCGTGCAGGCGCTGATTGATGAATACCGTTTCGACCTGGTGATCCTGCTGGAGAACAATACCCCGTGGGTGGCCGATGGACTGCGCAGTCTTGGGAGCTCAGTGGATCGCAAGGAGTTTCAGTCGCTGCTGGTGTCGCTGCTGAAAGAGAACGAGATCGAGTTTGTCCATGTTAAGGAGTCGGACTACGATGCGCGCTTCCTGCGCTGCGTCGAGCTGGTGAAGCAGCTGATGGGGGAGCAGGGGTAGGTCCTCTGCGGGCTGTTGCCCTCACCCCAACCCTCTCCCGGTGGGGGAGGGAGCAAATACAAAAAAAGGCAACTTGTGTTGCCTTTTTGCATTTACCTTACCCTCACCCCAACCCTCTTCCGGTGGGAGAGGGAGCAAACCCTAAAAAAGGCAACTTGCGTTGCCTTTTTGCATTTACCTTACCCTCACCCCAACCCTCTCCCGGTGGGAGAGGGAGCAAACATTAAAAAAGGCAACCGAAGTTGCCTTTTTGCGTTTTATTTCGCGATACGCTTGTACTTGATTCGCTTCGGCTCCAGCGCGTCGGCGCCGAGAGTGCGTTTCTTGTACTCTTCGTACTCGGTAAAGTTACCTTCGAAGAACTCAACCTTACCTTCATCCTGGTAATCCAGAATGTGGGTGGCGATACGGTCAAGGAACCAGCGGTCGTGCGAGATAACCATCGCGCAGCCCGGGAACTCCAGCAGGGCGTTTTCCAGCGCGCGCAGGGTTTCGATATCCAGGTCGTTGGTCGGTTCATCGAGCAGTAGGACGTTACCGCCGACCTGCAGCAGTTTCGCCAGGTGCAGACGACCACGCTCACCGCCGGACAGCTCGCCAACGCGTTTGCCCTGATCGACGCCTTTGAAGTTAAAGCGGCCCACGTAGGCGCGGCTCGGCATCTCGGTGTTGCCGATCTTCATGATATCCAGGCCGCCGGACACTTCTTCCCACACGGTCTTGCTGTTGTCCATCGCGTCGCGGAACTGATCGACGGAGGCCAGCTTAACGGTTTCACCCAAGGTGATGGTGCCGGAATCTGGTTGTTCCTGGCCGGACATCATGCGGAACAGGGTGGATTTACCCGCGCCGTTCGGACCGATGATACCGACGATAGCGCCTTTCGGTACCGAGAAGCTCAGATCGTCGATCAGCAGACGGTCGCCGTAGGATTTACGCAGGTTGCTGACTTCCAGAACTTTATCGCCCAGACGCGCGCCTGGCGGAATGAACAGTTCGTTGGTTTCGTTACGTTTCTGGTATTCGACGTTGTTAAGCTCTTCAAAGCGTGCCAGACGGGCTTTGCCCTTGGACTGACGGCCTTTGGCGCCCTGGCGAACCCACTCGAGTTCTTTCTCGATAGATTTGCGACGCGCCGCTTCCTGAGACGCTTCCTGTGCCAGGCGCTGATCTTTCTGCTCCAGCCAGGAGGAGTAGTTACCTTCCCACGGAATACCTTCGCCGCGGTCAAGCTCGAGGATCCAGCCAGCGACGTTGTCGAGGAAGTAACGGTCGTGGGTAATTGCTACGACGGTACCTTCAAAGTCGTGCAGGAAGCGTTCCAGCCAGGCGACGGACTCGGCATCCAGGTGGTTAGTCGGTTCGTCGAGCAGCAGCATGTCTGGTTTTTCCAGCAGCAGGCGGCACAGCGCGACGCGGCGGCGTTCACCACCGGAAAGATTAGCGATTTTTGCATCCCAGTCCGGCAGGCGCAGGGCATCGGCCGCGCGCTCAAGCTGCACGTTCAGGTTGTGACCGTCGTGCGCCTGGATAATCTCTTCGAACTTGCCTTGCTGAGCAGCAAGCTTATCGAAATCCGCATCCGGCTCGGCGTATTTGGCATAGACTTCGTCCAGACCCTTCAGCGCGTTAACCACTTCGGCGACCGCTTCTTCAACGGACTCGCGCACGGTGTGCTCCGGGTTGAGCTGCGGCTCCTGCGGCAGGTAGCCGATTTTGAGGCCAGGCTGCGGACGCGCTTCACCTTCGATCTCGGTGTCGATACCGGCCATGATGCGCAGCAGGGTAGACTTACCGGCGCCGTTCAGACCCAGCACACCGATTTTCGCGCCAGGGAAGAAGCTGAGGGAGATATTTTTCAAAATATGACGTTTCGGCGGAACCACTTTGCCGACACGATGCATGGTATAAACGAATTGAGCCACGTTGGACTTCGCCTCTTTCTATTTTGATAGATAGTTCAAAGCCGAAGTGTAGCCTTTTTCGCGCGCTAATCCCAGCGAGGCGACAGGATTCACAGAAGCGTAAAAAAATGTCCAGGACATGGCGCGTTTAGCGTTGTCTGATTAGCATAAGTAAAGCTGCCTGCCGAACCGGCAGGGGCTTTTAAGCGGCACGATGCTGCGAAAATGCACCGGAAAGAGGAAGAGCTTGTGGAAAAAGCCAAAAAAATAGCGTGGCATCTTTTGGCTGCCAGCGTTGGTCTGTTGACGTTGAGTCAGCTGGCGCATGCGGATTCACTGGATGAACAACGCAGTCGCTACGCACAAATTAAGCAGGCGTGGGATAACCGGCAGATGGATGTGGTCGACCAGCTGATGCCCACGTTAAGCACCTATCCCCTGTACCCCTATTTGCAGTACCGGCAGATCACCGACGATCTGATGAACCAGCCGGCGCTGGTGGTGAAAAACTTTATTGACGCCAATCCGACGCTGCCCCCGGCGCGTTCCTTACGTTCGCGCTTCGTGAATGAACTGGCCCGGCGCAGCGACTGGCGCGGCCTACTGGCGTTTAGTCCCGATAAGCCGACCAGCACCGAGGCACAGTGCAACTATTACTACGCCAAGTTGAGCGTGGGGCAGTCGCAGGAAGCCTGGAGCGGGGCGAAAGACCTGTGGCTGACGGGCAAGAACCAGCCTGGCGCCTGTGAGCCGCTGTTCAGCGCCTGGCGCGACTCCGGCCAGCAGGATCCGCTGGCCTATCTCGAACGGATCCGCCTGGCGATGAAGGCTGGCAATATCGGGCTGGTCAGATCGCTGGCTCAGCAGATGCCCGCCAACTATCAGAGCATCGCTTCCGCCGTCGTCGCGCTGGCTAACGATCCAAACAGCGTCCTGACCTTCGCCCGCACCACCGGAGCGACCGACTTTACCCGCCAGATGGCCGCCGTCGCCTTCGCCAGCGTCGCCCGTCAGGATGTGGAAAATGCCCGCCTGATGATCCCTTCGCTGGTGCAGGCTCAGCAGCTCAATGAGGATCAGACTCAGGAGCTACGTGATATTGTCGCCTGGCGCCTGATGGGTACCGATGTAACCGAAGAGCAGGCTATCTGGCGCGATGACGCGATTATGCGCTCACAGTCCACGCCGCTAGTGGAGCGGCGCGTGCGGATGGCGCTGGGAACGGGCGATCGCCATGGCCTGAACACCTGGCTGGCGCGCCTGCCGATGGAGGCGAAAGAGAAAGACGAATGGCGCTACTGGCAAGCGGATCTGCTGCTGGAGCGCGGTAGGGACGAGGAGGCGCAGGCGATCCTTCGCTCGTTGATGCAACAGCGAGGCTTCTATCCGATGGTCGCTGCGCAGCGACTTGGCGAGGAGTATACCTTCCGCATCGATAAAGCCTCGGGAACGATCGATCCGGCGCTGGCTTCCGGTCCGGAGATGGCGCGGGTACACGAGCTGATGTACTGGAATATGGATAACACCGCGCGCACCGAATGGGCGAACCTCGTCACCAGCCGAACCAAATCCCAGCAGGCGCAGCTGGCGCGTTACGCTTTTGATCAGCACTGGTGGGATCTGAGCGTGCAGGCGACGATCGCCGGCAAACTGTGGGATCAGCTGGAGGAGCGCTTCCCGCTGGCGTATAACGATCTGTTCGCGCGTTACATCAGTGGCAAAGATATCCCGCAGAGCTATGCGATGGCGATTGCCCGCCAGGAGAGTGCCTGGAACCCGAAAGTGCGCTCGCCGGTTGGCGCCAGCGGACTGATGCAGATTATGCCGGGCACCGCGACGCATACCGTCAGCATGTTCAGCATTCCCGGCTACAGCGGCCCGTCGCAGCTGTTGGATCCGGAAACCAACATCAACATCGGCACCAGCTATCTGCAGTATGTCTACCAGCAGTTCGGCAATAACCGTATCTATGCCTCGGCGGCCTATAACGCCGGGCCGGGCCGGGTTCGTACCTGGCAGGGGAACAGCGCCGGACGGATCGATGCGGTGGCGTTTGTCGAGAGTATTCCTTTCTCTGAAACCCGCGGCTACGTGAAGAATGTCCTCTCCTATGATGCCTACTATCGTTACTTTATGGGGCAGCAGGATAAGCTGTTCAGCGATGCGGAGTGGCGGCAGCGTTACTGATCGCCGGGAAGTATGTTATGCTTTGTACTCGTTGAAGAGTACATTCGACGGGTAGCGTAAGCTGCCCGTCTCAATATGGTGGCGCGATATGACCCAACAATCTCCTTATTCCGCGGCCGTTGCCGAACAACGTCATCAGGAGTGGCTGCGCTTTGTGGCGCTGTTACAGCAGGCCTATGCTGAGGATCTGCATCTGCCATTGCTGCAGCTGATGCTGACCCCCGACGAGCGCGAAGCGCTGGGCACCCGGGTACGCATTATTGAAGAGCTGCTGCGCGGCGAGATGAGCCAGCGCGAGCTGAAAAATGAGCTCGGCGCCGGGATTGCGACCATTACCCGCGGGTCGAACAGCCTGAAATCAGCGCCGGCCGAACTGCGTCAGTGGCTGGAACAGACGCTGCTGACTAGCGATAAATAGCGTTATGGAACGGGCTCAACGCCAGCACGACCGCCTGATGGTAAACGCTGCTGCGGGTTAATTTTCCACCGGTGAAAACCCCAATCGCTCCCTCTTTACGACCGATCTGGTCGATGCCGGTATACTGCGACATGACCGGTCCCAGGGCTTCACCAGCGCGAACCTGCTCAAGAATAACCTCAGGTAACGGCAGCGTGGCTGAGCGCGCTTCTCCGCGCCGATCAGCGCTTTCAATGACCACCCAGCTAAAGGTGCTGCCATCGTCGATACCGGCCTCAATGGCCACCCAGAAATCGGCATCGGGCTGGATAAGGCGCGCATTGGCGACACGATTTCGTGCGCCAGCGCGCGTTTCCTCGCTGCCGAAGGGCTGTTCCGGCACGCCGCTCTCGACGGAGATGGACTCAATATGGCAGGATCCTTCGCCGAAAATCTCGTTAAAAGCCTGCAGAATTGCCTGAATTTTGGCGGGATTAGTGGTCGCTGAGACAACATGGTGCATAATCAAAACAACTCAGAATAAACTAAAGTCATCGCAGTATACTCTAAATCACCCTCAGGGCAGGCGGTAATGCCCTAAGCTGGTTGATGACGAGTTCAGAACGGAATAAAAGCATGTTACAGGTATACCTTGTTCGCCACGGTGAAACGCAGTGGAACGCCGAGCGACGTATTCAGGGTCAGTCCGATAGCCCGCTGACCGCACACGGTGAGCGCCAGGCCTGGCAGGTTGGCGAGCGCGCCAGAACGCTGGGGATCACCCATATCATTACCAGCGATCTGGGGCGAACCCGCCGTACAGCAGAGATTATCGCCGAAGCCTGTGGTTGCAGCGTGATCGCCGATGCGCGTCTGCGCGAGCTGGATATGGGGGTGCTGGAGAAGCGCCATATCGACTCGCTCAGCGAAGAAGAAGAGGGCTGGCGTCGCCAGCTGGTCAACGGCACGCCGGATGGTCGTATTCCGCAGGGCGAATCGATGCAGGAGCTCAGCGAGCGAATGCATGCGGCGCTGGCATCCTGTCTGGAGTTACCGGCCGGTAGCCGACCGCTGCTGGTGAGTCATGGTATGGCGCTGGGCTGCCTGGTGAGCACGATTTTAGGGCTGCCGGCATACGCTGAGCGTCGTCTGCGACTGCGCAACTGCTCTATCTCGCGCGTCGACTATCAGCAAAGCCCGTGGCTGGCTTCCGGCTGGGTGGTGGAAACGGCGGGCGACGTCTCGCATCTTGACGCCCCCGCGATGGACGAGCTGCAGCGTTAACGACGAATCGGGATCAGATACTCGCAGCGTAACTGAATCGGCGTAGCCTGATCCCGGTTTTCATCCTCAGGGTAGAAGCGTTCAATATCCAGCCCCTTGCGACGGGTCAGGTTTAGCATCGGCATGCAGGTGCCGTAGACCGTCAGGATGAATTCCTGCAGGCCGGTGCCCAGTCCTTCATACGTAAACATGACATACTCGCCGCCCTCCAGGGTGACCGGATGGGCGTTCTGCAGATGGCCATTAGCCATCTCCGGCGTCAGCGCGGTGGTATAGAACACTTCCTGCTCATCGTCCTTCTCCAGGCTCGGACGCGGCTCATGCAGCCCGTAGAGCACCGGAGGGATCGACGGCGAATTACCGAGGAAGTCCCGCCAGAACTGGACGCGCATCTGGTTGCGGAAATCGGAGATTTCCTCGAGCTTACAGGTATAGCTCTGGGTGACGCCGAGCAACTGAGTGGTAGGCAGGGCGACAAATTCATGTTTTGGCAGCGTGAATTCGCCAAGACGCAGCGGCGGACGCATACCGAACGAGCTCCAGTCCGGTGAGCGGCGGTAGAGCGCCGGCGTCAGCGAGAACTGCTTTTTAAATGCCCGGGTGAAGGTCTGCTGGGAGTCGAAGCGGTACTGAAGCGCAATATCAAGGATTGGACGGGCGGTAAGACGTAATGCGACAGCAGATTTCGATAACCGGCGCGCGCGAATATAGGCACCGATGGCATGGCCGGTGACATCCTTAAACATTCGCTGTAAATGCCACTTGGAATAACCTGCCTTCGCCGCCACATTGTCCAGAGAAAGCGGCTGATCCAGGTGACCTTCCAGCCAGCTAAGGAGATCGCGAATAATCCCTGCTTGATCCATAAAATGTCCCCATCCTTAAACACAGGTGCCTGATATTAAAGTAGCGGATAATAGCATTTTTTGATGTTTTAGCATTCAGTGTTTTTTTTGCTTTTAAATGCGGAAGGTCAGTGGAGCTGAACGATAATTTTGTAAAGCTGTGATCTATAAACCTTTTCTGCTAAGTGCGTGATAATCACTCAGCTATATTTTTTAATAATGGTAACAATATGAAATACAAGAAGTTTGCGATGGGCCTGCTGCTGCTGGCCGGCTGCCAGATGGCTCAGGCGGAGCAGATTGGTTCCGTGGATACGGTCTTCAAATGGTTAGGGCCGGATCACAAAATTGTCGTCGAAGCCTTTGACGATCCGGATGTGCAGAACGTGACCTGCTATATCAGCCGGGCGAAAACCGGCGGGATCAAGGGCGGGTTGGGGCTGGCGGAAGATACCTCCGACGCGGCCATCTCCTGCCAGCAGGTCGGGCCGATTGAGCTGACGGACAAAATCAAAAACGGCAAAAGCCAGGGCGACGTGGTGTTCCAGAAGCGCACCTCGCTGGTGTTTAAAAAACTGCAGGTTGTTCGCTTCTATGATGCGAAGCGCAATGCGCTGGTCTATTTGACCTACTCGGATAAAGTGGTTGATGGCTCGCCGAAGAACGCCATCAGCGCCGTACCGATCATGCCATGGAATAAATAAACGGGAGCGCGCATGCAGCAGCCACGGATTTGGTTAGTTGAGGATGAACAGAGTATCGCTGATACCTTGGTTTATATGCTGCAGCAGGAGGGCTTCCAGGTCACCATCTTTGGCCGCGGGTTGCCCGCGCTGGAGGCGGCGGCGCATCAGGCGCCCGATGTCGCCATCCTCGACGTCGGCTTGCCGGATATCAGCGGCTTCGAGCTCTGTCGGCGCCTGCTGACGCGTTATCCGGCGCTGCCGGTGCTGTTTCTGACGGCGCGGAGCGACGAGGTCGATAAACTGCTCGGGCTGGAAATAGGCGCTGACGATTATATCGCCAAGCCGTTTTCGCCGCGCGAAGTCTGCGCGCGGGTGCGAACCGTGCTGCGGCGACTGCAGAAGTTTGCCGCGCCTTCGCCGGTGGTACGCGTCGGCGAGTTTGTGCTCGATGAGCAGGCGGCGTCGATAAGCTGGTTCGGCCAGCCGCTGAACCTGACGCGCTACGAATTCCTGCTGTTGAAAACCCTGCTGCATGCGCCCGGTCGCGTCTTCTCCCGTCAGCAGCTAATGGAGCTGGTGTGGAGCGATGCCTGGGAAAGCCTCGACCGTACCGTCGATACCCATATCAAAACCCTGCGCGCCAAGCTGCGGGCAGTGAATCCTGAGGTTACGCCGATCAATACCCATCGCGGCATGGGCTACAGCCTGGGGCGTGGCTGATGCGCATCGGCATGCGTCTGCTGCTGGGCTATTTTCTTATCGTCGCTATCGCCGCGTGGTTTGTGCTGTCGATCTTTGTCCAGGAAGTGAAGCCGGGCGTGCGCCGGGCGACGGAGGGGACCCTCAACGATACCGCCACCCTGCTGGCGGCGCTGGCACGTGAAGACCTGCTGGCGGCAAACCCGCAGCAGGGCAGGCTGGCGCAGGCCTTTCAACAGCTCAACCAGCAGCCTCTCAACGCCCATATTGGCGGAATTAAAAAGGTGCGTAATGAGTACCGTGTCTATCTGACTGATGCCAGGGGCAAAGTGGTGTTTGACTCCAGCGGGCAGGCGACAGGGCAGGACTATTCGCGCTGGAACGACGTCTGGCTCACCTTGCGCGGCCAGTACGGCGCGCGCAGTACACGCAGCGATCCGAATGATGAAACCAGCTCAGTCATGTATATCGCCGCGCCAGTGATGGATGAGGGGCGGATTATCGGCGTGCTGAGCGTCGGTAAACCCAACCTGGCGATGACGCCGGTCATTAAGCGCAGCGAGCGGCGGATCCTCTGGGCCGGTGGCGCCCTGCTGGGCATTGCGCTGTTGATTGGCTGCGGCGTCGTCTGGTGGATCAATTTTTCTATCGGCAAGCTGGTGCGCTATGCGGACTCGGTGACCGCGGAGCGTCCGCTGCCGCTGCCTGAGGTGGGCAGCAGCGAACTGCGCAAGCTGGCGCAGGCCCTCGAGAGCATGCGGGTGAAGCTTGAGGGTAAAAATGCCATCGAAAACTATGTCTATGACCTGACTCACGAGCTGAAGAGCCCGCTGGCGGCCATCCGCGGTGCGGCGGAGATCCTGCGTGAAGGGCCTCCGCCTGAGGTCGCGGCGCGGTTTACCGCCAATATCCTTGCGCAGAACACCCGGATGCAGCTGCTGGTAGAGCGATTGCTCCAGCAGGCACGACTGGAAAACCAGCTGGAGATAAAGCGGCAGCCGGTATCGGTTGACGCGCTATTCCAACGCCTTACGGAGGAGCGCGACATCGCCCTGGCGACGAAAGCCATCACTCTGCGCTGGCAGACGTGCGGAATAACCGTCAATGGTGATGGCGAACTGCTGGCCCAGGCGCTGGGTAACCTGCTCGACAACGCGATTGATTTTACCCCCCAGGGCGGCGAGATCGTCCTGGCCGCGGAGAAGCGGAATGAAGAGGTGCAACTGAGCGTCATCGATAACGGGTGTGGTATTCCGGACTATGCGCAGGCGCGTATTTTTGAACGCTTCTACTCGCTGCCGCGCGAAGATGGCCATAAGAGCAGCGGCCTTGGACTGGCGTTCGTTCGTGAAGTGGCGCGCCTGCATCAGGGCGATATTCGTCTGCACAATCGTCCCGAAGGCGGTGCGGTCGCCACGCTGCGACTTCACCGTCCCTTCACATAGCTTCAAATTCCCCCCACATAGCCGCCCTACAGTGAGGCCATCACGATAGGGAGAAAGGCTATGTTGAAATCACCGTTATTCTGGAAAATCACCACGTTAATCGGTTGTGTCGTGCTGTTAACTTTGCCGCTAATGATGGTCAGGGAGCTTATTAATGAGCGGGCGGATTATCGCAGCGAGGTGGTGGACGCCATTGAGCAGAGCACCAGTGGCTCGCAAAAACTCGCCGGGCCGCTGATCGCCATTCCGGTGACCGAGACCCTGACCCGCATGGAGAACCAAAAAGAGGTCGAATATCAGCGGCGCTGGGAGTACTACTGGCTGCCGGAGTCGTTGGCGGTCAACGGCAAACAGACCGTGGAGTCGCGGAGGGTAGGCATCTACAGCGGCCAGGTCTGGCATAACGCCCTGCAGATTAAGGCCTCGTTTGATCCGCTGCGTCTGGCGGCGCTGAGAAAATCGAATATTGTCCTGGGCCAGCCGCGGCTGGTGGTGAGCGTCGGCGATGCCCGCGGTATTGGCGCCATCCATGCCCCGGAGGTCAACGGTAACGTATTAAGCGTGGAGCCGGGGCTGGGGATAAGCGGCGATGGCGCAGGTATTCATATGCCAATGCCTGCGCTGGCGGAGGACAACAAGCCGCTTGAGATTGCCTTTTCTCTCGAGCTGAACGGGACGGGAGAATTTTCACTGGTGCCGATCGGGCGTAACAGCGAACTGCAGTTGACCAGTAACTGGCCGCATCCCGGCTTTCTCGGCAGCTTCCTGCCAACGCAACGGGAAGTGAGTGCTGCCGGCTATCGCGCCCACTGGCAAAGCAGCTGGTTCGCCAACGATATGGGTAGCTATTTCAAGGATGATATGGAGATCCCGTGGTCGCGGCTGCCAGCGTTCAGTGCCGATGTGATGTCGCTTGCCGACCAGTACCAGCTAACCGACCGGGCGACAAAATACGCCATCCTGTTAATTGGGCTGACCTTTATGGCCTTTTTCGTGTTCGAGAGCCTGACTCATCGTCCCCTGCATCCAATGCAGTATCTGCTGGTGGGCCTGTCGCTGGTGCTGTTTTACCTGGTGCTGCTGGCGCTTTCGGAGCACGTTGGGTTTACCGCCGCCTGGCTGGCGGCCAGCCTGTCCGGCGCGGTGATGAACGGGGTCTATTTACAGGCAGTGCTCAGGGGATGGCGTAACAGCCTGCTGTTTGTCGCCGCGCTGCTACTGCTGGATGGGGTGATGTGGTTTCTGCTGCATTCCGAGGACAGCGCGCTGCTGCTGGGTACCGGGGTACTGGCGCTGGCGCTGAGCGTCCTGATGTTTTTGACCCGCCGGGTGGACTGGTATGCGTTATCGTTACCGAAAGGCAGTGCGCCTCCGCCGCCGGCTGCCGATGATGACAAGCTGCGCCTCTGGAAAGAGTGACGGCATAAAAAACGGCGCCCTTGGGGCGCCGTTTTCACATCATGGCTGCGGAATAAAACGCATTATTCCTGCAGATCGCCACAGAAACGGTAGCCTTCACCGTGAATAGTGGCGATGATTTCCGGGGTATCCGGAGTAGACTCGAAGTGTTTACGAATCCGACGAATGGTCACATCAACGGTACGGTCATGTGGCTTCAGCTCACGACCGGTCATTTTCTTCAGCAGCTCGGCGCGAGACTGAATTTTGCCCGGGTTTTCGCAGAAGTGCAGCATCGCGCGGAATTCACTGCGCGGCAGCTTGTACTGCTCGCCGTTCGGGCTCACCAGTGAGCGGCTGTTGATATCGAGTTCCCAACCATTGAACTTGTAGCTCTCCACGCTGCGGCGCTCTTCGCTCACGGTACCGAGATTCATGGTACGGGAGAGCAGGTTGCGCGCGCGGATAGTCAGTTCACGCGGGTTAAACGGTTTAGTGATATAGTCGTCAGCGCCGATTTCGAGGCCAAGGATCTTATCCACTTCGTTGTCGCGGCCAGTTAAAAACATCAGCGCGACGTCAGCCTGCTCACGCAACTCGCGCGCCAGCAGAAGACCATTTTTACCCGGCAGGTTGATATCCATGATCACCAGGTTGATATCATTTTCAGACAGGATCTGATGCATTTCCGCGCCATCGGTCGCTTCGAATACATCGTAACCTTCTGCTTCGAAAATACTTTTTAACGTGTTGCGTGTTACCAACTCGTCTTCAACGATAAGAATGTGCGGGGTCTGCATGTTTGCTACCTAAATTGCCAACTAAATCGAAACAGGAAGTACCAAAGTCCCTGACCTGCCTGCTGCATGTCGCAAATTAACATGCGCGGCGTAACATGACTAAAGTACGTAATTGCGTTCTTGATGCACTTTCCATCAACGTCAACAACATCATTAGCTTGGTCGTGGGTACTTTCCCTCTGGACCCGACGGTGTCAAAAACGGCTGTCATCCTAACCATTTTAACAGCAACATAACAGGCTAAGAGAGGCCGAACACCCAATAAAACTACGCTTCGTTGACATATATCAAGTTCAATTGTAGCACGTTAACAGTCTTGTGAAATCATTGCATCGTCATGCTCTTTATAGTCACAATCCTTACACAGCTCAACTAGTTGCGTGGATAAATTAATAAATACAGTGAATCCAATGCGTGGAACGATACCTCAGATGAAATTTCATTGCCCATCATATGGATAAATGGGTTCTGTTAACATACTTCTTGTCATGGCCTCCTGAGAACAGTTTAGATTTTTTTATGGGTAAGCAAACGCAATTTTAGTGATTTTTGTTGCAAATTTGTAAATTTTCACCGCGTAAAATGGTGCGGCCAGCGCTTCGCCAACGCCTGAGAGAGAGAAAGAAACTGCAATGCGTTTAACGATCATTTTAGTGGCCCCAGCCCGGGCAGAAAACGTCGGCGCCGCCGCCAGAGCGATGAAGACCATGGGATTTCGCGATCTACGGATCGTGGACAGTGAAGCCCACCTGGCGCCGGCGGCACGCTGGGTGGCGCATGGGTCAGGCGATATCCTCGATGGCATCACCACCTATCCAACCCTTGCCGAAGCGCTGCACGACGTCGATTTTACCGTCGCCACCACCGCCCGTAGTCGCGCGCGGTTTCACTATTACGCCACGCCGCAGCAGCTGTTACCTCTGCTGGAGGAGAAGGCGCAGTGGATGACGCATGCGGCGCTGGTATTTGGCCGTGAAGATTCCGGGTTGAGCAACGAGGAGCTGGCCCTGGCCGATGTGCTCACCGGCGTGCCGATGGTGGCGGATTATCCGTCGCTGAATCTCGGCCAGTCGGTGATGGTCTACTGTTATCAATTAGCATCGCTAATGCAACAAACGGCGCCCACCGCCGCCGCCGCAGACCATCATCAGCTGCAGGCGTTACGCGTCCGCACCGAGGCATTACTTTCGCGTTTAGGCGTGGAGGAGGATGCCAAACTGGTCGACTGGCTGGCGCAACGAATGGGGCTTCTGCAGCAGCGCGACACGGCAATGTTGCATCGATTGCTGCATGATATTGAAAAAAACCTCCCGGAATAAAGCTCTGTCATATTTTTTAATTATGGTTATCTGTGCTGTTTTTGAGGGCTGGGTTCCGCCGATCTGGATGTTTTTTCTTGCCGTGACGGCGCAATACGCAAGCTGGCTGAAATAGGGTTAATTGAGAAATTCATTGACTTAAGAAGGCAGATACTTTAACCAATATAGGCAGGACACACAGACAGATAAAAATACAGAGTACACAACATCCATGAATCGCATCGGCATGATTACCACCATTATCACCACCACCATTACCACAGGTAACGGTGCGGGCTGACGCGTACAGGAAACACAGAAAAAAGCCCGCACCTGAACAGTGCGGGCTTTTTTTTTGACAAGAGATCAAGGGGTAAGAACCATGCGAGTGTTGAAGTTCGGCGGTACATCAGTGGCAAATGCGGAACGTTTTCTGCGGGTTGCCGATATTCTGGAGAGTAATGCCAGGCAGGGGCAGGTAGCGACCGTACTGTCTGCCCCGGCGAAGATCACCAACCATCTGGTGGCGATGATTGAAAAAACGATCGGTGGCCAGGATGCCCTCCCGAATATTACCGACGCTGAACGCATTTTTGCCGAACTTCTTCAGGGCCTTGCCGATGCCCAGCCCGCTTTCCCGCTTGCCCAGCTGAAAGCCTTCGTTGAGCAGGAATTTGCTCAGATTAAGCATGTCCTGCACGGCATCAGCCTGCTGGGCCAGTGCCCGGACGGAGTGAATGCCGCGCTGATCTGCCGTGGCGAAAAGCTCTCCATCGCCATCATGGCGGGTCTGCTGGAAGCCCGTGGTCATAAAGTCAGTGTGATTAACCCGGTCGAAAAACTGCTCGCAGTGGGCCACTATCTGGAATCCACGGTCGATATCGCCGAATCCACCCGCCGCATTGCCGCCAGCCAGATCCCGGCAGACCATATGATCCTGATGGCCGGATTTACCGCTGGCAATGAGAAGGGCGAACTGGTGGTGCTGGGGCGTAACGGCTCCGACTATTCGGCTGCGGTACTGGCCGCCTGCCTGCGCGCGGACTGTTGCGAAATCTGGACCGATGTCGACGGGGTGTATACCTGCGATCCGCGCCAGGTGCCAGATGCGCGTCTGCTGAAATCAATGTCTTATCAGGAGGCGATGGAGCTCTCCTACTTTGGCGCGAAAGTGCTGCATCCGCGCACCATTGCCCCTATCGCTCAGTTTCAGATCCCATGCCTGATCAAAAATACCGGCAACCCGCAGGCGCCGGGAACGCTCATCGGCGCCAGTCGCGATGAAGACGACCTGCCGGTGAAAGGCATCTCTAACCTCAACAATATGGCGATGTTCAACGTCTCCGGTCCGGGGATGAAAGGTATGGTCGGTATGGCGGCCCGCGTCTTCGCCACCATGTCCCGCGCTGGCATCTCGGTGGTATTGATCACCCAATCCTCTTCGGAGTACAGCATCAGTTTCTGCGTGCCGCAGAGCGATTGCGCTCGTGCCAAACGGGCGATGGAAGATGAGTTTTATCTCGAGCTGAAAGAGGGGCTGCTGGAGCCGCTGGCCATTATGGAGCGTCTGGCCATCATCTCCGTGGTGGGCGACGGGATGCGTACCCTGCGCGGTATCTCGGCGAAATTCTTTGCGGCGCTGGCCCGCGCTAATATCAATATCGTGGCGATTGCCCAGGGCTCTTCTGAGCGCTCTATTTCGGTAGTGGTCAGCAATGACGACGCCACCACCGGCGTGCGTGTAACCCACCAGATGCTGTTCAACACCGACCAGGTGATTGAAGTGTTTGTCATCGGCGTCGGCGGCGTCGGCGGCGCGCTGCTGGAGCAGATCAAGCGCCAGCAGGGATGGCTGAAGAACAAACATATCGATCTGCGCGTCTGCGGTGTAGCCAATTCTCAGGCGCTGCTGACCAGCGTTCATGGCCTGAATCTGGAGAACTGGAGTGAAGCGCTGGCGGAGGCGAAAGAGCCGTTTAATCTTGGCCGCCTGATCCGTCTGGTGAAAGAGTACCACCTGCTCAATCCGGTGATCGTCGACTGTACCTCCAGCCAGGCGGTCGCCGATCAGTACGCCGACTTCCTGCGCGAAGGTTTCCATGTGGTGACGCCGAACAAAAAGGCCAATACCTCTTCGCTGGATTACTATCACCAGCTGCGCCATGCGGCCAGCAGCTCGCGCCGCAAGTTCCTCTATGACACTAACGTTGGCGCTGGCCTGCCGGTGATTGAGAACCTGCAGAACCTGCTCAACGCCGGCGATGAGCTGCGCCACTTCTCCGGGATCCTTTCCGGCTCTCTGTCCTTTATCTTCGGCAAGCTGGACGAGGGGGTGAGTTTCTCAGCCGCGACGGCGCTGGCCCGTGAGATGGGGTATACCGAGCCGGATCCGCGCGACGATTTATCCGGGGTGGATGTCGCGCGTAAGCTGTTGATTCTGGCCCGTGAGACCGGGCGTGAACTGGAGCTGTCGGACATTATCGTGGAGTCGGCGCTGCCGGCGGACTTCGACGCCAGCGGCGACGTCGACACCTTTATGGCCCGTCTGCCGTCGCTGGACGATGGGTTTGCTTCGCGGGTTGCCAAGGCACGTGATGAAGGTAAAGTCTTGCGCTACGTTGGTAACATCGAAGAGGATGGTACCTGCCGCGTGAAAATTGCCGCCGTTGACGGCAACGATCCGTTATTCAAAGTCAAAAATGGTGAGAACGCGCTGGCCTTTTACAGCCACTATTATCAGCCACTGCCGCTGGTGCTGCGCGGCTATGGTGCCGGGAACGACGTCACGGCGGCCGGCGTATTTGCCGACCTGCTGCGCACCTTGTCCTGGAAGTTAGGAGTTTAAGATGGTCAAAGTATATGCCCCGGCTTCCAGTGCCAATATGAGCGTCGGGTTTGATGTGTTGGGCGCGGCGGTCACGCCGGTGGATGGCACGCTGCTGGGCGATAACGTCACTGTTGAAGCGGCGGAGCAATTCAGTCTGCACAATCTGGGACGCTTCGCCAGCAAGCTGCCGACGGCGCCGCAGGAAAACATTGTTTATCAGTGCTGGGAAAGTTTTTGCCGGGAGATCGGTAAGACGGTACCGGTGACGATGACCCTGGAAAAAAACATGCCGATCGGCTCCGGGCTCGGCTCCAGCGCCTGCTCGGTGGTCGCCGCGCTGGTGGCCATGAACGAGTTCTGCGGTAAGCCGCTCAACGAGACGCGGATGCTGGCGCTGATGGGGGAGATGGAAGGGCGTATCTCCGGCAGCATTCACTACGATAACGTGGCGCCGTGCTATCTTGGCGGCATGCAGTTGATGATCGAAGAGAACGGGATTATCAGCCAGCAGGTGCCGGGGTTTGATGAGTGGCTGTGGGTATTGGCCTATCCGGGGATTAAAGTCTCCACCGCCGAAGCGCGGGCGATTCTGCCGGCACAATACCGCCGCCAGGATTGTATCGCCCATGGTCGCCACCTCGCGGGCTTTATTCATGCCTGCTACACCCGCCAGCCGCAGCTGGCGGCAAAATTGATGAAAGATGTCATTGCCGAACCGTACCGTACCAAACTGTTGCCGGGCTTTAGCGAAGCGCGCCAGGCGACAATGGAGAGCGGTGCGCAGGCTTGCGGCATCTCCGGCTCTGGCCCGACGCTGTTTGCGTTGTGTGATAAACCGGACACCGCACAGCGCGTCGCCGACTGGCTTGGCGCGCACTATCTGCAGAATCAGGAAGGCTTTGTTCATATTTGCCGGCTGGACACGGCGGGCGCACGCGTAGTGGGATAACCAATGAAACTGTATAACTTAAAAGATCATAACGAGCAGGTCAGCTTTGCGCAGGCCGTCACCCAGGGACTTGGCAAGCATCAGGGCCTGTTCTTTCCGCACGATCTGCCGGAATTCAGCCTGACAGAAATCGACGACATGCTGGCGCAGGATTTTGTCACCCGCAGCGCCAAAATTTTATCGGCCTTTATCGGCGATGAGATCCCACAAGATGTTCTGCAGCAACGGGTCGGCGCGGCGTTTGCGTTTCCGGCACCGGTAAGCAAGGTTCAGGATGATGTCGGCTGTCTGGAGCTGTTCCATGGCCCCACGCTGGCGTTCAAGGATTTCGGCGGCCGCTTTATGGCGCAAATGCTGACCCATATCGCCGGTGATAAGCCGGTCACCATACTGACTGCAACCTCTGGCGACACCGGGGCGGCGGTGGCGCATGCCTTCTACGGTCTGCCGAACGTTAAGGTCGTGATCCTCTATCCGCGTGGTAAGATCAGTCCGCTGCAGGAGAAACTGTTCTGTACTCTCGGCGGCAACATTGAAACCGTGGCGATTGACGGCGACTTCGATGCCTGCCAGGCGCTGGTGAAGCAGGCGTTTGACGATGAAGAGCTGAAGACCACGCTGGGGCTCAACTCGGCTAACTCCATTAACATCAGCCGTCTGCTGGCGCAGATCTGCTACTACTTCGAAGCGGCGGCGCAGCTGCCGCAGGAAGCCCGCAATCAGCTGGTAATTTCCGTACCAAGCGGCAACTTCGGCGATTTAACCGCCGGTCTGCTGGCCAAGTCGCTGGGGCTGCCGATTAAGCGCTTTATTGCCGCTACCAACGCGAACGACACCGTTCCCCGTTATCTGCAGGGCGGTGAGTGGGCGCCAAAAGCCACCCAGGCGACGCTGTCCAACGCCATGGATGTCAGCCAGCCGAACAACTGGCCACGCGTCGAAGAGCTGTTCCGCCGTAAAATCTGGCAACTGAGCGAGCTGGGGTATGCTGCGGTCGATGATGAGACCACCAAAGCAGCGATGCGTGAACTGAAGGCCATCGGCTACATCTCTGAGCCGCACGCGGCGATTGCCTGGCGCGCGCTGCGCGATCAGCTGCAGCCGGGAGAGTACGGCCTGTTCCTCGGCACCGCGCATCCGGCGAAATTCAAAGAGAGCGTGGAAGAGATCCTGCAGGAAACCCTGCCGCTGCCGAAGGAGTTGGCCGACCGTGCCGACCTGCCGCTGCTGTCCCACAATCTGCCGGCGGATTTCGCCGCGCTGCGTAAGCTGATGATGGGCTAGTATTGTCGTTCAGCTCTCTGCTAAACCGGGCCTCGTGCCCGGTTTTTTTTCGCTCGAAAATGGAGGTATTGTGTACAGACGAGCAATAAATGCGGCGGACTCTAGATTCAGATTGCAGAGAATAAACAGAATAGTTTTGTAGCGTTAATATTTTGTTATCGACCCATAATGGGGACGGAGAGAAGAGGTAACTTATGACAACGCTGAAACCTGTTTTGCTGGCACTTTCTATGCTGCTGGTCGCTCCTGCGTTGGTTCATGCTGACGAAATCACCCTGATCCCGGCGGTGAAACTGCAAATCGGCGATCGCGATGATTATGGGCATTACTGGGATGGCGATCATTGGCGCGATCGTGACTGGTGGGCTCATCATTACGACTGGCGCGATGATCGCTGGCGTCCGCATGATGATTATCGCCACCACGATCGTGACGACGATGACGATCAAGGTCATCATGGCCATGGGCACGAGCGGCATCACCACGATGACTGATTATTCTTGCCCCCGGCGCGAGGCTGGGGGCATTCAGGCTTACTGCTCGTGGCGTTTGAACACCATTTCACCTTTCTCCGACGCGTCCGCATCAAAGAAATAGCCTTCGCTACTAAATGCCTTGAGCTGCTCCGGCTGGGTTAAGCGATTTTCGATAATGTAGCGACTCATCAGACCGCGCGCCTTTTTCGCATAGAAGCTGATCACTTTGAATTTACCGTTTTTCTCATCGAGGAACACCGGCTTGATCAGCTGGCCCCGCAGTTTTTGCGTTTTCACCGATTTAAAATACTCATCGGAAGCCAGATTGATGACGATATCGTCGCCCTGAGCCTGTAGCGCCTGATTCAGCTTCTCGGTAATGGTCTCGCCCCAGAACTGGTACAGATCTTTGCCGCGCGGGTTTTCCAGACGGATCCCCATCTCCAGGCGGTAGGGCTGCATCAGGTCCAGCGGGCGCAGCACGCCATACAGGCCGGAGAGCATGCGCAGGTGTCGCTGCGCGAAGTCAAAGTCGTCCTCGGTGAGCGTTTCTGCCTGCAGGCCGGTGTAGACATCACCCTTGAACGCGAGGATCGCCTGACGGGCATTTTGCGGCGTAAAGTCAGGATGCCAGTCGTGGAAGCGGGTGGCGTTAAGATCCGCTAGCTTGTCACTTATACTCATCAGCTTACCGATTTGTGGCGCGGTCAGATGACGGGCGATGCCGATAAGCTGTTGAGAATACTCCAGGAGTTCGGGCTGGGTATAGCGAGTCGTTGCCAGCGGGCTTTGATAATCGAGCGTTTTAGCAGGTGAAATCAGAATCAGCATATCCAGTCCTTGCAGGTAATTTCGACGAATTTTAACAAAAAAAGTGCATGGTGGGATCGATAGCTGCGATTGCCGCGCTATTCGCGCGGCAGTTCATTCCAGGCGCCCGGGGCCAGCTGCTGGTGAATATCCGGGTAGCGGGCCGCATCGAAAGTGGGCTGGATGCCCAGCCGCCGCTGGCGCAGATAATCGCTGGCGATAATCCGCACCGTCGGGGAGAGCAGCAGGATGGCTGTCAGGTTGGTCATCGCCATCATCGCCATGATGATATCCGCACTCTGCCAGACGACGGGCAGGCTAACCAGGGTTCCCAGCAGCACCATCAGGACGGTGAGTATACGCAGCGCCCAGATGTAGCGCGGCTTGTCCAGACGCAGAAAGACCAGATTATTTTCCGCATACACGTAGTTGGCCACGATAGAGCTAAAGGCGAACAGCAGCACGATGAGGGCGATAAAATCCGCTCCCCAGCCGCCGATCAGCACGCTCATCGCATGTTGCAAGTCCTGAATACCATTGAGCGTATATTCATTGTCGGGGCGCGGCGCCAGCATGACGATAATCGCGCTGGCAGTACAGATCACGATGGTATCGATAAACACGCCAATCATCTGCACGATCCCCTGCGCTGCCGGGTGCGGCGGCCAGGAGGCGGCGGCCGCGGCGGCGTTCGGCGAAGAACCCATCCCTGCTTCATTGGAGAACATGCCGCGCTGGAAGCCGCTGGTCAGCGCCTGGCTGATGGAGTAGCCCACCGCGCCGGCGGCAGCTTCCTGCCAGCCGAAGGCGCAGCGAAAGATGGTGGCAAAAATGGTCGGCAGGGCGGTGATGTGCCACAGGCCGATGAGCAGGCTGGTGGCGATCCACAGCAGCGCCATGATGGGCACCAGCCACTGCATCAGGCGCGCCACGCCGCGCAGGCCACGGAGAATGGCCAGGAAAACGAAAATGGCCAGCACGCCGCCGCTGACTGCCGCCGGCAGATCGAACGCATAGTGCAGGGCATGGGCCACCGAGTTAGCCTGCACGGTGTTGAAGATAAATCCATAGGCCAGCAGCAGGAGGATCGAAAACAGAACGCCCATCCAGCGCATGCCGAGGCCGCGCGCCATATACCACGCTGGGCCACCGCGAAACTGCCCCTGGCTGTCGCGCTCTTTGTATAGCTGGGCAAGGGAACACTCAGCGAAGCTGCTGGCCATGCCGAGCAGGGCGGAAACCCACATCCAGAATACGGCCCCAGGCCCGCCGGCGGCGATCGCCAGCGTCACCCCGGCAAGATTGCCGCTGCCGACCCGGGCGGCAAGACTGGTACAGAGCGCCTGGAAGGACGTCAAACCACCCGGCTGCGGGTGCAGGCTTTTTTTCAGACTGCGGCCGAATTTGCGCACGTAGCGGAACTGAATACCCCGGGTTTGCCAGCTAAACCAGATACCCGCGCCCAGTAACAGATAAATCATCACTGAGCCCCAGAGTATTTCATTGATAAATGAGAGAAAATCAGGCATTAAACATCCTCTTGTCCATGCCGGTACGCTTGTGTAAGCGTTACCAATTAAGTGACAATCCTTTCGCTTTCAGCAAATTAAGCGGCGCAGTTTATCACACTCTGCGCTCTTCTCTCGTCGGCGGTTGCGCTGACCCGGCAGCGTGTTATCATCTGGGCAGACCGGTTACATCCCCTTAACTGCTGTTTAAGAGAAATATATCATGACGGATAAATTAACTTCTCTGCGTCAGTACACCACTGTCGTCGCTGACACCGGAGATATTGCGGCAATGAAGCTGTATCAGCCTCAGGATGCCACCACTAACCCTTCCCTGATTCTCGGCGCGGCTCAGATCCCTGAGTACCGTAAGCTGATTGACGACGCTGTGGCCTGGGCACGTAGCCAGAGCAGCGATCGCGCGCAGCAGATCCTCGATGCATCCGACAAGCTGGCGGTGAACATCGGTCTCGAAATCCTGAAGCTGATCCCGGGCCGCATTTCCACCGAAGTGGATGCACGCCTCTCCTATGACACTGAAGCGTCTATCGCGAAAGCCAAGCGCATCATCAAGCTGTATAACGACGCGGGCATCAGCAACGATCGTATTCTTATCAAGCTGGCTTCCACCTGGCAGGGCATTCGCGCTGCTGAACAGCTGGAAAAAGAAGGCATCAACTGTAACCTGACGCTGCTGTTCTCCTTCGCTCAGGCTCGCGCTTGCGCCGAAGCGGGCGTCTTCCTGATTTCGCCGTTTGTTGGCCGCATCCTCGATTGGTACAAAGCGAACACCGACAAGAAAGAGTACGCGCCGGCAGAAGATCCGGGCGTGGTTTCCGTTAGCGAAATCTACGAATACTACAAGCAGCACGGCTATGAAACCGTAGTGATGGGCGCCAGCTTCCGTAACGTTGGCGAAATCCTGGAACTGGCCGGCTGTGACCGCCTGACCATCGCTCCGGCGCTGCTGAAAGAGCTGTCTGAAAGCGAAGGCGCGATTGAGCGTAAACTGGTTTATACCGGTGAAGTGAAAGCGCGTCCGGAACGTATTACCGAATCTGAATTCCTGTGGCAGCATAACCAGGATCCGATGGCGGTAGACAAACTGGCGGAAGGTATCCGTAAGTTTGCGATCGACCAGGAAAAACTGGAAAAAATGATCGGCGAACTGCTGTAATCCCGCAGGTGGCCGACGCCCGTCGGCCACATTACACTGTCTGTCCCGCCTCCGGCAGTGTATCATTTCGTTTAACGCCACAGTTTGAACGGAATAACCATGAATACCTTACGAATCGGCTTAGTTTCCATCTCCGATCGCGCCTCCAGCGGCGTCTATCAGGATAAAGGCATCCCGGCACTGGAAGAGTGGCTGGCGCGTGCCCTCACCACCCCTTTCGAACTGCAAACCCGCCTGATTCCGGATGAGCAGGTGATCATTGAGCAAACGCTGTGCGAACTGGTTGACGAGATGGGGTGCCATCTGGTGTTGACCACCGGCGGAACCGGCCCTGCGCGTCGCGATGTGACGCCTGACGCAACGCTGGCGATTGCCGATCGCGAGATGCCGGGCTTCGGCGAGCAAATGCGCCAGGTTAGCCTACACTTTGTGCCGACGGCTATCCTTTCCCGGCAGGTCGGGGTGATCCGCAAGCAGGCGCTGATCCTTAACCTTCCCGGACAACCGAAAGCGATTCAGGAAACCCTCGAAGGGGTAAAAGATGCTGACGGCAAGGTACTGGTACACGGTATTTTTGCAAGTGTACCTTATTGTGTACAGTTGCTCGAGGGCCCTTATGTCGAAACTGATGGCCGTGTGGTAGAAGCATTTCGTCCCAAGAGCGCCAGACGCGAAACTTTATCCTGAATTTGATGCATTTGTGACATAACCTGCATCGCTGATGGTGTGCCGTTTTATTTACGATATAGTGCTGTTTACTTTACACGCTATAAAACACGCTGCACACCTCAGGATGAAATCGCGTTATGTCATATGCAAACCGACCGCTCAACCGCCAGGATTATAAAACGCTGACGCTGGCCGCCCTTGGCGGCGCGCTGGAGTTTTATGACTTTATCATCTTCGTTTTCTTCGCCGCCGTCGTCGGCGAACTCTTCTTCCCCGCTGATATTCCGGAATGGCTGCGCCAGGTGCAAACCTTTGGCATTTTCGCCGCTGGTTATCTGGCACGCCCGCTGGGAGGGATCATCATGGCCCACTTTGGCGATCTGGTGGGACGCAAGAAAATGTTCACCCTCAGCATCCTGCTGATGGCGTTGCCGACCCTGGCGATTGGCCTGCTGCCGACCTATAGCTCGGTGGGTATTGCTGCGCCGTTGCTGTTGCTGCTGATGCGTATTCTGCAGGGGGCGGCGATCGGCGGCGAGGTTCCTGGCGCCTGGGTGTTTGTCGCTGAGCATGTCCCGGAAAAACGCATTGGTATCGCCTGCGGTACGCTGACGGCCGGCCTGACGGTTGGCATTCTGTTGGGGTCGGTGGTGGCGACGCTTATCAACACCAGCCTGACGCCGCAGGGGATCCACGACGGCGGCTGGCGGATCCCCTTCCTGCTGGGCGGTGTATTTGGTCTGATTGCGATGTATCTGCGTCGCTGGCTGCAGGAGACGCCGATTTTTCTTGAGATGCAGCAGCGTAAAGCGCTGGCGCAGGAGCTGCCGGTAAAAGCGGTGGCGCTCAAGCACCAGAAGGCGGTGGTGGTCTCTATGCTGCTGACCTGGCTGCTGTCGGCGGGCGTGGTGGTGGTGATCCTGATGTCGCCGGTCTGGTTGCAGAAACACTATGGCTTCGCGCCGGCGATTACCCTGCAGGCTAATAGCATCGCCACGATTATGTTGTGCATCGGCTGTCTGCTCGCCGGGCTGGCGGCGGACCGCTTTGGCGCCAGCCGGACTTTCATCGTCGGCAGCCTGCTGCTGGCGGTTGCCAGCTGGGCATTTTACCACCTGTCCGGCGCCAGCCCGCAGCGGCTGTTTCTGCTCTACGGCACGGTGGGGCTCTGTGTCGGCGTGGTAGGGGCGGTGCCTTATGTCATGGTCCGGGCTTTTCCGGCAGAAGTGCGCTTCACCGGTATCTCGTTTTCCTACAACCTGTCGTACGCGATCTTTGGCGGCCTGACGCCGATTGCGGTCACCATGCTGATGGGCGTGTCGCCGATGGCGCCGGCCTGGTATGTGCTGGCCCTGTCGCTGATGGGACTCGGATTAGGTATCTGGCTGCGTCAGGGGTTGACGGCGTCGGCGGGGTTACCGGAAGGGGAACTGCAGCGTTGAGTCTGGTTTACCGATGATGACCTGCCGCCGCCCTGTGACAGGACGGCGGCGGACGATTAACGTGGTTCGCCAATCGGCAGCACGGTGCGGCCGAACTGCTCGTTCAGCACTTCACCCATCGCCAGGTAAATGGCGCTGGCGCCACAAACCAGGCCGACCCAGCCAGCGACTTTCACAATGCCTTCGTTATCCACCAGATGACCAATCGCCAGCAGCGCGAACAACACGGTCAGGCTCAGGAAGACAAACTGCAGCATGCGGGCTGCTTTCAGGGTGCCAAAGAACATAAACAGGGTAAAGACCCCCCACAGGCCGAGGTACATGCCGAGGAAGTGCGCGTTTGGCGCTTCCGCAAGACCCATTTTCGGCATCAGGAGGATAGCCACCAGCGTCAGCCAGAAGCTGCCGTAGGAGGTAAAAGCGGTTAAGCCAAAGGTGTTGCCTTTCTTGTATTCAAGCAGGCCGGCAAAAATTTGCGCAATGCCGCCGTAAAAAATGCCCATCGCCAGGATAGCTACATCGAATGCGAACAGGCCGCTATTCGCCAGATTAAGCAGAATAGTGGTCATGCCGAAGCCCATAAGGCCCAGCGGTGCCGGATTAGCCAACTTAGTGTTGCCCATAATTCCTCAAAATTATCATTAAAAGGGAAGCATTACCCCGCGACTTGGCGGCGGGGCGCGGCATAATAATGAGGCGATGAAGGGCTGTCTATGATCTGGCGGGGTATTTTTCACCAATTTCTGTTGCGCCCGACGGCGACGAGCGCATTTGCCGTAAACAGGCAATATGCAGGACCGCGGGGATGGTGACCCGATACGCGCTACCGCTTACCGCTTTGACGCTGTTCAGCGCGGCGCCGAGCGGCCCGCCCAGCCCGGCGCCGCGCACCAGTCCATGTCCAATAACGCTTACGGCGGCATGCGTGCGCAGGATGGCGGTTAAGCGCTCGTCCAGCAACAGGGCGACCCCTTCGCTCAGCTTGCGGTGCTTCAGCAGATGGGGCAACAGATTTTCCAGCTCATGACTCCGGCAATCCACCGCGGCAAGAAATTGCGCCTTTTGCTCCGCATCCAGCTTATTCCAGCTGTGCTGCAGGAAATGCGCCAGCAACAGCTGCTCGATCTGCGGCGTCGTCATCTGTTTGTCGACCTTCGCCTTCAGCCGTTTACACACATCCAGCAGGATCGCGCGATAAAACTTACCGTGGCGGCGTAGGGTGTTGGCGATGCTGTCGCCACCAAAATGCTGTAGCTCTCCGGCAATTAGCTGCCAGTTGCGGCGATAGCGTTCCGGGTGGCCCTCCATTGCTAAAAAAGTCTCGTTGCGCAGCAGCGTGCTGGAGAGACGGGGTTTGCCGTTTTCGCCGTGGGTCAGAATACGGGTAAAAGCTTCCAGATGCGCCTCGCTGCACTCAGGAAGAAAGGCCAGATCGTCATCTGCCAGATAGTTAATATGCATAAATCATCCCTCCTCAGGATAACGAGGTTAGTCGTCGCCGATAATTTTTAATGAGGCCATGTCAGAGGAGTGGACCGTGTGGCCGGAGAAGGCGATTTTCTTCACACAGCGTTTGCTGTCGTTATCGCTGTTGAGGGTGATCCAGCCGGTGGTGCTGCCCTCGTTGATCCCGGCTGGCACGCTCAGACTGTGGCTGGCGCCGCGGCTGGCCTTAAAGTAGACCGTCGCCCCGGAGAGCTGTATATCGCCGCGCTCAGCGCTGAGCTGAATGCGCTTGACGACCCGACAAACCGGGAGCTTCAGCGTCAGATCGTTGGTTTCATTGCGTGGCATGGCTACCACGCCGAGGATTTTATGGTCGTGGGCGGCCGCCGAGGTGATAAACGACAAGCCGAGGATAATCCCCGCGGAAAGCCGGAATAGTGGTTTCATCAATCTGTCCCCTGAATAAGTGAAGTGCGACGGCGAGGGATATTATCACCAGGGGAACGGGGCCATTAGCGCGCAAGTATTGCGGTTTATGTCAATGATATTATGAATATATTTGGTTTTTATATTCGTTATTTATATGTGTATTTCGCTACCTCGTTTGGCGCCAGGCAATGTCGCCCGGGACGCTTTTCACGACTCAGGTCAGGGCGCGGTGCAAAAAATTTTTAGGCTTGCCCCTTGATGACGGGGTGGGCGACCCCATCTTGTAGTCAACCGCAGTGAAGAACCTGAAAAAAAATGATGTCTGGGCAGTTGAAACCGCACGTTTCGCCCTTATTACAGGTTCACAACCACATGTTGATCGAATTTTTAGTGGAGACGTTTAGATGGGTAAAATTATTGGTATCGACCTGGGTACTACCAACTCTTGTGTAGCGATTATGGATGGCACTACTGCACGCGTGCTGGAGAACGCCGAAGGCGATCGCACCACGCCTTCTATCATTGCCTATACCCAGGATGGTGAAACTCTGGTTGGTCAGCCGGCTAAACGTCAGGCAGTGACAAACCCGCAAAACACCCTGTTTGCGATTAAACGCCTGATTGGCCGCCGCTTCCAGGACGAAGAAGTTCAGCGTGACGTTTCTATCATGCCATACAAAATTGTTGCCGCAGACAATGGCGACGCATGGCTGGATGTGAAAGGCACCAAAACTGCACCGCCGCAGATCTCTGCTGAAGTGCTGAAAAAAATGAAGAAAACGGCTGAAGATTACCTGGGTGAACCGGTAACTGAAGCGGTTATCACCGTACCGGCTTACTTCAACGATGCGCAGCGTCAGGCAACCAAAGATGCCGGCCGTATCGCCGGTCTGGAAGTCAAACGTATCATCAACGAACCCACCGCGGCTGCCCTGGCTTACGGTCTGGATAAAGAAGTCGGTAACCGCACTATCGCGGTATACGACCTCGGCGGTGGTACTTTCGATATCTCTATTATCGAAATCGACGAAGTTGACGGCGAAAAAACCTTCGAAGTACTGGCAACCAACGGTGATACCCACCTGGGCGGTGAAGACTTCGATACTCGTCTGATCAACTACCTCGTTGATGAGTTCAAGAAAGATCAGGGCATTGACCTGCGTAACGACCCGCTGGCCATGCAGCGCCTGAAAGAAGCCGCTGAGAAAGCGAAGATCGAACTGTCTTCTGCTCAGCAGACCGACGTTAACCTGCCGTATATCACTGCAGATGCGACCGGTCCGAAACACATGAACATCAAAGTGACTCGCGCGAAACTGGAAAGCCTGGTAGAAGATCTGGTTAACCGTTCCATCGAGCCGCTGAAAGTGGCCCTGCAGGATGCCGGTCTGTCCGTTTCCGATATCAACGACGTTATCCTCGTTGGTGGTCAGACTCGTATGCCGATGGTGCAGAAGAAAGTGGCTGAGTTCTTCGGTAAAGAGCCGCGTAAAGACGTTAACCCGGATGAAGCTGTGGCGATCGGCGCAGCAGTTCAGGGTGGTGTACTGACAGGTGAAGTTAAAGACGTTCTGCTGCTGGACGTTACCCCGCTGTCGCTGGGTATCGAAACCATGGGCGGCGTGATGACAGCGCTTATCAACAAAAACACCACTATCCCGACGAAACACAGCCAGGTGTTCTCTACCGCAGAAGACAACCAGTCTGCGGTAACCATCCACGTGATTCAGGGTGAGCGTAAACGCGCGTCCGATAACAAATCACTGGGTCAGTTCAACCTGGATGGTATTAACCCGGCGCCGCGCGGTATGCCGCAGATCGAAGTGACCTTCGACATCGATGCTGACGGTATCCTGCACGTTTCCGCGAAAGACAAAAACAGCGGTAAAGAGCAGAAGATCACCATCAAGGCGTCTTCCGGTCTGAATGAAGAAGAAATTCAGAAAATGGTTCGCGAAGCAGAAGCTAACGCCGAATCTGACCGTAAGTTCGAAGAGCTGGTACAGACCCGTAACCAGGGCGACCATCTGCTGCACAGCACTCGCAAGCAGGTTGAAGAAGCAGGCGACAAACTGCCGGCTGATGACAAAACGGCTATCGAGTCTGCGCTGACTGCGCTGGAAACTTCCCTGAAAGGCGAAGACAAAGCGGACATCGAAGCGAAAATGCAGGCGCTGGCGCAGGCTTCTCAGAAGCTGATGGAAATTGCTCAGCAGCAGCACGCTCAGCAGCAGGCGGGTTCCGCTGACGCTCAGGCGAGCAACGCGAAAGACGACGATGTTGTCGACGCTGAGTTCGAAGAAGTGAAAGATAAAAAATAATCGCCCTTTGAACGGGTAAAACACTGGCACGGGCGAAGAGGTTTCCTCTCCGCCCGTGCACGCATGTTAAGGGGCTGAAAAACACCGATGGCAAAGCAAGATTACTACGAGATTTTAGGCGTCTCCAAAACAGCGGAAGAGCGTGAAATCAAAAAGGCTTACAAGCGCCTGGCCATGAAGTATCACCCGGACCGCAATCAGGGTGATAAAGAGGCCGAAGCAAAGTTTAAAGAAATCAAAGAAGCGTATGAAATCCTGACTGATGCCCAGAAGCGTGCGGCCTACGATCAGTATGGCCATGCGGCCTTTGAGCAGGGCGGCATGGGCGGCGGCGGCGGTTTTGGCGGCGGTGCGGATTTCAGCGATATCTTTGGTGATGTCTTCGGCGATATCTTTGGTGGCGGACGTGGCCGTCAGCGCGCGGCGCGCGGCGCCGATCTCCGTTACAACATGGAGCTGACGCTGGAAGAAGCGGTGCGTGGCGTCACCAAAGAGATCCGTATTCCAACGCTGGAAGAGTGCGACGTCTGTCACGGCAGCGGCGCCAAGGCCGGCAGCAAGCCGCAGACCTGCCCGACCTGTCATGGCGCAGGCCAGGTGCAGATGCGTCAGGGCTTCTTTGCGGTACAGCAGACCTGTCCGCACTGTCAGGGACGCGGTACGCTGATTAAAGATCCATGCAACAAATGCCATGGCCACGGGCGCGTAGAGAAAACGAAAACCCTGTCGGTCAAAATTCCGGCAGGTGTGGATACCGGCGATCGGATCCGTCTGGCGGGCGAAGGCGAAGCCGGCGAGCATGGCGCCCCGGCAGGGGATCTGTACGTTCAGGTCCAGGTGAAGCAGCACGCTATCTTTGAGCGTGAAGGCAATAACCTGTACTGCGAAGTCCCGATCAACTTCACGATGGCGGCGCTGGGTGGTGAGATTGAAGTGCCGACGCTCGACGGTCGCGTCAGTCTGAAAGTGCCGGGTGAAACCCAGACCGGCAAGCTGTTCCGCATGCGTGGCAAAGGCGTAAAATCCGTTCGCGGCGGCGCCCAGGGCGATCTGCTGTGCCGCGTGGTGGTGGAGACGCCGGTAGGGCTGAACGAGAAGCAGAAGCAGCTGCTGAAAGAGCTGCAGGAGAGCTTCGGCGGTCCGACCGGGGAAAACAACAGCCCGCGTTCGAAAAGCTTCTTTGACGGTGTGAAGAAATTCTTCGACGACCTGACCCGCTAATTCAGTTTTTACTGATATCCGGCCCGGGCCTCGCTGCCCGGGCTTTTTTTTGCCTTACGCCTCCTCTTTTATTCGTAAAAAACGAATGTTAAAGCAATTTAAATCTGATTTTTTCGAATTATCAGTGTGTGTATTATGCTTTTATCGAGTTATTCACCAACAGGATGAAAGTAAAAGTGAAACATCTGCAACGATTCTTTAGTAGCGATGCTTCCGGCGGCATTGTCTTAATCATTGCCGCCGTGCTGGCGATGGTGATGGCCAATACCAGCGTGACCAGCGGTCTGTATCACTCCTTCCTTGATACGCCAGTCCAGCTGCGGGTAGGGGCGCTGGAGATCAATAAGAACATGCTGTTATGGATCAATGATGCCCTGATGGCGGTGTTCTTTTTACTGATTGGTCTGGAGGTCAAACGTGAGCTGATTCAGGGCTCGCTGGCAAGCCGCCGTCAGGCGGTGTTTCCAGTGATTGCCGCGCTCGGCGGGATGATTGTGCCGGCGCTGGTCTATCTGGCTTTTAACGCCCAGGATCCTGTCGCCAGAGAAGGGTGGGCGATCCCGGCGGCGACGGATATTGCCTTTGCCCTCGGTGTGCTGGCGCTGTTAGGGAGCCGGGTACCGACGGCGCTGAAGATTTTCCTGATGGCGCTGGCGATTATTGATGACCTCGGGGCTATCGTGATTATCGCGCTGTTTTATACCCACGACCTGTCCATGCTCTCGCTGGGCGTGGCGGCGGCGGCGATTGCGGTGCTGGTGGCCCTGAACCTCAGTGGCGCGCGGCGTACCGGGATCTATATTCTGGTTGGCGCGGTGCTGTGGACGGCGGTGCTGAAGTCTGGCGTTCATGCGACCCTTGCCGGGGTGATCGTCGGCTTTATGATCCCGCTCGAGGAAAAGCATGGCAAGTCACCAGCCAAAGCGCTTGAGCATGTTCTGCACCCGTGGGTCGCGTTTATGATCCTGCCGCTGTTCGCCTTCGCTAACGCTGGGGTTTCGCTGCAGGGGGTCACCCTTGCCGGACTGACGTCACTTCTGCCGCTGGGCATCATGGCTGGGCTGTTTATCGGCAAGCCGCTGGGGATCAGCCTGTTCTGCTGGCTGGCGCTGAAGCTGAAGTGGGCATCGCTGCCGGAGGGGACCACCTGCAAGCAGATCATGGCGGTGGGTATTCTGTGTGGGATTGGCTTTACGATGTCGATTTTCATTGCCACCCTGGCCTTTGGCAGCGTCGACCCCGCGTTGATCAACTGGGCCAAGCTTGGCATCCTGATCGGCTCAGTGCTATCAGCGGTCGTCGGATACCTCATACTGCGTCAGCGCGTGACGGATACTCGCCTCGCGGTATAACCTTTCTGCAGGAGAGCCTGCGTGGCTCTCCTGGACATTATCAGGGAGAGAAGCTTGTCACATATCAACTACAACCATCTGTACTACTTCTGGCACGTGTATAAAGAAGGGTCCGTCGTTGGCGCGGCGGAGGCGCTGTTTCTGACGCCGCAGACGATTACCGGGCAGATCAAAGCCCTGGAGGAGCGCCTGCAGGGTAAGTTGTTTAAGCGAAAAGGAAGGGGACTGGAGCCGAGCGAACTGGGCGAACTGGTCTTCCGCTATGCCGACCGCATGTTTACCCTGAGCCAGGAGATGCTCGACATCGTCAACTACCGCAAAGAGTCGAATCTGCTGTTTGATGTTGGCGTCGCTGATGCGTTATCCAAGCGGCTGGTCAGCGGCGTGCTGGATGCCGCCGTCGTCGAGAGTGAGCAGATCCATCTGCGCTGTTTTGAATCCACCCATGAGTTGCTGCTGGAGCAACTGAGCCAGCATAAGCTCGATATGATTATCTCTGACTGTCCGATCGACTCGACGCAGCAGGAAGGGCTATTTTCGGTGAAGATTGGCGAGTGCAGCGTCAGCTTCTGGTGCATGAATCCGGCGCCGACGAAGCCGTTTCCGGCCTGTCTGGAGGAGCGACGGCTGCTGATCCCCGGTCGGCGTTCGATGCTGGGACGTAAACTGCTGAACTGGATTAACGTACAGGGCCTGAAGGTGGAGATCCTCGGTGAGTTTGACGATGCGGCGCTCATGAAAGCCTTCGGTGCCGCACATAATGCGATATTTGTCGCGCCGACGCTCTACGCGCATGATTTCTACCACGATGAATCGATTATCGAGATTGGCCGCATGGATAGCGTGATGGAGGAGTATCACGCCATCTTTGCCGAACGGATGATTCAGCATCCGGCGGTACAGCGCATCTGTAATCGCGATTATTCGTCACTGTTTACCGAACCCCGATAGCCTGCAGGCGTGGGCTGGCGTGGCTCGGGTCGCGCCAGTGCGCGCTACCGGGGAAGATGACAGGCATAAAAAAACCCGCTTTCGCGGGTTTCTTTAACAAAGTTCAGCAAGCAGGCGATTAAGCCAGTTTGTTGATCTGTGCAGTCAGGTTTGCTTTATGACGCGCAGCTTTGTTTTTGTGGATCAGACCTTTAGCAGCCTGACGGTCCACGATTGGTTGCATTTCGTTAAATGCTTTCAGTGCAGTAGCTTTGTCGCCAGCTTCGATCGCTGCGTATACTTTCTTGATGAAAGTACGCATCATAGAGCGACGGCTTGCGTTGTGCTTGCGAGCCTTTTCAGACTGAACGGCGCGCTTCTTAGCTGATTTGATATTAGCCAAGGTCCAACTCCCAAATGTGTTCTATATGGACAATTCAAAGGCCGAGGAATATGCCCGTTTAGCCTTCTTTTGTCAATGGATTTGTGCAAATAAGCGCCGTTTAACACCACAGCGCTTCATTACGTAGTGATGGCGCAAGATTCTACCAGCTTGTTGCAGGCGAATACAGCTTTTCCACCATAAAAATCGCCGGGCAGGGGCAGTTTTCCGGCTTTCTCTCGCTGAGTGAATGAATTACTGAGAACTTTCTTTGCCGAGGCGCAATCGTTGGTTAACGTTGACAGTTGTACAAGGTATACTCGGACGATTTTCACTGTTTTGAGCCAGACATGAAGCTGATACGCGGCATACATAATCTCAGTCAGGCGCCGCACGGGTGCGTGCTGACCATTGGCAATTTTGACGGCGTGCATCGTGGGCATCAGGCACTGTTGCAGCGGTTGCGCGAAGAGGGCCGCCAGCGCGGTTTACCGGTGGTGGTGATGATTTTCGAACCCCAGCCGCTGGAGCTATTTGCCGCCGATAAAGCCCCGGCGCGCTTGACCCGCCTGCGTGAGAAGCTGAGCTATCTGGCAGAAAGCGGGGTCGACTATGTGCTGTGCGTGCGGTTTGACCGCCGTTTCGCCGCGCTGACGGCGCAGGATTTTATCAGTGAACTGCTGGTGCGTCGCCTGGGTGTGCAGTTCCTTGCCGTCGGTGATGATTTCCGCTTTGGCGCTGGTCGCCAGGGGGATTTCTTGTTATTGCAAAAGGCCGGAGCGGAATACGGCTTCGACGTGACCAGCACCCAGACCTTCTGCGAGGGTGGGGTGCGTATCAGCAGTACGGCGGTGCGCCAGGCGCTGGCCGATGACGATCTCCTGCTGGCGGAGACGCTGCTGGGCCATCCGTTTAGCATCTCCGGACGCGTCGTTCATGGTGATGAACTGGGCCGTACCATAGGTTTTCCGACGGCGAACTTACCGCTGCGTCGTCAGGTTTCCCCGGTTAAAGGGGTCTATGCGGTAGAAGTAACAGGGCTGGGCGACAAACCGATAGCGGGCGTCGCCAATATTGGCACCCGTCCAACGGTATCGGGGGTGCGTCAGCAGCTTGAAGTACATCTGTTGGACGTTGTAATGGACCTCTACGGTCGCCATATCAATGTAGTACTGCGTAAAAAAATACGTAATGAGCAGCGGTTTGCGTCGCTGGACGAGCTGAAGGCGCAAATCGCACGTGATGAGTTAACGGCCCGCGAATTATTTGGGCTCACCAGGCTGGCCTGAGCCACTGGTGTTTATCAAACCGAAATACGGAACCGAGAATCTGATGAGTGACTATAAATCGACCCTGAATTTGCCGGAAACAGGGTTCCCTATGCGTGGCGACCTCGCCAAACGCGAACCGGGAATGCTGGCGCGTTGGACCGATGATGACCTGTACGGCATCATTCGTGCAGCCAAAAAAGGCAAAAAAACCTTCATTCTGCATGATGGCCCTCCTTATGCGAATGGCAGCATTCATATTGGTCACTCAGTTAACAAGATTCTGAAAGACATTATCGTTAAGTCCAAAGGACTGACGGGCTATGACTCGCCGTACGTTCCGGGCTGGGACTGTCACGGTCTGCCGATCGAACTGAAAGTCGAGCAGCAATACGGTAAGCCGGGTGAGAAATTCACCGCCGCTGAATTCCGCGCCAAGTGCCGTGAATATGCCGCTGAGCAGATCGACGGTCAGCGTAAAGACTTTATCCGCCTGGGCGTGCTGGGCGACTGGTCGCGTCCGTACCTGACCATGGACTTCAAAACCGAAGCCAACATCATCCGTGCGCTGGGTAAAATCATCGGCAATGGCCACCTGCATAAAGGCGCTAAGCCAGTGCACTGGTGCGTTGACTGCCGTTCCGCGCTGGCGGAAGCGGAAGTGGAGTATTACGACAAAACGTCTCCGTCTATCGACGTGGCGTTCCACGCGGTAGATAAAGCCGCGGTACTGGCGAAATTCGGCGTGGCCGACGTCAACGGCCCGGTGTCGCTGGTTATCTGGACCACCACGCCGTGGACCCTGCCGGCTAACCGCGCCATCTCTCTGTCGCCGGAATTCGACTATGCGCTGGTGCAGGTTGACGGTCAGGCGCTGATCCTGGCGAAAGATCTGGTTGAGAGTGTCATGAAGCGCCTTGGCGTTGCGGATTACACCATCCTGGCGGCGGTACAAGGCGCCGAGCTTGAACTGATGCGCTTTAAGCATCCGTTCCTCGATTTCGACGTGCCGGCGATCCTTGGCGACCACGTGACGCTGGACGCGGGTACCGGTGCGGTGCATACCGCCGGCGGCCACGGTCCGGACGACTACACCATCAGCCAGAAATACGGTCTGGAAATCGCCAACCCGGTTGGCCCGGACGGTGCTTACCTGCCTGGTACCTATCCGTCTCTGGATGGCATCAACGTCTTCAAAGCCAACGACATCATCGTTGAGATGCTGCGTGACAGCGGCGCGCTGCTGCACGTGGAAAAAATGCAGCACAGCTATCCGTGCTGCTGGCGCCACAAATCGCCGATCATCTTCCGCGCCACCCCGCAGTGGTTCGTGAGCATGGATCAGAAAGGCCTGCGCGCGCAGTCGCTGAAAGAGATCAAAGGCGTGCAGTGGATCCCGGACTGGGGCCAGGCGCGTATCGAATCGATGGTTGCTAACCGTCCTGACTGGTGTATCTCCCGTCAGCGTACCTGGGGCGTGCCGATGTCGCTGTTCGTGCACAAAGAGACCCACGAACTGCACCCGCGTACCCTTGAACTGATGGAAGAAGTGGCAAAACGCGTTGAGGTTGACGGCATCCAGGCGTGGTGGGATCTCGATTCCCGCGACATCCTTGGCGCTGACGCCGACAGCTACGAGAAAGTGCCGGATACCCTCGACGTGTGGTTTGACTCCGGGTCGACCCACTCTTCCGTGGTTGATGTGCGTCCGGAATTCGCCGGCCACGCCGCCGATATGTATCTGGAAGGCTCCGACCAGCATCGCGGCTGGTTTATGTCCTCGCTGATGATTTCCACGGCGATGAAAGGCAAAGCGCCATACCGTCAGGTACTGACCCACGGCTTCACCGTCGATGGTCAGGGCCGCAAAATGTCCAAGTCTATCGGTAACACCGTTAGCCCGCAGGACGTGATGAACAAGCTGGGCGCCGATATCCTGCGTCTGTGGGTGGCCTCCACCGACTACACCGGCGAAATGGCGGTCTCCGATGAGATCCTCAAACGCGCCGCGGACAGCTATCGTCGTATCCGTAACACCGCCCGCTTCCTGCTGGCGAACCTGAACGGTTTCGATCCGGCGAAAGACATGGTTAAACCGGAAGAGATGGTGGTGCTGGACCGCTGGGCGGTCGGCTGCGCGCAGGCGGCACAGGAAGATATCCTGAAAGCCTACGAATCCTACGACTTCCATGAAGTGGTACAGCGCCTGATGCGCTTCTGCTCCATCGAGATGGGCTCGTTCTACCTCGACATCATTAAAGACCGCCAGTACACCGCGAAAGCGGACAGCGTGGCGCGTCGCAGCTGCCAGACCGCGTTGTTCCACATCGTGGAAGCGCTGGTGCGCTGGATGGCGCCGATCATGTCCTTCACCGCGGACGAAATCTGGGGCTACCTGCCGGGCGATCGTGAGAAATATGTCTTCACCGGCGAGTGGTATGAAGGTCTGTTCGGCCTGGCCGACGACGAAGCGATGAACGACGGTTTCTGGGATGAGCTGCTCAAGGTGCGCGGCGAAGTCAACAAGGTGATCGAGCAGGCGCGTGCGGATAAGAAAGTCGGCGGCTCTCTGGAAGCAGCGGTCACGCTGTATGCCGATGCCGACCTGGCGGCCAAGCTCAACGCGCTGGGCGATGAATTACGATTTGTCCTGTTGACCTCCGGCGCCAACGTTGCCGATTATGCCCAGGCGCCGGCTGATGCCTGGCAGAGCGATCTGCTGAAAGGGCTGAAAGTGGTCCTGAGCAAAGCCGAGGGCGAGAAGTGCCCACGCTGCTGGCATTACACCAGTGACGTCGGCAAGGTAGCGGAACACGCAGAAATCTGCGGTCGCTGTGTCAGTAACGTCGCCGGTGACGGCGAGCAACGTAAATTCGCCTGATGAGTAAATCGATCTGTTCAACGGGGCTACGCTGGCTGTGGGTCGTCGTAGCCGTGCTGATTATCGATCTGGGCAGCAAATTCCTGATCCTCCAGAACTTCGCTCTGGGGGAGACGGTTCCGCTGTTCCCGTCGCTTAATCTGCATTATGCCCGCAACTATGGCGCGGCGTTTAGTTTCCTCGCCGACAGCGGCGGCTGGCAGCGCTGGTTCTTTTCCGGGATCGCGCTCGGCATTTGTGTGGTACTGACGGTACTGATGTACCGTTCGAAGGCGACGCAAAAGCTGAACAATATTGCCTACGCCCTGATTATCGGTGGTGCGCTGGGTAACTTGTTCGATCGCCTGTGGCACGGCTTCGTGGTCGATATGATCGACTTCTACGTCGGCGACTGGCATTTCGCCACCTTCAACCTCGCCGATAGTGCGATCTGCATCGGCGCAGCGCTGATTGTGCTGGAGGGCTTCTTGCCGAAACCGGCCGCGAAAGAGCAGGCGTAAATGTCAATGCCGGGTGGCGCTACGCTTACCCGGCCTACAGAATTTGTGGCCGCCCGTCGGCCCGGTTAGCATAGCGCCACCGGGCAACCGGTGACCTAAAACAAGCGAGCAATTTGCATGTCTAAATCCGTACAGAGCAACAGCGCGGTACTGGTGCACTTCACACTGAAACTGGACGACGGCTCCACCGCCGAGTCCACGCGCAGCAACGGCAAACCGGCGCTGTTTCGCCTCGGCGACACCTCTCTGTCTGAAGGGCTGGAGCAACAGCTTCTCGGTCTGAAAGAGGGGGAGAAAAAAGCCTTTTCGCTGGAGCCTGACGCCGCCTTCGGCGTAACGAGCCCGGACCTGATTCAGTATTTCTCTCGCCGTGAGTTTATCGACGCTGGCGAGCCGGAAATCGGCGCGATTATGCTCTTTACCGCAATGGATGGCAGCGAAATGCCTGGCGTGATCCGCGAAGTAAACGGCGATTCCATCACCGTCGACTTCAACCATCCGCTGGCCGGGCGCACCGTTCATTTTGATATTGAAGTGCTGGAGATCGATCCGGCGCTGGAGGAGTAACATGCAGATCCTGTTGGCTAACCCGCGCGGTTTTTGCGCTGGCGTTGACCGCGCTATCAGCATTGTAGAAAACGCGCTGACGCTGTATGGCGCACCGATTTATGTTCGCCATGAAGTGGTGCACAATCGCTATGTCGTGGATAGCTTGCGCAAGCGCGGCGCCATTTTTATCGAACAGATCAGCGAAGTGCCGGACGGCGCGATCCTGATTTTCTCCGCCCATGGCGTTTCGCAGGCGGTACGCAACGAAGCGAAGAGCCGCGACCTGACGGTGTTCGATGCCACCTGTCCGCTGGTGACGAAAGTCCATATGGAAGTCGCCCGCGCCAGCCGCCGCGGCGAAGAGTCGATTCTGATTGGCCACGCCGGCCACCCGGAAGTCGAAGGCACTATGGGGCAGTATAATAACCCGCAAGGGGGCATGTACCTGGTCGAGTCGCCGGAAGACGTGTTGACGCTGGAAGTCAAAAATGACGCCCGGCTGTCGTTTATGACCCAGACCACGCTCTCCGTCGACGATACGTCTGACGTTATTGACGCCCTGCGCGCGCGTTTTCCGAAAATCGTCGGTCCGCGCAAAGATGACATTTGCTATGCCACTACCAACCGCCAGGAAGCCGTGCGCGCGCTGGCGCAGCAGGCTGACGTGGTGCTGGTGGTCGGGTCGAAAAACTCCTCAAACTCTAACCGCCTCGCCGAGCTGGCGCAGCGAATGGGCAAAGCGGCTTACCTGATTGACGACGCCTCTGATATTCAGGAAGCGTGGGTCAAGGATGCGGCCTGCGTCGGCGTGACAGCGGGCGCATCGGCGCCGGATATTCTGGTGCAGAACGTCATTACCCGCCTGCAGGAGCTGGGCGGCGGCGAAGCCGTGCCACTGGAAGGCCGGGAAGAGAATATCGTCTTTGAAGTGCCGAAAGAGCTGCGTGTGGATGTCCGTGAAGTAGAGTAAGTTCTTTCCTCCAGCAGTATGAGAAGATGCCAGACTTAACGTCTGGCATTTTTTTTAGGGAGAAACCATGCGCTTACCGATCATTCTTGATACTGACCCGGGCATCGACGATGCTGCCGCCATTGCCGCGGCGCTGTTCGCGCCCGAGCTGGACCTGCAACTGATGACCACCGTGGCGGGCAATGTCTCGGTGGAGAAGACGACCCGTAACGCGCTGCAGCTGCTGCACTTCTGGAATGCCGATGTGCCGCTGGCGCAGGGAGCGTCGATGCCGCTGGTACGTCCGTTACGCGACGCCGCCTCGGTGCATGGCGAATCCGGCATGGAGGGGTATGACTTTGTTGAGCATCAACGTCAACCGCTGGCGAAGCCGGCCTTCCAGGCGATCCGCGATGCGCTGATGCACGCTGCCGAGCCGATCACCCTGGTGGCGATTGGCCCGCTGACCAATATTGCGCTGCTGCTGACCCAGTATCCGGAATGTGTGTTCAATATTCGCCGACTGGTGATCATGGGCGGTTCCGCGGGGCGCGGCAACTTCACGCCGAATGCGGAATTCAATATCGCTATCGACCCGGAAGCCGCCGCGAAAGTGTTCCACAGCGGGCTGGAGATTGTGATGTGCGGGCTGGACGTCACCAACCGGGCGCTGCTGGCGGCAGATTACCTGGCGGCGCTACCGACGCTGAACCAGACCGGTAAAATGCTTCATGCTCTGTTTAGCCACTATCGCAGCGGCAGCATGAGCAGTGGTTTGCGAATGCACGATCTCTGCGCTATTGCGTGGCTGGTCCGCCCGGAACTGTTCACTCTCCAGCCGTGCTTTGTGGCGGTGGAGACGCAGGGGACCTGGACCGCTGGCACCACGGTGGTGGATATCGAAGGGCGACTGGGCCAGCCGGCGAACGCTCTGGTGGCGCTCGATATCGATGTGGAAGGGTTTCAGCGCTGGGCTGCGGAGGTGATTGCCCTGGCGCCGTGATAAATCACTCGATTTTCAAGGAAAGAAGCAATGACCTATGGACAGGCGTATTTGAGCGGCTGGAAAGAGACCTTTAATTTTAGCGGCTGCGCCAGCCGGCAGCAGTTTTGGACGTTTTTTCTTATCAATGTGCTGATCGCCACCGCGCCAGTGGCCGCCTGGAGTCTGGCCACCCTTGTTAACCCTCAATACGGTATCCTCAGCTTTGTTGTCATTCCCTTTGCCACGCTCTGGCTACTGTTGATGGCGATCCCCCTGCTGGCGATCGGTTGTCGGCGGATGCATGATATCGGCCGCTCCGGGATCTGGTTTGTGCTGGGGGTTATCATTCCGTGGTTTGCAATTATTTCGCTGGCTCTGTGCTGCCTGCGTTCAGCGCCGGCACCGTCTCGCTGAGATAATCAATCATCGCCCGCATCCTGGCGGGCATATGTTTATCTCCCGCCCACAGCAGCCACAGATCGCCGGAGTAGCTGCTGATGAATTCCCACTCGGGCAGCACCTGCACGATATCGCCCTTCGCCAGCGCCTCGCGAGCGGTAAACAGCGGCAGGCTGCCAATGCCCAGATGCTGCTTAACCGCGTCGAGGCGTACGGCGGTATGGTTGGCGGCGTACCGCCCGTAGGTTTGCACCGTTTCGCTTTTCCCTTCCCGGCGGAACTTCCAGCGCGCATCGGCGGGCGTTTCGCCAAGGCTGATGCAGCTATGCGCGCGCAGATCCTGCGGCGTGTGCGGCATACCGTGCCGTTGTAAATACGCCTCAGTGGCGCAGATAACATGCATGACCGGTATCAGCGGTTTGCCATGCAGACCAGGGGAAGGGGTATCGGTGATGCGCAGCGCCAAATCAATACCGTCATCGATAAAATCCAGAGGGCGATCTTCCAGCCGCAGGCAGACGTCAACCTGCGGGTAGCGGTGGAAAAACGCCATCATCAGCGGGTGGATCACAAAGCGGCCGACGGCTTTCGGTACGCTGAGCGTCAGCTTTCCCTGAGCGACCGTTTGGCGACTGCTGGCGGAATCTATCGCCTGCCGCGCCGCTTCCAGCATCTGCTGGGCATGCTGATACACCGTTTCCCCGGCATCGCTCAGTCGCAGCTTACGGGTGGTACGATGCAGCAGCTTGCTGCCCATCTCCCGCTCCAGCCGCGACACGCTGCGGCTCACGGCGGAGGGCGTCAGGCCGCTCTGGCGGGCGACGGCGGAAAAGCTGCCCTGGTCGACTATCTGGACGAAGAGGGCGAGGTCCGGCAGGAGGTTCAGATTCATTTGTGCTCCCGGAGCAAAAGTGCATTGGCGGGTGGTGGGATTATCGCTGTCGATATTATCAATATACTGGTCGGACAGAGAGGAGAATCACCATGACTGAACGAGTTTATTACACCAGCGATGCTACCGACGGGCGCGCCCAGATCATCGCCTGCACTGCAGAAGCGGATGGCCGTTACGCCATCGAACTGGATCGGACGTTGTTTCACCCGCAAGGGGGCGGTCAACCGGCAGACCGCGGCTGGATAGCCGGGCAGGTGGTTGAGACGGTTATTGTGCGCGGCGACAGCGTGCTGCATATCCTGTCGCAACCGCTTCTCCTCGGTGACGTGGAGATGAAAATTGATGCCTCCGCGAGACAGCTGCATGCCCGTCTGCATTCTGCTGGCCACCTGCTTGGCCTGGCGGGCGAACAGCTTGGCTGGCAACCGGTGAAAGCGCACCACTGGCCCGGCGAAGGGCGGATAACCTTCACCAGCAGGAACAATGCCGCGCTGCCGGACGCCAGCGCGCTGTTGGCGCCGGTGAAGTCCTGGCAGGCGCAGGACTTACCGCGTCAGGTGACGTTCGCTGATGGCCTACGCCAGGTGGGATTTGGCGAACTGCCCGCTTATCCCTGCGGTGGCACCCACGTCGCCCGTCTGGCGGAGCTGGGCGACGTCGTTGTCAGCCAGCTTAAAATGAAGAAGGGGCAACTGGTGGTCAGCTATACCCTGGCGTAAGCGTTTTATCTCTGCTCAGGATGGGTCTGCTTGCCGTGATAGATGCGCTCAGGTCGGCCAACCTTGCCGTAGCTGATTTCCGCTTCCAGAAAGTCGTTCTTCACGCCTTGCTCCAGATAACGGCGGGCGGTGGTTTTGCTGCTGCCGAGGATACGGGCCAGCGAGTCGGCGGTATGTACCACCGATGGGTCGGCAAACAGCTGGAGCACGCGCTGAAAGGTACTTTCATCGATCCCGCGCAGCGGTGCGCTGGCGGGTTCCGTTTGTTCCCGGGCCTGAATATTAAACAGTGCATCGACATGGATCTGGCTGGCCTGTTCGCTGGAGCGCAGCGAGCTACGATAGCGGGCAAAGCGCTCCAGCGTGTGCTGCAGGCGCTGATAGTGCACCGGCTTAATCAGGTAATCGAACACCCCAAGACGCAGCGCTTCGCTGATGGTATCCATGTGATTATCTGCGGTAATAAAGATAATCCGTCCCTTGTAGTGCGTACTGACAGCATGGCGGATCAGATCGATACCTTTGCCGTCGGGTAAAAAATTATCCAGCAGGATCAGCTGCGGTTGATACAGCCTGAGCTGTTTCCTGGCGCTCTCAAGCTTATCCGCAATGCCAATGACGTCGAACTGGGGAAACTGTTTAATGTTATCCACCAGGATCTCCGCCAGCATAGGTTCGTCTTCAACGATAAGAGTAGTGATGCTATCCATGATGTTCATCTCGGGTCAGGGGGATATAAAGCGTAAAGATGGAGCCAAAAGGAATATTATTTTCGACGACAATGCTGCCGCCTGCCTGTTCCACATAGCTGCGTACCAGCCAGAGTCCGATACCATGGTCTTTGCTGGTACTGCTGGTGACGCCGCGCTCGAAGATCCTGTCGCGCAGCACCTCGTCAATGCCGCATCCCTGGTCGGCGATCTCAATGATCACTTCGTGACCGTCGCTGTTGATCAGGCATTCTATCTGCCTTGACCCCTGCGGCTGACGCAGGCTGGCATTGTAGGCGTTATCAAGCAGATTCCCCACGATCGAGATCCATTCATTGTGAGAAAGGGCGGTGGGTAATCTGTCAACGAAGCAGGCCGGATCGAAAACCAGCTCCAGACCGAGCTCTTTGGCCCGGTAATACTTGCCGATCAACAGTCCGGCCAGATGGTTATCCTGGAAATTCCGCGCGATAAAATCGATCACCTTCTGGTGACTTTCCGACTGCTGTTGGATCAGATCCAGCGCATGATCGTAGCGTTTAAGAAACAGCAGGCCAGCGATAGTGGAGATCAGATTGCGATGCTCATGCTGCACGGCGCGCAGGTTATCGGCGTACTGTTGCACCTGGCTGAGCTGCAGGCTAAGGGTGTTGATATCGTCTTTGCTGCGAAAGCTGATCACCCAACCCTGTGGCTCATTGTTTAAGATCACCGCCATCCGGCTGGCGATCACTTTGATCTGATTGAAGGTGACGATTTCGTCTTTTTTATTGGCCTGTGGCGCATCGTAGAAAAAGGCCTCCTGCGAGATAACGCTGTTGATCCCTTTGCCGATAAGCGTGGTTTCCGGTTGGCTCAAATTGAGCAGGCGGCGGGCAGTCTGATTAATTGCAGTGATTTTATAACCGGAGTCGATGGCGATAAGCCCTTCGAATACCGATTCAAACAGCACGCTTTGCTGGATCAACAGCTGTGACAGCTGTTGGGGTTCCATATTGAGCATCTGCTTTTTGATATGCAGTGAGAAGCGGCGGGCGCAATAGAGCAGGAGCAATAACATGATGGCCATCGGGATCAGCAGCGAGCTTATCTGCAGGCTGAGCCAGTTCTCCAGTTGCTCGATGGTATAGCCTACCGACACAATGCCGATCACCTTGCCGGTCTCGTCCTGAATCGGCGATTTACCGCGCAACGAGGATCCCAGCGAGCCTTTGCGCACTGACACGTAGCTTTTGGCGTTTATCAACGCCTCATCGCTATCGCCGCCTTCCATCGATTTGCCGATTTCATCAGGATTGACGTGATAGAGGCGCTGTCCGCTGGCATCACCGACGGTGATGTAGGTGGCGTCGGAGAACGAACGCATGGGGTCGATAAGGGCTTTGATTCTGGCGAGATCGCGTTTCTGTACCGCCTCCACCAGCTCCGGCATCGCCGAAATCTGCATCGCCTGAATCAGCGCCCGTTGCCCGACCTGATAATGCAGACGCTCCTCGGTAATGTCTGTCAGATACCATGACATCGCCAGCATGACGATCGTCGAGGTAAATAAGATCAGCAGGAAGATGCGATTCTGAAACGATCGCCGGGCAAACCAGTGGGTGATTTTTCGGGTATACATTGGGTAGATAGACATTAAATTGTTATTCTCCCCGTTTTGCGCCCCCGGCGCCGACAGGTGGAGCACAGAACAGAAAATTTCAGACATGTGCCCGGCCCCGTCATGCCAGGGGTGGGTATCAAATCAGCCCGGAGGCGGGACGACAGCCACACCTCCGGGAAGGATGCTGGCCTACATCGCCAGCACGTACTTGAGCATCACCCCGGCGGCGATCGCCGAGCCGATCACTCCGGCCACGTTCGGGCCCATGGCGTGCATCAGCAGGAAGTTCTGCCCGTCCGCTTCCAGACCCACTTTGTTCGACACCCGCGCCGCCATCGGCACTGCCGACACCCCCGCCGAGCCGATCAGCGGGTTGATCGGGTTCTTACTGAACCTGTTCAGCAGCTTCGCCATCAGCACCCCGGCCGCGGTGCCCACGCAGAAGGCGATCACCCCCAGCACCAGAATGCCCAGCGTCTGCGGCTGCAGGAACTTGTCCGCCACCAGCTTGGCCCCCACCGACAGGCCGAGGAAGATGGTGACGATATTGATCAGCGCGTTCTGCACCGTATCACTCAGCCGGTCCACCACGCCGCTCTCGCGCATCAGGTTGCCGAAGCAGAACATCCCCAGCAGCGGTGCGGCGTCCGGCAGCAGCAGCGCCACCAGCAGCAACAGCACCGCCGGGAACAGGATCTTCTCCCGCTTACTCACCGTGCGCAGCTGCACCATACGGATCTTCCGCTCTTTGTCGCTGGTCAGCGCCTTCATGATCGGCGGCTGGATCAGCGGCACCAGCGCCATGTAGGAATAGGCCGCCACCGCGATGGCCCCCAGCAGCTCCGGTGCCAGCTTGCCCGACAGGTAAATCGCCGTCGGGCCGTCGGCGCCGCCGATGATGCCGATGGCCGCCGCCTGCGGCAGGGTGAAGCTGATGATGCCGAAGTAGTTCAGCGTCAGCGCCCCGAGCACGG
>NZ_PIOK01000009.1:0-110215 GCF_002810515.1 Klebsiella sp. D-Nf1
GGAATCGTGAAAGTTACACTAAATTTTTAGAGCCGACCTTCAGAATTAAACCAGACCTGAAGGTTAGTTTGCTTGAGGATTTTAAGACCTTAAAACGAGGCTTCTTCCCAGACATTTTTGGCAAGAACGAACCTTACACTGCTCCAAATGCTATTGTCACATCGCGTGTATACCACCTCCATCTCCTGTTCACTAAGCAAGAGCGAAATAGCCACCGAAAAAGGTTCAGTTGCACGAGCAATCGGGCTCTCGTTTACACGCAACACGCCAAGTACCCGGACGTATATAGCTTGCTGGCTATATTCCCCGACAATGCCCATAAATTAGCTAATGACAACGACATAATGAACGAGATAGCCAAATACGCGGCAGTCTTCCAGAAATTAACAAACCCGTAGTTACCTGCAGCTCCATGCCTTTCTCATTCGTAGCGTGATTCCATTACGATAATTTTCATATTTTTTAGTCACTTAATCTAGTCTTTGCGCGTATGCATAAATATACAAGGAATAACGGTACAGAAAGCGGCATGCAAAATAACCACAAAATAATGAACATGCCATACACACCGCTATTCACGCCAATGTGACGATCCCAAAAGGGTTTGGTCATTATCTTAAGGGCTAGTTTCTCCGAAGTATAATATGAGAATGGGTACAGGACGGCGCTTAAAACAAGATATGTAACCACAAATGGCATATAAGGAGCATAGGCAGGGAAAATGAGTCCGTCATTCATATCGCGCACTATAAAATAGATCAGATAGCCATAACCACACCATCCCCATAAGCAGTGCCGTAAATAATATTTTAAGGTCATCCTCTATGATTCCTTCATAGCTATACCGTTAAAGCTATCATATCATGAATTGACGACGTACCCCCTTCGAGACCAGGCTGCATCGAGACAGCCATAGACGCAAACATGACTGAACTGGCACCGGACAACGATGGGACATAACGCATAGACAAAGGTGATGTCGCAAACAAACAAGCGGGAAAATGACACTGCCCAGATGACTAATTTTCAAAAAAAAGCCTTTCTATGATTCCATACTTGGTAGGTATGGAATCATTAGACAAAAGAGGGTATTTTAGGTTGATCTCAATAAAAACAATGCCTAATATACTGTATATAAACACAGTATAAAAAGCGTCATACAGTGGCCGGACTATGAAAAACACGTTTGACAGAGCACGCGCAGCGGAAAACACGTCACAGGAAGCTATCACCTATCTGGATCGGGCATCGCAGATGGATGCCAGGTCGGTCTCGATGCAGGGTGCCGATCTGACTTTCGCCGACGCATTTATGTTATTCACTCGCTTATCATTATTGATAACTCGCCGCCGGCCCGAGATAGCTGTCCATTGTGTTTTGATACACGTACTCCCGCACATTGCTCAGGAAAAAGTAAGTAAGCTTAATAGAATGATGGTGAATCAGCTGGTGAACCCGCTTATCCTTGAAGGGAAGATCGTGATGGGTCGCCGTGTTTTTTCCATCATGAAGCAATTCCTGGGCTGGTGTGCCTTCCAGGGGATTATCGAAACGTCGCCCCTGAATGATATTTCGCTGAACAAAGTTGCCGGCGGCGCGAAGACGACTCCGCGGGAACGATGCCTGACGGATGCTGAGGTTTGGGTATTCTGGAATGTCTGGGACTATTTCGACGTATGCCCGGGCACGAAATGGGCAGCAAGGCTTTGCCTCGTTGCTGCCAGACGTCCCGATGAAGTGCTGCGGGCCAGAGTAAGCGAGTTCGACCTTAAACTTAATGTATGGAATCAAGGGTCTCGCAACAAATCGGCCCGGCCGCACACTCTTCCGATGAGCTCACTGATGCGGAAATGCGTGGAAGAATTGATCGATTATGGCGCCGGCAGCCAGTGGCTCGTCCCGTCGAACAAAAAGAAAGCTGATGCACCTATGTCAAAGGTGGCTATAGCCCAGGCGTTGAGACGGATTCTGGAGCGGCCGGAGCTGGTGGAAGTTGAGTCGTTTACCCCACGTGATCTGCGTAGAACGGCGCGCAGCTACTTCCCGGCCCTTAAAATTTCGCAGGAAGTATCACGTAAGATCATGAATCATAGTCTGGAAGGTATCGACCGCGTTTACGACCGATATGACTACATGGATCAGATGCGAGAAGCCCTTGAGAGCTTCTCATCGTACATCTCGTCGATTGTTGAGCAACCGGATTTAGAAGAAATTGACCACAAAATGAAGGGAGATCGCCTATCCACCGAGCTGATCAGAGTAAACTTCTCATAGCTTTTTAATTGCTTCGACAACCTGCTCAACACCATCTGTCTGGCTTGGAAAGCGGTTTCTAAAAGCCTCGAGAACCTGACGTTCTTCGGGGGTTAGTGGCGCAATGCCTTCATCTCGTAAAAATTCTGCGAGTTCTGGCTGGCGAGCTTCAAGCACCATCATCATGAGCCGCACTGGATCTGCATTAAGCGCCTCAGCCAGTGGACGAACTTTATCGACCGGCAGCGGGATTTTTCCCGATTTAATCAGGGATAAGTTGTTCGGATTCTTGTAACCCATCTCACGGGAGATCGCCGACTGACTTTTTGGCGAGACAGTGATTAAAGAATCGATGTAGGCGACGTAACGAGCGGTCTTCTCATCGGCCATTGTCATTGTAGTTACTATCCTCGTGTGATCTTATTGTATGGTAAGTACTTACCGATATTACAGCAACGGCCAATATTGTAAAGTCTTACCGGCGGCTATTTGCAGGCACTTATTGTCCATAAATTACACAAAACAAGGCATAAACGAATGTAACCCGGTACTTCTGTTGATTTTTTTGATTATTTTTGTTTAAGACATTACGATACATTTTTATTAACTTTTATATCAATAGGTAGTACCATCTCCTCCAAATGAAACCTGTTGATTAGGATGCTATTAATGGAAAAATTGTCATCTAATTTACTTGCTCTGAATGTAGGCAATGTTTTCGCGCTGACACACCTGGAGGCTGCTGAAGTACTATCTGAGTTACCCAATCGCCAGGTAAATGTCAGAGCGCGTGATGCGACGGTTTTCCGGTTCTCTCTGGAAAATGGCTCTTACACGCTGATCAATACTGGCGACCTCTCTTTCGCGGTTCGAATCAACTAAAATATATAACCCGCCTATAACTCATTGATCCCCTGCGCGAATTGCTACATTCCCTGTTCGCGCAGTGATATTTTCTTATATCAGAAAACAACTTGTTTACTCGATAAGGAAAGCACATGGCAACCAAACCCAGCAAAACTGTACTCAAAGAGGTACAGGACTTCCGCGATTCCGTAAAACGCGTCGTTGGTCTTCTTTCGGGAAAGAACATACCTGTAGCTGAATGCGGAGATACAGCATACGTTCGCTACAATAAAAAGGGTGAGCCAGTCATGGTTAACATCCCATCCATACCAGATGATGCCAACCCTGCGCTTATGAATGCGATACGTGGATTCCTTGATCACGAAGTTGGCCATCTCCTTTTCACAGACGAAAAAGTCGTCAAAAAAATGCGCAACACTAAGGCATTTGGTCTCTGGAACGCTCTGGAAGACGTCTACATCGAGCGTCGCATGAGTGAAGTGTTCGCCGGCAGCCGGCGGAACCTTCTGTCCACACGTAATCTCATGATTGACAAATATTTTAATCCCCATATTAAAAAGGCAGTTGAGATGTGCCGCGGGGATCAGCGAGAGCTGTTCCTAAAGTTCTTCCTTTGTCCTGTTCTCCGGGCATGGGATGGCCAACCAACCTTTGTAGATTTCATGGAGGAGCACTGGCGCCTCATCGATAAGCCTATTGCCGTTCTGAAAGAGTTCGGCGTCGATGAAGCTGTCCGTCGTATGGATAGCACTGAGGATTGCGTCAAGGTTGCTGCAGCCATGGCTAAGATCCTGCGAGAAATGACGGAGAACCCAGAAGGCCCGTTGCCTGAGCGCGAGTCCTCTGCAACCAAAAAGAGCAAACGCGAGAAAAAGACCAAACCAGAGGAAGACTGTTCAGACGAGCCAGCTGCTGGACACGATACTGAGGCTCATGACGAAGAGGAGCCCGACAGGACACCAGACGACTTTAGCGCTGACGATGATGGTGATAAAAACCCAGACAAATCGATAGGTAAGCACATACCTAATAAAGATGAAGATATAAATGATACAGAAAGTGATACTGGAGATAGAGATTCCGGCTGTGAAAAAGTTGATGACTTGCCTGACGGCGGAGAAACGGCAGTAGATGAGCCTGCTACAACTCTGGGCTCGGATGCAGGGGAAGAAGTGGATGATGAAGGTGATTACAACCCATCCACGGATGATAGCGCTAAGGACAGGCCCGGCAGCTCCTCTGATGATAGCGAAGCTGTCGAGGACGGTGAAGGTGAAGGCAAGGCAGACAAAGACGGTGGCAAGGAGAAGGATGAAGGGGATCGAGACACCTCTGATGAATGCGATGCCGGCTTTGCCCCACACGCTGACGATATGTCTCTTGATGATGCTCTCAAGGCATTAGAAAACGTCGATGAAGAGATAGGTTCTTCCACCGAAGATGCGCTGGCGTCGGCAATCAAGTCGGAGCTGGCCAGCGCATCATTATCTGATTACCGGCCATACAATCGCTCCTACGACTTCCTGGGGCCAATTGACGAGGCGGAAGGGCATATTATGCGCGCCAGAAAAGCTTTCGGCGCAATCCCTATGTATTCGCCCGTAGATCGCTACCGCATTGTTCCAGAGGGTAGAAAACTGTTTGAGATGAAGGTGGAGAAGCATCTGTCTTCCTCGGTGTCATCTACCTTGGCCAAAGACCTGGAGCGCGCGATCGCCAGTCGCAACCGTGTTCAGTTCATCCCTGGCCAGCGTCGTGGACGCGTACATGGGGCGAGTCTTTACCGACTGTCGATGAATGACGATCGGGTATTCCGGAGAAAAGAAGACCACAAGGCCGTGAACGCGTGCGTTCAACAGGTCATCGATTTGTCAGGTTCAATGGGCGGCCGCAAAATCGAGCTCGCGCTGGCATCCGCATACACACTGGCTGACGCCCTAGATCGTATCCACGTGCCGAACGTCATAACCGGCTTCACTACGTATGGCAATCCGGATGTAGCAACTATGTCGAAACGTGGGTTTAGCCGCTTTGAAGCGCTTATGCTGCCGATTATTAAAAACTGGCATGAAAAAGCGAACTCCCCAGAGATACGTGCTCGTATGGGATGTGTGGCGGAGACTTTCCCCCTGCTAAACAACGTGGATGGCGAGAGCATCGCACAGCTGGCTTCTCTGTTTGCAGGGCGTATGGAAGACAAGAAGATCATGATTGTGCAGAGCGACGGCGCCCCATGCGCTGCGGGAGATGGCTTTAGTAACCATCTGCGCTCTGTAACGAATGACATCGAAAGCACAAGTGACATCAATCTGTTGGCCATTGGCATTCTAACGGACGCGCCGCGCCGGTATTACAAAAACTATGCGCTAGTGAATAAGGTCGAAGAGTTGGGTACGTCAGTTGTCAGCGAGTTATCTCGTATCATTTTAGAGTAAACCTTGCGCCCTATAAAATAAGTAACTAGTTACTATAAAGCCTGATACATTTGTATAGAATAGAGCCCAGAAACGACAACAAGTAAGGAAAAACACATGACCGCGACTGCGCTACCACAAGACGCCCACTCTGATGCCGTCACCTGCAAATGGTGCGGAAAATCCTTCCATCACCTCAAATCCCACATTTCGATGGGTCGGTGCGAAGGAATTCCGGAAGAAGCCAAAGGGCTTGGTGTGGATGACGTAGTGAAAATGTACACCACAACATTCCCCGGGGAACCAACGCTGTCTCCAAAGGCCATTGAAGCGTTAAAGAATAAACGCTCTGAGAAGGCTGGCGCAGACGGCAAAATCGCGGATATCAGTTCCCCCCCTGGCTATGCAGGGACAGTCGAATACAAAACAGAGCTTGTCGCCGCGCACGAACTGCTTGGCCTGACTATCAAGGAACTTGGCACGCCCCGAGGCAAACCCCTTCAGGTGACGGTCAACATCAACACGCCATATCCGGAGTTCGTGCCAGAAGTGAAAGCCGGCTATGTATACGGCGACTTCGATCTGATTAAAGACATCTTCATGATGCTGGAGATCGGCATTCCTGGTTATCTGTGGGGTCATGCTGGTACGGGGAAAACCTCCTTGCCAACCCAGCTTTGCGCGCTCCTGAATCGCCCGGTTATCCGCTCACAGCATACGGCATCAACTGAGGAAGCCCATATTACGGGCCAGATTCTGGCGCGAGAAGGCACAACCTACTTTGAACCAGGGCTTCTGTCGCTGGCGATGAAGAACGGTTGGGTCTATCTGGCAGACGAATACGATTTTGCATTCCCGCAGATTCTGGGGATCTACCAGCCAGTTCTGGAAGGCGAACCACTCGTAATCAAAGAAGCGACACCAGACTGGCGTCGCGTGGCGCCGCATAAGCGCTTCGCCTTCATCGGTACAGGCAACACTAATGGTTCAGGTGATGAAACGGGGCTTTATCAAGGAACGAACATCCAGAACGCGGCTAACTTCTCTCGCTTTGGCATCGTATCTCACGTCAAGTACATGAAGCCTGGTGCTGAGGTGAACATGCTGGTTGAAGCGGGAATCATCCGTGAATACGCCGAAAAAATGGTTAAGTTCGCCAATCTTGTACGAGACGGATATGAGCAACACCTGATCAGCCAACCAATCGGCCCGCGTGAGCTGCTTCTGTCCGCAAAAATCGGAATGATGCGAGGTGATTTCGCAGCCGGCATCGAGAAGTCATTCATCAATAAACTCCCCTCCACCTCTGCGCAAGCGGCGCGTGAAGTGGTTCAGAAAATCTTCGGTTAATCGTGCGTAAAGGTTGTTTTGGATCTCTTATCGCAGCTTCTGAAACTGGCGCAGCCTGTTTGTCATGCGCTCACAGGCCTGACTGCCACCAGGCAGCCAAAGGAGTTGCGATTTCGATATACGGGAAGTTCGTCGGCTTCCCCAACGACAAAATTAAGAAAAAACAGAAGGTAAAAACACATGAAAGCACTGATGGTCAGGACTGATTTTTCCCTGGGAGAATCAGCACTGAAAGCAGAGCACGCAGTAAAGGTAGCAAAGGAGGCTGGCTATACCGCGGTTATCTCTGCTGACACGATGAATATCGCCAGCGTTATCCCCCTGCAGCGAGCAGCTGGCGATGAGATGGCGGTGATCTGTGGTGTTAAGCTGAATGTTGTCGACGATCCAACATACGAGTACCGGGCTAAACTGGCTAAAGAGTCTAATGGATGTATGGAATCATTGGAGCGTGGACGTAACTACTGCTTCACCGCACTGATTAAAAACGAGCAAGGTTATCGCGACATTTGCGAACTAATGACTTTAGCCAATACCCGCGAGCAGTTTTACTTCGTACCACGCCTGGCGCTCGAACAGCTGGCGGCTACTTACGCTAAAGGCAATATACTGTTGCTGACTTCGGATATCGGCAGCGTATTCCAGCGCCCGGACTTCGCTAAAATTATTAGCGCGCTGATTACTGCCGGCGGACGCGAGAATTTCTACAGCGTGGTTTATCCGCACCCTACGCCATTTTATGACCAGATCAACGTGCGAGCCATGAAAGTGGCAAGCGCACTGAAAATCGAGCCCGTTGCGTTTTACCCAGCTTATTACGAAGGGGTTGATGACGCTGACATCAAAGACATCGCCTACATGGTGATGAACAATATCAAAGTCGATCAGCCACACCGGCTGCGTATCCCCCACCAGCGCGACAATGCAATAAATGGTCGCCGTCATCTGCTGCAGGCTCTGAAAGAGTTTTCTGTCCGGATGGGCGTATCTGTGTCTGCCGCCATGGCTTCTACAACGCAGGACTCCATCGTTAAGGCGTGCGAATGGCGCTGGCACGAAATGGCACCGGCACTCCCAAAAATGGCAGACGATGAGCCTGCAACGTTGATGAAGCTGGCTGTCGCAGGGCTTCGAAAACGTCTCAGCAACAAAGAATTTGGCTACACGCCACCAGCTTCCGAGCACCGCGTTTACGTCGATCGCCTCAAGTATGAAATGGAGACGCTCACTCGCCTGGGATTCTGCGGTTATTTCCTGATGGTTCGCGATCTGATGAATCATAGTCGCGAGACTGGTATTCCTGTCGGGCCAGGTCGTGGTTCATCCGCCGGCTCTCTGGTGGCATGGTGCATCGGCATTACTAACGTTGACCCAATCCGTCATGGTCTTCTGTTCGAACGTTTCATTAACCCTGAACGTCTCGACTTGCCGGATGCGGATTTGGACTTTAGCCAGGCGCGGCGCCATGAGGTGATCGAGTATCTGAATGCCCGATATGGCGAAGAGTATGTTGCAGGCATTCCGAACTTCACTTATCTGGGCGCCGCTTCCGCGCTGCGCGACACAGCGCGTATTTATGGCGTTGATACGGCTGATATGGCGGTTTCCAAGGAGCTTAAGACCCTGGAGGATGACAGTCTGTCTCTGTCGGAGCTGCTCGAGCAGCTGGCCAGCCTGGACAAATACGCCACCAAACATCCGGACGCATTTAAGGCGGCGAGCAAGTTGCAAAACCTGATGCGTGGCTTCGGCCGTCATGCTGCAGGGATGATTGTCGCTGGCGTACCTCTGACGGAACGTACCCCAGTAGAGCGACGTGGAGACGCGCGTTGCATCGCATTCGATAAACGATACTGCGAGGCCATGGGGCTGATCAAACTGGACGTTCTGGGCCTGGCCACTCTCGATCTGCTGGATAGCGCAAAACGTTACATCAAAGAGAGCACCGGTAAGGACATCAACCTCGATGCCATCCCACTGGATGATCGCAAAGTACTTGATGGATTCGCCGCGGGGTATACGCAAGGTGTGTTCCAGCTTGAGTCCGGCCCCATGAGGAAGCTACTCAAAGATCTGGGTGGTGGTATCGAGCCAATGAGCTTCAAAACCGTTGTGGCCACAACTGCGCTTTTCAGACCAGGTCCAATTCAGTCAGGCATGTTGGACGACTATGTTGCTGTGGCCAAGGGCTTCATGCCACCGCAATCACTTCACCCGGTACTTGACGAGCTGACTGCTGAAACAAACGGCGTCATTCTCTATCAGGAGCAGACGATGAACGCTACGCGACTGCTGGCTGGCTTTACCATGGCCGAAGCTGATGGCGTGCGTAAGGCGATCGGCAAGAAGGATATGGAAAAGATGAAGAGCATGGGCGAGAAATTCATCGTTCAGGCTCAGGCTGGGTGGATCGACGTCGTTATGGAGGATGGCACGGCGCAGCGCATACACCGCGCAGAACATTTTAAATGTGAAGATGGCAAGTTGCGGACAGTAGAAGAGGCGTTGGATGCCGGCGTTCAGCTGCCGATGGCAGTTGTTAGCGTGACAGGGTCACATCCTGGGTTATCTGAAACAAAAGCCAGTGAAATCTGGCAAGCCTTCGAGAAGAACGGTGCGTACCAGTTCAACAAATCTCACTCAGTAGCGTATTCGTTGATCAGCTATCAATCCATGTGGCTGAAAACGCATTTCCCTGCAGAGTTCTTCGCCGCAGCGCTCACCATTCTTGGCGAGGACAAGCACCAGGGACTGGTAAAGGATGCCTTAACCTATGGCATCCGCGTACTGCCACCCGACATTAATATGTCCTCGAATCGCATCGAGATCCGCACGCTCGAAGATGGCAGCCAGGTACTTTACGCCCCGTTCTCTGCGGTTAAAGGATGTTCTGAAAATGGGTGCCAGGCCATTATGCGAGCGCGTGAGAAAGTTGGTGGCAAGTTCGAGTCGCTGGCGCAATTTGAGGAAGCGGTCGAGAAGCGAGCCTGTAACAGCCGAGTACGTGAGTCTCTGCAAAAGGTTGGGGCATTCGCCTCTATTGAACCTGGCAGTATGCCGGCGACCGATCCGGAACGTCTGCGCGATCAGGCAGAGCTGATGGGCAATCTAGTGATCGATGCGGTGAAAGCTTCACGCCCATTTGAAATGAACCCAAAACGCTCTGCAGAGGTCAATGTGCTGATGACTCGCATGGCCGCAGAAATGGGTCTGGGCGATGAGTTGATACGACCAAGCATCGGCATTAAGCCGAAAATTATGGTCATACTCGACAATGCCAATGGCAATGATGCACGTACCGGCTACTTCATGGAGAACGGCTACGATGACTTCAAAGCCAAGTTGCTGGTTTCTGGTGACCTGCGTATGGGTGATTTGTATGTCACTGGCGTGTGTAAAAAGGTAAAGGATAAGGAAAAAGACTACACCAAAGATGAGATCGGCCAGTTTATCGATTTTATGCGGGAAGAGATAAACCTGGTTCGTCCAACCTACGTGCTGACGTGCGGCAGCCGGGCGACATCGCTTTTCAATAACAAGAGCAAGCCATCCGATCTTGTTGGGCGCAAAGAATATCTGCCAGACCTGGACGTTACAGTGTTCTATGGATTTAACCCGAACATTTTGTACTTCCGTCCAGAGGAAGGAGAAAAGCTGGAAGCCATTCTGGCAGAGGTAGCGGAGACTATTAACAAATGAATAAAGGAAAACACATGAGCGCAGCGGATAAAATTGCTCAAGAGCTCACAGCAATACCACAGGAGTTTCAGGAGAAGGCGATTGAAGCCACTCTTCGCTCCCAGTTCTGGGAAATCATTGACTGCCCTGTCACGCTCGATCTGGCATTGGCGTTTGCAAAGCAGGATGGCGCCGATCCTATTTGTCGATTACGGAAATGCGCGCGTGCGCTGGCATTAAAAACACAAGATCCAAAGGCGTGCCAATATCTGCTGGAGATTTATGAATCTGACAAACCAGAAGAAGAGCTGGCTTCATTTAAAGCGTTCCGTGCCCGTCTTGTCCTGAAGGTGGCCAAGGAGTTCATGGAGGTGAGCAAGATAGGCGACGTCAGAAGATACCGGCTTAAGAGGCAGACCAGAGTCACTCTATCAAACATATTCGGTAAAAAAGTAGCATAAAGAATGCCCCGCCCTATGGCGGGGCATTCTTTGGAATCAGTGTAAAATTTACTCCGTTCTAACAGAATTGAGACATAAAGCCACATATTTTCAAGGGATGATCTTGTTTATTCTCGTGAATTTGGGAACATATTTGTAGCACCAACAATGGTACTTAACTGGACTACACACTCTCATAACGGAGCCTTTGGGTTAGGGATATGTTAAAAAAAACGCTAATAACGGGGATGAGTTTCATAATGGTTGGCTGTGCTGGCATGAAGATACCGAATTATGATGAGGTCAAAACAAGCCCGCACTACACTGAATGTCGTGAGTTCGCTGCCGATGTTTACAAGAATAATGGATACAGTAAAGAGGCCAACACGGTGATTTTGAACATGGACGACCGCAAGGCCCAAGCGATTGTTTCAGGATGCGTCGTGACAATGAGCAAGAACAGCATCGAAGAAGCAAAGGCAGACTTAAACAAAAAGGCTGCAGCTTATGGAATGATCAGCGGTGCTTGTTATAACACATCATGTCGAGTCGACACTGAACAGCAGTTAAAGGCTTATACCCTTGGGAGCTATTACGCTTCATCTAAGAAATTTCCTGAGCAGATGAAACCTGAATTTTGAGGAAAAATAATGCCCCGCACGATTAAAGGCATAGCCATCGTCGCTACCTCACTAATACTTTCCGGATGCGCCTTCCCAGACAAGGATGGCGACTTTGGTGCATATGTACACAGCTGTCAACAATACGCCTATGGTAAAGCCTATGCTTTTGAACATAGAGATTTAGCTTATAAGATTTGCAAAGATGCGGCGAAACTCTGGGGCGACGAAGTCCCTGCCTATGTTATTCGGCAAATCAAGCTTCACCCCGAAATCCCAGAAGATGAGATTAAATACGCGGCAATGGCCGGGTCATTGGGAAATAACTAAATTCACAAAATATAACCCGCCAAACGGCGGGTTTTTTGTTTGCATACTCCATTTATAAGCCCCTCCGCACCCTCCACACCCTCCACACCCTCCACACCCTCACGACACATGTTCTACCAGCTGATTTCTTCATGGTAATATTAATACAATTTAGTAAGTGAACACTTAACAAAATGAGCACCGAAATTTACGAAAAAATCATGACCGATCTGGAGTTCGATCGCGACAATCTGGAAGAGGTCTGGCGGCAGCAACCGAGGCTGTTGATGGAGTACGGCGCAAGACTAGCGCGCGCAGAACGAGAGGTTGCAGATGCTAAACTCTCCCTCGATGCCATAGAGGCAAAAATCTACGACATTGAACGTAAGAACTTGAGTATGAACGGAATAAAGTTCAATGAATCGGTACTGGAAGCTAAGGTTCGCACAAGCCCACAATACCTTGCGAAGCGCCAAAAACTGGATGACGCACGTCTGATCGCTGACATCTATAAGCACGCTGTCACCGCCTTCTCTCACCGTAGAGACATGATCGTGCAAGCCTCGAAGATGGCCATCGTAGAGATTGAACGACTGGGCGCCGAACGTTTCACAACCACCCGATAATTTTTGATAGATAGTAAGTAAGTACTGATCTATTATTATGTACGCTTTTAAGAGCCACGAACAAGCGAATGCCCCAAGCGCAAAGCGCCCATGGCCATAATCACAACAAGGAGAAATACATGTCTAAGTCATTACTTGATCTGCTTAACAAGACCCGCGGCGATATTGCTTCCAAACGAGGCAATAACGTCGACCTAACCCGTCTGAAAGACGGTAATAACTATCTGCGCATCTTCCCCAACAAGGACGATCAGAACGGTGTGTTCTTCCAGACTTTCGGTATGCACTACGTTAAGCATCAGAATGAGGAGGGCAAAGAAGTTACCACTGCCTATATCTGCGAACAGCACACCCACAATCGTGCGTGTCAGCTGTGTGAGATGGTGATGGAAGGTCGCGCTCGCTACAAAGGCAACAAGGCAATGGAAGAGCGTATCGGCCAAATGCGCGCTACTCCACGCTACCTGGTCAATGGCGTACTTTCAGCTCGTGAAGACTTTGGCGACGCAGAAAAATGCCAGCTGATTGAGCTCCCGTCCACTGTGTTCGACGATATCTGCAAAGTGATGTCTGAGGATATCGCAGATGATATCGGCAACCCGTTAAGCAAAGAAGAAGGCTATGCGTTCCTGATCAAACGCACCGGCTCCGGTCGCGATACCAAGTACGACGTATCCCCAAAACGTAAAGTCTACAAGGGCGATATCCCAGAAAAACTGTGGTCGACCCAGCATGACCTGATCGCTTACGCCAATCAGGCTGATGAAACTCGTCTGCTGTCCACCGTTCGCACCATGGGGCGTCTCATTGGTATTGCTGCACCTGCCGCCGCCACCGCTGCCATTTTCTCACCAGCTGCAGCCAGCGCAGCTACGCTGCCTGGTTTTGGCACCATCACTGGCCATACGGAAGGTGCAGCTGCTGTAGCCACGACCTCTACCCCGGAACCAGCAAAAACATCTCTGGTAGACGAAGAGATCTTACGTGCCGCAGAGGCAGAGTTCGTACCAGAGCCGGAAGAAGTTAAAGCATCAGCTGCTGCCGCCACTACAACTGCGGCCGCGACCAGCACCTCTAATGACGATGAAGGTCTTGACGATCTGCTGGCGGAATTAGAATCGCTTTAATCCCAGGCCATGACTGTTAAGGCGTCTACGGACGCCTTACTTTTTGGAAGGAGTTTTCCGGTGAATTATCTCTTAGTGGATGGTAACAGCCTGGGCTATTACCACCAGCAATCTGACAAATTACATAACGGCGAAATGGAAGTTCAGGCGGTGTTTGGCTTCGTCAAAAACGTTCGTCGCTATGCGTCCATTCTTCACGCACGCCCCATGATCCTGTGGGACGGCTTTAGCGACAAGCGTCGCGACTATTACCCGGATTACAAAGCAAATCGCGATGAAGATCCGGAAATGAAGAAGATGAAAGAAGGCTTTGCAGTCCAGAAGCCTTACATCCTGAAAATGATGGCAGCCCTTGGCGTCAACCAGCTGATCGCCAAAGACGCCGAGGCCGATGACCTGGCGGGGATGCTGGTTGGTCGTCTTGCGCCACAACCAACGGTCGATCATATCTACCTGCTCACCGGCGACGGCGACTGGCTGCAGCTGGTTCGAGAAAAAGTCAGCTGGGTGAGCCTTCGTGAAGACGCCAAACACAAGCAGGTGAACTTTGAGCAGTTCCCAGAGCTGATCGGCCTGCCTACTCCTCGTGCTTTCCTCGAAGCCAAAGCTCTGCAGGGGGATACCTCCGACAACATCAAAGGTGTAGGCGGAATTGGTGACGGTGGCGCCAAGGAGCTGCTGCACGAATGGGGAAGCGTCGCCGCTATGGTGCGCGGCATTAACGACGGCTCGATCGTCATCAATAAAGGCCGATACAAAACGGCATTCAACAAACTGGCCAAAAATGTCTTCAACGAGAAGACCGGCTGCCGGATGCTGGAAGCCTTCAAACGCAACATGACGCTGATGAACCTCATCGATACCAAGTTCCCACCCAGCGAAATCGAAAAGATAAAAGGCGCACGTGATTTGAAAGCCTTCGAACTGCTCTGCCATGAGCTGAACTTCCGGTCATTCCTGGAAGATCTGGACGTGTTCGTTTTGCCTTTTGAGAGGTACTGCTGATGTTGAAATCACTCATCAACGGCAATACGACCACGCCTACGATGCTGGCTAAGGAGATTGTCTTCTTCCATGGAGAACATGCCGTTGTTGCTCTGCCGCGCATTCTCGGCGCGGCCGGCATGAGCGTGACAGAACGAGAGTACGGGCTCGCAATAAAGTTTGATGAAGCCGCCGCTTCCAAACGCATCAACGAGACAAAAGGAGCCTAAGAATGGCAAAAGGAAAATCAGCACTGGCAATGGCATTAAAAAAGAAAATCGGCAGCAATGACGAGATCCAAAAGGTTTCACACTGGATTGATTCCGGCTTCCCTCCGCTGAATAAAGCCATCTCCGGGCGCTATGACGGCGGTTTCCCAAGCGGACGTATCGTTGAGATCTTTGGGCCGCCAAGTGCTGGTAAAACCTTCCTGGCGACGGCCGCCATGGTCTCCGCTCAGAAACAGGAGGGTCTGGCTGTATTCCTCGACCACGAAAACAGCTTTGATGTTGGTCTGGCGGTGGCAAACGGCCTGAATGCGGATGAGGATGACGGCCAGTGGGTCTATAAGCAGCCGGACACGTTCGAAGAATCGGTTGAGCTGATAGGCACCATCCTGAAACTGGTGCGAGACGAAGAGCTGATCCCCGCAGACGCCCCTATTTGCATCGTAGCCGACTCCCTTGCGTCAATGGTGCCAAACTCCAAAGCCGAGAAGTTCGACAAAATGGCGGAAGGTACAGCGAAGGATAAAGATCAGCTAAACATGAACGATAATACGGCCCTGGCTCGCGCCACGAGCGCCAACTTTCCAACGCTCGCGCTATGGGCGCGCAAGTACAATGCCTGCATTATTTTCCTTAACCAGGTTCGTACAAAAATCGGCGTGATGTTTGGCGATCCGACCACCTCCCCTGGTGGTGATTCTCCGAAGTTCTACGCCTCAGTACGTATTCGTCTTGGCGCTTCTGTCATGAAGGATGGCAAAGATAAGATCGGGCAGGACGTGGGCGCCGAGTGCATCAAAAACAAAGTGGCACCGCCATTCGGCAAATGCTCATGGAAATTCTACTTCGACCCGACCCGCGGTCTGGACGTTATCGAGTCACTGGTTGAGCATATGCTCGAAGAAGGATACCTGCCAAAGAATGCCAGCGGCCGCGTAGAGATTGGCGACAAGAAGTATACCAAATCGCAGATCGTCGACATGTATAGAGAAAAACCTCTTTCGGAAATTATTGCTGCTCTGCAAGCTATTGAAGACAGACGTACTAAGGAATCTAAGATATTGGTTGAGGGTGATTAAGTTAATTAAAAAGGCGCTAGTATGCGCCTTTTTAATTAAAAGAAATCTTTACTATCCTTAAAACGTTCATAGACCTCTTGCTCCCTTTTATTCCAAGATTCATCTGTTATGTAATTAGGTTTCCATTCTAAACTTTCCCAACCACTAATTAAAAAAGCAATAGCAAAACGGTCGTCGTTATTAACCATGGTGTTCGAGCCAACGTCGACTTTAGCCACTAAACCTATTGCTTTTAAATACCCAACTGCATTAATTACCTCTTGTTTTGATAGAGTCAACTTACCACAAATGATTGATAAATTTACTGAAATATAAACCTCCCCTCTAGACCTTATCATCAAAAGATAAAGGTATACCTTTAGAGCATTTAGTTCATTAACTCCCCGGTTAGTCATTGCTTCAAAAGAAGGGATATGACTCTTGTCGTCTACCACTCCCTTGTAGGGCATTTTGCACCAAAAACCATGACTTGTGCTGAAGTCAGCCAAATCTCTACCTTTTTCTCTTGGCTTGCAATTTATTAGTATGTATCTTTTCTTTCTCTCGCCTTTTGTACGAATAATCTTAGCCTCTTCGAGGGCACGTAAACCAGAGTTGATCAATTTTCTGCTCAAAGAACACATTGCAGCAAAGTCGTCATAGGTTAAGTTCGCGCCGATCTTGCCTTCTTCATCAATATCTGACTTTAAACAAATTACGATAAAGAGCTTAAGAACAGAAATTCCCTGAGAAACTTTATTTTTCTTTAAGCTTTGTAAGAATTTTTTATCTCTCATTATGTAGTAAGGCATTGGCTTCCAAAGTGGGTTCATTTCACTTCCCCATGACCAAATAGTAAACAAACAAGAGTAAGGCAGCCGCGACAAACAGTTTCGTTAACTCATCCGCTACGTCAGCAAGACGTAACAAGCATTTTACTATATTTTCCATAGACATACTCGTATCCTCGTTCAAATATTTGGTTTGTTGAAATTAGTATGCGGCTTTACCTAAAGACTTAATAGTCTTTAGGTAAAGCTCTTTCTAGAATAGAGGTACACATAAACTTCTTATAAAACAGAAGGATAACTAAAATTTATAGTTCACGAGAATACTGTTAGAGTTCACGAAAGTATTACTCTAGCTTTCACTCTCTAAGAAATTTCATGACGACATCAACACTCTTTTCTAGAAGTGCATATCAGTCCGCATAACAAATGCCTTGCTTGACGCATTGAACGCCTCTAGGAGATCACTAAGATAAGTAAGTACATACAAAACAAAGGAGAAGTACATGAGGATGATGTAAAGCCAATCTGTGCGGAAGATGCTTAACATCTTGAGCGAACACTAGGCATTAGCACTCTTTTGCAACCATTTACAGCTCAAAATATATAAGTTAGTATTTACCTATTATGAAGATATACATAGATATCCTGTTACTCATCTTTTCAATACTGTTTATGTTGGACTGCCTGATGATCGGGACACTCAAGAAAGCTCTGTCTCCTGTCAACGGAACCACTGTGAACATGCTCGCACTGGTGCTGGTCGTCACCTCTACAGCACAGGTCTACACAGGGATAGTGGTATGAGAAAAATAACGCTTCTGCTGGCCGCCCTCTCCTTTTCTCTGCTGGCGGATACCCGGATTTACCAATGCGATATGACCGTATCGCAGATGAAAAATGATCAAATCAGCAGACCTACTAAAGCTGACTTCGGCGCGCTGGTCGTTGATAGCGGAGAGCAGTTCTATGTCGTCCGCGGCGATGAGGTTCTCTCATCTCCATATCTGGCTAAACGCAACGGTAAACTGGTTGGCGTTGGCGAGGACAAGCTTATCTACAACAAATCCCACGACGTCTACGGCGTTCATAGCAAAGACCAAAGTTTCTTTTTCGACGGATGTAAGGAGGTTGGTTAATGGCTCTCACAATGACTGGTCTGGAGATTGAGAAAACAAGCGGCTACTGGAGAGCGAAAGGCTTCCGAAAACCGGACATGCTGGAGCGTCTGGAACGCGAAGACGGTTACATCATCCACCAGCGTCGGGAGTGGCGCATGTTTGATCCTGAAACCGGGAAACTCACATCGAAAGCACAAACGCTTTGGGGTTTGCTCAAGCAGATCCACTAACCGATGTTTCTGCAGCGCGTTTTAAGTGTGATGGAATAACATTTGTTAGTAACCACCAACCTAGCATTCATGCGGGTTAACAGGTTAGTGACCACTGGGGAAGCCATATTGTTATCTACGCGGGCCTGACGCAAAGCAACGACTGCGTCGCCCGTTTTCAGGATATCTAATTCAGTGCTGTATTACCGCTCACAGCATACGTTGCCAGTGAATTACCGCTGGCAGCATACCTTGTGCCGTTCACAGCATACGTTTTACCGCTGACAGCATATCTTTCACCGCTGACAGCATACATTCATAGGGCAGCAGTTGCCCTTAGACGTTAGCCATGTCGATTTATAAAGACCGCAGATAGTGGAAATTTACCGCTGACAGCATACGTTTTACCGCTGACAGCATACATTGAGACAAAAGAACCGCTGACAGCATATGTTGAACCGCTGACAGCGTATCAAAGCAACTTGAGGCTATTGGTGAGTATCTCGATCAGCTTGATATTCTCTGGCGTCAGGTTCTGCGACAGCTCAGAAATTTTGTTTTTGAGGTTCTGTTTCGCATCAATTTCACCCTTCGCTTCTTCTGCCTGCTTAGGCGCCTCTGGCTTCTCGGGTTTGCTCGATGTTACTTTCAGTTTTGGGTTACGACTGTGGATCTGGATGTAGACAGAGCGGCCACGCTTAACCTCGCTATATTCGAGATAGCCCAGCTCTTGCAGTGACTTCAATCCGTTCCTGATAGTCTGGTTTTGCGAGCTGACGTTGCGCGTGCTCAGATTGAGCCTGGCGCGCAGCCGGGCAAGAGATACCGGTGCAGGCTTAGGAGGAAGACTTTCGATGAAAGTATACAGCGCCTGGGCCGTCTCCTTGCGCGGGAGCTTGTTGATGACCTTTAACTGCAGCAGAACTTTGTGGTCAAAGCGATAGAGCTCAGACAGCTTAGGTTCAGCATAAAAGACAATAGAGTCTTTCTTCTCGTTGTAATCAACGCTGTTTATGAGGTGAACCATCAACAGGGATATCTTGTTGGTGTCGTCGACGTTCTTCTCTTCATGAGTGCGCTGGAACGACAACGTCGTGCGCATGATCTTGAGCAGGCTGTTTGTCAGGCGGTCTCGCAGGGTTTTACGGATCTGCGAGGACGGGTAGCCGCAGAACTTGGCGAACTTCGTGATGCTCAGCTCAACGCGCCCGGTTGGCTCGCCGTATTCAGCCAGAGAGCGAACAACACCAACCCAGGTTTTGAAGTCATGATCCATATCCAGTCGCGGACCGGTGATTTTAATGTTTGAATAACCCTCTGACCGCGCGACTTCCAGCTGGACAAGCTCTCTGGATGCGTCGATCATGTTGGACTTGTTGCGAGAGCTATTCTTCGTTCCTTTGAGTGTCGGCACGAAGAGGCCAAGACGCATTAAAGCGATTGGCTGCACCGTGTTGTTGCTGTTAGGAACTAAATCACCTGTGTACAAAGTGAGAGCTTCTTCCTCAAGAATTTCGTTATCTTCAGGTATTTCTTTGATATCGCTCTCTTTTTTCTTTCTTGTGGACATGTGGATACCTTTTGGTTCTAACCGCTGACAGCATACGTCAATTACCGCTGATAGCATACACAAAACCGTTGGCAGCATATACCGTACCGCTGACAGCATATCGTTTACCGCTGACAGCATACACGGATCAGTCCTTAGCCCAGGCGTGGCGCGGCCTGCGGCGATCGGGGATCTCTTTGGATCTATATGGGGATCTGTATAGGGATCTTATTATTGGGATCTAACCAGTGGATAAGTGGATAAGTAAAACAGGCATTTGCGATTACAGGTGTGCCTAGTAAGCTATCGTGGTTCCGGTCAACAATCACTAAAACGAGAACATGGACTTAAAACGCACACGTTGGGTACGCCGTCTGGAAGACGGAACCTACACCATAGAATCAAACTCCACACTGAGCAACGAGAAGGTTCTCTGCAGCCTGTGCGGCATAGCCTCGAAGTGCAACATCAACGAGACCCGACTCAAGTTGCGTGACGCCGGCGTTAACTTCCACCTGAACAGCTGTGCCAGATACGTACCGCTGCTGGCATTTCGAAAACCGATCATCGGTCTGGATACCCCATACTTCAACACTATGCGTTCAGGCGTTACCTGGCGTGACAGATTGACCGAGGGGAAGATTGTCTGCCTGGTTGAAGCTGATACTGCGAAGATCCTTCGATTCGGTGTCGTGGATAAGGTTTACTCTGGGCCAGTTGATGAAATGCTGAGAAAGCACAGTCGATTCAATCACCTCTGTATGGGCGGAGAGAAGATCGAAAAAGTAGGTGAACTGATCCGCAGATCTTATGGCCACTTCCTGAAAGAAGACAGCCTGCTCACTGCGATTTACATCAGACACATCAAACGGGACTTTGATATCGAGTATCACAGCGAAGAAGAACTCGATTTAGTCGACCCTCGGCCAAAAGCGGAAGTGTTTAGCATCGCAAATGCGCGTCAGAAGCTCTCTGACGAACCCTAAACGAACAAAGGGGTCTTTACGCGAATACAAAATAGCGTAGCTTAGAATGCATCTGAGAAGCCAAGGGGGTGATATATGGACGATTTTTACTCAAGAGAGATTACTCTGGCTGATATGCCCTTTCTGATGCATGAATTCGAGGAAGGAGCACGTCTTGGTCACTTTACAAATGAGATCATCACGCCAGCCGGTGGGAAGAAGTTTGAAAAACAAACGCGAGAAGCGATTAAGACGCGCGACGCTGAAGGTTATTCATGCCATTTCATCTTCATCCTGCTTCGTCGTTCAGACGATAAAAAAATTGGCCTGATCTGGTTTACCCCTGCGATTGATCCAGCTGGAGATCCACGTCTTGAACTCCGTGCCGTCTGTATCACCAAATCTATGCAGGGTAAGGGATATGGTTCGATGCTCCTGTCGGACATGATTGACTCAAACGCACAACAACCAATGATGGCAAAGTGTTACGTCAAATCAACAAAAATGGCTGAAATGCTTAAACGCCGAGGCTTTCACCTTGTTGATACCAGCCCCACAGGTACTCAACTGCTTTTCCGCAACCCACGCTGAGACCACACCTAGAGCCTAGATCTTACTTGAATGTCTAGCTCTACCTTATAAAAATAGGTATGTACTTACTTATCTATTTTGCCATAATATTCCGCCTGTAGATTTTCTAATGTGCCGTGTTTACTTGGTTGTTGGCCTGTTTTACATGCTTAGAATCTATATCAAAATAACCACAAAGGAAAATACACATGACGTTGCCATATGGGGTAATCTCCGATCCCCATTACCACAAATGGGATTCATTCTCGACGACCGATGCAGATGGTCTCAACTCTCGGCTGGCCATTCAGCTGGAGGCCACAAAAGAAGCGGCCATCGCTATGAAAAAAGCGGGCTGCAGCCACATGCTGGTGGCCGGCGACACATTCCACGTCCGCGGAACCGTATCCCCTACCGTACTCAACTACGTCTCCGATGCCTATGAGTGGATCGTCAAAGATCTGGGGCTCAGTGTTGCGATGCTGGCCGGCAACCATGACCTCGAAACGAACGACTCTGTCTACAGCGCTAACGCCGCTGCGGCGCTAAAGTCGATTGGCGTACAGATCGTCTGCGGCCGTAAGCCACACAGCATCAAATTGGGTGACGTCACAGTCCATATGGTGAGCTGGCGAAACAACCACGCCGAGTTAATTAGTGACCTGAAAGCACTTCGTGCGCGGCTTGACGGGGATCTGCACGACGTCGTGATTCATACCGCCATCAACAAAGCTATCCCAACAATGCCTGATGTTGGCATCGATGCGCAGGAGCTGAAAGACATAGGCTTTCGCCTGGTACTGTCCGGCCATTACCACAACCACAAGGAGGTGATCCCCGGAGTCATCAGTGTCGGCGCGCTGACTCACCAAAACTGGGGGGACGTAGGTTCGCTGGCGGGCTACATGATTGTGAACCCTGACGGCTCGTTCAGTCATTTCGAAACCTCGGCGCCGAAATTCGTAAACCTGGAAGACGATGTGGATGACAAGCAGATACGCGGCAATTACGTGCGCTTCCGGGCCGTCGTCGAAAACGATGAGGAAGGCATCAAGCTGCAGAACGTCCTGAAGTCCATGGGAGCGAAAGGTGTTGTATGCAACTTCATCCGCAAGGGCTCAATGATGGAGGGTACTGCCAGCACCTCAGAGACCAGCAAAATCGACAGCCTTGGCGAGTCTGTTTCTGCTTACTGCAAAATCGTTCATGACACAGACGGTGGATTTGACCTAACCAAACTGAATGCCTTGTGTCAGGAGATCCTCACCGAAGCGGAAAGTGCGGAGGCGGTGTAGTGACTTCCTCCCACAATAATTTCTGGGATTTCATCCAGATGATTAAACGGCTTGAAAGCGGGAAGCCCGTTTTATTCCAGAAGCCCTATCCGCCAGAAGGAAACCCACAGGCGTTTTACCTTGGTCAACTAACGAAACGTGGCCTCCTGTCACGTAACTCCTTCCCGGCACATACGGAATACCGCCTTCGCAAAGGGCAGAAATTGACTAAAGCAATTCGAGGCAAAGCATGAAATTTTTAACGCTCGAAGTGGAAAACTTCATGGCGCTGGCAAACGCCAAGGTCGAGCTTGATCAGCGTGGGCTGGTGCTCATCCAGGGTGTTAATGCCGGGGACTCATCGGCCGCCAGCAATGGCGCTGGTAAATCAACCCTCATGAATAGTTTGATGTGGTGTATTTATGGCGAGACATCACATGGTGTTAAAGGTGACGACGTTCTCTCTACGGGCCATGAGAAGAACTGTCGCGTAAAAGTCACCATTGAAGACGAAGGTAAACGCTACGCCATTATCCGCCACCGCAAGCATAAGGAATTTAAAAACCGGCTTATCGTCCGTGGCGAAGACGGCGACATGACAAAGGGTAAAGATTCGCTCACCCAGGAGTTTGTAGAGCGACTGATCGGTGCGTCAAAAGAAGTATTTATGGCATCGATCTATGCCAGTCAGGAGGCGATGCCTGATTTGCCTGGCATGTCGGATAAAAACCTCAAAACCATCGTAGAAGAGGCTGCCGGCGTCGATCGTCTCACCAAAGCCTACGCGATTGCTCGCGAACGAGCCAACGCAGCTGCCGCACGCATGGAGACCACTAAAACCAAGATGGACGCCTGCTTATCTCTGGTCGAATCGGCCCAGAATGAGCTGGAGTCTGCCAAAACCTCCTCTGAAGCCTGGGAGCGAGACCGCAGCGAACGGCTTGATGTCGCCCGTGCCGATCTGGTTGGAGCGGAAGTCACGCTCACTGAGGTCGAAATGGAGTTGCGCAGTCTGCCGGAGCAGATCCGCGATACTGAAAATGCCATCGGTAAAGAGCGGGAAAAACTTGCGTCCAAAGAAGAGCACGACGCCAAGCTGGTTAAGGTTCGTGGAGCGATCACTGATATACGCGCCAGCATCCGCATTACCGAAAACATCCAGAAGGAAGCGATGCAACGTGCTCGCGCATTCAAGGTGAAAGCGGAAGAAGTAAATACCAAAGTCGGTGAGCCGTGCCCTACCTGTGGCAAGGCTTATTGCGTTGAAGATCTGTCCACCGTGAAGGAGAGTTTTGTTGAACAGGCGCGCAGTGAGATCAGCCAAGCGCAGGCATCTGCAACGTCAGTGGCTAAATACCAAGAGCATCTTGAGAAGGCGCTCAAAATCGAATCATCACTTGTCGCTAGTACACCAGATGTGTCTGCCATTATTTCCCGAATCGAACAACTGACTAAAGAGCTTGGAACGCTTCGTCATCGGGAAAAAGAAGTCGTGGCTGTAGAAGCTTTGGTTGCCCGGGCGCGGAGCGAAGTAGATCGCATTACCAAAGAAATTAACCCATTTCTGGCTGTCATCAAACGCCATGAAGAAAGCCTGGCTGCCAATAAATCTAACTATGGTGTACTTAAAACTGAGTTAAAGAATATACAGGAGCAGGCTCTGCTGCTTGATAAAGCGCGCCAGGTCTACTCTCCTGCCGGCGTTCGCTCGCATATCCTGACCTCCGTGACGCCTTTCCTGAATGCCCAGACAGCGGAATATCTCAATACACTGTCGGACGGAAACATTGTGGCGGAATGGTCAACGATGGAATCAACCAAGAAGGGCGAGTGGCGCGATAAGTTCAATATCAGCGTGCGCAAGATCGGCGCCAGCAAAACCTTCCAGACATTGTCAGGTGGCGAAAAACGCAAAGTGCGCATTGCGTGCTCCCTGGCTCTGCAGGATCTGGTGGCCAGCCGCGCGAGCAAGAACATCGAGCTGTTTATCGGTGATGAAATTGACGATGCGCTGGATACTGCCGGGCTGGAGCGTCTGATGGGTATTCTGGAAGCAAAAGCGCGCGAGCGCGGCACGGTGATGATCATTTCTCACAAAGAAATGAAGTCATGGTTCCGGGAAACCATCACAGTGGAAGTGAAAGAGGGCCGCAGCTATGTCGTTTAACCTAAGTCGCACGCAGTTTTTGCAAATGTTTGCTGTGATGCAGTCATTCAGACTGATTAACAGCTATACCGCTGCTGGGGCGGCTCCTGGTGTCGGTTGGCAAAATCTCAATATTGAGACGGAGCAGTTTACGGCTCTGAAAGATCTACTTTTCAAGACCCCGTTAATGCCAAGTCTGAAATCGATGCCGTCAGGAAGTACAGCGCCCATTCTGATCAACCCATTTTCGGAAGGTGGCTATCTTCCACACACTGGGCCTGGGTTCGTGGTGATCCCGGAATCACCTGAGATGGTTATCAAAGATGATGCGCAGTACGGGGCTATAGAGGCGCATACCAGCAGCGCGTTTACTAACCTGACTCGACTGGCAAATGCACGTGCTGGGCAGGTTGCAATGCCAGGCATTGCATTTGCTGGCATCAATTTCAATTGCGATTCACATGGGACATTTCCAGAAAATGGTAAATTAAGCTTCGAGACTGAAGATGGCGATAAGGCAATTGTTGAGCTCTCTGTCCCCTATGTACTTCGTTCTAACAGGATGGTTGCGCGTAAGCTGATGGATATCATGTCCTACTTCATCGGGCAGAGCATGATCGACGCAGACATAGAAAATGGTGTGCTGACCAGTGACAACATACACGTGGTGAGCCGCATTCCAGAGCCCGTTCGCAAGTCTCCAGTTAAAACCCTGGAAGAGAAATTAATGGAATGCCCGGTATGGGCAACATGGTAAGGAAACTCTATGAGTAAAGTGATCAAAGTAGTTGGCGTCGACCCTTCAATGAGCAACTTCGGGCTGGCCATTGGTACGCTGGATCTGGATACAGACAAACTGGAAATCCATGGTCTTGAACTGGTTGAAACCAAAGCCGGCGGAACGAAGAAAACCGTCAGAGTAAACAGCGATGATCTGCGCCGGGCTAAAGAAATCTGGCGCACCGCCAGGCCCATCATTGAACAGGCCCACATGGTATTTTGTGAACTACCGGTGGGTAGTCAAAGCTCTCGCGCGCAGACTTCTTACGGTGTATGTATCGGCGTTCTTGCTTGCGTTGATAAGCCACTTATCCAGGTTACGCCAAATGAAATTAAGCACTACGTCGGGAATAAACTGACCACATCTAAAGAAGAGATCATCCAGTGGGCGATTACAAAACAGCCTGATGCCCCTTGGTTGCGTCGGAAACAAGCGGGAAAAGACGTACTCGTTGCCAAGAATGAGCACCTGGCTGATGCCATAGCTTCGATATATTCTGGAATGCAGACAGACCAGTTCCGACAAGTGCGCGACGTTCTTAAAGGGATTTTATAATCCTCAATTGATAGGTAAGTACTTATTTAATACTATAGGCCACTACATTTAGTGGCCTTTTTTGATGGGTGATACATGATAAGGATTGTCAAACGTAATGGCTCCACAGAGCCGCTATCCGAAGAGAAGTACAACCGCGTCGTGATGTGGGGTGTTGAAGGTATACGTAACGTAAGCGCCTCTGCCGTAGCCATGGGCGCTGCCGCGAGCATTTTTGACGGCATGACAACTTCGCAGCTTCATGAGGCATTGGTTAAGTCGGCTGCAGATCTGATTTCGCCTGAAACTCCGAACTACTCCCAGGTCGCAGCACGCCTGAACATGTTCAAAATTCGCAAAGATGCCTTCGACGAATACGCTTACCCAAGTTTCTATCATCATATCGTCAGCAACGTCAGCCGCGGCGTTTACGATGAGGATTTGCTTAAGTTTTACTCCCGCGAAGAGATCGCTGAACTTGGCGTGTATATCAAACCCATGCGTGACGAACTCTTTGGTTATGCCGCGACTGTTCAGCTGGCGAGTAAGTACCTCGTCCAGAACCGAGTCACCGGCGAAATCTACGAAGCCCCGCAGCAGCTGTATATGCTGGTGGGTATGTGTCTTTTCCAGAATTGGGAAGATGGTTGTGCCGGTAAAACACGGCTGGAAATGGTGAAGGGGTTCTATGACGTCACCAGTACATTCAAATTGTCTCTGCCCACCCCAATCATGGCCGGCGTCCGTACCCCGACGCGCCAGTTCTCCAGCTGCGTTCTGATTGAGTCCGAAGACAGTTTGAAAGGGATCAGCGCTGCGTCATCTGCCATTATCGATTACGTGTCGCGTCGTGCTGGCATTGGGATTGGTTTTGGCCGACTGCGTGCATTGGGGAGTGAGATCCGCAATGGAGAAGCCACTCACACTGGCGTAATCCCCTTTCTGAAACACTTCCAGACCGCTGTGAAATCATGCTCGCAGGGTGGCGTTCGCGGGGGCGCCGCGACGGCTTTCTACCCAATTTGGCATCTGGAAGTTGAAAGTCTGCTGGTGTTGAAGAATAACCGCGGCATCGAGGAGAACCGTGTTCGTCATCTGGACTATGGCGTAATGATCAACCGCCTGATGTATCGCCGCCTGGTACGCAACGAGAATATTACGCTGTTCAGCCCGCATGATGTGCCGGGGCTCTATGATGCTTTCTTTGTCGATCAGGACAAATTCGAAGCGCTGTACCTGCAATATGAAGCTGACGAGAGCATCCGCAAGAAATCCGTTCCTGCTGTTGATCTGTTCTCAACCCTGATGCAGGAACGAGCCTCTACCGGCCGCGTGTATATTGCTAACGTTGACCATATGAACGAACACGGCGCCTTCGATCCGAAAGTCGCTCCAGTTCACCAGTCAAACTTATGCATGGAGATTACGCTGCCAACTAAACCGCTGGCGTTTACCGATGACCCCGATGGTGAGATCGCCCTTTGCACGCTGTCTGCGTTTAATCTGGGGGCATTACGCTCACTGGACACGCTGAAAGAGGTTGCATTCTATGCGGTGGCTGCGCTCGATTCCCTACTCGACTATCAGGATTACCCGATGGCCGCAGCGGAAATTCCGGCAAAAGCACGTCGTAGTTTGGGCGTCGGCGTTACCAATCTTGCGTACTATCTGGCGAAGAACGGATTTAACTACTCTGATCCGGCCGGCAACCAACTGGTGCATGAAACGTTTGAAGCGATCCAGTATTACCTGCTTGATGCAAGTTGCCGGCTGGCGGAAGCCAAAGGCGCCTGTGATTGGTTTTCCCAAACTAAATATGCCCAGGGACAGCTGCCGATTGACCATTACCGCAAGTCGCTTGACGCTAACCCTGATACGTCCTTTGAGCTGAAAATGCCTTGGGAAGAGCTGCGCGACCGCATACGCGAATATGGTCTGCGTAACTCTACCCTGACAGCTCAGATGCCGTGCGAAACGTCCAGCCAAATCACCAACTCCACAAATGGTATCGAACCGCCGCGTGGCCCTGTTTCCGTGAAATCATCCAAAGACGGCATTGTGAAAATGGTGGTTCCGGACTTTGCGGCACTGAAAGATCAGTACGAGTACCTTTGGGATATGCCGGATAACCGCGGCTATCTGACCAAAGTTGCGATCATTCAGAAGTTCTTTGACCAGGCTATTTCAGCCAACACCAACTATGACCCTACTCGCTTCCCGGGCGACAAGGTTCCAATGATGAAGTTGCTTGAAGATCTGCTCTTCGCTTATCAGCAAGGCGTGAAGACGCTTTATTACCACAACACACGAGATGGTGCCGGTAAACGCGAAGACGATGATCTGGCCTCTGTTGCGTTGGTTGAGCCAGAAGATGAGTGCGATGGCGCATGCAAAATCTAATAAGCGTGGGGAGATATCCCCACCTTTCACTTCATTGAATGCCTCATTTTAACCAATAAGATAATAACTTGTTTAGAAGTGCATCTAATCAAATTGTTTAATAATACCGATAACATTCAAAGGGAAACACATGAGTTACTCCACTTTCCGTTTGGGCGCTAACGACGCAACCAAAGAGCCTATGTTCCTCGGGCAGTCTGTCAACGTTGCGCGTTACGATCAGCAGAAGTACCGCGATTTCGAAAAGCTGATTGAAAAACAACTCTCCTTCTTCTGGCGCCCGGAAGAAGTAGACATAACCACCGATCGCATCGATTTCAATACTAAGCTGCAAGAGCATGAGCGACACATTTTCCTGAGCAACCTCCGTTACCAGACTCTGCTGGATTCCGTTCAGGGACGCAGCCCAAACGCAACGCTGCTGCCGCTTATTTCAATTCCAGAGCTCGAAACATGGGTGGAAACATGGTCGTTCTCTGAAACCATTCACAGCCGCAGCTACACCCATATTATTCGCGGTATGGTGGATGATCCGAGCATCGTCTTCGATGGCATTGTGACCGACGAGGAAATTATCAGCCGGGCTATCAGTATCTCTACAGAGTACGACAAGCTCTATGAGATGACCTGCGCGCGCCAACACCTGGGAGAGGATGAATTTGAACAGCTCTACGTCTCTGAATTTGACGGAAAGCCCTACCCTCTCCAGCGCCAGCTGTTCCGTACTTTGGTATCCATCAACGCGCTGGAGGCCATTCGTTTTTACGTTAGCTTCGCCTGTACGTTTGCCTTTGGTGAAAGGAAATTACTTGAGGGCAACACCAAAATCATGCGCTTCATTGCGCGCGATGAGGCACTTCATTGTGAAGGCACAGAACGAATGCTCCGTTTTATGCGTGCGGGCCGCGAAGGCTTGCTATGGGCCCAGATCGCTGCGGAGGAGGAACCATTCATCTATCAGACCATGATGGACGTTGCCGAACAGGAAATGCGCTGGGCTGATTACCTGTTTAAAGATGGCTCAATGATTGGTTTAAACGCCGATATCCTGAAAAGCTATGTTAAATACCGTACCAACCTTGCGATGCGTCGTCTTGGCCTGAAACCACTATACCCGGAGATAAAAGATGATCCGCTGGTGTGGATGAACAAATGGCTGTTGTCTGACACCTTGCAGATTGCGCCGCAGGAAGCTGAGCAAAGCACATACCTTGTTGGCCAGATTGACTCCGCTGTTGATCGCGCTGGATTAAGCCAGTTTGCCGATTTGTAAGCCTGAATAAAGATTTTGTGGCCTGGTCGCTCTGGGCCACAATGAACGCGAAAAAAAGCACTAAGGAAAGAGAAAGCATGAAATTAACGAAACTGACCGACCATCTCAAGCTGGCCACCGATAAGCTGGTGGGCTTCAAACCAGAGCCATATGAGCTAAACCCCGGCTTTGGAGAAGCGACTGAGAGTATTTACAAGATGGTCGACCAGTTCCACGAGCTGTTTCAACACCCGCGTCGTGTAATGCCCACTCCGGAGCTGCTGCGCCTGCGCGCTAAGCTGATCCATGAAGAGGCGGTAGAAGAAGGGCTGCCTGCAGCGAAAAATGGGGATATACAGGGATTGTTGGATGCAATGGCTGACTTCCTGTATGTGGGCGTCGGGACGATGGTAGCCATCAAAGGTGGGCTATCAACTGGTATGAGTTACTACACTCAGGAGCAAAGTGTCGATCGCTTTATTCATACCATTATGGTGCCTGGAAATACCGTCTTCGACGATATGGCCATCCCCTTCAATGAAGCAGAAGAAGCTGCGCTTATGCTGGCCGCGCTGGCCGATAAACTTGAACATAACAAGGTAGGTGATGCTGAGCTGATTCAGGATCTGCGCCGCGTGATGAACAAAATCTATGTGGCGTGCATGATGGTATATCGCCTGGCTGAATTCCTTGGCGTCGACGTCGTGGAGCTGGTGGCGGAGATCCACCGTTCTAATATGACAAAGCTGTGGCCGGCGGATGCTGAAGCGCGTCGTCTTGCCGTTGAGAGCTGTAAATATGATAAGAATGACCTCGGATTCCGCCATGCTGACGGCACTGACATGATGATCGGCTATCGCCTGTCTGATGGGAAAATCCTTAAATCGCCGACATATAGCGATGTCGTTCTGTCTCACTTCCTTGAGCAAGCACAGGCATCTTCGCTGTATGAAGTAGTAAAAAACAGCTTGTAAGTACTAACTTATCAATATATATTGAACTGGACGTGTGATCTATTGTCCATTTCTATCCTTATCAATCTTTATTTTCGATAAAGTTGAGCGTTGGTGGCCCTTTGGCCACCATTTTTTTACTTAATTTCTAGCCTGGATGTCTTCTCTGTGTTTAAAATGATAGGTATGTACTTACTTATTTCGTGGGGTCATCTTGTCTTTTTTACTTAATCGAGAATTCAGTAACGGTCAGCTGGCTTCGAGCTCTTATGGCCGTGTAATCCAGACCGTTGTTGATACCGGCGTTCCCTCCGACGATCGCACCGGCACCGGTACGCTTGGCGTTTCTTATGTGCCTTCCTACTACATGCTTACCGGTGGGGCTGTTCCGCTCATTTCTTCAAAACAGGTAAACCTGAAACCGCTACTGGTTGAGCTTGAATGGTATTTACAAGGTTCAGGCAACATTGGGTTCCTTAAAGAGCATGGTGTGAAGATCTGGGATGCTTGGGCCGATGAAAATGGCGATTTAGGGCCTGTATATGGCAAGCAGTGGCGCCGATGGGAGGACACCAGAATTGTCCCTTACAGCGAGTATCGCCTTAAGGAGGACATCTTCTTAGAACGTGGTTATCGCGTTGAAGGTTACATTGGGCTGAATGAAGATCGCGTCGTTATCACTCGTGAAATCGATCAGTTACAACGTATGGTTGATCAGTTGCGCAACAACCCGACCGATCGCCGCATACTGCTTAATGCCTGGAATGTTGGTGAGCTGGAGGACATGAAGCTTCCACCTTGCCACTTTGTGTTATCCGTATGGAGTCGTGAGCTCGATTTCCAGACCCGTTTGTCTATGGCCACCGATATTGGTATCCAGCATAACCGGCATGGCTATGAATCGATCTATACCCAGATGCTTTGCCTGATAGAGCAGCGAGGCAGTATCTCTGAGCCAATGCTGGATGAGCTTGGTATCCCTAAACGTATCCTGAACTCCTGCCTGGTGCAGCGGAGTGTCGATACTTTCCTTGGTATGCCATTCAATATTGCCGGTTACGGCATCCTCACGCAGTTCATTGCGAAGATTACGGGTCACATGGCTGGCGCCTTCGTCCATTTCGGCTTTGATGTTCACATTTACAACAACCACTTGGAGCAGGTTGAAGAGCTACTGGCTCGCGAACATCCGGAGTCGTCCGACCCCATCGTCGTCTTCCCGCACGAATGGGAAGAGTTGGATGACTTCAAATGGGACGGCGTGCAGATCTTCGGCTACGAACCACTTCCATGGATTAAGGCTCCAGTGGCGGTGTGATATGGCCAGAGGCATGTATGTGTTATGTGAAATTGAAGATGTGCTGGCGAGAGCCGGCCATCGTAAAGCCGCTGCTGATGAAAACGCAGACACTCTCGTTGCAGGTGATGAGCTCATATACCCCACCAGCCGCATGTTGCGTGGCTTTGCTCGCTCCGGTGCTGAAGTGGTGCTTATCAGCCACCGTCCGGAAGCGCTCGAAAGCGCAACCAAAAAATGGCTGAGAGATTTCGGCATTGATTATGACTGGCTGCACCTGGCACCACGTGGAGTCAATTACGAAACCCATATAAAGCGCACGCTTGCCGCGCATAAAGATGATCTGATGATCGCGGCACTGGTGAGTTCGTCACGTCTACGAGCTGCTCTGTCTGGTTTTCACCAGCGCCCGGTAATGTATGAGGTGTCTCAATGAAGATGATTGCAGCTGTCGGTCGCAATTATGAGATCGGTAGAGGAAACGAACTCCCCTGGCGCTGCCCCTCAGACTTAAAACTGTTCAGAGAGCTCACCACAAACGCCACAGTCGTCATGGGCAGAAAGACAATGGAAAGTCTTAAGCGCCCGTTTCCGGAGCGCCACAACGTCGTTCTTACGCGCTCATCTGGGTTCATGCCCAATGGTTTTTACCCTGCCACTATGGACGATGTAATGCAGCTTGATGGTCCCGTTTGGGTTATCGGCGGTGCGCAGATCTATTCTCTGTTTCTGCCTCACGTCGAGGAACTCTGGCTATCGCATATGGGCGTAGACGTTCCTGACAGTGATGCTCATTTTCCGCGGCAAATGATGCGTAATCTCGGCTTCTTTCCTGTGTTAACAGCTCATACACAACGGGGAACGGAGGATGAGCCCGGTTTCCAACAGATTGTTTACAGAAGGTGGTAATGGATTACCGAATTGGGATCACTGGCGCTCAGGGCAGTGGAAAAACAACCCTGGCAAAGTTTATCGACGAGCATTACGGCATTCCGTATGTGGATGCTGGCGTCGGCGCACTAATGACAAGGCTTGGAGTCAACGTAGGCGATCCAATGCCGCTCTTTGAGCGTCTGCAGGTGCAGATGGAAGTTGCCCGCCATATTGAGCTGGTAACACGCGGAGCGGAAGGCTTTGTAATAGACCGTACGCCTGCTGATGTGATGGCTTATACGCTCGATTTGGTCGGCCAGACCAATGACCAACGATGTATTGATCTGGCGCTGGAAATTGAGCGTTTTTGCCACAAGACCGCGTTGTCCAATTTTAATGCCATTGCGGGGCTGCGCCCAGGTATGAATTTGAGAGCAGAAGATTATGAACGTGCCCAGAGAGGTTCGCTTGATCTCCTTTATGTCGCTCGTATCGACTCGTTGATGTGTGGCGAGCTGACAAAAATTAACTCTCTGGCCAAATCCGGAGATCTGCAGGTTTTCGTCCTGTCGGGAACCTGCATTTCCGTTGACGCAAGAGCACGCTCGATCATGCGAGTAATCGACCGCCATGTGGAACGTATAGAGAGCCGTATCTCAAATTGCGTCACCTTCCACTGATTCTTGTTCCCCTGTGAAGGAATGCCAGAATAACGTCACGAAAAATAGTTTCAGGAAAACAGAATGTTAGGCGAAATATCTCTGGCTGATGAGTTAGATCGTAAAACGATAGAGGCGCTGACACGCATCGCAGACGAGCAGTCCCGATCGCTGATGACAGAACGAGAGGCCAGGCTGGCTATTAGAGCTGTTTTTGAGTCCGTTCAGGGATTGGTAGGCGATGATGTGGGAGAGGTTCTGAATGTGGCAATGTCCCAGTTCAGCGAACGCGGCAAGCGACCTATCTTCCCCATGCATATCAAAATGGCTGCCGGCACTGTTCTGTATGTGTCGATTTGTCTGGATACCAATGAAATTCGCATTCTCAACGTCACCACTGGTGAGTGGCGTGCGCCGGTAGAGTGCGAATCGCAGGAGGAGACCGTCAAAAAAGCAGCTCAATTCGTGCGTAGCGCACTGCTTAAAGGTGCCAAAAAGCTGTAAGGAGTAGTTATGACAACTATTGTTGCTGGGCTTGATATTGAATCCACAGGGTTGGACTTTAGGGCTAACCACAAGATTATTGAAATAGCCATTACCCGCTATGAACTGGAGACCCAGAAGCACATCGATAGCCTGGCGATGCGTTTTAACCCGCGGCGGAGTATCGATCCAAAAGCCCAGGCAGTGCATGGCATTTCGCTGGAGGATCTTTCCGCAGAGCCACTATTGTCTGAACATGCCGGTAAAATCGCTCGCTATATTAGCGATGCAAGCGTTTTGGTTGCTCACAATGGTGAAGCGTTCGACCTCCCCTTTATTCGCCATGAATTTGCAGAGTACGGTGTCACTCTCCCAGAGTTGCCTCTTGTGGACACTATGTTATCCGGATTATGGGCGACAGAAGACGGCAAACGGCCGCGACTGGAGGAACTCGCCTTCTCATTGGGTTTTGTCTATGACAAGGCTAAGGCGCACAGCGCGCTCTATGATACCGATCTGATGATGCACTGCTTTTTCAAAGCACGGGAAAAATACGGCTTCTATAAGCTCCCATTCGAAAGCGCCTGACGGCGCTTTCGCCCCTCTAATTATCACAACTGCCTGTATTTACTTCTTTTCCGCCTAATAGGTTTTGACAAAATGCTCTCAACCCAAAAACGTATAAACGCTCACACAACGTAAAGGAGAGAGACATGAGCAACCTCAACAATACAGTCAAAAAAGATGATCTGGATGAACTGACCGCCATGCTGCAACTGCTCGATGAGCCTGAAAAACTGGCTTCGGAGGCCGTTGTAGGGGAGGAAATAGACGACCTGCTGGCAGATCTTAACGATGAGACGATCGTGCCGGTGCCGGCTGTTGCTGAAACTGTAATGGAAGCGAAAGACGGCGGCGATCTCTCCGGTGTGTTTGAAGAGTTGGAAAACGAACATGAGTCGCTGAAGGTGGTTGATGTTGAGATACCTCAAGTCGAGTCGATCTCCCCTCTTCCTGAGATCGACTCGACACAGGGTGATAAACCTCAGACTGATGAAAAAAAGGAGAAACACGCCAAAGAATCGTCAGTTGCGGCTCAGCCAAAAGAGTCGAAGGCGGCGAAAAAAGAGCGTGCAGCACCCAAGCCCCGATTCAGCCTGAACGATAAGGGCGATGATTTTTATGCTGTGGCTGGCCTGAAACGTGAGGTCTTCATCGAAACTCTGAATGCGGCGCCGGTCAAGGCAAAAGACAAGATCTCTAACCTGCTAAATTGGTTCAATGGCGGACCGGATATCAGCATCTACACGGTGATTGCATTGCGGCATCTTATTGACACAAAAGAGGCAAGCAGCAATAGCATTAAGCTGGCGTTAATGAGCTATCCGGAAAAGCCATATCCACTCAGCACCGCGTCGACTCAGGCTGGCCAGATGATGGCTGTTTTCCCAGTCACGGGAATCGCTACGAGGGATGGTGGAAGATTGCTTCTTAATGAAGAGTCCCCGATCGTAAGGAAATTTATCGCGGAGTATTCCATTGGCTGACGATCCGTTTCGCGCTCTGAAGCCCCCTGATAGTTTTAGAGCGTTGGACAGTTATTCGTATGCCCCAACAGTAAAAAACACGCCAGAGCGTCTCCCGTTAAGCAATCTGGCGTGTTTTTTCTTTATTTGCCATTCGTAAGACGACATGAAAAAATAGGTATGTACTTACCTATTGGGTTGTAAAATGATAGCAGCCGAAAAAATCAAAAAGCGAGAGCGAGATGCCTCTCTTCGAGACCTTTGGCGCACACCGAAATGGTTGTTTGTCGCCATTCAGCGATATCTCGGCATTACGTTTGATGTTGATGTCGCCTGTAACAAAGAAAACGCGCTTCTTCCGAGCTACATAGGTGTGGAACGAGATGCTCTTAAGTCCAGCTGGGGTGATCCTGGTACGGTGGCCTTTCTCAACCCGCCCTACTCCAAAATAACCCCCTGGATAGAGGCGGCTATCCGAGAGCAAGCGCGTGGTGTAACCACCGTTATGCTCATTCCGCAATCGCTCGACACGATGTGGTATGAGCGCGCCACCGAGTGCGCAAACCAGACGGTAGTTCTGTCTGGCGGCCGCGTAGCGTTCATGGAACCAGACGTCACATTGGGTTTGGTTGAGGTCAATATCAACCCAGGCGGAAGTATGCTAGTGGTCTTCCGCGGATTCTGTCAGAACGCTGGTCACTTCATGAATAAAGTCCCGCTGACGGTGATGAAAAGTCTGGGTGGTTACGATCCTGCCACAGTGATCAGGAAAAAAAGACCACGGAAACAGGCTGCTTAATCCGAGTCTGGGAGCGTTTCATAACCTGCTTTCGTATATATAAATAACTAAGTACTAATTATAAACATATACGAAAGCAGGCTTTTCCTTGTCGATTTCAAACCACTCCCAGACCGAAACAAGACGCCCAGACCACTCTGGAACCCCTTTCCAGACGCTATAGAATCGTTTTTGTGAAGACAAGTAAGGAAACCATCATGGCATACCCGACCAACGTTGTAGCGCTCGTTGAGAGCGATTTTTTGGCTAACGCTCGCGAACTCATGAAGGATCGTGAAAAGGCATTCAGTCTTTACGAGTGGTCACTGAAATGTTTGCACACTGGCGAACACAAAGACCTGATTGAGCAGCTCCTTGGCGAGCTAATCAACGAGGTTTTTGCTCTGCAAGTTCAGCTTCGTGGTAGACAAAATGATCAGTCAGAAAAGTAAGTAAGTAATTACCGTTTACGATGTATCATAGTGGTTGTAGAATGATGTCGATTTCGACCTGAGTCGAAATCTCGGTCTGGTGGGTGGAGGATAGCGTCACTGGCACCAGACTTAAAAAAGCCCACAACCAGCGCAGAACCAGCCCTTTTGGGGTCTGGGGAAGGGGGAACCAAAGTGGGCAGAGAGAAGGGTCACTTTATGATTGTCGAGTCTGGGTATTTTGAGAGGTTGAATCCAGTACTCCCCTTCATGAAGTGTGGGAAGATCTCGGTTCTGGGGTGCTGTCATCCATAACTTCCCAAGCCTAAGCTGGCAGTAGACTTAGGTCATAACTTTTCAGGTTATGAAACGACCAGGTTGGTGAGGATTTTTTTACTCACCTCCCTGGGAGAGTATTACCTGAAAAGACAACCTCTCACTTCGTTCGAGGTGAACTTCACTCACTTCGTTCGCTCAGTTCAGGTAAAAATAAACCCGATCTGGGAAGTAATTCATTGAAAATAAATATGTATAAACACGCGTGCGCACACGCGCGAGGAAAAACGGGCGGCGGCGCACGCTTTGGAGTTAGAGATGACGACAAGCACACACGCCAGACGAAAAACGGCAGCCGGCCGTGCGCAGCACCAGTATCAAAAACACCCCCGCAAAAACTTCAAAACGCCATTTGTCGAATTTAATCCCCGGTTTAAGACGGTCAAAGTTTTCAGTGATGGCTCTTGTCTCAGAAACCCAGGCGGGCCCGGTGGATATGGCATCGTCTTTCAGTTCCGCGGCGAAGAACGCGAGTTTTCCGACGGCTTCCACAGCACCACAAACAATCGCATGGAGATGATGGGCGCCCTGATAGCTTTGGAACGCCTTAAATTCTCCTGCAACGTGATCCTGCACTCAGATAGCCAGTATCTCAAAAATGGTATGACCCTCTGGATGAAGGGGTGGAAACAAAATGGTTGGATCACTGCTGACAAGAAGCCTGTTAAGAATGTCGACCTCTGGAAACGACTCGATTTAGCCGCCAGTCGCCACAATGTCAGGTGGAACTGGGTAAAGGGCCACGCCGGGCATCGAGAAAACGAAATATGCGACAGGCTGGCCAAGATCGCAGCATATGCGGCAGCGGATACTCCACACAAAAAAGATGCTGGTTTTTTGGTGTAAAATGATAAGTAAGTATTTACCTATCATTTTGTATCATGTATCTTACCCATCGTCAGGATGACAACGTGCTGGTTAGGCACGGTTCCAAGGATGGAACGCAAAAAACGGCGGCTGGACATTCCAGCCGCAACTCTTTCTGACATTGAAAGGATTTCAAATGGCACATCAAACGCCTTCCTCTTCTCTTAAGAAACACCCCCGTTCGCTACGACTCATCCTGGCGGAGTTATTCTCCGGCCGCGTGTCTGCACGCCTGTCCGAACTGGAAGAGAAAGTTGGTCAAATGGAGCATCGTCTGGATGACCATGCGGCGGCCATCTCTAACCTGGGGGCTCGTGTGGCAATGGGGGAGGTGATGAAGACCCGAACCGCAAAAATCCTGCGAGACACCTGGGGCGTGCGAGCCAATCAAACGCGCAAGGAGAGCTCAGATGGATCAATTTCAACGAAAAAGACTACTTCCAATGGTCTACGGGCTGATCACGATTTGTCTGGCAGCCGTAGCAATACCGTCGACTCAGGCGTTGCTGATGCCGGACTCATGCAAAACGGTTTCGCAGCAGACGCCGGCACCAGTCACGGAAAGCACAACCAGCATCACCACCATGCCCCGGTCTGCCACTCTGGATGGGATGCGGTTGGATTCGATTCCTCAAGTTCGTCCTGCGACTCCGGATCTTCTTCCTGCTGCGACTGAGGTGATGGCGTGATCTTCTTACTCAAAAACTGGTCATTCATTTGGATAGCCATTCTGCTTTTGGCGGTGGGTGGCTGGATCTCAAACATCGTTAAGCTGGCACTACACGGTGATTTATTTCTTCACTCAGGTATGACGATCGCTCGTGTTGTGGGGATTTTTGTCCCACCGATCGGCTCTGTTCTCGGGTTCTGTTAATGGGCGTAGGGGTAGAAGCCTTCGAGGCTCTCTTTGCTGCCTTAATGTTTTTTTGTATACGAAAACAATTTGTTTAAGCACATAACATATAGGGAAAACACATGTTAGGTTTCTTCAAAAAGAAAACTCGTAAAGCGGTTATTGAAGTTAAAAAAATGGAGAACCGCAATGCGGTCGAAGCTACTGTCTGGGGCGCATACATGATCGCTTATGCAGACGGCAACTGTGATGCAAAAGAAATCGCTATTCTGGAGAAGACCATCTCCGCATTGCCAGCTTTCTCACCGTTCGCGGGTGAGATCGCGCAGATGAGCAGCAATATTCGTGCTCGCTATGAAGCTTCTCCTCGTTCCGCCAACGCACAGGCTCTTCGGGAGCTTGCTGATGTCGCCGGCACTCCAGAAGCCGTTGATGTGTTGTGTCTCTGCCTGGATATTGCCGATCAGGATGGCATCGGCGAAGAAGAAGAGGTTGTGCTGAAGAAAATTGCTCAGGCGCTGCAGTTATCTCTGGATGCGTACATCTAATGGCAGAGAAATTAAGGCTGGCCGTCGTCGCCATTCTTCTCGTGCTGGTCGTGCTGGTGGACTTCACTGGCAAACTGATGTCTATCGCGGCAGATGGCGTGTTGGTTGGATTGGCTATCTACTTTGCCCAACCTCTACTTAAAAAATCGAAGTGATCGCCGAGGGCCAGGTGGCCCTCGATTCTTCTGGTTTAACCGTTATGACGCGTTTGCCCACCTCTTCTGAATTGTCAGAATAAAGCCACCAAGAAAACAAATTATTTTAACAATTAAGGAAAAACACATGTGTGATAAATGCACCGCCGCTAACGCTGAAGTAAAGAAGATCATTAATGAAGTCGGGGCTAAAAAACTCGTAGGAATGCTTGATTCTATAACTGGTCATGGTGACGCTCATCCTCTGGAACGCATCATGGCCATCGTCCAGGTCATGGACTTATTTGACGAACCAATGAAAATCCTGATGCTTGCTCGTCACTTTGGCGGGGCGTATGCGGAAGAGCAAGAACGTGCCAATAAACTGCAGGCAACCCTGAACATGATGAGCGAACCAAAATGCGCGCCGGCGCCAGATCTCTCCGGAGACAATATCGGCATTGAAAGCAAAGAGCGGGAGATCGCCAGCCTTAAGTCTTCTTTAGGCATGTTAATTACCGCCTTTAAACTAATGGCAACCCATAACGGTTTCAAAATGCCAGAGCTAACCGGCGATGAACATCCCGCTGCTATTCGCCAGCTGCTTGGTGCGATGGCGGATAATATGGATGAAGCGAAGAGCCGTATCGAAGACATGATGAGAGAACTGGCCCACCGCCACGATCTAAATGACCAGCCGCACAAGATGCAGCAAGTCAATCACTTAAGCTGACATCGCAAGGAAAATCTATTTATGTTCAAAATGTGATGCTTACCAGAAAAATAACATGGTTTTTTATACATGCATTTATCTTTTTTGTTATAAAAATCAGTTGAATAATATTCATGGTGTGATGGTGGCTTCGAAATTTACAAAACTTTTACTTGTAAAATGGAGTTAGATTGCGTATAAAGAAATCCTCTAGAAAAGGGATTGTCCTTTAACCAGACTGAGATTTATTCTATCGATAGAAGCCACATTCATAAGTGTGGCTTTTTTCTTATTATTTTTACTTAACCGTAGTTTCTCTGTGCAGAGTACATTGCTTTATTCAGATTATCTACAAAAGTATATCTAGATTCTTTAATTGGGTTAGTTCGCCACTCTTTCGGTAACGCTCTTTTGTTTGCTTCTTCAAGTAAAGAATCATATAGCTTTTGCATGTAATGATAGAAAGCCAGTGCCCTATCTTTCCTGAATCCTAATCTTTTGATCACGTCACTTGACGAGTTGGTAATAAGTCTTTCATAGCTTTTAAGCTCCTCCCAGACAGTTTCATCCGCAATGAATGTATCCATCATTGTGCATTCAACAAACATGAAGTTGCTTATTAACTCTCTTGTAATATATCCGCCTAATCTGGTCGGATAAAAACTAGATTTAAACTCAGGTGTATCATGGCCGGCAGTGTTAATAAATCGAAGTTTACACAAATCTTTCAGGATGTTAAGTGTATCATCATCACCAACACCAATTTTTCTAAGGTTTGTACGGATCTCTACCCCTTCGATATACTGAAAAGCAGGGTCTGCGCTATACTGAACTAAAGCAGCCAAAACAAAAAGACGTAACAACTGGAAATTTGTTTTTCCTTGGCGGGAGTCAAAGGGATTGCCAACTAAAGAATATGCTTCAGAATATACTGCCTGATTTCCTAAAAGGATGGCCCTTAAAGCTTCATGCTTTGGTAATACATAATTCCCATGTTCTTTATAGACTCTCATTGCTTTTCCTGGGTTTGTATAACCATGTTCGATAAATTCTCGAGTCATTCTTAGAGCATTCCTTATGTCCCCAGCGGCAAGCACCTCAAGTAAGTTCCCTATTTCAGTACCTAATACTGAGCTTTGAAGTAAGCTGATTAATTCTGCTTTGTTATCAACATGGAATCTTATACCATTATCTGATTCAAAGTCGCCTTGCTCTCCTTCTAGCATATTTTTTGCTAAAAAGAATCTTTTTGATAATACTGCTTCGACCTTAGGTGGTTCAATAAGAATTGGGTCGAAGTCAAATGCATTAAATGCGGGAGAGTTACGGTGCTCAACATAGGTTGAGTTTCTTAATGAAATAACTAAATTACATTTTAATCTTTGAGAAAATGCTACGCAATCAGTGAATATTTGTGACTGAGCCTCCTCGTTCAACTGATCAACGTTATCTACTACTAAAAAAACAGGAGTATGTTTTGTTGCATACTTAATTAGTTGATCTGCATATGGTTTTACTTTATCGTAGTCAGCGCTTAACTTTTGGGTAATCAGTTCGTTGATTTTCTCTTCATCTTTGGCTATTAAGAATGCAGGGCCTTTTTTGATCGAGTTTATCTCGTCTTTATAAGCATTCTGAATGCAAAGTTCGTAGTTGGAAAAGAACTCGTCGTTGATAATATAATCTTTTATCGTTTTATAAATGTAATCAATTGGTGATGTATCATTAGTGTATTGAAGGAAGTCAACTTTGACCCAGTGCGGATAAGGTGCATTATTATGCTTTTCGAAAATATCAGCAGCAGAGATATTTCGAGTATAATGAAGGAAGGTTGTTTTACCAGCACCAACTGTGCCCAAAATAACTATTGCCAATGGCTTTGAGTTTTTCTTTGCTTGGATTAAAGAGTTTCTGAAAGTATTGGCATCTCGTTTTTGCATAGGCCTGATCGGTGTAGAGCTAAATAAATGTTGGCTTTTAGAGATGTGCATGTTTATCCGCCTGTCAAATTTAATTCTGTCAGGGGTATTCACATAGCATCTTTCAAATAAAGCCGAGTCTATCTCAGTTATTGTATCAGAGAACGATGTTATTATTGCTTCTTCAACCAGAGGGTAGATTGGATTTTTAGCATCGTAAGATATGCTTTTTCGTAATGTATTCTTTAATCTGCGCTCTTCAATCTGGTCCTCTCGATTGCCCAATAACGTTACTTCTAGGCTGGAGTTAATTACTGCTTTTCTGGAAAGTAAATCATAAAATTCAGTGTAATCATCTTTCAATGCGCTTTGAAGATTGTTAAAAACAATTGCATAAGATGAGTTGAATGCAACTTGATCTGTCCGATTTGCGGGGAAAATTATCCATTGTTCGCCATTTGTGACTACCGCAAATTGTATGCTTAGTTTTCTACAATAATCGCGAGCTTGAATTACCGCCTCGCCAAAAGCGCCTTCTAGATTATTATTGTTCAATTTTAGACGTCTATCGAAATGTTTTGTTTTGAATGATTCACCAATTTTCTTTGCTTCTACTATAAATGCAGTGCTTGCTGTTTTTATTACGTAGTCAGCAAATGTGGTTTTACCGTCCTCACTTACTCTATGTTCGACTGAAACATCCTCTTTTGTCCATTTCAAAATATCAAATAAAATGACATCAATAACTTTAAGGCGAGTTTCTGCTTCGTTTGCAGATGATAATGCGATTTTTTGAGCGTCTTGAATAATTTTGTTTACGGTATCCATAATCTAAACCAACCTTAGTGAAGGTTATACATGCTATAGCAGCATAAATATGCATCTATGTCTGTGACTTTTTTTCATTGTAGCAAGTCTTGCTGTGCTTATTTTTTATAGCATGTATATTTATTAAAATCGAGTTATCAGGCTGGCAAGTGAGACGGAAAAGCATAGCGCGCCAGCATACTTTTGCGCATTTATTTTGCACTCGAGCGTGAAGTTGTTATGCGCGGGTTTAGCTAGGATGTCCGCTGAGTACCGGGCAAATGTCTGCTAGACGGGTGATTGGATCAACGTGGATGGTAACCTCATGCGCGTGAAAATGTTCAAGAACGGTAATGTGCATTTTGAGATCCACCCAGATGTTGCCTGGAAGCTTAATGAGGTGCTGGCGTACAGTATGCCGGCTGCTATTCCTGCCCCCTGCCGAACAGCCCCAAAAACCAGAGCGCCTAAGGAGTTTGGCCTCATTCAAAAGACCATCTCTGAGCCCGTTCGATCCACTTTACGTGACGGGCGATTCAGCAAAGACAAGGGGGTTTGGTGCTTCTCTGATTCCAGTCTCCAGAAGTCGCAGGTTGAAGAATTGGAGCGCACATTGAGCTTCATTGGCGGCGTACAGGATAAAAAGCACTGGCAGTTCCCGTATGAGATCGGTCAAACACTCAATACGATTGTGGCGACAGGTTTGATCCCGTATGCAAAATCACATCAGTTCTACCCTACCCCTCGTGTAATCGCGGAGTACGTGGCCAAGGTCGTTGACTTGAAATCTGGCGAAACATTGCTGGAGCCGGAAGCTGGTCGCGGAGATCTGCTTACGTTTATTGAGGCGAATCCTGAGGACGTGACCTGTGTTGAGGTTGCGCCGCTATTTGCTGACATCCTTCTTGGAAAAGGCTACGTGAACACAGTCTGCTGTGACTTCATGAAGTGGTCTGCTGACAATGAAGGCTACCTCTTCGACAAGATAGTCATGAATCCACCCTACTCTCTCGGACGCCACAAAGAACACACGCTGGCCGGGCTGGGACATCTGAAAGTCGGTGGGCGCCTTGTTGCTGTTTTGCCGGGTGACTCACCAACAATGAACTGGATGATGCTGGAGAATTTCGTCTACGCCAAAGGTAAGTCGTTCACAGGTGAGTTTGATGACACGGGGATAACCGTCAGTGTGTATGTGTTCAAACGCACAAAATAATAGGTAACTACATACTTATTTTATGTAAGAATAATGACGCGAAACTTAGAGGGAAACACACATGGAAAGCAGGAATAAAGCCACTTTTATGGATATACAGGCTGTATCACTGATGAGCACGGACATTCCTTTCAGATTTTGCCTTCAGGGCAACAACACAACCGCTGCGGGCACGATTATTGTCGATAAGGGTAAGGTCTCATTTGAAGGCGACGCCGACGAATCAGCGCTGATTTTTATTGAGCACCTGGTGCGTCGAAATAGTCAGCAGTGGGCAGAGCTGGAGAAACGCGCCAGACATTATGATGAGTTTATGAATGTCATAGAGGCTGCGCGTACCGCTCTTGCTGCCGGCACTCCTGTAGATCTGGAGTCGTTGTTTAACGGAGAGCTGGCCTCTGCCATGTTCGCCACCATGTTCGCAGGCGAATTTGTTCGACACGGTGCAAAAAACTATCTGGAATTGAGCTACGACGTTCCTGAACTTGGATTTTTCACGGTTACGACTCAACGTAAGGATGGCAAAACGCCAGGCGAGCGCATCGCAGAGCTGGAGGCTGTGGTCGACCAACGCAATGGAGAATGTGTGCGGCTTATGAAAGAGCGTGACGAACTGCTCAGTGATCAGCTAACTAAAGACTCAAACATTCGCGCTGCAGCCGACGTGTACTATCAACTCATGGAAGAGTGCCAAATACCGCTAGGCGGATCTCTCGTTGAGTATGTGCGTGAGCTTGAAGAACAGGTCAAGACACTGCAGCGGCAAAACCCACACGCCACCGAATCATGATGAGGTCGTAACTGGTTTCACCAATTTAAGGCTATTGGTATAGCCTTAAACAATTTGTTTTCACCAATAAGTTATTACCCCCGCCGTCAAACTTGACCGTATTTCATCAAAAAACTACTGTTTAAATATACAGTATTATGAGGTGATCAAAATGGGCGGAAAAGACACCAGTTATCAGATCGTCTACAGAGGCGAGACACTTAAACATTTCAAGCCTGGCCAGTGCGTCTTTTTCCAGCGAGAGAGACAGTATGGTGGCGGCTATTGGTTGGGCAAGACACATGTGGACGGTTTTGAGTTCCTGCTCGAACAACCAACTTCTCTAAGAGAGGAGATGTTGTTTCTCCTCACTCTTGCAAAGGTGGAAGCCAGACATATGGAGTTCGTCGATTTCGATGACTTCAATTTAACGTAGTCACTGCTTGGGACAGACTATGTGCAACAGCAAAGTTGTAATGTCCGCTTTGAGCGAGGAGCGGACGTTCGCGGTAGCGCAACAAAGATGAATATTTGAATCAGATAGTTCATATTAAACGGAAATAGGTTACTTCCTCTAAACGTATCAGAGTAACAAAGGCTGAAAATGGCAAAGCTTGAAGAATTAAAAAACATTTATCCCGGTGCACTGGCATGGAAATTTGGCGACAGCCCAGAACTTGCTGACGAACTCGTACAACTGGTTTTGAGTGGGAGTAAAACAGCGACATGCTCTTCGATAGCATCTTTTCACCATGAACATGAACGAGGCGAAGCTCCCTGCGTTGGAAGTTATAATATCATTCTTAACGGAGCCGGGCAGCCAATGTGCGTGATCAGAACTCTCAGGATGCAAGTTATCCGCTTCAATGAAATGACGAGTGAACTTGCCAGTAAGGAAGGTGAAGGTGATTTAAGTCTGGAGTATTGGAATGAAGGTCATAAGCGTTATTTTGAGCGTGAAGGCACTTATTCTGAAGAAATGGAACTTATATTTGAGGAATTTGAACTTACAGAGATTTTGTAACTGTCAGCTACTGGCACAGAGCGGACTTTTCAGCTTTGCTCTGCCCCGGACATCTGAACTTAGCTTTGACACTATGCGGCTGATTATCGTGATGACAGTATCGAGACAGCCGCACTGCCTCAAACAAAATGTTTTCTACCTTTTCTTATCGCTGATAATAACTAATACAAGGAAACAATTAGTTAAAAGAGTTAAGTAATGTTGAAAATCACTGAAGCCTACAAGACAGCTGTTATCAGCACTGCGCACGTTACCGCGGAAGACTCCGAACAGTTGCCGATTGCCTGTTTTGACCCAATCACCGATCGCGGACTGAACTGGGTACACGGAACAGAATATGGTTGGATTGTTCGTGCCGGAATGCGTGAAAATAGCTGGGCAGATGAACTGCGTACATTCAACATCTCCGAAGCGGCGATCGCCAATATCAAGATGATACTGGATGCCGGTTATGACGTGGTTCACTTTGATCGTGATGCCGAGCTGGTGGATGGAATGCCAGCATGGGACTGGTAAGGGAGAGAAAAAGATGACGGCAGAAGACGTGATTAATGATGTGCTGGTGGAGCTGGGTAAGCTACCTGATCATCTCCTCATAGCCACCGTATTTGACAACATACCTGCTGAGTTAAAGGCACTGGCCAATGAGTGGGGATGGATGGATACGGAAGTTAGAGAGCAGCTCTATGCGATAGCCTGGCGGATAGTTAACGAGCAACCATAGCCTGCAACGCGTTGACATTGGCGGTCACTAATTGAGGATTTCTATAAGAACTCGTTGATCGCCCCACTTCCCTACCCTCCAACCCCATACACTCCAGGCGTGGCAAGGCTTTTACGCACATAACACCCACAAGAAAACAAATAAATAACACATCAATGAAAAGTCAACGCTTTACCCTGATTTGGTCCCAAAAGTTGACGTTTTGCCATGCCACTTCTTATATCCGTTAAGCAGCGCACCAGAGACCAACACCCTGCGACGAAAACGCCAAAAACAACTCCTGATACCACCACAAAACAGACACGCTCAGAATGGCTCTCGTTGCGTTTAATGAGCATATAAACAAATTGTTTTGAGCAATAAGAAAACAACAAAACAAGATAACGAAGAAAAGGAACTGCCATTACCCCACATCCAGGCAATACCCACCTCTTCCTGCCAGGCTACCGAAAAGACCAACCTCATTGCCCCAGGCTACCGACCCCATGAAGCAAATCTCGACCACCACCAAAAAGCGGCGAGAGAAAGCCAGTTTCTCTGAACTCCATTCCCCAATACACGGAAGAGAATACCCGGGAAGAAACTCCAGACAAGACCAGGCCAGAACAGTCCCCGGCGCCATATCGTTTACCCACTCTTACCTCGAAAGATAACGCAAATTCCTGATAAGCAGGGAACGCCATTACTTCACATGCGGAGAACGACAACAGACCAGAAATCACATCACCCACACTTCCACCTCTCAAGATGAACGAAAGGAAAAGCGCACACGCCATCACTCCATACACAGAGAAGAACTATCCCCACAACGAAGAATACAGACCAGAGGAAAACCACAAGACAACCACCTCTACAACATCTGCAAAATCACTTACTGGCAGAGAGAAGAAAGTCGCCTTTTCTCCCATACGAATGGTCACCGTATAGAGCGTTAATAAGAGATATACGAGCCCCTCATAAGAGAGGTTATTCGAGTCAGGAAAGAGCACAAATATAAGAGAGAGGGGATGGAGGGGGATCGCTCCCTTTCCCGTATTTATTCAAGTCATGATTTTATCCCCCGTAACATCCCTGCGGTCGAACGAGTGAAAGGGCCACCGCGAAAATCCATAGGGATCGTCCCGCAGGGAAAAGGCTGGCTGCCTGAGTAGAAACGGCTGGAGGTTTTTCGGGAAACGGCTGGGTTCCCGTCATGGAAAGGGTGTGTGCCGGTATAGAGACAAAATGCCGCGGGGACGGCTGATTCTGTGGCGGTACACCCTTTGGTGCGCGGGTGGCTTTCTTCCCTCTGCGCGCAGCTGATGATACGTATTCTGCCAGAGCGTTCGAGGGTCACAAGCTGTTTCAGTAGGTTTTTGGGAAGAGGAAAATACTGCCCACCAGCCCTGTGGTGCGCGTTGAGAAGAATAATGTAAAAAGTGCTCCCGATACACTCCCGGATACTCACTGCTTTTCCAGTTATTCCCGATACAAAATGCTTTTTCGCCTATGTCTTATTGCGATAATAACACCAACAAGAAAACAACGTGTTTAGACAAAGGAGAAAAACATGTACAAGCATTTGAACATCAGCATCACCCTTTGCGGAGAAGAGACGTGTACTGACGAACTCCAGATCTCTCTGGATGACGTTATCCGCTCTGCGGATGTCGCTGGGCGCATTGGTACGCTGATTGGCGAAGGGTATCGCGAGGGCACGTTTGATTTTCATATCGAGGACAACGCAATGTCCGTCGCGTGGAACTGCACCACGTCAGAGTCCAGATAAAGGAGAGAGACAATGGATATGCCTGTGATTGTGGAAGTATGGAGCGTGGACTCGCTGGCTGAGTGTCTTGATGGCGTAGGACCAGCACTGACCCGTAAATTATGGTCATTTGTACCAGCTGAGGGAGAGTCACCAAAAGGGAAGGACGTGTGGCACCTGCTGACTGATGAAGAGAAGCGGGAGCTGGTGGCCGCAGTGAAAGAGGAGTTCCCTGACGAAGATTAACAACGGCCACCAGCAGGTGGCTTTTGAGTGATTGTGGCCTGCGGCCAGCTGAATGCCGGAACGCTTTGCTTGGTGGCCGTTTTCACACTGGTATTATTTACACCAACAAGAAAACAAGTTGTTTACGGAGTGTGTAATGAATACCGAGATGATTTTGAAACTGGATAAACTCCAGCCTCGCAAAGACAAACCTGCAGTACTCGGTTCGATCACTTTACTGGACATTGTGGCCAACGGCACAGTCATCCGACTTTTCAAAGAGACCGTTGTCGTCTTCGGCGAAACTTCTCGCAAGCGCATCGTAATGAGCGTCAGGCGCTATAGTGCAAAAGGGTGGGTAGCTAAACAAGTTATCTGGCCGGAGTCAGATCTGGAGTTGGCTTTACTGGAAGTTAACAAGGTCGCCCAGCAGGAAATTCAACGCGCAACAACCCTCGCCATAGCATAGTCATGTGCAACACAGATTAGTCGAATTTACGACAGCCCCGTCGATCCTTCGGGGCTTTTTTGTATTGTAAGTACTTACCTACGGAGATAGTATTACGACGCATCTACATGGAGGTAAAAATGAGTTTGACCAAAGAAGATTTAGTATTTGACCTGTATTACGCATCCAGCACTGACGAAGAAGGCAATAAACTGGCCCAGCTGACCGTTCAGTTCCGTGACGAATCGGCTGTTCCGCATGTGACCACCCAGCTGGCCCGTACAACTCTTAAGCGCGATCGCTCGAAGGCTTATGCCGTCGGCGAGCAATCCGTGAAAAATGGTTCGGACACTCTGCTGGCCGCCATTGAAGCCTATTATCGAACAGACCCGAAGACCATTTTCGAAAACCTGATGGCACAGGTTCAGGATATGATCGAGGGCAACCTGTGCGCCAACAATACCTGGGTTGGTTCATACGGCATCACCATTGTGTCTGGCGGCTCTCTGGAAGAGTATCTGCCTGAGTCCGTCTACAACGTCCAGTAAATCAGCCAATGGCGCGTAACCCGCGCCATTTTCCCCAACCCGTAAACAAGTTGTTTTATGCCTCTCCTGCGTTGCGATAATAACACCAACAAGAAAACAAGTTATTAACGCAGTGAGGAAACGCACATGACCGATTTCACCATCTCCCCGAAAGCAGAAAACGTATGGCTGGAATCCTGGCTTGACCTGTCGCCGGCCGAGCAGAAAGAAATGGATCACGTCGAACCGGACGAACAAACCAGCTCCCGCTTCTTCCATTATCAGGATAGCGTTTATGACATTACCGACTTCATGCGCGATGACCGCTTCCCGGAATGGCACGCCGGCTATCCACTTAATGCCTTCGCTATGCTGATGATCCGCTTAACTGATTCAGGCGATACCATCGACATCGGATTACTTCATTGAGAGGGGAGGGCCACCGATGCTGGTGGCCTACCTTGGTGCGAAGCCGGCTTCGGCAAGGCTCTTCTGCAATTTGGCCACCGCATCACTGATCGTATAGGCTTCATCATCATCAACGGCGCACCCTCGCATATCAGTCCAGGTTAACCGCTTCACGAGTTGCGCCAGTGCAAGCGCCTCTTCCTTGCTTAACTGCAGATTGTCCAGGGTATCTAACATATCGCATCTCCTTTATCGCCTACGGGCAAGATAGCACCGGTCGCCCTATAGATACACCAACCTCATCACACCAGGCTAAAAACACCCACCTCTTACCGCCAGGCTACCGAAGCACCCACCGACTTCCCGACGGCCACCAGCTGCCGAAACAGAACGCTTGGACGCCTCACACCCACTGCGATAATTAAACCAACGAGAAAACAAGTTGTTTAAAGGATTATCACAATGAACTATATCGCCACTGTAAACACTCCCGCGCATGGCACCATCTCTGTCACATACTCCGACATTGAAAAGAACATCCTGGGCGCCTGGCGCGAAGAAGAGACCATCCAGCTGTCCGGGAAAGAGAAGCAGCAGATCGCCAAAGACATCATTTGCAACCGTCGATTCACGCGTGTCTTCGAAAAAGCTTTTGTCACCACCTCAGGATTCGGGGTGTTTATCTTCCCGGTTCGAAGCGGGCGGTTCTGTCAGTCAAAACTCATCGAGCTCGCAACACAGATTGCTGTGTGGATCAAAACAGAGTCAGGGTTCGACTTTACAGACCAGGAAGCAACCGCGCAGGGTGTGCGGATCGCTGACAATGCTCTTAAGTGCAAAAACGTCATTTACGAAGCCGGTATCGACTCGTGGAAGGTCACTTGCGGGGAGTTCGTGAAAGAGATGCACGCCAGCAATCGGATTCACATACTGGCTGGCAAGTAAGAGGGGAGGGGGCTGGAAACGCCCCTTTCTTTCCGTCCACCAGCTCCCGCAGGGAAATTTAGGAACGGGCAGAAAGCCATCCGGGCAACCGACGGGAAACGGCCAGAAAATTTTCGGGAAACGGCGGGGGTCGCCTCATGGGAAAAATTTGTATAGAGGGAGACGCCAGAATCGTCGCCAGCTGGTGGGCGTAAGCTGTTTTTGCGCCATACGTCCAGCGCTGTGATCTGCGCTGCATTGTTAGCGCGTACACGTTGCGCCAACGTGCTAATGATACGTGAGCGCCCACGGATCGCGCCAATATTGCCGACACGCCCCGAAGGATAGCGCGGATCGCGTCACCAGACGATCACGCCCACGACACGACAAAATAAGCCACGCGCTATAACGCTTTTAAACGCGCTATAACGTGTTTTTTACTGTGTGTAATGGGTATGTACTACCACACGTAAAAACGCGTTAAATTGGCGCGTTTATGGCGCTTATTTTTGGTGTAAATGAGTGAACGCCAGATAAAAGAAAACGCGCCAACAATGGCGCGTTATGGTGGAGATCCTGAAACGGAAAAAGCGCCCATAGTGGGCGCTGGTGGCTAAATGCTGTTTTGCAGCTTTCCGATCATTTCAGACAAGCGCAAATATTCTCTTTTCCGTTTACAGTCTCGCTTGGTGTTAAGCAAATCAGAGAACGTAAAGTTTAGCGCGTCACGCTGGGCGCTTAATTCGTCGATGAGTTCAAGTTTATAAGCGCGATATTTAGCGCGATACTCCGCGCGGATCTGGTCATAGCTAATCATGATTTTTATCCTTAAAACTAGCGCCCATAGTGGGCGCTGAATCCGTCTACTTATGCTTTGAAAGCGTCAGCCAGATAGTTATAAAAATCATTTTTGATAAAGCGATATTGCTGCGATCCGTTTTTGGCAGCGCCCATTCCTTTAATCTTCTCGACCAGTCCCAGACGTTCACACAGATTGATCAGCTGGTTGGCTTGCGTATATCCTGCGTCTAACTTAATTTCATTTGCTTGTTTTGCTTCATTCATCAAATCGAAAACAGCACCATTTGTGAACGTGTCGATCTCATCGTTAATCATATCGATTAAAGCGAACACGCGAGATCCGGACATATCAGCGACTGAATACACACATTTACCAGACTTGATAGACTTAACCAGATAAACCAGCTTTTCGAGAGAGTAGCTATTTGTCATCGCTTCGCGGAAAAACACTTCTGGCGTTTGCTTGCTTGCTTTAATCGCGTAGTAGAAGACACCAGACAGCTTATCGTCGTTTACTGCGTTTACAACGTTATTCACGAAGTATGCAAGTTTAGTAGACGCTGCAAGCATGTTAGCTTTATCTGCTTTGGTGTGCGTGCCATTCTGATAATGTTCGTTGTAAGTCTGAGTAGCTTGATCTGCTTTTAATTGTAATTCGTCAGTGATAACTACAGCAGCATCAATGATGGATTTTTTAGAAATGGTTACGTTAGACATGATTTTAATCCTTATGTAATATTGAAAACTTATTTTGTTTTTCGTCTATCGTCAGCATGTTTGCTTTCGATGTAAGTAATTATCGACATACAAAAAATAAAATCAAGCGTTTTTCGCAAGGGGTGATAAAAAATTTATTTCACAAATAAATCAAAGTCTTAGAAATAAATCGCGTTTTCTCGAAGGTGTTGCCTAAATAAATTCCGCACTCGGTGTATTACCCTTATATATTTAGCGATGACAATACTTATGGTGATTTGATTTATCGGGGAGTGACCCATAAAATAATAACCGGACATAGCCGGCTATTACCCTTATAGGAATTTACATCTTTTTTGCATAGTTCCTGATTTCTTTTATTATATACTCCCCAAAACGTTCCGAGTTTTCGCATTTGTCTTTCGAAGGCTCATCAAGCCCCAACTTGCATCCCGAAACGATCAGTCCATCTTGATATGCAGCGCCTAAAGCCATGCTTAGCTCTAACATGCACAAATCGTAGTCTTCCGCCTTTGAACACACCTTTGTAGTGACACGTTGAGCTCGTTCAATGCTATTTTCTTGAGAAAATGCGGAAGAGCTAAAAATGAAAGTTAAGAATGTTAATGCTGCTACAATTTTCACATCAATATCCTAAAACGGCAGAATACGTTCAACCCAATCAAACAGGACGATCATTTTTCGCCCGTTCCCCACGGCAAGTGTGACCTGACAAGCATCGACGCCGAGTGACACACCTTCAATTTCGCGGCCGTCCGCCATGTAGACCCTTACTGATTTCTGGTTCTCGTGGGCCTGGCGGCAAATTTTAAAGAAATCACGGCGAGATGGCCGGTTATCAACATAGTCTGGATGTACGGTTACGCGACCAACGAAATCATGGGTGACAGCGTCATTTACACCTGACTCGATAGTGCTGATTCGCTCAAGTGGCAACCTTACACGATTGTCTTTGTCGAACGGCGCCGGGCATAGATCTACCTTGTTGCGGGAGGACATCGTCCCCTGAACGTACATGCAGAACACCTGGCCATCTTCCATCGTAACCCTTACAGGGATGATAGCCTTACGCCAGAACATTAACGACTTCTCCACGTTGGAGTAATCGCGTGGCCAAACCTCAGCAGGTATCCCGTAGGTGATATCGGTAATGGTATTGGGCATATTTTAAACGCCTCATGTTATGCGATAAAAATTACCAGAAGGTACGAGTCACCATTATCTTCTATTTCCTTGGTTTTGACAGGCGAAAAAGCGTTACCTTGTTGCAAATACTTAGAATTGTTATAGTTTGCAGGCAAGTTTCTATATGGTGAAGAATGATGAACAAGTGCGCATTAATAGCTTTGCTAACCTCCAGTTTACTGGTGGCCGGATGTTCAACCCAGGCGGTCAGGACGAGTGCTGCCGACCCAGTCCCAGCTTCTAGAATACTGTCGACCAAATACAATACGCCGTCAGAGAATACGCAAAAAATCATCGTGAAACGAGACTCTGGCAGTAAGGGCGCGCTTTGTACCAGCCGGCTTTCTGTTGATGGTGAGCCAGTTGCTGATATCAAAACATCTGAGAAGGTTGAGTTAAACCTGCCTTATGGCGAGCATATTCTGTCTGCCGATCTGCAGGGTATGTCTATTATGTGCGGCAAGATGAACACCGAAAGAGAAATCATGGTGTCAAAAGATAAGCAAGACGAATATCGGATCGGGGTGACGGTGTCGGCAGAGCTGTTCATCATGAAAACAGCCTATAAATAAATGGTAGAGGAGGGCGAGAGCTTTTTACCCACGCCCTCCGTAAGTACGCGTTAGAGACGTTTGAGGATATCTTCCAAGTCTTCCTTGGTCATCCCGGAGTTCTCGTAGATCTGCAACACTTTCTGTCTAGCGTTCTCAGCCGCTGCCATCGAGGTCGCGATCTTCTCAAACTCTGCTGTGCTCATCTTGGTCAGAACAAGGTTAATGATGTCTGACTTCGACATTTTGATGTTGCGCTCTTTCAGGCGCGTTTTGAACGAACCAAGCTTTTCGTTGGCTTTTTCGGTGAGCTTCACCTGACATGAAATTGAGCGATTTTCGGTCATAATTAATCTCTTTGTAATACACCAAAGTCAAAACTGCTCCCGACAGGCAACACGCCTTCCGCAAACCCGGGAGTGGTGTCAATAATGTGTTTTCGTTCGTATGAGTGTGACATCAGGTGTTTGTTGCTTATATCGATAAAATCCGAAATAAAACACACATTTGCCTGATTCTTCTTGGCACGAAGGCCGCGACCAACACGTTGACGCATTTCGACTTCGGCCTTGCCTCCTCCGGCAAGAATTACGGCGCCAACACTTGGCACATCGACACCGACATCCAGTATCGTAGAGCCGATCAGCACATCAATTTTCCCTGCAGCCAGGCTGTTAAGCTTAGCCTGTCTGGTACTCTGGTTGGATTCACCGTAAATAAAATCTACCCGTAAGCCGCTCTCTTTCATCATTTCCATCAGTATCTGACCGTGGCGTTTGATCCTCACCAGGGTCATACAGTTCAGTCCATGATCACGGTACATCAGCGCGTCGCGAACGACGGCCTCGTTACGTCCAATATTGTAAACGATACCGAGCTGATAAGCTTTCTGATACGGCGTGCTCATACCAACTCTGAAGTTCAGATGCTTGGAAGCGAGCTCCGCTCGGATACGAGCCTCATCCGGAGTGTACGCGATTTTATGGTATACGAAGTAAGGTTTGGCCAAAATACCTCGCTCGATCAGATATTTTTCAGTGACCTTTATCTCGATGCGTCCTGCAACCGCCATCAGACGCATATTGGCCTCAGTTGAAGCCTTCATAAACGGGGTTGCCGTCAGCGCCAGGCGATAGTCTGCGTTAATGCACAGTCTGGCGATGTCATAAAAGTTTGAACCGGAGGATTCGTGGGCTTCTTCGAGGATTAGCAGTGAGACGCTTGAGAGGAATCGCTTAACCAGCTCCCGGCGCTTAAGATGATAAGCCTTTTTCTCCGCCGGCATATCGCGTGGAGGCTCTTCAAGAAAACTCGCCAGGGTTTGCACTGTTGCGACATTGATATGGCGAGACACCTGAAACTCACCAGAACCAATGATGCCAACCTTCTGACCTTTAAGCCACGGCTCTCCATTCTCAGCGCGATAGTCGATCGACTTCTGGAAGTTATCTGCCATTTGAAACATAAGAACAGAGCGGGTGGTTAAAAACAGCGTCATGCGACCAATACGCGCCGCGGCTTTGCAAGCTACGTTCGACTTTCCCCCGCCTGTGGCGATCTGCGCAATCATCATTCCTTCGCGAACCAGTGTCTCGACAGTCTGATCCTGATATGCATAGTCCGGATTATATGGGAAGGGGTTTACTGCCGGGTTTGGTTTACCAAGCGCCGGAACCTTGTCTTTGCGAATATGCACGCATTTAATGCCAGCCTTCACCAGATTTGCTGCTACCGATTTAGCAAAACCCGCGGGGAAGGCATTTTTGCTCCAGTTGAACATAGTACTGGTGCCTTTCCAGTCGCCAGCTTCGACTTCGTAACTCAGCATTTCCTGGACGAGTCGCTTCACGTTGTCATCAGCGCCGGAGACCATAGCGTTGACCGCGTTCGAAACAATCCTAACAGTCATAAATATCTTTCCTTCGTGCCTTTTATATGTTAATTGGCTAGAATAGTAAGTAAGTACTTATGCAATGGATTGTATCAAAAAGTATGGACGTAAAAATTACCATTCTGCAGGTAGAAGTGGCCAGACTCCGGCCAAATCCCTGGAACACCAACTCGGTTGGTGCTCAAAACTTCGAAAAACTGAAAGGCTCCATTGAAAAACTGGGTTTTTTCAAGCCAATTCTCGCGCGAGAGCTGGACGGTGGCCAATTTGAGATTCTCGGTGGCGAACATCGCTGGCGAGCCGCTATGGAACAGGGTATTTCCACGGTTCCCGTTATATCGGTGGGCAAAATAAGCGATCTGGTCGCGAAACAAATGTCTCTGGTCGATAACGAGCGATACGGCGAAGACGATCAGGTCGCATTACAGCGTCTGATCGAGGAAATTCAGTCCGAACTCGATTATCAGCTGTCGGAAATTGCCCCTTACGACGACGAACTGGCGGCCACACTGGCTCGTGAGTCGGCAATCGACCTGGAAATGCTTGAGGCGTTGTCGCGTGGCGACGAAGAGCCCATTGAGAAGGACTCTCGCGAAAAAGCTGAGCGTGTCGGTGCGGAACACCAGACCATGCGCTTCAAAGTGACGTTTGACGCTTCTGATCGCGTTACCGAAACCATTAAATCCATCATCAAAGAGCAGGCGATCAACACCGGCAACGACATGGAGAATGCTGGTGAAGCTCTGGTATGGCTGGTCGATAACTACAAGGAGTGTATTTAATGACCAAAACGTTCGAAATCGTCTACCGAGACCCGGCAGAGCTCATTCCCTATGAAATGAACGCCAAAAAGCATGACGAGCAGCAGATCCGTGACCTGGCCGCAGCCATAAAAAAGCGTGGTTTTGACCAGCCGATCACTGTCGATAAAGACGATGTCATCATTACCGGCCACGGCCGCCGCGAAGCTGCGCTTTTAGCGGGGCTGAAAAGTGTGCCGGTGATCGTTCGCGACGATCTGTCCGATGAAGAAGTGAAGGCGAAGCGTCTGGAGGATAACCGGCTGGCCAGCATTGATTACGATGCCATCAAGTTACAGAAAGAGCTGGAGTCTCTGGTACTTGGTGACGTTGAAGTCTTCGGCTTTGACGAGCGTGAGCTGAACGTGCTTGTCGGTAGCATGACCGAAGAAATGGATACTGGCGCACTGGTTATGGATCTGGGGGAGGAAACCGAGCGCCAGAAAGAAGAGCACACCGAAATCAGTCGCGAAGTCGCCGCCGAAGAGGTTCGAGTGGTCGATGTTCTGGGCTTTAAAACGCTCCCTGCTGGCTCTGCGATTGTCGTGGGGGATTTGCTTGCCCATATGGAAGAAATCACGGGAGAGAGCGGGGTAGACGCGTTCGTTGCTTATGCGCAGAAAGTTTCCTCCGGGGTAGTCGAAGCATGAGCACATATACCATCAACATATCGTTCCAGACCCGTGTCAACAAGACTACTCGCACGCTTGAGATCGCCGAATCGTTTGGGCTTGGCCTGGATGAAAAAGACTGGACACTTTACGACAATCTTGAGCTGGAAGTTGAGCAGGGTGATGTGGTTTACATCACTGGCCAGTCAGGTTCCGGAAAATCTGTCGTGCTGCGTGAGCTACAACGCCAGATGAAAGAGGAAGGGCTTTCAGTCGCCTCCATTGATGACTTTACTTTTGACAACGACGTCAATGTCATCGACCAGCTGGGTAAAACCACCAGCGAAGCGTTAGGGCTGCTTTCGATGGCTGGCTTGAATGATGCCTATCTCTTTGTGCGCAAACCTTCTGAAATGTCGGATGGCCAGAAATACCGTCTCAAGATCGCCAAGCTTATTGAGTCGGGCGCGAAGGTATGGGCTGCGGATGAATTTGGCGCAGTTCTTGATCGTGTTACCGCCCAGGTTGTGGCCTCGAACCTCCAGCGTGCCGCGCGAAAGGTAGGTGCGACGGTAATGGTGGCGACGACCCACGAAGACCTGAAGAACGCGCTGCGCCCGGATATGCAGATCACCAAGCACTACAAGGAGCGAGTGAAGGTTGATTATGCAGATTAAAAAGACTTTCCCGATTTATGAGGGCCCAGATCTGCGCCGCCGCTGGACTACAGAAGCCGAATGGCGAGATTGGCTTCGTGCTCATGGCGCGTATGGTTTTCGCGTTACCCCGTATTTCAATCGCTGCTGTGTCGTCTTTGGTGAAAGACGTTATGTCGAGACGATAAAACAGCTCTATGGCCTCGATGAAAGCGAGTTCGTATATGGGGTTGTCGGCATGGTGACAACTCTGGGCTATATTCAGGCCGACACGATGCTTCATTGCGTCTACCTGCCAGAAAATTACGATGAAACAGTCTACTGGCATGAGGCACTACATGTGGCGCTGATGACCGCAGAATATCACGGCGTGCAGCTCCATGATCAGGAGGCATTGACCTACCTGCAGGGTTATATCGCGGAAGAGTTCAATCGTTCCCGACTACAGTTTATGGCCGACAAGAAAGCTGGTGGACTGCCTGCGATCGAGGGAATCGTGACTCGTCCTGCATCCACTATCTGCCGTGGCGGGTTTTGCAACCGTAAGGTGGTGATGCGATGACTGACATCATCATTAAACGGTATCGCCCGGAGGAGTTCCCGCGCCATCTGGACTTTCTTGAGCGCATGACCGTCACCAGGGGGACGGTAGAAGACTGGCACGCGCTTAAGTCGCTTCACTACAAGACAGATGGGAAGCCGTTCGCCCCTACCTACTATCGTTGTGAGCTAGATGGTCGGTTGGTAGGCGTTGTAGTTATGGCCTTCCCTAAACTGCTGCTGGCGCCGCGGCATCGCATGTTTCCAAAGCTGAAACCCACAACCAACACCACCGTGGCAAATCAGTACTGGGGACGTTACGTAAACAACAACTTCGCTGTGATCAGCCGCTCTGTAGTGGACACCCAGTATCGTGGCGTCGGGGTATCGTATCGCATGATTAATCTGGTTAGCAGGATGCATGACCGGCCAATCATCGAGATCCAGTCGTCGATGAGCAAATATAACCCGTTTGCTATGAAAGCAGGGTTTTGCTTCATCCGTCCTGAACGTCCGAAGAGCTACGAAAGCGCACTTCGCGTCTTTCAGCGCCATTTTCGTTCTGATCCCGGCGACAACGAAGCGATTGTGAAGGAGCTGTTTGCGATGACTGATTCACGCCGGCGCCGCGCACTGCGAGATCTGGTGGCGGACTACCACAAGAATAGTTCTCTGGCAAAAGCAGGCCGCAACCGTGGCACTACCATTCAGGATATCGCGGATAGCCTGGTGGATGAGGCCAGCATCGTGAAACTACTCAAGGATATTCACAATCTGAGCTTCACTTCACCGCTCTATGGGGTTTATCGCAACCCTGATTTTGGTCGCCAGCTGCCTGACACACTGCCACTGCTGGCTTTTGATAAACAACCGCTGAATGCACCACTGGATATTGCGTTACCGGCATAAGGATTTGCCATGACACTGACTGATAAACAGAAAGACATCATTAAGACCATCAACTTAGGCCATGAACGTGGACATTTGCTCGATCTGGACGGGCTGCTGGAAGTGCTGCCTTACCGGACGACAAAGCAGTCTATGCAATTCTCCCTGCGCGCGCTGATCAAGAAAGGTTTGGTCGAAAAGCACGACTGCCGGCCGCGAGAGGATTCTGGCTACCAGCGTCGAACTTTGGGGCTGACGACATTAGGTCGAGCCAGAGCCAAGTTACTGGTGATGTAAGTTGGTCTGGGAGTCAGATTAACAGCCTGCGTCTGTATATATAACTAATAAGTCACTTATTAAATATATACGAAAGCAGGCTCTCAAACAGATTCCCCAGACCTAATTAATACAACCAGAAAACAAATTGTTTAAGAGCGCAAGGAAGCGCTCTGTGTGTGTTTTAGAGGGATCTATGACTGTCGAAAAAGACGAGAGCAAAACTCGCCTGACTCCGGCTGAATGGGCGGAAGCCGAAGCGAAATGGACTTCGGGCGAGTATACGCTCTCAAAACTGGAAGAAGAGTACGGCATCCGTCGTGAAACGCTCTCCAGACACTTCAAAAAGCGTGGATTAGAGAAAGGCGCCGATTCTGTTGGAAAGATGGTGCGCGAGTCTCTCAAGTCCGATGCAGAACTGCGCGCTAAAGCCCGAGCCGAAAAGATAGAAGACCGCCGGACACGCTATGACGGCTGGGCGTATGCCCTTGGTCAGATGGTGATGGTCGAGGTCACTACAGCAAAGCGCGAAGGTAAGCCACTGGCCTCGATTGAGGACGATCTTAAAAGCCTGCAGCGCGCCAGCGGCACGCTGGCGAAATGCTTCGAAATTTCCTCCAAGGCATTGGGCATGGAGAAAGAAGAAGGCGGTGAAGAGGATATTCCGAACCTTGTCTTTGGCGAGCTAACCCCATCACAGGTGGCCCAGCTGCGCAAGGAAGATGATGAGCCCGAAGTGATTGATGACGATCTGTTGGAATCACTCGAAGAAGAAGCGCTGAGCGAAGCTGAGAGCGATTTTGACGCATCGGGCGAAGACGATGATGGAGATGCATAACCATGTCCATCCCGTCGTCTCTAAGTCTCGTACAGCTGCATTCCGGGCAGATGCAAGTCTTCCAGTCGCCACATCGTTTCAAAGTTGTGTGCGCCGGACGACGTTGGGGTAAATCGAGGCTGTCGATCTCAACCATCATTCGCGCTGCCGCTAAGGAGAGAAAACAACGAGTTTGGTACGTCGCGCCGACCTACCAAATGGCGCGCCAGATTCTTTGGGATGATCTGCAGGAAGTTCTGCCGCGTAAGTGGATTCGGAAGAAGAACGACACCACGATGACCATCGTGTTGAAAAACGGTTCGGAGATCGCGCTTAAAGGCGCAGATAAACCGGATACGCTTCGTGGTGTTGCGCTGCATTTCGTTGTGCTCGACGAGTTCCAGGATATGAAGCCAGACACCTGGTACAAGGTTCTCCGTCCGACATTGTCATCCACCCGCGGCGGCGCGCTGATCATCGGTACGCCGAAAGGGTTCTCCGAATTCCATAAACTATGGACTATCGGGCAGAACAAAGAACTGCAACGCAAAGGTCAGTGGAAAAGCTGGCAGTTTGTAACCGCTGATTCACCATTCGTTCCGACGGCAGAAATCGAGGCAGCCAAGAACGATATGGACCCTAAGTCGTTCGCTCAGGAGTACCTCGCCAGCTTCGAAAACATGTCAGGGCGTGTGTATTACCCGTTCGATCGTAGCGTTCACGTTAAGCCGCTGCAGTTCAATCCTAAATTACCGGTGTGGGTAGGCCAGGACTTCAACATTGATCCAATGTCGTCGGTCATCCTGCAGCCACAACCGAATGGGGAGCTGTGGGCTGTGGATGAGCTTGTCTTGTTTTCGTCGAATACGGCAGAAGTGTGCGATGAGCTGGAGCGTCGCTTCTGGCGGTGGAAATCGCAGGTCACAATTTTTCCAGACCCGGCCGGCGCCTATCGTCAGCACGCTCGTGGGGAATCGGACATCGACATCTTCAAGGAGAAGGGCTTTCTGCGTGTTGATTATCCGAAAAAGCACCCACCGATTGCTGATCGTGTGAACTCAGTGAACCGCATGTTGATGAGCGCCTCTGGCGAAACTCGTTTGTATATCGACCCTAAGTGCAAACATCTCATCGATTCACTGGAGAAAGTTATCTACAAACCAGGCTCTCGCGATATGGATAAGAGCGGTGGGATTGAGCACAGCGCGGATGCCTTGGGCTACCCGGTTCATCGTAGGTATCCCGTAAAAAATCGTGTTATTCTTGGTGGCTCAAGATAAGTAAGTACTTACATATCATGGAAGAGAAGCAAATGGAATTGACTGATAAGCAAATTAAGGATCTTGTGGCAAGACGCCACCCCGAATACATAAAGAAAAAAGAGCACTGGGATTTCCTCGCCAGCACATACGCTGGCGGGCGTGCCTGGTTCGATGACAACATTTTCCGATACTTCAAAGAAGGTGATCAGGAGTTCAAGGAGCGTCTGGAACGCGCCTACCGCTTCAATCACACCAGGGAAGTGGTGAACCTGATTAATAAATATCTCTTCAAAGAGGACATCCATCGAAATGTAGAAGAAGCGCCTGAGCCAATTCAGAAATTCTGGAAACGCGCGACACGACAGAATGTTTCCATCGATGGCTTTATGTCCGCGCTTGACCTCCAGTCCTCCATCTATGGCCGTGTCTGGGTGGTGGTCGATAGCACGATGGATAGTGACGCAGAATCCGTCGCTGACGAGAAGAAGAAGGATGTTCGCGCCTATGCCTACTGGATTTCTCCGCAGCAGATGTTGGATATGGCGTGGGACGATGACGGCAATTTGATCTGGGCGCTGATTGTCGAAGTGGCGCGCGATGATCAAGACCCTTTCACCTCATCTGGCCAGGAATATCAGCGTTATCGTCTATGGACACGTAACGAGTGGTTTCTATTTCGGGAAGAGGTTAAGAAAGGCGCCGGGAATGCCGGTCGTCGGACCGCAAAAGTTGTGCTTGAAGATAAAGGCGAACACAAACTTGGCGTTGTACCTGTGTTTCCTGTTGATTGCATAGGGGAGAGCGAATCGCCGTATTTTAGCCCGTCGCTTATTGATGATATCGCCTACCTTGACCGTGCAGTAGCCAACTATCTGTCGAACCTTGACGCCATTATTCAGGATCAGACGTTCAGCCAGCTGGCCATTCCTGTTCAGTCGCTCCTGCCAGGCGATGAGAATCACGCAAAGGTAATGGAAATGGGGACAAAACGCGTCTTCACCTATGACTCGGAAAGTGGCAACCAGCCTTTCTATTTGTCGCCAGACCCTAAGCAAGCTCAGATGATCATCACCACTATCCAGACCGTGATTAATGAGATCTACCACTCCGTTGGGGTCGCTGGCGAGCGAACAAAGCAGGATAACGCTAAGGGGATCGATAATTCATCCGGGGCCGCCAAGTTATATGACTTTCAGCGGGTTAATAGTCTGCTTATTACTAAAGCCGAGCGTCTTGAGCGGGCTGAACGCCAGATGATGTTTTTGGCGGCGAAGTGGATGGGGGTCGATCTCGATGAGGAGCATTCGCTGATTGCCTATCCGGAGAGCTTTGATATCCGCGGTCTGACGGATGAATTTGCCGTTGCCGAGAAACTTGGGCTGCTGGAAGCACCGGATTCTGTGCGTCGATATCAGATGGAAATGCTCATTGAGAAAATCTTCCCGAATATTTCGGCCGCGATGCAGAAAGAATTTGAGAAAGATCTCTTGAATTTTCCGCCAAAAAATGCTCTCAATACTCTTGAAAATAAGTCAGTACTTACTTATCATCGCGATACAGTCCAAGAGAGCGGACAAGATCTATCCCAAGGGAATGGGAACTCATCAACTCAAGCAACCGAGTGATAAGTAATTAAAAGGAATTTTTATGAATCTGTGGCAAATGCTAATGGCCCGTCGTGGCCTCATGGATGTCGCCGAATCACATGAACGTAGTGGCGCAGGTGCTGGAGCTCCCGCTGGTGCAGAAGAGCAGGGCACCCAGGAATCTGGTAAGCAGAACGGCGAGCAGAAAGATCAGCCGAAAATCGAAGACGATGAATTCGGAGGGATGACTCAGGAAGAGTTGCTCGCTGAATTGCGTAAATCCAAGAAAGCCGGTGCTGACCTGCTGAAAGAAAACATGAAACGCAAGGAAAAAGAGCGTGCCATGGCCGATCAGCTGGCTCAGTACGGTGATATCGATCCGGCACGAGCACGCCAGCTTCTGGAAGCTGAGCAAGCCGCAGAAAACGCACGCCGTGAGGCGGAGCAAGCTGAACTGGAACGCCGCGGTGAATTCGATGCTGTGAAAAAGCAAATGATCGAAGCTCACCAGGCTGAGATGGCTCAACGTGATGAACGTTTTTCCGCTCTGGAGAGCGAAAACGCCGCACTTAAAGCCCAGCTGGTTGAAATGACCGTCGGCGCTTCCTTTTCTGGCTCCAATTTCCTGCGTGAAAAAGTTCTGATGACTCCGGCTAAGGCCCGCGTTATCTACGGCTCTCATTTCGAAGTGGGTGAAGACGGTAACGTCGTTGGCTATGACAAGCCGGCAGGTCAGAAAGAGCGTGCTGTTCTGGTTGACGGCGAAGGTAAGCCGTTACCGTTCGAATCCGCGATTGAGCGTATTTTACGTGCAGATCCGGAAGCTGACGCTTTATTGCGCAGCGAAGCTAAGCAGGGTGCTGGTTCAATTAGTAAACCGACCCACAAAGTAACCCAGCCGAAGAACAAGTCGACAATGGATAAGTTGACTGCCGGTTTAGGGAAAATCGGAATCAAGTAACATCTTAAATCATAGGGAAATGAAAGATGCCATTACTGCGTGAAGAAGCTGAAAAGCTGTCTAATAACGAGCTTGAACAGGGCGTGATCGAGACCATTATCGATCGTGACGACCTGTTCGCCGTCCTGCCTTTCATGAAGATCAATTCGAAGGCATATCTGTATAACCGCGAAAAAACCCTGAGCGAAGCTACTTTCATTGATGTGAACGACACCATCACCGAAGGTGCAGCAACCTTCGAAGAGAAAGTTGCGAAGCTGCGCATTCTGGCTGGCGACGTTGACGTCGACAAATTCCTGGCTACCACTATGGCTGATACCAACAACCAGCTGGCTATCCAGGTTCGTCAGAAAGTCAAAGGTCTGGCTCGTGCCTTCCGCCGCAATCTGATTGTTGGCGACTCCTCCACTAACAACAAAGCCTTCGACGGTATTCCGAAGCTGATGCATGACGATCAGAAGATCGACATCTCCGGCGCCTCCATGACTTTCTCCATGTTCGACGAACTGGTCGACGCAGTTAAAGATCTGGGCGCAGACTGCATCATGATGCGTTCTGAGCATCTTCGCGCATATCGTGCGCTGCTGCGAACTGTAAACGTAGGCCCATCCGAAATCATGATGGAAAACTTCGGTCGACCAATGCTGTGCCATAACGGCGTTCCGTTTATCGTAAACGACTTCATTCCGGTTGCGGACTCCACCAAAGCGGATATCTACTGTCTGCACCTTTCTGAAGAAAACGGTGTAACTGGTCTGTACGGCGGCGAAAACGCCGGTATCGTTGTGGAAAACATTGGCACCGTTCAGAACAAAGACGCAGTACGTACTCGTGTGAAGTGGTACTGCTCTCTGGCCAATAAGCACGACAAAGCTATCGCGGCGCTGACTAACGTCAAAATTTAATCCTAATAATAGGTAAGTACTTACCTATTATTTTTAAATGGGTGGGCTATACGCCCGCCCTTTTTATAGGAGCGATATATGTCAGAAAAAAAAGTGAAGATCACTGAAAAGGCCTTCACCGACTTTACGGGGGTTATGTTCCGTACTTCTTTCACTAAATCGGTGTCCGATCATCCAGTAAACGAGCGCATGCAGAACCGTATCACCGCAGCTATGCGAGCGGTTCCGGTGGAGCCCACTGTCGCTGTTACTGGTGTGTCGGTAAGTCCTAAGTCGGCATCGGTGGAGGTGAAAAAAACGGTTCAACTCACGGCTACCGTGGCGCCTGCTGGTGCTACCAACAAGAAAGTTACCTGGGTGTCGAAAAATGCTGAATTTGCAACGGTTGACGCGGCTACTGGTCTCGTGACCGGCGTTGCAGAAGGGACTGCAACAATTGAAGTCACGACCGCAGACGGCAGCCATAAAGCAACCGCAACTGTTCAAGTTACAGCAGCTGCAGCCTGATTCAGTAACAAGGGGTGGCTCTGGCCACCCTGTTCAGAGGAAAACTCATGAAACCAGCAAAAATTCATCTTCTGGAACCTCAGTTCCTTGGATACACGGGCATCCTGTGCGGCGTTTACTTTAAAGACGGCATTTCTGTAGCAGAGCTGCCATTCCTCGATCAACAGCGGATCTGCGCCTCAATGCGTGCCGAAACGATTGATGGGCAAAATGTCTCTCCATCAGCTGCCTTCAGCAATCGTAACGAGCTGGTGGCCGATCAGATTGTGGAGCCTACGGCCCCTGATATTGTCCCTATGAAACGTGGCGTCGCGAAGGAGGAGACAAAACATGTGCAGCGCTTCACCCGAGAAGAGCTGGAGTCCATTGCTGACTGTGAAGGTATCGCCGGCCTGCGCCAGATCGGCAACACGCTTGGCGTGAAAGCGAAGGGCATTGTTGAAATGATCGAGGGCATCCTGAAAGCACAAGGCGGTGAGTGATGGCTCTGATCGACACGTTTCGTAGCGGAGACATCGTGTCTCTGACCTTCGCCTTTAACGTACTGGATATCGACTCCGCCTCTTATACGGTGCGAGATAGTGCAGGCACAACACTTGTGGACGAAGAGCCTCTCGATATTGCAGAAGGCCAAATGTCTATACCGGTTGTGATCTCAGCAGAGCATAACCAGCTGGTCGAAAAAGAGCGTGATCTGCGCTACGTCATCGTGAAGGCCACAGCGGGTGGGCTAACCCACGAAGAGCGGCAGATGTATGTGCTGCTTAATAGCTTTGAACTATCCGTCCCGGGTCAGTCGTTTGCCACCGTAGCCGATGCTCAAATGCAGGCCATTGATATGATCAATGGAGATACATTGCTGGCTGATGGGGAGGGTTTGATGCGCAAGCGGCTAATCGAAGCGACACGGCGAATCAAAACCTTACCTTTCTCTATCCGGAGGATCATGCGCATCGATTTCGACCGGTATGACCGTCCCCAAAACATGCTGAATGTCTATGACATTCCTTGGGGGGGTGACGGTGTGTATCGGCAGGATTTGGTGGACTGGGAGCGGATCACTTCGGAGCAGTTTGCGGAGTTGCCAGACTACTTTAAAGAGGCGCTGCTTCTGGCCACCGTTAATGAGGCATGCGAGATCGCCAATGGCAACGATATTGCGAGTGCGCGTGAAGACGGCATTTTGTCTGAATCTATCGGTGAAACAACCAACATGTACCGCACAAGCAAAGTGGCGAATGTCCGTGTGGCCCGCAGCACCTGGCGATTGCTTATTAGCTACATCAACAATCGGATGATTGTTCGTCGTGCGTAACACACGTCGTACTCTTTACTTCTGGTCGACAGGCCAAAGACGGGAAACCGCGCCTCCGCCTGGTAATGAGTGCGACGACTTCACACAAGGAGAGTGGATGAATATTTCGTGGCAAGCCGAATTGTCGATCTACCGGTTTGGTTCCAAAAACGTCTACGGTGAAGCGCAATTGCAGTTCGTCAGGAAGACGAAAGTAGGCGTCGTTAAATTTGAACAGAGCAATGAAAAATCGTCCGTCAGGGCAGATAGCTCTGGAAGCCGCGGAAAGGCGGCGCTGGAGTTGTTTGACGCAGTACTTATTGTTCCACTTGAAGCCGCTGTTCAACTCGACGACGTTCTTGTGCTGGAGGGACAGAAGCTGAAGGTCTCAAGCGTACATCGGCGATGGGGACTACGTGGCCGCCCTGGGCATCTTGAGCTGGGGGCGAATATATGGGTTTGAAATATGACGCACACCAGTTTAAGCGTGCCGGCGCCAGACTTAATAACAGCCAGAAAGCGTTCAAGCGATATCTAATCAGGGACATGGAAAAGCTGGCGCGTCTGGTTGAACGACTGGCACGAGCCATGGCCCCGCTTGAAACAGGATCGCTGGAGAGCGCCATTTTTGCGCGGGTTGTAAAAGAAGGATACGCGGGGCTTCGTATTGAGCTTTCCGTTTCAGGCGCAAAGCAGCGCGAAGGGCATCCAGGCGTTGAGGTGGGGGACTATGCCAAATACATGGAGCTTGGTAAGTACCGTCTTGGTTATTTGTCTCGTATGAAGAATGTTACTAACCCTCCTGTCGCCGGCGTGAAACCTAAAGTGGGCCCATATTTCCTTGAGCGAGCGACTCAGATCAGCGAAAAGCAATTTTCGCAGACGATCTTGGAAGCTGCCAGAAAAGCAGGATTTACGCGAGGTTGACGTGTTTGTAGAAGCATTCGCAAAATTGATACAAAAAAAGGGACTTGGAAAAGTAGGGACGGACATTTTCTGTCACTACATGCCAGCAAAAGTTAAGTCTGGCATCTTGCTGATTAATCCCAATACAGGCATAGCCATCGACCCGGATTTGCAGGGTTTTTACTTCGACTCATTCACGATAGTAGTTCGCAATGCGAGTATTACAAAATCTGTTGAAATGGCTAACGAAATCATGGACATCCTTCCTGTTAGCAACGTTGAGTCTGACGGGGTATTCTTCAAAATGGTTAGGCCGATGGCGATGCCAATAACGTACCCAATAAATGACGGATCGCTTATTGAAACGGGGATTCCACTTGAATTTGCCGGGTACTTTATTGAACTGAATAAATAAGTAAGTATATACTTACTATTGTGTGTCGGAGTGACACTGTTTTAACGGAAAAAGGAGTTTTCCAATAATGTCCAATACCCATGTTAAAAACATCAAGCTTGGCGCCTGCAAGGTGTCGTTTGGTGGCGTGGATCTGGGTTACACCAAAGGCGGTGTTCAGGTTGAAATCGCAACCGAAACGCTGAAAGTGACCGTAGACCAGCTGGGCCAGACCACGATCTCCGAGCTGATCCAGGGCCGCAACATCACCATTACTGCGCCGCTGGCTGAATCCGTGTTGAAAAACATGGTCGATCTGATGCCAGGTTCCACGCTGAGTTCTGGCGAAGATACCGTAACCATCACGTCTGCGCAGGGAGTGAACCTGATCGACGTTGCGAAAGAGTTGGTGCTGACCCCGCAGGATGCGACGGATTATGTTCTGACCATCCCTAAAGCAGCAACCGCGGGTAACTTCACCATGACCTACCAGTCTGACGACGTTCGCGTGTTCTCAGTTGAGTTTTCCGCTTACCCGGACGACGCTGGCGTGTTGGGGAAAATGAGCCTCCCAAAGCCGGTTGAGAGCGTCACGCTGACCCCGTCTTCACCGACCGTAAAAGTGGGCGCTAAAGTTCAGTTGAGCGCAACCTTTACCCCGGCCGATGCAACCAATAAGACTGGCGTGTGGAGCTCTGATGCGACTGATAAAGCGACCGTAGATCAGAACGGACTGGTAACTGGTAAAGCTGTCGGTTCAGCCAATATCACCTTCACAACTAATGACGGCGCCAAGAAGGCGACCAAAGCCGTCTCTGTAACTGCCGCAAGCTAAATTGTGATAACCCAAGAGGCCCATGGATGGGCCTCTGTATGAGTTTAAAAGGATTTTAACCATGACCAAATTACTCGATCTCGACTCCATTCTGCCGCCGAAAAAAAGCATCAAATTTGGTGGCAAAGAATATCCCATCGTTGAAATGACCGTCGGCCTCTTTGTTTCTATCAAGCAGATGGAAGACAAAGACCTCATGAATATGTCTCCCGTCGACCAGGTAACTGCCTACGCAGAACTGGTACGCAAAGTCATTCCGTCAGTACCTGACTCCGTTCTGGAAAAACTGACTGTCCAGCAACTCCAGCAGATCTTCACTTTCGCCATGGAAGTGATTGATGAAGAGAACGAAAAAGCGGCTGGCGAAGGGGCAAAGTAATATCCCGCGATGAATCCGGGGTAAAGACCGTTTCGATAGATCTCGGATTCTATTTCAGTCGTGTAGTTGCTCACTACGCCGTATCGCCAATAGAGCTACTGAGTGTCCCGTTGACCATGTTCTGGATGCTCAGCCGCAATATCGATCGTCTGCGAGCGGAAGAGGATGTCCGCAATCTGCAGGTCGCCCGCGTCGCCCAAGCGGATGGCGATGGCGTTAAGGCGTTCATGGAGGGTTTGCAACTCAGGATTGGAAGGCCAGTCGTTACTGATAAAGTCTACCGTCCGCATATGGATAAGGCAGACCCCGACGCCAAAGAGCAGCTGATGCAAATTTTTGGCAGAGGATGACAAGGGAATGTCACAAAACGTAGAGTTTATCCTGTCGCTGGAAGACAAACAGTTTACGGCGTCAATCGACCGGGCGGGTAAATTACTTACCAAATTTGGCGAGCGGGCTACCAAACCGGCTCAAAAAATTAAAAACCTCGAGCGCTCTCTGGGTTCGGTCTCCAGCATTCTTGGCGCTCTTGAAACCAGACTCAATTCTACGGCAGACAAACTACAGGACGTAGCTGCCGGTTTTGAGCTCGTTTCCAACACCTCTCGAAAGGCACAACGTGAACTGTCCGCTATCAGCACTGATTTGCGGACATTCACAGATCGCGTTGATTCAGCCACATCGTCTACGCACAAGTTCCTGGCCTCATTGCGGAAGGTTCAGTCGGAACTCAATGAGTTTTCTGATTGGGTTAAATACGCAGGAGACCATGCCGGTAAATTCAACACTGAGATCAAGGGTGCCACTACTTCTCTTGGTGGAATGAACACCAGACTAAATGCGACCAGCAAGCGTCTGAGCAATTGGGGAACAACGACAAGCCAGGCGGCCGAGGGGTTAAAAAAAGTCAAAGATCAGATGGATGGCGTTATTCGAAGCCAGCAGCTGATCAGCCGTCCAGTCAGGGTTAGAACAACCACAACGGGTGGGGGAGGCAGCGGAGGTGGCGCTGATCGATTTACCGCTGCGTCCCATCGCGGTGGCAGTCGTGAAAATGGCGTCTTTTCTGGATTACGCGGCAATATTTTCCTTCTGGGGGAAATTGGGGATGCGGCCAGAACGGTCACTGACATCCTGTTTGGTTGGCAGAAGCCGATCGTAGAGGCTGCGGCCGAGATGCAGCGTATGCGTGTCATGTTGCGTGGGTTGAACAAGGATAAAGTCAATCCTGGAGAAGCCGCTGCTCAAGACATGCAGTATATCGTGAATATGGCGAAAAACGCCCCATTTGCGATGCAGGCCTTAACCGACTCATTTGTGAAATTCCGTTCTGCTGGGCTCGATCCCACTGATGGTTCGTTAAAGGCACTGGTGGACTCAGTCGCACGTTTTGGTGGCGATAGTGAGTTGCTTAAGCGAGCGGCGGTGGCTGTCCAGCAAATGTCTGGTAAGGGCGTCGTGTCGATGGAAGAGCTCCGCCAGCAATTGGGTGAAGCGGTTCCAAATGCGATGAAGGCCATGGCAGATGCGGCCGGTATCACGATGGGGGAGCTAACCAAAGCCGTATCCAGTGGGACCGTTGAAGCGAAACAGGCTCTTTCGTTGATGTTTGTTGGTTTGCGTGCGGAAAACGAAAATGCCGCCAAAGATATGATGCAAACCTACACCGGTGCGCTGGCGCAGCTGCAAACCTCTTTCACTCTGTTTGCCGATCGAGTGGGTCAGGCTGGGTACCTTGACTCTCTGACCAAGGGGATGAAAGAGCTGTCGGCCGTAATGAACAGCGCAGAAGGCATTTCGTTCGCTAATTCATTGGGAGAGGGGCTTACCACCGCGATTGATGGCCTGCGCGAGCTGGCGCAATGGTTGGCTAAGAATCAGGAGTTGGTTATTACGCTGGGCAAAATTGTCGCCGGAATGGTGGCATTTAAAATGCTCAGAGCGGGCATTTTAGGTGTTGTCGGCGCCGGCGGCCAGATGCTTTCCACCTTCATGAAAATGTCCACTGTAATCCAGACACCATTCACGCTGGGAGCGACGGCAGTCACTCGTTTCAATCGTGCTGCACGCATGGGACTGGCACCAATCCCATCGCTCATTTTTGCCATTCGTGGCGCGATTACGGGGCTGAAAGGGGCATTCGCTGGGCTCACTGCGTTTATCGCAGCAAACCCGATTGGTGCTGCGTTTACTGTTGCAACAGTGGCTGTTGCCGGGCTGATCACCTACATGACCATGCTTCGCAACGAAACGTCCAAAGTTGTTGAGGAGATTCGCAAAATCCCCGAAGCGATGACGGCAGCCAAGCGAGCACAAATGGCGGAGCGCGCATCGCAGCTAGAGAAGCAAATTCAGCGGGATCAGCAAGCGCTTAAAACTGGCGAAAGTGTGAACTACATTTCCACTGTCGCCGGCCCTGTTGCCGTTAAGGAGTCTAAAGAGGTTGTTGAGGCTCGACTGAAGAAAAATCAGGAAGAGTACAAGAGAACCACTGACACCATCGCGCTGGGGGATGGCGCTGTATCCAAACGTCTGGCGAAAGAGGCTGCTGAATCCCAGATCGAGAAAATCCGGGCAGATAATCAGCTCTTCTCCGCTACGTTTGTTAAAGCTCGTCAGGAGGCACTGGACAAAATCCAGAAGATCAATGACGACAAAACACTGTCCGATGATGAGAAGAGCAAGCTGCTTGCGCCGCTGCGAGAGACAGTAAACAAATCTTATCTGCAGCCGGCCCAGAAACTTGTCGACTCTTTATCATCGCGTAAGACCGCAACTGAAAAGCAGATCGCACATTTTAGCGATTTGCTGGAAAAGGCGAAACAAGAAGGAAACACAGAACAGGTACAGAAGCTGCAGGGCAGTATTCGCGGCTATCAGGAACACCTGGAGACGATTGCTCAGGAACTGACACAGGCTGAGTTTGAACGCGATAACGCGGCGAAAACCGGGAAGGGCGTGAAGACCAACCAAGGAACAGTGCTTGGGTTGGGCACCAGCGACAAAGGCGCTGACAAAGCGCTCGCGCAGTACATGCGCAACCAGATGGACTCTGCGGTTTACCAGCGAACGCTGCCTGATGGCACACCAATGATGGATTTTGAAGGAAAACCTATCATTGGGCCGAAGCAGCTTAAAACTCAGCTTAACCTGCAGAAAGCCTCAACCGCATCTTCTCTGGAAAAGATGAGCGAGAAGGAGCGTGCAGCCGCCATAGCCGCATTAACCAAAGCTCGTGAACAAGATGCCGCTGCTGCCGAGAGGGCAGGGAAGCGTACTGCGAATGCCTCTGAACGCGCCGCGAAAAGGGAGGAAAGAGCGCAACAGAAGCTGGCTGCCGGCTACCAGAAGGCTCTGGATAAAGCTGATCAGCTCATGGGGCAAATGGGCGAAAGTTCAAAGGCTACTGTGTCGTTTGATCAGTCGCTGCGTGATGTCACCAAGTCACTAACCGATCTTGCAAACGCCACGCCTAACGAGTTTATCTCGCAGGAGATGGTTGACCAGGCCAAAAAACGTCTCGCGGATTTGAGGAACGCTACCCCCGAATACCGTGAAATGTTTAATCGCCGCAACGTCGAGCAAATGATCAGCGCTTGGGCGCCGGAATCGGATTCGATTATCAGCGCAGGCTTGATGCAAAGCCATGAGGAGAAGGCTGCCGAGTTTTCGGATACCTACAATCGCAATCTTAAGGCGCTGATCGAGCTGCGTGATAAGGCGACTGACCCGAAAATCATCTCGCTTTACAACAAGCAGCTTAATCAGCTGGTGGCCGCTGGCAACAATGCGCTGATTAAGCAAACAGGTACAGCGACCCAGCAGTTGGCTCTGGAGTATGAGAACCTGGCTGAGCAGATTGAGGGCACCTGGACAGATCTGTTTAGCGGCTTAACCGACACGTTTACTGACTTTGTTGTTAACGGGAAGATGAGCTTCTCCAGTCTGGCCACATCGATCCTTAAAGACATCACCAACATGGTCGTGAAGACCCAGATCACTCTGCCTCTCATGAATATGTTGGGAATGGGAACGACAAACGCCGGCAATGCACAAAGTGGAAATCTCATGAATGGCGTAGCGTCTGCGATCGCTAATCAAGGGGTTCAGCTAGGTAATTCTGGTGGGTCGGTGGCCAATGGGGATAAATCTGTCGGCGAGGCCACCAAGGAGACAGCCTCCGGCGTGAATTCGATGGGGCAAGCGTCTCAGAATGCGGCCAGTGGTTTAAGTCAGGCGGTGAATGGCGTCTGGGACTGGACTAAGTCATTGTTCACCGGTACTGACGCTACGAAAGATCAAACCAAAGCGGTTAACAGCAGCATCCTCAGTATGGGGAATCTGTCTACCGCGGCGGGGGCACTGGCAGCAACATTCGCCATGGTAGGTGCTTCGTCGTCGAGTTCGTCCAGCCGTTGGCTGAATTTCGGTCTGTCACTGGCCAGTACCGCAGTGTCCGCTTGGGCTGGGTCTTCGACGCCATCAGGCTCAAAGCCAAATGTGAAGAAGCACGCTAATGGCGGCATCTTTGGCAGGGAAGGGGTTGTGCCTCTGAGAGCTTATCAGAAAGGCGGAATTGCCACCTCACCACAGTTGGCGATGTTTGGCGAGGGCTCAATGAACGAGGCTTACGTTCCGTTGCCAGATGGTCGAACCATTCCAGTCACACTTTCTGCAGAGTCGGCTGGAAAGAGCACGGGTAACGCGGTGTCCCCTGTCTCAATTCAGATCAATGTGACCAAGGATGGACGAACCAGCGAGAGCAGCAGTGGAAGCGAGAGCAATCTCTGGAACGGTGCAGCGCGGCAAATTAAGTCGATTGTGCTTGAGACGATTGCCGAAGAGAAACGTTCTGGTGGTTCACTTAATCCGCATACCACCAGAGGGTAGTAAAGCCGGCCGCCTTAGCGGGCGGCCATCACAAGGAAGTGATATGTCGAGGAAAGTATTTAATTGGTATCCAGATTATGAGTCTGAGAAAACGGTAAAGCCTAACGTGACCGTGCTGAACTACGGCGATGATTACGAGCAGCGCCAGTCGCAGGGGCTCAATCGGATTAAAGAAGAGTGGTCTCTCACGTTCACCCGTAGCCATGACGTGGTAAACGACGTTGATGACTTTTTGACTGCCCGCGCAGGGGTGGAGTCATTCGTTTGGACTAACCCAAGAGGCAAAGCAATTATCGTGGTATGTGATAGCCATACGGTAAAGCGTTACCCAGGTTATCAAGTGCTTACGGCAACATTTAGACAGGTTTTTGAGTCTTAATTTGCGACTATAGATAAGTAAGTACTTATCTATTATTATATATCAACGTCACAGGATGTGACGTTGAGTTTTTCAAGGATGAAGTGATGGGTATTAGAGCTGATATTCAGAGTTTATCGCCTTCTGCGCTCATTGAGTTGTTCGAGCTGGATATGTCGGTGACAACCTCCGGCGGCAAGTTGTATTTCCATGCCGGCACCAACGGGCTTAGCCAGCCAATTGTCTGGCAGGGAGTTTCCTATGAGCCGTGGCCAATTAAAGCGTCTGGCTTTGATAAAAGCGGTCAGGGAACACTTCCTCGTCCAAAGATTCAGGTTTCCAACTACGACGGTGTAATTTCTGCCGAGCTGCAGGCCAATGACGATCTGATTGGCTGCAAAATCATTCGCAAGATGACGCTGGCACGTTTTCTGGACGCGGTGAACTTTCCGGATGGAAACCCGACCGCAGACCCAAGTCAGCATTTTGCTGATGAAATGTGGTTCGTCGAACAGAAGACCCTGGAGACGCACCAGTATGTCGAATTCGAGCTGTCCAGCGTCTTAGATCTGATGGGCGTTCAACTGCCGTATCGTCAGATCATCAAAAACAGCTGCCCGTGGAAATATCGCGGAACAGAGTGTGGCTACACCGGCCCCTATTTCGACAAAAACAACCAGCAAACCTCTTTGGCCGGCGCCGACTACTGCACCAAGCGTTACGACGCCTGTAATGCTCGTCGCAACTACTTCGCGCATGGCGTTATTCATTTTGGCGGATTTATTGGGGCGACACGATATGAGTAACCAGACGTTACCTGAGCTGGGCTCAGAAGTCATGCAGGATATCTATCGCTGCGCTATCCAACGTTACCCGAATGAAGCGTGTGGCTTTCTGGTGCGCACACAGGGTGAGAAATATCGCTTTATGGAAGCGATGAATGTCTCTGAAACGCCACGTGAGGATTTTGTCATGCGTGCCAGCGACATTATTGCGGCCGAAGATGCTGGGGAAGTGATCGCTATTTGGCACTCTCACGTTGAGCGCAGCGCAGAGGCGTCAGACCCGGATCGCTCTGGGTGCGAGGCGACGGAACTACCGTGGATGATTCTGGCAATTCGCAAAAATGTGGAAAGCGATATGCCATTCCACTTTAGCGAAATGAACGTCATTTATCCGTGTGGTTTTGAGATGCCCTACCTCGGGCGCCCATACGTATTCGGTGTGTTTGATTGCTGGATGCTGTGCCGCGATTACCTAAAGCGTGAATTTGACGTTGAGCTGAATGCAAACGCCCACCTGCATATTCCTTCCTGGTACACGGGGGACAACGACATCCTCGACCAGAACTACCGAAATGAAGGACTTGTCCGCATGGCGCCGGGGACGGAACCCCAGCGCGGCGACATCTTCTTCATCCAGTACGGGAAAATGCCAGATCACTGCGCGGTATACATCGGCGACGGCATGATCATGCATCACCAGATCGACCGTCTCAGCTGTCGGGCTTATTACGGTGGGATGTATCAGAAGCACACGACGCATCACCTGCGTCACAGGGATTTACTCAAGGGAGACGAGACGTGTCTGAATTAGTTCATGTTCAGCTCGGCGGTGCGATGGCAAAGAACTTTGGCCGCCACTGGAAATTGAAGGTGCGCAACACCAAACAAGCCATCGATTTGATTGAGGCGAATCGCCCGGGCTTTAAAGCCTGGATTAAACGTAACCGTAACCACTTCGATAAGTACCACATCCAGGTCACAAATAAGCAGGGCCACAAGTGGTCAATGGACGACACCGAATACCAGATGATGGGCGAGTCGGAAAATATCGCAAAAATCCGCATTACTCCCGTACCACGTGGCAGCGGTGGTAAGGCGTTTGGGTGGTTCCAGACTTTCGTGGGCGCCGCGATGATCGCTGTCGGCGCTCTGGCCTCAGGGCTGACTTTTGGTGCGTCTTCCGCGCTGGTGATGGGAGGGATGTCATTGATGATGGGCGGTGTGTCCATGCTGATTTCGCCGCAGGCATCAAATGCGTCTGTCAGACAGGCGGATAACACGGATTCGTTTTACTTCGATGGGCCTCAAAACACCAGCAACCAGGGAAACCCGGTTCAGCTTAATTTCGGCGAGGAAATTTTAGTTGGCTCACAGATTGTGAGTTCTTCAATCACCATAGACCAACTGTAAGGGAAGTTTTTTGAACATGGATCAGTTCAAGAAAAAGAGATTGCCACTCCTGATTGCGGGAGCGGGCGGCAAAAAGAGCTCAGGCTCAAGCCGGACACCAGTTGAAGCGGATGATACCGTTAATTCGCGGGCCATGGCGTCTATCCTCGATCTGCTCGGGGAAGGTGTTGTTGGCGGGTTGATTAACGGCGCTAAATCTATCTTCATCGATGGCGTGGCGCTGGAGAACGAAGACGGATCATTCAACTATTCCGGTGTAACCTGGGATTTCCGGGATGGTTCGCAAGACCAAAGCCCGATGCCTGGTTTCGATTTTGTCGAAACGCCAAAGGCCGTTAACACACAGCTGAAAACCACAAACGCGGTTACGGTCGCCATCGATAACGACGACGCTGATCGTGTCCGAGTGATCATGAAGTTCCCGTCGCTGCGTAGCATTGACAAGAAAACAGGGGACACAAACGGTACTTCGGTCCAGTTTAAGTTCCAGCTGGCCAACGGCAATGGCTCTTTCTATGACGTGATTGCTACAGGTGAGAGCAGCTCTGACGTGACGCTGACTGCGAAAAAGACTGGTGTCTACTACCGCAGTTACGAAATACAGCTTCCAAAGCCTGGGCGTGCCTATAAAGTGCGCGTGCTTCGTCTCTCCGCCGACAGCAACGATCAGTATCTCTTTAACGATACTTGGGTCGACTCTATCGGTGAGATCGTTGACACCCCAATGAACTACCCGAACTCCGTTCTGGTTGGCCTCAAGGTTAACTCTGAGCAGTTTGGTAGCTCTATGCCGTCACGTTCGTATCTTATCCGTGGCCTCAAAATCCGTGTGCCTTCGAATTATGATGAAAATACGAACACTTATAACGGCGTTTGGGATGGAACATTTAAGCTTCTGTCGTCTTCCAACCCTGCCTGGATTTTGTTCGATCTGCTGACCAATGCTCGTTACGGCCTCGGCAAATTTGTTTCGGAGTCAATGATTGACCTCGGCCAGCTTTATCAGATCGGTCGCTACTGCGACGAAGAGGTTGATGATGGCTTTGGTGGCAAAGAAAAACGCTTTGCAATCAACACCCAGATCACCAGTCGTCAGGACGCTTATCGTCTGATTCAGGATATTGCCGGCGCTTTCCGTGGCATGGTTTTCTGGGCTGGTGGCATGGTGAATATCATGCAGGACAGCCCGTCTGACCCTGTCATGCTGTTTACCAACGCAAACGTAAAAGATGGCCTGTTTACCTATAAAGGCTCTGCTCGAAAAGACCGGCCGTCCGTTGCGCTGATTACCTATAACAACAAACAAGACGGCTATAAGCAGAACGTTGAGTATGTTGAAGATCAGGAAGCGATGGCCCGATACGGGGAGCGCAAGACCGAGGCCGTTGCGTTCGGATGCACCAGCCGTGGTCAGGCTCATCGTGTAGGTTTGTGGCTGCTCTATACCGCGCGTATGGAGTCAGACATGATCACCTTTACCGCGGGCCTGGACGCCTCGTTCCTGATGCCGGGCGAAACCGTTCTGATCCAGAACAAATATCGTGCCGGCAAACGCAATTCCGGTCGCATTGTCTCTTTCACCAAAAACAGCATCACCCTCGATGCACCTGTCTCTCTGAAAAAGAGCGGTAGCTTCATCCGTATCATCAATCAGGAAGGCAAAATCGTTGAGCGAGACATCAACGAGACCGGCGACAACATCACTAAAGTTACCTTCAAGACGGCGTTGGCCACAGCCGATCAACCAGTAGCGAATGGCGTCTGGACGATCACCGAACCAGACCTGGTTCCAATGCGGGCGCGCGTTGTCGCTATCGCGCAAGGTGAAACCCCGGGGTCGTTTGATATCACGGTGGTGCAGAACAATGCATCTAAGTACCAGGCGATTGATAGCGGGGCCGCGCTCGTTCCAGAAAATACGACGGTTCTTGATCCCACATATTCCAAACCGAGCAATCTGGTCATCTCAGAAGGCACCTATCTGTCCAGTCCGGGCAACTTGTCCGTGAAGCTGATGCTTGCCTGGGAAGGTAAATCACCAGAATACTGGGTCAGCTGGCGCCGCTCCGACGAGGGCAACGTCTCCAACTGGCAATCTGCCCGCGCCACGGAAGAACAATATGAAATCGTCAATGTTGCCGAAAATGGGCGATATGACTTCCAGCTGTATTCCGTTTCCTTCGGCGGCAAAAAATCCGAGATCATTACTGCTGTCTATCAGGTAAAAGGCACGATGACGCCGCCAGGGGCGCCCACATCACTGACCGCGGTGGGGGATTATCGTAACGTGGTATTGAATTGGGTTAACCCTGATTCAGTCGACCTCGCGCAGATCAACGTGTATGCGTCCAAAACAAATAAGCTGGACACCGCAACACTCATTGCTCAGGCCGCCACAACGACTTTCACTCACGCTGGCCTGGGTGACAACGAGACCTGGTATTACTGGATTCGTGCGGTAAACAAACGTGGGATGGTAGGCCAGCCGAACTCGAACCTCGGTACAGAGGCCACCACTCGCGACGTATTGTCTTTCCTGAAAGACAAGATCACATCTTCTGAACTCGGCAAGGAGCTGCTCGACGAAATCGACAGCAAAGCCACTCAGGAGGCGGTAGACAACGCCATTGGCGAGGTTCAGAACTCAGTCAACGAGTCTATTCAGCAAGTTGAAAACGACCTTGCGCAAACCTCCTCCGAAATTAAGGCGCAGGTTGACTCTGTCAATCAGTCGCTGAAAGAGGACATTGATACCGTCAATCAGACAATTGTCGACAATATCGATACGGTCAACCAGACGATCAATACCAACATCTCCAACGTAAACAGCCAAATTGAAGCTGCAAAACAGTCTATTAAAGACGGCGACGCTGCTCTGTCGCAGGAGATTAAGAATGCGCAGTCATCACTGACAACGTCGCTGTCCCAGACCAGCAAAGATCTGACTGCGGCCATTCAGAAAGAGACTAATGACCGTATTGCAGATGTTAATGATGCAGCCAAACAAGCGGCCGACCAACTGCTGAGCACGAAGAATGAGCTGAAAACCTCTATCGATAGCTTGTCTGAGGTTGTGACCTCCGGTGACGAAAATCTCGCGCGACAGATCTCGCAGATTGCCGCCGGCACAGGAGAACAGTTCGACTCTCTGAAAATCTGGTATTTCGACCAGGACGCCGAAGGCTGGACGGAAGATGATAATGGCTACACGCCAATGAGCGTCACCAGCGATGGCTGGCTGAAAGCGAACAATCCGACCTCAACCTGTCGTTCCCCTAACGGCTTGACGATCGATGCCCATGCTTATCGTTTCATTAAGATGCGCATTAAAAAGGTTGGCAACCCAACCTGGAACGCCAAAATGTTCTGGATTGGCGCTGATGAAACCGGCTGGAATGCTGGTCGCTCAGTGGTTATCAGTGAGCCGGAATACGATGACAAGGGTATTGCGATTCTGACCCTGCACGACATTGAGTGGCGAGATTCGACAACGATTCGTCGTTTCCGCTTCGATTTCACTTCAGGTCAGGATGCGGACAATTACCTGTTATTCGACTGGATCGCCGTCGGTCGACCGACGCCGGGCGCAGGCATGGCCGCGTTACAGGAAGAGCAGCAGGCTCGTGCGAATGCGGATACCGCCGAAGCGCAGGCGCGCAGCACATTGGCTGCACAAATCCGGGGTTCCTCTGAAAGCGGAAATCTGGACGACATTCGCTCCGGTCTGATCTATCAGGAGAAAAATGCTCGTATCACCGCCGATGCTGCGGAAGCGAGTGCGCGTGAATCCTTGCAGACTGAATTCAACAGAAACAAAGCCTCTGTTGCAGAAGAGCTGCATACGCTGTCCACTGAACAAGCTTCCCAGGCAAGCAAGATTACCGGGTTGCAAACAAGCCTTGGCCAGAAGGCCGATGCCAGTGCGGTACAGACAATTTCCCAGAAGGTCGAAGAGCAGGGCAACACCCTTAAATCACAAGGGGCGGCATTGTCTACGCTGGATAATCGCGTAGGAAGTGTTGAGTCTGGTGTATCTGCGAATAGCAAGGCGATCACGGGTCTGCAGTCGACCGTAACCCAGCAGGATAAAACCCTTAGCAGCCAGAGTGAAAGCATCACCACCCTGAATAACTCGCTGAGCGATATCCAGAGCGATACCGATACTGCCAAAAGCAACCCGAGCAATTTGCTGGTTAACGCCTCCTTTGAGCGTGACCTGGCAGGGTGGTCTGCAGGGAACCGCGTATCCAGTGTTATCAAGGCGAGTGCGCCCCATTCTGGTAGCAAAATTCTTGTTTGCGCCGCCGGCACGGTGCAAATCACGCAATCTGTAAGCGTCGTCGAAGGGCAGACATACAAGCTGTCTTCTTTTGTGCGGTGCACCACTGATGCGGTGATCAGCAGCCCCGGCAACAACAAACTGCGTATTGGCGCGGCCACGTTGCTCAAAGAGATTCCGATCCGCCCGGAGAATCTGCCCAAAGATGAAACATGGAAGGAGGTCTCTGATACCTGGAAGGCGACGCTGACCGGTAAAGTTGACGTATCGATCATGTCTTCTCTCAAAACCGGTTCTCAGTACTTCGATGATGTTGGTTTTGTTGACGTCACTGATGCTCTGGCGATTGAGGCGAACGCCAGTGCCACCAATGCTTTGACCTCTCGGGTATCGTCTGTTGAGGGCACCATCACCAGCCAGGGGCAGCAGATCACTTCGATGCAGAACAGCATCAAGAACAAAGCTGACGCCTCAGCTGTGACTAATCTGACAAACCGCGTAACTGCTGCCGAAAATCAGATCTCCAGCCAGTCCCAGAGCATCACCAGCCTGTCAAATTCGCTGGATAACGCCAATGCTGATGCGGATGCCTCGAAAGCGATCATCGGCAACATGCTCAAAAACAACTCTTTTGAACGTGGTTTCGAAGGTTGGGAGTATGTCGGCTGGACTCTGTTGGAGGCCCAGAACCCCAAATCGGGTAAATACATCATCCAGGCGGGCAAACTGGCCTCTGGCGGTGACTCGGGCTGCAACCAAACGGTCGAGCTGCAGGCCGGCAAGACTTATCGTATCGGCGCATGGGTTCGCAAATCCGCTGACTTCGCGATCAATAATGCCGGCAACAACAAAATTAGCCTTCGAAACGCAGATCTGACGCCGATAAAGGATATCCCGATCACTGGCGCCGGGCTGTCGACTAACTGGGCGCTTATTAGCGGCGAGTATACGCCAGCCAAAACCGCGAGCGTGGTTGTGTCTCTGCGCGCAAGTGTCGCTTCCGGCTATATGTATCTCGATGACGTCTTCTGCGTTGACGTGAGCAATGAGAAGGCGATTGATGCGACGTCCAATGCGTTATCAACCCTCAACAGTACCGTGACCCAGCAGGGAAAAGACATTACGTCTAACTCCAACAGCATCACTTCGCTGTCAAACCAGATAGTTAACGGCCGCCAGAACATGTGGGTGCGTAGCGTATACAACGTACAACTGGCAAACAGCACTATTGAGCCGACCTTTAGCGATATCAACGGTAAGGCGCCAACCTCGATCGAGGAGGTTCCTGACGCTGCAAAACTGGACTTTGCGAGCGCCGGCAGTTACGTGATCGCGCATTACAAAGCCTTCGTGAAGGTCAATGCTGATACCACCATCACTATGGCACCAGGGGCTCGTGTTTTTGATGATACGGGCGCCGTGTACGTGAACGGTGTTAGGGCTGCCTTTGGTAATGCGAGCTGGAATACGGTTAGCTTTGATCTGAAAGCTGGCTGGAGCACGGTTGAGTTCCTGGTGAACCAATGGACTGGTCAGGCTTACATTAACCTCGGTTTTAAACTGTCCGAGAAAGTAGCCCAGCTGAATTCTGCTCTTGGGATGAACGCGCTTTCGAATGCCATTAGCGCCGTCACCTCAAACGTCAGCACAGTAGGTGATCGCGTCACGAGCACCTCGCAGAGCGTTACTGATCTGCGAAACAGCCTCGAACAGACCAACGCTAATCTGGCGAATAAGGCAGATGCACAGGCGCTGTCTACGCTGCAAAATACGGTCTCCAAGCAGGGGGATACGATTTCCAGCCAGGGTAACAGCATCACGAACCTGAATAACACCCTGACCGCTGCCAGAAACGCCGGTGACAACCTGATCCCGAACTACGATTTCCTGCAGGGTGCAACTGCGTGGGATATCCAGTATCCGGCTGGCGTCGCTTTCGGCAACTTCGGTGATGGTAAGGCTGGGGTTAAGCTGAACCGGACGACCACTACCAGCCCAGGCATTTTCTCCAACAATAACAAGCCGCTGCCGCTTAATGGTCAGCGCAAATATCGTGTTGTGGTTAAAGCCAAGGGCGTGTCCGGGGCGATGAACATGTTGATCCGGCGCCAGAATAAAATCGGCCAGACCGACAGCAATTATGAAGATAAAAACGTCACACTCACCAGTGAGTGGCAGACCATTACTTGGGAAACTGGGCTTACTGCCTCTAACGCTGATGGTCAGAACTTTAAGCTTTACGCGCACCCGGCTAATGCCGAAATCTGGGTTGATACCTTTAAGGTCTTTGATATCACGGATGAGGTGAAGATCAAGGCTAATAGCGATGCGCTGTCTACATTGTCGAGCACGGTGACACAGCAGGGTGACAAGATCACCAGCCAGGGCAACAGCATCACTAAGTTGACCAATGACCTCGAGGCCGCTGACGCAAACATCGCGAAAAAGGCCGATCAGTCGGCAGTCACTACGCTGACAGGTCGGGTAGAGAAGACGGAGTCCGGTCTGACGGCGGCGAACAGCAACATTACGTCGCTTAGCAGCTCTCTGAGCCAGCAATCCAAACGCGGCGCTAATCTGCTTCCTGATGGCACTTTTGAAAGCTACGCGGTTGGCCACAATCTCTCAAATAATCGCGTTATCGTGACCACTGATGACTCGCACGGTGGAAATAAGTGCATCCGTGTGACGCGTCCGAATGATTACAACGCTAACGCAACTGATAACAGCGATAATCACATTTTCAGCGGGTTCCAGGTTCGCGATAACGCAGTCTTCTATATGGAATGCTGGGTTAAGCTGGATGCCAAGAGCACCGCTATGGCCGAGAATGCGCAGATCTCCATTGGCTTGTCGCTCCAGTATCAGGACAGCTCCTGGCAGTGGCCAGCAGTAACCAAAGCGGCGAAAGATCTGTCTACCGCTCAATGGACGAAGGTTTCTGGTTACCTGAAATCAACGAAGAGCGGTATTAAGCAGGCAATGGTGAGGATTTCTATTCCTAACGTTAGCAGCGTTAAGGCGGGAAACTCATTCCTTATTGATGACCTGGTCATTACCGAAGTAACTGATGCCTACAATGCGCAAAGTACAGCAGATGCTAACGCTAATGCGATTTCGACACTGGACTCGACCGTCTCCCAACAGGGTGACCAGATCACCAGTCAGGGTAACAGCATCACCAAACTGACAAATGACCTGGCAACGACCAATAACAACGTCAGTAAAAAAGCGGATCAGAGCGCTTTAAGCGTGTTGTCCGGGCGCGTCGATCAAACAGAGTCGGGCTTATCCTCCGCGAATAGCAGTATCACTGCGCTTAATTCATCTGTACGCGCAGGGAATGCGACAAGTGGCGATTTGATTAGCAACCCGACATTTGACCCAGAGTTTAGTCAGATGGGCTTCACTGTGGTTTCCAGCTCGTCTGAGGGCGTGCCAGCCAATTGCCCATACGCTTATGTTGCACGCATTGCGGCTCGCGACCATCACCCAAATTTTGCTGCTATTCCGGCGACATTGGGGGATGTCTTTGAAATGTCTGCTCTCGTCGCGTGTGGCACCGGCTCCGCTGATTTCAACCTGTATCTCGGAACCGCAACACGGCCAAGCGGCAGCGTGGGCGCGCCTCTGTCATCTGGCGGCAACCGCAAGGCGTCGGCCACATGGCAGCGAGTAACCTGGCGTTTCAAAATTAATCAGGGAATTGTCGATCGCGGCTTCTTCCGTCCATTCCTGCAAATCAACCAGTCCAGCCCGTTCGGCACCGTCTGGTATGTGACCGACTGGCATCTGCGGAACGTAACCGACTCATCCAAAGTTCAGGATTCTCTCGATGCTACGGCGAAAGCGGTTGATTCGCTGACCTCTACGGTAAATCAGCAGGGGGAGAATATCTCCAGCATTGGTACACGTACTACCAATCTTGAGAATAATTTGAGAACAACAAATGCAAACGTTGCTCAAAAAGCGGACGCCAATGCTCTGACGGCACTGACCAACCGTGTTACCCAGACCGAAAAAGACATTAACTCAACGAGTTCTTCTGTCACGAATTTGAACAACAAGGTTGATGCCATTTCTGTTGGCGGTACAAACCTGATCAAGAACTCTGGCGATATGACCGGCTGGTCGAACGTTACCAGCGACACGTATCGTGGTAACTCGGTAATTGGCGCAACTGTAAAAGCCGGCTCCGGTTACAGGGATTTGCGGGAAATCACGCTTGAGTCGCCGGTCGATGCAGGTGAGTACGTTTACAGCTTCTATGCGAAAGGTGGTGTTGCCGGCCAGACGATGACGGCGTTCTTCTACAATCCGAACACCACAACGTCTATCGAGACCAGCCAGGGTGCGAAAGGTAACAACAGTGATGGCCGTGCGCAGTTCACGCTGACCACTTCATGGGCCCGCTATTGGGTTAAGTGGAAACAGACACCTACCACAAGTACCAAGCGCCTGATTCTGTGTCGTATCGAGAGCAATACCTCCAAAGACCAGACGGTGTACATCAACAGTCCGAAATTTGAGGTAGGTAACGTTGTTTCCGACTGGAACGAGTCTCCGTCTGATAGTGCCAGTGCGTCGGCTGTGGACTCGCTGACAACGAAAGTGAATCAGCAGGGCACTTCCATTAGCTCTATCGGGAATCGCACCACATCGTTGGAAAACGGGTTATCGACAGCTCAAAACAACATTGCCAAGAAGGCTGATGCTTCTGCATTGCAGGATCTCCGGAACACGGTGACATCTCAGGGGGGCGATTTAACCGCGGCGAACAGTAGCATTACCAGCCTGCAGGCCTCGATGAACCGTCGCACTGTGTTTACTGTCACTGCACGGGGGAATGGCAACAGCGTAACTCCTGGGGTTTTTGATGAAAGCGGCAAGAACCTGTTTACCCCTGGTCGCAGCTGGGCGCTGGTCACTTTTGCAAAACACAGCGACGGATCAACGGTGATTGCGACCTCCAAAACATACGATGTTTTTGGCAGCGCGAATAATGGCGCCACTATGTCGGCTGATATCGAGGCGCTGGCCAGTGGCACTTACGTTTGCGTCCTGACATTCGATGAGCCATCTGGCAACCGAGGTAAGATATTGTCTGCTCTGGAATCTCTTGGTGGTACATCCGAAGTCGTCAACTCCTTGCCGTATCGTGGTGCCTACATTCTCCTTGGCCGCAAAGGCATGAAGCCTGGCGATGGTCTGGAACTGCGTGCGCCAACCGGTGGCGACGGCACCGCCCACATTTCGACCTCAGTCGAGTTTGTGAACGGGGTAATGATGGGACTGGGCGCCGCCGGCGGTGTGATGATGAAGGCTGATGCGAACGCATCTGCAATTACAACGCTCCAGAACACAGTGAAGACCCAGGGAGATAATATTGACTCCCTGAGCTCCTCGACAACGGCGCTGGAAAACAGCCTTGCGTCCAGTAACGCCAGCGTGGATGCAGCAAGCCAGATCCCCGGGAACCTGATCGTAAACCCGTCTTTTGAGCGTGGTACGGAGGGCTATACAGGCTGGAGCGGGATTGCCACGGTGGTAACGCTGCAGGTTCCACATCTTGGCACCAAAGCCGCCAAACTGGCGGCGGGTGGTTCTGCAGGCGTGGGCCAGAAGATCTCCTTCAAAAAGGATCGGTCGTACAAAATTGGTATCTGGGCAAAGCAGGACCCTAATACCACCATTCAGTCGACTGACAACACAAAATTCCGTGTGGCTGACGGTACTGGCCTGATTGCAAGTAAGGCTTATGGCCCGTTCACCTCTAACTGGCAGGAGGTGTCTTGGACATGGAAGGCGACAAAGGATGTCCTTGCTGACGTTCAGTTCACTGCTTTCTTGTCAGCCGGCGCGATGTACTTTGATGATTTTTACGTCGTTGATGTGACCGACTCAGTTGAAACTCAGGCGAACTCGAGCGCGATCACTAAGCTCGATAGTCGTGTGACCAAGACAGAGAATGACATCACCAGCCAGGGCAGCCAGGTTACGCAACTTAAGAATGACCTTGCGACCACAAACACAAATGTTTCGAAGAAAGCTGATGCGGCTGCGTTAACGGCATTAACGAATCGCGTCACGCAGAACGAGAAAGAAATTGAAACCCAGAGCAGCCAGACAACTTCGCTCAAAAACTCTTTGAGCACTGTTCAGGCAATGGGTAGTAACCCGTGGTTTGATGGTTCTCTGGAGACGTACTCCGAAAACCAGCAGATCAGCGGCTCGCGTGCGGTCGTCGTCAGCTCTCAGAAACGAAGCGGAACGAAGTCGTTGCGTGTTTCCCGCGGCGCCGGTGAGGGCGGAAATAGCGATAAATCCATTGGTAAGTGGATTGCTCTGCGAGAAAATGCGGTATTCCGCATTGAACTCTGGGCGATGATGCCGGCAGATCAGTCGCCATCATCCGGGTGGTCAACAATCGTTGGTTTGCAGACCCAAAACGCTGCCAACAATAACAACTGGCCGTCGGCGATCACCATCACTGAAGGTTCGTTGGGGGGCAGAGGAACCTGGAAGAAATTCACAGGCACGCTCCGTGTAGCGACTGGCCACACTCGCGGCGTATTCTGGATTTCTACCCGCGGAGCAACTGGCGCCGGTACGCCGGGGTATGATCTGTATATCGATGATGTAGTTGTCACCGATATCACGGACGCAAAAGAGGCACAGGATTCGGCTAATGCGAACGCATCCGCGCTCACCAGCCTTACCTCACGTGTTACCAATGTGGAAGGGCAGGTGACATCCCATGCGTCTCAGCTGTCCTCTTTGACGTCCCAGGTGAATGATGCGTCTTCGAAGGTTGATCAGATGGCGCAGACCATCACCAACAACGAGAAAACGCAGTCGTCGCTGAACACCAGTTTGCAATCGCAAATTGACGCGCAGGCATCGGCAAACATCAAAAACCAGACGGAGTTGAATAACGCCACCACCTCTCTGGCGGCAATTAAGTCAACTCAGCAGACCCAGGCCACAACGATAAGCGCACTGTCTCAGCAGCAGACGAATTTGACAGCTCAGGTAGGAGGCCAGTCAGCCGAGCTGCAGGAGCTGAAGAAAACGGTTGTTGAAAACGGCAACGTTAGCAGTACCTGGATGGTCAAAATGGAAACCAACAGCAACGGTAAAAAGTATGCTGCTGGTATCGCTTTAGGTATCGATGGCAAAAATTTGCAGAGCCAGTTTCTGGTTCAGGCTGATCGCTTCGGCTTAATCAATACCTCTAATGGAAATACGACTACACCTTTCGTTATCGAAAATGGCGTTGCGTATATTAATGCCGCTGTCATTAAAGATGGCTCGATCACCAATGCGAAAATTGGTGGTGAGATTAGGTCTGACAACTTCGTAGACGGATCTCAGGGCTGGCGTGTCGGAAAGGATGGTTCTTCTCAGTTCCACAACGCCATTGTCCGAGGACATGTTGAAGCAGAAAGCGGTTCTTTCAAAGGCACCATTGACGCTACTGATGGGGTTTTCAGAGGAACCGTGCAGGCAAGCCGATTTGTTGGTGATATTTGCTCGGCTGGAGTATTCAAACAAGGCGTAAGGCCAGACATCACTCATTATGACTCTGGTTCAGTCGGCGGAACAAAAACATACGTTGTATCAGGCACAGTGGCATGCGATGTAAATTTCGTTGGAAAGATCAAGGTCTGGATTAAGGGGGTTAAGGTTTCCGAGTTTAGCGTTGGCTCGGCCGCATCTAACGCTACTACACGTTACATCCCAGCGGTAGGTTCACTGTCCGGCGTAACTGACCAAAATGTCAGGTGTGAAATTACGGTGGAGGGGAGCGGAATTTATAACTATATCGGCGGCTTTGCTCTCATGACCCGGTCGAGCGGCTCCTGGGCGTAAAATTTAAATGGAGGCGGCTTTTCACCGCTAGTAGTAACGGAGTAATTGGAGGCGCATCATCGGATTAACATGGGGCGCCCTCTATACCGAATTAACTCAAGGAAGAGTAAATTATGTCAATGTATGAAGTTGGCACCATAACGGGTGCAGCAAACCAGGCAAAGGTTACTGGTATTTCAACAAAGTGGTCGGAGTCCGCACTTGGTATTCAGGAGGGCTCGATTCTTGTGGTTTATCGCAGTGGAAGCGCGGATCTGTATGCCATCAAATCAGTAAATAATGACACTCAACTGACCCTGACGAGAAACATAACAACTGCTTTTTCTGGCGCGAAATATGGAATTATCACGTCAGAAACAGCGAGCACATCGTCTTTTGCGAATCAGCTTGCCAGCGCATTTACTCTTTGGCGTAACGTTGTCCAAGGATGGTCTACAGCCCTGACCGGAAGCGGCGACATTACGATGACAGACCCTATAACAGGTACGTCTGTGACTGTTCCTGCTGTATCTGGGATGGCGAAAGCATCTGACCTCGCGGAACTCAGGAACTCACTGAAAGATTCAGCGAAGACGAGCGCAGCAAACACGTTCACACAGACGCAGATATTCAGTAAGGGGGTTACTTTCAGTGCCACTATAACGGCTGCAGGGCAAATTCTCAGGAAGAATAGCAATACACAGTTCACTGCCATCGACGCCGGCAACCTTGAAATTAGCAGCGACACTACGCCGTATATTGATTTTCACCACAAAGGTAGCTCTGCAGATTATACGCATCGAATTATCACCGAAGACGGGGCTTTAGCGGTTTATCCGGGGCTGCGAGTCCGTGGCGGTCTCGGGGTTTATGGCATTGCTACGCAGTACGGCGATCTGTACGGGCAAGCCTTCATTGCCAGATTAAACACTGACCCTGGAAACATAGCAAATGGCACCGTGTTACAAGCGCCACGTTTTACGTCAAGATTTAATACGCGCGGTAGTGATGGCAACGTTGATGGCGGACAGGCGGCTATGTGGTTCGAAGAGCAGGTAGGGACAAACCACCGACTAATTCTTTCTGTTGGTGGATTTTCGCAACCAATACAGTATTGGCAATTCCTGGCCGACGGCAATATCTACGGAAGCCAGCGCGGTAGCGTGCAGTTTCTGGGGACGTCTGACGCTCGCCTGAAGCACGATATCACGCCTACTGATGGGCAGCAGTCAGTAGACCGCATAAAGGCGCTGGAGCTGGTGACGTTCGTCTATAACGACGACGAACAGAACCGCGTCCGCCGGGGGATCATCGCGCAGCAGGCCGAGGAAGTAGACGAGCAATACGTGAAACACGTTAATATTTCGTACCTGGATGGTAATAAGCAGGTTAACAGTGAGCGCCTTCAGCTCGACAACAACGTGATAATGATGGACACGCTGGCGGCGGTGAAGGTACTGATTAAGCGAGTTGAAGCGCTGGAGAATAAAATTAACTCATCAGAAGGGAGCGACGCCATAAATACAAACCAGAATACCTTCGATACAGGCGTGGACATGAGTAGTGAGCAATTAAATTAATCCAATTTGTATGTAAGTACTTACCTACAATTAGTTTCTAATTTATGATATAAATCTGCCATCCGATTTGACTTATTCATGGAGGAAGACATGTCAAACGAGATGGCAGGCGTGACGCCAGAGCAGGTGGAGCGCATTGCCGCAATTGTTGCGCGAGAAGTCGTAGGAAAATTAAGTAAGGAGCTTCGCGATGATATTGGCCAGGAGGTCAACGATCAGCTGCGAACCTACTTTGGCGATATGACTCCGGCGCAACACAGCATTCAGCATTCCAACCTGGACAAACTTCTTAATCGGCTCGACACGATTTCAAGCGGGTTCTTTGGAGGCATTATTTCCAAAATTACCTCGTTCCTGATCACCGTGCTGCTTTTGGGTTTGGCCGCTTATGGCGTGAAAAATGGACTGCAATAACAGGAGAACAAGGATGAGTACTCCAAGAGGCATTCGTAACAGCAACCCTGGCAACCTGGATAAAGGGTCGCCGTGGCAAGGGTTAGTAAACAACCCGGCGGAACCGCGGTTCTGCACTTTTAAAGACCCCGTATGGGGGATTCGAGCACTGACAGTAACGCTCATCACCTACCATGATAAGCGCCGCGCAAAAGACGGTTCCAGCATCGATACGATCCGTGAAGTCATCGAACGTTGGGCGCCGCCGCATGAAAACAACACTGCCGCCTATATCAATGAGGTCTCTAAAGCTGTAGGCGTGACGCCGGACATGATCATCGATCTGCATGACTACAACACTATGCGGCCGCTGGTGGAGGCGATTATTCGTCATGAGAACGGTCGTGGCCCGTTGAAAACACTCAACAGCTGGTATTCGGCCGAAGTTATTGACGAAGGTATGCGTCGCGCTGGTGTCGTTAAACCGGTAACTGCAGTGAAAGCCGTACCTGTCACGAAAGAAACTGCAGGCGCAACGGTGACTGCAGGTATCGGTATTGCGCAGCTGGCGGACGTAATGCCGCAGATCTCCGTTGCGATGGATAAGGCCCAGGGGCATATCACCAGCGGGGATACCATTCGCATTATCTTCGGTATTGCGACCATTGTTGTCGCCGGCTTTATTGCCTGGTCGCAAGTTCGTAAGCATCAGGCAGGAGTGGTGTAACCATGAACGGCAGCCTGCTTTCAAAGGTCAAATCGACCATCATGACTTTGGCTGCCGTCTTCTTTGTGCTCGTTGGGGCGTACACCTGGGGTGGACGCGCTGCCCGGCGGGCCATGGAAGAAAAGGCGCAGAGAGAAACCAACAAACGGCTTCAAGGCACAGTGGATGTGAAAAATGAGACGATTAATGAAGTCAGGACTAAGGATGCTTCTGCCGTTCATCGCGAGCTTCGCGATAAGTGGATGCGTGATTAAACCTCAGACCGTGGGCGTACAATTCTGTGATGGGGCAAACCCTATCTACATCAGCAAGGACGACGCCCTGACAGAAGAAACTGAGAGAGAAATCCTGATCCACAACACGCTGGGTGAAAGAATTTGTGATTGGGGGCGGTAGCATTTTATGCCCCGCCGCATAGGATACGCTGCGTTACACTACCTAAACTATGGCGTATCCTCTTTTCTTCACATCTGTCGTCAGAGCTTGATATTCACGGCATCTAACTGTGCTTCATTCAACCTCATGTTGAATGATCCTGCTTAATGATGTAGATTTGATATGACTACAGTCATAACGTGTAGTCACATTCAAGCTACGCATACTCGTAGCCTCTAAACCCCACAGGGGGTCGCCGCACTGACATGAGATTGTTAACGGCTAAGGTGGAAACATGCATAACGCACTTAACTCATCACGTTCTATTCAAACGATTAGAGACTGTACCAACATGATCGCATCGGTTCCTTTGCGTCATTGGGATGACTCGCTCCAAATCCGAGAAATGAGCAAACCAGGCGAGCTTAAGGATCAGCGTTTCATAGTTACACTTAAGAGTGATGTAGAGGCAGGCAGCTTTACTATCAAATTGTTTGCTGAGTTGATGATTCTGAACAACCGTTTGCGCTTCCTCGTGAAGCCCGAAAAACAGTTCCCAGAAGTCGTTTACTACGAAAGACAGATTTTTTCGGATATCGAGAGTAAAATTGCTACGTTTGTTAAACACAAATACAGCGTAGATGTTAGTCTTGTCCGTACAGATAAACCAATGGAAATGCGGCTTGCAAACTAGATGGCACCTTCACTAATCGCGGCTTACAACAAAGTTCTCGCAGACTTCCCTGAGTGTGAAGAAAGAGAAAAAATCCGAGTCGGCTATACGGTTGGCTCGGATTTTTCAGTTTTACGCCTTACAGAATGGGCGCTAAAGGGTTCAAGTTACCAATATTGCCTAACTGTATCCGTGGTAGGGGCGCCTCACAACGAGTGGTTGCAAGAGGTCGCAATTGACCTTAATGACACTGGTCATGAAGAAAATCATATTGTTGACACCATTCGCTCCTTAGTGGGTTCAGAACCTGAAGATGACGATGGCATACAGATTGCTAGATTTGTCTACAAGGATTTCCTGTTTTGTTCACAACAAGGTTCTCATGTTGGAGTGCAGATAAAAGGGGCTTTTGTTGATCCCGGCAAGGAGCAGAAAGGTCTCGCTCGCTTGATATATGGCTTCCTACTTAACTGGCATGAGCACCTCATTTGCGATGATCATCAAACAGTTTATGGTGCCAGGATATGGGCAGTTGGTATGCTTAACGTTGGTAAAGTAAAAGTTTACGATAACATAAAGAAGGTTTTTGTAGATGTGCTTGCTGAAGGTGGCGTAGGAATAAAAGGATTCAAGCCTTGGGACGCCATGATGCTCAGTGAAGCGCAGCTGCGGCACTGGAACCCTATGCATATTAGCATCAATCCCTCATCGCAAATTTTAACCATCATCTCGGCTTCTGACAGACATGTGGATTACGGGATCACGGTGTTAAACAGTAGACCCGTCAGACCGACATTCTCTGTCACCATTTAAACCCGCTGCGGCGGGTTTTTTGATGCCATCTTTTAACAAGCTCAAAGTACCTAGCATTTCACCTTTACACCGCAGCCGTAGGCATTTAGGCTATATCGCATATAAGAAAACAAGTTGTTTCATACGACGATAAATCACACGTAGGGATATCACGAATGACTCAGATCATTGTGGTGGGCGGCACCAAGGGTGGCCCAGGCAAATCGACTGTTGCGCAGCAAATTGCAGCCTGTCTGAAAATCAAAAAGAAAAAGAAAGTACAGATCACTGATATCGACATCCAGCGCACCACGACAGGATGGTGTGAAGACCGCCGGCACAATGAAGAACTGGAGCTGATCCCGTTCGCCTATGTCCAGGATGACATCATCAAACACATCACTTCGCTTCGCGGCCGTTTCGATTACGTCGTCGTTGACGCTGGTGGTTTCGACTCCGAAATTCAGCGCCAGGCTATGCTGATGGCCAACGTGATCCTTATCCCGCTTCGCCCGAAACGCCGCGATCTGAAATCCTTGCGTGACATCGACCCCATCGTCGACAGCGTTAGCAGCGTGAATGACCAAATCAAAATCCGTGCTGTAATGAACCAGTGCCCGTCTCTGCCCTCCCAGGCTGCGCGCATTATCGCTGCAAAAGAAATTGTCGAAACCTTTGGCATCGAGGCGGTACCGGTGAATCTTTACAACCGCAACGTCTATGACGATGCCGAAGAGGCGGGTCGTTCCATATTTGAGATGACCGGAGCCGAACGTGACAAAAAGGCTGAGGCCGAGATTGAAGCATTAGTAGAATACGTAATGACCTTGGAGGGTGAATAATGTCCATGAAAATGGGTGATCTGGCAAAACGTCCGGCTGCGGAAGCTGCTGCGCCTAAAAGCAGCACCCCGATGCGCCAGCCCGTCCGTCCACAAGGCCGTCCAACACGTGGCAAAGAGAAAATCAAAAGCCGCACGATGTCTCTTGAAGACGAGTATTTCGAATTACTGGAGATGATGAAGTTCATCCCTCGCTTCGAGAAGTTCACCCGTTCTGATGTGATACGTGCAGCCATTTTCCATCTGGCAGAGAAGTCCCCGCAGGAAATTGAGGACATCGTAAAGATGAACGAGGCGATCACCGCTGCTGATGTGACGATGCGTACTGACGAAATAAAACGCGAGTTGATGAAGAAAGGTTGATATGGATAAATTTTTGTCTAGACATTTAGGTTGGTTTATAGGCTTAGCGTTTGCCATATTAGCCGCAATTGTGTTTGGCAAAGTTATCGGCTTGCTAGGAATTTCGAACCAAGGAGTTATTTCTGTTGCTGGTTCAATGATAGGGATGATATGTAGCGGATTATACCGCAACACTTTAAAGTATGTTAAATCCGAAGAATACAGATTAAAAATACAAGAGTATAAAGAGAAACGTGACGAAAGTGTCAAGAAAGAGCGAGAGGAGTTAAAGAGGAAGACAATCGTCGAACTTTATCTCTTGAATGAAAAGAAAACCTTCATCAAGGTTAAGCTTCTCTCTGTGATTATGATATTTTTCGGCGCAGCACTGAGCTACTTATTTGGCTATGGTTATATCATTACCATCACTGGAACTGTAGCCTTTGCTTTACTGGAGCTAAAAGAGAGAATTTTGGCTTATCGTATAGCTAAAGGCTTTTTCGGTAATAATAGCACTGAAGCTATCCAATTACTTAAATTTATTGAGACCAATATCGACACCATTGATACTGGTAGTAGTGGCGGCAAACGTAAAATATTGAATGACCCTGTTTTAGAAGAAATCCCAAATGAGAATTTGGGAAAGGGGGCTTTGGATGCCAGATAAAGATCTGACAAGTAGATATCTCAACAGAGCAATGGATATTTTGCTATTAGGCTATCCACTTAGAACTGTTTTTGGGTCGCTAATCGGCGCTGTACTGTGGGTTGTACTTCATATTTTCACACCATTCTTGCTTACCAAAGGCTTTGCTGTTGACTGGATATATAACGCTGGTTGTTTTGTTGTTGGCGTATTGATCATGAATATCAAAACAATCATTGAAGTGTTCAATGGTGATGCAATTAGCGAGAAATTTGGCAGTTCGTTGAGGCATATCGATAAGCGTCAAGATTTGTCGGATGAACAAAAAAGGTATTTGATTAACAAGTTATTGAGTGAGCATATAGCGAATCTTACTGACAACCAAGTTAAGGAAGTTGAACAAAGAGTTACGGATAAGTAAATTTAATCAATGCTATTAGAAAAGACTTTTAATATTTTCGATGGTCTTTTTATTGGTTAAGATAATTACGTGTTCCATTTTGCGTTTCAATATAAAATAGTGGAAAAAATGCTATACAAATACGTAGGGCATGAAGACCCAAACGAATTAATCAAAATTCTCAAGTTCTTCATCGAAGATGGAACCATCCGAGCCACCCGGCCGCACGAATTCAATGACCCTGCCGAATTCAAAGCCAAATTTAGTTTTGACGCCACGATACCGGAGAAGCGTGTTCGATATCATGAAATGTGGCCCGGCAAAAGCGACGATGACAGTGATAACTGGTTAAGAGGGCGAACCAAAAACGCCGAAGAGTTTGACGCCTATATGCTGCGCGGAAATCTGCTTTTGAATACCGGCGTGATATGCCTCACCAGAACTGACACTAATTACCTGATGTGGTCGCATTACGCCAGATCCCATTCTGGATTTTGCATAGGGTTTGATGACGCTATTGTGGAAGCGCTGGATGACCGACACACAGCGTTAAACGGTGATGTGGAGTACGTAAAATCGCCACCTGAAGTGAACTTCTATACCGCTGATGTTTACGACATTGTCAGAGCCATCTTTCTGCACAAGGGGGAGAGCTGGAAGTACGAAGAAGAATTTCGGATTGTCTCTGAACTGCCAGGGCTTAAAAAGTTCGATACCTCGCTCATCAAAGAGATTTCTATCGGATGTAAACCCTATCGAGAGCTGGAAAATTTTGCCCGCGAGTTGCTGGACAGCAATCTCGCCGTATACAAAATGCTTTGCCCGACTGACTCGTACCAACTGAAGCGTGTGGAACTGGACAAGAACCTTTCTTTTCAAGGTTACTAGTTCTGGCTGCTTCAATTAAGAGCCTGCTTCTCTAGATAAATACTAAGTTACTTATTATTATTTATATGGAAACAGGTTTTTTATACCAACTGTCCCAGACATATTCCCTTCCGTTTTCACTTCCAAAAACAGTCACTAGTCGCTATGATTTGCCAAGCAATAAGTAAGTAATTACCTATCGGTGGGGCATGAGCCAGATCTTTTTTGAAACCATAAACAACGGCCAGTACGACTTCATGACAGAGTGGGACACGGCTGTCATGGACAAGTGGGTTGCGGAAAACATCGGTCTTTCACGATGCCAGGGGGAGGCTGAACTCTTTGATACTAAGTGGTTTGACTATCGCGACATGCACCCGCTGATGGCAACCTGTCTGTTCACCGAAGCCTATAAGCGCGCATACTCACAGATCATGCTGTCTCATGGCCGCGAGCATTTCGAGACGGCGCCATTCAGCACTGGTCTGAAACGCTTACCTTATCAAGAGCTCTCGGTGGTGAACAAAACATCCCTCTGGAAAGCTCGCCAGTTTGCAGATCGATATTGCTGCTCTTACGACTATTTTATATCAACCGTTCTCTCTGCAGCTGCGCGTCGGCTCTGGGACAAATTACCTCGCCCTCAGCATCTCTGGCAGCCAGAACTGATTGAGATCTTCGAAAGCAAACTCGCCAGTCGTGCGGGAACGCGTCTGGATGACTCTGTAGTGAGTTTTAAGCACTTAGGAGACATGCAGCATGACCCAATTCAGGAACGTTACTTTGAATGGGTTCTGGAGCGTTTGAAGCACATCACCCGTGATAAGCGTATCCGCACCATCTTCTCTGCTGTCTGGTTGATGGAGCTGGTGCCTGAGCGCCTTATCTATGCCCATTACCCGGAAGAACTTGAAGAAGCACGGCGACTGTGTTGATTGCCTGCTCCATATATTTACGATTAGAAAACAACTTGTTTAAGCACCAAAGGATAACAAACACATGACCGAACTTTGCCACACGGGACGAGGGTTGTCTGAAGAGTTCGACGACGACTTCCAGAATCGTCTGGCGGCGTATTTTTGCCGCGATCATGAGTTTCTGACTCGTGCCGGCGATCTGGTTGCCCCCAACCAATTCTCCAATGCGGCGAACGCCATACTGGTGAACATGGTATCGGGCTATTTCAGAATGTATAAGAGCGCGCCTTCATCGGCGGCCATCCTCGATATGTTGAAGCGTGCTAAACGCGATAAGACGATCAGAGAAGAGATGTTCCCGGACGTTGTGGCGGCGTTTAAGCGAGTGCTCTCGGAAAAACTCTCTGATACGGCTTACATGGTCGACCAGGTCGCGACGTTCGCTAAAAGTGTAGCGTTCGACGATGCGTTGATTAAAGCGGCCGAGATGAAGGAGAAGGGCGACTTCCAGGGAGCGATGGCCATCATGGCCAAAGTGCAGCAGATCGGTTCTAACGAAGCGACGGGCATTTATGACTATTACGCCTCTGCAGCGGAACGTTACAAGGCCCGTGAATATGAAGCCTCTGATGATTACGTACCGAACAGCATCACCACCGGTCTTCCGCTGCTGGATCGTATGCTCTATCAAAAAGGTTGGGCGAAACGTGAGATGGTGCTCTTCATGGGGTTTGCGAAATCAGGTAAATCGACAGCTATGGGGGAGTTCTCCATTAACGCAACGCTGGCCGGCTACAACGTTTTGTATCTTTCTCTCGAAGTGCATACCTCGATTCTCTCCGATCGCTTCGATGCACGGCTATCTGAAACGGAGATGTCAAAGCTGGTAGAGCAGCGTGACGACGTTCACCGGAAACTCGCGGAGCTTGGCGCGACGAAAGGGGTGGGGAATCTCTGGGTGGTTGAGCGCCCGTCAGGAAGCATGTCGCCTGCAGATTTGGATCGTATGCTCAATAGCATGAAAGCGAATGGCATGATCCCGGATATGGTGGTGGTCGACTATGCGGACTTGATGCGTGCCAGTTACGACCTCCGTGACGACCGGGCGAACATCCGTTCTATCTACACCGATCTGCGTGCTCTCTACGATAAGCACAACGTTGCAGGAATTACGGCATCTCAGACCAACCGTGAAGGTGGTTCATCCGAAGTGGCCACCATGATGCACGCCGCGGACAATATTGAAAAAGTCCGTATTGCCGACTTAGTCATCACTATCAACAAGACTGAGGAGGAAGAAGCCAAAGGTGAAGCACGACTCTATTTTGCTGGTTCTCGTAACCAGAAGGGCGGAGTGAGTATTCGCGTTAAGCAGAACCTCGAACAGATGCGCTTCATCGAGCGGATCATGGAAGTTCTTTAAAAAAATAGGCGTGGGGCAAAGACGGATAACATCCCCACGCTCTTTCAAATTACCTTTTGTTTAATCACAAAAGGAAAAACACATGAGCCTTTATGGTATTCAAAAAACGAGGCTTATTAAGATATTGCCTTTTAAAAACTGCGGTAAATGACAATGAGTGACCTCAAAGAGTTACTGTCCGAGCTGGATTTCGAACAATGGCTGGATATGGAAGGCATCATCTATCGTCGCGGCGGTGTAAGCGCCCGCGGCCGCGAAGTGAATATCAAAGAATGTCCGGTATGTGGAAGCACTAACTGGAAGGTCTATTTCAACCTGACCAACAACGTCGGGAAATGCTTCGCCGGTGATCACCCAGAAGAAATTCAATTTAATAAGCTGGTTTTCCTCAAACACTACAGCGGTAAGTCTCGTCGTGCCTTCGAGGAATACGTACATAACGCACTCCTGTCTCAAGGTTGGGCGCCAATAAAAGAAGAGGTTGTGCTGGCCAGTGCTGTGGAACTTGAAGGCCCGGTGGCTTTACCGCGGCATTATGAGCTACCAATTGACGGTCGGCTGCCGGACTATCTTGTTGAGCGGAACATTACCCCGGAACTGGCCAAATACTTTGACCTGCGTTACTGCGTCGAGGGAAAACATGCTTATGTCGACCCATATACCGATCAGGTTAAAGGGCAGGCATTCGATATGCGCATCCTGATACCGATTTACGATCTGAATGGGGTGATGAAGACATTCCAGGGGCGTGACGTCACCGGCGCAGCAGAACGCCGATATCTCTTCCCAATGCAGCTGCCGGCATCCGGGAGGTTTCTCTATAACGGTCATAACGCAGTTGGTAAGCAGACCGTCGTCGTCTGTGAGGGGGCTTTCGATGTCATGGGGGTTAAGCGAGCGATATTCGACGAGGAAACACTCCGGGAGTACGTAGAGCCCATTGGCACGTTCGGGATGCATCTGTCCGGAAACACGACTGTAGACGCAGAAGACCAGCTGGGCGCGTTTCTGTCGTTAAAGGCTGATGGTCTGCGAAACGTCATCATGATGTGGGATAGCGAGAAGCAAGCGATCCGAAACACAATGGCGGCCGCCAGACGTTTAACCAGTATAGGGTTAAATGTGAAAATAGCCTGTCTTGGAGAAGAAGGGCTAGATCCCGGGGAGGCCACCCAGGAACAAATTCTCAAAGCTTATTATCGCGCAAAACCCTACTCTAAGCAGCTGGAGCTGCAGAGCAAGGTTCTCGGTATAAGAGTGTTTAATTCGTGAGACGCAATGTTGGCTGCCAAAAGAGGGCAGCCAACATGGTTATTTAGAATCTTTGGACAATACTTTTCCAGCTAACTCCGCAATAGATGATGCACCATCCAGTAAAGACGGTATGTTTTCAGAAGTAACCTGTATCGGACTGAAAATTAACTTCTCAAACAATGACCAGGATTCCTTTTCAGCACCAGAGTTATTTTTTGTCTCCACGTAGTCATGTATAAACTCACATAGACTAAGACGCTGTTCTATTTGAAGCATCTGGGCCTTGATGGCCTTGCCCTCAATATAATACAGGCGCATAAAATAAAAGAATAACAATTCCAATGATAATATTGGCAGGAAATAGAATAATGCGTTTAAATTAAATTCTACGGGGAAGAAATTATAGATGTGATTCAATAAAGCAAGTAAAGGTGTAGCAATTAACCATGAAGAAAAGATAATTACACTTCTGTGATTTGTGACGTATTCTGATTTTTTGGTTTTCAAAAGATTTGAGAAAGCTTTGCTCAGCAGAACGAAGTTATATTCACTTTTGTACTGTTTGAGTTTATCGTCATATTCTGCGAGAGACTGTACTGAAGCGCTAGCAGATTTTATAAGTCCTTCAATATCCTTTTTAAGGATGTCTGCCTCTTTGTTTACATCACTGATCCCTCTCTTTATCTCTCTTGTGATTTGTTCTTCGAAAAGACCTACGCTTCCTGCTATCATTCTCAAAGTTGAGAATTGTTCAGATAATAATAAATCCTTAGTCAACGCTGCAGGCATAGAACGTTCAATCCAGATGAAAGAAACTGGGATTTCAGACGGTGGATTGAGTCTGTCCAATCTTTCTAATATAGTTGGCCTTAAAAACATTGGACGGCCAAAATCGTCAGATGCCCAAAAACTGTATTCAAATAGTATTCTTAAAACTTTGTTAAGAAAATAAAACTTATCCGTTATTAATTCCTGTAAACTTGGAATATTTCCTTGTTCCAAAAATTTTTGGTTGTAATGCGTGTATTTGTCAAGTAAGTCTAAACGATTCTTATATAGGTTTTTTAAAGTGCGCCAGCTCACTACTATAATAGAGTCTGCGAAAACTGAATCGTCAATACTATGCAAATCGTCAGGAATTTCATTGTAGTTAATAAGGTTTTGGTCGATAAAGTCGCTTATTTTGTTAAGTTCTGCTTGATAAGACTCATTCCAAAAAGGCATATATTCCTCATTAATGCTGTATGCATATAACCTTTAATTTCATTGAATGGTGTTCACACTAAAATTAGAATGAGTTCACCCAACCTTTACCATGTGCTCGAATATACTAGCAGAGTACGAACAGCATTTGTAAGGTTAAAGTTGCTTCGATGTAATGCTTCTCCCCCTTCCAGAACAAATCAAAACCATCGTAAAACCTCTGTCGATGACAAGTCATGTCATGTACCCTAATTGAACACTTAGATAAGTATCCAATTACTTACTTTATTATGATAATTTACTTTCTGGTTGTGGAGGACATCACATGAAAGAAGATATCGAACAGGCAGTTTTAGAGATGATCAAGAAGTCAGGCGTAGAGCTTGGCGAGGGCGAACTGGAGAGCATCATCGATGCCTCATTCAACACGGCATCAGAGCATATATCGAATGCGCTATCCTGCATTCCTCTCAAAGAAGGGGCGACACATACGTCGGTGTTGGTTTGGTACGCAAAGACGCCTGAAATGCCAGGTACTGTTCAAAAGCGTGTAGCTCTGGTTGCGTTCATCGTCCCGCCGCTTGAGACCGGCATTGGGCCAGTCGGGCGTTTTGGCGCCTGGTATGACGACAAAATCATCTTCTCAAACTGCTACCAGATGGAAAGCAGAGAAACGCTTGAGAAGAGCGTGGACGTGACTCTAAGAGCCGTAGAAAGCAAATGCGAGACAGTAGGAGAGGCTTTCGTCAGCATCATGACTTCTCCCGATGTTGAAAAGCGCCATGTAGATCTGGTGGCACCACCAGGCTTGTTGGAAATGATTGTCTCTGGAGATTACAACAAGGCTATAGCGCGTGTTCGTGAGCTGGACTATGGGCGTATCTGCGACTTGTGTCGTAGTGATCTGGATTTAATCAACGTGATCGTTGAGGCTGGCCGCGTCTGTGATGGGGTGTTGGCGCAATACGCAAGTAAGATCAGTCGTTTGGCCAATGAAATGCCTATGCTGATTCAGGAAGCCAAATCCCACGCCGTTCATGCCGCAAACGACCTGCTAACCCCTTATCGATACGAAGCCGCAAGTGACAAGATGACCGGCTGGGCCACCTGGTAAGCCGTAACTATGTACTGTGTCCCCGTACAGATTTATTTAAACTTAGTAATAAGTAAGTACAAGATTATCATTTAGAGAAATGGCTACCAAAACTGACTTATCAAAAATCCCTTCGATCTCTGGACTCAACGGCTACTCGCTGCGTTGCCCGGAAGTGAAGCTTAACGGACATGCCTCGTTCTGCAGCTACACCGTCTGTCAGCACACGATCATTGCCTTCAAAGAGAAGCGACTGCCGGCGTCATCGTTCACCTCCTGTGCGACCGCTATTTCGGCCGGAAAATGCCAGGCGCTGAAAATGATGGTGGAGGAAATCCGGCAAGGTGAGTCGCTGTATTTCGTCGATATGCCGGCGCTCATTGAAGAGGTGGAGGAAAGAAACCGAACAGCAAGAACTCTGCAGCCGAAGAGAGGCAGTGCATCTATCTACAGTGGAATTAAAGGGAAGCGCCAATCTTCGACCGTTGCTGAAACTGGCCGACTGCCGGATGCCAGCGAGATTTATTCAGAACTTATCAAAGAAACCTTAAAGGAGAAGACCGACTAATGGAGAAGCTGATCGCGCTTAAACATAAGCTGGACGCCATTAAAGCAATGGGAACGAACGCCAAGAAAGAGGCGCTGGCCAGTATGGATGACTTCGAACAAAGAATGGTTTCACTCATGCTGAACCCATTTGTTCGTTTCGGGGTGAAGAAATACAAAGTGGCCGATCCACTTAGCAAGTCCGTACCCAGTGATCAGAAAGCGATAGAGCTGCTGGAGAAACTGGCTGCCCGGGAGCTTACGGGGAACGCAGCCATTACTGCGGTCGAGTCTTTGGTTGCTTCGATGTGTGCAGACGGTCAGGACGTATTTCGCCGGTTCCTGCTGAAAGACCCGAAAGCCGGCGTCGGCATAAGTCTCTGCAATAAGGTGTTCCACAACCCGATCCCGAAGTTTGAGGTGCAGCTGGCCACCGCCTATAAAGAAAAAGGCGACAAGTACCCCTTCAAGGCAAATCCCAAAGCCAGATGGCCAATGATAGGCAGCCTCAAACTGGATGGTCTTCGGGTTATTTGTGAAGTGATCGTGGACGATGAAGAGGTTAACTTTCTGTCTCGTACCGGAAACCCGATCACATCTCTCGATCACCTGAAACCTGCCATGTTGGAGCTGGGCAAGCTCTCCGGCTACAAACACATCTTTTTCGATGGTGAAGGTACTGCAGGTTCTTTTAACAATTCAGTCTCAGCGCTACGTAAGAAGAACGTGAAGGCGGTTGGCGCAACCTATCATATCTTTGATTTCTTCCTACCAGAGTGGCGCGTACAGGCTAAAACAGTTGAATACCAGAAGAACGGTATGAAGCTGAAACAGCGTCTTTCTCTGTTGGTGGCCTGGTTCAGAAATACACGCGGCCAGGATTATGCGGCTGACATTCATATGCATCCCTTCTACATCATCTACAGCCATGAAGACTTTGTAGAGCGGTTTATGAAGCGTCTGGACGATAACGAAGAAGGAGATATGGGCAAAGACCCGGATTCTGTATACGAGTTCAAGCGCACCCGCAGCTGGTGGAAATTAAAAGATGAAAACGAAGCTGATGGTGAGATTATCGGCTTCCTAGCTGGAGATCCGGATGCCGGCTTTGCTCATACCCTCGGCAAAATCGTTATTCGCCTCGAAGATGGAACCGAGGTCCGCGCTTCTGGAATCAAGCATCGCTACCTCGATGAGATCTGGCATAACCAGGACAAGTACATGGGCCGTATTGTGAAGGTGAATTTTCACGAGTACACGCCAGATGGCAGTCTGCGTCATCCGCGGCTTAAGTGGCCCAAATGCCTTCGCGATACCGAAGAACGTGTCGGAGATAAAGAATGATGCTCGGTTGGATGATTGTTTTTTTGGGTGTCGGCTTCGTCATCGGAACTTTGGTGACGCTCAGCAGCATTAACGATTACGTGAAGCGCGGGCTGATGGAAAGACGTGGCCGCGTATACCGCATCATCGACATTACTAACACGCTAAAGGAGACTGGCGATGATCGTCCTGAGTAAGCGAGAGAAGGAAACCCTGCGTGAAATCAGCCAATGGTCATGTTTCTACGCTAACTGGAAACCCAAGACGCGAGCCAAACTCGAACAGATGAACCTGGTGGCCAATGTCGAAACGGAAGGAAAGGTGGAGAACTACCAGCTGACGAATAAGGGGCGAGAGCTGCTGGAGCAACTGATTGAAGCAGGAGAATACACATGATTCCATACATCGTATTGTCTTTTTCTGGAGGCGTCGCCCTTGGCTTCATCATCTGTCATGACTTGATCAAGCAGGAACTGAAGACCAAAACACTACGTATCGGTAAGCGGGTATATCGCGTCGTTCACGAGACAGGGGTATCAAAATGAGCAATCTAACCTCGTTTGACTGGTGGATAGGCTTGTACTTTGTGGCTTCTGGTGTCGCAGTAGCTTTTACGATTGGCCAGTCCCTGGTAAAGCTACTGCTTTTAAGATTCGCCAGTCGCAAGCGTATCGATGACACGCTTTGGTGCCTTGGATCTCTACTTGAACAGCGTTACGGCGAGCTGAAGGAAGGTGCAACCCTTTGCATAAAGGCAAAACGTTTCACGGCCACAATCCAACGGACGCAGGATGAGAAGCCAGTTCTGATCAAAAAAGGAACAAACGAACGCATGAAATAATAGGTAAGTATTTACTTATTAGATTGATACAACTATGATTGGCTTGTTTTCGTTGAGACGCGACTGTTTGAACGTTTAAAGATAACTGCAAACGACAATCAGTACCTGGCAGTAGCTTAAAAAGCTAAACACCAGCGAGGTCAGTTTCCAGCCTCGTCACCGAAATGGGACACACTAAGCGAGTGTGATTGCAAAACGCAGGTAGGGCATCTGGTTAATCAGTGCCCTTACCGATGAGGTAACAGAATGGGCGGTTGGGTATTATGTCCAACACATCCCGGCTCCCAAAGACCCGACCGTCTATCCTGTTACGTCATTTCTGTTACTTATGTCGTTTAGTCTTGGGTTAAAAATGGCGACGTAACCCGGCTGGTTTGGTGAGCCAGCACGCAACGTTGAGACCACTGGTTTTTGCATCACAGAGGCAGAGCCGGCAGACATGTAGGGCCAAGTACATTAATCCGTCCCAGTGGTCTCAACGTTGTGGCCACGGATTCATTATCCTTCTGGTTATAGCCATTGTTGTCACTGCCTCGTGGCCACAACGATTAAATGATTCCATACATCTAAGTAGATCTGAATGAAAACCCTCCTCAACCCTCGGAGAGTATTTAAAGATCTTGGCTTGTAAGCGTTTGGTGAAAACGTAAAGCACAAGTGGCAGAAAGCTGGTAGGACTGCTGCGAACGTCACCGGTGAATCGGCGATACAGCCCCACAAGTCCGTAAATCGACAGGGGCTGACGGTGTCAACTTTAGATGGTGTAGCTCAGTGGTAGAGCGGTTGACTGTTAATCAACTGGTCGGTGGTTCGAATCCACCCACCATCGCCACAACGGTAAGGGTATTTGGACGACAGCAAGGAAGGCGCGCTCTTTGGCTGTTCGCGACGGATCTGATTCCCTGAATGCCCTTACCGTTGTGATGAATTGCAGCTCGTTGAAGCAACCAGAAGATAAGCATCTGGCGTCACAACGAACGGAGGATAGAGGGCATGGCGCCCAAGCGGTCTTGAAAACCGTCCCATTGCGAAAGCGATGATGGTTCGATTCCATTATCCTCCGCCAACACAGCGTTGAGCGGTTTGGTTTTGTTTTTCTTATCGAAAAGACTCCGCCTGTAACATGGCCAGACCGCTCAACGCTGTGATAGACATTACGGCAGACGTTCTTTAACCATAGCTTCTAGCATCTTAGCAACACTTTTTTCAGCGCAAAATCAAAAGGGGCTTCGGCCCCTTTTTTGCTAAATATATTATTTAAAACTGAATGCATTGAGCTCTGATTTGTAAATATCAACCATTTCCTCAACTTTAGTCACTATTCCGTCAATCAATTCCTCTTTCATGGGATTAGTATTGAGGTTTAAATATGCTTTATATAAAAAATATTTATCTAGATTACTTTCAATATCTTCAGCGAATCTATTAGTAACTCCATTAGTCAACAAGATACCTGTCAGTCTGCTATTGAAAGGATGTTTAATATAAATTTTTATTAGCCTTTTTAGCTCTTTTTCGTCCTTGATAACTCTATTTTTGAATCCAGATATATTAAGCTCCCAGCCGATAATATTAGGAAGCCAAGAATCGAACTCGGCCACTTTTTCGGCCGATTTTTCCATATTCAGCTTGATGCTATTTCTCATATGTAGAGGCAAGTCATTGAATATTTGCAACAAATGTTGTTGGCAAGGATTGTTATACGACCACAACACTGCGAACGTAATTCTGTTATGCGGACGTGACACTTTGATATTAGAGGGCACACAACCACGAACCATTTTATCAACATAAAATTCTACGTTTCTTCGATATTCTTTGTTGAAAATTTCAGCAACATAGGAATCCAAGTAATGAATTTTAGATATTGCATCTTCAAAAAAAACTTGATTTTCAAAGAAGTTATATTTATTCAGGAGGTTGTAAAGTTTCTTTGCATCGTAGGTTTTATTATTATCGATATTAAGACCAAAAATAGAAATCAGTAGGCTTACTTTTGGACTAATGCTATTGCGCAGCTGCTCTATGTAAGATCTCTTTTCATTATCCGCTGATGATGGTAGATAGAAATCTTTATCCAAATACGTCAAAATTAAAATTATGTGGTTAATATACTTGATGTAAGCAGGTTTTTTTGTTGCATGATAATAAATTCCCCTGATGATATTCATGCCCAATTTAACATTAAGCTCACTGTCAGCGAGCAAGGTCTTATTTACGTCCTCAAGCAATTTATTATGCTGTTCAAGTAATATGCCGTACCATTCCTTAAAGGAGGCTTTTTTCATTTCAAGGAGTGAATCCGCCGTTAGCTGGGTCGCTTTCATTGCTGCTTTTGCACTATGTCTTGCCTCGTATGCAGCCCAGGCAGTAGCAAAAAAAGCAAGAGAAGTGGCAAGCGTGCCTATAACCTCTACGTTTTCCTTAACAGTATCCCAGAAAATAATCATCACTGTCCCAAGTATAAGGATTAACAAAACAGGCATTTTTCAGTGTCTTTGGTTAATTTTGAAACTGTATGATACCTAATGAAACATACCATTTCAGCTATTTTAGTTTTTCATGACAGCTCAGCGCCCCAACCCACTCAAAACGCGTTCTATCTGGAAAAGTAAATAGGTAACTACTTACTTACATTTGCGTTCTCTTTTAGGTATAGTTCGTCTGGTTACTCACTTGAAAGGACTCAATATGGGAAACAAACGTAAACAGGCGCGACGCGCAGCTCGCCAGGCACTTAAGTCAAAATCGCGTATTCTCGGCTACGAGATCGACACTATTATCGTAGACGAGCTGTCCTCCGCCGCCCCTGCTCTGCCCCCAAAACCGAAGCGTGACACTTCCCCCATAGAGGCACGCAATGAGGCCCAGGCCCACTATCTTATCTCCCTTGATAGCAAAGCACTGACGTTCGCCACTGGCGAAGCCGGCTGCGGTAAAACCTTCCTGGCGACGGCTGTCGCGGCGCAGCGATTACTCAATAAGGAAGTAGACCGAATTATCGTTACGCGCCCTGTACTGCAGGCAGAAGAGGATTTGGGCTTCCTGCCTGGCGATATGGCCGAGAAGTTCGCTCCGTTCTTTCGTCCCGTCTACGATGTGCTGCAGAAACGCCTGGGCGCTTCATTTCTCGAATACTGCCTCAAACCAGAGGTGGCCAAAGTCGAGATCGCACCCTTCGCATACATGCGCGGTCGCACGTTCGAAAACGCTGTGGTCATCCTCGATGAGGCCCAGAACGTGACGGCGTCACAAATGAAGATGTTCCTAACTCGGATGGGTGAGAACGTAACGGTCATCGTGAATGGTGATGTAACCCAATGCGACCTGCCGGGTAATGTTAAATCTGGTCTTGAGGACGCCCTGCAGCGGTTCCAGCCATCTCGCCAGGTAGGGCTCATTGAGTTCACGGCCGAAGATTGCGTGCGCTCAGAGCTGTGTAAAGTGGCGCTTCAAGCCTATCTGTAACAAAGACTTTTGAGGCATATATGACACCAGAGCAATTTGTGTATTGGCTGCAGGGGTTCGCTGAGTTGGGCGACGATCGGCCGACAGAAGCCCAATGGGCTAGCATCAAAGACCACCTGCAGACCGTGTTCGAGGAAATGGCGCCGCCAGCACATGTATCGAACATCGGCATGGCACTGCACAGGACGGAAGAAAACATCACATCTCTATCTTAATAAGGAAGATATGGAAACCAAGAAAGAATTCTTACCTTTGCCGTTCGGTGTGGCCGGCTACTATCCACCTGGTTCTGAGATCGGCCGCAACCCCCAGTTCTCCGAGGATAAACGAGAGAAAACAATGAACTTTGTGATTTATGGACGAGAAAATTGCTCCTTCTGCAAGCGAGCCGTTGAGCTGGCGAAGCAGCTGCAGGGGCATGGATATGGTGAATATCAGTACATCGATATTGTCGCTGCCGGGATCGATAAACAAAAGCTGAGTGACATGGTTGGGAAGCCGGTAGAAACCATTCCCCAGGTGTTTTTGGACGATGTTCCAATCGGCGGTTACGCAGAATTTGCTGCTTTCGCAAGCACTCTGTAATACAATACGGCTCCGTTTGGGGCCGTTTTGATTTGTCGCTTTTGATAACAGAGCGTACACTTAGGTACGAGCCATTTAGCTGTAAAGAGGTTTTATGCATTTAGAAAATTGCTTGGAAGATTTGAGCGTCGTTAGCAACACCCTTGCTACTGTGACCTCTAGTGTTTCACGCTTTTTAAATGATAAGCCTAAGTCTAAAGCCAAAACTTCTGGGCGAATCGTTTTAGAGGTGCGTGCGTACAAACGGTTTAGAGGTACGCTTACTCCTACAGCAAAGTATACGGGCTTTACTGAACGGGATTATGTTAAGACCGAAGGCATACCCGTACAAGAGCATGACGTGGCGTCAGAGCTGGTTAATTTTGAAGAAAAATTGACTTTGCTTACGGCTAAACATGTTCAAATTGCTCGCATTCTCTGTGGGTTAACCGCTGAACAAATCCTGGAACACTACAGTGAAAGCGATTACGAGGGCTTGCAGAATGTCGTCGGTGTTATCCGTAGCCTGGAGTTTGTTGTTAACAAATTCACCAACGAAGCGGCTCAGCCTCATCCTTATCTGAAAAAACTCAGCCATGTCATTACCGAGTATCGACTTGCCGTGTCTGACGTACTGATGATTCTTGATCAGTGTTTTAACGAGGTTAATGTTATCGAATCTCAGACAGGCCTCATCGATGAGGATGTCTTTGCCAACTTCTCTCTTCATTAAGGTCCTTAGATGAAGGTAGAATGGAATCGTGAAAGTTACACTAAATTTTTAGAGCCGACCTTCAGAATTAAACCAGACCTGAAGGTTAGTTTGCTTGAGGATTTTAAGACCTTAAAACGAGGCTTCTTCCCAGACATTTTTGGCAAGAA